>CAWEQU010000001.1:0-61746 GCA_963811305.1 uncultured Chloroflexia bacterium
CAATTGATAGCCCCCAAAGGCGTGGGGGTGTTCGATACGTTGAGGACGATTAGTAAGCTGATTGTGAGCAAGCTGTAACGAAATTTGTAACTTTGCTTATAAATCACGGATTTTGGCTTATAAATCACGGAGACTTCGCTTATAAATCACGGAACTTTTCTGTATTTGGGTGAATGGCTCTTCATAAGCAGAGTTGCATTTATGGTGGGGGTGCACGTGCGACTTAGCAGGGGGAGCTGCCTTGGCACTAATGCGGACAATCGAGAAGGACTGGCTACATCACTGATGCCAGCCCTTCTTGCATTTCTCGGCCCTAACGAGGGCAATTCACTGTGCCTGCCCCGTGTAATTCTTGCTAAATTATTGCGGAGGGTTTGCTGAAAGCATTGCGGGCGGCCTTGTACTTCGGTATCGTAAGCAGGTCCAAAAGCAAAGCGCATCTCCGCTACCGCAACAAAGGTAAGCCCATAATGGGGTCAAAGCACCTTGGGCACCGTAGCAGCTATAGAAGCAGGGCTGGCAACTACGCGATGGTCAGCCCTGCTTGCATGCTTGGTTCCGTGAGTTATCAATCCCGGTCCCTAAGCGCACCGATTACACTGGAACTCAACTAAGGCGGAGCGTTCAAACCATACCCGCCCCATTATGCCGCGCCCCAACGACGGCAGCTTCCCTGCTCGATACCAAGCCGCAATCGTTGCCCTGTGGACGCCTAACATCGAAGCGGCTTCCTCCATTGTCACCCACTCCCCTTCCATACGCTCTATGTCGGCTCGTGAGAAGTAGCACCATTTACCATTCTTGCCCACCCGAGCCACCGGTGTAAGATGGCCAAGCCGCACCCACCGGGCGATAGTGACTGGGTAGACGCCGAAACGCCGGGCCACTTCCTTCGTAGACAGACGGTTATCCCGCCATTCTATGACCTCTCGCCTGGAGTACCAGGTAGAGCCTACTCGATGGAGCAGCCCACGCCGCCCCCATTCCGTCACCGTGTTGACCGTCACGCCCAAGAGCTCTGCAGCATCGGCTGAGTTCGATACGGTCCCGCACCCAGTCTTCAAGGACCACGCGGTCGTAGCGCCGCACGGCCCTTCTCATACGAGATGCGCCCTCCTCCTTTGCATCATCCAAGGTGAAGCGCCCGACGAAGGCTATCGCGCCTTCGGGAAGCCTTCCGTCCCTGGCTGCTTCATCAAGGCTCGAACGAGTGCAGCCCACTATACCCGCGGCCTCCGCGCTCGATACGTACCGGCCGAGGAAGGCTTCCACGTCCCGGCTGCTGTAGCGCCAAAGCGCCTTGGGGTGGGCATCGTCCGACGTGGCGGGCAAGAGCAAGCCTCTATCGCGGAGCCGCCGCAGCGTCTTGTGCGTGCAGCCGAGCACCCTAAGCACTTCCATTCGGGACAACAGCCTGGTGCCGTCAGGAAGTTTTACCGTAGACAAGTAACGCCGCACATCGCACTCATGGAACCATAGCGTGCGCAGACTTATGGGACCTTCCATGCGCCGGGCACGCAGCAGCCCTTGCTCCACCGCGTAGAGCAACTCCGGCAGTCGCACAGAGTAATAGATGGCAAGACGCTGGGCATCATACAGCGTCAAGGCATCGCCATTACCCCCTTCGTCCTCCGGCGTCGAAAACACATGAGCCGGACCGCACACCCGCTGCAGAAATCGGGCAAGTGAGGCCTCAGTGATGCACCGTTTCTGCCTACCCAGGCCGTTGTGCCTCTCGAGAAGCCCTTCGCGCACCAGCGCTCGCGCTGTCTTCTCGCATATACCCAATCGTGCGGCTACTTCGATCAGGGAAAGCTGCGAGCGCAGAGTTGCCCGGAGCCGGTGAACGGCATCGGCATGGATGATAACGATACGGTGCCGGCACTTACCTTGTTTGACTTCGGGAGAGTGGTATTGAGGCGGGGCGGGTGTGGCCGGGAGCACCCCCTCCTCAATAAGCGTCTTGACCGTTTCTACTTTCATGCCAGCCTGCCTGGCGGCTTGCTTGGGGCTGAGCACCTCATGATTGGCCCCTTCTTTGAGGCGTAATTGGCGGTAGTAGAAAAGCCAGGGCGCAAGCTTCCGGCATGCTGTACATTTTGGCCCCAACAAAGTCCGCCCAGCTTTCGCGGAGCCACGCCCACTCCGGCTCCAGAAAGGTGCGGGCCAGGATACCTGGTAGGTATTGGTGTAACCCCACCTGCCTGCTCTCTGACCTGGCCACGAGTTCGAGCACTCGGTACCAATTGTGGGGCCAGTCGAGCACCATACCACAAACGTAGGCTAGCACTCCGTGTGTATTGGGTACATCGACCTCCCAGGGGTCCAGGGGCGGCCTTTCCCACACAACACCAGGCGGCAGGCTCTCCGAATTAAAGAGCGGGTCGTCCGCCACCCTCCCTGAAAGCACTACAGCGAACTTCCATAGGAACCGCATCACCATGCCAGGGGGCATATACGCTAGAGGCCCGAGACGTGCAGACCAGAGAGGGTCTACCTTTGGGGAGATGCCGATTCCGTATTGGACCAATTCAGCTAGAGCCAGGCTCGGCTCGTGTCCGTCAATCGATGTGGCCGAAAAGCGGCGCACGGGCTCGAAGCAGTAGCGGCATGCACGCCTTCGCGCTCCAAGCTTGAGCGCCCGGCCGCACGAAGGGCACCGCGACACGAGCAGGAGCTTGTGCTTCGGGCAAACCGTTACGCAGCGCAGCGTCCATGGTAGTAGTGTCGCCTTGTGCTCGGCCACGCACAGAGAACATATCGGTGGGGTCTGCACGTCCCTGACGAACAGAGAGTACTTATGCGCGCCCCACACCGGGTAGTCATCCTGGCCGCTATCACGTCCCGAATTGCCCTGATTATCAGCCATGCCACGCTTGAGCTCTTGCCCGGTCTGGAAGTAGGGGGCGAAACGGTGAAGGGTCATGCCGCGAAGTTGGTGCAGTTCCAGCCCCGTGAGCACAGCTATCTGGCGTAGATGAGCGCGGTTGGTTAACAGGTTGGGCGAGACGTGCGAGTTGTCGATGTAGTACCTGTACCAGGCAGGCTCTGGGTAGCAGTTGACCACCCGGAGCCTGGCGAGCAAGCTGTCGAGGCTTTCCAACTCGAAGGGCCGTAAACATATCGGTAGGTGAGTTGCGTCCTTCTCCTTAGAGGTCCGGCTAGGCTTGCTTCCCTTGCGCAGTGTGTTTGACATCTTGGAACCTGGTACCTCGCTTGCTAAGCTGCGCCCTTGGTTAATTTGGACCCGGACGTGGGCGGGGTGGTCACAAAGGGGTTTTTGATGCCCCGGCGGTCACCCGCGAGCTTCTTGTTGAAGGCAGCAGCCAAGAGCTCGTCGTCCAGTTGCTCCTTGCCTGTGCGCAGGGCCTGAATGGCGGCCGACTTTATCAACTTCATCAGAAGGCCGAATATCCCGCCACATGCCAGGTAGCACTTCTGAGCCAGTTCCGGGTACGAGAGGTTGGAAGGCTCCTTGAAGGGGAGCATATCCTCTATATCCTGAAGAAGGGCCATGAACTCGTAGACGGTCTCGTGATGGGACAGGTCCCACTTGAAAGGCGTGATAGTGTAGGGATCACCAAAGAGGCGGCCAAGCTGCAAATTGGCCTTCAAAACTTCCTCACCCTCGGGCAGGCCCACGAACACGCAGGCCACGCCCGTATCCTTTATCAGGTCTTTGAACCAGTCAGTCACCGTCAGGAGTACCTTGCGGTGGCCGTCCTTGTGGATGAAGTGCTGAATCTCATCCACGATAAGGAGCTCGACGTGTAGCTTCTTGAACAGCCGCTTGATGCGCATACGCTTCTCGCCCACGGTTCCCTTCCACGGTATGGGGTCGCCGCACAACTTTAAGATTACCGTCTCGAGATCGCCGATACGGGCAGGAGAAGGTGTGGATACGTAGAGTACCCGGCGCGCGTACATAATCTCGCCATCTACCTCGATGACCTCCTCGGGGAACATATCTCGATACGAACGGACGAGCGTCGACTTGCCGGCCCCTGTGGGCCCGGTGACTATCATGCACTGGGGCTCGCTCTCCCCGTCGTTCTCTTCGTGGCAGACCTGTATCGCCAGGAGCGTGGGGTCCCACCAGCTGGGGAAGACCCTCATCGCTTTCACGTATGGGATGCGCTCCTTTGCGGCAAGCTGCAGGATAACCTCCTTCGTGAGGAACGTATCCAGCCTGTCGTCCTCGCCCAACTCCTCCTCCGAGGGGGCTTCGACCTCCCTGTTCGGCAGAAGCGCCAGCGTACCCTCTACCACTGGTGTCCTGTTTTTGCTCTTGTTGGTATTCATCTTTTTGCTCTAAGCTCCTTATTGTGGTTCTATAAACTCGAACATCCGCTTACCCGGCCACTACTGGCCCTTACTGGCCGCCTCTAATGGGCCTGGGACCGCCAGTCCGACCCGGCAAGCCATAGTCCCCCGTGCGCCGCGTGGGTGCGGCGGGCTGTGCTCCGGCGGAGGGCGTGGGGAACTGCACTATCTCCACCTTCTCAGGCACGTTAGCCCCAGGATCGCTGCCTACTACTTCAGCCGCAACCTTATCGGGAGCCGGGAATGCCTCGGAAGTGGGCGCGGGGAGCGCAGCAATTGGGGCGGGGAGAGCCAGGAGCGCTGGACTACCCTCCCCCTTGCCGTTGCCCCACCGGGCCGCCCGTTCGTGGGCAACGGACGATGCCGTAACGCGCAGACCGCCCGGCTGCTCGCCGAAGCCTGTCTCGTCCAGAAAACGCTGGGCCTCCTGGCGTCTGCGTGTGCTGCGGGTGGTAAGAAACTCTCTGCGCACGATATTCTGGAGGCGCTCCTTGGCTTCCGCCAACTCACGTAGGCTCGCCTGCTCCCCGGCCGCCTTCACAGCATTCACATTTCGCCGTATTATCCTGTGGCTCCAGAGTGACAGGTCCTTCGTGTATTCAAGGTCCACGGCAGGCACGGGCGGCAGCCAGCTTTGAGCGGCGGGGTTGGTCACATCGAGCACATCGATTTGGCTCAGGTTGTAGTCATCCACCTTGAAGCGCACTTTCGCATCATCGGGAAGTCGTGCGCGGAGTCCCTGTAGGGCGGCGCTGTTGTACCGTATGGTCTCGAGCTCGATGCCGTAGTCGTGTATCATCCGGTCTTCCGTGCGCGAGAAGATGCGGCGAAGCTCGTCCGCGCTGTGGTTCAGCACCGGCTCATAGATCTGTAGCTGCGCTTCCAATCTGTCCCGAGGGTAGCACTCAAGCCCTTCATGCCACTGCGAAGGCAGGTGGTCTACCAAAAAGATGTGCAGCATCTCCAGGAAGCCGGTCAGCGAGATACAGGCCCATTTGCTGGGGTCGTACCCGCCTCGCTCGAGGACGTTGGAGAAAGTGCTTCCCGGCAGCCTCTTGAGGAGTGACACGTCCGTGCTCCCGAAGAATCGTTCGACGTGTGGCTTGAGCCAAGCTGTCTGTACCGGCAGTAACTCGAAGGCGATACCAGCCTCAGCACATGAGGTGTACATGTCGGCGCTGTTGAAGCCAGGTCCACCATCAGTGTCCAGCAATTCCGGTATGCCGTATATGTCGAGGGTGTGTTTGGTCCCGTAGAGCGTAGGGTAATAGGGCTTGGGCAATATCAGGTCAAGCGTGCACTGCCTTGCGGCGTTGGAGGACGATTTCTCGTAGCCGACATACTTCCCCCCTGGTATGCCCAGGAAAGCGTCGACAGCCAATGTCAGGTTAGGGCGGCCTAGGGGCAGATTGCGCACTTCATCCACCACAATCAGGTCGAGCCAGGTATCGTCAAGTTCAACGCGCTGCATGATGCGAACGACCTTCACGCCCGCACGCACCATCGCGCCCTTGTGCGCCTCGAGCCGGTCGGCGGGTGGACGTTTCAGGATTAGGGTTGCCTGGGGCGATGCATAGATGCGGTCCCGCACGGCATCGTAACTGGGGAGCGGCAGTTCGTCCTCTCCCTGCTTCTCACGCTTCGTATTCAATTCCGATACGCGCGAAACAACCGTAAGATGGATGTCCCGGACGGTGTTGTACCCTGAGGAGGTACCACGCTTGGTCTTACCCTGGCCCGGTTTGGCCTTGTAATCATCAAGAACCTTCTCTATGGCTTTCTGAATGTCTGTGTGCAGTGTGGAACTGCGAGGAGCCCTGCCAACTTTGGTCTTTGGAGCTAGCCCACGGATGGTGTTGCCGCTGAGCATGAAAGCATAGACCCAGGTTTCGACAGTGGCGGGGCTTTCTACTTCGTCGTGGCGCCGCTTCTTGGCGCGGCCCACCTTCTTAGGCCCATCATTGGGATTGGGTTCCTCTCCATCGCCCGTCACTGTGTCTGCAGCAGAGACCTCGGTATCGCACGTCGGCTCCTGCGCCCCGATTACAGCGGCGGGCACATGTACAGGTACAGGCGGCAGCTTCGGCAGAGGAACTCTTGAACCCGGTCTTCCATGCCTGTGCCCGCTCTTCAATCAGATGACTATTCGCCTTCAGGTAGGCGGCGATAGCTTGCCTGTTGCGCTGGCTGGGGGGCAGGCCAGCGAAAGGCAGCACATACTGGTAGCGCCGCCAAGCTATGTACTGCTGCTCCTTTGGCAGACTCCTGAAATCAGCCACCGTGTATGAGGTGGCGATACGCTGGTCTGGACTTGTCACCGCAGTCGACCCGAACGTCTCAAACACGAGCTTGCCAGCAGCCCACGCCATGAGCAGCTCCTGCCGCGTTGCGGTTCTCAGGCCCCCCAGGCTCAGGTTCTTGAGCATGAACTTGTCGCCTTCGAGCCGCTCCTCTATGACATAGACGAGCTCCTCCCACACGACCCTTGCCCCTTTCTCAAATCGCACGCGTGCCATGTTCTCGTTAACCTCCTTCCTTTCCTTTCCGCCCAATCTTCTTATGTAACTTGCCCGGCCCTGGCGTCTCTTCCATCCCGCTCTGTGGCGTACGCGCCCTCTCCGAGCCACAGCAGGCTGCTGTCGGCCAGAGGCAGGCGGAAGTCCGCCTGCAAGATGTGGCGAAACAGCATATTGTACAGGCACGGCGGCACGGTCTTCGGGTACAGGTCCCGGCCCAACAGGTGGGCGAACTCCTGGGCTAGGTGGTCCCGAAGCAAGTCAAAAGGCAAAGCCTCCCCAAAGCGGCGCAGCAACTCAAAGCAGCGAAGCTCAAGAGGGGGCGGCACCTTGGCGAGCCGATAGCGCCACAAGAGCATCAGGTTGTCCAAGTAGGGCTTTTCCTCAAGCTCGCTCTTTTTCACGAGCAAGAGCTCATGCCTGTGATTTTCGGACCAAAGGCTCGCAAGCTCAAGGTCACGTTGCGTGGCCTCCTGATCAAGCTGGTCGTCCCAGAGGCACTCCACGAGCATCATGCCCCGTTCATGCTCAACCTGAAAGTCGGGTGTGTGCTCATACACGGTGCCGTCCGGCCCCACCGCCCTTATTACAAATGGATTAGGCTTGTACCCTTTTACCTGCCTATCGAACTCAAGTGCGTACATGAACTCTCTCTGCAAGATGCCACGGTACGGCAGCGCCTGGTTGGTGCCGGGCCTAGGTGCCATCTTCAAGCTTGGAAACTCTCCACTTATGCCCGACCGAGGGTTGGTTTGCCTGTTCCCGCGTATCCTCGGCGTGCCTTTCTCTTTGCGGCCACGAACCATCTTCTCTTTATCTCCTTCCTAGCGTCCTCTCTAACCTTCAACTCTCGCACGTCCAGAGAGTGCTGCTCCGATTCGGAGTTTACGCTGTTCTTCGAGCACTTATGGAAATGCAAGCGCGTATTGCAAACATTTTCCACCAGTAGAGCAGGCGCTTCTTCGCTGGGCAGCTGCTGGGCACTTACCCACATCTCGCAAGGCAGGTGTATACTCGCCTATGTAACAAACAATCAAGATTATCTGAGCACGCAAACCATGACCCCATCTGATAGCCAACAACCTGACCCGCAAAATACCTCACAACAACCTGCCGAAAATGAGGTGTGGAAGCGCAACAAGGAGATTGGGGCTACGGTTCGGGATTACCGCAAGTTGAATGGAAGTACGCTAGAGGCGTGTGCCAAAAGGATTGGACGTAAGAAGAGCTACATGCAATATGCCGAGACCGGAAACAGCTACCTCCACGCAGCCGAGCTGGTTATCCTGATGGAGTACCTGGACATCCCGCGCAGTGCCATATTGCCCGGCAGTCCCCAAGAGGAATGGCCCGGCATGGCCCGAATCATCAAGCAGGTGCGCTCTGAAGATGGCAATCTACTAATCACAATCGAGGTGAATATGGGCTAGCCTAGGCGCTCGGTGCGCCGCTTTCTGCCGACTGGTTATCGTGCGGGGCCAACAGGTCGTCCAGATCGAGCGTTTCCCATGCCGGGCAGGTTTCCCGCACGGGGCACCAGGCGCATCCGTGGTAGGGGCGTGGCTCCATGCGCCCGCGCATGGCCCTGACCACAAGCTCGGTTAAGGCTGCTCGATGATGCACAATCTGGCGCTGGCAGTAACTCACCTCGACTTTCTGCAGGCTCAGGAGATTGAGCTGCGAGATAGATACGTTACGCACAGCCGGGTGCCGCTTGTAGTGGTGCCACACTAGCAGGAAGTACAGGAAGCTGGCGAGGTCGGCGGCCAGCGTGTCCTGGGTCGGTAGGGCACCGCCCCTAGTGAGCTTGTAATCCAAAACCTCAAGGGTGCCGTCGCTGTGGAGTTCAAGGCGGTCTGCCCGGCAGGACATCTCCACTCGATAGCCTCGTAGCGTTGTTACGGCCGTAAGATAGGCCTCAGTGGCCAGCACCTGTCCTTTCGGCATATGCTCAGAACGGGCGTAATACCTTAGGATGTCGCAGGCCTGCAGGTAGGCCGCTTCCTCGCTCCGGCTGTCCTCGTAGCCGTCCGAGCGCCAGTGCTGCGAGATAAGACGGCTCAACTCTTCATCGGAAACTGATCCGAAGCCTTGCGCGCCCTCTTGAGCAGGGTAAGGCTCGTTTAGACCAAGCGCTTCGGTAGGTGATGGACGGTGCAAGCTTTCAAGGGCCGCATGCAGGCAGTTGCCGAGCGCCAGGGAGGCTGTCCGAGCTCTATTGGCACTGTCCGTTTGCTCTGAAGATGTTGCGTTCGGGTAGTGGCCCTGATACTCTTTCGCCGGTCCGTAGAGCCGGCCAAATTTCAGCGGGCAAGCTAGATAATCACGAACACGTGATGGGGTGAGCTTGATGTCCGAGTTTAGGCTCATTGAGTGCTCCGTTTCTGTTGCGTTGCTGGCCTTTTTGGACAAAAGCAAAGCTTAGGAGAGGCGGTTTGACGCTCCCGCATGTGCGATGTATCATGGTCTCGGCTGTTAGTGGGCTGACTTACACTATGCGAAGTAATCCATAGGCGGCCCCTGGTGTGTGAAGTTCCAATAACTGGATGTCCATATACCAGCATCATAGAACATAAGTTCCAAATATATAAGCCCTAAGGTGCTTAAGTTAAGCACAATCTCGAATATCTTGGAAGGGCGAGACGACCAAGCCTACACGGAAATCCTATGTCAGCAGAGGACAACAAGACGCGGATGCAACAGCGCAATATAGAGCTCGGGAGTATGCTCCGGGACGCGAGGATACGTCGCAGCGCCTCGATCTCGGAGTGCGCTGCGCTAATCGGTACCGGTCGGCCCAGGTACCGTGATATAGAGAGTGGGGAGTTTTACGTTACAGCGGTTGAACTGGGAGTTGCTGATGGAGTTCCTGCAAATCCCACTGGAAGCGGCTGCCCTGGCAGGTGGGGAAGGCGCGCGGCGCATACTCAGGTTACCCATCTCCCTATCGCCAGATGACACCATCTACCTGGTAGTGGACGTTAGCCAAGGTGTGGGGTGAGGGTAAAACTGGGGTTACATGGCAGACCGTGGCACCAACCAAAATACATCAAAGCCCGCCATTCCAGTTTTGGAGCAGGGTATTGCCCCGCTACCATTAGAGCTGGCCGAGAACACACTTTGGACAGTGCGTCGTGGACCTTCTCGCGGTAAAACTGGAACCATGGCGCAACTCTACAAGGAAGGCGACATGGATATTGGGGATTTTGCCTGGATAATTCTCAGATGGGGAGATCCTCAAAAGAAACGTGCAGCCTATACATTGCTCAGCGAAAAGCTGAAACAACCGCAGATAGTTCAAGAGGTTTTGCGACACGGCCCAGTTGTTATTGGAGGCAGCACATACCTTGAGGAGCAGCAGTATGAGAGCATGTATTTTGGGCTGTTTTCTGCTTTCTGGGGCATACTATCTGCGGTCATGCTTACCGGCGCAATACTCTGGGTTGCCGTAAGCAGGATTCTCTGAGGGTTACTATTGGGGTGTTACCCTTGTGGCAGCTCTAATTGTCGTTGCCATCCTTGTCGTTCCATTTGCTCTGTACGCCCGCTATGCTTACAAGAAAATGATGGCTGAGTCTCGCAACTTTCGACAGGGGCGCGAAGGCGAGCAATGGGTCGCTGAGCGTGTATCAGCAAAGCTGGATAATCGATGGACGGTTTTCAGAAACTTGAACCTGCCCAACCGTAAAGGCGATCTCGACCTTGTACTGGTCGGGCCCGCCCGGGGTCTATGTGTTAGAGGTAAAGGCTTATGGGCGTACCGTGAGGGTGAACCACGGGGTGTGGGAGGAGCAAAAGGGCCGTATATGGCGGAGCATGACGGATAACCCCCAAGCCCAGGCTACAGGCGGGGCTGTAGACGTCCGTGACTGGCTCAATCGGCACAACGTGGTACTTCCATACGTTGACAAAGCGGTGGTGCTTACGCAGCCGCAGGGGTCAACAGACTTTGCCACCGCAAAAGCGCCGGTATGGCTGCATTTTGACCTGGATAATCAACTTGCGGCTCTAAACGATGCTCCGACAAAATTGATGGACGAGACCAGAGGACTAATAGTAGGGGTTCTCAAAGAGGCTATGAACAAAAGCAAGAAATAAGGCACATAGACCCAGGCGCAGACGCAGGTATGCCCTACTTACCCTCGATTTGGGCCTGTTATCAAAGGCGCAAGCCCGAGTTTCCTATATTGGCCCAACTTCACGCTTGGGTGGTGCTGTGATTGGCCGCATGCAACTGCATCACTTAGAGCTTAAAAACAGGACCTAGTGGTATATGCTCAAACCGAACTGTCTGTCGCGCCCGGATTGAAAGCCTCATAAGTCCCGCGATTCAATATAGCATCTCTGCCTGCTGGAAGACCTCAGTGTGCCGTCCACAAGTTCATAGCTATGCTCGCCCACCAGCATGCGGAGCACTTCAACCAATACAATCGCGGACACAGCCGCGCCCACGAACGAGACACCAACGGACCGCCCTGCCAGGAGGGTAAGCCCGCAGCGGTCCACCCCAACTTGTCCAAGCGCCTGATACGCTGGCTGAGTGAGCAACGCGTCGTCACCAGGAGTTGAGATGGCCGACCCCCAGCGCTCTTTTGCTGGCCGGCTGGCGGGAAAGGTGTGTACCTGGTAAGCCAGGTATTCCTGCCACCCTTTACCAAGGCCCGCCTCTATAATGCGCTTGAAGCCTACACCTTCCAGCGCAGCACGTGCCGAGGCATTGTCAACCCCGCACAACGCGACCTGGGGCTCGTCGCCGTCTACCTTGAAGTTGTCGGCGAAGCAGCGCTCTACTATGGTCGCATTGAAGCCTCTCTGCTCGCACCAGTTGGCCATGGCCCGGGTCTTATATTGGCCAACCAGCGCCCGGGTTGTTAGCAACGATGTGCTGTCGTTTGCTACAACGAGTTTGTCGAAATCCTGAAGGACCAGATGCACATTGGCAGGGTGCGGGTAAGGCAGTAAGCCGAGTGTCCAGAGATATGCCTGACCGAGGTGGCCCAGACCTATAAGCCACAATCTGGTAGGTAGATAGGAAAGGGCAGGGCCGTTGTCGGAACTGGTGAGCCAGTCCCTCTCCTCAAGACGCCAAAGCGACATGCCCGCAGCGCGCTTACCGGCGTGCGGGTTGCCGCCACGCACATACTGGAAAGCTTCTGATACTGCAATCGCGCCCGCCAGCACGCCCGCCGGAGTGCATTCTCGTTGCTCGGGCAGCCTTATATCGTCAGCAAGAGGTACCGCACCGCCGCGCCACCCGTCAAATGTTGCTCGCACGGCAAACGGAGCGTCCTCATAGGACCGGGATGTATCGCCCACCACGATGCAGGGCTCCATGTCGCTCGTTTCACCATGGTCTGTTGATACGGTTCCTTGAAGGTCGACGACGGCGCTACGCAGGGTCGGGCACCCACGCCAGCGTACAAGCAGCGGTGCATCGAGCGCCCCGCTCACCGTTACCCCACCGAGAAAGCAGCGGCGTGCGGTGTTTACCGCCGTGAGAACTGCCGCCTGCCCGGTCGCGGAATGCGATACGTCCGGTCCGACATCAATGCGAAGGCGGTAGCCTCGGAAAAGCGCCTCAGCTTCCTGCAAGCTGGCCGCCTCTCCACTGTCCATGGCCAGTTTTACTGCACGATTAAGTTCGTCGCCAAGAGATTCTGCCATATCCTGTTCCTTTCATATGATGCCTATGTTTGTAATCTAACCAGCCGGTCTGTCTTGCCCGCGCAGGCAAGCTATCCCCAGATACCTATATAAAAATATATATGGGCGCGGTCTCCGCTCATGTCTCGCCACGTATGCTGGCCCAGGTACTCGTAAACGCCAAGCTCAGACGAGCGTGCATGACCCTGGGCGAAGCGCGGCACTATAACCCCTACATGGCCTCGCTGCGCGATCATAGGGTTGTCCCGGTCAGCCGGGCTTTGCCTTGCCCGCCACCCGTGGGTATGCACGTCAGCGACTACGCTCAGCCCGGTCTCACGGCAGAGGGCCCAAAGCTTCGCATATGCTGCCCCGTCATAGATGACGATGCCAGTATCAAGACAATGGGGGTCGAAGTCATCGTAATAGGCGAATTTTGTAATACGCCTGCGGCCATTACGCTCGATGCCTAGCAGGAACGCGCCGCTCTCGTGTGAGCCCTCGCCCCGGCGCGCGAGCTCGGCCAGCCCCTGTTTCCACAGCTTCGTTGAGCACGAGAGGCGGTGCCTAGGCGCTACGAGTCCCCGTATAATCACTCGAATTGAGAAGTTCATAGACAATCCTCAGATACAGTGTAATGTCGCTTGTTGCAGACCAGATCTTTTCAGGGTGCTGCGTACGCCAGGCATCGTGACCTTCGAAGGAGATGCGGTCACACGGCAGGTAAAGACAAGTACCATCCTTCCAGGCCGGGTTGAACACCGGGGGCACACGTGTGGTGCCTGTTGGCCATCGCTCCGGCGGCAGGGGCGCGTCAAGCTGGGGGTCCCATAACCCGACAGTCGGCGCGGACTGGGGATAGTTGCTGCACTCCATGCGCAACACATACTCCTTTGGCCCTCGGTCAGGGGCTGCGCTAACAGCGATCTGAACGTGGGGCCACTCCACCCGGAGCAATCGCCATTTACCGCGATCAACGCCCGATTGGAATGGTCCCCGGTCAAGATCAGCCCTCAGCGCCCGTTCGGCGGGGGACATAGGTGCCGCCACCTCTAGCCTTCCACCCTGATTTTGGGCAACAGGTCGAAGCAGAGGCTGCAGTTAGGGTGCTTCACCAGGGTACCGATGTGCGTATCCTCGTCCGGGCGCACTGTTGAATTGCAGACTTGCAGTAGATGCTCGGCAGCGTCTACGTCGGTCATGTCAAATCCCTTCTTGCCCACAGCCCACTTTTTTACGCGCTTTACCGTTGCCGAAGGTGGAAAGTGCCTCTCGATGGGTTTGCCATTGAAGTTGACTGTGACATCAACGCGCCGGCAACGGTGGATGTGCACACGGCCTCGCTGCACGACTCCTGCCGATGCCAGGGACTTGTTGAGGTCCAGTGCCTCGTCGCTGTCCTCAAGCATCACTGTTACGGCATGCTCCCCCTTTCCCTCCTGCTGGCCGGGGAGGGCTGCCTTTACAAGGTCGCGGATCGTGCCGTTAGCGGCAACCTTCACGAGTACAACTTCCCTTATGTCCTCACCCTGAACAAATACCTCTAGCTGTGAAACTGACTCTGCCATGGTTGCTTTCTCCTTTAAATAATGGTCTTCGATATTGCCTCGGGCCGAGATAGCTTTGCATCTGACCCCTACATAACATCAATCACTGAGGCGGACGAAACCTGAAATGGAGATGGCAAACCAATTTGCAGACTAAGAGCCGGCCTAAACGGGTATATCAACACGGCCATAAATCGTTCGCAAAGTGCATCATCCTTTGTCTGCGAGTAGCGCGATAAGGGGCAACTCAACGAGCTGCCCCTTTAGTAGAAAACAAGGCCGGTCTGCCTGCTGCTAAGGCATCTTACCTGCTGGACAGATAAAGAAGTTCGCGCAACGTGGGCATTCGTAATCGCTCGGGTTGGCCGGATAATCACCGTTTGCGATGCCGCGTAGTGCGTCGTCGTAATGGCCAAGTCGCGTCGACATTGTTTTTGCGCTAAGGCTCACGTCCTGAGTTTCCCCGGTGGCAAGGTAGCGGATACGGACCTTGTGCGGTTTACCCGCGTATTCTGTTCCTGCTCCTTGCTGATACAGTGCATACACATCTTTCTTAGCCTCGCTCCCCGTGGGCCGACCGGCTCGCATGCGCTCGATTACGGGGTATGGTTCTTCAGCGCCATTTGATTCCCAGACAACGCGGTCAGGCGTGAGCTCGATACGGCCGTGTGGCCGCTCGATTTCCCATGTGCCGGCAGCCGGCAGCCCGGCTCTGTCCGCGTCACGGTGTAGCTCAGAGGCACGTGCCAGCAGGTTGCGCGCGTAATTCAGGTATATGGATTCGTAGACATGGCCAACGGGGCCTTTCTCTACCCAGGTCTCAGCCAGTTGGGCTTGTATTGACAGATCCTCAGGCGGCCGTCCAGCGGAGATCTCCGTTCGTATCCAGTCAATCACAGAGTAAACACACGTATGGAAACGGGCATACCCGCTCTCCTCGCGGCCACTCGGAAGCTTGAGGACAAAACGGTAGTAGTAGAGCATTGGGCAGCGAATGTACGTATCCAACATATCAGAGCTATAGCTGGAAAGCTCGACCAAGAACTGCGATACGCCCGCGTCACCTACAGCCTCTGTAGCTTCGGCGGCATGCCAGGTTACATTACCATCTGGTGGGTGAGGCAATCGCTCGCTGATAAGTGAGAGCAGTTTCGATGGGTTGCTGTTGCTGCCCAGGTAACGTTGCGCGCGGGACACGCACAGGTAATCCCGTGCCCTTGATACGCCCACAAAGAAGAGGTTCTGCTCCTCTTGTCTGACATCGCTGCCTGCGGGTGATTGACTTGAGGTCTGAGTAGAATCGTCCCCGTCATCCTGTCCGCTGGGGAACCCAATTGGCGTTGGACACTGCGAAGGCTGCTTACGGGCGGGGAAATAGCTTTGGCCGAGAGCAGGCAAAAACACAGCGCGAAACTCAAGCCCTTTGCTCGCATGGATCGTGAGTAGTCGGACCCCGTCCATGTGGGCGGCCCACTCAGGTATGTGTCTCAGCTGCTTGTCCTCGCCGAATTCTTCCAGCCGTCGTACATACTGTAACAGGGCGCGCTTTGGATCTACGCCATCTGCTTCTGATGTCTCAACCTGGCTCTGGCTCTGCTCCTGCAAGAACTGGAGAAACTGAAAAATGGCCATACGTTTCTGGTGGCCGCTGATGGACTCGTCCGCCAGGATATCCTGCAGGTACCGGCTGCGTGTGAAAAGATACTCAGCAGTCATAGTCCAGGCACTGCTGCCGTAGCACAAGCCGTCAAGGTGCTTGTCGAGCAGTGCAATGCCCGCCTGCCCTTTTGCCGATATATCGTCCGCGTCTTGAGCCAACTTCAGTGCGCCTGGAAAGCCTTCGCCTCTGTTGCGCGCAAGGTGCAGCAGAGTTAGTACATCTTGCAGTGGTATGTCGTACTCTGGAAAGGCTGCCACGCGGATTAGTCCGCGCCCGTCCCCTTCACATGCTAGCGATAGCAGAGAGAGAAGATCACGGATCTCAGCGCGCTCGAACAGGTTGCCCAGATAAAGTACCGGTATGCCAGCCGCCTCCAGGCGTTCCGAGATACGCGCCAGCAGGGTATGTGAGCGGCACAGGACCGCCTGGTCACTGTAAGATATACCGCTTGAATGCAGGCGCTCTATCTCTGCCGCTATCCCGGCGCACTCGGCGTCAAGGTTCTCGGCCACGTGCATTGTTACCCCACCGTCCTCCGCGCCGCGCTCAGGTTCCCAGGCGCTGAACTCTGCATGCGCATGCGCCTGTAGCTTGGGGGCCATATGGGAGACGAGAGTTACAATATCAGGTTGCGACCTGTAGTTACGCGCCAGCGAGTAGACGCGCGCTCCGGGGTAGTCTGCGGGAAAGCGCTGCATATTGATGGCTGAGGCGCCGCGGAACTGGTATATGCCCTGCCTGCCATCGCCCACAACCCATAGCCCGAGCCCGTCCCCGGCGAGCTCGCGTATAAGCATGGCGGATGCCCTGTTGATATCCTGGTATTCGTCGATCAGTAGGTGGGGGTAGGTCTCCCGAACTGTTGCCCGCACCTCAGGATAGCTGCTTAGCAGCTCTATGGGCAGGTTAATAAGGTCTCCGAAATCGAGCAGGCCGCGCTCGACCAAGAGGCGCTGATAAAAAGCATATACCCGCGCGCCTTCATACGCGCGTTGCGCGAGCTTATGTTCGTCATCGGTTGTAGCCGCCGCCATCTGCTGTTCGGCCAAGTGCATATGGTCAGCTGGACCTATAAGCTCGTCTTTGGCCCGAGAGATAACGCGTACCATATCACGGAGATAGGCAGTCACCCGGTGCAGACTGCTGTACTGCGTCAGCCCGAGTGCCTCTATATGCTGCTCCAGCAGCGAAACCGCTGATACCTGATCCAGCATTGCTAGGCTTGGGGGCAATCCTAACTTACCCCCATATTTGCTGAGCAAGTCCAGGCCGAACGCATGAATCGTTCCTACCCACAGCGAGGTGGCAGCATCAGGGGCGACCTGGGAAATACGATGCCTCATCTCTTCCGCAGCTCGATTTGAGTAGGTAAGAGCGAGAATTGACGATGGAGGGTGGTTGAGCTCCAGCAGGTGCAGCACGCGGCCGATTAGCGTATGTGTCTTTCCGGTGCCCGGCCCGGCTTCCACCAGGACCGGCCCTGTAGCTGCATGTGCAGCCTCTCGCTGGCTATTATCCAACCGACGCACTTTGGGAATGGGGGAAGCGTGCATGGTCTCTGAACCGGCTGGCATGTCCACTGCTGCACGCACAGCCTGCACGGGGCTAGTTGTCGCTGTGGTCGTCGAGCTGTTTTCGTGGCGCATGTCCGCAGGTTCAGCTGCTGACGTCTGCTCCGGTGCTTCTACCTCATGCAGCAATACGGCACGCACCAGCTGATGGTAGACCATAGCCTCGGGTAAGCCCAAGCGAGCAGCTATAGCCAGCACTCCAAGACCATCCTGCATGTACCACCGGTATAAGGCCTGAGCAGGGATCAGGAATTCTCGTGCAAATACGTTCGCGGTGCGCTCGCGCCGTTCCCGAGGCCCGTAACCTTCTAAGCGCTGCACGCCCAGAGATACAGTTTCCTCAGAGGCAGCCTCGTCTATCTCATGGGCCTCACATGAGATACCGGTCTCGTCCAGCCACAGGTGAGCATATTCGTGGCTCAGATAGAAAGGTTTGATGAGCGGGTCAACGGCCTGGTCCAGCCAGATAACCTCTGCCTCCAGGTCCAGCACGGCCTGGCCGCCATCGAGCAGGGAATCACCGTGGGGTCGCTCTTCCCAGCCAATGTGCGTGCGCTCAGCTGCTGCCCTCAACAGGGTATATGCGGGGACAAGCTCTTGTGGATCGCCAAGCAACTTGCCTCGGTATGCCAAGGCAAGTTGCTTGATGTCAGTCCAGTAGGTCATGTTTTGTCCTTAGTGGTCTCTGTTGCTCCTGTATTTGCCTCTCTGGAGAGTATGTCTAACCAGTAGGCGCGATACTCCTCACTGAGAGAGGGTTCATTCCTCACCGCCTCGGAAAACTCCTCCAGCTTAATCTCTGGTGCCTGCGTTGCTCTATGATGTCCCAGGGCGAAACGCGGAGACTTGTGCAGAAGGCGCTTAATTGCAGCCACAGTAAGCTGTAATGTGTTGGCCAGTATCTCGAAAGCTGCCTGTGGTAGCGAGTCCGGGCTTATAAGTCCACGGTTCAACTTACCTAGCAAAGCTCGGTTCATCTTAGTTTTGTCGGCGAGCTGCTGAGGCGATAGCCCCAGCCTTTTGCCTGCACCGAACAGGTCATCCGGAGGATCCTCTGTGTCGTCAGAGTTGTCATCCTGCGGCATGTCCTGATCCTGCTGGATATTTTGGATAACACTCATGGCGCGCAGTACCAGCGTATCCTCATCCACAGACTCCACCTCGCCCGCCGGTGGTAGCCACTCTGTTTGGCTCCACGCAACTGTGAAGTCGGTGAGTTGTTGCCTATACTCCGGGTACATGCGCACCCAGTCAGCCAGTGTAGCTGCATTCGGCTCCGGAGATGCCGCGACGTATTCGTTCAAAATATCGTCTAGCCTCTCCTGCGCGTTATTCTCTTTACGTTCAGTTTGCTTGCTCATTATCTCTCACCTCGCCAATTTTCTAAGGCTTGCTCAGCCTGCTCAAGCCAATAATATATCGTTCTTGGAGATCGGTTAAAATAGTCGCTGAGTGTTGGCACAGTTGGATCTTTTGACTCGATCTCCCAGTTCCCCCAGTGCCTGAGAACAAAGGCAGTCCTCTGGGGCTCCGGAAGAGAGTTCAACCCCTCGCGATATTTATCCCACATCTCTGGAGTTATCTGCGGCACTTCCGGCTGTACAGGCGATATCCGCTCTGTGGGTTGCACATATTCTGATTCGTCGCCCTCTCCACCGTCGTCATAACCTGCTACCTTATCCCAGGGTACGGTATTTTGGGCTTCTTTTATCTGACGATCGTAGGTGTTGAACACATTTACCTGTCTAGCCTTGAAGAAGACCCAGAACCGCACCTGCGAGAAATCGCCGGCGTCGCTATTAAGATCCAGTATATAGGTGAACAGGTCGCTTACTACGTCCTGGTAAGCTTGCTCGACCAGTTCAGGTCCGAGGCCTTGCAGCTTGTCGTTCAGTTGCTTTGCGAATCGCCTTACCAGCGCTTGAATAAGTGCCGTCTCCACCTGCTTATTACCAGAGCGTTTGTATTCCCTGATCAGATAGACCAGGCATTCCTCTCCCAGGTGATGTGGTGATCTGAAATCGCGGATCTTTGATCCGCTCCAATAACTCATCCGGGCTCATTTCGAGGGCCGACCTGATATGCTCTGTAGCCTCAGGAGGGCGCTCATATACCACCCCCGTGCGATTACACCGTGTGAGGGGGCGAATAAAAGTCCTACCTCCGTTTAAGTCGAATACCTGATCTGCCAATAACTACCTCCTCTCTATATTAGTTCCACGCAGCCTAATAAGTTAGCGACCTGTCTATAATATCAATCTTGTAAGCAGTTTAAACCTGCAATCATCTTTGGTGCGATTTATGAATTGCCGTGGCACATACAAGATTAATGACCTGTCTATTACATCAATCTTGTAATCAGTCCAAACCTGCAATCAAATTCAGGGCAATTTCCATTTTATTCAGGTGCCTGATTAATTTGCTCGGGTACCTGATTGATCCACGTTGCGCTATACTGGGAGTACGGTGTGCAGTGCGCAGTGCGCGCCAGTCTTCTATCCAAAACATGCTCTTACACCTGGTAGCACTTCCTACTTATTCTGTATCGGGCAGGGTTGCTATGCTGGGCCCGGGCCAAAGCACTCTACAAGCCGATCTTATAAATCTCTAGAGCGTGTTATGAACTACAGGCGATAAAGTTGATAAAATTGGGGTATGGCAGAGAAAGAACGATACCCCAGCGATGTGAGCGATGACGAGTGGGCTTTCGTTGCTCCTTATCTTACACTTATGGCTGAAGACGCCCCACAACGAGTGTACCCACTCCGAGAAGTGTTCAACGGCTTGCGCTACATCGCGAGGTCTGGTGCTCCCTGGCGCATGATGCCTAAGGACCTGCCTCCCTGGCACGTTGTCTATCAACAGACGCAGCGATGGCTCAGAGCAGAGGTCTTCCAGACTATGGTTGATGACCTGAGAGCAATATTGCGTATGGCTCAGGGCCGCAACGCTGAACCGACCGCCGTTATTCTGGACAGCCGCACCTTGCAGTCCTCTCCTGAGAGTGGAGCACGCGCCGGGTACGACGGAGCCAAACGTAAGAAGGGAAGCAAGGTACATGTAGCTGTGGATACGTTGGGACACCTTTTGGCTGTGCGTGTGACCCCTGCCAACGAAGGGGACAGAGCACAGGTAGAGCAGTTGGCGCAAGCCGTACAGGAAGCGACCGGACATAACGTGCAAGTAGCGTATGTAGATGCGGGCTATACCGGAGAGCAAGCGGCTGAAGCTGCCGATGGACAGGGCATCAGGCTGGAAGTGGTCAAGTTGCCGGACGCGAAACGAGGCTTCATTCTGCTGCCGCGCCGTTGGGTTGTCGAGCGTAGCTTCGCGTGGGCCGCTCGTTTCAGGCGGCTGGCTCGCGACTATGAACGTCTGCCCGAAACACTGGCAGGACTGCATCTTGTTGTCTTCGCTATTGTGTTCGCTGCTCGCTTCGTTCAACTTGCTCAGTTCCTCAATCCACCTGGTTGTCCATGTTCATAACACGCTCTAGCTACCTGTAGCAATTACGCGCTAACGGTCCGAAAGGCAACAAGAAACCCAAACAATCCGTGAGGACCGTCTGGGTTTCTGTAGCGTTTCCTTATCAACTTATCATGTAGCCTGCGGCCGCTTGGGATCCTCATGCGTATCACCAGACGTAGCCGCAGTAACTCTCCCTTGGCTCAAGGTAGATTGACTAAATATACTCTTGGTGCCCAGGGAACAGCAATCGTGAGTTGCCAATGTACAGCACCTTGCGCCAGGCACCGCAAGAACGGAACACTGATCTCAGCAGTTCAGACGGATACGCATTGAGCAGTGTTCCGTCACCCAACCTCGGGATGCAACACGCGGTGAGTGACTGGTAGCAAGCAGGAGAGAGGGAGGTGATGAACCTCCCTCTCTCCTGCTATATTAAACTCAGTGTCGTGCGTCAGAAACACTTTGACTAAGCTCTTACTCCTGGTACCCTCCCGCGCCCAGATTGCTCTCGCGGTCACCAATTGGTTAGTTCGTTTGATCTGGGCCCATTGTGATATCCTGTGCCTACTTGGTCTTGATACACCCTGTTGGTTCTCTATTTGGTCCAAGTAGTTCTCCGTTTGGTCCACTTGAGCTATATGTTCCGCAGACCGAATTCTATCGCCTTCAGTACATTCTCTGGAGTTTAAGCCCCTCCCTGCTCCCATAGTTCTCTACCTATACGCCGTTGGGTCAGATCGTCATCAAAATCTTCGGACCGCCCCGGTGTTTGAGCATTTCGCTCTTGGGCTTCATTTGCGACCCAGTCCTCAACGCCCTCACTATACCCTAGAGCGGCCATGTAGTAGCCGAAGAGGATATTACCCATGCCAGATGTATCCATGTAGAAGTTGTCACCAGTATGGATCAGCGCCCCCTTGCCCGCCCACTCCTCGAACTCCTCGCGTCGTTGCTCGGCTTTACTAAGCTTATTATACCGCTCAGCCCAGTAATTTGTAGTATAGACATCAGAGAATAGCTTCGCAGATCCCAAGAGGAAGTTAAACCCACGCCACCGTGGATCCAAGAGGAAGTTGGACCCAAGCAACCG
Source organism: uncultured Chloroflexia bacterium (assembly GCA_963811305.1). GTDB lineage: Bacteria > Chloroflexota > Chloroflexia > QHBQ01 > JADMIH01 > JADMIH01. The sequence goes on from CAWEQU010000001.1 coordinate 21,819, forward strand.
TATAAGGTGGTAGTCCCTGATCTGATCAACAATCCAGCGTGCAGTATCGCCGCAACCTGAATAGCTCCCACCAGTCATAGTCTTCTGCATTGGGTTGTGGCTCGTGCCGTGAGAGATGCACGCGCGCCTAACTGTCCGTGCCGTCGAGTTGCTAGAGCGCAGCGTAGCCGAGCTTCCTGCCACCTTGGGCTCATCGAAGAGTGCACCAGGGATCTGTGTACTCGATAACCCATAGGCATCCCGCAACGTCGCCGGATTGTTGTTGACATAGGCGTAGCGGTGAAGCGACATTGGGTCATTGATCTGGCCTCTGTATGGGTCTCGCGTCAGCCACACACCAGCACCGAAATCGTAATCTCTGGCACCAAAGTAATTCAACTCAGTCTCTTTGTCCCACATCTTGCCACTCCAGGTGACGCTGTTGTGTGGGTCGGTGCGGTTGCTGGAGTTATCAGGGCCATTGTTATCTATCAACCGCCCGTATGGAGCATAGGTATACTCCTGTACGCTCCGGCCAGATTGATTAGTCCAGGCGCTTACATCCCCCGAGCCGTCGTAATGATAGAAATACTGTAACCCTGCACCCTGGCCCTGGATTTCATGCCTGCTCAGGATTTGCGACAGATCTCGGTAGTAGTAGGTCGTTCTCGGCGCGCCTGGCTCGACGTACTGGGCCAGCATGTCATACCCCAGGCCATCGTACAGGAAATCAGCGGTCTTCCTCGTGCCATTGTCGATCACTCCACGTTCCATGCGCCTGCCAAGACCATCATAGGTGAAGTCCAGCGTCGAGTCGAAGTTGCGTCTGCCGTTCGGCAGCACATCATACGTTGTGGCATTACTCAGCCGATTTTCGAAGTCGAAAGCATAGTTGATCGCCCGCTTCGGCCCCGACATGGCCGTCCTGTTGCCGTTGGCGTCATATATAAAGCTCGTTGCCCCGGCCGTGAGCATCTGGTTAGCTGCATCATAAGTGTACTGAGTTGTGACCGGCGGAACTCAGGGGCGGCGTGTTAGGCTTATCCTGGATGTTGGTGGTCATCGCGAGCCGGTTGCCCACGGGATCATAGCTGAACGTGCTGGTCAGTGGCTGCGCGGGGTTGTAATTGGGCGTGAACACCGAATTTCTGAGTCTGTACAGCGCGTCGTAGGTATAACGCTTGTCCCAGGTGATCACCTGCCCGCGGGTCATTCGCTCGATAGTTCGGGTCCTGTTGCCCACGCGGTCGAGCGTGTAGTCGAAGCTGCTGATCAGGTTCGAGCTGGCGTCCGGTTTGCCGTTAAATACTCTCGTTTCTCTGTCGTCATTGTCATACCTGAAGTCGGTCCACGTAGCATTGGGGTTAGTCATGCGGGTTGGTAGGCCCACGTCATCGTGCGTATAGCTGGTAACCCCTGCCATCGGGTCCATGACCGCCACCTGCCAGTCATTTGCATTGTACTGATAGCCAACGTTCTTGCCATCGGGATAGGTCACGCGCAGGCGGTTTCCTACCGCGTCATACTGGTTCGTGAGCTTCTTGCCCGATAAGATGCCTGCGGTCCTCAGGCTCTCGGTGAGACGGTCCAGCGGGTCGTACCTGTACTGCGTGCTACCAGACCTATCGGAAAGTGCAGTCAAGTTGCCGTTCGGATCATACGTATACCCAACGCTCGGACCTGATGGATACGCGGTATTGGTCAGCCTGTTGCGCGCATCATATGTGTAAGTGGTCAGCTTCAGGTTGGCATCTAAGCGAGTTCCGCGTGTTGCCCACGCCATCGTAGGTATAGTTCCAGGTGCGGGTGAGTGGATCGGTTTCCCTGGTCGTGCGCCCCAGCAGGTCTACGTCGAATTGCGTGCGATGAGTGTTTGCGTCGGTGTAGGCCGTCATGTATCCCAGGGCGTCATACTCGTATTCAGTCTGGCCGTTGAGCGCATCGATGACTTTAGTCAATCGACTAAGCGCATCATACCGGTATTGGGTAGCGTGGCTCTCGGCGTCGGTCACTTTTTCTAAGCGCTGTAGTGGGTCGTAGTCGTTGGTAGTTACGTTGCCGAGTGGTGTGGTCTGCGTATGTTGCAGATCCAACTCGTCGTAGCCGAACCGGGTCGTGTTGTGCTTCGCGTTAGTTGTGCTCTCCAGATTGCTGTTGGGATCATAGGCATACAGGGTACGCTGGCCTAGCGGCAAAGTGAAAGTCAGCACGTTTCCTACCTGGTCGTAACCGTACGTGCGAGTGTGGATGTTCGCGTCGCGCTCCGTTAGGACGTTATCCTCCTCGTCATACGTATACTGAGTAACCCCGTTGAGTGCGTCTATGGCTCTGTGCAGGTTCTCGTTGGCGTCGTACTCGTACGTGGTAACATTGCCGTTCGCATCAGTGCGTGTGCGGACGTTTCCCACCCCGTCGTAGGTATAGGCCACAAGCCTGCCGAGCGGGTCGGTCTGCTCGATGAGCCGGTTGATATCGTCGTACCGCGAGGTCGTGGTAATGACGCGTGCGTTGGTGACGGACGTGCGATTACCCACCGGGTCGTAGCCCATGAGCGTGTGCCCGTTGAGCGCGTCCGTCAATTCCACCAATCTTCCCAGGTCGTCATAGCGGTACCGGGTAACGCCCAGCCTGGCGTCGCGCATCTGAATGCGCCGCCCTACAGCGTCGTAGGTGTACTCGGTTACACCGTTGAGCGCGTCCGTAACCGTCTCGGGCCTGTGGAGCGCATCATACTGATATACAGTTGTGCCGTTGAGCGCATCTACTTGGTGGGTCATGTTACGGTCTGCGTCGTACTCAAAGCGCGTGACGTTATTCTTGGCGTCTATGACACGCTCCAGGTTGTACACCGCGTCGTACCCATACTGAGTGGTGAAGCTGCGTGGGTTCGTTTCACTGATGCGATTGTACATGCGGTCGTAGGTGTACAGAGTCTGACTGTTCCTGGCATCCAACATGCGTACCAGATTGTCGTTTTCATTGTAGAAGTACTGTGTCACATACCCGCGGCGATCGCGCGTGCTCAGCAGATTGCCGACCAGGTCGTACGAGAAGAGGGTTGAGTTGCCCCTCGGATCTCGGACTTGAGTCACTAGGTCGTTCGCATCGTAGGTGTACTGCATGGTGTGGTTGTTGGCATCCGTCATAGAAGTGCGGCGGCTCGCCCCGTCATAACCGTAACCTGTCACATTGTTCAGCGCGTCGCGTATCTCGGCAAGGTTTCCCTGTCCGTCGTAGCTAAAATGGGTGAAATGCAGGTTCGCGTCGCGCAGTGTCTCTAGCTGCCCTAAGGTGGTATAGGTCATGAGTTGGATACCGTTCTCGGCATCATGGACCTCGCGCAGATTGTCCTTAAGATCGTAGATATAGGAGGTTTCTTCATTCTCTGCGTTGCGCTCCAGGGTTAGGTTGTTCCTGGGATCATAATCGTACACCCACACTCCGCCATCAGCGTCTGTCTTCTGGGTCATATTGCCGCGGTCGTCATACACCATTAACGTTTCGTGGTCGCCCCTATCCTTCATGTAGGTGCGATTGTTGTCGCTGTCGTAGCCGTACACGATACTGTGGCCTAGCGCATCCGTCTCGCGCACCAGCCTGTACTGGCTGTCGAACTCATGCACGGTCGCATGGTTCTCAGTATCCACAATCGTTGTCGAGAAGGGGCTTTGGCTGTAGGTGAAGGTCGTGGGGTTGCCACTGGCGTCCAGCTGCCGAACGACCCGCCCTTGAGCATCGTACTCATTCGTCACAAACGTATTATTGTTGGCATCGGTTATAGAGGTGAGCAGCCCATCGCTGTTGTAGGTGTAGCGGATGACGCCGCCAAGAGGATAGTGGAAGGCAGTCAGCTTATTGCCGGAATATTCGTAGGTGTAATTATGGCCCTCGGGGCCTGTTAGACTCTCGATGAAGCCATCGCTGTTGAAATCTGCGCGGAACTCACGGCCAACCGTGTCGGTGAGGGTATATCCTGTTTTATCGTGGGCCAGGTCGATCTGATTGCCGTTCGGCTCAGTGATCCTTACCAGCTTGCCGTCAGCGCTGAACGTGTAGACTATCTGGTCTGTATCGGTGAGCACCCGCTGGCCTGCGTTGTCCGCTAATTGTGCGAAGAAGCCGTCCGGCGCTGTATAGCCACCGCCGCCAGCGGGTGTGTACAGTCCAGCCCTACCATCTCCAAAAGTAACGATGACCGAGCCGTCCCCGCGGTCTATAGCGCTCATGTCGTAGGTATCATGCCAGCCGAGGCCGAACAGACCAACACGAGTGTCGAGAGAGTTGTAGGCACGGGTGAAGTTTACGTCCAGCTTGCGGCCAGGCACCATCAGGTCCTGGTGCTGCCCGTAGTAGCTGCCGAACGCGGTAGAGACGGGATCGGCCGCGTAGCCTAGCCACCACTGGTAGCCAAGATTTGCCCAGCGGGCATCATACGGGATTAGAGACGGACCAGGCGTCCATGTTACTCCAGGTGGGAGCCATATCATGGCGTCGTAGCCAATCTTCACTACGGCGTGTTGCCCATTGGCCTCAGGTACTATGTCGTCAAGGTAGACAGCGCCCCTCTCGCCCGCAGTGTATGCATAGGTACCCAGCTGCACCCAGTACCCGCGATTGGCGGCCTGGTTCACCACATACGAAGGTGTGCCCGAACAGCTGTACCCAATGCAGTACGTCGCGCCGACAGTATAGGCGTTGTACAGTGGTATGTAGGTCCATATCTGGTAATTGCCCGACTGGGTGAGTATTGGTGTCTCCCACGTGGCGCCATCCACCGGAAGAGGCGGAATATCGGTGTTGTATGTGAAGTGCATGTCTCCGTTATAGTGAGTGGCGTCAAAGCGTGGTTCCCAAAACGTCCAGAACGTGTCAAACACGTGGTGAGTGAAACCGCTCCCAGGAGTGCCGTTTGGAGCATCGTCCACGATGATGGCACCGGCTGGCGGGGTCGCGGCCATAGTCACGTTCATAGAGGCATTGTTGGGAGCAGCCATGGCTATATCTGGCTTGTGCGCAAGCTCTGACCGCTTGGAAGAAGCCTGCCCGGCACTTAGGGATGAGGCAACTGGCTGCCCCAGTTGCGTGGGTAGCGAGCCTGAAGCGGAGTGGTCGATCCTGGCTCCAGTTGCGAAGACAGGAAATATCATCAATACGATGAGTACAAGATTTAATGGAGGCACGCCGAGAGAACGTTTTGATAAAAGACGCTGACATGAAGGCCACTCCTTTTTGTTACGCCAGTGAACGAATAGTTGGCAATGGGCCATACTAAGGTGCAGTAACTATAACAGTTCACCACATTTTAATCAACTCGTAATTGACGTAGGAGTTACAATTATTGCACCGAGTGACGGCCCAATTTACATCCTCTCGTCTGTCAGCTTACCTTCTCACCCCACACACCAGCAAATACTGCATAGATAAATCAGCATTGAAACACTGAACCCCACATCCCTTCACGAAGCAAGTGAAAGGGCCGAAGAGAGGGTTAGAGCACTGCATAGCTTTGCCGCTATGAGTATTCTACGCGTGAGTAGATATACTCACGTATGGGCGAGAGTCACCATCCAGTCTTTTATTGGGCTCGGCGCACTAAACTTAAACTGCCGTGATGATTACCGGTTTGCCCTTCGTGATCACAATTGTGTGCTCGTACTGGCACGACAAGCTGCCGTCGGGCGTCTTGAGCGTCCAACCATTGCGGTCTTCAAGCACATAGGTGGCTCCCGTAGAGAGGAACGGTTCTATTGTAATAACCAGGCCCTCGGTTAGCTTTCGCCTGTCGCGCTGGTCGTAGTAGTTGAGCACTTCCCTCGGATCTTCGTGGATGCTCCGGCCCACGCCGTGACCGGCGAGGTTGGCGATAATGTTAAACTTGCAGCGCTTGGCCTCGGCCTCCACTGCCTGCCCGATCACATTCATCGGCCTGCCTGCCTGGGCTGCCGCTATTGCCTTGTTGAGCGCGGCCCTTGTGCACTTGAGCAGTCTGTCCTTCGTAGGTGACACCGGCGGCACCGCAATTGTAGCGCCCGTATCAGCCACAAAGCCGTTAAGGTCAGCCGACACATCGAGATTTACGAGGTCTCCCGCCTGTACGACCCTATTGCCGGGGATGCCATGGGCCGCCTCGTCATTTATGCTGATGCATGTACCACCCGGGAAATTGTAGGCCAGGCGAGGGGCCGAGCGTGCTCCGTGCTTGGCCAGGAATGCTTCGCCGATCCAATCAAGCTCAAGTGTGGTGATGCCTGGCTTCAAGTGCCTGATCATCTCCTGTAGCGCAAGGGCTACGATGCGCCCGCTCTCCTTCAAGCCCTGCAGGTCCCTCTCTGATCCTATAGACATTCTCTCTGCCTCCTCAAAACGAGGGTTCGTGCTGCTACCCAGGCGGTGGGTATGAGCGAAGTGGGGGCGAGTGGAGCTTCGCCTGGGCAACTCGTTTCCGAAGGCTGGCGCCTGCCTACGAACGACTGCCCGAAACGCTGGCAGGGCTACATCTTGTCGTTCTTGCTACTGTGTTCGTTGCGCGCTTCGTTCAACTTGCTCAGTTCCTCAATGGGCACGGTTGCGAAAGTTCAAAACATGCTCTAGAGCATGTTTTGAACTTTGGAGCCTTATCCGTACGTAGAGTTGGCCGTCGATAACTTGTGGTGTTTGGCTTTCGTGCGTGCGCGTCTATCTTGTGAGTGGCACTTCGTGCCTGCAAAGTTCATAAGACGCTCTAGCTTTCGGACAACTTTCTATGCCTAATTGTCTTTTACCCTATAGGCTAACCGCCGAGGAGAAAGCAAACAGGAGAACAGAACCATAGGACACCCCCATGTGATGCAAAACCCGTTAAGCGCGCGTAGTATATTCTTCCCAAGTCCAGTACCACGAGCCTATCCCGTAAAGCTTGCGCGTCTGTCCGCCTGTTTCGTCTCTAAATGAGGGGTAAGTCTCAATTTCCCTGCCGTTACCAACAGTTATAAAGCAGAAGCGATCTTTCTCACTGTCATACCAAGCTTGGGGCTTATCCTCGGGGTCGAAGGACTCCATTTTGTTATGGACGTCCATCATCCGAGATGCTTCCTCATACTCAAAGGCCGGTGTGGCCCAGCCGTTCCACAACTCACCATTAGTCCAGCCCTCGAAGAGTTCCGGGTTGTATGCCCCGATGTAGAATGTTCCACGCCGTAGGGTTGGCACATCAAGGGGCGATTGGATTTCTTCAGCTTGCTCAACATTGCTCATGGTATGGCCCGCTTTCTCAGTATTTTCTCTTGGTTGTCTAAGTTCTCAAGACAATACTACCACGTTTTCGTCTCAGCGGCGAAGGGCTTCAGAGAATAATCCACCCATCTTACGGTAGGCTGCAAGGTCGGCAGCTGGTGCTGTTGTGAGGTCCGACCGAAAGCGCACCTCACTGACCCCCACAGGCGAATTTAAGCTGACCGACGGGATTACACTCGGCTCGAAAAAAGCCAGTGATGTCTCGGCAGCTTCCACACTGAAGTTGTCCTCGACTGCGTACCTCCAACTCTCGCCAAGCGTCAACCCTATTAGCCGATCAATATGCATGAGCAACTCGGGGCGGTTATCCAAGCGAGAGCGAATTTTTTGAGCGAGATCAATTACGGACGCGCCTGCTCCTGTGCGCTCGACTAGAATGGAAGCAACTAGCAGCGTGGTGCCCTCTGGGGGGTGTAGCTGCTCAAGCCTGAAGTGATGCTGTCGTGCACGACCTGTGGTGCTCTTTACCTCGATTTTTTGGTTACCTGCACTGAAATCGTAGAGGTCCTCTGGATTCGTATGCCAGGCGGCTAAGACTGTGCTGGAATCGCGCGCTCGCAAATCAAAAATAGCTCAGCCCATAGACCTTGAATAGGCTTTCTCGCTGGCTCCCGCATTGCGCGGAATAACTCAGCCAGCTTATCAATCGCTTGGGACACGTCAACGCGCGTTGGTATCGCTCCTAATGATACAAGGAGCGGAGTGCTGCAACATGCAGAAAATAACTTCGCAGCATACGATCGCCGCCGACACAGCTAACAACCGTTACGCGCCTTTCGTCAAGTGTCCCATTTTCTTGTAAGACGCGACAGATAACATCATGCTGAACTCTCAAATGCTCCAGTTCTATAGGCGGCAGCCACATTCGCTCAGGCACTTCTTGGACTGATATCAGCAGTGCTGGGTTACCTTTCTGGTCTACCCCAATTCTATGCTGCTCATAACCGGGTATCGGGGCTGCTGAGAATCGAATACTCCCTTCGCCCATCCCCAAAGGCGGTGCCTGGAGAGCGTCGAATAAGGTAACTAAGTCTAGCATTGACGGCTATTCCTGCTAACTTCCACCCTGATCTTGCACAACCATGTCGCCTGCTACTTCGCTAGGCAGCCACACAGCGACTACAGGCACGTCATTAGCAACAGGTTGCTTACTGCGCCTATCTGTCACAACGTTGAGACGCCGTATTTGGATGGTTAAACCCTCTCTAATCTCCCGGTCGCCCGGGTAAATTGAGCCCTGGTCTGGACCCTCAGAGGGGTGCGCACCTTGGAATACATTTTCGATCTCGCCATTCTTGCCTAGGCTTCGTTCCCTAGGCTGGCCCCCACCCATATAGTAAATCGCACATTGTGCGTTAGGGTTATCGTCCAGATAATCTCGTAACTGTAACAGGAGTCGAATCCACTGTTGTAGATCTTCCGTATTGGTAATACGCAGAAGTGTCAGGAGTTGCTCGTAAGCAACTTGCAAAGAGACACCCATAGCTACCTTATGCCTTTGCATCTCGGTCCTTCGGTCATGGCCCGGATCGTCAACGAGGCTCAGGGTATTCAGGAAGCGCTGCACCGTTACGCGGTTCGACTGTACCGCATCTACACCCTCATGTGGGAACTTGGGAACATGCCACCTGCTCCCTAACCTGATACGCATATAATCCAGGCGCAAGACATTACGACGCGTAGCTTGGAGACTGGCAGTCAAGAGAAACTCTCGCTTCCATGCCGACATTGGCCGCCCAGAGCTGCGATGCTCAATGAGACGACTGCGTACATCTTCCTCATGCGTCACATACTGCCTGTAAGCGTCACGTACATCACGTGGCAGGAAAACACGGCAGTAACCCAGATATCGTTGCTTATAACCAAAGAACCGAGCACGCTGCTGCACAGTATCTGCATTTGCAACACCCAAGCTGCGAGGCATGTAAGTAACAGTTAAGCCCTTCACAGTAAATCCTCTATCCATCACCTGTCCACCAACCAGCACGTGACCGTAATCCGCGTTCCAATTTATTCGGGGTGTTGGTCCACCCCTTGCGTTGACCTCGTCGACACGAGTGCTTCGGAACGCCCGCAGTAAAGTCGAGCTAAGCTGCTCAAATGATGGCAGATTTTGCACGCTCCTGCTCAAATCATCGTAAGTTGCGCGGAACTGCGCCAGTAGCTCTTGTCGGTCCTGGTCCTGTTTAGCGAGTGCGAGCACATCACTCCAATTCCTTATTATTTGGGTAACCCATGTAAGATATTCGGCATGACTGGCTGTACGCTGCGATGGATGAACCATCATTGACCTATACTCATTACCACGACCTGTACCCTCTATTAGCCCGGCAGCAACTCCGAGGAAGAAAAGCTGCATAGCGTAGAGCAGTGTCTGTGGTGGCCCATTAAGCCTGTTGGTGTCTGTAGGGATTTCGCTGTCTGGTATCGTGCGCACCAGGTTAGGATGATCAACAAAGAACTCTTTGCCTCCAACATACCCGGACCCCGGTGTGAGCACGTATACAAAGCGCGGTGATAGCACGTCAATGAGCGTAATTAGCAAGGGAGCTTGTGGGGTCGCTGTGTATTGCAGAAACGTGTGCACAGGTAGCAGACTTCGTAGCGCCTCCATGGTCTGGTAAACAGCACTTCTCTGGTTTCCTGGTAAGCGTACACGAGTATTAAGACCTGCTTGGTCAGCCTCGTCATCTATAACCAGAATTGGGGCATCTGCTAATTGCAGCCTCGACAGCAGTTGTATAAGGTTGTTGAGCCGTGTGCGGTTCTTCATGACGGTAATGAGTACTGTCCTACAGTCAGCCCTGGCTACGGCAGGGTCACGCCAATCTTCAAGTGTATTCTCGATGCTGTCTCGGTCAGCGCCCCTTGGTGACGGATTTGAGAAATGCTTCCAGTTACGTGCTGAGGACTCTCCGAGTTGCAAGTCGTCGCTTAAATGCTCCTCTGACTGCCTCAGCAGTGAGGTAGAGGTGCCCGCCAACACAATTACCATCCAATAGGCGTTATCGCGTGCAAGGGCGGCAACAGTTGTGAATGAGAGAGTCTTGCCACTTTGCACATAGCCAATGACTAACCCGATATCCTGCTCATTGGAGGCAGTAGGGGGCACACAGCTACCCAATATCTCCATTGATTCCCGCAGGACTGCGTTGCGGCTCTCGGGAGACAATTCTTGATGCTCCAAGAGAGCTATAGTCTCGGCACCTTGAGATGGGGTCCATCGTGTTGACCCAACCCCTGAGCCGTCCTGGGGTCCTGTTACTAGCTCTACTATCTCTGACTGCGGACTACGCTCTGCGTCATTGCTCACTGTATGATGTCCTTTCTCCACTTGGCAGGTGACGTCCCTTGTCTCCGTTTTTTAGGGCTTGGAGAAGCACTCTCTAAGTAAGTCATTGATGTTTCGCCGGAAAGTTCCTGCCAGCTGCACTCCGCTGTCGCGTGCGATAATCTCCGCGATAGCTATGGCGGCTGCAAGTCGCAGCAGCGGCTGAATTTGCGTGGCGTCTGTACCGCCGAATCGCTCTGTAAAAGGGTGTGCTAGAGAAAAGCGAACGCCGACTCGCCTAACTGCACCTCCCGAAGCTGTGCCCTGATTAGATATTTCGTCCGCAAGCGATACCCAGCGCCACACCTGGGTCGTCTGATAGCTCAAGGACAATTTCCCATTGAATATCTTTATGCTCGATCTGTATTACCTGGCGTGACAACGGAGTGGCTTTGGGTAGTCGTGCAGGCGGGTTCTGCTGTACCGGTGGGTCTTGCTCAAGATGCTCAAGCACCGGTGGGATCTCACGCCTGATTACATCGGCCGTTTCTTGGACAGCGGTATCTGCACCCCTCTTTATCTCGTCACGCCTGGGTCTTGCCTGTAACCTTCAGCCTGATCAAGCAATGGGAGCGGAGCATGGTTAATCTCCTCTTTCAGCAACTCAAGAAAAGTATCCTCGTTCTCCTCCCATCGAAACCCGTCTTTTGTGTGGCTAACCTCAAAGCCCTCAAGCTCCAGCTCCCCAAATAGGCGTTGATAGGTATAGCTGTTTGATTTTCCGAAGATAAACTCCGGCCTATAGCCCTCATCCGCACTCCCCTGTATTAAGCGGCCACGCCGAAAGAGTGCGAAGCCTGCACCAGAGGTGCTGCCAGTCTCACGAAGGGCTGCAAAGCCATGGGCGCTCAGGCCTAAGCCCAGATCAAAGTTGATCTCTTTTCGCCAAAGAGTATCCGGCTCTGTAGGGGTGCGGAAAAAAGGGGCAGTAAGCACCTTCGGCTCCGGGTACACGAGCGTCTCCCCGTCAAAGCGTAGCACCATAATTCCTTGCTCAATAAACATCCTGTAGATACTCGCCAGGTGCTCTTTTATCTTACTGATGGTGCGTCCCTGCGGCGCCTTGTGCAGGTCGGTGAGAATTATCTCCGTATAGTGAGCTTCGGACTTAGCGGGTTTTACATCGACCCTAAGCTCCTCTACGGATTTTTTTACAATTTTCTCAATATCAAAGGCCACGGTGCGCTCAACACCTTCACCCAAGGCACATGTACGCACAGTCCATTTCCGGGCGAACCAGCACGCCGCGCTCTTCATCCCCATTCCAAACTCGGAAAGACCGGTGCGGTCTATAGGCACTTCAGCGGGCCGAAAGGCGCGCTGATAGTCGCTCTCATGTATACCTGCGGCATTATCCCTAACGGTAATGCTGCCTGACCCGGTTGGGTCAAGCTCTATGCTTACTCGCAGCTTAAAGCCGGAGCCCTCCACTCGCTCAATCTCCTCTCTATAACTGAGAAAGCTTTGCAGGGAATTATCAACGAACTCAGCCATTGCGAACCATGGCCTATAGTTCAGATGGCTCAGCACGGATAAGATACTGACACCAGGTCGTATGTTAATACTCTCTGCTATGGCGATAACTCCGCTCTCATCATTATCTGGCACCAGGCTTCACGAGGCAGGTTTAGGCGTTAGCGTGCCCTTGTAAACGACATCTGCGATAACGCACCGGCGCGAGCAAGCACCTGGGTTGTATCAGGTGGATTGGGAGCCCCTACAGCCGTAGAGGTATGCTCGGCTAGGAGCCGTTCTGCGACCATCTCAACAAGGTCTACATTAACTGCGTTCCCCAGTGCGTTGAAAGCAGCAGTAGCGGTGTCCGGCAGGTGCTGTAGGGCGCTCATGCTCTGGAAACGTGCGCACTCACGGGGTGTCATATACCGTTTCTCCCATGCGATGATGGGCACCTGGGTGGTGGTCATAGAGACCAGGGAAGGAGAGGTCGTGGGTTTCTTTACGCGTACGCCGGACGCTCGAAATTGCAGGATATGGGTCCAAAGGCTGCGCTCGTCGCCGCGGCAGTTCCACTCCAGCTTTTGCAAGCTTGACGGATATTCAAGTATCTTCGGTATCCACGCGTCGAGCCAGGACCTTTGTGTTTTGTAAAGCTCTCGGTTCTGCCTGATGTACTGCACTTTCCATCCAGGAAACTCGTCCTGGGGTGTCCTTGCGTGTGAGGGGAGGGCTTTCATAACCTCATCTGCTGGTAGCCCTTTGAGACTCTTTCCATGACTGCCTAGATAATCGCCGAGATTCTCCGCACCAAGAGCGTGCGGTGTTGTTTCATCGAACGGGTAAGTAGCTCCAAACTCCATTGACCAAATAGGAAACGATGGAAGCTCAACATCTTTGGGGAAGAGGTCTAGAAATTCTTGCCAGGTGTCCAGACAGCGTAGGTCTCGTGCTGATAAGGGGCGGGCGTCCGGAGGGTTCTTATCCAAAGCGGAGACTATGGACATAGTAGAGTTATCTACCTCAGCAGGCCAGGAGAAGCTCTCAAGCGAGTACTGACTGCCTACAATAATCATGCGCTCTCTGATCTGCGGTATCCCGTGCCTGTGAGGGGAGAGCTTATTATGACGAACGTCGTACCCTGCTAGTATGAGATGAGATTTTATCTTGAGCCATGTACGCCCCTCGTCATGCCGCTCAAGATTAGGCACATTTTCTAGCAAAATATAGCTCGGCTTGTGGTGCTCAATTATGGCAAGCACAAAGTCAAAAAGGTCTCCCCACTTAGGGTGCTCAAAGCCCTGCTGGTCTCCAGCCTTAGAGAACGGCTGGCATGGGAAGCCAGCACACAATATGTCATGGTCTGGGATATCGGTAAGGGCGATATCTCGAATATTACCTTCCGGCATAATATCGAAATTCTTTTTGTAAAGCTTCCTAAGGTTCTCGTCTACCTCGCTTGCGAACACGCAGGTATGCCCCGACCGGCTGAGCGCCAGATGGAAGCCTCCTAGCCCCGCGAACAAGTCGATGTATCTCATGCCCAGCTACTCCTTTATATAAGCTCTAAGCTTGCCCCCTTGGACGGGGCGCTATGTCCCGATGACTACTTGGAACCCTTCGGGAGTTGCCTGTGTTTCTTGTGTTTCCTGCGAGCCTCTACTACGCCCTTTACTAGAGATGCGGCGGAGATAGGGTCTTTCTTGATATCACCCTCCCAAAGCCGCATAACAAGCCATCCACACTCTTCTAGTAGTGCCGTGTTACGAGCGTCTCGGTCCATGTTGCTCTTTATCTTAGCTACCCAATATGTGGGGTTTGTGCCTTGTTCAAGCTTTGATTCCAAAGAGAGCCAATTACGGCCATGCCAGAAATCGCCATCGCAGAACACGGCTACCTTAGTGCCTGGAAATACAAGATCGGGCTTGCCGGGTAAGCTTTCTACGTTTTTTCGGAACCTGAGACCCATGTGCCACACGGCGCGGCGAAGGAGTAACTCGGGCCCAGTATCACGGCGTTTATTAACTTGCTTTGCGCGTGAAGCGGAGGTCGATGCTGGCTGCAGACCTTGATACGAAGGCGCTTTGCTGTTCATAGGTCGCTAAGTATCGTGTTGCCTATCTACATATTTTGCACGCGTAAATACCGCTATGCCCCATGACAAATATGATAACATATGATCAAATATAGTCAATTGATATAAACAGTGGAAAGTTTCTTATAGCTGCGCACAGTGACAGCTAACCAGGCGGTAAAATGGCTCTCATGAAAGCAGAAGAGCCAAAGCAGCAACTTTCGAAGGGGGCCACCGACTGGCTCCACCACAATTTGGGGGTCTCAGCTATTTTTCCGCAAGGTCTCGCGATGAAATACCGCAACCAACCGGCCGTTACTATCCTCTACTAGCAGGGCATCCAGCACGCCCTCTGCAACCCACCGTGCAACCGTCCGACGGTTGACGCCTAATATCTTGGCAGCAGCTCCAGCACTTACATAGCTGGCTACATTTACTTCCTGAGTATCCTGTGTGAGTTGTGCCGCTATCACCTGTTCTGTTATCTGCTCACCACCTTGAGCAGCTTCCTGATCAGCGGAAATAAGGCTCGATAGCGCTGGTACGAGGACATCCGCTTCGACAATTCTCCATTCAGCCTCTACTGTATTAGGACACTCTCTGTGGTCAAGGTGAAAAACAAGCGCACCATCAAGTCTTCATTTAGTTGAACGTCCGTTAGTACTCGTGTATAATCATGAACAACCCGAGAGAATTCTCTAACTTCGGCGTGTTTTTTGATCATCGTTCATCATGTACAGCACCGTACCTCCTCGTCAGTTCAACGACTGCGGGTAGCCTTGCAGAGCATCATCCAGCGATTTGGTCTCGATGTGCTATGGCAACGGTAGAGGAGAAATCGGTATATACTCCAAAACTATTCAGGAATTCGACGCAATGGCTGATATTCAATTGACTGGCTCTGAAATGGAGGAATCAGGGACGCACTTCTGAGCGCCTTCCGCCGCGAAGCAGACTTGGAGGAGTTTGTCTTCCACAAATTCGGTGAGCAGTTTAACCAAATCGTAGGGCCGGGAACCTATCGCAACAAGGCTTCCGACCTGGTTCAGTGGGCGGCCGAGCAGGGTCAACTCAGCGATCTAATTGAGAGGGCACACGAGGCTAACTCTGGCAATCCAAGGTTGGCAGAGTTCTACGACAGAGTAGCGCCTCGGCTCAAAAACGCATCGAGGGTATCCCCGTTAGCAAGCCCGCTGACTGATGAGAACATACAGCCTCCACTAACCAACGTCACTAAGGCTGACGTGGAGGCACTGATCTTTGGGCGACAGGGCGACACACGCCTTCCCATATCGTTCCTCAAACAAGCCCTAAGCACAGGGCGTAGTGTCGCCTGGCTGCAGGTTCCCCGGATATTGAATGGCCAGGACTCCGGTGCCTGGGCCTTGGGCACCGGCTGGTTGATAGGGCAGGGCCTGGTAATTACAAACCACCATGTGATTGATGCTCGTGATTACCATCACGAGGAACCAGCTTCACCTGAGGACTTTGAAGAGCAGGCGCGTAATGTTACCTTTAGATTTGACTACCAGAGTAATGAGGGCGCTTCCTACCTGGAATGCACAAACGCCACATTGTTAGCGAGTGACAAAGAATTGGATTATGCTATTCTGGAATTGACGGAAGCTTACAAGGTTGTTGATCGCACCCCTCTACGGATTGCAGGAACTGGAACCCAACTGAGGCGAGGCACGCGGCTGAATGTAGTACAGCACCCTGCAGGCGGGCCATTGAGATACGCAATCCGTAACAACTTCTACGTAAAGGATGGTTCCACGCCTCACATCATCCTCTATCAGACAGATACTGAGGCTGGCGCTTCAGGCTCACCGGTATGCACTGATACCTGGGAAGTGGTAGCTCTCCACCGGGCTAGCAGCCAAGTTTCCGCGATTCAGCCACCTCAGGAGATAATAGCAGGAGATCCGATCACGGTGACAGTGCTGAACGAGGCTGTCAGGATACACACAATTTTGGAGAGCCTGCCGCCTACGGTCAAAGAGAGTATACAGCTTGCTCAATCCAACTAATACGCCTTACTAGGACGCCCAGAGCCCTATGAGTAAACAGTTAACTCCCGACCAGTCGGAGAGACTACGGAACGCTATTATGGAAGCGTATCTGAAACCCGAAGATTTTTCTGAAATGTTGCGCATTGAGGAGCTAGAGAGCTTCGAGCGGTATACTGCATTCCAGCTCAAACTATGAACATGGGTTGTTTGAGTATATCTTACAAATGTCCAGCTATGGCAAAGCCGAACCTCTCATTAGGGGTGTGTGCAATAGGAGAATAGGTAACCAAGACCTGCTGGGAGTGTGCAACAAAATTCTGAGCGAGCTCGGTTTGGAAGAGTGCAAATCCGACATGTTCAGCAGCGAGCAGCGTCCCAAACCGGTAGAACCTAGTTGGGAAGGGCCGGCAAGTGTTCAGCCACATAATTTCGATCTAACGTCGTTGATTGACGAATGTTTGCCTCACCTCCTTGGTAAGAAGGGGCTGAAAGCGTTCTTAGTGCCTTTTGACCTTGAAGAAATGGCAGCGCCCGCAGCGCTGCTCAAGAACTTCTGTGAGCGCATTTGTGCTGAGCTTGAGGATCCGAGTAAGGTATTGGTTACTCACGCCCCTTTGAGTCTCAGGCCATCGTTGACTAGCGTTGATCTGTCAACTTCGTTAGCTATAGATTCGCTGGACAACCTTAGCAAAGGCGATGTAATTCTCCAGGTCACTGCCGACGACGAAGCAACTGCGCTCGAATTTTGGAAGCGGCTCACAGCAGCTTACGTGGGAGTAGACATTAATTTTCGGGGTATAGCCGTTATAATTGTCTACACAAGTGCGAAACTGCAGGGTTCGGACCAGGCAATTGTGTTACCAAAGCCCGAGTGCAAACCTTTAGATATCTACCGCTGGGTAAACGCCGTTGTGACAGCGCTTAAATGGCCGAAGGAGGCGATCACAACTTGGCATTGGGATGAGTTGATAGTACAGAAGTGTACCATAGGCATCCTACAGTTCCACCTGTTATATGGCCGTCTGGAGAGCGCGCTCAAGCACCTGCACGCTAACCCGTCGTATAAAGATTTCCAGCGCGATTACTTGGAAAGGAAGAGGATACCATGAGAATCACTCGGCACCGGATTGACCCCTCAACCTCCTTTTCGGAAGTAGACTATCAAAACCTGCCGGAGACGCGAGATATAGAAGAAAACAATTCGGGTCCCATAGCCCAGCAAAACCCCCCGGTGCGGACAGTGCCCCGTGAGCCTTACCTGGCAGATGAGAAACTCGTGCAAGCTGTCGACCTCGCAATCGCATTGGGCAGACCATTACTACTACAAGGTGAGCCGGGATGCGGCAAGACACAACTAGCCTATGCGGTTTCTTACGCATTGGGTCTTCCGCTAGAGGTAAGCCCGGTAAAATCAACGAGTCGGGCACAAGATCTACTGTATACATATGACGCTATCAACAGGCTCTATGATGCTCAACTGGGGGAACACGGTCCAAAGGATAGCCGGGGCGATACGGCGCGTGTCAAGGTTGTTCGGGAGTACATTAACCTGGGGCCACTCGGACGAGCCATTGCACGTGCCACATATGGAAGGCGCTCTGTTGTACTCATTGATGAAATTGATAAGGCCGACCTTGATTTTCCCAATGATCTACTTTGGGAACTGGATAGGCTTGCTTTTACCATACCCGAAGCGCCTGATATGGCATTTGAGATCGGAGACGATCCAAGTCTGCGCCCAATCGTAATAGTCACGCATAATGAAGAAAAGGCTCTACCTGCTGCCTTCCTGCGCCGATGCGTATACCACTATGTAAGGTTTCCCGAGGATGAGGACCAGCTTCATAAAATTATCGAGCTACACCATACTGCTGATCCCGCTCTCAGCGCCAGGGAAGAGAAACCTATGCTCACAAAACGGGCGAGTGAGGTTCTAATGCGTATTCGTAAGTTAGATCTGCACAAGAAACCTGGGTTGAGCGAACTGCTTGATTGGGTAGGTTATCTACGCTATATGGATATCGATCCTGAAGCCCTGGATGAGATACCATTTAGCGGCGCTTTGCTAAAGTACGAAAGCGACCGGCAGCACGTCCACAAGGAATTCACCTCGCAACGCTAATCACGTGGTGAATACGGGGAGAACTCTACTTGATTTCTCAGCGTGCAACAAAGGGTATTTTCCTCTGGACGCTATTTCAAAAATTGCAACAGCGGCGCTTCCCGCTGAGTCCGAACGATTACCATGACCTGCGTAGGGCTCTTGAACTGGGCTTTGGGTGGTCATCCAATGAAGCTCTGTGCGATCTATGCTGTCTGCTGTGGGCCAAGTCTCAGCGCGAGCAACAGATCATAGCGGCACTGTTCAATCAGTTAGCGCCCGCCGAATGGAGCCTTGGGCAGGAAGACGAAGGGAAAAGTCAAACGAATGTCAGACCTAGAACCGACGGGTACACCCGCTCTCATGCCAGCGTCCCGGCCAAGCCTGCTCCGCCCCCGACCGTGCGCCAACAAGGAGGACTAGCCGCGATTTCGATAGAAGGAAGTCAAATTACTAACAACCCGCTGATTCTTGTCCCACAGCCTCCGCTCGACTATCGTGAGATCGTCCAAGCATGGCGGCGTCTGCGCCTTCCAACCCGAGTAGGCCCACGGCTGGAAGTGGATATAGAGTCGACCATAGCCGCACGGGTACGGCTCGGAATACCGTCTCCGGTTGTTTTGAAACCGCCTCGCCGTAATATCGCTCGTGCATTGTTGTTGGTGGATCGCCAGGGTTCTATGGCACCCTTCCACTATCTAGTTGATGAGTTATTGCTTGCAATCCGACAAGCGAGCAGATTAGAAAGTGTTGAGGTCTTCTATTTCCATGATGTTCCGGTCGAAGCGAAGGACAAGAGTATATTGGGAGCCTTATCGAGAAACCATGGTCTGTTTCCGATACTGGATCCTGTGCTTGCTCAAGTAAAACCCGACCTCGGCGGAGTTGTGTTCAAAGATCATCGATTAGTTGACGCGGTATCGCTGGAGAAAGCGGCAAGAAAACACGCATTGGGAACAAGCGTTATAATAATAAGTGATGCCGGCGCGGCCCGGCGTCGATATGATGTGAGCCGCTTGATCAATACGATTGCTTTTTTCAAGGCCTTACGAAGGTATACCACTGCCTATGTCTGGTTAAACCCACTTCCTCGCGCGCGCTGGGTGGATAATACAGCCGAACAGATAGCGCGCCATATCCCGATGTTTGCACTTGATCAGCCCGGACTTTATGCCGCGGTTAACGTCCTTCGGGGCCAGCCATTTCAAGTAGAGAGTTCACTTTAATGGTCAGCCTAATTCAGGAGTTAGTAGCCAATAGCCTCATAGATGAGTTCGAAGAGAGATTCAGACCGGAAGTGCTGGATCTCGCATTTCATGCTGCCTTGCCCGTGGCAATCACTCCAGAGCTGTTGCACTTTATACGCATTAAATTTCTCTTCGAGGAAGCCTCACACATAGGAACGCTGGCGGAAGCGGATCTCCTCCTTTCTCCTATATGTGAAGAGGTCGGTGACGCATTGTTCCAGCTCATTCCAGCCGTGAGAGATCGGCTTCTGGAAGGCCTGGTACGAAAATTCGGAGATGAGAGACTTCGTAACGTCGCTAATCTGTTGTGGCAGTACAACGAAAGATTCTCACCCTGGAAGGATAACCCCAACTTAGAGAGGGCGCAGCAGTTGACCGTCTTGAATTTCCTCGACCCGGATCGGGCGCAGGAATGGCTCATTGCTGCTGAGAAACAAAGTGGGTCGGACCAGCTACTCGACAAGCGCTGGTTTGTGGCAATGCGCAATGAGACGAGCAGCAAGCGCGATCTCATTGAACGAGTAGGTGCGAATAATAAGCCATATCTGGCACGTGAAAGCCGCGCCCGGTTGCGTCAGGCTTTGTTGCAGGTTCTGCCTGAGCGGATTGATCGGGAACTGCTCTTGGATTTGGGGCTCGGCGAAGAGTCTGGAGGTCCTTCAACTGGCGTCGGACGACCCAATTACCAGGGTAACGATGCTCATTGACTGGGCGGACAAACATGTCAAGATGGAGGATCTTATTAACGCAGCGCTGCGGTACGCACCGGGCAATCTCGCTTTGATGAGGCAAGCAGTAGCATTGGGCATATCTTCGGCAGAAGAATTGGCACGCTCAACGCGAGAGCGCGCGGCGACGGCTGTTGACGCCGGGCAGCTTGACGAGGCTCGCAGGCTTCTGGAACAAGCACTTGCACTCTCCTATGATTTCCCGAACCGTCGTCCATTAGAAGAAGCAGCCTGCCTTCGTGACCTTGCTCATGTACTTGATTTACTGGGGAAGGTTCGTGAGGCGCGCACACTGTTGGAGCGGGCGGTGGCCCTGTTAAGCGCTGAGCTTGGTACCGAGGACCAGCAAACGCGCGAATATGAGGCGGCCTTAGCTCGGCTACAGGTGAAGGCCCCACCCGGGCGGGCTGAGAAGTTCACAGAGCTAGCACTCAAGACGTTGCAACTCGCGCAGGAAGAAGCCCAACGCTTCAACCACAACTATATCGGCACAGAACACATCCTCCTCGGGTTGGTAGGAGAAGGGGATGGGGTGGCAGCCCGCGTCCTGAACAACCTGGGCATAGAGCTAACCAAAGTGCGCTCAGCCGTCGAGTTCATCATAGGGCGGGGAAACCGCATGGTGATGAAAGAGATAAGCCTCACTCCTCGTGCCAAGCGAGTTCATAGAGTTGGCGGTGGACGAAGCGAGAAGGCTGAACCACCACTACATAGGCACCGAGCACCTGCTGTTGGGGCTGGTGCGGGAAGGCGAAGGGATAGCGGCCGGCCTGTTGGAGAGCCTGGGCGTACCTCTTGTGAAGATCCGCGCCCAGGTGATCGACGTGCTCAAGTCGTCCAGCAAGACACCCTACGTGGACGCGCTTGGCACCGACCTGACGGTGCTGGCGGCGGCAGGCAAGCTTGGACACTTGGTTGGTCGCGAGAATGAGATTGAGCAAATGATACAGATACTATCCCGTCCTACCAAGAACAACCCCGCCCTGATAGGAGAACCAGGCGTCGGCAAGACCGCTATAGTAGAGGGATTAGCGCAACGCATCATCAATAATGAAGTGCCGAAGACCCTGCAAGGCAAGCGGATACTGGCCCTCGACATGAGTGCGCTGGTGGAAGGCACCGAGTACGCAAGTGAGATTGACGAACGTCTGGAAGAGGGCGTTCGAAGAACGCCTGAAGAAGGTGGTTGCCGAGATCAAAGTTAGTGGCACGATCCTGTTCATAGACGAGCTTAATGCCCTTGTTGGCGCGGGCGCCCTCAGGGCGCGCCGGACTCAGCCCATATCCTCAAACCTGCTGTGTCGCATGGCGAGTTACAGGTCATATGCGCGACCACTCCTGGTCAGTATCGCAAATATATCGAGCGCGACCCAGTTTTGGAACGGGTCTTCCAACGATTGCAGGTAGATGAGCCTTCACCAGAAGAGACATTGGAAATCCTTCGCGGAGGGGTGGGCCTATACGAAGAGCACCATAACCTCAAGATCACCGATGAGGCGTTGAAAGCAGCGACCAACCTGGCAGCGCGATACATCACTGACCGCTTCCTGCCCGGCAAGGCGATTGACTTGGTGAACGAGGCCGCCAGCCGAGTGCGCCTTTATCTTACCCCTGAACCCGCGCGCTTGCAAGAAGAAGCGAAGCAGGAACTTGAGGCTATTATTGAGGAGAAGGAGAGCCTGGTGGCCTCCGAGGACTACGAGCGAGCCGCCGACCTGCGCGAACGCGAGCTAGACCTGCGTAAGCGTATCGCCCGCATGGAGGAGGACTTCCAGGCATATACTCTCTACGTCACTGAGGAGGATATAGCCCAGGTGGTGTCCATCTGGACCGGCTTACCCGCGAAAGTCATAATCCCCGATAAATCTGATCATCCGGTTGGAGAGATTGATCTTTCTGAGCTGACCCCAGGCACATCGTCTCAGGTTGAAGCAATCGATGTCGGCCCAGAAGCCCAACACCCAAGCGCTGATATCAGCGAGCGCGAACCAATCGCCGGAGATACAACTCCCGTAGCTTCTATTGAGCAGATGGCCGCGTCGGAGGCAATTGGAGAATCGGCAGGTGCGAGCCTGACCCAGGCAGGCCCGGAGTATGACGCCCAAGGCGACGCTGAGGCTCAAGCAGACGTTGAAGATGTTGCCGAGCAGGCCGTCAAGAGAGCGTGGCTGGACGATGTGCCGCCTGATGCCTCTATGGAAGACCTGTTGCGCGTAGCAGAGCAACAGTATGGCACGCTCAGGTTCGGAGATGTGGTCGACGGCGTGATCATTAGCATTGGACGGGACGAGATAATAGTGGACTTGGGAACTGGTGTCGAGGGCCGTGTTCCCAAGCGCGAGATTGAGAGCCTTACGAGTGAAGAACTTGAAACGATGCAAGTTGGCGACGTCGTAAGCGTATCGGTAGTGGAACCCCAGGCCCAGTACGGTAAAGGCTTTATAAGCGTGTCGCTCGAACGGGCACGGCAGGAGAAGGCTTGGCGCAACCTGCAAACGCAGTACGAAGCGGGCGAGATTATCCATGCGCATGTGGTCGGGCACAACAAGGGTGGCCTGCTGTTCAATATAGAAGGGATACGCGGCTTCGTACCGTCCTCGCAGGTGGTAACAAT
The DNA here is from genome assembly GCA_963811305.1 of uncultured Chloroflexia bacterium. Lineage (GTDB taxonomy): Bacteria > Chloroflexota > Chloroflexia > QHBQ01 > JADMIH01 > JADMIH01. The sequence goes on from CAWEQU010000001.1 coordinate 44,632, forward strand.
TTCGGGCAAAGAAGAAACCAAGCAGGCAGAACTTGCCCGCCTCCACAACCAGACCCTGCCGCTCAAGATCATCGAGATCAACCGCGACCGTAACCGCCTGATCCTCTCCGAGCGCAAGGCGATACTGGAGCAGCGCGAATCAATTCGCGCTCGCCTCTTCCTGGAGCTACAGTCGGGCCAGATACGCCTCGGCACCGTCACATCGGTGCTTGACTTCGGCGCATTCGTGGACATTGGTGGAGCCGATGGCCTAATACACCTGTCCGAGTTGTCGTGGAAGCGCGTGTCACATCCAAGCGAAGTGCTCAAGGTAGGCGACCGCGTCAACGTTTACGTGCTGTCGGTTGACCCCATCGAGCGCAAGATAGCCCTGTCGCTCAAGCGCACCCAGCCTGAGCCATGGAAGACCATCACCAACAGGTACCATGTCGGCCAGTTGGTGAAGGGCACAATCACCTGGATTACTACCTTCGGGGCATTCGTACTTTTGGAGGAGGGGATCGAGGGCCTGCTCCACATATCCGAGCTTGCCAAGGGACGCGTAGCGCACCCCCGCGATGTGGTCAATGAAGGCGAGGAGCTTGAGCTTAAGGTTATCCGCATAGACCCCGCTCGCAAACGCATCGGTCTGTCGCTCAAGCGTGTAAACGAGGATACACAAACAACTGGAGGCGCTGAGGGCATTGGCGCAGTAAAGACGACTATGCCTGATGTAGTAACACCGGGTACGGTATACGCAGCCGCTGCGGATGACGACCAGCCGCTGGGCGCACTGGCTGCCGCCCTCGCCGCTCATACCATGCGCCAGGCAGATGACGAAGATGCGGAGGAGGCTGCCGCTGCTGCAGCCTACTATGCTGCCAGTGCCGCACGGTTGGGCGAAGTGGCCCCCCAGATCGAAGTCGCCCCCACACAAGAGAATCGAATAGTAACAGGGACCCAAATAGCGTTTGAGGGCACAGCAGAAGAGCAGGAACTGGCGGCTAGAGCGTTCGAGGTGATCAAGCGCAAGTTTGTCCTCTATGCCGTCAACACACCCATAAAGATGACCGTCGAGAACATCGCCCAGGCCTTAACCAGAGCAGGCGGTCCCCTGTTTGGTGAGGACCCCCAGGTTCTCGTTTCCAAACTTGAGGCGGCGCTAAGCAAGAACAAGGCCGTCTTTGCCGCAGGCGACAAAGGTGAGTACATCACCACCAAAGCAGGCCGCGCCCCTCATTCGGGCGATGCGAGCACCCGCACGTTCAGAGACCGCCTCAGAACCGAGGCAATCACGCTCGAACTCAGAAGCCGCGAGCGAATATGCCGCCTCGCTAGTCTCACGCATGGCCGACCCGCGCCAAACGTAGCCCCGTCATGGACACCCTCGACGAAGAGACACCCGCCGCGCCACAGCTTCGCCCTTCGACGGCCCCTGAGGCTGCCCTTTCCGATGAAGCGCAATCTAGCATCTCGCACCCTCCGCTGTTGAGGCGAAAGAGGAAGAAAGGGAAGCGTCCACCTCGCTGAGACCCTTTAGAGGCAGGTCAGGTACTGAGTAGGTCAAGTAGTCTAACCGAATGTGAAGCAGAAGTCCTACTGTTTATCACTGAGGGTCGGACTACTTCTTAGATAGCGCGCCGGTATCTATAGCTCAGCCACCGATGCAAACTCATAGCAATGCGCTATATAGAAAATTGATCGTGACTAATCAAGCGGGGGTAGTACGCGCTGCTAAGGCCAGGGGTTTCATTCCGGAAGATAAAGCACCGAAGATGCAAGATAATGAGTTGGATTGGTTAGGGTTGAGGCGCAGACACCTTGTCTGTATTGCAAGAACAGCATAGCTCCGCTAGAGTGAGGTTTACTGACCATTACCAATCTGCAGTCGGAGCCTTGAGCAGGAGCCGACCTACACGGTTTAGTTTCATTACACCGCACATCCACAGCATGTGCATCATGATATGTTATGTATCCTCGGCTTAGCAAGGTAAGATTTTTATTCCTCTCCATGGTCCCGTAACTTCTCACGGGCAGCCCTCAGCAGCACTATTCTCGCCCACGCAGACACAGACAGTCCCTCTAACTGCGCGGGCCCGCTTGACCTTGTCCAAAGCGTCCTGATTATGCATCAGAATGTATAGAGGGAACTCGCTCATCTTTTGCCCCTTCTCCTTGCGTGGCCGCCCAGCCCCGGCCCCGGCTGCGCCACGCTCGTTCGGCTCACCTTTAGCATTCTTGTCATTCGCGTCAACATCGCCCGCATTACTACTAGCGCTATTAATGCCGTCCACTATCGACCCCCTAACAAACTTCCCGGCTTCTCACCGTGCCGGTTGCTTATGGCTTGGTGCTTGTTACCTATTGCCTGTTACTATTTAGCTTTCAATACGAGATATGAGCCTGGCTCTGTAACGGAATGACTGTTAGCCCAACAACCTACGTCTGATGCGTACCGCTGCGTACCGCAGGCAATATACCATATTTATCAGGCAGAATTCAGGGCATTTTATAGATGTATATAGGCACGAATAATTACCCTATTGCTAAGAGAGGGTATTTTATGCCATTGTTTAATAGGTGAAATATAGGTACAATATCCCCACGTGGTTGCAAACAATCAAAGTGGCGTCGTAGCGCCGTGCGAACGGGGCAACGTGGAGGAATACCATATGGCAGACAACAGCTTGGCGCGTGCGTCCAAAGGTAGGCATAACGAGGGCGCACCAACTACTCGCACGGGGATATCCGAAGCGATGTCCGCCCGAGAGGAATGTAAGGGTGTGTGCGGAGCTGGGGTTAGGGACGATTGAGGCTTACCGTGCCATTGGTGCTCCTTTTGGGAATGGAATAGCCGGTTTAGAGCAGTGGCTCAAGCAGACAATAGCAGACGTCGCACAAGAGGAGGAAGCGATAGAGAGCATGGAAGAAATGGCGCCGGACAAAATGGAAGGAACAAGCACTCTCTAAGAAGAGGACTTGACTAGCTTGGTCGGATAAACCACGTAGTTACGGGGCATCCAGTTACCTCGGTACACTTCCTCGTCAAGCTAGAGGACCTACAGAGACATACAGACGGATGGGGGACGGAGGAGGAGCACAGAGCTCTCGGGTTTCGCATCCAAGTACTCGACGTGCTAGCACCTCAATGAAGGAGAAATAGCAAAATGACGAAAACAACCACCAGCGCGGTCCCCGGGACTGCAAGCGAACTCCTCTGGCTCACAGCTAAGGACAAGTCTGCGACGGCTATGATTAGTGCAGCTACTATGGTTAGGAGCATGGGTATAACTTTGGCTTGCGTTGCTATGCTCTCCTCACTGACCTTACTAAATCTCCTGGGCTTCACAAATTCGGTATCTGCGCTCACAAGCAGCAGCAGGCCGCACCTGTCGGCTCTTGCCTCTCCTCCGCAGGTGTGTAACGCACTCGACATTGCCATGCTAGAGGGGTTCTACCCTAACTCAGGTCTGACTGGTCTTATCGCCGCCCGCCCGGGTGTAGAAAATATTGATGCGTTCGATACATACAGCACCACACCCACGCTCGCTCAGCTTGCCCCATACGACATGGTAGTTATCGCCGGCTCCGGCAATCACGCGGACCGCGTAGCCCTCGGCAATGTGCTCGCCGATTACGTAGACGGCGGCGGGGTGGTCGTCCACTCGGCATTCGAAACGGTCAGCTTTTCTTACCTGCAGGGCCGCTGGCTATCGGGCGATTACAGCCCTTACTCAGCACCGGCAGGTGGTATCAGCCAGAACGACTTCCTCGGCACGTACAATGCAGCCCACCCTCTCATGCAGGGTGTGGGCAACCTGATCGCGGCTAACAAGATCCAGGCAGTGCTCACTACTGGCGCCGAGGATGTTGCTCACTATTACGTCAACAGCACCCTGGTGATGGTTGCTGCCAAGGGACGCGTGGTCGGCCTCAACGCCTTCTTGTCCCGCACCCAGGAGACTTCCGGCTGGAATGGCGAGTGGGGCACGGTCATCGTGAACGCGGCTAACTGGATTTACAACTGCCCGCCCCCTACCACCCCTACGGTTACCCCTACACGCACCAATACCCCTCTCCCCACCAACACACCCGTACCCACAAATACGCCCATGCCTACAGTAACGGGCACCCCTCCTACCGCCACGGCTACTCCTATCCCTCAGTGCACCATCGAGTACACCGATGTACCGCTCGACCACCCATTCTACGTCTACATCAAGTGCCTGGCCTGCGCCGGGGTGGTTGGCGGCTACGAGGACGGCACGTTCCGCCCCGGCAACAGCGTTACACGCGGCCAGCTCTCGAAGATAGTGTCGAATGCGGCAGGGTTTACCGAGCCGGTAACAGGCCAGACTTACGCGGATGTTGAGGTCGGCTCTACTTTCTACGCCTTTGTGGAACGCCTCGCGGCTCGCGGTATGATCGGCGGGTACGAGTGTGGTATGCAGCCCAGTGAGCCTTGCGACTCGGAGCACCGCGCTTACTTCCGGGTAAACGCGAACGCAACACGCGGCCAAATCTCGAAGATCATCTCGAACGCGGCGGGCTTTGAGGAAGACCACGGCACGCAGCTCTTCACCGATGTGCCGATGGGCTCTACGTTCTACGACTACATAAACCGCCTCTCCATGCGGGGTATCATCTCCGGATACGAGTGCGGGACGGAGGGGGAGCCTTGCGACTCGGAGCACCGCCCGTACTTCCGCACAGCCAATAACGCCACGCGTGGACAGACCGCAAAGATTGTGGGTAACACCTTCTATGCGGAATGCACGTCAGGAGGGTCTCCTCAAAGGTGACAATATGACAATGTGAACGCACCTTCGCTTGGACCGCTCGTTCTCGGAGGCTGGCTCGTGACTATGAACGGTTGCGTGAAACGTTGACAGGGCTGCATCTTGTAGCCTTTGCTATCCTCATGGCTGCTCGCTACATTGAACTTGCTTGATTACTTGCTTAAAGTGCATAACGCGCTCTAGGACGCCCTTTGCAGGTCCGGAGACGACTACGGCATTTTGGAACAGTTTGCGAAGAAATTATTGTGAGCTTCGCCAGTCGCATGGTGAGGGGCAGACGACCAATTGAGCTCAGTGCTACACCACGAAGCGCAAGCCGAGTCCGGAGAATGTCGTCATGCATATCGTGTGAGCAGCATCCGCCAAGCCAGGTAATCCTATATCGTTTGTAATTGCGATCCAGATACAGTCTGCACAAATCGCATGGCCTCACATCGCTCTTATCTTCCATACCAATGGGAACACATTAACTCCCACAAAGGAGGGCGCTATATGGTCTGAGCTTGGCCAATCTCTAGTTGGTAGCTGGCGAACATTCATCTTATAATATATGGCATCACAGATCTGTACACAACTGCGAACGCGTCTTGTTGACCAATGGCTACGAGAAGGGTAGGTGGCCAGAGTAGATGTCGGTACTCACACCAAAAACACGTAACTACTTGTTAGAGAGACGCTATGGCGTCTTGGCTACTATCAGTCCAGACGGGACGCCGCACCAGAGCGTTGTGTGGTACGTTCTAGAAGATGATACCGTTCTGATGAGTACCGTTAGCGGTCGAATCAAAGAGCGCAACCTACGCCGAGATCCGCGCGCCTCCATCTGCATTGAGGATGGGAACTGTTATGTAACTTTGAGTGGGATCGTGTCAATCGATGAAGATGAGGCTCAGGCACAAGCGGATATCCTAAAGTTGGCAGTCCGTTATCAGGGTCACGAGAAAGCGGAGAGGAGAGCATTTTATACATTCAGAAAGCAGAGGCGCATTACGATCCGGATGAAAATTGAGCATATCACTACACTCTGGGGCAGAAGGTCGGCCAATCTAGTGCCTGCTGAGGGAGGTGCTCATGCGAATTGGGCTCCAGATTAACGCTTACGACTGGCCCGGGGGTAAAGATAATATTGCATCAACTCTAGTTCGAATTGCTAGGGAAGCGGAGGCAGCAGGATTTTACGCAATTTGGGCAATGGATCATTTTCTACAGATACCGCAAATTGGGCCTTACGACGCCCCAATTCTGGATAGTTTCGCTGTTCTAAACAATATAGCGGCTGTGACAAGGACGGTGAAACTCGGGACTATGGTAGCTGGTGTCACGTATCGTGCTCCTGCCGTTCTGATCAAAGCGATAACCACACTTGACGTACTTTCCCTTGGTAGGGCATATTTCGGGGTTGGAGCGTCCTGGTACGAAGAAGAACACGTTCGTCTAGGCATACCATATCCTCCGCTCAAAGAACGATTCGATAGATTGGAAGAACTGCTGCAAATCGCACATCAGCTCTGGCATGGGAGCCCAATCTCCTATAGCGGAAGTTACACGAAGCTTGTTGGCGCAGTTAGCCAGCCCCAGCCAATAAGCTTACCACATCCTCCGGTCATGATAGGCGGCGCTGGAGAGTTGAGAACCCTAAAGTTGGTAGCCCAATACGGGGACGCATGCAATCTTTATCTGCGTATGGGGAAGCGCACCATCAAACATAAGCTTGACGTTCTGCGCCAGCATTGCGCCGAGTGCTCTCGAACGTACTCAGATATAGAGAAGACGTGCCTAGACAACTTATTAGTAACCGCACAAGATCGCCCAGGAGCAATTACTGGTCAAGCTTTAGTTGACTACTTCGGCCGCGCTGCAGGCCTTGGGTTCGATCAGGCTATTGTTGCCTTGCGCAACCTGAGTGAAGATGACGTCTTCTCTCACTTCGAGGCCGTGCGCGCGCAAATTGCGGCAATACCGCCAGGAGGCCAAGACTAAGGGCGCGCTTGAGTTGTTCTTCTTGGGTGCTCATAAAGGACCGACCAGATAATTCAGTCTCAGACAGATGAGGTTACTTCACTCCCCAGGCCTCGTGCAACCCAATTCTCTAGATTGGATTTGCTTGCGGATGCTATGCGAAGCCGGCTGATGTATCTAGCGTGATATCAGCATCCAAGTATTGTTCCACAACCCAGCGTCGCTCCCCCAAACGAATGAAGAACAGGCGTTTGTCGAACGTCGCCGGATCTTGTCCCCGTTCTCTGAAGTCACGCAGTCTTATGCGCTCGGTGCGCACAACCTCATTCGCTGTTACATAAACAGCAAGCGAGTTGATCCCCAGAGGTGTGATTTGGTCCCTATATCTAATGGCGTATAGCCCCTCTATCACCATCGGCTGGTCGTCCTGGCGAGTGACTAGATCGTAGCCAGTTCTTCGATCTTGAGCGTGTGAGAACTTGGGCATCAGCGTTTGCCCGACGCTCAGGAGTTCTGTTATGTTAGTTATCAGCAGAGGCAAGTCGTAGGCATCGGGGCTCGTCCACTGTGGAGCTGATCCATACTCCTCAGATGTTTCGGACACGATGTGGTCTCTATCTAAGAAGTAATCGTCCATCGCCACCACCAGAGCTTTCCGACATGTTCTTATCGCTTGCCCAAGGGCGCTCTTCCCGGAGCCGGTGGGGCCACCGATCAGATAAAGTCCTGCTCGTGGTAATTCAGCAGCAAAGGCTTCGAGCTCAACCGGCTGATTACTCATTGCTCCCCTTCTGCTTGTACATTACTTCAAGATGTTTTTGAATCCTCAGAAGGTCTTGACAGCCTTATCTAGTTGTGCTATACTCACCCCAATCTGGGAACCAGTTCTTTGTAAACTGCTACCAGATTGATGACCCGGTGGAATCTGCAAAGATCGGCCGGGTTTTTCCTTTGCTAGGGTATCATACTGGCACTTTGGTATCTTGTGAGTGTGCACCGGATATGATTAGTCAAAACGATTGGTTGAACCCTAGAAACGAAGAGCCTTGTCATCCAAGCTCTCAGATCACCATACGGATTGTGACTCCGCATGCAATTAACTGAGGCATGGTCATAATTCATTTTTCGTGCGTGGAGGAGCAGTAACTTCGCCTAGGAACAGCCCATTTCAGCGGCATTGGTGGGCACTTAGCGCACCTCACAGGCGTGCGATAATGGGTAAATTCGGATTTATGACCATGTCTCAATTAACTAACATGCATCATATCTGCGTGAGTGGGAATCTAGGAAGTGGGAAGTCGACTACTGCAAAGCTGATAGCCAGTGAACTGGGCTTCTCGTATGTGCCCCAACGGCTGTCCGATCCCGCTTATCTCAGTGATTTTTTCACTTATCCCGAAAGATGGGCTTTCGAGGTACAGACGACACTCTTCGCGCAAAAGGTAATCGCGCTACGGGCCGCTCTAGAAGAGAAGCCTGGGCTCGTTGAGGATAGGTCTCTAGCTGAAGCAGTTGATGTGTTTGCTGAGTTATATCACAGATACGGCTGGATGGACACACGAGCCTACTACGCGTTCAGGCAGACCGTCGGACTGCTAGCGGAATTAGCTTCGGTTCCCCGCGTTCTTGTCTTCTGTTCGTGCCCAGCAGCAGAGTGCAAGACTCGCATTGAACAGAGAGGACTTCGCGAACATGAGAAGCTGTACCCGGCCAACCACCTGCTGCAGCTGGAGGCATTATTTACCAAATGGCTGAACGCGTTTCGGCTCTGCCCAGTTTTTGATATTGATACAAATGAGATGGACCTCAGAAATCCTACGACTGAGAGTCAGTTCCGACACGATCTTCATGTAATGCTTGCTCTTACCGAGAACGAAAAACTGCGCGGCTCGTTATCAGGCATAAATGGGCCGATAGAACTATTAGCGGGCCTCAAATGCCTTTCATTGCGAAAACCCTTGCCCTGATCTACATAACCGTCCTAAGGCGCTAGCCTCAGCGAATGAGGTTTCGCGGAACTTCCTTGTCTTTGGGGTAAAATGGATCTTGGAGAGGACAGTGAGTTAGCATTTATCTCAGCAAGCTCTGGGGAGATGAAGATTGACAACTGGGATTTTACGTTAAGTGTCTAACTTCGACAGTAGCGCCACCATGGCGGCCGAGAACCTATTTCCAAGATTCCTCGGTTTTCTCGCAGAAGGTAAGTACCATGATGCCGAGTCTTGGCTACTTACAATGCGCCTTAATGCGCGTAAAAACCGGGACTGGGCAGGCTTTTACGCGGCAACCTACCTGTTGGGCGTCTGTTATCAGCAAGAAGGCCAGCTTGCCCCATCCACGAGAAGTCTCAACGATGTTATTCGGGGGTCGAAAGATCCCGCATTGGTCCTGCGATCTAAAGTTCACCTGACCAAAGTTCTCTCCCAAGAAGGCAGGTATAGGCGCGTCATAGATCTCACCGAATCCACACTAAGTTCGGTTAAAGAAGGCCGAAGGCGATGCTCTAATCTCGTCTGAGGAATCTCTTCTCTTGGCCTTACCGATGCTTTGGAGGATGGGTCTGGCAGAAATTCTTATCGGCGAAGAAAAACGTGGTAAAGCACATCTGGCCGAACACGTAGCACTTGCGTCCAACACCGAATACCAACGTGCTACGAGCCAAGCTGCCGAGGCGATGAAATTCGGCATAGGCGTCCATGACCAAAGCCTCACGTCCATAGGGGAATCTGTGCAACACGCACGGGGAGACATATATCTCATCTCCTAATGTTGAAACTAACTCGTTTGCCTTTCGTAATAAGGCTTTCATCGGCATGGAGATGCTGGATGCCGTTTTGGACTACCACAGGGGCTGGAAAGTATCGGCGTACACCAGGCTACATATCGTACGTTACTTTATGCAAACGTGGGGCATAGGCGTATTTACTGAAGGCTACGCTGAGATGATAGGGTTCACTCTCGGTGATCTGCCACAGTTACGCGAGTTTCTAACGGTACCAGATCGTGACTACGAGAGGTGGGTAGCAAAGCAACACGACGGAGACCTGTTTCTGGAAGCACGCAACAGAGCATCCGGAGCCATTAACGCTCTGCAAATGGGCAAACTGACTGAATATCAAAACATTGTCCATTTTGTGCAGCAGCACTCCTCTGCGCCGCGAGGCAGAATACTTTCGTTTCTGGGCCTGCCCTTCTCGACCGTCGGAGAGGCGAACCCTGAAGGCCAGCCAATGCGGTTTACTGTGGATTATGAAACCGTACTTGAAAGAGCACGCGCAGTCGCGCTCGTCAGTGTCCCCGTCATCGTGGATGGGGAGCCCAAACAGCATACTGTAGAAGGCACTGGCTGGCTCATTGCACCTGCACTGGTGCTAACCTGTTATCACGTCCTGCAGCGAGGAAGCACAAACGACAGCAATCTAAGCAGGCAAATTGGAAGCAGTCTCTTGACCTTCGACTACACACATACAGGCAAGGGAGTGCAATATGGTGTTGCGACTCTCGAGTGTGCTGACCGAACCTCGGATTATGCTCTGCTCCGACTAGAAGACCGCATGGAGTATCCACTTAGCAATAGGCCTTTCCTGCAACTTGAACGTGACGCGCCTCTCACACCGGCGACTGCATTATTCGTCATCCAGCACCCTAAGGGACAACCACAGCAGAATAGCGGAGGTTACTTCATTAGGTTTGTTACCGACAGCATCGATAATATTCTGCATTCTGCGCCCACAGAGCAGGGAACTTCTGGTGCGCCGGTCTTGGACCAACGAACTTGGAACGTCAGGGCCATGCACAAGCGCGAAGATTTCGAGAGCCAGCTAAGGGTTGCAGTCCTTATTCAATCGGTACTTCATGATATAAAACGCCAATGCCCCAGCGTTTACGATGAGATCCTGAAAGCACAGGTGGCCTAATCGTTAATTGATCTCGTGTCGATCTCTGAGTATTTGTTGAGGAGTTAAGAAGGTCTACCAACCAAGGCATGATTTGTTTGCCGAAGATCATATGACTAAACTCGGGTTTGCGATTAACCTAAATAAGAATAAGACAAGCAACGCAATTGGGCAATCAGTCACCTCGAAAGGCACACTCTTGTCCGGAATCTAACTTCAACCTGAAAAACACTCCATGTATGATGTTTTCCTGTGGCTAACTGCTCTTCTATTGGGTGTCGTGCTCACCATTCTGGCGACGGATCCCATATACCTGCTATTAGCTCGGGTTCTCGGTACGTGGATGCGCCGACCACCCAGAGGCGTGAAAGGGATTTGGGACACCACATTTTCATACAGAAGTAAGGGACAAATCATAGTCGAGCGCCAAATTGTGGAGTTGAAGCAATTTGGCAGCGTTGTGATAGGACGAACACTGGCGCCTGAAACTCATGCTCATACCTTCCAAGGGCGAATGCGCTATGAAATATACTTTACTGGCACCTGGCAGAGCAACGTTGCAGGTGAGATCTATCATGGAGCCTTTCAGTTTGCACTGGATGTCAGAGGTAAGAAGATGGAGGGTAAGTGGATCGGCCACAATAGTCGTCATGAAGTGGGCAGTGGTAATTGGAAATGGAGTTTGATCACAGATAAGATCGACCGCTCCACCAAGCAGCAGGTGGTTACAGATTTCAAGAAGCAATTGGCCACTGCTTCAAGTCATGCGAGCGGCCCATAGTTCATTCCACTTTCATTGATGGCTTCATGCAGGAAGCAGAGTGTTCATGTCGATTTCTCAGGTGTAATGTAATTATGAACCAACTCTACAGGGGGAACTATGCAAGTAAAACCACCTATTACAATAGTGCTAACCCACGGCCGGGGCCAGGCCTTCCGGATCCCAGCCACAGAGAAGCAAAAGTGGGAAGAGGCTCTTGAGTGGGGATTACAGCGGGTCGCTGCCCCGTATTTCGACAATATCCCTGTCGAGTTCGCATTTTATGCCGATCTCTGGCACGCCGATTCAGGTGATGAGGCATATGATAATAAATCAACCTATGGAAAACTGATTAGCATTGAAACTGCTTTAGCACTTAACATGGCTCAAGCATTGGGCCTGCCGAGCGAGGACTACGGGGAGAGCTGGGGGCGTGATATATTGTCTGAAGTAATCCGCCTATTGGATGCTCGACTAGCCGTTGGGCAACTGGTGTTACGCTTGCTGGTCAGGGATGTTGCGCAGTATCTATCTGACGCCGATCTGCGCGAGAAGGCTATGGCGCGACTAACAAATACCATAAGGCAAGTAGGTGGTTCTGTATTACTCTTGGCACACAGTATGGGTACTATTGTTGGCTATGATGTGCTCATGCATAACCCCGGTCTACCCGTTGAGGCTTTCATTACGTTCGGATCCCCGCTCGGATTACCGACTATTAGGCGGTACGTTGCGGATGCTAACGGTGCTACTCCATTTCCACCGGGCTTGCCTAGGTGGATCAATGTCTACGATGAGAACGACTTCGTTGCTATCGTTCCCAACTTGTCCTCCTTCTACTGCTGTGATGATGAACGGCGAGTAGAGGATATCAAGTCCATCGGGCAGCTTCCGAACTTGAACAAACTGACTGCGCCACATGATCCACTTGTGTACTTGAGTTCTACAACTATGGGTCGGGCCATTAGGTCGGTACTCGATCACCGGATCTAATTTTCCTGTTCTGTACTGGTCGCGTAAGGAGCCCCATGGGATGGGCACAGGGAGCGAAGGCGAACAGCCTACCAACCTGGACGTTATGCGTCTTGGGGTTCTTCACGCCAGGGTTGGTGAGTTCAGGTCGAAGTCTTCGGAGATGTGCGCATAGGCTAGAGATCCTTGTGTCAGCCTAGATTTCGGTTCTCAACAAGAACCCGTTGCGTACTTTAGCTTAAAGCTTCTTGTTCGTAGGATCTTGCGCCCTTTGATTGCTTTGCTAAGTCTAGGAGCGCAATCCTAACCTTCTTATAGCCGATGAACTCGAAAAAAATCGACCGGTATGATCTTACGTACGTTTTCGCTCTCTTAAAAATTAATTTTCGCCCTACGCTCCGTGATTTCGGCAGTTTTCGGCCCTTTCGTTTCGCCTTCTCAACTATTTAACCCACAAAGTAGAGTGTGCTCCTCGAACTGCCGATCAGACATGGGCCCAGGTCGCAAGTCTGCGACCTGGGCCCATTGGCTTGTGGGTCTACCCGGAACCTGTTAAAAAAATTGCCCGGTATGGGCCTGCCTTAGCGTGGCGTCTTAAGTTTCGGCAAGCTTATGGCTCCGAATTTAAGTTCCGGCAATTTTATGGCATTTTTGGTACCTTATGGTATCCTATCATTAGTGATGATTTGTGCATAGACTAGCCCTAAGGGGCGGCAATATTATGCCCCCTAACAAGGCAAACTTATATGCAAACTCACACAGCGAACTGCTACAATAACCTGGCAGGTCGGTATTACATTCAGCAGACGTACTAGGCTCCTAACATAATTCACGATATACCATTGAACACAAAGGGGAATCAAGCAGCTTCGTACTTCTTCGTGATTTATGAGCAAAACGCCCAACTTCTCCGCAATTTATGGGCAAACACTTCCGTGATTTATAAGCAAAGTTACAGTAACGAAATATGGTGATTGCGAAACAGCAGGCCCAATAGCCTGCTGTTTCGCATAAGAGCAAGATGCAAGAGCCGATCCAAAATGACACCAAAGACAACTTGGAAAGATTATGAAGACGCCGTCTATAACATGCTTTATTACCATTATCGCCCTCCTCTGTACTTAGTGCGACGGGATGTGCGTGATATAAGGGGCCGCTATAGTAAATCCAGTCGCCAAATGGATGTTGTCGTCTATAGGGATGAAAACTTTGATCATCCAATGCTAGCCGTTGAATGTAAATTCTACAAGAGAAAGCTCCATGTGAAGGACGTAGAGGCTTTTATAGGCATGATGGACGATATCGGTGCTGATGAGGGAATGCTTGTTAGTCTGAAAGGGTTTGCTAGAAGTGCCGAACGTAGAGCAAGCGCCGCGAATTTGAGAGTTGTCACACTAAGCCTCGGCGATGCAATTCGACTTAACTGGCGAGAATTGGCGCGCCGTGTATTCCCTTACGACGAGCAATTCCATCCCGAAATGGGGGACGCGCTGTACGAACTTGATACTGCCGATGATCTGGATACTTATGTTGAATTTCTCGAAGACTTGCCTTTCGAGGAGTGGGATGCTGTGCTAGAAACTTACTTCCAAAAGAACAGAGATAGATGTATTACTGCGTTGGAAAACATTGCCCGTTATCATTCTGATGATGGTTGGAGATTTAATGCTATCCGGATATTGGTCGAACATAAGTCTCTAGAGCAAAAACTGCAAAGTGAATTATTGCAGGTGGAAATAGATTTAGAGACAATCGAGTTGCTGCAATCGGTAAGTTAACAGACATACGTGCTCGCTACACTCATGCACTTGCTTCGCTGGCGTGTTATTTTTTGGTCGTTATAGTCAACCCAAGTCCGCTTTTGCCAACCGTCTTTTCACGAGACAGTCCGCGAAGGCGGACTTCGTTTGCGTAGCCCCTGATTTCAATCGGCAGGTGCTCTCAGAATAACCATCTCGCAACCAACGTGCTATAATCACGTAGACACAATGTATCTACATCAGCGCCTAGGAGATAGCATATGAGCCGCGTTCAAAAATGGGGCAACAGCCTAGCGATCCGCATACCGAAAGAATATGCCGACAAATTGCATTGGGATCAAAACACCGATGTTGCGCTCTCAATAGTAGACGGCAAGCTCGTTACAGAGGCCGTCAACGTGCCGGCTTACGACCTACAGCAACTACTCGCTGAGATCACGCCTGATAACGTGCATTCCGAAGTCACCACAGGTCGTCCGGTAGGCAACGAAGCGTGGTAGGATCTTCTTATACCCCTGCACGAGGCGATATTGTCTGGCTAGATTTCGATCCCCAGGCAGGTCACGAGCAGGCTGGTCATCGTCCTGCCCTTGTTCTCTCTCCCTCCGCTTACAATAGCAAAGTTGGATTTGCGATTTTGTGCCCGATTACTAACCAAGCCAAAGGTTATCCATTCGAAGTTGTGATCCCAAACGGTCTTGCAATTACAGGCGTAATACTCGCTGACCAGGTGAAGAGCCTCGATTGGCGAGCACGGCGTGCTATGTTTGTCTGTGCTCTCCCTCAGCTTGCGCTTGATGAAGTGCTTGCGAAACTTGCCGTTCTGCTTCGCTAAGCGTATCGTAGAAATGAGAGAAATCAGCGAAGGGGAGCACTCCAATTGGAGTGCTCCCCTTCACCATTAACCTCTAGCTTTGCGCTAAAGCAACTGTGTAGCCAGCCTACCTGAGCGCCAGGTGCACTATCTTAGCGATCTGCCCCCTGGTGGCATTAGCCCCTGGCCGGAACGTACCGTCCGAGTAGCCATTGATGATACCGTGCATATAAGCGGCCTCCACGAACGGGTGGAAGGTGCTGCCGGGCGCTACGTCCGAGAAACTCTGCCCTTCGCTTACCGGCTCCCAGCCTCGCGCCTGCACCACTATCTTGGCTATCTGCCCCCGGCTCACGTTGTTGCCAGGGCGGAATGTGCCGTCCCCATAGCCGTTGATGACCCCCCGGTTGAACGCCGTCTCCACATAGGTATAGAAGGTCGAGCCGGGCTGCACGTCCGAGAAGTGAGGCGCGTTCGATAGGTCTATCTCCCAGCCCTCTGCGAGCGTGATGATCTTCGTCAGTTGCCCCCTGGTGGCGTTGGCATACGGGCGGAAAGTGCCGTCCGCATACCCGGTGATCGCGCCCCTGCACACCAGATCCCTAACCCCTTCGTAGAAGTAGTCTGCCGGCGTCACATCGCTGAACGTTACCTGGCAAGCCTGCGGCGTGGCTGTCGCTACTGCCGTAGCCGTGCTGCTCGCGCCAACCGTGGGGCTTGAAGTCGGCATTGATGTAGAAGTCGCTACCGGCGTGTTTGTCGCTGTTCGCGTAGCTGTAGGCGTCTGGCTAGCTACAGCGGTCGAAGTCGCAACAGGTGTCTGTGTAGCTACAGCCGTGCTGGTCCTTGTTGCCGTCGGTATAGCTGTGTTTGTAGCTCCGGGTGTCGGTGGAGTGGAGCCTTGACGATTCCACAATCCAGCCGCGCCCGCTGCCCAGCCGTTCTCTTCGTCCAGGAAGAGCGCCGAAGCAAATCCATCGTACGGCCCAACAGAAGGCGTAAGGTTGACCCATGTAGCCCCACCGTCCGTGGTCTGCTTGACGAACGGCCTCGACTGAGCGCCACCGCCATATCCTGATATCCAGGCGACCTGCGTGCTTACCGCGGCCACGCCCAGCACGTGTGTATACTCCGGGAGCTGAGGGTTCTGCTGGATCCATGTCGGCCGCCGTTGGTGGTGTGCAACAGCATACCGTAGTAGCCGCCTGCCCACCCATTCTGCCCGTCCGAAAAGTGGACCCTTTTCATGCCCCAGCTGGTGGAGCAGCTTGACGCGTCCATGTAAGGCCGCCATCCGTGGTCTTGGCGATGCCTCCGTTCAGCCCCACTACCCAACCTATGCTACTGTCCAGGAAGAAAATGTCGAGGAATATGCCATCGTTCAAAGGCACATCCATGAACTGCCATGTTTGTCCACCATCGGTAGAGCGGCGCGCTATCGTAAAGCTCGTGCCCCCACCTACTATCATCACGGTCTCCGGGCTAATGGCATCGACGCCAAAGACGCGCTGGCCGCTCGGCTCGTTCTGCTGAAACCAGCTTTCGCCGCCGTTCGTCGTCTTGTACACCAGCCCACCGCCCGACATGCCTTCTCCAACCGTCCAGCCGGTCTGATTGTCCGCGAAATCGACGCTGTGCAGTACCGCCGAAACGTTGTTCACGTTATAAGGGTTCCAGTTTGCACCGCCGTCAGTCGTGCGCAATACGCGCCCGTAGGCACCTACTCCCCATATATGCTGCGGGTCGGTGATCGCGAAATCCACTATCTCTAGTGGGTGCTCCTGGGCTTGCCTGGTCCACGTACCCGCCGGGATCGCCTCCGGGCTATCAGCCAGCGCGGCCGGTGCGGAAAGCGCCAGCATCGCCGTGGCCGTGAGCACAACCGCGGCTACCCCTTTACTTATTCCTTCTCTGAATATCATGACTTTTCGACTGCTCCTCTAAAGCTCTATATCAAGCTGCCGTTCATTTATTTATTGCATCTGAATATTTGCGCAAAAATATATAACCACGTGCCTCCCTATAGTAGACCACGCACGCTTAAGAACCCCTATGGTATTGTCCCACTGCCCATAAAATCGCCTTAAATTCCAGCGTGGGCCGCCCCCTCATCCGTCTTGGCGAGACTTGGCGCTCTTGGCTTCTTGGCGGTTCCGTCTCTCACGCTTTACGTTTT
>CAWEQU010000002.1:0-33638 GCA_963811305.1 uncultured Chloroflexia bacterium
CTACAGCCGAAGAGAAGGATGCGGCGCTCCTGTTTATGAGATACCTCTACAGTCCACAGGTGCAACAGGGAGCGCTGAATGCGGGGTTCCGTCCGCGAACCCTGATGTGCCTATCCTGAATAACAACGACGCCAATAACCCCTTCAATAAATATAAAGATGCGGGGCTACAGATACGACATCCCGCGCGGCGCAATCGCGGACCCACCCTCCGGCGAAGTGATTAACCGCCTGATGACCGTATTTCAGAGGTAGAAGTTGAAAGAACCGGCTCCAGGTTCCCAAAAGACCCAGAAGAGCATACCGCTTTATATAACTCTGCAAACGCTGACCCGATCCGGCTGCTGGACGTGGTTTGCAGGGTTATGGTCTATCGCATTCTTCAGATACAACCTGTCGGACCTCGAATGGTGGTTACTGATTATCGCCGCGTGTGCAGGTCTGTACGGGCTGCGACCCAACCTGGAGCGCGCTATCGATACGGCATGGCTCCAGGGCATAGACAACACAAAAGCATTGGCGGAGCGCGCTGCCGTGCTGCGCCCGATCAAGCGCAGGATCGACCTCATATTCTCCCTCGTCGTGGTAACGCTCCTACTCCTGGCGATGTTACTGTGGCTCACGGGATTCGTACAGATTACGGACGTATAACGATATGGCGACAAGGCAGACACAACCAACCAGGGCACAACAGCTACGCATCTTACTGCTACGCGCTATGACGCAGCCGATGGCTATCGCGATAATACTTATCACGGCTGGCGTAGCAATCGCGGTCAGCCCCTGGTTCGTGGGTGTGGGGGTGCTCTTCTACGCGTTCATAGTCTATAGCTCTCTACAGGACCCAACCTGAGTTCGAGGCGGGTGCTCAATGAGACCCTCTACCCGGAGCGCGCGCGCAAGTTTGATTTGAATAAGCTGACCGGTAGCTACCGCAACTCTATGCAGCGCGCCATCGATACCAGGCAGCGTATAGAAGCCGCTGTATCGGACACCTCGGAGCCGAGCATACGTAAGGCGCTGTTCGACTCCACGAATGATCTCAATGAGCTTGTAGGGACCATTTACGACATCGCTCTGAAGGCGCAAAGTCTTCTCACCTCCTTGCAATCGTCCAAAGTAAACGTGACCGCGCTCTCTGAAGACGTACGCAGGCTTGAGCGCATCGTTGAAACGACCGGGGACGAGTTCTCCCGCGACCAGTACCGTGCCACTCTCGAAGGCAAGCGCGAGCAGCTAAAGAATTTCACCGACATCAAGAACGCGCTCGACCGCTGGCACGCCCAACTTGACAATGCACTGAGCACCCTTGACACAATCCTGTCGCAAGTGCTTCGTATCAAGTCGTCCGAAGTGCTCAGTCTCTCCAGCACAACCGATGAAGTGTCTAACACACTGAAAGAGGAAGTTGAAGCCCTGAAAGCCACATCAAACGCGCTCGACGAGGTCTACGGGCTGAGCAATTAGCTGAAATGATGTTCGCAAGACTACCGCTAAATAGCAAAAGCACATTCTTCAATCGCACGCAGAGCGTTGCATCGAGCTATTTGCTCGCGCTCCTCGTGCTGTCTACCATGCTTCTTGCGGCGTGCGATAGCGGTGCGAAGCCGACGCCCGTATTCACTGGGACGGTCAAAATCGGTGTGGCAGCGCCGTACACCGGGGATACGGCAGACGGTGGCATACAGATCTGGCAGGGCGCGCAGCTTGCCGCTGATGAAGTGAACGCGAACGGCGGCATCCTCGGTAACAAAGTAGAGATAGTCACGGCAGATGACGCTGCCAGCCCGGCGAAGGCAGAGCCTGTCGCCAACGAGCTGCTGTCGAAAGGTGTTGTGGCGGTGGTTGGGCACAAGGATAGCGGCGTCTCTATTCCCGCTTCAGTGGTGTACCATAACGCAGGCATAGTCCAGATAAGCCCAACCTCAAGCAACCCAACCCTCACCAGCAGAAACCTGGATACCGTCTTCCGGGTCTGCCCGCGAGACACCACCCAGGGTCCATACCTCGCCGAGTTCATGATCAAGAATCTCAATCTGAAGAAGATAGCTGTAATCCAGGCGAATACGGCCTACGGGCAAGGGCCTGGGCAAGGAGTTCAAGGATAGCGCCACGAGCCAGGGCGTCGCGCCCATAGCGGTGAAGGATATTACGAGGGGCGGGAAGGATTTCGCGGCTACACTTCAGGAGATTAAGGACCAGGCCCCCGATGGCATCTTTTACGCGGGGAGTTCTCCCGGAGGGGATAATCATCCTCTCCCAGATGAAGGAACTGGGCATCAAAGCCGCGTTCGTTGGGGGCGACACGCTATTTCAGCCGGAGTTCATCACGCAGACAGGCTCTGCGGGGGAAGGAGCTTACGTCTCCTCATTCTTCCCCAACATCGCCCAGTCCAGCCAGGGCAGCGACCGCGATTGGGTAGCCTCATACCGGGCAAGCGTTTAAGCGCAACCCCGGCGGCAACTCCTCCGGCGGCTACGTAGCGGCGATGACCATCTTTGAAGCGATGCGCGCCGCCAACTCCATCGACCCCACCCGCATAAAGGAGGTCATGAAGAACCTCAATACAGACAGCCTCATCGGCAAGATCGCCTTCGACCAGAACGGCGACCTCCAGGACCAGCGCGCCCACCTCCACCTCTTCCAGGTCAAGGAAGGACAGTTCATCGCTGCACGGTCGTTAAGACGCGACGGAAATCACAAAGGACGACAAAGAACACAAAGATAAAAGGCCACGAAGATTTTATAGTTAGTTCGTTCGAGCGACATATTCGGTATAATCCTATACACATCAATCTGGGCGTTACCATTAGTATATCTTTGTGTTCTTCGTGTCTTTGCGTTCTTTAATCAATCACGCAATCACGTTTCATGCTCCATCTCGCTCGCAAGCACGATTGCCTCTGCGACCTCACGCATTGTTTTGCGGGTGTCCATGCTGTGCTTCTGGATGCGGCGGAACGCTTCCGGCTCCGACAGACCCGACTTTGACATGAGGATGCCTTTTGCCCGCTCGATCATCTTTCGGGCTTCGAGCGCTTCTCGAACGTCGCCCAATTCTTTGTGCACCTGCTCGAACTCGCGGAAGCGCGCAAGCGTCACCTCGATTGCCGGGCCAAGCTGCGCCTCCCTGAACGGTTTCACCAGGTAGCCTATGACCCCCGCTTGGGCAGCACGCTGCACCAGGTCCGGCTCGCTGTAGGCCGTCAGGAGGAGCACGGGGGCGATCCTCTCGCTCGTGAGGATGCGCGCGGCCTCTATGCCGTCAAGCTCAGGGCATCCTGATGTCCATAATCACCAGGTCGGGGTGGCCCTTACGCGCCAGGTCCACCGCCGTCTTGCCGTCGCCCGCCTCTCCCTCCACGTTATACCCCATGCCTGCCAGCATCTCCCGCAGGTCCATGCGGATGATAGGATCGTCGTCCGCGATCACCACTTTTGTCTGTGCCACGCTCTTCCCGCTCCTTCCATAACATATAGTGTCGATTATACAACAGTCGAGCACTCTGATTCGTTACTTCGGGCTGGCGGTCGACGGACTTAATCACACTGGGCAAAATATGTGGGTAGGGGCAGGTCCCCGTGCCTGCCCTGTTTGTGCCAGGACTCGGCTGCTATCCCAGGGCAGGCACGGGGACCTGCCCCTACAGGAGCTATTTCTCCCCTTTCAGGAACGCTTCTTTCTACGCTCTAAGCGTGGGGAAAACAGCACCTGACGGCACGCCTTATGTTATAATTACTGTATGGACAAACGTTCTAATTCACGCACGGATTCTACTGACCAACAAGCCGCTGGCAGCCGTTTTGATGTGCCTCTGGCCGCGAGGATGCGCCCTACGACCCTGGATGATATTGTCGGGCAGGAGCACATACTTGGGCCTGATAAGACGATACGGAAAGCAATCGAGGCAGATCGTTTGCCATCGCTCGTGCTGTGGGGACCGCCAGGGAGTGGCAAGACCACGCTGGCACGCGTCATCGCCAACACCACCGGGAGCCATTTCTCCCCGGTAAGCGCAGTTTCAGCAGGTGTAGCAGACCTCCGTAGAATCGTAAAAGAGGCAGCCGAACGCTATCGAGAGAGCGCTCAGCGCACTATCCTCTTCATTGACGAAATCCACCGCTTCAGCAAGAGCCAGCAGGACGCAATTCTCCCTTATGTGGAAGACGGGACCGTTACTCTCATCGGCGCGACGACCGAGAATCCCTCCTTCGAAGTGAACTCCGCGCTCTTATCGCGCTCCCGCGTTGTAGTTCTCCACGCTCTGGGGACAGAGCACCTCGAAAAGCTTATAGAGCGCGCCGTCTCGGACGATAACGGCCTGGGTACGCTTAACGTGCACCTGTCGGACGAGGCTCGCTCGCATCTCCTCACTATCTCCGACGGCGATGCTCGCTCGATGCTGAACACTTTGGAGCTAGCCGCCGTCTCGACGCCTGAAGGAGAGGACGGATACCGCCACGTGGACCTCGCCACCGTCGAGGACGCCGCGCAGCAGCGATGGCTACAGTATGACCGCGCCGGAGAGGGGCATTATGACGCCATATCCGCACTGCACAAATCAGTACGCGATTCTGACCCCGATGGCGCGCTGTACTGGCTCGCTCGGATGCTCGAAGCGGGAGAAGACCCCCTCTTCGTCGTGCGGAGGCTCATCCGAATGGCGACGGAGGACGTGGGGATGGCAGACCACAACGCCCTCACTGTATGTGTAGCCGCCCAGCAAGCAGCACATTTCATGGGTATGCCCGAAGCGAACCTGGCACTGGCTGAGGCCACTGTTTATCTGGCGCTCGCCCCAAAGAGCAATTCCCTATATACAGCTTACAGCGCCGTTCGTGACGACGTTGCCCGCACGCGCAACGACCCTGTGCCAATGCACCTTCGGAACGCTCCGACCGGGCTGATGAAGCACCTCGGTTACGGCAAAGGCTACAAGTACGCGCACGACTACGAAGGCGGCCAGATCGAGCAGAGCCACCTCCCAGACTCCCTCCGAGGGAGAAGGTATTACCGTCCAACCGACCGGGGCTACGAGGCACGTCTGAAGCAGCGCATGGCCGATTGGGCCGAGCAGAGACGCGCTAACGCCCAACGTGAGGCCCTTGAAGGCCATACCTCAAACAAGGATTAGTGATGGACTTAGGATGCCTGGCAATTGTAGGCGCGCTCTTGCTAGTCCTGGGTATAGCAACGCTGCTCTTCGAGCGTGCGCGACGCAAACGCATTAGCGCGCCCTACCTCTTCCCAGACCGCACTACTGCCCTGATAGAGGAGGACCCGGATGCCACTCCAATCCAGCCCAGGTCCGCTTTCCCAAGCTCCATCCAGAAGGTCACAGGACCAAAGCCGAGTACGCCGGGGCTTATCTTTATCTCCAGGATACGCACTCTGGGGGCTGGACAGCCGCGACCTGGGAAGCGCAACGTAACGGCAAATGCCCCTGGAACGCAACGCGCGAAGATGCCACGTATGGGGCGGGGGGTGATCGCTTTTGCGCTTCTATCTACAATGGTATTCGGAGTGGCAATTGTAGTCGCCCTGGCGACTACCTCTAGGCCTCAATCTTCCCCTCGAAGTGGCATGGTGGTCGGCATAGCGGGCTTCGAGAGTACCGCACCTAAATCGAGCCTCAAAGAAACGCTGGCGAATGACATAGCAAGGTCGGTGGCGGCATCTGGAAGGGCAGACGTCGCGGTGAGACTGACACAGGCCAACCCTCTAACGCCGGAACAGGCCGAAGCGGAACGAGCACTGCTCGGTGCGGACTTCCTATGGTGGGGAGATATGGGACCGTCCGGCGCGATTACGGCCTCTATCGCGTTCGCACCCGGCTTCTCAGCAGGGCAGCAAACATGGCAGCGATACACCAACCTGGACACGGGCGCGCTAATCTTTCCCCAGGCAGCGCGTGTCTACCTTGTGCCCGAAGCTGGGACCGACCCTCTGGTGCCTCTGACCCTGGCGCTGGCATACCTGCGTGCGGGGGACTACTCAGCAGCCGCCACAGCCGCATATGGCGCGCAAGCCACCCTAGATGACGGCAATGGCTCCGGCGAGATCGCTCGCTTCACAGAAGCAACCGCCAATGTAGCCGCCGGGCAGCCAGGCAAGGCGGTCCCACTTTTCCAGCAGATGGAAGCGGCGGGGTCAGCCTGGCCTGAGAGCATGGTCAATCTCGGCATTGCTCACCTCGGAATATCGGATTGGGGAAGCGCGCGGGCTGCGGCGGAGCGAGCTATCGCCAGCAGGGATTCGTCGAACATGGTCCTGGCGCGGGCGAACCTGGTGCGGGCGCGCACTCGCTACCGCTCCGGAGGAGAGTTCACGCAAGCGGTATCAGACCTCGATGAAGCTATGCGTCTCGATCCAGACTACGCACTCACAAGGCTGGACAAGGCAGAGGTATTGTATCGCCAGTCGCAGCCCGACGCTTCCCGCGCCGAGATTGAAGCTTTACTTGTGCGCACCCCGGACGCCGCACCTGCGTATCGCCTGATGGGCCTCGTGCGCCTGATGCTGGCCCAGCCCGACGACGCACAGGGTGCGCTAGGCAACGCTGCCAGGCTCTATTCGGACTGGATAGGCGCGCTACGCTCCGAAGAAGGCCGCGCTCAACTGGCAGAGGATGCCGTGAGCGCCGAAGTCGCGACCGAGGGCATTCTGGCCCTCAACCGCGAGCTGGCAGGCGTTTACCTGTACCAGGGGATGGCCTGGGCGGACAAGGCGCGTAACGAGCCGCCTGAAAGCTTCCTTGGAGGCGTATGGCGTAACATACGAGGCGAACCGACCCTCTATGAGCGAGCGATAGGCAAGTTACAGGAGGCCGCCCGTCTCGACCCGCGCCGTGCCGACATCCCGGTGCAGCTAGGAAGCGTGTACGTGCAGATAGGGGATACGGGGAAGGGCGCGCAAGCCCTTTCCACAGCCCGCCAGATTGACCCCACCGCGCCGGAGCCGTATCTTGCCCTCGCACGCCTACAGGAAGCCCAACGCAACATCCCGGAGGCTATCAAGACGATTACCGAGTTGGCCGCCAATACCCAGAAATATTACCCCGCGTACGAGGAGCTATACAGGCTTTACACTTCAGCGGGTGATGCGCAGTCGGCCAACGCCAGCTTGCAGCAGGCTTTGCAATTCGCGGCCCAGGCTCCCGGCGACCACCTGTGGCGCGGTAAGTTCCTCAGGCTGTTGGGCAACCCAGCAGAGGCTGAGGCAGAGTTTCGCGCAGCCCTGGCTGACCCCGACCTGTGGGAAGCCCACGCCAACCTGGGCGAGCTACTACAGCAAGCGAACCGCCACCCGGAAGCGCTGGCCGAGTTCAAGCAAGCGCTGGCTGTGCAGCCAAATGACCCGCGTGCACTCTTAGGCGCGGCTAGAACTCCTTGTGCTGGCGGGAGAGGTCGCTGAGGCCGAGACGCTCTTCGGGCAACTCACGAGCCTCGCGCCGCAGAACGTTGACGGCCACATTGCTTATTCGCAACTCCTCTTCGGAAAAGGAGACATGGAGGGAGCGGTCGAGCAGGCGAGACAGGCAGTCGGCGCGGACCCTTCGCGGGACGATGCCCACTTCTTCCTGGGGCTTGCGCTTGAAGCGCAGCAGAACTGGGCGTCCGCCATAGAGCAGTTCCAGGCGACGATTGAGCGCAACCCTTCCCACTTCGAAGCGTTAACACGTCTCTCGAGGGCGCTATTCTTTGATGATAACTACTCAGAAGTGATGAAGATAAGCCAGGCAGCAATCGATTTGCGGGGAAGCGACCCGCAACCCTACAGGTGGAAAGCGGCTGCCCAATTGGCTCTGGGTGACCGTGCAGGCGCGCTCGCGTCACTTGGCACGGCCTTGCAGATTTACCCGCAGTATGTGGAGGCCCTGGCGTTAGCCTCGCAGGTGTATGCAGCCCAGGGCGACTTCGCAGGTGCTCTTGACCTGGCAGCTAGAGCAACGCAGGCGGACCCAAAGAACCCATCAGGTCTATTCGCAGCGGGAGAGGCTTACCTGGGGCAGGGCAACTCCTCGGATGCTGTAACCGTCTTCGATAGCGCACTTCTCACAGGCTTACAGCAGCCAGCCGCTCTGACGGGCAAGGGCCGTGCGTACCTCCTGGCCGGGGACTACGCAAAGGCGACCAAGCTCTTTGGTGATGCCCTCGCGCTTGACTCAAATTTCGCTGAAGCCCACCTGTATGCAGGGGATGCCTATGCCCAACTCGGCAATTGGGATGAAGCGTTGCGCCAGTACTCCCGCGCCATGCAACTTCGCCCGAGGTGGGCTGCGGCGTTATATAACCAGGGTAAGGCGCTGTTGCAACGTGGTGACACCGGAGGTGCTCTCGGCGCTTTCGAGAAGGCAACGGCGTCTGTGCCCAACTTCGCTGAAGCGTGGGCGGGGAGAGGCATCGCGTATCGCAACAGGGGCCAGCATCGAGATGCCATTGCTGCGCTAATACGAGCGACCGAGATCAACCCCACTTATGCTGATGCGTGGCTCTCCCTTGGCCTTACCTATGAGGAGCTAGGGATTCGAGCAGACGCGCTACAAGCATTCACCCAGGCTCTCAACACCGCAACATCCCCAGCCACCAGGCAGCAAGCGGAAAGTGGGCTACAAAGGGTAAAATAGGGGGATGATCTCTGCCGCCAACCCATTGGAGCAAGGCGAAACTGTAAGCTCCCCCATATCACGCACCATCCCCTCAGACAAACGCGAAGCCCTGCTCGATTTCGTCATAGTCGGGCTTTCCTGCCTTATCTTCCTCGTCCTCTCTCTTTACCAACTTGACCTCCCCGGCCTCTACACCGACGAAGCATACGACGTTATACCTGCCATGCAGATGGTGCTGGGCCACCACGTCGAGCTACAGGGGGATGTGCCGATCTCGGAGGGCTGCGTCTGCCCCTCATGTCGAGCAGCGCGTACCAGGGCGTCACCTACACTTACCTGGCTCTCCCCTTCTTCGCGCTCGGGGGGGTAAATGTCATTTCCCTGCGGTTGATGACGGTGTTGGTGGGTGTCCTGGGCATCGTGTTGACGTACTTCCTGGGGCGAGCGTGGTTTGGGCGAGGCGTTGGGCGCATAAGCGCGTTGCTGCTGGCTATATCGCCTGCGTGGGTCTTTTGGAGCAGACTGGGTGTGTACGTGGTGTCGGTGGTAGTGCCCATTGCCACAGGCGCGCTGCTCGCCTTCACGTCATGGCTGCGCAGGCATCCGACAGGAGGATACTGGCGGCTCTACCTGGGAATGTTCCTCCTCGGCCTGGGCCTCACCACCAAGCTGCTCTTCCTCTGGTTCATAAGCGCGATTATTCTCACGGCGCTTGTCCTGTGGGGTCGCCTGTTGTGGCGGCATCTTCGCCTCATTAGAGAAAGCATCGGTACGAGAGCGCGTGTCGTATTCTTCAGCTTGCTGGCCTTCTCGCTGGGTGCCCTCCCATTCATCCTCTACAACATACTGACACGCGGCACTATCAACCTCCTGCGCCAGACCCTTTCGGGGCCAGGCACTACCTCGCATGGAGTTGACAATACCGCCATCATACGTAACCTGTGGACCGAAGTTGACGCATTCAAGGTCTTGATGGACGGCGGCTACTTCTGGTTCCAGGGAGTAAATCAGCAGCCACATGCCAACCCTGTCGCCCCTGCCATCTTCGCGGTAGCAGCTATTGGCCTCATCGCGCTGGTGCTCATACGCAGGGGGTCGTCAACCGACCGCCGCATCCTGGGTAAGAGCTTCGGCTTTTCCGCGGTCCTGCTCACGAGCGCGCTCGCAATTGCATTCTTGCAGGCGATAACGGGGACCTCCGGCTCACTAGGCACGCCCTTGAATTCTTATTACGATTATTCTGAGTCTGGCGGGCGTAATTATGCTCAGTCTAGTAGCACTAGGTAGCGACGAGAGTGTAGCTCCCGCCGGGTGGGTATTACTTGCCATCATGGCTATAGCGGGCGCACTCTGGTGGTTTGGAGGGGCGGGGCGACCGGAAGGGCCTGCGCCTGGGGCATTCCTCGGACTGTGGCCCATAGACTCGGCGGGCATTATCTTTCTGCTGTCGGGCGCGGGACTTCTTATAGTTCTCGGCGTGGACAAAGACCCGGTGCGCCACCAGCGTGCTACGGTCGCCGCGCTCTCGCTAATAGGTCTGCTGGTAGTCCAGAGCACGGTGACCGTTTCCGGCCTGTGGAGCACCCATCTCGTGATAGTGCTACCGCTGCCGCAGATAATCATCGCCGCTTTCGCTATCGAGCTTACGGGAAGCATTAGAGATTGGCGGGCAGAGAAGCGTGAGAGTTCAATCATGGGCGTGGATGCGAGCGATCCCGGCGACCCTTCTGGTAGGCGCTATCGTCGTGGGAGATGCCGCAGTTGACGGTATTTACCACCACGACCTCGCCATGTTGGGGGGGGCTTCGACCTTCTCAAACGCTATATATTCGCTGGACAAATACCTCCAGATCGACAAAGCAGGTTACAAAGTGGTGGCTATGGATTGGGGTTTCCGCAGGCCGTTGCAGTTCATCAGCAACGAGCGCGTGATGGCTATCGAAGGCTACGGCTTGAGTGAAGAGCCACCGCCTGAGTTCTATTCCAGTCTCCGAGAGTTCATCCAGGACGAAAAGACGGTCTATCTATTCCATATTGACCAGGGCACGGCATACCCTCGCCGCGAGGCTTTCCTTAAAGAAGTAGCTAACGCGGGTAAAGAAGCCGTCCCGGACATGACCTTCAAGCAACGAGACGGCATACCTGTCTACGAGCTATATACGGTGCGTTGAATTGACTCCAGTTTCTAGCTAGCAGAAGGTAGTGTCTGTGCAACAAAACAAAGATAAGTGCCGTAGATATTTCTAGGCAAAAGAGAGAAAATCTGAAGCCTTATTTGACAAGGACAAGACTCCTCTCCCTATCATTCCGAACGTAGTGAGGAATCTCCAAGCTTGGACGTATGGATAGAGTTTTAGATCCTTCGCTCCGCTCAGAATGACAAGCTAATGATTACAGTTCTTGTACACCCTCTCAGAATGACACGTAGCTGGCCTAGTTTCGATATAAGCTGTAGATACAAAGGGCGGTCGCGGTTTGTCAGCGCCACGAGCCAACTACTACCGATAAAAATCCGCCGAATTACCTATTGACGTTCGCGCTCAGATGTGATAATGTAGACTCAATATCAGCCCTCCCTGGGGCGAGATATTTCTGACTAAACCCAAACCAAAGGAGAAAAGATATCACCAGAGACTTTCGTGTAAATGGACGTATCCGAGCACGCGAGATACGGCTTATTGGAGATAACGGCGAAAACACGCTCATGTTCACCGGCGACGCACTCGCTCTTGCCCGCCAGAGGGGACTCGACCTGGTAGAGGTCGCGCCAAATGAGAACCCACCCGTGTGCAAGCTGATGGATTACGGCAGGTTCCGTTATGAGCAGACGAAGAAAGAACGAGATTCGCGCAAGAGCCAGAAGCAGGTAGTCCTCAAGGAAGTGCGCTTCAGCCCCAAGATTGACGACCACGATATTGAGACCAAGACCAGGATGGTGCGCCGCTTCCTCGATGAGGGTCACAAGGTAAAACTGACGGTCAAGTTCAAGGGCCGGGAGATGGCCCACACCAACCTGGGCCGCGACGTTTTGGAGCAGGTGCGCCTTATGTTAGGCGAGAGTTTGGTCGTTGAAGCCCCCGCGAAGATGGAGGGGAAGAGCATGACTATGGTGGTCTCCGCGAAGCCCCCCAAGAACGCGCCTCGCGCTCCGAAGCCTCAGCCTGCGGTCGAAGCCTCGCCGCAACCTGTAACGGCAGCGGCAGTACCGCCTCCCACGCCTGAGCGCCAGCCAGAGGAAGCAGTGCCTGCTGGCACTTCCGTGAGGTAAATGCCCCAGATCATTATTATTGTTGTACAGAGAAACGATGAGTAATCCCGAATATAGGATTTACCCTCGGCAGGCGTAGAATCCCAAGCGGGAAAATGATAAAGGATGAAAATGGGCGGCTGAGCCGCCCATTTTCATCCTTTATCATTTTCAAAGTCCTTCGCCCGGTGCCAACAACCGGTTCATCATAGTTTTTCCAGGCTACTGTACTCAACCTCAACGTACAGACCTTGTCCGTCGACCACCCGACAGTACTTACCACCATCGTGCACCATAAGCACCACTTTAGTGCCTGCAGTGAACTTCCCCGCAGATTGTTTGGCCTGTTGTGCCCGGTCGTAGTAAAACGACTGTGATCGTTTAATCCTGTGAGTAAACTGGTTAGGCGGGGGCGAGATGATGTTCTCGTTAGGCACAACTGCACTTTCAGGCAGAACAATGG
Organism: uncultured Chloroflexia bacterium; assembly: GCA_963811305.1. GTDB lineage: Bacteria > Chloroflexota > Chloroflexia > QHBQ01 > JADMIH01 > JADMIH01. The sequence continues at coordinate 12,320 of CAWEQU010000002.1, forward strand.
CCTCAGGTCTGAGGAAACCTTCCTTCAATTCAGATAACCTTTCACATAACACAGCCTGAACGTCACCAAACTACGCTTATTGCGTTGGTTCAGCCATTCACGAGGCTGTTTCTGGCAATACCAGGGGGATATTGGGGAGCATTCCTACCGAGATTCTGTAGGGGCTGAGACGGCCATCAGCAAGCCCTTTACGGCCAGCGACATGAGATTTGGGAGGGTGTAAGCTTCTGCGGCATTCATATCTACAGCATAACCCAGGTCTTCAAGGCTAGCCGCTGTCATGCGACTGAGAGGGTTACCAGAGGCAGCGATGATTCCTGACATAAGCTCATTGCGGAAAACGGATTCTCTCCAATGAGCATCGCGCGTGCCTTCGTCACCCGTGTTCTCGACTGGTACACGCGTTGGCTTACCCACGCCTCGCAACACGCCAAACTCCTTCATTGCTTTCTTCCCTACGAAGGTTGAGTTGATCGTCTTCGCACCCTTCAGAAGAGATTTATGGGTCCAGATAGTTCCGATCCCAAGTACATGTCCCATTTCATGAGTGATGACGTCATTGAGGGTACCATCCTGCTCCATTTGCTTGAGGTCTGCAGTATCAAAGAACATTTTACCCTTACTTGGGAGAAATGCGGCCTTGCCTGCATTAGCTGGTCGCAAGCGTGAAGGACCGGCCTGCCCCAAAATACCTCTGGGACCATCGATGGCTGATCCTTGCGCAAGGATCAACAGATCATCAATCAGTTCGCCATCAACCGTAACAGCCGGTAGGTCGCCAACGATGATTTTGGTCCAGCGATCTGCCGCAGCTTTGAAAGCATCCATTTGTGTTGACGTCAGGCCACCCACGAACCGAACTTCGATAGTAAATGGGGACTGAGTTTGTGCCACAGCTCTGGCGATTTTCGCATCAGCTTTTGCTTCGTACTTTTCATACGCAGCCATAAAGTGTTCCTCCTGTAATGTACCCGCCCGCTGGAATCGGGCCAGGTAGTTAATAGCTCAGATCTTGACTGAATAGTAACTCTTGCTACTACGTAAGGGTAGGATGCCAAATGGCAAATGCTATTTCTCTCCACCTCCTTTCACCGTCCGGGGACGCCTGATCTTCCTCGGCAGGGAATAGTCAGCTGCTGTTTCAATCCTGGACGCCTAAGGTTTGTCGATCTCCTCGTCAGGCTCGAGTATTTCTGCAAATGCTGCAAATATCTCTTCAGCCTGCGTTGCCAGTGCTCTTGCTTGTTCCGGCATTTCATCCCAGAACCGCTCACGGAGCTTGGCACGCCGAGCCTCTGGTGAAGGGTATGGCGACAATTTCGGGTCCTCCGATTGGTTAAGCACGTCCCTAACAAAAATTAAGTACGTGAAGAAGATGTCAATCCCCGCCTGTGCAAGAGTGTTATCTCCCGACGGAAAGACGGCGTTATTTCCTCCTAAGAAGCTCGCGAGTGCTAACTCACCACCACGTATATCAGCAGCGTGCTCCATCGCTTGGAGTTTTGAAAATCTTGCCTCCGTAATATAAGGCTTCTCGAGGTGCCCGTGAAGACTATGACTAAGCTCGTGCCCTACCACAAATGCGATCTGTACATTGGAAAGAGCTGATGCGATAAGCATACGTTTTGGACTGACCTGCCGGCGCGGCAGCTTTCCCGTTCCATAAAATGACTTGCCAAATGAGACTTGCTCTCAGAACGTCACCGACATCAGCCGCAAAATGAGCCACCCGCTCATTAAACTGATGCCGTTGAAGATAATCCAGATATTCATACGGCGACATGCCGCAAGCAAGTACATCTTTAACCTCGTTCATCAGCCTGTTCCTCCGATCCATAAATCGCAGTTGGACAGGACTTATCGTGTCCGATCCTGGAGATTAAACAGCCTTACACTTCACAATAAAGTGCTTGGCTGAAAAGAACTGTTCAATTATTGCAATTATAGCAATAATACCATGTTACTGCAATACTTTACCGCCAGATTGCTTTCGTGATCGTGTCGTTCCATCGGTAGATGCAACCTCTAGATGTGGGCCGCGTACGCTTAGACGACTACGATATTCACCAGCTTGCCCGGCACGTAGTGTACCTGACGCACTTCCTTGCCATCCAGGAAGCGGCTGACACGCTCGCTTTCCAGGGCGCTCCGGGTCGCCTCTTCCTGGCTCACATCGGCGGGCAACTCTATGCGATCGCGCACTTTCCCGTTGACCTGCACGACCACCGTTACCACGTCCGCCGCTGCCAGCTCTGCGCTAAACATCGGCCAGGGCTGGACGTGGATGCTCGCCGTTGCCGCCGCAACGCTCCCACAACTCCTCCGTTATATGCGGGGCCATTGGAGCCAGCAGCAGCAGCAGGTTAGTCGCCGCCTCCCAGTATGCCTGCGTATGCTCGCCGTGGGCCTGCCTGTAGTCCTGCATAGCGTTCGCCAGCTCCATCGTGGCGCTCACAGCCGTGTTGAAGTGGAACCGCTCGATGTCAGCCGTCACCTTGCCGATGGTCAGGTGGACCTTTCGCAACAGGTCGCGGTCTGATAGGGAGTACTCGCCCGTGTTGCGGTTCTCCGAGCCGATGACCACATTCCCCTCGAAGAGCCGCCAGACTCGCTCCAGGAAGCGGAAGATGCCTCGCGCACCGCGATCACTCCACTCGGCGTCCTCGTCCGGCGGACCGATGAATAGCACGAACAGCCTGCCCGTATCCGCGCCCAGGGTTGCAACCATGTCGTCCACCGGCACTACGTTGCCTTTGCTCTTGGACATTTTAGCGCCGTCTTTCGTGATCATCCCCTGGGTGAAGAGGCGGGCGAATGGCTCCCGCACCGTCAACATCCCCTCATCGGCCAGCACCTTGGTCAAGAAGCGGGCGTACAGCAGGTGCAGAATTGCGTGCTCCACACCTCCCGTGTACTGGTTCACGGGCATCCAGTAGTTAGCCAGGTCCGGGCTGAACGGCTCCTTTTCGTTGTGCGGGTCGCAGAAGCGCAGGAAGTACCAGGACGAATCGATAAAGGTATCCAGCGTATCGGTCTCACGCCTCGCTGGGCCGCCGCAATTTGGACAGGTCGTATTGACGAAGCTTTCCACCCTCGCCAGGGGCGATTCGCCTCCCGGCCTGAACTCTACATCCAGGGGCAGCAACACAGGCAATTGCTCTTCGGGCACCGGCACGTCGCCACAATCGGGACAGATAACGATGGGTATAGGCGTGCCCCAATAGCGCTGACGCGAGATCAGCCAGTCGCGCAGTCGGTAGTTGGTAGCGCCCCGCCCCTTCCCCTCTGCTTCCAGCAGCGCGATGATAGCATCTTTGCTCTCGGAAGTGCTCATGCCGTTCAGAGGCCCCGAGTTGACCATCACGCCAGACCCGGTGTAAACAGGCACGTCTGCGCCCTCTTTGTAGACTGGCGCGACCGAAGGATCCTCTTCGATTTTGGATTTTGGATTTTGGATTTTGGATTGATTGGCTTCATCGTCTGGACTTTGGACTTCCGTCTCAGGCACGACGACGGTGACGATGGGCAGGCCGTACTTCAGGGCGAAATCGTAGTCTCGTTCGTCGCCGCCCGGTACTGCCTGGATTGCTCCTGTGCCGTAGGTGACCAGCACATAATCGGCTATCCATACGGGTATAGGGTCGCCGGTCATTGGGTTGATGGCGTACGCGCCTGTGAAGACGCCAGTCTTCTCCTTGTCTGTGGACAGGCGCTCTATTTCGGTAGCCTTGCGCGCCTGCTCGACGTAAGCCTCTACCTCCGCCTGGCGGTCGAGAGTCGTAATCTTCGCCACCAGCGGGTGCTCTGGTGCCAGCACCATGAAGGTCGCGCCGTAGACCGTATCGGGCCTGGTTGTATAGACCCGAATCACATCGTCCGTCGAGCCTGCAACGGGGAAATCAATCTCTGCGCCACGCGAGCGGCCTATCCAGTTGCGTTGCATCGTGCGCACGCGGTCCGGCCACTCGTCCAGGGTATCCAGGTCTTCCAGCAGCTGGTCGGCGTAAGCTGTTATGCGGAAGAACCACTGTGTCAGGTCCTTCTTCGTCACCTCAGCGCCGCATCGCTCGCACCTGCCGTTGACCACCTGCTCGTTCGCCAGCACCGTCTGGTCCTGGGGGCACCAGTTCGCGGGGGCCTTCTTCCGGTAAGCCAGCCCGCGCTTGTACAACGTCAGGAACATCCACTGGGTCCACTTGTAATAATCAGGCAGGCAGGATGTTACCTCACGGGGCCAGTCGAAGACGATGCCCATCTTGTAGAACTGGTCCTTCATGCGGGCGATATTGGCGGGCGTGCGAAGTGCGGGATGTATCCCCTCACTGATCGCTGCATTCTCGGCGGGCAGGCCAAACGCGTCCCACCCCATGGGGTTCATGACGTTATAGCCCTTCATGGTGAAGTAGCGCGCGATCAGGTCGCCCATCGTGTAGTTGCGCGTATGCCCCATGTGCAGGTCGCCCGACGGGTAAGGAAACATCACCAGGGTGTAGAACTTCGGCTTGTCCTCCACCGGCTCCACATGGTACATACCCGTCTCCGACCACATACGCTGCCAGCGTGGCTCTATATCCTGCGGGCTGTATCTGTCTGACTTCTCCATTGGCTTTCTCCTCTGTATTTTCCAGTCTATATTAGATGCTTTGACGATAGACGATAGACGATAGACGATGGGCCTCTCCGATACTGGAAAATAAAAAGACCCTTCGTCCAACAAGGGACGAAAGGCACATGCTTCCGCGTTACCACCCTACTTGGCGACCCCGCAGGGCCACCCACTCAAGTTGCGCTATAACGGGCGCTGCCCCGGCTACGGCTAACGCGTTGGCGCTTCACCGTGCGGCTCCCCGGCGAGTTCGGCCACTACCCTGTGAGGGGTCCGTCCATGCGCGGAGCTTGCACCTCTCTCCGCTCGCTGTGTGGGTATGGACCAGCCTACTACTCCGGCTCGATGCCTGTCTATTTGACTTATCAGGGAGATTATAAGCGAGATGTTCAGAGTGTGTCAATCGGTCCAGAGACGTAGCGCACTCTAGATACCCAGACGTTGCAGAATGCGCTGGACGACCCAGATAATTATTGGCAAAAGGAACGCGAAGCCGAGGCCGCTCACCAGCTCTCGTTCTCCAGGGCCAGGTGCGCAGCTTGTCGATTACGCCTTGCTCGGTCACCAACCCATCGAGGGTTTCTTTTATCCAGCCCCTATGCTCCAGCATGGGGGTGTCTACAGTGGTGTGCAGCGCGGCGATAGTCGCCTCGATACGCCGCCCGACTTCGTCTTTGAGTTGCTGCTTCTCCCGTTCCAGCAGATTGTGAGCGCCCAACAGCGGCCAAATGAAGGTAGCAACCATGACCATCACCAGAAAGAGTGTCTCAAAAGTGTCTGATGGGGAATTGCCCAGTGGGGATAAATTAGTAACCTGGAACCACATGTAGGTCGGTAGGCCAATTCCTATAGCCGTGCGCGCCGTGAGACTGGACAAAGCGTAGATCGGGCCAAGCTGAAAAAGGTTGATGCGTGTGTGCTTCGTGTATATCGCGTTGACCATACGCAGTTGGTGCAGCGTATGGTAGACCATCGCTCCTATCAATGCATAGAGCAGGGTGCGGAAAGTGACATCCACGATAGATATGATGGGAGGCACTGCTGCCGTGCCCGGATTTACGTCGATAAAGATAGTTACCAGGAGCGAATATAGCGCGCCAAGAGCAGAGGCGATCAGGGTCGGGCGGGCCGGCAAAGTGGTGAGCTGATAATAGAGCTTATTGTACCCGGCATCATCGACTGTCAGGACGGGGCGAAATCGGGCCAGCGCTACCGCCGCCGACTCGTCAAGGAAGTGGATCAGCGCCAGCAAGTACGCGCAGGTCATGGCCGATAGGGAATAATCAAGCACAAGAGCGCCTGTGGGTAGCACTCCGCCAGCCCATACGACTGACACCACCACAAGCGACAAGGCAAGGCCAAGCGCCAGATAGATGACCCATGCAGGCAACGGCAGGCGGCGCACCCAAGCGATTAGCCTGTCTACCCAGTGGGCGGGTACGGCGGGCTATCCTTGCCCAAGTCGCGCTCCTGCGTCGTGGACAAAGCGTCCTGCACTGCACGCTCACCCCCAGGCTGATCTAAATCACCTGGAATGTCGCCGGCAGGTCGAGACAACCCGATATCCATAATCTCACCTCCAATGACGAGCCGTAGATGCGCTTATCATAGCACATTTCCATTCATTATCTGCTCACGGTGCTTCTTAGGTCCAGTTCAGTTTAGAGGCGTTTACCCTGGACGTAAAGCATCAGTGACTTATGGTGTGCGGCCACTACCCTTCATATTTCCCGGTGGAAACGAGAGAACTCGAAGGGCTAACTCTGATAATGTAGATAGGCCAGAGACAGAGACTCCTATCAAGGTGGTGAAGATAAGAGGTTGCAGTGGCATGTGTCTTGCTCCACTAATAAGGTATTATATAGAAAAGATGCCACTGAAGATTATTCGTACGAGTGGACGTTGGACCGCGAAACTTAAAGGGTATATAGGACGAGGGTGAATATAGTTGAGTATAAATATTAGCACGGCCTACCCTGAGGTTGCAGTCGTGCCAACCAGGAATTGGAGCGATCTTGACCCGCACGCGCACGCGGTTCAATTCTATGGGGATGATGCGTACCTTCTCGATGAGTTGGGCAGGTTTATCGGTTCTGCCCTGGAGGCAGGCGATGCCAGCATCGTTATCGCTACGCAGGCGCACAGAGATGAGCTTGCAAGTCGCCTGGCGGCGCGGGGCCTGGACATTGACCACGCCATCTCGCAGGGGGGTTTTATCTCACTGGATGCGGCGGAGACCCTCTCGCAGTTCATGGTGGAGGGGTGGCCTGATGAGAGGCGATTTCAACGACCTGCTAGGGAGCGTTATCGCGCGTGCAGCAGCAGTCGCACATGGAGAGCGTCCGCGAGTGGCTGCATTCGGGGAGATGGTCGCTCTGTTGTGGGCGGAAGGAAAGCCCAAGGCCGCACTCAGGCTTGAAGAGCTATGGAACGGCCTGGCTCAGACATACTCGTTCGATCTCCGTTGCGCCTACCCTACAAGCTCTTTTGGCCGCTCGGAAGATGGCAAGTTGCTTGAGGAGATTTGCGCGACACACTCTCACGTATTCCCGGCTGAGAGTTACACATCCCTAACTAATGACGGGGAGCGTCTTCACGCAATCGCAGTATTGCAGCAGAAAGCGCAAGCCCTTGAGGCCGAGGTAGAGGAGCGCAAGAAAGCTCAGCAGGCGTTACGCGAAATGAACCAGGAGCTGCGTGAGGCTATCGCGGCGCGGGATGAATTCCTCTCGGTCGCAGCGCATGAGCTGAAAACGCCAATCACGAGTCTTCGGGGTTTTACGCAATTGCTCCTCCGGGATGTTCGACGGAAGCGGGAAAGCTCGCCGGAGAGGATCGAGTCGGCCTTGAACGCTATTGAGTTGCAAACCGGGAAGCTGACTAATTTGCTCTCGCGCTTGCTCGATACCGCTCAAATCAAGGCGGGCAAGCTACGAATTGAGCCTGCGAGGACCGATCTCGTCGCGCTTGTCCAGGCGGCACTCGCGCAACGACATGGCGCTGATAAACATACCTTTGTCTTCGATGGCCCTGAGCATATGGAGGCTATGGTCGATCCGGTCCGGGTTGAGCAAGTCATTACCAATCTGCTTGATAACGCTATCAAGTTCAGCCCGCATGGTGGGACCGTGACGGTCGGATTGGGGCGAGGCGTGGATGGCGGTATCCAGATTTCGGTCACCGACCAGGGTTTGGGCATTCCGCTCGACCAGCGCGAGGGTATCTTCGACCGTTTCCGCCAGGCTCATGATGAGCATCACCTATCTGGCCTGGGCCTCGGCCTTTACATTACCAGGGAAGTAGTTGAGCTGCACGGCGGATGCGTATGGATAGAAGAGCCTGAGCACCCCGGCGCACGCTTCGTGGTCTCCTTCCCACCTTCGGTAAGCGTCTCATAGAAAGGGCCGTTAGCCCTAAGCTCGCGCATATGACTCGCGTTCTGGTAATTGACGACGATCAGAGCATTCGCCAGCTTGCTGCCTATGCACTGGGCGACGAGGGCTATGAGGTCGAGCAGGCTTCGGATGGGCGAGCGGCCCTGGAGCTGATAGACCGACAGCACCCTGACATTATCCTCCTGGATATGAAGATGCCGGGTATGGATGGCTGGGAATTCGCTAAGGTCTACCGCGAGCTATATGACCAGCAGGCTCCGATTATTGTCATCACCGCTGCCAAAGACGCATCTCAGCGGGGATCGAATGTCAACGCCGAGAGTTATTTGTCGAAGCCGTTTGACCTGGACACTTTGATTGGGCGGGTTTCCGCCGTCGCAAGAAAGGTCTGCTCCAAATAGGGTAATTTGGAATGGAGTAATATTACGCTCCTCTCTGCGACAACTCCTGGCAAGGCGCGGTTGCCCCGTATAGCTTGCTTGATATGCGACATACGACGGCCACTCTTATGCTAACCTTGGGCATCTCCGTTAAAGTAACAAATGACATATTAGGCCGTATCGGCGTTGGCATCACTCTTGATGTGTATAGTAACGTATTGAGTTGCACGTATCAAGAATTAGCCGATAGAAGGACGAGTCATGCAGAATTCACCGAGAAATAGATTGGAGGTCATATATGACAAAGTATATTCATAACCTAGCACACATTGGTGTCGTAGACGGCTCAGAGTTGGTTAAACAACTTGACGAGCTTAGCGACATGGGCTGGGAGGTGGTAAGTGCTGTGCCCGTGGTAGGTTATTTGCAGACTTCCCAGACAGAAGGTGCACCAACAAACTGGTACGCGCGGACAATCCTCTTAATTCTTAGGATGCCAGAGGATGAGTTCCACAAGTAAACGTATGCTCGGTGGGCAAGTTGGTGGTCAGATATAGAAGTAGCCCCGATGTTCGATATCGGGGCTACTTCTATACCTAATTTTGAGGTGGAGATGTGGGGACTCGAACCCCAGACCCTCACACTGCCAGTGTGATGCTCTCCCAACTGAGCTACATCCCCATGTCGCTTGATTACGAGCCTGTAACACAGGCGCACGACCAAGCATAGACAATTATACTGCATGGGTTTACTCACGTCAAGCTAAAATCGTCACGTAACGGTTCAGAGTTGGGGTAAGGAATATATGGTAGGGGCGTGATTTATCGCGCCCTGGTGAGCAAACCAACTTGGCTCGCGGTCCCCAGCAAGGGCGCGATAAATCACGCCCCTACACCCCAATTCTGAACGCTTATATCGGCACATCGACGTTCTTGTTAGAGGCTGGAGGCCAGATGTCAGTGTGGACCAACCTAACCTCCCATAAGTATCTCTTAAGATGGGAGGTCAGGTTATAAGGGGAGTGGCGCTTCTGGCAGCGGAGTAAACCGCAACCTACATAGACCTCTCTTAAGGTGTAGGTTGCGGTTTGTGGCTCTTCTCCTTCCATTAGTCTGAAGGCTTGCCTCGGCGCACCACATGAATTTGAGGCCAGAGCTTGGTCACTCCTGCTCTCTAACTTCAACTTGCATAAGCTTCTCTTAAGGTGCAAGTTTAGTTTGGGTCTTGCGCGAGACTGTGGCAAAGGTTAGGAAGGCGGGAGTGGTCCGTCGTCCGTCGCCTGCCGTCTAGGGTATAATGTCGCTCATGAAGATAGGGATCAACGCGCACCTGCTCGCTTTTACGGAGAACTACCGCCAGGCCGGCCTCAGCCGCCACATCTATGAGCTAGTGACTACCCTGCCCAGGAGCGATCCGTTCGCAAGCTTCGTCGCTTTCGTGGGGAACGGGGACATCCCGCCCGACTTTACAGCAAGTATGCCACCTAACTTGAAGCTGTCTCGAAGCCGGTTCCCGACGGGGCGAGCGCCTGTGCGCATCGCGTGGGAGCAGACGGTACTCCCCTTCGCAGCCGCACGCACGAAGCTCGACCTTTTGCATTGTCCCGTGAGCGTGCGCCCATTCATCAGCCCGTGCCCCGTCGTTATCACCATCCACGACCTGATATTCCTGCGCTACCCGAAGAGTTACCACCCGGCAAAGCAACTCTACCTTCGAGCGATGAGCAGGTGGTCCGCCAGGCACGCGACGCATATCATCGCAGTGTCGGAGGCCACGCGCCAGGATGCTATAGAGTTGCTGGGCGTCTCCCCGCGCCTCGTGACGACGATTCATAATGGCGTTGGCGAGAAGTTCGTCCCACTACCATTCGAAGAGGTCGAGCGCTTCCGCCACAAGCATGACCTTTTCAGGCGCACCATACTTTACCTAGGCACACTTGAGCCGCGCAAGAACGTAGCGTTATTACTCAACGCCTTCAAAGAGATAGAGGCGCACCCCGAATACGCGGATGTGAAGCTAATCATAGGGGGGAGCAAGGGGTGGTATTATGACGAGATTTTCGCCACAGCCGAGCGCCTGGGGCTGATGGGCACGGACCGCGTGCGCTTCCTGGGCCGCGTGCCTGACGAGGAGCTACCCCTATGGTATAATGTAGCTGACGTCTTCGCTTACCCATCGCTCTACGAAGGGTTCGGCTTGCCGCCGCTCGAAGCTATGTCTTGCGGCACCCCGGTGGTGGTCTCGAACAGACTCAGCGCTGCCGGAGGTTGTGGGTGATGCGGGCGTCTTGCTTGACCCGGAAGATGCAAGTGGATGGGCGATAGCGCTGATGGACCTTCTCAGCACTCCGGCGAAAGCCCAGGAGCTTGCTGCCAGGGGTCTGCGACAGGCGCAGAAATTCACCTGGCAGCGTGCTGCCGAAGAGACCCTCCAGGTCTACCGCAAAGCGCTATCCCACCGGAACCGGAAAGTGAGCGGCGTGGCGCGTCGAGCGTGATTTGTTAATATGTGACAGCTTGTGAATTTGGACCAGGAACTACCCGCGCCCTCCAGGGCTAGCGCAATACCAGATTTAGATATAGTGAGTCACGGCGCAGAGCAGACGCGCCGCTTAGGAGCACACCTGGGAGCGCTCCTCCGGGATGGCGACCTCGTCCTTCTAGAGGGCGATTTCGGGACGGGTAAGACCACCTTCACCCAGGGGATAGCGCAGGGGATGGGCATAGAGAGCCGCTACGTGAACTCGCCCACTTTTACTTTGATAAATGAATACCGTGGCGAGCGAACGGTCTTGAACCACATGGACCTCTACAGGCTGGAGGGGGTCGAGCAGGTAGCCACCCTCGGCCTTGATGACTACCTGGACGGTGAGGGGATTACAGTGATAGAGTGGCCCGAAGAGGCGTCCCCCTGGCTCCCCGACGAGCACCTGATAATTCGCTTTACACACCTCAACGAGACGAAACGCACTCTGCGCTTTTTCAGCGCGGGCGCACGATACAAGACGCTTATGGAGAGTTTTACGAAATCGGCGTATGGACTTTGAAGACGGGGAGTTAGGAATCAGGAGTTAGGAGTCAGACTGTTACTGTTCATAGCTTCTAGTTCCTGATTCCTGATTCCTGATTCCTGACTCCTAACAACATGATCTTAGCACTCGACACTTCAACTGATACCGCAAGCATCGCGCTGTACAAACGGGGCGTGGGGATAGTTGGCGAGCAGACATGGGTCTCCGGCAGGCAGCAGACCATCCAGCTCCTGCCCAACATTCAGCGGCTGATGACTTTGCTTGACGCGACGACACGCGACCTTGAGGGTGTGGCAGTCGCTACCGGGCCGGGGTCGTTCAGCGGTGTGCGAATTGGGATAAGCACGGCCAAGAGCCTTGCTTACTCCCTGGAGGTCCCCCTGTGGGGGATACCAAGCCTCGACGTGCTGGCGTACAGCCACGTTGCCGTTACGGCGGCCCAGGTATGTGCAGTGTTGAGCATGGGGCGCAACAGGCTGGCGTGGGCGCTCTACCGGACCAGGGGAACGCAGTGGCGCAGGCTCACACCATACTCTAACAGCACGGCATCGGAAATGGCTGCCAGCGTGAAGGAGTTCGAGAGCAATCTCGCCACGCTCTTTTGCGGCGAGTTAAGCGCAGAGACACTTGTTGCAATAAAGGAGATAATGGGAGCGCAAGCCTCCGTGTCCCCTCCCGCAGCGTCAATGCGGCGCGCCGGATACATGGCGGAGCTGGCATTGCAGAGAGCAGAGGGGGGCGAAAGCGATGATCCCGCGACCCTCCAGGCGATACACATACAGCCCGCGGAGCAGGTTGCGGTACGCTCGTAGATATTTGGTGAGTGTTGGAAGAGGTCAAGATTACACTGTTGACCACTATAATCGAGTGATAGAGAATTGCCTTACATATTAGAGAACATGAGCGTAGAGGATATACCACAGGTGTCCGCCATCGAGCGGCTATGCTTCAGTATGCCCTGGCCTACCTCTGCATACCGACGCGAGTCTGAAGACCCCAGATACCAATAGGTACATCGTAGTGCGCTTCATCCCCCCGGAAGATGCGCCCGAACTGGGTCTCCAATTACCTACCGAGCAGAATCTTACGGCTCTCGATCATCCTGTACTCCACACGTCAAATGGACGTGGGACTAAGGGCGTTCGGAGCGGGCGCGCATGGCTGCAAAGCTTACTCCCCTGGCGCAGGTCTACCGCAAACAGGTCGCCTGAAATAGACCGCAACCACGTACGCTTCCCGGTGGTGGGATATGCGGGGCTGTGGCTCATGGTTGACGAGGCTCACGTTACGACCATTGGCGTCCACCCGGACCATCGCGGGCAGGGGGTCGGGGAATTGCTCTTCCTCGGATTGGCGGACCTGGCGGCAGAGCTGAATGCGTTACGTGTCACCCTCGAAGTTAGAGTCTCAAATGCTGGCGCTCAGGCCCTCTACCGGAAGTTCGGACTAGACATAGCAGGGCTGAGGCGGCGCTACTACAGCGATAACGGCGAAGATGCCTATATCATGTGGAGCGAGCCTGTGGCCTCCCCGCAGTTCCAGCACCGGCTGGCGAAAGTGCGCGCCCAACTGGCAGAGCGCCTGCGCTCTAGCTTCACACAACAGCAACCCCCCTCCCACCCCGTAGATACAACTAAGTTACAGTAGCTATGAACATCCTCGCCATCGAAACGTCATGTGATGAAACTGCCGTCGCTATAGTGAGAGACGGCAGGCATATCGCCTCGAACGTCGTCGCTTCGCAGATCGCCCTCCACAGCAAATATGGAGGTGTAGTGCCGGAGCTGGCGTCACGGCAGCACGTTGTGACTATAGTGCCTGTCCTGGAAGAGGCTCTATCGCGGGCAGGCGCGACCTGGGCGGCTATAGACGCTATTGCGGTGACGAAGGGGCCGGGACTGGCACCTGCATTGCTCGTGGGTATCAACGTGGCGAAGGCTATCGCGTTCGCACGTATGAAGCCGCTCGTCGCGGTAAATCACATGGAGGGTCATATATACTCCAACTGGCTCGTGCCGGAGGGAGATGCAGCGGCAGGCAAGAGCGTTGCCGAGCCGGTCTTTCCGGTGCTGTGCCTGGTGGTGTCAGGGGGGCATACGGAACTTGTGCTGATGACGGGACATGGGGAATATCGCCTGCTGGGGAAGACTGTGGATGATGCGGCGGGCGAGGCGTTCGACAAGGCCGCGCGCATACTCGGCCTCGGCTACCCAGGCGGACCCGCCATCCAGAAAGCCGCCGAAGGTGGCGACCCCGGGCGCTTCAGCTTCCCCAGGTCACGCTTGAAGGGGGAGTACGACTTCTCTTTCAGCGGCGTAAAGACGGCGCTCCTCCGCAAGGTGCAGGAGTACGGCGGGTCGGCAAGAAAAGGCCAACCCTGGCAGCAGCAAGAAATCGGCTCAAAGAACGAGCCTCAACACGATGCACCTTCTAAAGAAGCAGAGTTGGAAAGCGCAGGAGAAAATGGTGAGTCTGGCAGCCACCGACCTCACCGGGAAGTCATATGCGACGCGACCAGGGCTGGCGATGGAAGGATCAGACGGGCCTGCACAAGATGGCCATGAAGCGAAGATGAACACGCATGAGAGAGAACTGCCCGTAGCAGACCTGGCAGCTTCGTTCCAGGCTGCCGTCGTGGACATGCTTGTGGAGAAAACGTCGGAGGCTGCGACGGCGTTTGGTGTGCGCGAGGTGCTGGTGGCGGGGGGCGTGGCAGCGAATAGCGCTCTACGTGCGAGGCTTGGTGAGCGACTCTCTGTTCCCTTCAGGTATCCCCCGCTCATTCTTTGCACGGACAACGCGGCGATGATTGCCGCCGCCGCGTTCTACCGCTACGCCGACTCGGTGCAAAAAGACCTCAGCCTCGATATCGAGCCGAACGCACGATATGTGTGACCTATGTAACCCCGCCCGGCACATAAATGTGCGGGCTACAATCTACAAAGCCTCCCTTCGGAGGCTAATCACCTTTACCCTATGTTGATTGTCCAATCACCAGCCCGCGTAGGCGGGCTTTGTTTGTGTAGCACGCGGATTTATCCGCCGTGCTTTCTCGTTTAGACTAAGAGCGACTTACAGTCCATCGCCGCAGGCGACGTAACCTTCATTATGTCAAGCACCGTAAGGCTGATGTCGCATAGGCGACCACCCTCACGCAGCTTCGCGTGGCGAAGGGGTGAGGCATCGTCAGCGACCAGGATGAAAGGCACGGGGTTTGTTGTGTGGAACGTGTGGGGGCCGCCTGTCTCAGGGTCAATAAGCTGTTCGGCGTTGCCGTGGTCGGCAGTGATGAGGAGCACCCCGCGTTGAGCGCGCACCGCTTCGAGCACGCGGCCTATGCAGGAGTCCACGACTTCGATAGCCTTGACTGTCGCGTCCACCTTGCCGCTATGCCCTACCATGTCCCCATTGGCGAAGTTAGCGACGATGAAATCGTAGCTGCCTGAGCCTATCCTTTTCTCCAAATCGTCGGCGATGCCATATGCGCTCATCTCAGGCATAAGGTCGTAAGTCGCCACTTTGGGGGAGGGCACAAGCTCACGGTCTTCGCCCGGGAAGGGGGTCTCGATACGCCCGTTGAAGAAGAAGGTGACGTGCGCGTACTTTTCGGTCTCGGCGATGTGGAATTGCTTCATGCCCAGGTCGCTCAGCACCTTCGCCAGCGGTACTTCCACCTCCATAGCCTTGTAGGCGACGTGAACGGGCAGGTCTTCTTCGTAGCGTGTCATGGTCACAAAGTATAGGTCTTGAGGCACCACCCCACGCTCAAAGCCGATGAAGTTGGGGTCAACGATGGCGCGGGTAAGTTCACGGCCACGGTCCGAGGCGGAAATTGAAGTAGATTACCGCGTCGCCGCTCTTGATATGGGAAGGCTCTTCACCTTCTCCCGCGATCACTACAGGCACGATGAACTCATCGCCCACGCCCGCCTCGTATGATGCTCTGAATGCCGCAATCGGGTCGCTGAATTGTAGGCCCAACACCCTGCACGACCGCCATGTACGCCTTCTGCACGCGCTCCCAACGCTTATCTCGGTCCATCGCGTAGTAGCGCCCCGATACGCTGCCGATCTTGCCCACGCCTATCTCGTCCATCCGCTCAAGCACATGTTTCATGTAGCCCATGCCGCTCTGCGGAGGGGTATCCCGCCCGTCGGTGAAAGCGTGATAGACAACGCGGTCGATGCCCCTGCGCTTCGCAAGCTCAAGGAGAGCGAACAGGTGCGCCCAGTGGCTGTGGACGCCCCCAGGTCCCATTAGGCCGAGCAGGTGCAGGGTCGAGCCATCGCGACTTGACGTGGTCGCAGGCGCCAAGCAGTTCAGGGTTCTCGAAGAAGGAGCCGTTCTCCATGGCGACGTCGAGGCGCGTGAGGTCCTGGTAGACGACGAAGCCAGCGCCCATGTTCTGGTGACCGACCTCTGAGTTGCCCATCTGCCCGCCGGGTAAGCCTACCGCGTGCTCAGATGCATTGAGGGCGGTATGAGGGTACTCCTCCCACAATTGGTCCATGTTAGGAGTATTGGCGAGCACGACTGCGTTGTACTCGGTAGCAGGGCCAAGCCCCCAGCCATCCAGTATCAAGAGTACAACAGGGCGCGGTCTATCGGGGCATCCCAGCCTCCCAGGTCAATCTCGCCAGGACTTCTCAGTGCGATAGTCGTGGAGGTAGTGCTTGCAGGCATCACACAGGGTCACTTCGGCCTGACGCCTGTAGACGCCTTTCCGGGTGCGATAGCGATAGCTGTAGCGGTGCCTGCCTGCGTGCTTGGGGCAATAGGAGTGGCCGCAACGCTCACAGCGGACGTAGAGGAGGTTGGGACAATCATACCATCCGCACAGCCCTTCTTCGTTATTGCGCCGCTCGGCCTCCTCACGTCGCTCGATCTCGGCTGCCTGGGCGGCTTCCTCCTCCAGCTTGTGGCCGTAGGCAGAGCGGCAGAGACGGCAGACGGACGCCTCGACGTTGCCGTGCCTGGCACAGAAGTGGCGGCTACAGATGATACACTGGGCCGCCGGGGTACGGAAACATATTGTGATTGGACTTGCAGCGTAGGGGCATACAGCCTTCAATAGCTCATTTCTTGGGGAAGTTGCACTCGCACAGCATGAGTTTAACACAACGACGCTAGGTTGCCAAAGTCGGTACGGACGATGGACGATAGACGATGGACGATAGACGATAGACGATAGACGATAGACGATAGACGATAGACGGTGATGCGTGATGGTTGATTCTTCTGCCTACTGCCTACTGCCTACTGCTTACCGACTACCAGGCACCAGCGAGTTGACACCGTTGCGGCGAACAGTACGGTTGGGGCCGACGTGTCCCAGGTCGTAGTCACGGTACAGCTTCGGGAGCATATCCTTTGGTGACCAGTCTTTCCAGGAGCCGTATTTGCCGCCGTACTGGCGCAGAGTCTCGCCTACCTCGTAGAAGAGTATTTGGGCGACCCGCAGACCTACCGGGAGAGAGGCTGTCGCGTGGCTGTGGTTCGATATTTCCATGGTCCACTTGGAGATGTAACCCACGTCGCCTACTCCGGCGCACTTACAGACGGAAAGACAGGACCGCCCATACTGGAGCGCGCCCGCATAGAGGTGGTGAAGCCGTTGCGCCCGCCCACGACTTCTTCCGTGTGTGCCAGGATGGTATCTCCAGGCCTGATATTGATGAAGCCGTCCTCGGCGTAATATGGCCCCAGCCAGAATGAGCTTGCATCTTCCTCGTCGGTGAAGTTGACGGAAGTCATATTGTGGTTCGGGATAAAAGTAGGGGCCGAGCCGCACGTCATAAGAGTTTGTGCCGAGTTGGCGCGGCTCGAACGGCTCAATAATCAAGTTCCCCTGTTCTAATTCTTCCTTGATGCGCTTGTCGGACAAAAGCATTTCTTCTTTCCCCTCCTAATCTTTGTACGCCCAATCGCCCGCCTTCGCTTCTGCGACCACCTGCTTGTACACGTCCAGCGTCTTGTCGGCGATCAGGCTCCAATTGAACTGCTCACGCACTACCCGATCGGCGTTCCGCGCTCTCTGGCGAGACCACTCAGGGTGCTTCAGCGTGTGCAGGATACCCCACGCGAGCGACTGCGGGTCGTCCGGGTAGACCTTGATGCCAGTCTCGTGCAGGTCCACTACCTCCGACAGACCGCCAACGTCGCTCACTATGACGGGTGTTCCCGCCGCCATCGCTTCCAGGGCTACGATGCCGAACGGCTCGTAGATACTAGGGAAGACCGCGGCATCCGCTACCTTGAACAGCCCGTCGCGCACTTCGTCGGAGATCCGTCCTGGAAAGATTATATTATTTGCAACACCAAGCTCGATGGCTTTTGCACGTAGCTCGTTGGTATATCCACTCCCGCCGCCTGCAAGGACAAACTTGACGCCAGGCCACTCTCGCAAAACGTATGGTGCGGCCTCGACTATAGTCTGCAAGCCCTTCTGTGGAACCATTCGCCCCACGTAATAGACAATAGGCTGGTCGGGCCTGGCATATGCGACTCGGAATGAGGCAAGGTCCAATCCGCGTAGGGCGTCGAATTGCCTGGGGTCGACACCGTTAGGTATTACGGTTATCTTTTCGGCAGGCGCGCCGAAAATGCCTGCACCTCCCAGGACATATACTGGCTGCACGTGATAATGCGCCACGAATTTCAGGTAAGCCACCACTCCGCCATGTGTATGGAGCGCTGCATCTCGCCTAGAGCTTGCCCTGGTTATGCCCCATCTCCGTTGCATGGATAGTCGAGAGGAGAGGTAGGTGGAAATTATGCTTGAGGGCGATAGCGGCGAATCCGCTGAGCCAGTCATGGTCGTGTATGAGGTCAAAGCCGCCTTCGTGCCGTACCAGGTGAGTGCAGAAGCTCTCACCTGGATATTATCGTGCCAGGTGTTAGTGAAGAAGTCTCCCTGCATACCTGATGGTTCGACGCGATACACGCGGCTGCCGTTCGTCGCGGGGCTGCCGTCAGGCATAGGTAGAGGCTCGGTGAACTCTCCACCACCCAGGCGTGGCACCACCAGGTGCACCTCCACTCCATCGGCGACAAGCTCCGACACGAGGTCGACCACGCGTGCCCCCAACCCCCCAACGATATGCGGCGTGTATTCCCAGGATAGCATCAAGACCTTCATTCTATAACCCTCCGATTGCGAGTCCAAAGTTCAAAGTTCAAAGCTCAAAGCCCAAAGTAGCGAGTAGCGAGTAGCGAGTAGCGAGTAGCGAGTAGCGAGTAGCGAGTAGCGAGTAGCGAGTAGCGAGTAGCGAGTATTTACGCAATACTTTCAAGTTTCACGCACCAAGTTCACACCGTAGAAGTTCATTTGCTCTCGCGTCTGCTTGAACCCGAAGCGCTTATAGAGCGAATGAGATTGGGTGTTGCTCTGTTGGGTTGAAAGCCCCACTGAGGACGCACCGAGGTCGCGCATGATGCCGAGGGAGCGAGCGAGTTGTGCCGCCCCCAGCTTGCGACCTTGCTGCGCTACCGCTACCGCGAGATGGTCCAGGTGCGCCCAACCACTATATAAAGTGAAGGAGGCATATCCGATAAGGTGGCCGCCGGAGCCAGCTATAAGTATCGTCACCCCATTCATGCCGAAGTACTCTTCAAACTCTGGCCTGCTGTTCCACCATAGCCAGGGGAACGAATTATGGTCCAATGAAAGCAGTAGGTCCAGGTCGCTCCAACCGGCCCGTGAGACTTCTATCGAAGGCAAATCCGCGCCAGGTTCCGGTTGGTCAGGCGACCGCAAGTCTTTCTTGAAAAGACTATCCGCTCGACGTGCTCAAAGCCCAGCCCCGCATACATTCTTGGATTAGAGTTCCATACGTCGTCGGAGATGAGTAGCATGCGGTAGCCGTAGTCCCGCGCTCGGGTAAGGATTGCCTCAACCAGGGTCTGCTTGCCCCGGCGTGCGTTAGCCTCACTTATGTGAGCTATATCGGACCGCCTCCGCCACGATTTGGCGATCAGGTGTTCTCCTGTGCGCGGCACCCACAGAGACATACCTGGGCTGGCAAGGAGGTGCGCCCTCAACGTCTCCGGGCTGAAGCGGCTGGCCCAGGGGAGGCGCAATTCTCGAACTTGCTCCGCAGTCAGAGTGGCAATATCGGGGTTAGCGTCACTGAGGGAAGCTGACCAGGGGAAGCGTGCGTGTACTCTATCGGTGTCGCCCATCGCTTTAGCGCTCCCGCACCTTGATATCCTGAGACTCAACATACCTATAGATGTGAGGTTGAGACCCCGTAGCTGGGGCTTGACGAGCGTGTAACTCACAGGGTGAAACAAGGGTAAGGCGACGTAATCAGACATAGCCCGCGCCTCAACCTCGGCATAGGCGGAGAATTCTTCTGCCCGAGTCTGCCTCAAGAGCCGCGGCATTGAGAATAGCGTCAACGTCATCATTTCGGTAGCCGGTAAGATTTGCGGGTGAATTCGACCTGAAGAGCGCGCCAAGGGCCGCCTCCGGGTCGGGGTAGGCTGGCGCAGCCTGGGCTATGAACATGCCATAAACGCCTTGCTCAAGCCCCAACGCGTAATCGGTCCACTCTACCTCCCGCACTTCTACATCCAGGCCGAGCGTCTGGCTGAGGACCTGGGACAGCACTGGCCCTGCCATCTCACCGCTTGTGAATAGTTGGAGGCGTGGGACATTTCGGGCCTCTTTATAAGTCGACTCGGACAAAGGAGCCTGGCGGGCGCGGGCAACATTCGAAAAAGCTCTCCCGTAGCGGGGGGTTTATATCCCGCAATCCCGGGCATTATGAAGCCATCTGCTTGTGGCACTCTCGATTGGAAGAGGCCGCGAGCCAGTTTCTGCCTGTCAATGGCCCGCGCGATTGCCTCTCGTACCTTCGGATCGTCGAAGGGCTTCTGCCTAATATTGAAGCCTAGGTAAGTGGTCGAGAGGTCGGGGGTAGAGCGTAGCTCTCTTGAGAGGGGGTTGTTGCGGTCTGAGACCTGCTCGATCTCCTCTACCCCTACCGACACTACGTCTAGACCACCCTCTCGGCTGTACTCTGCAAGTGCGCTCACGCCCTCCTGGTTAATCCATAGGTTGATGATAGGAACTTCCGGCGCACCACCGTAGTAATCTGTGTTACGCGCCAGGGTCATGTACCTGTTGCGCTCCCACTTCTGTAGCTTGTAAGGCCCGGTCCCACGCGGCTCGTCGGTCCAGGCCTCGCCGCTCTCTACGTTCGAGCGCTGCACTACGAATGTGGGGCCTGCCGCAAGCTTCGACAGGAAATAGGATTTCGGCGCGTCTATCGTCACGACCAGCGTATATGGGTCAGGCGCGACCACGCCCTGGATGTCCTGGGCGGTCCCCGCCAGCTTTTCCTTCAACCCAACGATGTCCCCCAGGTATATGGCCGCGGGGAGCATAGTTGCAGGGAGCGGCCCGGCCAATCGCGGGTCCGCAGCGCGCTCAATGGAGTACTTGAAGTCGGCGGAGGTGACCTCCTGCCCGTTGGTGAAGCGGACGCCCCGGCGCAGTGGGAAGGTATAAGTCTTGCCATCCGCCGATATGGACGGCATAGAGGCGGCGATATCGGGCACAACTTTGAGTTCCGGGTCGAAAGTCAGCAGGCCGCTGTAAAGCTGGCGTATGATCGAGAGCGAATAGGGATCCGTGGCGAGCGCAGGGTCGAGTGTGGGTGGGTCGCCACGTCCAATGGCTATATCCACTGCGCCTTCCATTGGAGGCAGACCAGCCCCGCCTGGTGGAGTGGTAGTCGCACTGGAAGGGGTCGGGGTACTGCCCGTGTCGCCTTGTGGCAGAGGCCAGCAACCGGACAGGAGCATCATCAATACAAGGGCCACCGCGATACCCCGCCGCAAGGGAAATGGGCATGACCATGCGCGATGTGGGGATTTAGGGGGCAACTGATACTCCTCTTC
>CAWEQU010000003.1:0-216344 GCA_963811305.1 uncultured Chloroflexia bacterium
TGTTATGTCACCTTTAACCGTTACAAGTTACGTATTGCTATCAAGACGGGGGTAAAGGTCAACGTCGACAACCCCCGCGAGGTGGGGGCTGACCGCATCGTGAACACGCTGGCGGCGCACACACGCTACGGCGGCCCTGCCATCGTGATAGACTTCGGCACCGCCACCACCTTTGATGTGGTCTCGCCGGAAGGGGAGTACCTGGGCGGGGCGATCTCGCCCGGCCTTGCCATATCACTCGATGCGCTGGTGCGGGCCACGTCCCAGCTCAGGCGGGTGGAGCTGGTTGCCCCCCGCTCTTCTATTGGCAAAAACACCGTTCATGCCATGCAGTCCGGCGTGGTGTGGGGCTACATAGGGCTGGTAGAGGGTATCCTCACGCGCATACGCCGCGACATGGGGGAAATCGGCGAGCAGGTGAAGGTTATAGGCACGGGCGGCCTGGCGCGCCTGCTATCGGAGCATACAGACTGCATGGATATAGTGGACCCTAATCTCACACTCGATGGGCTGAGGATGATACTACGAGCTAGAATCGTGAAACGTGAAACGTGATGCGTGACGGTAGACATATGAAGGAGAATGAGATGGCATCAGAGAAAGAGAAGAAGCGTATGCTGGAGATTGATCGAGAGAATGAGATAGAGGTGGAAGTCGGCAAAGCTCGGCTGTTCAATTCGACTATCGCGGCGGCTACGGGCGCGGTGGCAATAGGCGCACTTGCATAGGTGCGAGTAGCGATAGCCCGCGTAGCCATCGGCAAAATGGCTATCGGCAAGCTGTCAATAGGCGAGCTTGAGGTCGGCACGCTGCGCGTTCGCAAGCTGGAGATATTGGAGGACTAAGTAGCCGGTAGTCGGTGGCATATCGTCTATCGTCTATCGTCCGTCCTCACAGACTACTATGCTGAAAGACAAACGCATCATCCTGGGCATCTCCGGTGGTATCGCCGCTTACAAGGTGGCCGACCTGGCCTCCAAGCTGGCGCAGGCGGGTGCGCTCGTGGATGTCATCATGACGGCGGGCGCGCAACGCTTCGTCACGCCCCTCACCTTCCAGGCGCTCACCAAGCGCCCCGTGCGTACCGACATCTACGCCGATTGGCTGGGGGAGGATACGGGCCACGTCGGGTTGGCGCACAACGCCGATTTGCTGGTGGTAGCCCCCGCTACCGCTCACACTATCGCCCGCATGGCGCTTGGCCTCTCTGACGACCTGCTGTGCGCCGTCTACCTCTCCACCCGCGCGCCCGTGCTTATAGTGCCCGCGATGGAGAGCGGGATGTTCCTCCACCCCGCCACCCAGGAGCACCTTGAAACCCTCAAGCAGCGTGGTGCGACCATCATGCAGCCGGGAGAGGGTCACCTGGCGTCGGGCGCGACGGGCATTGGGCGGATGCCGGAGGTGCCTGAGATATTGGCGGCTATACGGCGCGCTCTCGGCGCTAAAGGTCCACTCGCAGGCAAGCGCGTGGTTGTTACCGCTGGTGGCACGCAGGAGCCGCTCGACCCTGTGCGCTACATAGGCAACCGCTCGTCGGGCAAGCAGGGCTATGCCATCGCGGAGGAAGCGTATAACGCCGGGGCGGATGTGACCCTCATAAGCGGCCCGGTTTCCCTCGCGCCGCCTCATGGCATCGAGACGGTGCAGGTAGGAACGGCCCGTGAGATGGAGGCCGCGGTGCGCGAGGCGATTGCGGGAGCGGACGTGCTTGTGATGGCCGCCGCCGTAGCCGATTATGCGCCCATCGAGGTCTCGGAGCAGAAGATCAAGAAGACGGGTGAGAAGCTGGAGATAAGCCTGGGGCGCAACCCCGACATCCTGGGCGGCCTGGCCGAGATGGACCTTCCCGGCCTGGTGCGCATTGGCTTCGCCGCCGAAACCCAGGACCTGCTACAAAACGCCCGGCAGAAGCTGGAGAAGAAGCAGCTAGATATGATTGTCGCCAATGACGCCGTATCGAGCATCGGCAGCGACGCCAGCGCGCTCACCTTTATTACTCGCAATGGAGACGTTGAGCATCTGCCTCCCCTGCCCAAGCAGGAGAGCGCCCGGCGCATCATCGAGCGGATAATAAAACTGCTTGAAGATGGTCGTCTACTAACCTATTTTCTCTTCTTAATACTTAATACATAGTTCCTAATATCCGATTGTTAATGACATAACAAACCGGATTAGTACCTCGTTGTATATTGTGCGAAGGGAAAACGTCTAGTTCACCCACCGTAGCCGTATTACAACCGGGCATCCCTAACCAGTATGCCCGCATCGCGGAACCCAGAAACAGAGAGAAGAGTCTGAACGATGCGTAACGAAGAGTTGCTGGAGCAATGCTTGTTGGCTCTCAGGACGGGGCAGGAGCTTTCGCCTGAGGCTGCTCGCTACCTGGCGCGCCACCCTGAAAAGCGCGCCGAGATCGAAGATTTGCTCTCCGTCGCCCAGCGTGCCAGCCATCTCCCTTCCGCCGAGCTTTCCGCCCAATCACGCCGTCTCATGCAAGTGCGCCTGGCCGAACGGCTGGGCTTCGACCCATCAGTGCTCGATGCGCCCGTTGCCCCGGAGCAAGCGCAAGATGAAGCCGATGATTATGTCAGGCCCAAGAAGCCTCTCCTCTCGATTGGACGGCTGTCGCTCGCTCGACTTGCGGTACAGCCCTCCTGCCCAGCGTGTCGGCCCCTTCGCGGATGCCACCATTCGTGAGGTGTTCCGCGACCTCACCCCCGATGATATACGCCGCTACATAGGCACGCGCGGGGAAGACTATCTCCACTTCCGCCGCACTCTCCCAGGGTGGCGTCCCGGTCTTTATGTTTATGGCCGCCGTCCTGCGTGGCTTCAAGCGTCTCGAAAAGCTCGTTACCGTCGAGTCGCGGTAGGCGAGGCGTGACGATGGACGATGGACGAAAGACGATAATGGGTGAAACGTGAAACGTGATGCGTGATGGAATGGTGGGGAATAAGTTAGTTAGGTCAGGCTGTGTAGCTTATAATGTACACAGCCTGACCTTTAACACATATCACGTTTCACGTTTCACGTTTCACGTTTCACGCACCCAATGATCCTCTTCCTCTCCATAGACGACCTGCCGCGCCTCTTTGTGATGGTGCTGCTGGCGGCAGTGCTTGGTTACTTCGCTCACCTCATAGCGGGGGGGCGGGTGCCTCTTGGCTTTTTGGGGACGGTATTTTTCGGGGTCCTGGGCGCGTGGCTGGCGTCTGACGTGTTACGCCCACGCATCCCTTTCTCTCTTGCCCTCGGAGCCTACCTTTGATGGTGTGATGCTTGTGACCGCCGGGCTTGGAGCGTTTATCTTGTCACTTATCTGGTCCCTCCTCGCGGCTCGCCTCACGCGCAGGCGGTGGTGAGAGTTACCAGGGAACTATCTGTTGAAAGCAACCGCCAATCCCTCCTCTGATACGCCCTCCCCGGCGGGTGGTAACCCCTTCGGAATGCGCGTGCGCCTGCCTGGTGGCCTGGAAATCACCTTTGTCCAGGTGTTGTTGATCGCGGGCATAGTCTTTTACTCGCTGGCGATACCGGGTGACCTCGATTACAAGCTCGACGCGCTTGGCTTTGGGGTGTGCCACCAGATACCCAGCCACTCATTCACCATCGCGGGGCACCAGCTTCCCCTCTGCGCCCGCTGCACGGGTATATACCTGAGCGCGTTGTCCGCTCTGGTGCTGCTGGCGATTTTGAGGCGCAGGGCCTCGCGCTTCCCCGCCCGGCACATGATAGCGGTCTTTGGCGTTTTCTTCGGCGCGATGGTGCTGGACGGTATAAACTCCACTCTCCAGGCGTTCGGCTCCGGCATCTGGGATAGCAGCAACCTGATA
The DNA here is from genome assembly GCA_963811305.1 of uncultured Chloroflexia bacterium. Taxonomy (GTDB): domain Bacteria; phylum Chloroflexota; class Chloroflexia; order QHBQ01; family JADMIH01; genus JADMIH01. The sequence goes on from CAWEQU010000003.1 coordinate 3,838, forward strand.
CGTATCTTCACGGGTACGCTGGCGGGGTGTCGGTGGCCTTCATGTTCTACCCGGTGTTCAACATGAGCGTGTGGCACCCCGACGTGGCCGAGCGCGAGCAGGTGATAGAGCAGCCGTTCGAGCTTGTGGGCTACATGGTCGCCGCCGGGATTCTGGTGGCGCTCGTGCTGGACGGGGGTGATTGGCTCTATTACCCCCTCTCCTTCCTGAGCGTAATCGGCATGATGGCGCTGCTCACTATGGCGAACACCATTATCGTGCTGATTTTCACCCGGCGCGAAGGTATGGCGCGTACCTTCTCCGCTGCCCTTACGCCCATACTGGTCGGCGTGCTTATCACCCTGATAGAGCTAACGCTGCTGGCATGGGGCCGTGCCTCCCTCGCCCCTTACCTCGCGAACAACAATCTTGGCCTTCCCCTGGTGCCAGGTTTGCGCTGACACCAACCTATAGGGAGGGGAGTTCTAAAAAGGACGAACATGCAGGTTCGGCGAAGCCGAACTCATGTTTATCCTTTCAAAGAGTGCTATTGATACACCGGGCGGTTCGACGAACTGCCCCTACAGACTGGTTTCTTTACCCCAAACCATCCTTTGCAAAAGGTGTATCTCTTTGATATACTCCGCCTGATAGACGCTCACGCGCCAGCGATGCTTCGATACCCTTCCGCGCTCCGCACTCTAAAGAGGGCAAGTCATGGGAACTCCACCACCGCAGAGAACCGCTCCCGGCCAGACGGGTAATTACACTCCACCTACCCAGCCCACCAGCCCCAGCAAAGATACCCTTCCGCGCCTCCTACACCTCCCTCTCGCCTCACCCCTGAGAGGAAGCGGAGAAGGGCAGGGTGGCTATTACTCCTGCCGCTGGCTCTGCTCCTGGGGGGTGGGATTTACATATGCTGGGTGGGAGATTCGGCTTCCTGGGGGGGAGCAATGACGAGCCTGTCGCAGCCATAACGGCCTTTTATTCTGCCCTCGACAACGGCAAGTGCGAGGACGCGCGGGCCGCCCTCGCCAGCCCCGACATGACTGCTCAGCAATTATGCGACAGGTGGAAAGCTTTGAAAGATGCCGGCCCAACGTCGAACGGGCGCAGCTGATACCGTGAGTGTGTCGGGGACACGGCGAATGTGAGTTGGCTTATGACCGCGGGGGGCAAGCCGAACAACCGCACCATCTCCCTCCGCAAATCGAACAACACCTGGAAGATCACTAACGCGACCTCTGAACTGTTACCTGCGCCGTGACGATAGACGATAGACGGACGAAGACGATAGACGATGATGCGAGAGACGTGAATCGCAAGAGCTGCCAAGATAATCCGCATCACTGCATCTTACGGGATTACGTCTGTCTCGTCGTCTATCGTCCGTCGTCGTCTTCTCTAACCAATGGAGATAATCACAAGCATAATCGGTGGGTTTGGGCTAGCGGCCCCGGCGGGGCTGAATGCGTGGCTGTGCCTGCTGATCGTGGGTTTGCTGGCGCGGTTTACCACTATCATAACTCTCCAGCCCCCTTTTAACCTGCTCACTGATATCTGGGTGTTGGTGGCGCTAGGGGTCCTGCTGACGATAGAGGTCTTCGCGGACAAAATACCCGCCGTCGATACCGTCAACGACATCATCCACACTTTTATTCGCCCTGTAGCGGGTGGCATACTATTCGCGTCATATACGGGCGCGGTAGGTGGCCTCGACCCACAATTGGCTTCATCCTGGGCTTGCTGGCGGCGGGGAGCGTCCACGCGGTAAAGGCCACAGCGCGGCCAATGATAACGGCCACTACGGGGGGGCTTGCCAACCCTCTTGTAAGCCTGGTGGAGGATATAATCGCGGGGAGCACAACCGTACTGGCCCTCTTCGCGGCCCCGTGCGCGGCACTCGTGATGGCGCTATTGCTGGGAGGGGCTATTTTCTTCGTGTGGCGATGGCGCGAGCGGCGGCGCAGACGCCAGGCGTTGGCTAATGTAAATGTTAAGCCGCCCAGGTAGTAAAGATCACCAGGATTACGGCGCGGCTGTAAACCGAGCCCTGTGACTAATGCACTTTACCACAATAATCAACATAGGTGCATGCTGGCCCCGCCCGGCAACTGAAGATGCCGGCTACACATACGAAGCCTCCTTCGGAGGCTAGAGGTTGGTGCTTTCTATGTTAGCCTGCGAAGCTTGTATTGTAGACCTGCCTCAGCAATTCCTCGTCCTGCCCCGCGACAAAGGTGCGCACATCGATGCCAACTGCCAGCTGCGGCTCAGGTATTTGCTGGTCAGCAGCCAGGCGCATGTCCAGACTGAGATAGCCCAGTCCGAAGCCTCTTTGCGTCAGGAATGCCCGTGTGCAAGTAGCCAGCTCATTGAAGCCGAACTGCCACTCTTGCGCCCCCATGCCCACGACTATCTTCTAAAGCTCTTCGTAAAGTCTGCTGCCTATCCCCTGGTTTCTATAGCCGGGATGGATGTGCAGGCGACTGTAAGCGTGGTCGGCGCAAGGGACTTGTAGACAAGCCACGCCCGATTATCCGCACCTCATTGCCGGCGGCATCCGGAGGGTAGCAACAACCTAGTAAAATGTTGAGTGTCGGGCCTGTGATAATCTTGCTCGTACTCCGCACGCGTGATGCCTCGCCCATAGGCTCGAGCTGCTCAAGCTCGTTGATGAAGTCTACGACGGCGGGGATGTCCGCCTCGCTCATCAGGCGAACGGCATAGCAACTCCAGGTTGGTGCTCAGTAACCCCTACGATCCTGAACTCCTGAAGTTGTCAGACATGGACACGACTCATAAACCTGTCATTCCGAACGCAGTGAGGAATTGAAAAGGTCTATCCACCTGGCAAGCACGGAGATTCCTCACTTCGTTCGGAATGACAGGGAAAGAGGTGCTTCGTTATGCGCGACTTCTAGCCTCTTATCATGCTTCCCGAATAGTTCTACGTCTCACTTACCAATACCCAGGAAGATGCGTGTGAGGTTGCGGCTCATCTCTCCCTCTGTTGGTGGGGTTCGGTGGCGGAGCCTATCAGCACGTACTTGATGGGCTTGAGGAAGGGGGCGGTCCTCTCGTCGTAATCGGCCTTTCGCTGAGGGGTCATGGTCCCTTCCGCCATCTCGCGCACGGTGGCCGCATCGAGGTAACCTATGAGGTTGCTATCTTCGGGCAGGTGGGGAGCGACTACCTTCCACTTGTCGGTCGTGCCGAAGCCTTTACCCAGGCCGGACAATACGCTTTCTATCCTGGTTCTTGCCACATCCACGTCCCTGTCATAAGACATTATAGCGCGGTCCTTGGCTGCGCCGATGATTGTCTCGCTCGATTTGTCAGAGCTGGTGGTGAAGAATTGCTCGCCCCCGATGTCGAAGATTCTCGTCCTACCCTGCGATGCCTCCTGCACGCCGCGCTTGATTACATCTACGGCTTTCGCACGGTCCGCCTCACTCAACTTGACCTGGCCGATGGCAGGAGGTGGAAGAGATAGGGTGCTCATGTCATAGGTGGGGACGCTGATAATATAGTCCCCACTTATCCAGGGCAGTATATCGTTGCGGGCGTCGAGGCCGGTCGCACCGCTTATGCTCGGCTCTACGAAAGATGCTCGCTGAGGGTCATAATTCTGGAGAGCGTCCAGAATGGAGAGCAGAACACTCCCGGGGTCGCTGCCTACTACGAAAGCGATAGAATCGGCGGGTACGTCATTGAGGGTGCTGCTGTCGGGCCGGGCATTGGGGTTTATGCCCGCATCATAGGTAAATTGCGCTGGAGCTAACAGTTGGTTGACCCAATTTAGAGGAGAACCTTGCGTAGCGACGTCTATCTGCGCCCCATCATCCTGGGCGCTGAGTGACATCAGCACCCTGCCATCCAGCTTGATTTGCTTCCCATTGGGATGGTGTCAGCTTCGGGGATCAGGACCTTTATACTCCTGATTATCTCCCCCAGGTTCAAATAGAGCGTCGCCACTCGCTCGGTGGGGACCTTGCCCGATAGGTATTTGAACGCCTCGTCCTCCTTGAGACCCTTGTTGGCCTGTAGCTCGTCTATCAGCACCTTGATGGGCACGCTGTTTATGCCGACCGCGGCGGTTGAGGTGCCGCCCAGGAGGGCGAAGTATATCTGGAGGGGGCCTGCCACGTACTGGCGGATGTCGGTGCCGTGATACGACTCGACCACTTTAGCCTTGTCCAGGTTGTCCTTCACGGCGCGCAGGTCGGCTATAATCCCCTGCTTCGTGCCGTCTGTGGTGAAGTCGAGGTCTACCAGCGCGACCACGTTGCGCCCAACCACGTCATAGGCGGCGAGGGGGCTAATACCCCCGCTGCTTGATGGCTTGAGCGAAATGAGGTCGCCCTGGCTGGGGGCCAGCACCGCGATTGTCGCGCTACCCCCCAGGTAGCTGGCGAGCGCGTCGAGGGTGGCAGGGTCCGTAGTTGATCCCAGGGGCAGACCTGTATCGGCGATGTCGCGCTGGACTTGCGCTATCAATTCAGACAGGGCAGCCTCGAAGCCGGGCTGCGACTCTGAAAGCTTCCCGTAGCTTCTCGAAAGCGCGGCGCTGGCTCTCGGCGGGAGCAGGGTTGATGGAGAAATAGCCAAGCGCATTGGCGGGCAAGGCGCGCTCCACCGGCAACGAGCCTCCAACCGCGCCACCCGACCCCCTGATGATGAAGTACGCTGCTACCGCAGCCGCCACTAATAAGAGCGCCAGCAACCCGAGGATGAAGGCCGTGCTGCTGCCCTTCTTCGGCGCAACGCTGACCTGCTGTATTGGCCTGTACGGCGCGGTCTGCTGGAGAGGCGACTCCTCCAAGGGGGGTTCACTGGTTAAAGGGCGATAATGTGTCGCGGGCCGGAAGGGTTGGGTGTCTCCCAGGTTGCCCGCAGGTTGGGAAGATGACGACGTTGAAGGCGCGTTAATCTCACCCTTTTGTGGGTCGTGTTGGCTCCCCGTGCGGCCTGGCTCGTTAGTGTCCATCAAGGGTATCCTCTCACTCTACAGGCATTGTAAAAGCTGCCAGGCAGGCAAGTCAAGGGTAGTATCTCCCTTCCAGAGAGGGAAGAAAGACAAAGAGATTGAAAATCGAAATCGCAGATTTCGATTTTCAATCTCTTTTTATTCTGTTGGTGCTACAGAGGGAGAAGAATGGCGCGTGCGGGTGCGCCGTCGCCACCCTTGAGCTTGAGGGGGAGGCAGACGAGGGTATAGTCACCTTCCGGCACGGCGCGGAGGTCGAGACCTTCAAGAATAACCACCGACGCCGCGAGTAGCGTAATATGCGTGCGCCAGACGGTGGGGGAGTCCACGCGCTCGATTGATAGGTAGTCTATGCCGACGAGCCGGATGCCTCGCCGGACGCACCACTCTGCCCCGTCGAGGGAGAGGCCGGTATAGCTGGTGTGGAAGCGCGGCGAGTCCCAGAGGGCAGCCGCCGGCGTAGAGAGCAATAGGCGGGTGGTCCCATCAGGGATGCGGGCGCTTTCCAGGTGGGCCGCAGTGATCTCGAACCGCTCATCGAAGCGGCGCACCACGCACGGCCCGATCATGGCGTCCAGGGGAAGGTCGTGGGCAGCGGCCCCACCCTCTATGAAGTGGTTGGGAGGGTCAACGTGAGTGCCTGTGTGCGTTCCAAGGCATAAGCGCGAAACCGCAGCCTCGTCACGGGCTACCGTCAGCACAGACGTCATCTCGACGGGTATCTCGTCGGCCCACACGACCATGCCAGGCCGCACCGGCACGCTTATGTCGATTGCGGAGTGCGGAATTCGGAGTGCGGAATGAATGTTGGGGGTCGGGGATTGGGGGTTGGGGGTTGGGGGTTGAGTATCCATCATTTGCTATTGCCAGTATACATCATCCCCAAATCCGCACTCCGCACTCCGCACTTACGGAGAGGGTTTGGCAACGATGATCACGCGGTGGGTGTATGTGGTGTAGGGCCAGCAGGTGATGAGGGTTAGTTGCTCGCCTGGGGTGGGGTCCATAACTTTGGCATTTTCAAGGCGCTGGGCTTTGCTCGCGCCGGTCTCCAGGAGCTTTTTCACCGACTCGACCGTGTAGCGGTGCTCCTTGCCGTCCAGGGTCCATACTTTTATGACGTTGCCCGGCTTGAGGTCCACAAGGTAGCGGAAGACTTCGCCGCGCCAGTTGTTATGCCCCGCCATCACTATGTTGCCCCCCTCGCCGGGGTTCTTGGAGTTATAGTGGTGCCCTGCAGCGTAGTCGGCCACCTCCCATGCACCTTTTGGCGCGTATACTTCATATACGGAGGTGTCCAGCCTGATGCTCGACGAGGCGATGCGGACGATACGGTTGGGTAAGTTGGGCTTGCGCTCCCCATAGATCACCCCGTTGGGAAGGACGATCTGGCCTGGCTTCGGTTTAGGTGTAGCCTTTACGCTAACCACCGTGGGCTTCGGAACTGTGGGTGTAGCCTGTGGCACCACCGGGGTCGGCTTTATATTGGGGACGCCAGAGGACGAGCCGGAGGAGGGACGTGAGCCTGCCACTGCGGTAGGCACCCCAGGCAGGAGAGGCGGAGGCGTAAGGCCGGTAACGGGGTCAGGATCATCATTTCCGGTGCCCGGCACTACAGGGCGGTCCTTTGGACCGCCACCCCCGCCCGCCACAGCCGTAGGCGTCACCCTTTGCTGGACGGCAGTAGGTTCGGGACCTCCCGTGATAGCGCTGGCCTCTGCGATGGCCGTCACCCGCACGATAGGGGTAGCAACAGTCGTGGCAACTGTGGCAGCTGTGGCAACCATGGTAGGTTGAGGCTGAGGCGTGCTCGTGCTATCCTGAACGGCTTGGGTCGCAACGGCTTGTATGGTCGGCGTAGCCTGTGGTGGCTGTGAGGTCGGTTGTGGCGCAATAGTTGCTTGCGCTATAACCGGGATGGTTGCCGTGGCAGCCGCCGCCGATATCTGGGTTGCTCCAGCCGTCTTGATAGGAGCGCCTTGCTTGATGAAGCCTGCGGCGGCGAGCGCCAGGATGCCTATCACCAGCAGGGCAACCAAAGAGGTTGTAATGATTTTTAGTGTGCGAGTTTCGTTCATAATGTGGTATATCGTCAGTGGTAGGGAATTAGATAGAGTCCTAATATGTGACGCGGTTGAATAGTTGTGCGTAGTCTCTTATAAAGACTATAGCAATAATAAGATGCGTAATGCAATACCGAATAGAAGTATAAAGGTACTACGAAAGGGGAATTAGGTATGATGCGTAATCCACCACCTGGGGGCGTCCCGCTTCCTTTAAGCTGCCAATCGCCCTTGACGACTTGCGGAATATACTGCGCTCGCTCGATTGGGAGCAGATACGGACCAGCATTCAGCGCGAGGCCTCGGCGCGGTTGGCTATAGTCGGACCCGTCAACGCGGGGAAGTCTACCCTGTTCAATTTACTTGAGGGGCAGGAGATATCGCAGGAAGGCCCCATACCGGGCACTACGATGAGGCCCGTGCAGGAGGCTGTGGGGCCATTCGTGCTGGTCGACACGCCTGGTTTCGGTGAGGTAGGTGGGGTGGACCGCGCCAACATCGCCGCACGGAGCGCGGCTGAGGCCGACGCCATCCTGCTGCTGCTGGATGGCAGCGCGGGGTTACGGCAGGGCGATGCGGACCTACTCAACTACCTGCTTACGTTGCGCCGCCCTATAGTGGTAGCTCTCAATAAGATAGATATGTTGGGGAAGGATTATGAGGGGGTAGTGCGGGATGCTTCTGCGAAGCTGAGTGTGCCTGTGATACCTGTGTCGGCCAAGAAGGGCACGAACGTGGGAGAGCGGCTAGTGCCCGCGCTCGTGGACGCGCTACCCGACCTGGCTATCGCCCTGGGGCGCGAGCTGCCCGCGCTACGGCGCACGGCTGCCCAGCGGGTAGTACGCCAGTCCGCCGCGTTCAACACGGCAGTGGGGGCCGAGCCTATCCCCTTTATAGATATCCCCGTGCTGCTGACCTTACAGGCGCGCATGGTGCTGAGAATAGCGGCTATTTACGGGGAGTTGATGAGCGCGAGCCACGCAAAAGAGCTTATGGCTACCATCGCGGGCGGGTTAGCTTTTCGCTACCTGGCACAGCAGGGTGCGAAGTTGATACCCGCTGGGGGTTGGGCGCTGGCGGCAGGCATAGCCGCGGCGGGCACGTGGGGGATGGGCCAGGTGGCTATTGAATATTTCGAGAGCGGTAAGCGCCTCAACCCTCGACAGATGCGCCAGATGTATAAGACGGTGTTGCAGAAGGATAAGAACCCGTTTCAGAGGTAGGTGATAGACGATAGACGATAGACGATAATGCGTGAAACGTGAAACGTGAAACGTGATGCGTGAGAGTATTGCTTCTTTTGCCTACTGCCTACTGCCTACTGCCTACTGCTTTCTGCTTACTCGGTAACATCCTTCTTCCGCGTCATAATGCGGGCGTTCAAGGGGCCGGTGGTGGCTATCTTATCTTCCAAGGGGTCGGTGGGCTTGGGTTGGTCCAGCTTGAAGTGCATCCTGGGGACTTTGGTGGCCTCATCGGTCCAGCGCCTGCTATAGATGCCCCAATGTAACAGAATGCGGGTCAGCGTCTCGACCCACCAGTCGGTCTCGAATATTCCATTCCCGGCCTGCTTGAGGGCTGCCTGCATGGCGTCTTCGTCTACGGTTATGACGGTGCCATCCGTGGCCTGCCCTCTGTAGCGGGACTCTCTGGACTCCACATCATTCGCTGCGGCACGTCTATTCTCCGGTTGTATTGCCTGTTTCGTAACGTTCGTCGGCTAAAAGAGTTAGCACTCGATATTCAGCACGTCTTATGCCACCTGCTCGACATTATCCAGCAACTCGTGGCGCAGGCCATTCTTGCTCCCTCGCTTGACCGCGTACATAAGGGTGTCAGCCTTCTTCAGCAAGCTTTCCACGCTCTCCACGGGGTCTTCGCACGTTACCATTCCAATACTGAAAGTTACGGGCCAGCCTGATTCTCTGGCCGTTTCGGCCAGGGCTTTTTGCACGCGGCGGATGGCTGCCTGGGCTTCCTTGTAGCCTGCTTCTATGAAGAGGAGCGCAAATTCGTCGCCTCCCAACCGGGCAACGGTATCTGTAGGGCGGACGTTGGCGCTCAGCGTCTCTGCCACCGCGCGCAGAAGGTCGTCGCCCGCGCCGTGCCCGAAGCGATCATTGACTGCCTTGAAGTTGTCTACATCGATGTAGGCCAGCGAGAATGGGTGGTTATAACGGGCAGCGCGCTTCAGCTCAAACCGGGCACGCTCCGCGAACGCTCTGCTGTTGGCCGCTCCCGTGAGAGTGTCTGTGCGGGCCAGCTCCCTCTCGTGGTCCAGGGCGTCGCGTAACGTAGAGAGCATGACCAGGACGCCCACAAACAGCCCTACTCCCACTATGAGGTTCCAAATATGCACCAGGGCATTGCTGTAGGCGTGGACGTTGGCGACCAGGGTGGCGAGCCACGCTACCGCGCAAAGGGCAGCTGTGCCAATGCCCGCCCGCTTCCCCACGAACCATGTCGCCAGGGAGATGGGAGCCAGGTAGAAGATGGAGAAAGCCAGCGCCGACCCGGTGAGGTAGTCGGCCACGCCTATCAGCGCGATCATGCAGAGCGCGATTACGCCCCAAACGGGCAAAGAGACTCTGCTTGGACGGGTTACAATATCCATCATAGCAATTTAACGAAGTTGCGAGTAGCGAGTAGTGAGTTGGTTGTGGTTGTTTTGCGGGAGGAATTGTAGCTCATTATGGAAAAGCGGGTGTGGATTTGCACTATATTGTGGAAGATGTTGGTACTAAGAGATGGGTTTCAAAAGCTCATGCTCGCAGGCGCAGTTGTGCGTAAGCCTGCACAGGGAGACTTCTGGCAGTGTATTAGTAGCCGGATAGGGTGCTGGTCACCGAACGATTCCTTTCACTTTCACCTGTGTGGGTCGATATCCAGTCACCTGGCTCCCGGCATAGGCGCGTCCAGAAACGGCGGGATGATCGCCAGAAGCAAATCGGCACGGGACGCGACGGACACGTGCGTTGTGCCCGGGAGCACGGCGAGTCTGTGAGTCCGGCAGACCGGCCAAGTCGCCGAAAACACCGCCGCCGAGCAATCGAAACATTTCTACCGCGTGCTCGGGACGGACGAGATCGCTATCCCCGATGACGATCAAGGTAGGTGCCTTGATCGCCGCGATGGTCTCGGCAGGTACATCCTGCGTGTTCCGGTCCATTTCTGTCTTCTTGGCGAAAAAGGTGGCAAAATGGTCCGGGTCGGGCGCTATTCGCATGTATTCATCGTGCCACGGAGATCCAAACATCATCTCAGGCTTCATCTCCGCCAGTCCCTCCATTAGACCGGGGTGGACCCCGCTCAGATTGAAGGTGGCCGACATGAACACGAGCTTGCGCACCACCTGCGGGTGCCTGAGGACGACATGCAAGGCGACGGCGGCACCCATGCTGTAGCCGAAGAGGTCGGCCTGCTCGATCCCGAGGTGCTGGAGTGCGGCGGCGGTGTCGTCGGCCATCTGCTCAAGGGACAATGGGCGGTCGATGTCGGCGGTGCGCCCATGCGCCTGCAACTCAAAGCCAATGACCTGCCGCGACCTGGCAAGTCCGGGCAGAAGCGCTCCGAAGGAGGTGCCGATTGCCGAAAAAGCGCCATGAATGAGAACCAGCGGCTGCCCTGTCCCATGGATCTCGTAATACATCTCAAGACCGTTTACCGGAACGTAGCCGCTCGTGAACTCCCCGGTCATTTCGATCGATCCATCTGTCGTGCTATCAGTCATGATCATTTCTCCTTGACAAACATTTACTGCGACTGCTCCTACGAGCAATCCGGCGCATCGGTGAGTGGCGTAGCAACAGGCTCTGAGTCAAGCACACGTTCTGACCATGTTGCAAGGGAAATTGTAACCTGTTATATCCACTGCCGCAAATATCAAACCTTATACACTCCTAAATGCTTTGAGAAGGAGGGTGTGATTTATCCCTCCTCGTTTCTTATTTGAACCCCAAGCCAGCTATGAGGGTGATTACTTGTAGTGTCTAGCCAATCTCTCCCCACTTGCTACTCGCTACTCGCGTCCGGCTTGCCCCTGAACGGCCCGGCATGATACAATTGTGTGATATACCCTTTTTCTATAGAGGAGAAGATACAACAGCTTGATGCGTAAGATTATAGACCTGGGGTGGAGGCGCGTGGGCGGACGTGGCGCGGCTGCCACGCTCGCGCTCCTGGCCCTCACCCTCATCCCACTGGCCGGGTGCTCCCCACAGAGCATGGCGCAGTCCGCCACCGCCACCTCTAACGCCCAGGCGACACAGGTCGCCAACCCCTCACCCACGGTTATCAGCCCTACTCTCTCTATAACGCCTACCGCCGAGGCCCAGGCAACCCTTTCCATAACTGCAACCGCGAGCATCACCGCTACCGGAGTTGTGACGGCACCGGGCACTCCCACTCCACTTCCGACCCCGACCGGTGAGCCGCCCGATCCTCTGAGCGTGCTGAACATCTTCCAGTTTTTCTCGCCCAACGATACTCTCGTGGCGCGGGACCCAGTGAATCTCGATGGAACGGGCGCCGACGAGGTGCTTTACACCATCGCCGGCAGGCAGAGCTTTATCACCGATACGACAGAGATACGTAGCGGTATCGGCGTGCTCACCTACGATGCTACATACAGGCAGTGGATACCAATCTGGGCCTCCCCACCTCTCTCAGGCACAACCAGCCCGCTCCCTTCTGCAAACCGCAAGGAGGCTGGTGGCTATAATGGCGGCAATCTCCTGGGTAATGGGGAAGCGGTGATGCTGGCGCGCACAACGACCCTTGACGGCAAGGCGCACCTCTACCTGTGGCGATGGAACAAAGAAAAAGGGGAGGGCGAACCTCTCAAGATGGCCGCGCCGGGGGGAGCGGGTGACGCTGACGCCCTGTTCGACGCCGACCTCGATGCCAACGTCGCCGATGTTGACGACGATGGCATTTACGAAGTGGTCCTCGACAATGTGGCAGGCGTACAAATCTGGAAATGGGATGGCACCCGCTTCGTGCTGAGAGGAGATAGTTGATGTCACGCCCAGACGACAGACGACAGACGACGGATGACGGACGACAGACGGCAAAGGATAATCGTCGTCCCAACGTTCGCATTCAAAATCCGAAATCCGAAATCCGAAATCCGAAATCGGCATTGGAGATTCTATCGGTTAATCGCTGCCGTCTCCCTCGCGCTTCTCCTTGTGCTATCTCTACTGGGGCCGCTAACGCCTACAGCGCCCGACGTAGCGACTCTGACCACCCCGCGTATAGATGGAAGCTCGCCCACAGATGAGCGCGAGGTTTTTCCTTATCTCCCCCTCCTAGAACGGCAGGGAGATAACCCCAACTCCACGTGGCCTGACATATCCGAGGTGCTGAACTTCGACCCCGCGAGTGACCGCGTGCGCCGGGCTATCGTCTCAAGCATATACGCTGCCACTACAAGCCTCAATCAGACCATAGCCGAATTGGGCCTACCCAGCAAACCCGACCCTGACACACTTTCCGGTATCGAGCTGACCTACCAGGGCTTAGCCGAGGGGGAGGAGCGTCCTCGTGGGGTGAACGGTCTCGCCGCCATGAAACTGGTGCGCTCACTGAACGTCACGGGGCCTCGGCGAACAGAGTATGAGCGGGATGCGATAGATGAGTTTCAACTCGCGGCTGGAGATGCGCCTGATACCTGGCAGTTCACCTATAACTGGGCATTAGCCAACTACCTGGTCGGGAATTATTTTGCGGCCTATGAAGGCATGAAATCGGTTATTGACAAGGCCGAGGTCCAGTACAACTTGCTGCCTCAGTTCTGGGTAGGAGTGGCGGCGTTACGTGCTGGTGACCCTGGAGAGGCCATCGTGCGCCTCACGCCCGTCCTCGACAAGAGAGCGCCAGTAGGCTCGAACGAAGCCCTGGTCAGCCTCTACACCCGTCTGAATACGCTGGGGAGGGAGGCGCTCGGCGACGCGCAATGGGCCAACCGCGATCCCGCCGCAGCTTACAGGACGTACTTTGATGCTTTACGTACCAGCAACGGCAATACAGGTAGCGGACCTTATGGCAAGTGGCTGCGCGTGGGCCTCCAGCAGCGCGGTTACGAGAGCCTGCTGGATGATATGTCTACTTTGTTGAACACGTCGGATGCGCTCAACAAGGACGCTCGTATCCATCACGACCGGGCGCGCCTCCTGATCTTCCTGGGGAGGGGCGGCGAGGCTATGCAGGAGTATCGGCGGGCGGTTGAGCTGGGCGAAAATGACCCCCCTCTATTCATCTCTTACGGGCAGGCGCTGGCGAGCCAGGGTGATTATAACGGCGCGCTTGGGCGAGCGCAGGATGCCATCAGGGGGCTTGGCTTCGACCCCGCCACCATCGACCTCAAGGGCGTAGCGAGAACAGCCGCCGATAGCACCTCCATCCTAAAAGACGTTGAGACTTCCCAGTACTTGCTCGACGCCAACCTGCTGCGCGCCCGCGTCTTTGGACGCCAGGGCAACACGGCGGGGCTTGCCAGCCTGGTGCAGGGTATAACCCAGGAAGCGCCGTCCCTCTCTCCGACTGAGGGTGGGCTGCTCTTGCTGTATGGCGCTTTCGCTAACGAAGCCGGGGGCCAGAATGCGCAGGCGCGTGAGAACTTCAGCAGCGCATGGGAGAAGCTCAAGGGGCTGCCGCCGGGCACGCCAGGTAGAGCCGCCGCCCTCACGGGCCTGGCACGTACCACCGCTTCGACTCAGAGCGTAGAAGCGGCTCTCGATCTGCTCAAGTCGAACAACTACGACCCCGTTTCGCCCCCAACCACCGTCGCCACCGACGCCGACGCTCCAGACATCCTCGATATTGGCAGCAAACTGCTGTCGCAGGCTGGCCGGAGTAAGGAAGCCGCCAATACCAAGCGTGTGTCGGCGGTGACGCGCAACCTGCGGGACGCCCGTTCGCTCAGTGGCGTGGGACGCCAGCTATGGACGTACAACGGCACGAGCGTGCCCGCAGACGCGATACTCTCTGCCGCCGACGCCGAACGCGCCGTTGGTGGCGATGCCAGCCTCGCGGTCATGCGCTACAAGCAGGCTTACGGGTTGGCGCCGCGCTCGCCCCTGCGTGGAACAACCTGGGAGTACTGTATGCTCAACAGGGTAATACGGGACGCGCCGACTTCTACCTGCGCTCGTCGGGGATAGTCAGCCCTGGCTATGCCTGGGGCCAGCACAACTACGCGGCCTACGCTTACAGGCAGGGTCTGAGCAACTTCCTTGCGGCGGAGAGCGCGGCGGGCAGCGCGATCAAGTCTGCCGGGGCGCGCTCGCTTCTGTGGGGCTATAACCTGCGCTACGATGAGCGCGGCATATTCCCCGCACCATCCGGCCCGGAGAACGATCTCCTCTCTCGCCTTCCCGCGCTCATTATAGTGCTTCTGCTGTTGCTCCATACCATTGTGGGAAGCGACCGCGTGGCGAATCGCTCCGTAGTGCCTACCAGGGGGGTGCTGGGGAGGCTGGCTGCCGCCCTCGACGCTCGCTTCAAGATACCGGCCCGCGCCGGTTCTCGCGCGCTCGTAGGAAGCCTTGCGATACCTGCGCTTGTGGGGATGCTGGGGCTGGCATGGGGCGCGGCTCGTGGCTCTCTAGAGGTCGCGCTGGTGTTCCTCCCTGTGGCGTTGATAGCTGCGTTGTTGGCGTTTGGTGCTAACGAGGTAGTTCAGTACCTGGCTGCTCGCAGGGCCGGAGTGTCCACCCTGCACCACAACTGGCCGATAGGCGTGCTGCTAGGCATCGTGAGCATACCTTTTGGCTTCGTCTACGGATGGCAAATCAACACGCGCATGGCTGCCAGGGGAGACGAAGAAGGCGCTGAAGATGCTTCCGGCGCTCACGCTCCGCAAAGCAGGCGTACGATTCGCAGTCTGGAGGATCGTGAGCTTCTGTATGAGGCCCAGGCAGAAGCCGCAGCCGAAGAAGCGACTCCCATTGCGGGTGCGTTGCCGTTGACGGGTGCCGGAAGTGGCAGGCTTGGCCTCACCACCGGGGGAAGGATAATGTTCGCGGGGCTGGCGGCGAACCTGGCGCTTGGATTGATCTTCGGTTTGGTCTACTGGCTGACCGGGTGGCCCTCGATGCGTCTCGCACTGTTCGCCCAGGCCCTGGTGCTTGCCTTCACGGCGGTATCCGAGCCGCCCGCAGATGGCTGGACCCTCTACAGGCGCAATAGCCACCTGTGGCTGGCAACCTTCGTCTTTGCCTCCACCGTAGTCACCCTGCTGGCGATAGGCATCATCTAGTCTAACTGTTCAAAAGAAAAATGGGGGGACGCGAAGCGTCCCCCCATTTTTCTTTTGAACGAAAATTTCTCCTTTGGTTGAAGAGGTTTATGATTCTCCAATAACTGCTAATGCTGGAGCAAAGTCGGCGTTGGGCCGGTAGCCATCGGGCCACGCTATGTCTAGGCGCTGCCAGGTTGTGCCTGCGTCGGGAGAGCGGTAGACATCTCCTTTATGGGTGGCAGCGTAGAATACGTGTGGCTCGGCGCTGTTAGCGGCCAGGACATAGACGCGCGTACCCCTGGGGTCGGGCAGCCCGGCGCGTGCTTCTTGCCAGGGCTGCCCCTTCGTCTTGCGGTAGATGGTGGCCTCGGCCCCTTGGGGGTTGTGTGCCTGGTATGGACCTCTGGCTGCGGACACGACCACAGTATCGGGGTCTGCGGGGTCTACAGCCAGTCCCCACATGTAGTGATGCGCCAGCCCTTCGTCCAGGCGCAGCCACGACTCGCCACCGTCATGGCTCTCGGCGTAGCCGCCGCCCGCCAACTCGTAGACCCTGCCAGGAGCCAGGGGATGAGTGCGCAGGTGATGTGCGTCGTGCTGGCCGCCTGGCTTGCGGTCCTCCCACGTCAGCCCGCCATCGAGACTTCGCATCACCCCACCCAATTCGATGCCTACGAAGATACGACTGGGCACATTGGGGTCGGGGGCGATCCAGCGGATGTGATGCGTCCAGGGGCGCGGCGGAAAGCTCCACGTTGAGGCTGATGGCAGCTCGCGTAACGTGTGCCTGTCCACCCAGGCGTCTCCTCCGTCCTCCGAGCGAAAGACAGCGCTCGGCTCGGTGCCCGCCCAGACGACGCCACGCTCACCAACGCGCTCGGACGTGCTGACGGCAATCGCCATCACCTCTGCATGGGAGATGCCCTCACCTACGGGACGCCAGGTATCGCCTCCATCGTCGCTGCGCCACAGTCCACGCCCAAACGTGCCGCAGTACACCCGCTCCGGCCTGAGAGGGTCCGCTTCTACGCAGTAAGTGGGGAGACCTTTCATCCTCACCTCCGCATGCCATCTCTCGCCATCACGCCGAATTATCGCCAGTCCATCGCCGGTGGTTAGATATATAGTTGTGGTCATCTCTTTCTCCTGGTAGCTAATGTGTAACCTATAACCGAAACTCTCTACCTGTCATTCCGAACGGAGTGAGGGATCTAAGTCTCTATCCACCTGACAAGCTCGGAGATTCCTCACTCCGTTCGGAATGACAAGTATACTATCCTCGTATTCGATAGATTTGATGTTCCGTATCATCCATTACTTACTTCGGGATATAACAATCCTGTGCCTGTATTGAGCAGCACGACACGCTCCCCTTCTCGTATCCAGCCGGAGGCGCGAAGGTGGCGTATCGCTGGGAGCAGGGCTGCTCCTTCAGGACAGACCCACAGACCTGACCGCGCCATCTCACCAATGGCGGCGCAGATTTCGGCGTCGTCTACTGCCAGCGCTGTGCCGCCCGTTTCTCGCAGGGCTTGCAGCATTAGCGCGCCTGCAAGTGGGCCGGGCACGCGTAATCCCGCCGCTATAGTCTGCGCTCCCTCCCAAAAGTGCGTGGCGTTGGCATTGCTCTCCCATGCTCGCACTACGGGAGCACAGCCTGTGGACTGCACCACAACTAGCCTGGGTGGCGGTACGTCTGCGCTGATCCAGCCGAGCGTGCGGAGTTCCTCAAATGCCTTCCATAGCCCCAGGAGGCCCACGCCTCCGCCGGTGGGGTAGAGGATAACGTCAGGCTGCTCCCAGTCCATCTGCTCTGCTATCTCCAGGCCCAACGTCTTCTTGCCTTCGAGACGGTATGGCTCTTTGAAGGTGCTGGCGTCGTACCAGCCATGCTCGCGTATCTGCGCGCCCACCCATGCGCCCGCATCGCTTATGAGGCCGTCTACCAGGTGCAGGCGCGCCCCGTAGAGCCTCACCTCCTGCTGGGTGAGTGGTGGGGCGTCCTTTGGCATTGCCACTACCACTTCCAGGCCCGCCCGCGCTCCATATGCCGACCATGCCGCGCCAGCATTACCGGCGGTTGGTAAGCTGATGGTGCGTGCGCCCAACTGCTTCGCTTTTGACATGCCTACAGCCGCTCCACGCGCCTTGAAGGTGCCTGTGGGGTTGAGACCTTCGTCCTTCATCCGTACCTGGACCCCTAACTCAGTGCCTAACCAGTCAAGTGGCAGCAGGGGTGTAGCGCCCTTCGCCTAATGACACTCGGTCTGCGGGGTCTGCTACGGGTAGCAATTCAGCGTACCTCCACAGCCCCTCGTTCCAGGGTCGGGCTGTGATGCGCTCGCGTGGGACTTCCGAGACGATACGCGCAAGGTCATAACGTGCCAGCAGTATCGAGCCGCAGGCGCAAAGGTGCTGCTCTACCTCAGCGGAGTGAGTCTTGCCGCAGCTGGGGTTGGAGCATTCCAGGTGAGTTAGATAGTTAGTCGCTTTATTCATCTTTCTTCCAGATGATGGAATAGCGCCACAGCAGGTGTTTCCTCACTTTTGCTCCCGGTAATGCAGACGCGCAGATTCGGCGTATTTGAGGTAAAGTGAGGTACGAGTCGTGCCGCCCATGCTCAGCCCAGGCCTCACGCACTTCACGAGGCTCTCTCAGCCGCCCGCGCTTGGTCAGCCCCAACACGAGGTTCACCGGCACCGCTAACACGCTCGTAAGCATGTCGGATAGCCCCTCCGCCTGGTACAAATCGAGGATGATCAGCACGCCATTGGCCTTCAGGGTCCTTTTTATCTTCGGCAGTATAGCCTCCATCCGCAAGTGATGTAACGTTGCGATGGATACAACGCAATCGAAGCTGTCAGCAGGGAATTCCCACTCCAAAGCATCGGCTAAATAAAAATCAATGTTCGTATGCTGCCTGGACCGCTCCCTGGCGATGCGGACCATCTCCGGCGATAGGTCTAGAGCAACGACATGGTTCGAGCGTGCTGCCAGGGAACGTGAAAATGCGCCCATACCGCATCCAATCTCAAGTGTGCTTTTGCAATGCCGAGGTACATGCCTTAGCAGGAAGTTATGATAGTGGTCGTTATGGCTCCAACCGGACCGCTCCGTAAGAAGCGCGATGCGATCAAAATCGGAACGAGTTGTAGCCATTGATTGGGGCACCTTTATCTCCTATCTTCCGCCACGTGGCGAATGTGGACAGATAGTGCGGCTCTGATTATTGTAACTATACCCCATTCCAAAAGAGCATAAAAATAGAGGTTCGGCTCAGCCGAACCTCTATTTTTATGCTCTCAACCTGCTAAAGGTCTTTACTGTAAGTGATGCTGGTCATCACGGAGCGGAAGCCGACAAACTCGTAGAGCCGTAGCGCGCCGGAAGGGTTCTCGGCGTCTACGCCCAGCATCGCCTTAGCCATACCTTCGGCCTTGAGCTTGCGCATCCCCGCGAGGAGCATGGCTGTACCTAACCCTATCTTGCGGTGGCCCCGACGTGTGCCAAGCTCGGCTATCCACCCTTCGCTGCGATTGTTGCGCTCGTTGCTTTCCGGGTCGATCCAGCAGAAACAGAAGGCTGCAACCATGCCGTCTGGTGTTACGGCCCTGAGGTCCAGGTCTTGACGGTATTTTGGATCGGTCAGCCAGTGGCTGTGGCTCTCGACGGTGACGGGGTGGTGGTTCCAGTGATCTATAAAGGACTGGTTGAAGCAGTCCACCCAGGGCGCGATATCTTCCTCCCCTTGCATATGGGTAAGAGTGTAGCCTTCGGGTAGCACAGGCTCAGGCATTGGCTCGTCCAGGGGCCGCTCCATCTTGAACCAGTAGCGCACAGGCTCCATGCCGTGCGCTTTCAGCACCTCTAGCCCGTAGGTATGGAAGTCGCGGGTGCCAGAAAGGAGCTTGGCGGGCATGTCACGCTCGCGGCTAACTTCTCGCAGCCGCTCGCTGCCCCAGTCAAAGATGCTATCCTCGATGCCACTACCACGCACGTCGGGGTGGATGCGCCAGTAGAGGTAGCCGTCCAGGTTATCTCCCTCTTTGGGTATCCACATTTGCCCGAAGCCTACCAGGCGGCCCTCTTCAACTTCCCACAGGCGCAGATCTCGCTCCGGGTCGATGTCCGGCGATGAGAACTCGGTGCGCAGGTCGTCGGGCGCATAGTTGTCATCCAGCTTGTCCATGGCATCACACAGGTTGAGAAAGTCGCAGACTGGTTGCAAATCTGCGTCCCCTGCGTATTGGCGTGGCTTATGTAGTATTTGGGTTGTCAATTCTCGTCTCCTATCAAGCTAAGACCTTGATGTGTCTATAAACCCCATAAAGGGAGTAGAATTTTCTTTTCTTCCAAATATTAGCCCCTCATGGGGCTAATATTTGGAAGAAAAAGAAAGATCAAGTTTGGTTTGGTGTTTTACTGATTATCTAGAGTTCTTTTCGGAAGGCCATCGCAGTCTTAGCTTTGTAGAAGCCAGCTCGACTCGTAGAGGCCGAGCGCGCCTGTGGGATTATCGGCATCTACCCCCAGCACTGCTGTCTCGACGTTATTCTCTTTGAGCTTGTGGAGGCCAGCGATGAGCATCGCACGTCCCAGGCCGATCTTGCGGAAGCCTCGACGCGTGCCCAGCACGTCTATCCAGCCATCGCTGAGGTTGTTGCGCTTGTTGTGCTCGTCGTCTATGGAGCAGAGGCAGAAGGCGGCAAACGTTCCATCAGGTGCGATTACGATCAGGTCGCGGTCCGGGCGGTAGTATGGGGAGGTCATGCGGTGCTTGCGGCGCTCGATGGTGAGGGTATGGAAGTCCCAGTGGTCTATGAAGGAGAGATTGAACATCTCCACCCACCGCTCGACGTCTTCATCGTTGGCGACATGGCGCAGGGTATAGCCTTCCGGGAATTGCGGCTCAGGTATCGGGTTGCCGTCGTCGAGGGGGCGGCGCATCTCGAAGAAGTAGCGGGTTATCTCGAAGCCCTGCGCCTCAAGCTGTGCGGAGGCATAGGTGTTGGCTTCTTCGGCGAAGCCGCGCAGGTCTCCGGGTAGTCCAAGCTCCTGGCCCGCTTCCTTCGCGCGCTCTCCCGCCCATGCGAAAACATCGTCCTCGATACCGCTCCCGCGCACGTCGGGGTGGACCTGCCAGTACATGTAGCCGCCCGCACTGGTCTCATCCGGGCGTGTGAATACCGAAATGAACGCCACGCTACGGCCCTGGTCGTCCTCCCAGATGCGGGAATCGCGCTTCGGGTCGTAGCCAGGCTGGTTGACCTGGACTCGAAGGTTATCTATGTCTGTATTTTCATGTACCTGGTCAACGGCGTCGCAGGCGTTGATGAGGTCAACAAGAGGCTGAAGATCCTCTTCGCCCTTGTATGTACGTGCTGAAAAGGATGTCCGGGTTATCATAAGTGCCTCCAAAATAGGATAAAACAAAGTCTCCGCGCTTGCCTATGCGGGGACTCCATCCTACCACAAGAGGCCGAGAGCTACATCGGCCTGAAAGCGTACAGGCCGCTAGGTCTATAGTCCCACTTGAAAAGAGGAATAAAACGGGAGGTTCGGCTGGGCCGAACCTCCCGTTTTATTCCTCTTCCAAATACAAACAGTTACAAGTTGGAGTTGGAGCGCCGGTGATCAACTTCCTTAGCGACTCCCTTGAAAGGCTCATCGTCGGAGGTTTTGACATCTATTATCTGCCCTGTTTCGGTATCGCGCTTGGCGTGCTGGCCCGCCGGGGTCTCGAACTGGGTGCGGTCCTTGACTGTCCCTTTGCGTGTGCCTTTGCCTGTGTTCTTTGCCATAGATTGTAAGCTCCTTTCGGATCGGTAAAGTACGTCGAATATAGCCCACAGGGTATAACGGAATGATGACCTTGCCGTTATTTGTTGGGCCAAGGTCTTGGGCTAAACTGGACTTTGAGCTCCTGGAGCTTGAACCTTGATCTATGACCCGGACAACTGCCGCGCTATCTGTGCGGCATGGGCTACGTCATGGTAGGCCATGTGCAGAGCGTGGCCCATGATCGTAATGTGGCCATACTCACTATGCTCTCCGGGGCGCTCCCAATCATCCTTCGATAAGGCTTCAAGCTCCGTTACGTGTTGGGCACGCAGCTTCAAGAAGGCGTCTAGGGCTTCTTGCAAGTTGCTGGCGGCGTAGTTGCGCTCTCGCGCCCATGCTTCCTGGTCGTACCCGGCGACAAGAGGGTTATCGTTATCACGCATCGCTCGCATTCGCATCAGGGCAACCTCTTCAGCATCCCGCATGTGGCACATTACCTCTACGACCGACCATCCTTCGTCGCCCCCACGCGCGGCCTGTGCTTGCTCCTGGGTGCAATCCGCCAGAAGCGCGCTGTATATTTCCGGCGCGGCGCGATATGAATCTATTATCTCTTGAGTTGTGTTGTACATTGGTCTCCTCACTTATTGACGAAGGACGAAGGACGATAGACGGTTTCGAAATGCGCTCTTATCTATGCGGAAAAGAGCGCCCACACGATGGGGCCAAGTATCATGCCTCCAAATGCCCCTATCACGGCGGGCAGCAGGTATATCTCAAGTATGCCCGGCCCCCATGCACCAAAGAAGTAATGTCCTACGATAGAGCCGATAAACGCTGTTATGAACATCACCGCCGCCGTATCGCTGTTAGCCCGTATTATACTCGCCGCCAGCCACGTGCACAGGCTTACAATCACCAGCAGAATTAGCGTACCGGCGATAACTGACAGAACGCCAAGAAAGAAAGCTCCCATAGCGCAAGCTCACCTCCACTTGCCTGCAATTATATCATGGCGGGGCCAATATTCCCCGCCATCTTTTGCTCTTGGAGTGGCGAAAAGGGGGAGAGAAAGGTCTGTAGGGGCGTGATTTATCGCGCCCTGGCGCAGGCAGATGTTGTATCGACCAGGGCGCGATAAATCACGCCCCTACATCTGAATTATTCGCCACTCCCTTTCCTCACTTGCCCTTAATCGCAGGCACAACCTTATCCAGCAGCATCTCCATCGTGGTGAAGTTGGGTAGGCCAGCCGTGCCTAGCATGAAATAGTCGACGCCCAGGTCTATGAAGCCCCTCATCTGCTCGATTACCTGCTCAGGAGTGCCTTTGATACCGCCTCCTGGGAACCCACGGTCACCCAGCATATCATCCAGGGCTTGCTGAGTTGGTGCGCAGGCACACCCGCCAAACCATGTGCGGCGCAATGTCTTCGGGTCGCGTCCCTGCTCCTCACAGGCACGCTCGCAATCGTCAACCATGCGGCGGAAGTCCTCTAGCTTGGTCCATGACACGTTCCACCAGTCGGCGTGGCGCACGGTAAGGGCTATCATCTTGGGCTTCATCGCGCCTATCATAATCGTCGGCACGGGGTCGGGCTTCGGCTCGCACCATGCCTCCTTCACGCGATAGTGCTTCCCCTCGAAGGTGGCTTGCTCGTCACGCCACATCGCCTTGATGATTTGCACGTATTCGTCCAACTGCTCCACGCGCACTCCTGCGGGTGGAAAATCATAGCCGTATGCCTCGTACTCGTCATCTTTCCAGCCCGCGCCGAGGCCGAGAATGAAGCGCCCACCACTCATGAATTGCATCGTCGCGCCCATCTTAGCAAGGAGGGCGGGGTTGCGGAACGACTGGCACAGCACCGCGTGGCCGAACATGAAGTCGGGGTGGGTAGCGGCCATGTATGACACGGCGGTCCACCCCTCGAGCACGTCTACATCATCGAACTCGATGTGGTCTACGAACCACGCAGAGTCGAACGTCTCCTTGACCATATCGAGGCCGCGATTGATGATACTAAGGTGTTGCGGGCGGTGCGCTTTCTCTCGCATACCGCTTGGCATGGCCCAGCCGAATTGAACGTTTGTCATATAATCTTCCTCTCGTTTATATATTCTCAGTGATAAACGCCAACGTTCTCTTGATAATCTCCCGCGAGCGGTCGTCATCGTCCAGCACGTCGAAGCCATGTCGTCCTTCTTCATGCACCATAACCTCTACCTTCGCACCCAGGCGGCGGGCTTCTTCAGCGAAGAGGTCTATCGTACCATTCAAGCCGGGCCTGTCGAGGCCAGCTTTGGCGATGAAGATGGGAGCTATCTCTTTGGGGTGCTCGCGTAGGTGATGCAGGGCAGAGAATTCTCGCAGGTCTTTTTTGGAGACTTTCTTTGGAAGGCTATTACGTACCGATTCCAGGTCCATCACACCATAATAGGCCACTATACAGCGCACGTAGGGTAGCGCGTCGTGCATGGCCGCCCACATGCCGAGCGGCATACCCGCAGAGAAGACCCATACGCACAGGCGGTCAGGGTCCACACCTAGAGAGGCTGCGTTGTCCTGGACATATGTTATAAGGTCATGCACGTCGCCCGCTGCTTCATGCAGCTTGGTCAACCGCTCGGTGGCGCGATGGTTGAAGTTTACAGCTACGAGGCCCGACGCAGCGATTAGTTGGCCCGTCGAGACGAAGCCGCCCGTTTCTTTGGAATGCATAATGATTTCGGGCGGCCACTCACCATGCACCAGGACGACGGCGGGCAAAGGCTCGTCCTCGCTAGCGTCTGCCGGGTAGTACAGATCGAGCTTGAGCGGATTGCCGTCTACGGTCTTGTACGTCAGGTCTTTCCTGACTCGCGCCCGCTCCATGCCAGGTATCGAGTAGACTACCCGTTTTTGTATTAGCTCCTTGAGGTCCAATAGAAGTTACATCCTACCTGATAAGAGAGATACCAAATATGAAAATCATTATAGCCTATTTATCAAAGGGCACCCTCCCCTGGCGTAGATAGTGTGGCCCAGATTATGATTAATAGCATCGTGGTATGAATAGCGCGTCTCACAACTCACGGCTAAGAATCTGGACGTTCGGCATCGGCCTGCTGGCGGGGTGCCTGGGTTTCTATCTGCTCATGCAATCTGTCACCCTCTGGGAGAGACCGATATCGCTACCTGGGGGTGCTAAAGGGTTTCCCTCGTCCCTAAGGAGCCTCTTCCGGCCTGAGTGGGTCGGAGCGAGCAGGGCGTCGAGTATGGGGCTGCTCAACGTGGGTCTATATCTGCTCGTCCTGGCGGCGCTTTTCACCTTCTATTGGCTCGCGTTACGCAAGGTCTTCCGCGTTGGTACGATGGGAAAAAGAGAGGCGCGGAAGACGCTGTGGCTCATTGTGGGTGTGGCGGGCGCGGCGCTATTTCTCTTCCTTTGGGTGCCCGGCTCTAACTCCTCCGACCTCTACAGCTACGTCTGGTACGGGCGCATTCTGACGGTATACGGCGACAACCCGTTAATTCACGCGCCAATCGAGTATGCCTCACGTGACGTCGTTGGCTGGCTTAAACTCGTCTACTGGAAAGATGTGACTTCAGTCTATGGCCCTGTGTGGCTGACTTTCGCCGGGACAATCGCCTGGATAGCGCAGGCGCTGGGGGGCGACCTCAGCTTCCACCTCCTGGGCCACCGTCTCCTCGCAGGCATCTCCCACATAGTCAACATCCTCCTGGTATGGCAAATCGTGGGCCTCTTCATAGAGCGTTACCGTATGGACGACGGACGACCGTCGAATGTCCTCGTATCACGCAGCACGCATCACGTTTCACGCATCCCGCCCCAAGCCTTCCGCATCGCCGCCACGCTTGCCTACGCCTGGAATCCCTTAGTGCTGATCGAGTTTGGGGCCAACGGGCACAATGACGTGCTGATGCTGACGGGTGTGCTGGCGGGTATATGGCTTCACCTGCAGGGGAAGTGGAGGCTGGCGGTGCTGGCTTTAACGCTGGCGTCGTTGATCAAGGTGGTGGCGCTCTTCTGGCTCCTGGGGTACTTGTGGCTTCTCCTCTGGCAGCCGCCGTGGGGCGATGGGAGGTCCAGGTGGGTGGCTCGGATGGGTACGCTCGCGCAGGTCGTACCGCTGGCGCTGGCCGTGTGGGTCGTGTGCTACATACCATTCTGGGAGGGGCCTGCCACCTTCAAGCCGCTTTGGGGAGGTCCGCCCGCCTCCCTCTTCGTCAACTCGATAGCCTCCCTTTTCCGCTGGAAGGGTGGAGAGTGGCTGCATTCTCTCGCCCTTTCACAGGGTTGGCGTGATCTAGCGGTCCTGAATGTCGAGGCGACCCGCACGATGCTGGAAGCCCCCCTGCGGTGGGTGTCGCTCGGCATCGCCTTGCCGTTTATGGCAGCAGCGATATGGCGGGCACGCACTTTCCCGCGCATGGTGGAGGCCTGGGGCTGGGCGATGTTCGTCTATTTGACCGTAGGGGCCGTGTGGCTGTGGCCCTGGTACGTGGCCTGGCTGCTCCCCATGATCGTGTTGGCCGGTCCAGGTCGCCTCTTCACCGCAACTCAAATCTTCTGCGCGACCTCGCTTATCCTCTACGGCATTTTCCCCGTGATGGCCCAGCCCTTCGAGGAGCTATCCTTCTACCGCTCGCTCATTACGGTTGCGCCCGCGCTCTGCTACGCGCTAGCTTCATGGGCAATTGCTCGTATAAGGCTGCGGGGCGGTAGTGAAGCCCCGGTCACAGGTGGGCAGATGGTCACGGAAGCGGGGTGACGCAAAGGACGATGGACGATGGACGATGGACGATGGACGATGGATGATAGAAGGCAGAAGGCAGAAGGCAGAAGCAGTAATAATCTTAAGCATCACGTTTCACGTTTCACGCATTATCGTCTATCGTCTATCGTCTATCGTCCGTCGTCCGTCGTCAAATCTATTGACACCTCGTGGCGTCTCGCCTATACTCCCAGAAGTTATCATCATGTGCTTAGGAACGGTCCAGACACTCGAATGCTAAACGTCACATCTGAAATCGGCACGCTGCGTCGCGTGGTCGTCCATGCGCCCGGCCAGGAGGTGCGCCGCATGACCCCCGCTCTGCGCCACGACCTCCTCTTTGACGATATACTTTACCTCGACCTCGCCAGGCACGAGCATGAGGCGTTCAGGCGGCTCTTATCGGTCATTGTGCCGCCGGAAGATGTGCTGGACTCTGCGGACCTTTTGCGTGAAGTGGTAGAGGATGAAGTCACGCGCCACAGCCTGGTGGAGAGCGTCTGCCGCCTGGGAGTGGGGCCGAATACCGACCCCCAGGCCCTCTGCCGCGAGATGATGGACGCTGAGCCGGACCAACTGGTGTCATGGCTTATCGAAGGTAAGCCTCACCCTGGCAGGCACGAAGAGCTAACCTCCTACCTGTCGGAGATGCCCTACCAGCTCCCGCCCATCCCCAACCTGATGTTCATGCGCGACCCCTGTGCCATTGTAGGCGCTGGCATGGTGGTGGGGAACATGGCCTACCCTGCTCGCCAGCGTGAGGCGCTGCTCATGCGCTACGTCTACCAGTCGCACCCGCTGGCGGGAGGCGGAGATGAGCCGCCCCTGTGGTTCGACATGCTCTCGCCGTATGCACTCGTAGGTGGGGACCCGGCGCGCAAAGAGGCAACTATCGAGGGTGGAGATGTGCTGGTGATACGCTCTGACCTCGTGCTGGTTGGCGTATCGGAGAGGACTTCGCCACAGGCAGTGGACGCACTGGCGCGAGGTCTTGCCCAGAGCGGCGCACCCGTCAAGACGGTCTACGCGGTAATAATGCCCAAGCAGCGCTCGACTATGCACCTCGACACTATTTTCACGATGATGTCTCACGAGGACTTGATGGTCTACCCTCCTCTCATCATGCCGGGCGGAGGAGAGCAGGTGGGCATCGTGCGCATTACCATCAATAGTGACGGCTCGAACTCATTTGCAGCCGATGAAGAAGTCGTTGGTAAATTGCCTGGAGGAGGAGCTTGGGAGGCCCCTCAATCCCGTCTTCTGTGGCGGCAACAGCAGGCTATACCAGGAGCGCGAGCAGTGGACCGACGGGGCGAACACCTTCGTGCTGCGCCCCGGCCTTATCCTCGGCTACGAGCGCAACCCCCAGACCTACAAGGCGCTGGAAGCAGCGGGCTATCGCATCATACCGGAGGGAGACATAGTGCGCTGGCAGGTCGAAGCAGGGAGCAACCGCGAGTGGGTGACGAATGAGACCCTGGTGGAAGAGATAAGGACTCACCCTGAGCGCAAGTACGCTATCCAGATAAGCGGCCTGGAGCTATCGAGAGCCAGGGGCGGCCCCAGGTGCATGACCATGCCGCTTGCCAGGGAAGAATTATAAAGGAAAAAGGATAAATTATAAGGTGAGCACTATTAACAGGCTCACCTTATAATTTATCCTTTTTCCTTTATAATTTCAGAGCCTGCTTGGTCCTTCGCCGGACTTGCCCAGGTCGTCCATGTCTATGGAGTTGATGAAGTCGCGGAAGACGGAGAGTCGGTCTTCATCTGGAAGGTCGGAGCTTGGGAGCGATTCCCCGTCGGGCATGTCCGCGCCGTCGCGGACCTCTTCGGTGTCGAGTATAACGCCCACGCTGTCGAGCACGCGCTCCTCCACAAATATGGGGCACTTCACGCGCACAGCCAGGGCTATAGCGTCGGAGGGGCGAGAGTCTACCTCGGCGTGCCGCCCGCTGGCGTCCATCACAATTCGCGCGTAGAATGTATCGTCACGAAGGTCGTTGATGAAGATGTGGGTGATAGTAGCCCCAAGCTCGCTGACGATGTGGCGCATAAGGTCGTGGGTGAAGGGACGTTGTACGGGCACTTCCTGTAGCTCCAGCGCAATGGCGTCCGCTTCGGCCGCGCCTATCCAGATAGGCAAGTAGCGCTCGGAGTTCCACCTCTTTCAGGATGACCACGCGGTGCTGGGTGACCATGCTCACCCTGATACTTTCGATCTTGCACTCGATCATCTGCCAATACCTCCGTCTACCTGGGCGCTGGGCGTGAATCTCTCTAGCTGTGTATATTTTACTGGCATCCTCTACTTTTTGTAAAGAGACTTTAGTCCTATAGGATCCCAAAACGCAAGATATACGTAGTTCACCGCAGAGGTTCTTTGGGAATTACGAAATATCTAGCATAACTCCATATTTTGGGGTTATGCTATTTCCAACCCCCGAAGGGGGTGCAACAGATGTAGCCCAGGGCGTAAGCCCTGTGGTTAGGACGTGATGTTCTTCCTAAGCCCCGTAGGGGCGACACAAGGAGTGAATAGTGAGTATAGAACAAGTAGAAGAGTAGAGAGAGTATGAGATAAGTGTCGCCCCTACGGGGCTTAGGTGGTAGGTAATCGACACCCACAGGGCTTACGCCCTGGGCTACATCTGTTGCACCCCCTTCGGGGGTTGGAAATAGCATAACCCCACATTACGAATTACGAGTTACGAGTTACGAGTTATTACACAATACGCATTACTCTCACGCAACCGTCACCTATCGTCCATCATCACGCATCACCCAGGAGGTAACATTTGGCTAGTCTTACAAAACGGATAGCGCTCATAGGTATCGGGTCGAATTCGGTCAGGTTGCTTATCGCCACGCATGAGGATGGGCGTGTAGTGGCGGTGGATAGAGGAGAGGCAGTGACGAGGCTGGCCGGGTATAAGATTGCGCCGGATGGCCGCCTTATGCTCACCCCGGACGCGATGCGCGATACTGTGGCGGCTGCGGCCAGTTTTGCGGAGCGAGCGCGAGAGCATGGCTCTACCCTGCTCAGCGTGGTTGCTACGGAAGCGGTAAGGTCTGCCTCCAACGCTGAGGAGCTTACGCAGGCTTTGGAGCGCGACCTGGGCGTGCCCGTCAACGTCATCAGCGGCGAGGAGGAAGCCACGCTGGGCTGGTTAGCCCTATCATCCTCGACATTAGCTGAGGCAAATACCCCGTTCGGCGTGATAGACATAGGCGGGGGTAGCTCTGACCTCTCGGCGGGTCTTCTAGGGCAGACCTCACCTCAGGCGGTGGTCAGCATAGAGACAGGCGGGCGCACGGCGATGCGGAGATTCGGCCTCGACCGTCCAATCGAGCGCACGAAGCTGATGGGGATCATGGCCGCCCTCCAGATAGAGGTGGCCCACAAGGCGTCTGCTCTCCGACCCACTCCGCAGGTGGCGGTGGTGATAGGCGGCACTGCTTCCGTGTTAGCGGCTATGTATCGCCGCATTTCAGGCGATGGCTCGCACGAGGGTGATCTTATTATTGACGCTACCTGGCTCGACACGCAACTGAAGGATATGTCTTTACTGGACCAGGCGGGCCGGGTCGCTAGGGGTGTTCCACCTGACCGCGCCGACATCATAGTAGCGGGTGCAGCTATCCTCCTTACCCTCCTGCAAGCCTGGGGTCTCACGCGCTTCTATGCCAGTGAGCGCAATATCCTCGATGGGTATTTACAGAAAAATCTGTAAAAAGTATCTAAAATCCTCGTAAAAAGCTTCGATACCTATTGACTCCCAGTTGAAATTAAGGTATATTCATTGTTGAAATAAAGGCGGGTTTATTTGCATGGTTTGAGAAAGCATAAAGCTGCATCATGCAAACCTCCTTTATCTAACATTCTATAGAGGGAGAACTAGATTAGATGAGCTTTGGGGCTGCTGTACTTACGTTCCGCGAAGGGCTGGAGGCCGCCCTTATCGTGGCTATCATGCTGGGGTATCTACGCAAGGTAGGGCGCATCGATCTGCGCCTCTCTATCTGGGCCGGGGCATTGTCGGCGGGGCTGCTGGCGGTCGGGTTCACCCTTACGTTGCAGTTTGTTGGTGCGCAGTTCGACTACCCAGCCAAGGGTATCTACGAAGGTGTGACCTCGCTGATTGCCGTCGGGATGCTCACCTACATGATCTTCTGGATGGCGCGGATGGCGCGCTACATCAAAGGCTCGCTTGAGCATTCTATGAAAGAGAGCCTGGTGCAGAGTGCGGGTTGGGGCATGTTCGGCCTCGCCTTCATGACCGTAGCGCGTGAGGGCGTTGAGACCGCGCTGTTCCTATCGGCGTCTGCCTTCCAAACCTCCGGTACTGCCACCCTCTTCGGGGGCATAGCGGGCCTGTTGGTAGCCCTGGGCGTCGCCTGGGCTGTATACGTGGCTGGCGTGCGCTTGCAGATGCGCACCTTCTTCAAGTTTACAAGCATCTTGCTCGTTATCTTCGCCGCCGCTATCCTGCGCTACGCAGTCCATGAGTTTGAGGAAGTTGGCTGGCTGCCTCCCCTTGTCGAGCATGTGTGGAACACCGGCGGCTTGATCCCTACCAGCAGCCCTCTCGGCTCGGTGCTGCAAGCCCTCATCGGCTATACCTCCCAGCCCTCCCTCATGCAGGTATTCGCTTACTTTGGCTATCTCTTTGTGGTTGGGTTCGTCTTGCTTCGCCCGGCTAAAAGCTCCTCTGCAACCCCTCTACCCGCGACTGCTGCACCCATAGCAAATCCCGTGACCGAGAGGCAAGGCGAGCCTGTAGGCACGGCCCGTTAGCCCCATTATTACCCCTTGCAATCCAATTTTGGACCCCATTGGGGTCCAAAATCATGCTGAGATAACTATTCCAATGAATTATGAAGGAGATAATACACATTATGAAGAAGGCAATGTTGATGGCAACCCTCACAGGCATATCGATGCTCACAATGGCGGGCTGTGGCTCTGACGCCTCGCAGCCAGTCCCTACCGCAGGCACGAGCAACACGACCCCGCAAGCAGGCGCGCAAGAAGTAAAGATAATCGCAAAAGACAACCTCTTCGACCCTAAGAGCTACACAGTGGAAGCTGGCAAGCCCATAAAATTGACGGTGGTAAATGAGGGGCAGGAAGTCCACGAGATAGATGTAGAGACGCTCTTCCCTGAGACCAAGCTGTCGCCAGGGCAGACCAAGAGCGTTGACCTTCAATCGGTGCAACCCGGCACGTACAGGCTCTACTGCGAGATACACGAGGACCAGGGTATGGAAGGGGAGTTTATAGTAAAATAGTACCAGGCTTCCATGGCGCTGAACCCTATCCAATCAAATAGTGTGACAATATAAGACATCCGGAACTTTAGAGTACGGAACCGCCAAGACGCCAAGATGCTTAGGGGAACCGCAGAGACGCAGAGACGCAGAGGTTATTGAAAAGAGTACGTAACCTCAATAAATCTTGGCGGTTTCTTGGTGTTCTTGGTGTCTTGGCGGTTCCGTCTCTTCTGCTCCTGTTTCGGTGTCCCATCTTGTTGTACTATTAGGGAGGGCACCCCATGGGCTATTTATTCCCACATAAGGATATAGGGAAAGACGCTAAGCCTCACGCGGGCCAGGACTACGAGCCATCCCCCGGCGAAAGCGGCTACAAACCTCTCATCAATATACATACCAATCACACCAACCTTGAGGGTGGCGGCTTCTACGACCCTCGGCGCAACATCAGTAAGACCCTCACATTAGACAGTGAGGAAGATATGCGCCTCGCCAGGGAGAGACGCACCCGTGCGATCATCATAGGCACTCTGGTGCTTCTTCTGCTGATAGTCGGGTTGGAGGTATTCTTAACGACACGATAGGAACGCGCTCCCTCATAGAAACGACAAAGCAGTGAACGAAAAGACCCTAAATACACTTGAGTTCGGCAAGGTGCGAGAGCATCTAGCCAAATACACTTCCTTCAGCGCGGGGCGCGAGCTTGCCCTTACCCTCGAACCGCTGAGCGACATCGCACAGGCAAGGCGCAACCAGCGCATCACCACAGAGGCGGTGCGACTCCTCTCCTTGCGCCCCGAAGTGACGATAGGCGCGGCGCGTGACGTGCGCGAGCTTGTCAGGCGGGCAGAGCTTGGCTCGGTGCTGGACCCAACAGACATTCTACAGGTGCTCGATACGATGCGGGCCTGCCGCGTGCTACGCGACCTCATCGTGCGCACCGCCGAGCGAGGCGACCTCGACTTGCTTGCCTTTATAGCGGACGGTATCACCCCCCTGCCCAAGATAGAGCAGGAGATAGAGCGCTGCATCAACGACGACGGGCAGGTGCTTGACTCGGCATCGCCCGCGCTGGGCAAAATCCGCGTGAACATCCGGGCCGCGTACAACCGCCTCATGGCGAAGCTACAGCAGATCATCTCCTCCGAAACGTACGCCCGCGCCCTCCAGGAGCCTATCATCACCCTGCGCGATGGCCGCTACGTAGTGCCCGTCAAGCGCGACTTCCAGGGCGCGCTCCGAGGCATCGTGCATGACCAGTCCAACACAGGCTCGACCCTCTTCGTAGAGCCTCTTGCGACGGTGGACCTGGGCAACGAGTGGCGGCAGCTACAGCTTGAAGAGACGCAGGAGATAGAGCGCATCATGCGAGAGCTAGGCGCGCTCATCGCCTCTCGCGGCGAGGCGATACGCACCAACGTTGAAATCGTCGCTGACATAGACCTCGCCTTCGCCAAAGGCCGCTACAGCATCTCCACCCACTCCATAGAGCCTGAGCTAGTCGAACCCCGCCCTAAAGGACCCACGCCCACCCGCCCGCCCGATAACCGCGAGCGCCGGACGGACGACGGACGACGGACGACGGACGACGGTGCAGAAGGCAGTAAGCAGAAGGCAGAAGGCAGTATCCCACTCGAACAAATCCAAAATCCAAAATCCAAAATCCGAAATACAAAGGGTTTGTACTTCAAGAACGCCCGCCACCCTCTCCTTACAGGCAACGTCGTGCCTATCACAGTCGAGTTGGGCGAGCGGTTCAGGATGCTGGTGATTACGGGGCCGAACACGGGCGGCAAGACTGTGGCCCTCAAGACGGTTGGCCTCCTCTCCATTATGGCTATGGCGGGGGTGCACATACCTGCCGATAGCGGTTCGAGGGCCGTCGTCTTCAAAGATGTATTCGCCGATATAGGGGACGAGCAGAGCATCGAGCAAAGCCTCAGCACCTTCTCCTCGCACATGTCCAACATCATAAGCATACTCAAGCGCGCAGACCGTGACAGCCTAATCCTCCTTGATGAATTGGGAGCAGGAACCGACCCCCAGGAAGGCTCGGCTCTCGCCCGCTCCATCATCACGCACATCTTGGAGATAGGCGCTCTATCTGTCTGCACCACCCACTACTCTGAACTGAAAGCATTCGCCTTCAGCACGCCCGGCGTGGAGAACGCCTCGGTGGAGTTCAACGTTGACACCCTCAGCCCCACCTACCGGCTGATGATAGGCGTGCCGGGCCGCAGCAACGCCCTCGCAATCGCCCGCCGCCTGGGGCTGACACATCCCATCATCGACCGCGCAAAGAGCTTTATAGACCCCGACGCGCAGAGCGTGGAAAGCCTACTTGAAGATATACGCGGGGCGCGTGAAGCTGCCCATTCCGAGCGTGGCACTGCCGAGCAGTCTCGCCGCGAGTTAGACCGCCGCCGCGAGGAGTTAGACCGCAGGCTGGCCGAGGTGGATGAAATCAAGGCACGCGCCGCAGAGGAAGCCCACGCCGAAACCCAGCGCGAGCTACAAGCCCTCAGAGACGAGCTACGCAGGCTACGGGGTAGGGTGGAAGCGGGGCTAACGGCAACCTCTGACGACACTCTCACCAGTAAGTGGGTTCAGGAGGCGCAACTGCGTGCCCAGGAGCTTGATAAGCAGCTAGCGGTCCGCGCCACTCAGCAGCAGAAGAAAGCTCGCACCCAGAGAGCCAGGCGTCACCCTAAAGAGGACGAATTGGCTCAACCTCACGTTTCGGCCCCGGCGATACGGTGTACGTGCAGAGCATGGGCGCGGAAGGAGATGTGCTATCTGCTCCTGACAAAGCGGGGCAGGTCGAAGTACAGGTGGGAGCGTTCAAAATGCGCGTACCCACGGGGGACGTAACTCTAAGGCGTACAGCCCGCGCCGCGAGTGCCGCACGCGAATCGGCCAACATAGGCAGCCTGGGCAGGTACGCCCCCAGCGCACCCGTGGCCCCACCTCCCCTCGAATACGATTTCAGGGGCTGGCGCGCCGAAGCCGCTATCGAGGAAATGGACCGCCGCTTGAATGAGGCATCCTTATCTGGTATGCCTTTTCTACGCGTTATACACGGCAAGGGCACGGGGGCGCTCCGCAAATCTATGCGCGAGTTCTTCAGGTCGCACCCCCTGGTCAAAGAGGTCGAGACCGCGCCGGTAGAGCAGGGTGGGGAAGGAGTAACTATAGTCAAACTCTAACTGTGTGCATCCCCGCCCGGCACATGAATGTGCGGGCTACACATACAAAGCCTCCCTTCGGAGGCTACCCTTATCCGGCAGCCCGCGCAGGCGGGCTTCGTTAATGTAGCACGCGGATTTATCCGCCGTGCTTTCCCCGCAAGGGGAATTATTTGATACAGATGACCGCTGACACGCCCCTACAGCGTAACTGTGTCATAGCCTGCAAGCCAAAGTCATAAGAAATTAATCAATACTGGCGATGCGCAGGTAGCGCATACGTGGTACAATATCAATCTGGACAATCGCTGGTTGTCCATCCTATTCGCGTCCTTATCTACGTGCTTGCTATGTGAATGAGAATGGTATGAGACTGCTCCTTATTGAAGATGAAGTAGATTTCGTTGTTGCTGTTGCCAGGGGGCTGCGTAAGCATGGCTATGCGGTGGACATCGCGCTCGATGGAGAGCAAGGGTTCCAACAGGCTCAGATCAATGACTACGATCTACTGATACTCGACCTCAACCTGCCTGGACTCGACGGTCTGGAAATCTGCCGCCGCTTGCGTGCCACCCGGCCCTCTCTCCTTATCTTGATGCTCACCGCTCGCGCCAGCATCGCTGAGCGAGTGGAGGGTCTAGACGTGGGTGCGGATGATTACCTCTCGAAACCCTTCCACTTTGATGAGCTGGTGGCTCGCGTGCGGCCCTGCTGCGCCGGGATATACGCGCACGCACTCTGCTGCTCCGGTGTGGAGACTTGAGCGTTGATCCATTGTCGAGAGTAGTCTGCCTCAACGGTGAGCGCCTCTCGCTGACCGCAAAAGAATTCAACATCCTCGAATACTTGATGCGCCATCAGAGTGAGGTAGTCACTTACCAGGAATTGCTGGAACATGCCTGGGACGATACCGTAAACAGCTTCACGGGCGCATTGCGCGTTCACATGAACTCGCTACGCCGTAAGATGGATGACGATGCAGAGCACCCCAGGTATATCGAAACGGTAGTCGGGAAGGGTTATCGCATGGTGACGCCCTGCCCAAGTGAGCCTTTGGGAAGAGTATGAGCCACTTCAGACGATTTCAGCGGTGGATAAGTCAGCGCCTCACTTTGAGGACGCGCCTAGCTCTCATGTCCGGGACTGTTCTCATGGCATTGAGCCTTGGATTGGTTCTCTTTATCAACCTGAGCGCAAGCGTTGTGATGGATTCAAGTACTATAGCTCTCCCTCCGGAACTGGCTCCACCTCGTGATACCTGGAAGCCAGGGATGCCAACGCCGACACCTATTGTTACCTCAGGTCTTGCCACTTTTGGAGATATTATCCCAGTACAGCAAGCCTTGTTAGGTCAGATTCGTGTCGCATCACTTATTGGTTCTGGCTATTATAGCGGTTCTGGGTGGGATAGGAGCTTATTGGTTGGCAGGCCGCGCGTTAAATTCCCTGCGTAACGTCGCGCGATCAGACTCAGCATATCAGCGCAGGCACACTCGATACGCGGCTTGAACTCAAAGGGCCTGAAGATGAAATCAAAGAGTTGGTCGCGGCTTTCAACACTATGCTGGGTCGCCTTGAGCGCTCTTTCGACCAGCAAGGCCAATTTGTGAATAACGCGGCGCATGAGCTACGCACTCCGCTTACCACCTTACGCACCAATCTTCAGGTAATGTATTCAGATAACGAAGCAACCGTAGAGGACTACCGCGAGATGGCCCCGGTTCTGGACCGTACAGTCACGCGCTTTGAGCATTTAATTTCTGATCTGC
This sequence comes from uncultured Chloroflexia bacterium, assembly GCA_963811305.1. GTDB lineage: Bacteria > Chloroflexota > Chloroflexia > QHBQ01 > JADMIH01 > JADMIH01. The sequence goes on from CAWEQU010000003.1 coordinate 39,903, forward strand.
TCCTTCTAGCCAGGGAAGAATCGAAGGCGCGGGAGGAGGTTGCCTTGATGCCACTCGTTGGCGTTGTGGTGGACGACCTTGAGCCTGTTGCCCACAGGCAGCATATAAAGTTGAACGTCACAGGTGAAGCAGACATCCGTGTGCTGGGGAATAGCTCATTGCTGGCGCGCGTCTTCAGCAACCTCGTCGAGAATGGCATTCGCTACAACCATGAAGGTGGAGAGGTAGATGTTACGGTTGGTCGAGGCGAAGGCTGTGCCATCGTCACAATCGCCGACACCGGTGTTGGTATAGCAGCCGAAGAGCAGCCACGCATCTTCGACCGCTTTTATCGCGTAGACAGATCCCGCTCAAGAAACAAGGGGGGTGCTGGGCTGGGGCTGTCCATCGTCGCCCATATTTTGCAAATTCACGGCGGTAAAGTTGAAGTAGAGAGCACCCCGGGAGTAGGGAGCCGGTTTACGGTGCAGATTCCCCTCTAAAATCTCTTCTTAACTCCATACTCTCTTGGCTGAGGCGGAAACACCGCTTCAGCCTTTCATTTTATCTATCGTATTTCTCTCATCTTAACAGAAATCTTAATACCCACCTTGCTAAACTAGACGCGGGTTGTGCAACCAACGTTGGAGATTTTATCTCAGCGCCGTAAGAGCGCGAGGAGGAGGAGGAGATGGAGGGACGCGTATTCACCAGCAGGGCAATGATGGCCCTGCTAATTATGCTGGCTTCGATAGCCTTGCCCTATGGGCAGATAGCCAGCGCTCAGCCGACATCGGCAAGCAAGGGTGTAGATGGGTATGAGCACTGTATCACCGGACCCGGCAAGCCGATGCAATGCTTCGATACTGAAGCGGAAGCCGTTTATGTAGCGTCAGGGGGGCGTATCCAGCTTGCGCCCGGAGAAACGTCCAGGTCTCTGAGCGACAAGCAGATGTTGGGCGAAGGCGACGGCCCCTCCATAATGGCCACGATGTACGAGCACGTGAATTATGGAGGCGCGACGATGAGCATTTATGCCTATGCCTGCTACGGCTGGAACAATATAGCTGTGGGATGGAACGATAGAGTGTCGTCTGTAACCACCTACGGTGGCTGCGACATAGTCCTCTATGAGAACTTTAACCAGGGTGGGTCTTCCCTGTACGTCAACTACCCAGGCACGTCATACGTAGGAAGCGCGATGAATGACAAAACTTCGTCGTTCGAATTTCCGTGAGTTGAATGGGGCTTAAACGGGGCGCGTCGAGCACAAGGATAAAGAGCGCAATACAGGATATTGTGAAGCGGGTCACAGCACATCACTGATGTGACCCGACTGAGACTCAGTGCCTAGATGGTATAAGGCAAGTGTAACATTTAGCCTGTCATTCTGAGCGAAGCGAAGAATTTGTCGTTTCTACCACAGCAAACACCCAGAGATTTCTAGATTCTTCGCTTCGCTCAGAATGACAGGCTAAGTAGTACAGTTCTTCGACACGCTCTCATAGTGCACCACATAACGAGCAAATTGCTCCTGGTTCGGGAGCGTACAGCCATCGTCTCTCTTTCGATGGCTGTACGCTCCTTTGCGCCTTGTCTTAGATTATACTTAGAGTGCATTATAAAATTGATATTGCAGCGTGTAGGGGCACGGCGCGCCGCAATGGTGTCGCATAAAAGTTGGGCTACTTTGTTAGACTTAGGTAAGCACAACCAAACCAAGTCAAACCAAAGGAGCCCGACTAATGATACCAAACTCTGCCCCATTTGGGCGTCGCCTGTTTCGGCAGGTACAACCCTTGATCAAGGAGGTTACCCGCGAACACCAAGCTGACCGCTACCGTAAGAAGTTTCGGGCTGCTGCCCATATCTGGCTGCTGATATTGCACCTGGCGAGTGGTAGTGGCAGCCTGCGCCAAACCCACTCTCGCTTTGGCACTCAACCCCATCTGCGTACACGCTTCAACATGCCGCAGTGGATCAGCCTCAGTCAACTGGCTCGCTCCTCTACTTCCCGCTCTCCCCACTGTGTGATGAGCATGCTGGCTCGCCTCAGCACCAAACTTCGAAATGCACCGCTCTTCAGCAACAGGTGTAGTGATGAGGAGTGGAAATACCTGAACAAAGTTAGAGCTATGGATAGCACCTTTCTCTCGTTGAGCGCCAAGCTTTCTGCGTGGAGTGTGCATGGTAAGCACACGGCTGGAGGGAGAGTACAATGCATGTTGGATATTGCTACCCAAATTCCACAGGTGTTGTGTCTGACCACCGCCAACACCAACGACCATACTGCACTGTGGGAGCATGATCTCACTGGCACAGAGTGGGAAGAGTGGGAAGGGTGGACGCTCATCGTGGACTTGGGCTACTATGGACATAGACAATTCGAGCGTCTCCTCTCGCATGGAGTACACTTTTAAGCAAGCTACACGCACAAGCAGCATATCGAATGGTGCAAAGTCGTGCAGTTGCACACAAGGAGGGTTGGACTTCAAAGGATGACGAGGTACTGAGCGATGAGACTGTGGTGTTAGGTAGTCCCAACAACCGAAGGGGTACGGTGATTGAAGGGGTACGTCTCATCACCTCACGCAACCCACAGGGGGAGGTGTGTCGCTTCATCACCTCACGACATGATCTTGAGGGGTGGGAAGTGGTGGAACTGTACCGTCGAAGGTGGGACATTGAACTCTTCTTCAGGTGGCTCAAGCGCCAGTTGGGAGCGGTACGCCCCTTAGGGTGGAGCAAGGAGGCGTTATGGCTGACAGTGCTCACTGCGGCTGTGGTAGCTCTGTTGTGGCTTTTGCTCGACATGCTGCAACCACCCCCCACCGGCATGTCACGAGTAGCGTGGCTGCGTGCCGTGGCTCATACCCTCCCTGCTGCTATTCTCCTCTCAGGTTGATTTTTATGCGACACCATTGCGGCGCGCCGTGCCCCTACGCAAGATTTTCAAAGGAACTCTATTGAGAGTTCAGGACCAATGACAACTATTTCTGCGGTGAAATCACATAAGGAGTAATTGCGTGTCTACCCAAACCTTCCATCGCCGCGACTTCGGCGAGCCAGCGCCCCTGACGCCGAAGCCCATGTCCGCTTCCAAAAGCATCCTCAGCCAGTTGATGCTCCCTAATGACGCAAACCCCATGGGCAATGTACATGGCGGCTCCATCATGAAGATGGTTGACATCGCCACCGCCATCGCTGCGATGAGGCACTGCGGGCGGCAGGTGGTCACGGTTGCCCTGGACCACATGAGCTTCCTGGCGCCCGTATACATAGGCGACCTAGTTACCATCACCTCCCAGGTGGAGTACGTGGGGCGCACCTCCATCTTCGTGCGCGCCGAGGTAGAGGCCGAGAACCCCGCATCGGGCCGTAGGGTGCATACTAGCTCGTGCATCCTAACTTTCGTAGCCCTGGGCGAAGACGGACGACCTGTTCCCGTACCCCCCATCCAGGCAGACACCCCAGAGGAGCAAGAGCGCATGGAAGCCGCCCGCCACCTCTACGAGCGAGCCAAAGAGGAACGCGCCCGCCTAACTAACACCGAACGGTGATGCATGATGCGTGATGCGTGAGTGTATTGCGTATTGCATAACAACTCTTAACCCATAACTCAATAAAACCTCTGCGTCTCTGCGCCTCTGCGGTGAACCACAAAGAACCTTGGCGTTCTTGGTCCCCTTTGCGTCTTGGCGTTTAATCCTCACGCATTACGCATCACGTTTCACGTTTCACGTACTCTAATTCTGGGTTTAGAGAAATGACAGTTGATAGCTGAAGTAGGTTGAAACAGGCTTCCAAGCCGCTTATCCTAAGGTAACCACACCAAAAGGAGCAAGCAGCATGGAAAGCCTAACAGATTTTATCACACAGTACAGTTGGAAGGACATTTTCACCATTTGGTTCGTGTTGGTAGATGACGCACATGCGCTGTTGCACCAGCACTTCGGAGAGTGGCGCACTAGAGGACCCAAGCCAGTGTTTGCAGATAGTGAGGTGATCACCATAGCCCTCATAGCCGATACCTTCTTCGCAGGGCGAGAGGACAAGACTTTGGCTTTCGTTAGACAGTATCATCTCGAGTTGTTCCCCCACTTGCCTTCTGCGGGCTGCTTCAACACACGAAGGCGTGCCCTCAGCCTGATAGCGGAGCAGGTGCGTCGAGTGCTGCTTGGGCAGTGGGGTCTGCTTGAGAATGGAGAGGGAGAGCATACCACCGACCGCCTTGTGGACAGCGCACCCATCCCTGTGTGTACCTATACGAGAGCTAAGGAGAACCGCACCATCTGGCAGACTTGCCAACCTAGAGACCTCTACTTCGGAGTGAGTGCTTCTCGCAAAGCCAAGCTCTTTGGTTTCAGGTTGCACCTTGAGACCACCACGCAGGGAGTAGTGGACAGTTGGCTGTTGGCTCCTTGTGGTATGCACGACAGCCAAGCGTTGGCAGGGTTGCACGTGGGTGAAGAGTTGCACAACCTGACGATGTTGGCAGACGGAGCGTTCAACAATCCTGGCTGGCTGGCACAGATGCGTCATAAGCATGATACCTCTGTAAGGGTGTGGGCTACTCCACGCGCTGATTCTCGCCATCCCTGGCCCACGGAGTTCAGAGCCTTTATCACACGCATACGCCGTCGTATCGAGACCGCCCTCAGCGTGCTCTGCGTGGTATTCAATGTTGAGCAGCCTGGCTCTCGTTCTCTCACTGGCTTGGTTGCTCGCACTGCTTCTCGCATATTGGCTTACACTTTGGCTTTTGTTACTGGTCCTTTGTTAGCTCTCTTCGGCTTCCAAACCCAGAATTAGAGTACGTTTCACGTTTCCCAGACATACCTGATATACTCTAGGATATGTCAGAGGCTGCGGATGCTTTGTCCTGGGAGAGCGCGGAGGAGGCGCGGCGGCTGGATGCGGCGCGTGGTGGCGACCTCGCGGCGTTCAACTGGCTCGTCTTGCACTACCAGACCCGCGTATACAACCTTTGCTACAGGATGCTCTCCGACCCGGACGCCGCGGCGGACGCCACACAGGACGCCTTCATATCGGCCTACAAAGCGATAGGGCGCTTCAAGGGCGAGCAGTTCCGCACCTGGCTCATGCGGATCGCCACCAATGCCTGCCTGGACGTGCTGCGAAGTCGCAAGAGACGCCCAACAACCTCCCTCGACGCTCACACCTCCGACGGAGATGGCGATGAAATTGACCCTCTCCCCGTAGCAGACTTCGACCCCTCGATAGACCCTGAGTTGAGCGTGCTGCGCGGAGAAGTGGCCGAGACCATCCAGCAAGGCCTCAACACCTTACCGGACGACCAGCGAACCGTGCTTGTACTGGTGGATGTGCAGGGTCTCAGCTACGAGGAAGCCGCAGCCGTCAGCGGAGCAAATATAGGCACTGTAAAGTCACGTATCAACCGCGCGCGCGCCAGGATGCGTGATTATTTACGGGAGCGGGGAGTTTTGCCCTCCGTAGGGGAACTATCCGCGCACGGCGAGCGTTCTACCAGTAAAGAGTGATTTTACACACAAATATATGAGCGACTAGAACATGGAAAATAAATTGGACAACAGATATAACAATAGCGAGCACGTTATAGAGCAGATATCGGCGTACCTCGACGGTGCGCTGGACGATGCGCTATCCAACGAAGTGCGCGCTCATATTGACGGCTGTACTGAGTGTCATGCCGAGTACATCGAGGTACGCGCCACCCGCCAGCTGCTACGGAACGTACCTGCCATACAGCCTCTACGCGCCTTCACCCTCACGCCGGAGATGGTCCAGCGCAAGGTATGGCTCTGGGAGAGGCTGCTTGTGCCGCGCAACGTGCCGAGGCTTGCTACAGGCTCTGTGCTGGCCTTCGCGCTGGTGCTGCTGCTCCTTATTGGGAATGTAGGCGGCGTAATCTCAAATGAAACTTCCCAACTGATGCGTGTTGCGGAGGACAGGAATTCGGCACAACTGCCCGTGTTGGGGCTTAATGCCGCTCCTACTACTCTGGCTGACCAATTTTACATGACCAGCGGCACGCCACGAGCTCTGTCTCAACCTCCTCTTGCTCCTGCTCCAACCGTGGTGATGGCGGATTCTGCTTTAGCTCAGTCAACCCCTACCGCAATGGCAACAGGGAAAGAGATGAGCGAGGGTTTTCCCACTTATGCTGTACCATCTACCGGAGGGGGTGGTGTTCTCATACCCGCGACTCCGCTTGCGTCCGGCCAAACCAGATTGGAATATACCCCCGGCTTCATGCCAGCCAACCCGCCAGGAATAACGGGTGACGCGGTTATGAGCCAGCAGTCCACCGATGGCCTCCAGGTACTGATCTTCTCCATAGAGGGTCTGCTGGTAGCGCTAGGGGCCGCCTTCGCTGTGGGCGCGGTAGTCGCAGCGAGACGATAATTACGAATTATGAATTACGAATTACGAATTAGAAACATCACAATTCGTAATTCGTAATTCATAATTCGTAATTGACCATCGTCCACCATCTCTCGAAACGCTCGGCGTCCCAGGGGTCGAACACAATAGCTTGCATCTTGTAGATGAGCGTAGGGGTGATGTGGTGCCCGCCTGTGATGAACTTCACCCCATTCCCCGCCTCTTCGTCAAGCTCTATATCCACCTCGCTGTATTCTATGCCTCTTTCCTTGAAGTATGCTACAGCGGCATTGCTATCCTCGCACCATGACCGCCTGTATACCGTGATAGGTTCGTTCTGCACTCTGATATCCTTTCTGTAGCTTATAAAGTTGCCTCTCGTGTTGCCTATAAGGTAGCATATATCTGATTAACGTGTCCTTAATGCCTATATGTTATCCTGGGTCCTGGTCTATACTCAGATCATTCTAGCGGGCCGCACGGAGGGTAAATTATGAGTCAGTTAGTAGTTATGGGTGCGATGATGCAATGCTCCTTTGGGGTAGCGCCCAGCACCCTCACTGTGCTCCCGAAGGGGATGCTGACGAATGCAAATAAAATGTTAGCCGCGACGATAATGGATTATGCCCCCATGGTGAATATTGCGCCCTTTGGGATGTGTAGCAGCCTCGCCAACCCAGCAGTGGCGTCAGCTACGTCAGCGGCGTCTGGCGTGCTCACACCAATGCCTTGCATACCCGTCACCACTGCTCCCTGGGCGCCCGGTTCTCCTATGGTAAAGATTGGCGGCATCCCCGCCCTGAACACCACCTCCAAGGTGATGTGCACCTGGGCCGGGGTGATAAGCATCACAACCCCAGGTCAATTTATAGTGAATGTGCCGTGACGGACGATGGACGATGGACGATGGACGACGGACGATAGACAATTAATCCATAAAAATCTTGGCGGTATCTTGGCGCTCTTGGCGTCTTGGCGTTTCACGTTCCGCCGTCTACCACAACCGCAAGTTAGCTATCACCCACACAATCCCAGGCGCGATTGCGATTGCGGGGAGATAGTTCGCCAGCTTTAGCTCCTTTATTTTGAGGAGCTTTAAACCTACACCTATCATGATGAGGCCACCGGCGGCGGTCATCTCTAGAATGTAGGGGTTGCTACAGGTTGCTGGGCTAACGCAATCCGCTATTCCTCCAGATACCGTCTGCCATGCTATCAGACTCAGCGCGCCCTGGTAGACCAGCACCGTCACAATGGACACCAGCACTCCCCAGCCCAGCGTTGCCGCGAACGCGAATGCGGCGAACCCATCGAGCAGCGATTTTATCGCGAGCAGAGTTATGTCTCCACTGATCCCGTTCTGTATCGAGCCGAGGATAGTGAGCGGCCCAACGCAGAAGACGAGGCTGCTCGTTACAAACGCTTCGCTGAAGGTAGACGCGCCTTTGCCCCCACGCGCCAGTCGCTCTTGCAGCCGCTCCCCCAGCCTGTCCAGCCTGTAATCAAGTCGTAGCAGCTCGCCTACAATCCCGCCCAGGAGTATGCTCCCCAGCAGGATAAGCACGTTACGCGTGACGAGGGCGTTTTGCAGACCGATAATCAGGGTAGATAGCCCCAGCCCGCCGATTATAATGTCGTTGAACCGCTCAGGCAGCCGCCCGCCCACCAGGAGGCCCAGCGTGCCTCCGAGCAGCACAGTCACTATATTAAGCAGAGTGCCCGATATTGGCATCGTGCTCTACTCCTTTTTAGACGATAGACGAAACGTGAAACGTGATTATTAAACGCCAAGACGCCAAGATAACCAAGAACGCCAAGGATTTATAGGTTTACGCATCACGTTTCACGCCTCAGCCTCCCCCGTATCTTCCCAGCTATCAACTCCACTTCTGGCAGGCGCATCATCCAAACTAGCGCGATGTATAACCCGCCTCCCAGTAAGGCAGGCACGCCCAACAGCACTGCTTCCGTAATCAGACTATCGGCTTCAACTTTCACTACGTTGACCAGCAGCCACCACGCGCCGAAGCTAACCGCTGCCATTGCAGCCGCCGCACCCAGCACCTTCAGGGCCGTCTCCCCGATGCCATAGCCTTGCAGACCTCCCTCCCTCCCTAGCGCGCGCCACAGCAGGATGCCTGTAACTACTGCGTGGAAAGTCAATTGCACCGAGTTTGCCAGCACCAGGCCCGCCATTTTCATCGTGCCTATAGTGCTGAGGGCAGTAATGAGGTAAACGACGATAGCGGCGATGCCCACCAGCACGGGCGTGAGTGTGTTCTTGCGAGCGTAGAAGGCGAAGATAAGCACCTGGTCTATGGCCCCAAATGGCAGCCCCGGTACGTAAAAGAGGAGCGCCTGCACGGTCAGCGATTGGTTCTCCTGGTTGAATTCTCCATGCCTGAATACCAGCCCTACGATGGGCACGGCCAGCGCTAGCAGTCCCGCCGCCGCCGGAAGGGCCATTACCCACACCATCCGCAGCCCCGATGCCAGCGTCTTCTTATAAGCGGCACTATCCCCCCGGCTGAAGTGTTGCGACAGGGAAGGGAGAGCGGCCAGTGATATAGCGGCGGCCACGAAGCCCATAGCGAACTGTATAAGGGTCGTAGCAAAGCGCATGGCGCTTATAGACCCCTGGCCCGTCTGCGATGCCAGGTTGCGGTCTATCACCAGGGCAGCCGAGCTTACCACCACGCTCAATCCCACGGGCGCGTAGAGGCGGAATATCTTGCGAACCGCCGGGTGGCGCAGGTCGAGCCTGGGGCGCAGGGGCACGTCACGCAGGCCTGGCGCCTGTAGCGCGAGCATGGCGAACGCTCCGATGACCATGCCAACCACCAGGCTCTTCACGCCGAGCGCGCCCGCCAGGGTGAAGGCGCAAAAGATGATGGCCGCGTTGAACATCGCCGAGCTGAAGGCGGGATAGACGAAGCGCCCCATCGCGTAGTGCGCCGCCATCACCACCCCCGACAGCCCCATGAAGAAAACGCCAGGCAGCACCCACTGTGTCATCTCCAGCGCGAGTGAGCGGGCATCCTCCCCGAAGCCTGCTCCCATGAAGGCCGATAGCGGCTGCGCGAACAGCTCCAGCAGAAGCACCGCTCCCACCAGGAATATCGCGGCTACCGTGAGGATAGTGCTGATCACCCGCCCGAACTCCGGTCGCTGCGTGCGGTCCGTATATTCGCTGAATACGGGCACAAGTGCCGCGCTCACCGTGCCCGCAATGAGGAGGTCGTAGACGATGGTAGCGACGTGGTTGGCGATGGTAAAAGCGTCCACATCGGACCCGCCACCGAAGAGGTCCGCGATTACCACCTCGCGCCCCAGCCCCAGCACGCGGCTCAACACCGTGCCCGCCATCAGCACTATCGCGGCGCGGGCAATCCGCCCTCCGGCAGAAGCCTTACGCTCAGGAGTGCCCACAGGAGGCACAATAGACTCCTGCGGCTCCTGCAAGGTTAGATCATTATCAGGCAGCATCAGCTAGTTGAACTATATTTCTAAACGCCAAGGCACAAGATAACCGAGAACGCCAAGTTATTTATTGGTTTACCGCAGAGACGCAGAGGACGCAGAGGTTTTATAGATAGGGTGGTAATTCCTATAAAGACTTGGCGCTCTTGGTTATCTTTGCGTCTTGGCGTTTATTATTCACTCATCACGTTTCACGTTTCACGCGCTGTATCAAGTCGCTCGCGCTGTGGCCTTGCACGAAGGGTACGATTTTCACCTCGCCGCCATATGATAACACGGCTTCGGCTTCAGGGAGGGGCTTGGCTCCGGGGGAGTAATCGCCGCCCTTCACGTAGACATCGGGCTGGAGGGTCTCAACCAGGTGGGTGGCGGTTGGCGCATCAAAGATGGTCGCGTAGTCCACGCACCGGAGCGCCGCTACAATCTCGGCGCGCTCGTCCTGGGGCACAACGGGCCGCCCTGCACCCTTATACCCCCGCACCGATGCGTCTGAATTGATGCCCACGACCAGCACATCACCCAGGTCGCGTGCATCCTGCAAGTAGCGAACGTGCCCGACGTGGAGCAGGTCGAACGTGCCGTTGGTGAGGACCACGCACAAATTGGATGCTCGCCATTGGCGGCATAGCTCTACCAATTGGGGTAGAGTCACGACTCGGTTCAACACTCTACAACCCCCAAACCCTCTGCGTACTCTGCGCCTCTGCGGTGGATATTAGAAGCCTCTTCGCTCTATGCGTTTCAACACTGCTCCGCACCCAACGCCTGCGCAGGCTCTTCGTCAGGAAGGGCCAGCCTGCCCAACCTCCTCTGCATCATCGCCAGCGCCACAAGTCCAATCCCCACACCAAACCATAGAGTAGCGAAGCGGATAATGAGGGTGGCGGCTACGGCCGTAGACTCCGCCATAGCGATGCCAAGTTGCGCGGGTATGAGGAACTGGAGCATACCGGCTATGCTGGCGTCCGTCGTGCCCAACCCGCCTGGGAGGAGCGTGACCGACCCTATCAGCGTCGAGGCCGAGAGGATGAAAGCGCAAATTACCACCAGCAGCGCCGAGAAAGGTATGTGCAACCCCACCATCACCAGCACGAGCGCTATCACCTCGCCGAACCACGACACCACCCCTATTCCCACCCCGAACAGGAGATTGGGCAGGCGGAACAGCTCGATAGGAGCTTTCGTAAAAGGCGTGAAAGTGATGCACGCCCTTCGATATGACCGGCAATCGCTCGCCCATGCTCAGGAGCTTGCCCGCGAGCGTACGGTTCTGGAAGATGAAGAGGAATACCACCACGAATACCGCGATCCCCACGAGCAGCGCCGTGCCGTAATTGAACATGAACAGTCCCACCGCCGCCAGCACGAGCATAGCTATCCCATCCGTCAGGCGCTCAGCCACAACTATTGGGGCAGAGACTGAGATGGGCGTGCCTCGCACCTGCTTGAGGAGGTACGACTTGAGCAGTTCGCCTACCTTGCCGGGTGTCATTGCCATCGCAAGGCCGCTCAGGAATATCAGCAGCGAGTCTTTCTTGGGCACGCCCGTCGCACCTATGAGCCGCAGGTACAAATCCCACTTGTAAAAGCGCAGGGCATAGTTGAAGAGAGTAAACAGGAGAATGGGAGGCAGGAGCCACCACTCGAAGTCGCGCAGCACCGCCACCATCTTGTTGAAGTCGGCGTACACTGCCAGTCCGGCGACCACAACCACGCCCAGCAGCAGGCCGAGTATCAGTTTATTCCTTAGCTTGCCGAGACCACCCAAAATTGATACCTTTCTGGACGATGGACGATGGACCAAAACATCTGTCTGCCCAGGAGGATTACTGGGCAGTCGTAAGTGTAACAGAGGTCACGCTGCTATGGCAAGATATGAGCTGCCCAGGGAGTGGCGAATAATGCAGATGTAGGGGCGTGATTTATCGCGCCCTGGTCGGTACAACGTCTGCTTGCTCCAGGGCGCGATAAATCACGCCCCTACAGACCTTTCTCCTCGCTCGTCCAGGCATGAAAAATGAGGTTCCGGCACTGCCGGAACCTCATTTTTCATGCTTTTCTCAGACTCCCCGTTACCTACCCGAAGTGATATAGTAGCAGGACCAGTGGCTTTGCATCCCGATGCTCCACGCTTTGGCGGTGGCGAAAATCTGCGACTTAGCGTCCCAGATGCTGTTGCCCCGGTAAGGGTTCCAGCTACCGCCCCATGTTCCGGGAGCATATTGGAAGAGGCCCAGCCACCTTCCCCCGCCGCCAGACGCACGCGGATTGCCGCCCGACTCGCACATCATCACGCGCCACATCTTGTCAATGTCTTGCTTGTAGGGGTACATCTTGCGGGCCTCTTCCATCCACAGGCGGTACTGCCCCAGGGTAGTGGTAGCGCCACTCTGGCTGCTGCTGGTAGGCTCGGACTTGGTCTTCTCGGTGGCGGCAGGCTTAGACTCCGCAACCGTCTTGGCCTCCGGTTGGGTGGCTGCTGGCGCCTGGACCAGGTACTGCGCCATCGCGTAGCCGGTAAACCCTTTGGCTGTAATCTTGTACCATGCTATACCCGCTGCATCAGTCACAGGCCCGGACTGTATGGCGACCGTTGCACCGGGGTTGAGGAGTGTAAGGATCTTACCGCCCGTATTGGGGGCCGAGCGTATCCGCAGGGGATCGCCGTTCGTATTGGCAACCTGGGCAGAGCCGGTGAGCTTGTTCGCCGTAGCAGGTGCGCTCGTACCTTGAAGAAATTCCGCTGCCATCCAGCCAGTGCCGCCGGGCGCCTGTACCTTGAACCATTCCTTGCCCTTCGTGTCTCTGCGGGGTCCGGCCAGCACGTTGACTGTCTGCCTCTCGTATGCTACGGCTATCTGGGCGAACTCGGTGCCTGCATCCTGGCGTATTCTAATGGGGTCTCCATCGGTGTTGGTGACAACGGCTTTTCCGCCCACCGTTATGGTCGTAGCTGCAAAAGCGGTAGCAGCATGGCCTCCACCTACCATCCCCATAACCAAAAGCGACAAAACGACCCACAGTGCCAACAGCGTTCGAGACATTTCGCCCCCGCCAGTTGCCTTTCGCATCAACAATTCCTCCCAATAGCACGCATAATAAGATCGACACACATAATTACACTGTAACCTATACCCGACAGCGAGTAGTTATGTCAATACAGCAAACAACGTAAACCGACCTGTGGCAAGCCGACAAAGGACGAAGGACGATGGACGAAAGGCAACTAAACCATAAAAATCTTGGCGGTTTCTTGGTGCTCTTGGCGTCTTGGCGGTTCAATAATCACGTATCAAGTTTCGTCTCCCGTCCGATTTGCTTTTCACGACCCGATGTGGTACAATCAGAATGGCTAGGTTCGGAGAACTTGTATCATACGGTGTTCTCGTAAATTCCCTCCCCGGTCTTGCGCGAAAACCCTCGAACACTCCACCGGCTAGACAAACACAAGAGTAATTTCAGGCATTAGACCGAAAGGGAAAAGAGGACAATGGCAGACAAGACACTGACGTGCCGCGATTGCGGCAACACCTTCACCTTCACCGAGGGTGAGCAAGACTTCTATTCGCAGAAGGGTTACAGCGAGCCTATGCGCTGCCCCGATTGCCGCGCCGCCAAGAAAGCCGCTCGCAACAGCGGTTATGGCGACAGCTACGGTGGCGGTGGTGGTAGCTATGGTGGCGGAGGCGGCTATGGCCGCTCCGAGCGCACGATGACCCAGGTGGTTTGCGCCAACTGTGGCAAAGACACCGAGGTGCCCTTCGTACCGCGTGGCGACAAGCCCGTTTACTGCTCCGATTGCTTCAGCCAGATGGGCTCAGGCAGCCGTGGCGGTGGCGGTGGTCGCCGCTACTAAATCAGTCTCGCAGGGGAGGGAGCGCCAACACACAGGCTGCGTGGTGGCGTTAGCGGTAAACTGAAAATGAGCGAAAGGGTTGGGAGCTTTCTTCCAACCCTTTTGCTTTACACTATTTGCAGTATTGACAAACGTTACACCTATGGGCTACAATCGCCTTCGTAGACATAAGATGCAACCCCTTTTTCCTACAGGAGGAGACCCTTTTTGAGAGTAACCCAGGCACTCAGCAGGCTGTTGGGCGCAGCCATCGCTTCCACTCTAGCACTCGCGCTATCTTTCGCTCCCTCTCCCTCTCAGCACTCCCCGACCTACCTCACCACATCTAACTCCCTTGCCGCCCCCCTCGGCAATAGTCAGCACTCCGGCATCGCCGAAGCCGCGCCCGTCTCCACCAACACGAAGAACTCCATTTATTACAAGCAGACAGGGCACTACATCAAGGATGCCTTCCTCAACTACTGGCTGATGAACGGTGGCGTGGGCCTCTATGGATACCCTGTCTCGGAGGAATTTACCTCCAACGGCGTAGCGATGCAGTATTTCGAGCGCGCCCGCTTCGAGTACCGCGCTAACAGCACCCGCCCCTGGAAAGTAGAGCCTGTCGGCGGTAGGTAGCATGGTGGCCGAAGAACGTGATTTCCCTAGAGTAGAAGCCTCGCAGGCCGGGAACCGCACCTATTACTCACAGACCGGGCACACTTTAGGCGGCTCCTTCAAGCAGTATTGGTCCAACAACGGCGGCCTCACCATATTCGGCTATCCAGTCTCCGAGGAGATACAGGAAAATGGCCGCACGGTGCAATACTTCGAGCGCGCCCGCTTTGAGCTAACTTCCGGGGGAAGCGTGCAGCTTGGCCTCCTGGGGCGCGAAGCTATGGCAAAGCAAGTCGCGTCAGGCGGCGCGGCGGCAACTGTAGCCAACCCCGTAGCGCGTCCGGGCTTCCAGATGAGCTTCTGGGGCGAGGCCACGGTGTTCGACGCTAACTGGTCGCGGGTAATCAGTCTCAACAAGGGGTGGGGCAACCTGCCGCAAGACTACGTTGGTCGTGGCCTGTACGCAGCCGCACCCGCCGACCTCGGCCTGTACGGGCGATGGGCGCGGGTCACACGCGGCACCCGTTCCATATTCGTCCAGTTCATAGACGTGATAGCCTACAAAGACATCCCCTACGTCCGCAACAAGGGTATAGTGATAGACCTGGGCCGAGAGGCGTTTGAGGCGCTGGGGCAGTACCAGGGCGGTCGCTACACAGTCACCTTCGAGCTCCTCTGGCCCGGTGACGAACCATAAACTCTCAGCATCTTATGAACAAAAATGGGACGCTTAGCGTCCCATTTTTGTTCATAAGATGCCACTCTTTATAAAGCTGTCTGGATATTATCTGCGGCGGCGCGTGCAGCGCGGATGTTCTCCTCCGGGCAGTCTACGGAGATCGAGCAGGCGGGGCCGAGCATCCATCTCCTACCTCCGGTCTGCTCGCGCGCAAGTCGTGCTTCAGACGTAACCTGCGCAGGGGTGCCACTTTGCAGCGTCTCGTTCTGGTAGCCCCCTATTACTGCTTTGTCCGTGTTCAACTGTACGTCGCGCAGACCAGGGTTGCCTGACCCGCCTACCGCCCAATTGATGGCGTGCACGGGGTAGTCAGCCAGGCAATAGAGGAGATTGTTGTTCTTGCAGACGTGCAGCACGTTGAAGGGCGCGTCCTCCACCGCCTGTAGCACGCGCATATCGTATGGCCTGCCCCACTCCTCCCACTGCTCCTCGTTCAGCAGGTCGCGGCTCGCCCAGTCGGTAGTGGCGAAGAAAATGCCGCTCGCGCCCGCCTTAATGCACTCGCGGGCGAAGTTGGCGAATGTCTCAGCGATAACCTCCAGCGCGCCATGCAGGGCCTGGGGGTCGCTCTGCATAATGTCTAAGATGTCGCGGTCATTCGGCACGAGGTCGGCGGCGTATGACAGGGGGTTGAATATCGTCTCAATAGCGTAAGTTTCGCCACCCAGCGCCTCGCAGATGCGCTCCAACGCCTCTATCTGCTCGTCCAATGCGCCCTCGCTGGGAGAAAGCAGCTTCAGCTTGCCCCAATCCGCCGTGCTCGTGATAGGGTACTCTGTTACCTGCGGCTTATCCGAGGGGCCATTGCCTGGATAATGTACCTTCGCGCCCCAATCTTCTACGCCATACGAGGCGCGTGGGTTGACCTTCATCCAGTCCCAATCATATTTCTTGTGGAAAGAAAGCATCGCGCCTGCCAGGTCTTCCGCCGTGCGCTCGCACTCGTAAAAGTGCCGCCAGAGTGATACGGGTGGGCGGTCCAAAGGTTGGTTGCGAAGGGCAGCATCTATGCGCTGCAACTTGGTCATTTTTGTGAGAACGGTAGGGTCCAATTGTGATGCCATGTAAGAAAAGGCTCCTTTCAGATCAGTAGGGCATTATAACACAGGACGACGGACGACAGACGATGGAAAGTAAATTCACCGCAGAGACGCAGAGTGCGCAGAGATTATTGTATGGACGTGTATGCTCCATCGTCTATCGTCTATCGTCTGTCGTCTATCGTCTGTCGTCTGTCGTCTGTCGTCCTACGTAAATAGTGCCACCTCCTACGTAATGGGCTACGTAGGCATACGTAACGCACCGTAAAGTGCGTCGTAAAAACGTCTGAAAGTGCCAAAAAGGGTAGAAATCGTGCCTGGCGTGCGGATATAATCTGGCTTGTGCGCCGGATTATGTAAATAGTCCGGGCAACGACGCTGACTTACTACCTTATTGGAGGTCCTTTTTTCTATGCGTATAACCCGCTCCGCACTCATGCTGATATTTGCCTTTTCCGTACTAATCCCAGGCTCAATGAGCGTCGCCCACGCGAAGCCTGCTTCTGCCACAACGCCAACACCTTTCCTGACTCTCCCCTTCGTTCCGAATGGCGGGATGTCTATCCTCTCCGGCTGGTACTATTCGAGCAGCGGGGGCTTCCACGGCGGTATTGACTACATCAAGGGGAACGTCAACAACTTGACGAGTTGGAGCACCTTCCAGGTGGTAGCCTCCGCGGACGGCGAGGCGTGCGGCAATTGCAGTGGACGCCAGGGGAATGCCGTCTGGGTGAAGCACAATATAGGCGGGAAAACATATTACACCTATTACGGGCACCTGGCCTCCATCGCCCAGGGTATCCCGATAGGCTCGCAGTCGCGCACGGTGAAGGTGAAGCGCGGGCAGCTCCTCGGCATGGCAGGTGACACAGGGGCGGGCCGTGGTGTGCTCCACCTCCACTTCGCCCTGTATAACTCCTCCAGCCAGCCCCTCGACCCCTACAGCATCGGCAAGCTGCGCCAGTATTACCCCGCACCAACAAGCGTACAGCCAGGTGTAGGATGGTTCCTCAAATAAAAGTAAAAAGGATAAAGGATAAATTAGAAAGTTGACTCCCAATTTATCCTTTATCCTTTATCCCTTATCCTTTGGATAAAACCAGAACCCCTGATGTCATCGAGGCATCAGGGGTTCTGGTTAAGAAGGAGGAGGAAGGAGCGGACACTCCATTTGGCTACTTTCGTTCTCAATAAAGTATACGCAGGGGGTTACAGATCGGATTTCTGGAATGCGGAGTGCGGAATTGAGAAGGCAGTAGGCAGAAAGCAGAAGGCACTATTCACGTTTCACGCATGATCGTCCATCGTCCATCCTCACGCATCACGCATCACGTTTCCCAGCCAGCACCTCTCGCGCGCTGTCCGTGTCTTTACCCATTTGCACTATCAGGGGGTCCATCCCCTCGAATTTCAGCTGGCCGCGAAGGTATTTGACGAAGTGAGCGGTCAGGACTTCGCCATACAGTTCGGCGTCGTAATCGAGAATGTGTACTTCGACCAGGCGAGCGTCGTCCTCGAAGGTGGGACGGGTGCCGATGCTGGTAACAGAGGGTAAGACCTCACCGGTCGCATGGCGCGTACACCACGAGGCATACACACCGTCGGGTGGCAGGGCCTGGTATGCGGTCGTGGCGAGATTGGCGGTGGGGTAGCCCATCTCTCTGCCACGCTTCGAGCCATGCACTACTGTGCCCGGCACTATAGGATAGCGACCCATAAGGGCGGTAGCACTCTCCATATCGCCCGACATGACCGCTTGCCGTATTCGCGTGCTGCTGACGGGTTCGCCTTCGACCTCTACCAGGGGAGCAATGTGGAGGAGATAACCCATCTCCGTGCCCAATTGCGCCAGCACATCCGTGTTGCCCGTGCGCCCGTGCCCCAGCGCGAACCCCGCTCCCTCCCAAAGCTCGACGAAGGGGAGGTACTGCCGAAGCCATGCAATAAAGTCGGGAGCCTGCACCTGCGAAAGCTCTTTGGTGAAGGGCACGACCACCGTTTCGTCAAGTCCCGTCTCTGCTAGAAGCGCCAGCTTTTCCGGCAGGCGTGTGAGGTAGGCGAGAGGCTGGTCAGGGCGCAATACCTCCCTCGGTGACGGCTCGAATGTAAGTGCTACCGCCGCCACTCCCTTCTGCCGCGCGCTCTCAACCACGCACGAAATGAGCTTCTGATGCCCCAGGTGAACGCCATCGAACGAGCCTATGGTGAGGACAGCAGGGGTAGGGGCGCGTTGGGTCAGGTCTGTAATAGTCTGCATATTGGGTGACAAGTATCAGATGATGGGTGCTTGGTGATCGGTGATAAAAACCTTCCTGGGCTGCCAGTATCCTTTTCTATCGTCCCAGTATACAATAGCCAATAGCTCCCCATCCTGCCCACTCACCGCCATCATCTGACGCCCCCCTTCTGTGGGCGGGGGCAAAAGCAACGGCCTACCTTGCACGATGTCTCTCTCCTCTTGCACGCTAGCAGTGTGTGTGGGCCAGCCTGCAAGTATATACCCAGGAGGGTACAGGCTCTCTCGCCACGTGCCCTCCTCAAAGGCCGCTTGCAAGCCCTCAAGAGTAATCGCACCTTCCAGGGTGAATGGGCCGTGCCGGGTGCGTTGTAGAGCCGTCAGGTACGCTCCCGTGCCGAGGGCCGCGCCGAGGTCATAGGCGAGCGAGCGGATATAGGTCCCCTTACTACACTCCACGAACAGCTGGAGGAGAGGCGGCTTGTATACCTCTAGCTCCAGGCGGGTAATAGTAACGTGGCGAGGCTGACGCTCTACCTCTAATCCCTGGCGTGCCAATTCGTACAGCTTCTTGCCACCAACCTTGACGGCGGAGTGCATCGGTGGCAACTGCTCTATCTGGCCCCGAAACGTCTCCAATGCTACTTCTACACCCTGGCGGGGAGGTACAGTCGCGTCCGTGGTCACAGTTATCACACCTTCGCGGTCGTAAGTATCTGAGGTTGCCCCGATGAAAAGGGTGGCGCGGTAAGCTTTGTCCGCATCCGCCAGGTACTCCACCAGTCGCGTGGCCTTCCCTATCACGACAGGCAGCACGCCTGTCGCCATAGGGTCGAGTGTGCCCGCGTGACCCACCTTCGATTTCGGATTTCGGATTTCGGATTTCGGATTTTCTGCGGTTTCACTCGCGTGCCACTGGCGCAGGATACGCCGCACGCGAGCAACTACGTCATGAGAGGTGAGGCCCTGCGGCTTATTTATGTTGAAGATGCCATCCATGCGTGATGCGTGAAACGTGAAACGTGATGCGTGAGAGTAGTGTGTAACTCGTAACTCGTAATTCGTAATTCGTAATTCCCCAAGAACCTCTGCGCACTCTGCGTCTCTGCGGTGAATCAATAAAAAATCTTGGCGTTCTTGGTTATCTTGGCGTCTTGGCGTTTAACCCGTTAAATCAAGCACTTCTTCACACGCCTGGAGGAATAACCGGATGGCTTCGGGACCGGTGGCGGGGATTGTGGCACCGGCGGCCTGGGCGTGGCCCCCTCCTCCGAAGCGTTGGGCTATGGCTGACACATCCGTGCCTGGGCTGCTCCGTAGCGAGGCGCGGGTTGTGCCGTCTTCACGCTCCTTTAGCACGGCTGCCACTCTCACGCTTCCGCGCACCGACGCCAGGTAGCTTGAGAGGCCCTCAAGCTCCTCCTCTTTAGCGCCAGCCTCTTCAAGCATCAGGGGCGTAACACGGGCGTAGATAACTCGACCTCCCGCACCCAGCGCGACGCTCCCCAGCACCTTGCTCCAAAGCATCAGAGTCGAGAGGGGGCGGCTGTTGAATGCCGCGTCTACTACAGCGAAGAGGTTACCCCCAAGCTCGTGCAGGTCTGCTGCAATGCGCAACGTGCGCGGTGTGGTTGAAGGAGTGCGAAAGCCGAGGGTGTCGGTAACGATGCCCATCAGAAGATAGCGCGCTATATCAGCGTCAATGGGCCAGCCCATCTCTTGAAGCGCGAGGGTTATTTGCTCAGCACACGATGGCGATGCAGGGTCTATAAGCTGGAGATCGCCGAAGCCTACGTTGGTAGCATGGTGGTCCAGGTTGAGCACTTTCACATCAGTCTCGCCCCGGAATGTAGCCTCGTTTGCTTTATAGAAGCCTCCCATACGGGCGGGGTCGCTTATGTCCAGGCAGGCTATATGCGTGGGCAGTGGGCCAGGTGGTATGTCACCGATAAACACTTCTTTGGGGTCGTACAAAGGCCCATATATCGCGGGCACCGGGTCGGGCGACACCACGGCGCACCTGTACCCTTGTATTCGCAGAGCGCGTGCGAACGCAAGGCATGACCCCAGGCTATCCCCATCGGGCGACACGTGTAGAGGGAGCCAGATATTCTCGGCCCCCTCCAGCCAGCCTAATATCCGCTTGTAATCTGGCTCGCCGCCCTGTGAGGCGAGTTCGTTGAGCGTTTGGTTTGTAAGCATCTGGTGGTAGTAGTTAGTGACTTGTAGTCAATTGCTGATAACCCCGTAAAGACGCAGGATCAATGCTATTTGTCCCTCGTCCGCCTCTATTATATACTATTGTATCAGCTATAAGGTTGTTGCATGGTGCGAGGAAGTACGTGCCAGGCAGGGTCTACAACTGGTGGGAGAAATTCTCTTATCTTGAAATGAAAATCAGCGCCGCAGGCGCTGATTTTCATTTCAAGATAAGGATTACGCTGGGGCCTGACACATATTTGCATTCTACCGTGGCTTGCCGACGGCAAGCCCATCGAAGGACTGCGCGCCCCATGACGCCATGAACTTCGCCCAGGTGACCTCGTATTCATATACGCGGTTCTTGCCTGTGCTGGTAGGGCCTAACACGTCACGAATGACGACCACATCCTTGTTGAAGCCCATCACCACAGCGGCGTGGTCGTTGCCAAGCACGGTCTTGTGGGTCCGCCCGTTGGGCATAACCCAGGTAGCCGGTTTCCACGCCTTGAAGTCCACTGTAGTCTTGATCCACACAAGCTCGCCCCGCAAGAGCGCGGCCTGGATGCCCTCGCGGGTGTTCACGGGCGTTACGCGCAGCCCATACTTCTCGAAAACCTTGCGCATCGCCTGTCCGGTGGAGCGCGCCAGGAAGTTCTTCTTATAGTCACCGGAGAAGGATGTGGTGATGTCCCCACCGTAAATGAATATGCCCTTCTTTGTCTCTTTATAATACGGCTCCGGCCCCTTCGACAGCCCCACTATAGCAGCCTGTTGTGCGACGCTCACGTCGAAGCCGTTGGTCTTGAGTACGACCCAGGCGGCGTCGAACTCGCAGGAGTAGTGGAACTCCTGATTTTTCTTTGTGGCTGCGGGCAGGTAAGCGTCGTACACGCGCCCCTTGACCACCACTTTCTTAGGCGTGGGGCTTGGGATTGGCTTCTTTGGCGTGGGGGTGCGCGTCGCCGTGGCGCTTGGCCTCGCCGTCTGCGTGGGAATCCGGGTCGCGGAAGGCCCGGGCTGAGATGTCGCTACAGAAAGAGGTGCCGCCACCCCCGCAATATGCAGCTGGCGCGGGAATGCGTCTAGCGCCACCTGGACTGCCATCCCATTTGCAGCCGTGGGCGAGATGAGGGAGACCAGGAGAGCGAAAAGAAGCGCAAGAGTTTCCATCTTAGCTTATAGTATACTAATCGTATCGGATAATGCAAACATTATGTTAAGAGGGGTCTTTCCATGCAGGGTGAATGGCGTCGTGGCGACTACATCATAAGCACAGATCAGGCACGGCTAGACGTGGATGTGATATATACCTTCCTCTCCGAGTCATCTTACTGGGCGCAGGGGAGGTCGCGTGAGACCGTTGAACGCTCCATAGCCAATTCCCTCGTCTTCGGAGTGTACAAGGGCGACTTCGAGGAGCAGGTAGGCTTCGCCCGCGTGGTGACGGACTATGCTACCTTCGGCTGGGTGGCAGACGTCTTCATCCTTGAGCCATACCGGGGCCAGAAACTGGGCGAGTGGCTGATCGAGACGATAGTTTCGCACCCTGATCTGAAGGGTATGCGCCGCCTGACCCTCGCTACCAGGGACGCGCACGGCCTCTACAGCAAGTATGGCTTCACGCCACTCGATAACCCTGATAGGTTCATGATGAAGAAGCAAGCGTGAACAGTGTCACGTAACCAGGAGGGTTCTAACCATTATGAAATACATGCGTTTTCTTATGCTCGCTATCTTGCTCATGCTGTTGAGCGCGTGTGGGGATCAGCCTGCGCCTCCTGCCCCCGCGACTGGCCCTACGCAAACGCCTGGGGCTGCAGCGACGTCAGAAGCTACTTCTCAGCCTACTTCGGTCACCCCGGAGGCTACCCAGCCCCTCACCGACATGCTGACCCCTGAGCTTGAGAAGATACTCAACGCCGAGCTGCAACCTACGCCCGTTGGGTCGAGCGACTTGATGCACATCGAGGGAGTGCACGTCTTCAAGCTCCAGGGGAGCAGTAAGCCTCTCTGGGTGGCCCACACCTACGGCAGCCGCAGCTTTGAGCCTGAGGAGAAGCACTACGTCGCTATCTACGCCCACGAGAATGAGAAGTGGCACCCATTGGGTCGTGTACAGCTCGAAGCGACGGACTACGTTGACCGGGCGGCGGTTAGTGAGGTGCAGATTGAGCCTGAGAATATATGGTTGCAGGTAGACGGTGGGGCGGGTGCGCATAGCGGGATATTTGATTTGCTCCGCTTCGACGGCACGGCCTTGAGCATGGAACTGGAGAACTTTGCCTCTTCGCCAGGCGCAGGTGAGGTCCGAGACGTAAATGGAGACGGTGCACCTGAGGCGGTACTAAACGGTAACGATGCTTACGTCTTCTGCTATGCCTGCGGGGTTCAACTGATCAACTTCGGGGTAAAGAAATGGGACGGCACGAAGATGGTGGACGTAGAGCTGTCATCTCTTGCTGCCTCTGTCCCTGAAGAAGCTCGCCGCCTGAACGACCTCGCCATCAAGCAAACAAAGGGCGACCTATGGAAAGCTGCGAAGGAGAACATCCAGAAGGCGAAGGCTTTAGCTCCCCAGGACGAGACGCTGGCATGGAACGCGGGACTGATAAGTCTAACCGCAGATGCTCGTGAGGCGCACGTGAAGGAGAGCGGACACCCTGTATTAGCGATGGTCTTCTACGGAGACTACGACGCCGCGATTGCAAGCATACGTGAGTACAGCCCGGAAGAGATTTTCAGGCCGCAGTCTCCCTTAGTAGTCGGCACGCCCGCCGAAGGGGATGACGATACGTTGAGGGAGCGCATAATCGACACCACGACCAGGGCAATAGAGGCCGATCCCAACCTGGCGGGCGCATACTTCCTGCGAGGCTGGGCGCGCTTCAAGGCGGGCGCGGATAGCCCGGAGGCCACCGCCGACATCGTGCGCGCTTCCGAGCTAGCCCCGAATGAGGAGTTGTTCAAGTTCGCGGCGGGGTACATGACGGATAAGTAAGGTAGGTTTGTGGTCCCGCCCGGCACATAAATGTGCGGGCTACACATACAAAGCCTCCCTTCGGAGGCTACCCCTATTTTCCTTAATCTGATTATTCTGCCTACCAGCCCGCGTAGGCGGGCTTCGTTTGTGTAGCACGCGGATTTATCCGCTGTGCTTTCCCCTCTAGGGAAATTGGTTGCTACGGTTGACCGTCGCCACGCCCCTACAACCTGCACACGCCAACCAAAGCGCTGCTACGGCTATCACCACCAGCCCGCCTGGAACGAGCACGTCCCATACCTCAGGCATTCCGGCGTGGTGGAGGCTGGGGCGGTGGATAGCGGCTGTGAGGCCGTCGAGGAGGTAGCCAGGCTCTACGATGAGAGGCGATTGAGAGGGATCGTAGATAGTTGGGGCTTCGCCAACCTGCCCCGCTTCCAGTAAGCCCCGCAGGCGGTAATAGACCTGGAAATCCACCAGCGCACCCGGTATAGAGACGAGCGCGCCAAGTGCAGCCAGCCCTGCCCATGTGGCGAGAAGGATAAAGGATAAAGGATAAGGGATAAAGGACCCACCCCGCTCTTTCCGGTTAGAACTAGCTATCCAGTCGCCCAACGAAGCGAGCGGCCACACCAGCAAGGGGAGCACAGGCATAATCAGGCGCGGCCCCCAGGCGAAGTTGCCCGTCCACGCCCACCACATAGCGTTGAAGACGAAGCCCGCCGCAGTAGACGCAATTATGAGCAAACATGCCACCTTCCCTCTGAGGCCACCATGCCTGTACATGAGCCACAGCCCTAGAGGCGCGAGTATCACCACAGGTGCATACAGGAAGATGCTCTTACCTGGGCTAAAGAGTAGTCCCCCCAGCCCCTCCAACAAAGGCGTACTGAAACCCGGCTCCCGCTCGTAGCCTGAACGAAAGAAAGGGTTGTTGGTGTCGTAATAGCGCAGATAGTTGTAGCCGATCTGCACGACGCCCGCAACGATGGGGCCGATTGAGAAGATTATACCTGCCTTTAGCGCACCCACCAAGCCATTTTGGATTTTGGATTTTGGATTTTGGATTTTGTTTTTAGACTCGTGACTTTGAACTTTGGACTTTGAACCGTAAAGAAATGCGAGCAAGACCACCGCAAGGCCAATCGCGGGGGTGTAGACTGCGAAGGCTGGCTTGAAGGGCATCATCGCGCCGAGGCACAGGCCGGATAGCAGGACGCGTCGGGCGCTGGGGGCGCTCTCCACGTTGCGAGGCAGCATGAGCAGGATAGCAGCGAGCAACAAGAAAGCGCCTGCGGGTTCGGAGAAGAAGGTGCGGGCGTAATTGAGAGCGGGTGTGGTGAGCAGGAAGGTGGCGACTACTACCAGCGATACCCCCGCAGACGCGAATAGCCTGCTTGCCCTGTAGAGTAGCCAGCATGTCAGCGCGGTCACCAGCAGATTGGTGAGAGAGACCGCGAAGCGCGTTATAGCTTCATATGCCCCGCCCAGTAGCACGCCGAGCTTGCCCAGGAAGTAGAATGGCACGGCAATCAAGGGCTGGCCGAAGCCGTACTTGGTCCAGGTCTCGCGCCCTGGATAGCGCGTTGGGAGGCCGTACTCGCCCAACCCTGCCGAAACCTGGTACATCCTCTCCGCGTCGAAGGCGTTGAGATGGGGCTTGGCATCGTGCACCGTATAGCCCATAGCCAGGAGCATGAGCGCGGCTGTGAGCACGACGACCACAAAGAGGGTGGACCATCGCGCTCCAACTCGCAGAACCATTCGAGGGGCGTATACGTTAACAAGCATGAGCGCGCCGAGGGCGATCGGCACGACCCACACCACCGTGTCCATCCACCTGTCGCGGTAGACTACAAGCGGGCCGTAGAGCGCGGGGAGCGTAGCGCCGCAGACGAGAGAGAGGGCGGGTCTCGCGGTCCACATGAGCATACACAGGTAGAGCAAGAAAGAGGAGAGCGCCAGCAGGCCGAGATCGATCCACGCTCCGATTCGAGCGTCGGGCGCGTAAATGTCGAGGCTACGTACCAGGCGACCCAGGGTGCGTCCATCCCCAGGCGCGTCCAGGCGTGGACCTCCGAGTGCCACATGCGGGTCCTGGCTTATAGCTGTGCCCCAGGCTTCTACCGTCCAGGGTTGGCCTGGAAGGGTGGGTACGCTGTTCACCGCCTGGCCTTCGATGTACAGCACCGCCTCGCCTGGGACAGCGCCTGCGCCCACTCCGCTGATGCTGACGTGCAGCCTGCCAGGGCCCCAGTTTTGGAGGGTCAATTGGGCGTAAGGCTCGGTCCAACGGTAAGGGCCGTGCTCGGGAGTGCTTTCAGGGTCATAGAAGCCGTCTGTAATATAGAAGTGGTCGGCCTCCGTACCGAAGCGCACCTCTTCGTGAGCGGATACCCGTCCCGCTACGAGCGCCAGCCCCACCGTGATAGCGGCTATAAGCAAGATCGCAGCGCCATGCCACACCGGGCGTACTGGTGGCAGGGCATCACGAAGGGTAGATAAGGAGAAGCGGCGCGCAGGCAGAAGTAATCACTCCTGAAATGGTGGTGCGGCACCCTGAGTACCAGGAGATAAGTCAGGGGACACCATAGCTATTTTGTCTCGAAAATTATATCATCAAACCACTATACAGGCGCACGCGTATCTGCTATCATGACGAATATAGGGGTGATGCGTGAAACGTGAAACGTGATGCGTGAGGATTAAACGCCAAGACGCAAAGATAACCAAGAACGCCAAGATATTTAGGGTTATATTGTAGCAAATACGAACGCTCTCACGTAACCATCGTCTATCGTCTATCGTCTATCGTCTATCGTCTATCGTCTATCGTCTATCGTCCGTCATCATGCATCACGCACGAAAATCCAAAATCCAAAATCCAAAATCCAAAATCTAAAATCCAAAATCAGAAAAGGGGAGTTATCGATGTTACTCAGCAGGCATCAAGAGAGTAAGTATAAGATTATGGCCGCGTCGCTGGTGGCGCTATTGGCTCTGGTGGCATGGGCCATTTCGGGGTTGGGCGCGGGCGCGGTGCAGGCGCAGCAGGCGACCCTGCCTATAGGAAGCACGGGCGCGACTACTGCCCCCACCAGCCTGTATGATACCCCGGCGTCGGATGGCAAGTTGCTTGCTACCATGCCGGTCAATGCCCAGGCTAAAGTAATGGGCGGGCCGTTCAACGAAGGTTGGTACTGGCTAGATTACAAGGGCACGAAGGGCTATGCCCCAGGCAAGACCCTTGTGCTGGTGGACGGCAACTACAAGCCCGTACCTCCTCCCACCCCTACCGCCACCCCCAGGCCACCTTCACCCTATCTGGGTCTCTGGGTTGGCGAGATGGCGAAAGGTGGCCCTGTAAAGAGCGGTCCTGGCTCCAATACTTCTACAGTCAAGAGTTGGTGGGCGGGGAGGCGCGTGCTACTCTACCAAGAGGCTAAGGACAGCAAAGGCATGTCATGGTATCGCGTCTCGGACCCCCCGGAGGTCCCCATGTACGTACAAGCCAGCCTCGTAAAGAAGATGTTCGCAGTGAAATACGAGGAGGGCAGCCGCTGGAAGGGAAAATGGGTCAACGTCAACCTCTCCCAGCAGGTAGTGACCGCGTACCAGGATGGCGAGCCTGTAAAAGTGACGCTGGCATCCACAGGCAAGGCCAGCACCCCCACCAACCAGGGCGTGCAGTCTATACAGTGGCGCGTAACCAGCAGGCGCATGATTGGCGGCACTCCCGGAGTGGACTACTATGACCTGCCCAACGTGCCCTACCCTCAGTACTTCAACTCGACGGGCGAGGCGCTGCATGGCACTTACTGGCACGACAACTTTGGCCGCCCATCCAGTCACGGCTGCGTCAACCTCAGCACCCCCATCTCGAAGTGGTTCTACGAGTGGGGCCACGTCGGCATGGTCGTGTGGGTGCATAACTAACGCCCTCTTCCCGTTTCATCTTGTTGTAGGGGCGGTTCGTGAACCGCCCTGGGCACTTCCAACCAGGGCGGTTCACGAACCGCCCCTACGTTTGCCTGTTACTCTTTTGATAAACAAAGCGTTTTCTGTCATAATACAGGTTGCGGAGTGAAACTCCCTATTAGAAAAGGGCTTATATAGATACAGGAGAATAAATAGGATGTTTGGGAAAAGTATACGGAAATATTATGGTATCGGGATCATGGCGCTTCTAGTAGCCGCTATCATCGGCTGGGGCGTTACGGGCGCGCAGGCACAATCACAGACACGCTTCCCTTTGAGCAGTCCGGTAGCGACAAATGCTAAGACGAGCCTGCACGATCAACCTGTAGCGGACAGCTCAGTCACGAAGGCCCTGCCAGCAAACGCACGAGGTATCGTGCTGGGTGGGCCATTCAACGAGGGTTGGTACTGGCTCGATTTCAGCGGCACGAAGGGATACGCTCTAGGCAAGGCGCTGGTCCTGGTAGACGATAAGTACACGCCGGTGCCGGAGGGCACGCCTCCCGCGATCAAGACACCTGTGGCTGAACCGACAGGCACATCTGTATCCATCCCGCCTACCGCAACTCCCACACCTCGACTCGGTCTTGGGTAACTATGCCGGGCTGTGGCTGGGCGAGATGTCCTCCTCAGGCAATGTCAGAGTTGCGCCCGGCACCGAGAACACCCGACTCAAAGGGTGGGCCGCAGGGAGGCGCGTGCTGCTCTACCAGGAGGTCAAGGACAGCAAGGGTGACGCCTGGTATCGCGTCTCAGAGCCGCCCGAGGAGCCGATGTACGTCCATTCCAGCCTCATCAAGAAGCTGGAGCCTGTCAAGTTCGAAGGGGCGAAGTACAAGGGGCGCTGGATCAACGTCAATATCAGCCAGCAGATCACTACCGCTTACGAAGATGGCAAGCCTGTGAAAGTGACCCTATGCTCCACCGGCAAGGGGAAGGACAATCTCACGGAGCTAGGGGTCTGGAAGATATACTGGCGCTTGCCCAAGCAGGACATGTCAGGTGGCAACCTGGCGTCGGGCGACTTCTACGACCTCAAGGACGTGCCCTACCCGCAATACTTCCACACCTCCGGCGAGGGCCTGCACGGCACCTACTGGCACGACGACTTTGGCCGCCCACACTCTCACGGCTGCGTCAACCTCAGCACGCCCATGTCGGAGTGGCTGTATGGCTGGGCCAGCATAGGCACGATAGTGTACGTTCATAACTAAGAATCTAATCCTTTCTATCAAAATGAGCGCCAACGGCGCTCATTTTGATATGCGAGAAAAAGCCCCTAATTTATCAGATGGGCTAGAAGTTATTCTCTTCGCATTCTGACTAACGCGAAGCCTATAGCCACCAGCAGCAAGGGCACTTGCAGCACCAGGTTCGAGACGTTGAATAGGGGAGTGGGCGTTTCCTCCGGGATGACTGTAGGCTCATACGTTGGCTCGACGGTGGCATCTGTAACAGGCGTGGATAGCTGCCCATCCGGCTCGACGGTCGGAGGTAGGTCGGGCGTCGAATAGCCTGGCATTGGCGTAGCGGTCTCGGTTGGCATCGGCGTAGCGGTGGGCGTGGCCGTGCTTATCTCTACTGTAGGAGTAGGCATGGGTGTCCTGGTTGGCCTGGGTGGGCGCGGTGGGGGTGGATAGGTCCCTATCACTTCCAGGGCGCGGCGCGGGGTAACGCGCTTCCAGGGATAGAGTATACCCTGCCCGTTGTTTCCCCCGTATCCGGCCTCAAAGCGATTGCCATACGGGTCGTGGACCACCAAGTTGCCGTCGGGCGTATACCCAATCACAAGGATGATATGCCCCGCAGAAGTCAATTCGTTCCCCAGCACAACAGGGTGGCCCCGCTTGAGCGCGCCTACCACCCCATCCCACGTTACCGAGACGTACTGGCTACCCAGGCCATGCGACTCCAGCACAGAGGTCATAATCTGCCAGCTTGCGTATCCTGTTGGGCAGATAGTGCCGTACAAGCCCGCAAGCTGGTTGCCGCTGGGGTCGCTCGCGGTGGAGCTATAGGTCCGCCCATAGGCGGTGTAGGGGTTTGTGATGTAAGGCGCATAGTCAGCGCCCGTCAGCGCTTTGGGGTCTACCTGCGGGATGATAATAGGTTGCCCGGCTTCGGCTTGCTCCTCGGCTACGTAAGCTCTCCAGGGGTCCAGCTTGCCGTAATAAGCAAGGGCCATAGCTATCGAGGTAGGCCCACACGCCCAGTTGCCGTTACCGTTGCCTGCCGTGTCATTCACCTGGTGTATATAAGGCACGGCGAACCTGAGCGCAGCTTGCGCAGCCTGGGGGGTGACTCCCACACCTCGCGTGGAGATCACCGCACCACTCTGGAAGTCGACTGTCGTCAGGCGGGTCGCAGGCAGGTCTGACAGCACCACCGTCGAGCCTCCAACCCAGGCCGCGCTATGGAGGCCATGTAGCGGTATGCCTACCGCGTGGCGATTGCCATCCAGCCCGATGCCCCACGCCGCGCCAGAGCCTGTGCCCCCCACCAGTATGCCCGTGCCGTCGCGGGTCCACTCCATATAGCCGTAAGCCTCAGCATCTCGCCTCAAGAGCGTGGGCATCGTGCCCGCCGGGTCCGACACTACAATCCCCAAACCGCCTGGCCCCGATAGCCTCCCCGTAATTGACACCCTGGAGGCAGATGGGGACATAGGAGTAGCCTGGGGCGCGAGGGTCTCGGTGGCTGAAGGTTCTACAGGCGCGGCAGTGGGTATGAGCGTAGCTTCTGCTTCCACCGGGACCTGGGTCGCGGTAGCCGGTTCGAGTACCGGCTCCTGTATGGCCTCCGGGGTGGGAGTGCCGGGGGTATTTACAGGCGTGGCATTGTCCGGTGGAAGCTCTGGCGTGTGGGTAGCTTCGGCAGTCGCGGTATCTGTAGGCGGAAGCGTAGCAATTGGCGTAGAGGTATACATCGATGTAGATGTAGATGTAGATGTAGCCATGATCGAAGTGGAAGCGGGAGTGGAAGTCGCGGGGAGGGTCGGGGCCAGGGCTAGCGCGAAGTTCCCCTCGGCAATAGCCGCGACTTTAGCTGGCGAGCCTGGCACGGACCAGACGGCGAATTGCGAGTAGCGCAGCCCTAGCTGGCTCTTTATGAGCGGTACTCCTGCGCCCCCAGTGACAGGCAGGTATACCAGGTGCTCAAGAGTGGTGTTGAGGAACCCTTCGCGGCGGCTGACGTATACTCCTTTGCCGTCGCTTGAGAATCCCGCTACGTGCTCGTTGCCATGCGAGCCTCCGAGCCTGACGGTCCCCTGGCCGGCCACGTAGATGTATATAGAGCCGTAAGCGCTATCCACGTCGGCGGGATACGGCGCAGGAGATGAGCGCACGAAGGCGAGCGTGTTACCCGCGGGCGACCACATGTAAGAGCCGATGCTTTCTGCGGTCGATTTCGCAGATGCGACCTGCTCTGATTTGCCACTCTTTACGTCGAGGATGTGCAGGCCGGAGCCTCCGGCACGGTCGCCTGAGACGCGAAAGGCGATCTTACTGCCATCCGCGGAGAGGCGCGCCGACACGTCTGAGAAGAAGATACCGTCCACTTTGATACGTGCCACAACGCGGTCCTTGCCCGACCCGTCGGCAAGCATGATGTCGTAGCTGTCGTTGCCCGCGAAAGCGGCGTAGGCATAGGCATTTGACCCGGCTATGCCTGCGGGTGCCTGCTGTATGTTAGCGAAGCCAGTGCCGTTATGCTCAGCGTAGGCAAGGGTACTGGCTGGGCCACCCATGGTGAGCGCGACCATAAGCAGGGCGCACAACATCGCCGCCAGGCGCGAGTGCCTGCGAAGCGATATTCCGCTTTGAAACCTAGCCTGTGTATGGCGTTGCCTTATGCTAAAAGGCTGTAGCACATAAGCCTCGTTTTCTATGCTGAGGTCCGGCGAGCATCCGGAAGGGGGATTGTGAGTGTGGAGTATGGAGTGCGAAGTGCGGATTACTGAATAAATAGGAGTTGGGGGTCAGATTAAGCCGCTTCTGACAACCAACCACCAGTTACAGACTACCAACTACTGATCGCCATCCCTAGGAAGATATTACCAGAGGATGCATGGCGAGTTAAGCGGCACACCGAACGCCCAAACATTCCGCACTCACGCCGCTTGGAGCATCACCAGGCGGTTAGGGCCGGAGAGCTTAGCAGCCTTTAGAGCGCGCTCGGCGAGGCCGATCAACTGGGGTTCCCACGTCCCCTCGCCCGGCGCGGTTGTGGGGTGCCAGTAAGCGACGCCGATAGATACGGTCATCTCGATGCGCTCGTCCGCCGGGCTGTAGCTGAAGGGGTGGGCAGCGATAGCATCGCGGAGGCGATTGGCGGCTATTTGCGCCCCGATGGCGTCGGTGTCGGTGAGCAGGCCGATGAACTCATCGTCGCGGTAGCGGGCCACGATGTCGGTAGCGCGGAGCGTGCGGGTCATGATGTGTGATATATCACGCAATATAGCGTCGCCGGTAGGGTGGCCCCACTTCTCGTTGATGGTGTCGAAGCCATCTATATCAAGGAGCAGACACGATAGGGGATAAGCGTGGCGTGAAGAGCGCTTTATCTCCTCCTCGACGCGGATCATCATGTAGCGGCGATTGAAGAGGCCGGTTATAGGGTCATACAGGCGCTCACCGGAGAGGCGGGCGTTCTCCATCGCCAGCGCCTCATGCGCCTGGCGGGATTGCAGGGCCGAATTGAGCCTGGCGCGCAGATCTATGTCCTGCACGGCCTGGTCGGGTGAGGAGAGGTCGCGGGTGATGAAACCGTCACCCACGCCGGTGAGAGTTACCAGAGGTATGCCCCAGTTCTTGAGGTTAGATTGAAGCTCGTCCCACCCTTCGCCCGGTACGGGTAGATTTACGAGCAGGACCACGTCGGGGGGCGTGGCTTCAAGGATCGCAAGTGCTGAATTGTAATCGTCCGTCGAACGCGCGGTATAGCCCAGGCGTATCAGTTGGTCGCGCATTGCACGCTGGTTCAGCGGGTCGGGGTCTATCACCAACACCGTAACCGACTGTGAGCCTACGGAAGGGGCTGTCATGGTTCGAGTTCCTTCTTGCGAGAGGACGATTTACGCGTAAGAGCGTGATGAGTGGGCACGGCGAGAGCACCGGTACGATGCCTCTGCCTTATTGTAGACCAAAACGATGTGGAAAGCCAATGCCTCGTACTTCCTAGTAGCGGCTTGCCAGATAGTACTAAACATTTCTTTTTTTCTTCTCATTCTTGGACATGCGGTCCAAGAATGAGAAGAAAAAGATTCCTTCATCCTGGGGCGTGGCGTTGCCACGCCCCTACAGCGTCGCTGCATAGCCCACAAACGAAAGTCTTATTGGAGTAACTCTATCGATGTACCCAGAAATTCGCCCAGCCGCTCGGCTTCAGATGCTATACCCTTTTTAGTTTGCGCCCCAGCAGGTGAGAACATCTCGACCTTTACCACGCCCGCACCCCGGCGCTTCTCGTACTCCCCAGACCCCTTCTATCTTGCCTTCTACCAGCACCACAGGAGAAATCCACCCTGCGGTGCGGTAAACCTTAGCCTTGATATCGGGGGAGAGGTACTGGCGATGGTTGTATATCGCCACCGTGTAAGGATCGAAGTTAGGGAGCAAGTTTATTGTAGATGGGCCTGAAGGCTCCATCTCCTGTATGCGCTTTACGTCCGTCGCCAGCGCCCAGGCTTTCCAGCCGTCTACTTCGACCTGGGCCAACTCTTCCGCCATGCTCTCCAGTACCAGCCTGGCATCGCGCGGCTGTATGCCGAACCACTGGGCGAAGTCGTCTCGCGTGGCGGGGCCGTAGGCGCTGAGATAGAGGCGCAGCATCCCCTGCATGGCCGTCTGCGAGTTCGGCTCTCGCCAATCTTTTATATTGAGCCACTGGTCGGGCCTGACGAATGTGACGTTTTGCCCCTGGCTGGGGCCGAAGCATAGGTGGCCGTTGAAGGCGGCGGGCTTGAGCAACTCGCCCCAGCCTGAGCGCAGCCGCTCACCCAGGTGAGAAAGCCTTGTCACCCTGGCGACCTCCTCGGCAAGCTGCTCTCGCGTGAGGCAGCGCCCATCCAGCGCGGTCCGCACTCCTTCAATGGCGATCTCTATATCTTCAAGCGTCAGGTTGAAGTACTTGAGCCAGGGCGCGCTCCTGTAATTGGCGCGGGTCCGGAGTGCGGCAACGTAGGTTGGGTAGCTGGCGGCGGGGAGTAGATGGAGGGTGCCGCGCATCGCCCAGGTTTTGACCAGCGTGTGGTCCACCCACAGCGCATCGCGCACGTCATCAGGCGTCGCATCGCGCAGGCGCGTCCATGCGGAAAGCTCGGCAGCCGACATCATCTGAGCATGGAGGCCACCCATCTGCGCCACCACTTCGAGCATCCGCTTGCGTGGTACGCGCTCAAGGAGGTTGTGCTTCGCCAATCTCCAGGCGTACACCTGCGGCCAGGTTAGAGAGGTTGTAGGCACTTTCTCACGCATCACGCATTACTCAGTCCCGACAGCGGGCATTCGTAGCAGCGGCGGGCTTCGCAGTAGAGCCGGTACAGGTGGATCAGGCCCTGCTGGTGGCGAGCGGTGCTGATAGCCTTCTTACGGTCCGGCCCCAGCGCTTCATCAGTCATAGCGCGGGTGATTTTGTTTTCGGAGAGGCGTGGATACGTAGAGTAGACCGATAAGGCGGCTTCGCGCTCCGTAGGACCTCCGTCATGCTCTGCATGGGCGATGAGCGCCGGGAGGAGGATATTGACCACCATATCGGCGGCACGGGAGGCTCCCACCAGGGCCATTTCCTCCTTGCCCTCGCCGGAGAGAGGCCGCCCAAAGTCGGAGTGTGCAGCCCAATAGCCTCCAGCCGGTACGGTGAGCAACCCTGTCCAGCGCTTACCCAACTCGGCAGGTGACGATGTGGTGTTTAGCGCATGAAGGAACGGGCCAAGCATCCCTCCACGCTCCCACAGCAGGCGCGCAAGCAACAGTGCCGCAGCCGCCAATCTGCGTGGCGGGGAGTTGGCCGGGCGGACCCTGTCCGTTACCCAGCCACGAATGGGCTGTTGGTCTGGCGATAGTCCCACTGCACCTGCATGAGCGCGCCACAACTCTTCTACCTCATCGGCGTACTGCTGGGACAGCCAATCGAGCGGACCCAGATCAGGCCTTTGCGAGGGGAGGAGACCTGCCGCTCCCAGCAGCACGCCTTCGAGGAGCGTGGCACGCTCTGTCTCGTCGCGCCCCAGTGGGAGGGTAAGCAGTTGAGTTAGAGGGAGCATGTCGGCGAGAGCGCGCATAGGCTCGCGGTTGGCCGAGTAACCCAGCGCGTCCATCAGCCCCCGGTAGAAGACCTCATCTACCGAGCCAAATACTTCCAGGTCGGCCTCCATCACGGCGGCTTTGGCGAGGAGGCGCGTATCGCCCGCTTCTTCGATAGGCTTGAGGAGCCGCTCGATAGGCCAGTGTTGCGTGCGCTGCCAGCATGGCTCCTCTGACAACGTGCCGAGGTTGGGCACGAGGGGTGACACCTTTTGCAGCAACTCGCCCGTAGGCATCGTGATGTAGTCAGCCAGCACAAGGGTGGGCACGCTCACACCATCGGAGCGCGTGATAGGCTTAGCCCCTGCCTGCCAGAGAACGACGTGAAGGGCCACATTATTGTACTTAGGGTCGGTGTGGTGCCCGTGCGCCCACCAGTCGGCGCACTTTAGATGCACTTCCACCGAACCTGTGACCAAATGCGGAGGACCTTCGCCAAGCGAGAGCATAGCTCCCTCGAAGTCCGGCCCACTCCCAGCAGTCCACCTCCCCCGGTAGACCACAGCCACAGGTTTACCTTCGCAATCCCACATAGGCCCACGCAGAGGCGCTTGCTCATTCCAGATGGCAGCCAGTATAGCTTCGTTTATCTCTTTCGCAGGTTGGAGAGTGTCCCCGGGTGAGGGAGGGATGCACACTGTGGCAGGTCTCCTTATCTGATACGGGATTGATTAATCACAAAGAACACAAAGACACAAAGGGCACAAAGGTTTTATTGATTTAATAATCACGCATCACGTTTCATCGTCTATCGTCCGTCGTCCGTCGTCCGCTAGACCAACCAAATCTCCCTCTGCGGGGTGCTCAGCCATTCCAGGCCGCTCTCCGTCACCAGCACATCCTCTTCCAGGCCGATGTAGCCTCGGCCAGGTACGAGGGTGCCTAGCTCCAGCGTGAAGACATTGCCTGCCTCGACTATGCCGTAGGGTGTCTGGCCGTAGCGGTCCCACCTGGGGCCGAGTAGGGTCGAGCCGTCGTGCGCGACACGGCCTAGATGGTGGCCGAGGGCGTGCTGGTACTCCGGGTAGCCTGCTTCTACCAGGAATTGGCGTGCCGCCGCGTCCACCTCCCATCCCCTCACACCCGGTTTCAACAGCGCGGCTCCTGCGTCTATCGCTCCCCAGCAGGCGTCCCACGCTCGCTGTACGTCATCAGGTGCCTGGGTCTCCCCTTCCTCAAGGAAGTACCACATCCGCTGCAAATCGGAGCAGAAGCCAGCCTGCTTCACCCCGAAGTCCATATGGAGCAGCTGACCGCGAGTTGTACGCAGGTCGCCAGGCGCGGCGTGTCCAACAGCCGAGTCGGGACCTGCATTCACGATGGGACAGTAAGCCTCGCCCCAGGCCGTGCCCAGACCCAAATCTTTACGGGCAGCGGTGAGGCGGGCAGCTATCTCCCGTTCGGTCTGCCCAACTTCTAGTCTCGAAGTGACTTCCGCGTAGAGCCTTTCAGTGGTGTCAATGGCGGCCTTGATTAATGCCACCTCGGAGGGTGATTTGCGCCCTCTCAATGCCGCGATGAACTTCTCGGCAGAGACAAAGCGGCCTGGATAGGGCGTATCCGCCAGGGTGCGTTGCAGGTCGAGGAACAGCCCGTGCGTAAGACCGGAAGCTGCGGCGTCCCCCTCTGAGTAGTTGAGGGCGATGGTCTGAGGGTCCAGCCTCTTGACCGTCTCCAACAATCCGGGGCGGATGCTCTGGTCATAAGATACGACTTGCGTGTAGCCGCCGATAGCATGCACGTTCTCCGCATCGTATCGCCCCACTACGGCGATGCGCTCTCCACTCCGGCTGACGATGAATGCCGAGTGCCAGGTCATATCAAGCCCGGCGATGAGGTCCATGCAAGGGTCGGGCGTGAGGGTCGTCTCCTGCACGTAGGTAATCCACATGTCGAGGCCCTGCTCCTCCAGCAGGGCAACAGCCTGGTCCAGTTTCTCGTTTACTATCCGGTTGGTCATGTTTGCCGCTCCTCACTGTGTAATCGAGGCATTATACAGAACCCTATCTAAAGGAAAAAGGATAAGGGATAAAGGATAAATTAGGCAGACATTTTATCCTTCATCCTTTATCCTTTATCCCTTTTTGAGCGCCTCCATCTCTTCTCTGAACCGCTTCTCAAGTGCAGCCTTCTGCTCGGCGGGGAGGAAGCTGTGGCGGACGCCGTTGAGGAGGATGTCGTTTATCGTGGTTATGTCGAAGTCGAACTCGCCCGCGAGAAGCATAACCTCGTCGTTCAGCGTTGTATTGAAGAGGGGAGGGTCGTCGGAGTTGACGGAGAGGGGCACACCTGCTTCGTATAACTTGCGGAGGGGGTGAGCGCCCAGGTTGGGATAGACGCCCAGGCATATGTTGCTCGTGGGGTTCACCTCGATTGGTATCTGGTGCTCGGCCAGGTATGCCACCAGCTTTGGATCCTCGATGGAGCGTACGCCGTGTCCTATACGCTCCGCGCCGAGCGACCTTAATGCGCCCCACACGCTTTCCGGCCCCTCGACCTCGCCCGCATGGGGGTCGCTATGCAGACCTGCTCCTATCGCCCTGGTGAAATATGGCTCGAACGGCTCAGGTGGGTATCCCGCTTCTCCTCCCCCCAGCCCCAAGGAGATTACCCCACGCTCCATGCACTCTATTGCGAGGGAGGTGGTGTAGTCGGCGTATTCCGCGTTGAGGGCCGGGTCGCTCACGTTCCTGATGATGTCGAACACCCAGCGCATCTCCACGCCGAACTCCTGGCGCGCTCGCTGGCGGCCACGCTCCAAACCGTCAAGGAAGAGGCTGTCGGGGTGGCCGTGATGGTGGTGGAAGCTGGGGGTGAAGGTTACTTCGGCGTAGAGTGCGTGCTGGCGGGCCATCTCCGCGCCGAACTCGTAGGCGATAGTTTCGAAGTCCTCGGTCGTCTTGAGGCACCTGGAGATGATGCCGTAAATCTCTATGAAATGGTCGAAATCGCGGAAGGCGAACAATTCGCGTAACCCTTCAACGGTAGTTGCGGGAAGCTCGATGCCGTTGCGCTTCGCCAGTGTCAACAGCGTGGAGGGAAGGATGGAGCCTTCCAGGTGGACGTGCAGCTCGGCTTTCGGCACGGCTGCAAGATAAGTTTGAATAGACATATAGCCCCCTTCAGATAGGCTTTTTGCTTCACTAGACGTGAGTATACCATGTTTGGCGCGTAAGGGGAGTCTGAAAAAGCATAAAAAATGGGTTCGGCACAGCCGAACCCATTTTTTATGCTTTTTCAAGAGTTAGTTGACAATAACTATCCCTGAGAGTAATCTACACTAATATTCTGCTCACCCAGGAGGAGCTATGGCAGACCAGCCGGAGGCTAATCAATTTGACACCCTGACCAATGTGGAGATACAGAAGATCATACCCCACCGCTTCCCCTTTTTGCTCATAGACAAGATAACCGAGATGGAGTGGGGTAAGCGCGCAGTGGGCATCAAGAACGTTACCGCAAACGAGTCGTTCTTCCAGGGGCACTTCCCCGGCTACCCTGTCATGCCTGGAGTGCTGATACTTGAGGCTATGGCGCAGGTGGGCGCGGTAGCGGTGCTTGGGATGCCTGAGAACAAAGGGAAAATAGCCTTCTTCGCCGGGGTGGACGAAGTGCGCTTCAAGCGCCAGGTGGTGCCGGGTGACACCCTCCGCATAGAGGTCACGATGACAAGGGTGAGAGGCCCCATCGGCCAGGGTACAGGCGAGGCTACTGTAGATGGGCAGTTGGCGTGCAGGGGGTCGTTCATGTTCGCGCTTGGGAAAGGGGAATAGGTAATTACGAATTACGAATTACGAATTACGAGTTACGTCTCTCAACTCGTAATTCGTAATTCGTAATTCGTAATTCGTAATTGGAAAGCGGGCGAGCTATGCAGTCAGAAGCAAAACGCCCCGTTGGTAAGACTCACACTTACGCTCCTCGTAACACTTTCTGGGCACTCATCAAAACCGCTATAGGGCATAACGGGAACCTGGGCGATAAAGTCCTGTGGTGTCTCGGTGTTGACTGGCAGCGCACCAAGCATAAGTTCGAAGGTTATAGACCGCTCGACAAGCTATTCCATGCGGTCCTGTGCTGGGAGTGGTGGGCGGTTGCGCAGTACCGCTTCGCGTATTGGGTCCATAAGCGTGGTTTTCCAGAGATGGAGGGCAGGCGTTTCATCAGGGAGCTGATGTTTCTGCAACAGGCCGCGCTCTTACGCTTCTGCTATTTTACGGGCAAGATCATCGAAGGTTTGAGCGGTGCGCGCCTCTCCGGGGAAGCCGAGATCGGCCCTGGACTACTGCTGATGCACACCGGATCGGCGGGCATAGGGCGCGGAGTGAATATAGGCTGCAACTTCACCCTGCACCAGGACGCCAATATCGTGCCCGACCACAATTTTGAGTACCCCACGATTGGCGACAACGTAACGGTTTACAGTGGGGCGCGCATAATCGGCGCGGTGAATATCGGAGACCGCGCCCGCGTTGGCGCTAATGCTGTTGTGACCCACGACTTACCGGCTGATTGCCTCGCGTTGGGGGCACCTGCGCGACCCGTACAGGCAGGAGATCACCCTCCACCTTACCCTGCCTCCGCGCAGATGCGTGACTTTCTCTCCACGCTCATACTCTCCGGAGAGTTGGAAAAGGTGGGACAAAACCGATACCGAGATGTTTCTACAGGGGCGCTAATCATTCTTGACTATGAAGGCGCGGAGGAAGTCGGTGAGCAATAGCGCCCGCCAGCTTATCCACAGCCTCAGGGGCCAGTTGCAGGAAGAGCGACGGCTCCACAAGCTCCAGCTCCATCAGGCAGAGCGCGCCCGCTTCGTCCCTCACTACGTCTACACGCGCATACAGGGTGGGATGCCCTGCCGCATGGAGAACACTCGCGGCGAAGCCGATCTCGGTCCTCGTCGCTTCTACAAGTCTGGATTTCTCAGACCCATCCTGGATGGGGCCTAAAGGGAAGGTCCTGCGGACGGCGTGGGTGAATTGCCCGTCTATGAACATCAGGGAGCGCTCGCCGGAGGTTTCGACCGAAGAGATAAAGGGCTGCACCATTATGTCGCGCTCGGCTAGGAGCTTGTCCAGGTGCGCCTGCCCTTCGCTGAGAGACTCAGGAGTTACCAGAACCGTCGCATAAGCTGAGGCCGACACTACAGGCTTGACGACTACGCTCTGCCAGCCATACTCGGCCATCAAGCCCTCCAGGTCGGCCTGGGAGCCGCGCTCCAGCCAGACCGTAGGCACGATGGATATGCCACGCTCGGCAAGCTCACGCAGGTAGGTCTTGCGAGTGTTCCATCGCACCACTTCAGCAGAGTTCCATAGTCTACTGACGGAGGCGACGCGCTCGGCCCACGTCATAAATTCCTCTAACCTGTGGTGATAGTCCCAGGTAGAGCGTATCACGCATACGCCGATACCAGCCCAGTCTACAGCCGGGTCGTCCCAGACGGCAGGTCCCGCCGTCACTCCCATTCCGGCGAGTGCGTCCACCAGCAACTGCTCGTCTTCCGAGAGTCCCGGAAGCTCAGAATACGTTATCAGGGCCACATCTAGCATCGTATCAGTTATGTAGGGGCGGTTCGTGAACCGCCCTGGTGGGAATAATACTTGTTGGACATAGGGCGGTTCACGAACCGCCCCTACACACTGGTTTCTTTATTCTCATATCGTCGATTATCACCGGACTTCTACTTCACCGAACAGCACCGCATCGCCATAGGGCTGGCCATGCTTGCAGACAGGGGCAAGGGGCACAATTCCGCTAGGTCCGTGTTGGTACATACCTGTGAACATCTTGTACCTGCCGGGTTGGAGGTTGGTAGGTACAGGGAGGGTTACCGTGTCTGTGATGACCCTGCCGGGGTCCCATACGTTAGTAGGTTCGACTGCGCCCGTCGCCCAGCTAATAGGCGCATTTATGATGTAGAGGAGGGGAGGGTAAGGAGCGGAGATGAAGCCGTCAGGGCCATTGAGGCGGTAAATATTATGCCCCTGCGCGAGTTGTAACGTGGCGTTGAGGTTGATACCTCAAAGTCGAACTGCCAGGGCCACGCTACCAGGGACGTGCTTATCTCCGCAAAAGATAACAATCTGGGGAGGATTACAGGCGCGCAAGCGAGCACCGACAGGGCTACGCCGATAGCTGAGGAGCACCGACTTACGTAGGGAACGCCAGACGTTCGCATAGCGGGCGAAGAGTGTGTACTATCTTGTGATGAGGGCAAATGAGGAGTGGTGCTTAGCGTCTCGCTCACCTTGCCTACCCCGCGTTTTGCAGTTCGTATTCAGTACTAGCCGAAGTACCCCAATTCGTCCTTAGCTTCCTCGCTCATCATAGAAGGGTGCCAGGGTGGGGAGAAGACGAGATGCAGGTCTACCTCTTCGAGGTCATCGAACCTGGTAAGAGAGCGGCGGATATTGGTCATTAGCTCCGGGCCGACGGGGCAACCGGGGCTTGTGAGGGTCATGGTGATGTCAGCTTTGCTCGGTAACATGGTAATGTCATACACCAGCCCCAGGTCTACGATGTTCAAGCCAAGCTCAGGGTCGAATACCTCTTCGCGTATCGCCTCGCGCACCATCTCTTCCGTGGTAGCTTGCGCTTGCGAATTAGTTGCTTCTGTATTGATCATAATAGTCTGCTCCTTTCAATGGAGGCCGTTGTGCTTGCGTAAGCCCTTATATTATACGACATCTCACCCCAATCCCCATCAAACATAAACTCACACGCATCACGCCTCAACCCCTATCGTCTATCGTCTATCGTCCGCCGTCACGCATCACTCATCAAACAGATACGTCGCTTCCTGGTACAACCTGATCTCATTGGCGGCGAGCTTGCGCTTGGTTTGCTCGTGCCACCACGTGTTCTTCGCTTCGAGAGGCTCGTCGCTGCTGAGGAGAGTGATTGGGACGTTCACACGCAATGCACGTGGGCTGATGATGTGGCGGGTGATGCCGGTGGGTACTTTCGTGCCAGCCCCGGCCAGCGCCAGTATATCGTCCGGGGTGTAGGGCGGGAAGACCACCAGCCCGCTTACGTGGTCATAGTAATCGCTAAGCTCGTCTAGGTCGTCGGCGTTGACCCGGTGGATGACTACCGATGGGTCACTTTTGTACGTGTCTACCATGACGTTCAGCAACTCAGTGGAGCTATGTGGGGTATGGTTCTTATTGGAGGGTGGGCCGTTTACGCTGG
The DNA here is from genome assembly GCA_963811305.1 of uncultured Chloroflexia bacterium. GTDB lineage: Bacteria > Chloroflexota > Chloroflexia > QHBQ01 > JADMIH01 > JADMIH01. Next base: position 81,878 of record CAWEQU010000003.1, read on the forward strand.
AGATGGTGGAGCCAATCTCGCCCGATGGGGAGGGCGTGACCACATAGGCGACAATGGTACGCGCTTTCAGCCGGGAGCGCGCATCGCTGTTTGACGCCGGTTCGACTACCAACCCCTCGACGCCCCGTATCTCGGCCAGGAATTTAGCGGGGGCACGCCCTGTGACCAGGTGGTTCCATGTGTTGAGCTGTACCTGGCCCGACTTGTAGTCCACCGTCTGCACGAGTATATGAGGGTAACCGGCACGTCTCACCGCGCTGGTGCGGTTAGCCCCGTCCAGCACTACGTACCGTTCCGAGCCGGGCATAGGCGCGACGATGGGTGGGTTCTTCAGATACCCATCCGCCCGCAGACGCGCCTCCAGCCGAGCCACGCGCTTCTCGTCGGCGTGCTCATGCAAAATCAACGCCTCGGTAGGCACGAGGCGCAGGTCTGGGATGCTGAAATGGGATTGAGTCATAAGAAGTGCAGAGTGCGGAATATTTTGTAGGGGCATGGCGCGCCATGCCCCCCGCAGAGCAGTATACATCGTCCATCGTCCATCGTCCATCGTCCATCATCACTTCCGCACTCCCAACTCCGTTGACAACCTCTCTCCTCTTGGAGTACCATCCCCATATGCCCGCGGTTCTTCAACGTTTCAGGGTGCGAAGGCGCGTGATGCCGCCTCAGCCCGACCTGGACCTCGCCCCGTTCGCATGGGGTCCTGTGGATGCACCAGTAGCGTGCTTGCTCCTGCATGGCTTCAGCGGCAGCCCGGCTGAGATGCACGGCTTAGGGGGATACCTGGCCGGGCGAGGTGTGCGCGTGGAGGGGGTCAGGTTGGCCGGGCACGGCACCGAGCCGGAGCAGCTCACCTATGTCACGTGGCGCGACTGGCTACACTCAGCATCTGAGGGCCTGGAGAGGCTCATACAGCCTGAGCGCAGAGTGGCGATAATTGGCTTCTCGATGGGAGGGCTGCTGGGCATCCACCTGTGCGCGTCCCACCCGCAGGAGGTGGCGAGGCTGGTGACGATGGCCTCTCCTATTTATTTCCGCGACCGCCGCATCCACCTCATCCCGATGGTGCGCCACGTCCTGCGCTGGCACAGGGTCAAGCGCATGAGCGCGAACAGCGACCCCGACGCTCATTTGCGCTACGTGTCGTATCGCCGCTATCCACTGGTGGCAGTGGACCGCCTCCTGAACCTCATGCGTGTCACCCGTAAGGTATTGGGGAAGGTCGAGACCCCAGCGCTCATCATGCACGGCCTCAAGGACCGCGTGATACACCCCCGTAGCGCCCGGTATTTATTCAACCGCATCGGCTCGGACGAGAAAGAGCTTGTATGGTGGCGCAACAGTGGGCATGGGGTCGTCTTCGACTCTGAGCGGGAGGAAGTGTGGGAGAAGATTTGCGAGTTCGTGACGAGTGCGGAGGGCGGAATGGACGACGGACGACGGACGACGGACGACGGAAAGTAAATTCACCGCAGAGACGCAGAGGGCGCAGAGATTTTATTAGGGCTGTGTATGCTCCATCACGCATCACGTTTCACGCATCACGGTGGCAAGGACCGTTACGGGGGTCAATGGTATGCATCTTGCCACGTTGACTCGCCAAATGGAAGAGCCAACCCTACACCCCAATCCGCAACTACCTTCGGCACCAATCCGCGATCCGAAACCGTTCTGGCATCCAGGCACCTTTATTGCGCTGGTGCGGGGTCGTTTGCTCCTTGTCGCTATCGTGCTCCTGACGGCGCTCTTCATCTTTTTAACGGCACTCATTCTGAATGCCGATTTGAAGCCTACGGAGTGGGACGTGGGCATCACCCATGAGATGCAAGAGTTCCCCAGGTTTCCGGTTGGGGAAGTGTTGGTGTGGGTAAGCTGGCCGGGGTTTCGAGACCCGATATACCAGAACTGGCTCATACCGGCTGCCATAGTGGTCTTCATGCTGTGGAGACGCTGGCTCACCGAGGTGGTGTTCACAATCTTCACCGCGCTAGGCGGCCTCACTGCGGACCTCGTAAAGAACATCATCAACCGCCCACGCCCACCCGCCGACCTGGCAGTAAGAGTGCTGGACACCTACTCTTTCCCAAGCGGCCATGTCACCAGCTACGTTGTGCTGTATGGGTTCGTATTTTACCTGGCGTTCACGCTCCTGCCGCGACGGTCAATCGTCCGGCGGATAATATTGATGGTTTGTGGAGCGTTGATAGCGCTGGTTGGCCCGTCGCGGGTGTACATGGGGCAGCACTGGGCATCCGATGTGATGGCTGGGTATGCGCTCGGCTTCATTTATCTCCTGGCCGTGATCGAGATTTATAGGTTTTGGATACGTCGTCATCCAAAAGCTCCCGATCCGCAGCCCCCGCTGCTGACTGGGCAATAGACGACAGACGATGGACGATGGACGATGGACGATGGACGATGGACGATGGACGATGGACGATGGACGATGGATGCTGAAACGTGATGCGTGAATCCTCAATAAATCTCTGCGTCTCTGCGTCTCTGCGGTTAAAATATATCGTCCATCGTCCATCGTCCATCGTCCATTGACAACGCCCCATGCTTGTGTTAGCATCCCGCCTGCAAGCTGAGCAGGCTTGAGACTTTGGACTTTGGACCCTGGACTTTCGACTCGGAGAAGGAGACCCCGGCATGGCATATGAGCCGCCGCAGAAAGATGTGGAGAATTTACCGGAAGACGCTGAGCCTGAGAACAGGTATAGCTCCGACTGGACGCGTCCCGATGCTTCAGGTACTTCTGGGAATGTCAGCAGTCCCAAAAAGGCCGACCCTGGTGACTACGGCCCGCTCCCCAGGTCATACCTGAATGTATTGACCAAAGCCAGGCCTGAGACCTATGCGGAGGAGATACCTAATGCCAGTTGGGGTAAGACCCTCCTCGGCCTGGCCATAGTGACGCTGGTCTCTTTCGGCATGAAAATTTTCCTCGCGCCTTTTACGCTGAAGTCATTTAAAAGCTCCAAGGATTACCTAGCCCAGAATGGACAGGACCCGAATGTGGACCCCTGGAAAACGCTCTTCCAATATGGGGAAGCCTCGACAAATCCACTCCTTGCATTTCTCGTCCCGCTCACCTTTTTCGGGGGTGCAACACTCCTTTACGTTCTAGCGCGAGCGGTGCGGGATAAGGAAGCGGGCAGAGATGAGGGGCAGGGCTTCATGGTACATGCATACCTCTTGTCCCTCAGTTACACTCCACTTCATACGATTGCCGCATTGCTAAATGCCCTTTCTCTATTTCCGGGCGTAAGTTGCGTAGGGAGCATACTCGCTCTTGCCCTGGGCATCTACCAGTTATACAGTGCCGGTCTATCTATGCAGGCATCGCAAAAGCTGGACGCGGGTAAGGCGCAGATGGTAGCGTTCGTGCCCTGGGTCCTGGGGATTATCCTCTTCATCGTCGTTGCAGTCCTGCTTGCGATATCCTTTGGGTCCACAGTCCTGCGGTAAATCAGCACTAATCAAAATGAGCGCCTGCGGGCGCTCATTTTGATTCGTGACAAGCTTGTCTTACGCTTTGCGTACTTCGGCACTATTGCCGATTACGAGCGTGCGCTTACTTGCTGATACCGATGAATATCCTCGATAGGCTCCGGTTCGGGGTGGAGCTGCCAGGGGCAGCCTGCACCGCTCCGGCTATCAATATGTACTTGAACGGGTTCACGAAAGGCTGGACGTCCGGCGGTATCATGCTGCCAAACAATCCCTTTATGCTCTCGATGTCCACGTACACGACGGTATTGCTGTCGTTGGGGAGGTGCTGCTTGACCTCATCCCACTTGGGGGTGGTGCCGAAGCCCTTACCCAGGTTGTCCGATACCTGGTTTGTGAGGGATTCGGGCTGACCAGCGGGGTCCCAGACCACCAGCAGGCGGTCTTTACTCACGCCCACCGCAAGCCCGGATATGTTTAGCCCGGTGAAGTCGTAGAACTTACCACCTCCGGCATCGAACGTGGCGGCCCCTCGCCCTCCCGTGCTCTGCGTTATGGCCTGCATGAGCTTATCTAGAGCGTTAGCCGCCTTGTCGCGGTCGTCGCCGTTCATCTTCATCTGGAAGACGACCGACGAGACGGGCATCCTTTGATCGCCTAATGACGCGCTGAGAGCGTAATCACCACCCAGGAGGGGGATAATGTCATTCTCCAGGCTCAAGCCGGTCATGGCCTTTACCTGCTGCTCGGCCTGGGCAATCGGGTCAGACCCCCCGGCGCGCGTCATGCCGGCCCTGAAGCCGTCCAGGCCAGCCTTGATGATGGTCTTGAGGTCGGTGCCTGCGAAGAAGGCCACCGAGTTGGAGGGTATGTCATTGAAGGTCGAAGCGTCGGGCTTGGCGGTGGAGGAAACTTGACTGGTAAGGTTGCTCTTCACATCCACTTGTGATGCCAGGTCTACCTGGATGCCGTCGTCCAGGCCGCTGATCGTGAGGAGGAAAGCGCCGCTCAGACTTTCTATGCCGGCGTTCGTGAGCACACCGGGAGAGACGGCCTCTATCTGCTTGGCGACGTCGGTCAGGTTGATATAGACGGAGGCTACGCGCTCGGCGGGCACGGCACCGGAGAGGAACTTGTAGGTCTCGTCTTCCCTGATGTTCTCCTTCTTGTCCTTCAGCTGGTCTATCAAGCCCTTAACAGGCTCGGCGCGCGCGCCAATGGCTACGTTGCCACCATCGAGTGGGGCGGCATAAAACGTGAGCGTGCCTGTGGCGATGCGGCTGACCTCAACTTCTTTGTAGGTCTCAGCTACTTCACTGCTTCCGGCATCCTTTTTGAGCTGGTCGAGGTCCATCTGGGCGACGGCTACCACGTTGCGTGTAGCTACGTCCAACATGCCTGCCTGCCCGCCACTCTGCATGGTTTGCCAGTCGCTGGTGCTGGGGGGGGAGTATGGCAATGGAGACTTGCTTCGTGTACTTATTTATCAGGCCCTGCACTTCCAGGGCGGTCTCATTGGCCTGCCCCCCAGTTGCGCCGGTGGCTTGCTGGGTCATGCGGTCCATAGCCTCTTTGAAACCGGGCTGGGACTCGAACGCCTCGCCTATCTTGTCGAAAGCGCTCTTCTGGTTACCTGTAGGCTCGGTAGCTAGGGAGATATAGCCGAGGGTGTTCTTTGGTAGCATGCTGGCCGCGGCTGTTTCCCGCTGGGCCACGTCACTGGTGCCTCCTGGGCCAAGCGTGTTGCCTGGGCCAAGCGGATTGTTACCCTTGTTGAGCACGAAGAACCAGATCGCGCCCCCGGCTATTAGCAAGACCAGTAGGCCTATGAGGCCAAAGAGCAGCCCGCTATTACCCTTCTTTGGTGGAGTGTTGATCTGGTTGGGCGGAGGCCCACCGTAATAAGGCTGCTGAGGTGGGTACTGGGGCTGGTCGCTGTACTGCGGCGGGTAATAACCCCCCTGCTGCGGCTGGGCAGGTTGCGAGCCTGGCCGGTCACTGTACTGCGGCGGCTGGCTATAGCCCCCCTGCGGAGGTGGCGCTCCATAAGGCTGCGTGGGCTGCTGTGGTTGAGGCTGAGACCCATATTGTGGATATGGCTGGGGCTGGGGCGGGTATGAGTCGGGCGGCTGTTGGCCCGGTGGGGTGCTGCCGGAGGACTGACCCGATTGCGGGTCGTGTGAGCCTTCCGGGCGATTAGGCCTATCAGAATCCATGAGAACCTCCTCCAATATGATGAGATGCGGCCTGTTATTGCTACAAGTTTACCTGGACTGCATTAATGGGACCCTGCCGCGGTCTTAGGGCATTGTATACGTTGTCGCTCCCTGTAGTCAAGTGCTGAAGACCGATTGGACGACAGACGACGGACGACAGTTAGACGATAGACGATAGACGATAGACGATAGACGATAGACGATAGACGATGGGCGGCAGAAGAAGCAATACTCTCACGCATCACGTTTCACGCATCATCGTCTATCGTCTATCGTCTATCGTCTATCGTCCGTTACCGGCTCTGCCCGGAATTGGGGTCTATCATCAGGCTGAACTCGTCTACAGCCTCGAAGTCGGCTCCACTCAGGGGGTCCATCAGGTGGAGCATGTCGTTGTCCCAGCGCTCGTCGGGCGCGCCGCTGATGTACCAGGGGCTGCCGTTGTCGGCCAGGAACATGCCGTAGTCTTTCATCGCCTGCAAGATGACGCGCACCTGCTGGGGTAGCCGCTTATGTTTACGCTGGCTTTGAGGCGCACGCGCAGGCCCATCGGCGGGAGATTGGGGTCGTCTGAGTCGCTGGCGTAGTGGCGGGCAGGCCACAGGTAGGGCTCTGCGTCTCCGGCGCGGTGAAGCGTATGGCGTGGCGTTATTATGCCCGCTTGCTACCTCATCATAGCGTTACCAGGCCTGGGTAGATGGGCAGTCCGGCGGCATCGGCGGAGGTCCAGCCTCGCGGTGCGGAGGGCGTGCGAGTTGAGGTCCCATACCGCGCCCGAGCCGGCGTCCCAACTGCCGTTGGTGCTGGGGGAAGGCGCGATATAGCTCGTATAGGGTGCAGTTGCCCTGGTTTATCACCAGCACATGGCGGTCGCCATCGGCGTCGGGGCCGCCCTCGATGGGCGCGTTGGTGGGCACGGGGTATGGGCCGGGGTCGCTCTCGTTGCCGTAGGCAATGAAGTTGATAGGCACGAAGGGCTGGCTGCCGGGCACGTTGACGAAGGGTATGCCGATGGGCCCGCCGTCCCACAGCCCCGATCCGAAGTCGGCATGCACGTGCGAGTCGATGCCGATGCTGGCGATGTACTGGTCCGACATGGTGTGCGTGGGGAGCGCGGAGATGTTGCGGTTCCAGATATTGTTGGCTGGGAAGATAGCGCACGGCCCGCCTGGCGTAGCTGTAGAGGTAGGGGTGCGGGTGGGCGTGGCGGTGGGTGGAGTGCCAGTAACTGTGGGGGTTGGCGTAAGAGGCGGCAGCGAGCCGTCCACTATCTTCGATGCTTGCGCCCGCGTAGTGGTGGTGTACGGGCGGAAGTAGCGTCCGGGGCATGGCTCGCCCTCTGCGCCACAGGGATAGCCACCTATTATGCCGTTAGCATTTGCTCTCTCGACGTAGCCGTAATATGCGCTATCAGGCTGCACGTCGTTGAAAGTCGGTTGCGAAGGGAAGAGTGGGGTCCAGCCACGCGCGGTGACTACCATCTTGGCGATCTGCCCGCGCACGACGTTCGCATCAGGCCGGAAGTAAGGGCGGTTGCCGGGGTCGCACGGCTCGCCCTGTGAGCCACACGGGTAGCCTCCCGCCACGCCATTTGCCACGCCAATCTCGACCCACTGGAAGAAGGTATGAGTGGAGGGCACGTCCGCGAAAGTAGCGATGGTGGGGAGGGGCGCGGTGAGGCCATTGGCTATAACGATCACCTTCATTATCTGCGCCCTGGTGATGTCGTTGTAAGGGCGGAACGTGCCGTCGGTGTATCCCCCAATCGCGCCCCGCTCGGTCAGGTCCATCACGTATGGATAGAACCAATCTTCGGGGCAAACGTCGGTGAAGCGCTCACCTGGGCAGTAGCTATCCGGCCCAAGAGGGGGTCCGGTCTTCGTACACCGAAAGTTGTCGGGGTCGCCATTGGAGAAGCCGAGCAAAATGAAGAGCGCTAAAGCGAATACGGTAATGAGTATGGGTCGGGAGGGAGGGGTATTATCGTTCATGATAGTGTGATCTTGTCGGTTGGTCTTTTCAATCCATCTGATACAGGCATCCTACCCCTCACCAGGATGTGGAGTCAATGGGTAGATAGTCCTATTATGCTATAATAGCGTCCATGTCCCAGCCAGGAAGTACAAAGCCAACCGCTATGGTCTTTATAGATGGCGCGAATATGTTCTTCACTCAGCGAAAACTTGGATGGATGGTTGATTGGCAAAAGGTGAAGTCATACCTGGCTACCAAATTCCATCTACTTGAGCTTCGGTACTATGTAGGCACACGACCGGGCGATATTGGTGCTCAAGCTTTCTTGGATACTCTCACTAGCCTGGGTTACACAACGGTCACGAAACCTCTTAAGGAGATAAAGCTCGCTCCGCCAGAGCAAGGTGTGATCTTCAAGGCAAACTTTGACGTCGAAATGTCCTGCGATATATTGCTATCAATGGGCCGTTTCGAGCATATGATACTCTTATCTGGGGATAGTGACTTTGCTTACCTGTTGCAGATTCTGAAGAAGCGAGGTAAGGCTATAACTATACTTTGCTCGCGCAGCACACTGGGCTGGGAACTCAAGCTGGCAACGAAACGCTACGTCTACATGGAGGATATAAAACAGGAAATATATAGAAAAGATTGGGGTTAAATCAAGCCGGAAAACTATTGACAAATAGTCAAATAATCTGGTAGAATAAAGCATCAAACAGAACGCACCCTTCGGGGTGCGGTTTCTTTTAATCCCTTCAAAATAACAACAAAGAGCGTCCTCACAGGCGCTCTTCGTTGCAGAAAGGGAAGGAGGGGAAAAGGCTATTTTTGTGCGGACTTGGCTTCGCTCAGTAGCTGCCGCACGACCAGCTCGTTCTTGTCGTAATTGCCCTCGCCGAAATGGGTATAGCGCAGGTGGCCGTTTGCGTCTATGAAGTAGAAGGCGGGCCAGTACCTGTTGCTGTACGCGCTCCACGTCTTGAAGTCGGGGTCGAGGGCGACGGGCCATATCACGCCCTGGTCCCTCGCGCCTTCCCTCACATTGTCCAATACCTTCTCGTAGGCGAACTCCGGCGTGTGGATACCTAATATCTCCAGCCCCTGGTCCTTGTACTTATCGTACAGCGCCCGGACGTAAGGCATAGTGTTGCGGCAGTTGTAGCATCCGAAGGTCCAGAAGTTCACTATCACCACCTTGCCCTGAAGGTTTTTGATAGTCGTTGGGTCGGAGTTGAGCCAATGGGTCAGCCCGGTTAGCTCAGGCGCGGGTCCACGATCTTCGAGCGCGATAAGCGGCTGGGGGGTTGGTATCGCCGTAGGGGGTGCTGCCGTTGGCTCAGGCGGTGTAGTTGGGTCTATCATCACAGGTTGGCTCGTCGGCTGGGTAACCGGCTGCGCTCCGGTCAGAGAAGGTACGCTTGTCGGTTGGGTAGCAACTTGCATCATGTTCTTCTTTGTGAGTGTGTCTAACTCACTTTTCACTGCGGGCTGGTTGTCGAACACCGCCAGGAACTGGCTCCAGCCGGACGGGAGATTGGATTGGACATAAGACTGTATCTTGATGTCTACGCCCAGGAGGATTGCAACGCAGGCCGCTAGAGTTAGCGCGCCAAATACCCGCTGCAAGGCCCCTGTGTTGCGGCCAGCACGCTTTGCTCGTGCCGCGAAAGTGCGCGAGCCGTAGGCTATGAGGAGCATCGGTATGCCCGCACCCAGCGTGTAGGCAAGAGTGATAGCCACTCCTTCGGGGGAGATGCCTGCTGTGGCTGCCAGGGCGATGGTGGCTGCCATGATCGGCCCGGCGCATGGCGTCCACAGAAGGCCCAGCCCTGAGCCTATGAGCAGCCCGCCGCCAAATCCGCTACGTTGAGTGTTTGTATTGGCGAGGCGTGCTATGGGCGAAAGTGCTCGCTCAAACATGCGTCCCACGGCAGGCACGAGTAGCGCCAGTCCGAAGACCGCCAGCGCGACCACTGTGAACGTACGCAGCCACGAGGCGGGGAGGGCCAGCGCCTGCAAAGCTCCCGCGAAAGCCAGGGTAAATGCCGTGAACGATACCGCGAAGCCCAACACGATTCCCAGGGGCCGCATCCGCCCCCCGGTGTTAGAGGTCGAAAGGACGATGGGCAGGACCATCAACACACATGGCGAAGCGATGGTAAGCACCCCGGCCAAGAACGCTGCAACTAAGAGGATTCCCATACTCTAATGATACCATTACGAGATGAAAAAATGTGGTCGAAAGGTTACAGAAGTATTACGAAACGGACGATGGACGATGGACGATGGACGATGGACGATGGACGATGGACGATGGACGATGGACGATGGACGATGGACGATGGACGATGGACGATTAGACCCGTGCATGAATAGCTTAACTGCTGGACGAAGGACGAAGGACGAAGAAAATTATTCGTTTCTCGATCAGACTGTTTACTTATCCATGCTCGGACCTAATGGACGATGGACGATAGACGATGGACGATAGAACATGATGCGTGATGCCTAGTGCATAACCCCCATAAAATCTTGGCGTTCTTGGTTCCCTTTGCGTCTTGGCGTTTAATAATCACATTTCACGCATCAGCACGAGCCTGTAGATCGTCGCGCCGTGCTTTTCCCAGTAGAGTTGGTAGCGCGATTTGGCTTGCGGCTCGAAGCCTGTCAGGTATCGTTCTGGATGGGTTCTCTTGAACCTGGCATCCCCTTCGACCAGGGGGAGGATAGTGGACATGAAAAGCTCTTCGTTATCCGTAACGATGCTCCAAAACCCGCCTGGAATAAGTGCATGGTGGAGGGTGTCCAGGAGATCACGGTTCAGCATCTGGCGCTTGCGATGCTTGGGGCGAAGGCTTGGGTCGGGGAAGTGGAGGTAGACTGCCTGTAAAGATTGGGGGGCCAGGAGGGGGTAAAGGTACTGGAATGGAGCCTTGATAAAGCGGATGTTGTCGAGCGAGCGGTCCGCGGCCTGGCCGATAGCTACGTACAGCGATTTCAGGTTTATCTCTACGCCGAGGAAGTTAATGCCAGGGTTTTTCGCGGCGAGAGTGCACAGGTACTCCCCCGTGCTACACCCTATCTCCAGGTGCATAGGTCGCCCATTGCCGAAAAGGTTAGGCGAGTCGAGCCTGGGGAACGCTTCCGGGTTCTGGTATAGCTCTTTAGAGTGCCAATGGAGGAGGTACTTTTCGAGGGCAGCATCGTCGGGCGGCTCGTTCTTGACGTGCCGCATCAGGAAGGACTTACGGGTCATGATGGGGAATTACGAGTTACTAATTACGAGTTACGAGTTACGAGTTACAAGCGAAACCAACTCGTAACTCGTAATTAGTAATTAGTAACTATCAAGCCAGGCGCGCTTGTCCTGGGCTTTGACTAGCTGGAGGAGGTTGATTACGTAGTGGGCGGTGAGTGGGAGGAGGATGCCGCCCGACCAGATGAAGAGGAGGCTGAGCCAGAGACCCATTAAGCCTGTCATAACCACGCCTAGCGCGCCTTGCGGCGAGTGCATCAGCCCGAATATCGCGGCGAACCCGATCAGCAGTATGGGAACGGGTACGGTTATGCTCAATCCACCGATCAGGAGAGAGCGGAACAGCAATTCTTCTAGCACCACGCCTAGCCCTAGCGCAGCGGGAACCAGCAGCCATTCGGGACGCGTGCGGGGCATGATGTTACGCATCACTATGGGCGAATATATTTCCTTACCCCACACGTTGATAGCCGCCAGCGTGACCCCGTTCGCCAGGAACTGGGTGAGCATACCGACGACTATACCCAGGCCGAGGTCACGCCACCCGTGCTCGAAGGTCCACCCTAGCTGAGAAGCGGGCGCGCCACTCAACGCTCCGAGGGCAATACAGGCCAGTACCAGTATCGCTTTGACTATGTTTTCCACAGGGGCCAACAGCAGGTTCTCCCGCACCGGCACGGCACGCAGCAGCCTCCCACTCTGGTAGGTTGCCCAGGCCAGCGCGGCGGTCAATCCCAGCGAGCCGAAAACGAATAGGAGATACATGGCACGTATAATGTACCGCCAGTAGTGGCTGCGTGTCAAGAGAATGGGGATTTCGGGGTGCGGAATGATGCGTGAAACGTGATTATTGAAACGCCAAGACGCAAAGGGAGCAAAGAACGCCAAGATTTATGGGGGTTATGCACTTAGCAATAGACTTACGCATCACGCATCATGTTCTATCGTCTATCGTCTATCGTCTATCGTCTATCGTCTATCGTCTATCGTCTATCGTCCGCCGTCCGCACGCGCTTGACACTATTCCGCCTCCTCCTTTACAGTAAAGTGCAGTGAGCGTGAATATTCCTACCTTCGAGCCGTCCGAGTTACAGCCCCGACTTGCCATTGAGCCGGTGGATGGCGCGCGCTATACTTCTGTTGCGCGGCTCTCTATGCCTGATGCCAGGGCGGGCATGGCATTCGCCGCGCTGACCCCTACCTCCCATAGTCTAACCATAGACACAGGTCCTGAGAATGGGGGCGAGGCTTCCGGCCCGGAGCCCCTGGAATTGCTCCTCGTGTCGCTTGGCTCGTGCACAGGCATGGACGTTATCTCCATTCTCCGCAAGAAGCGCCAGGTGGTCACGCACTACACCGTCAACGTCCACGCCAACCGTGCACAGGAGCACCCCAAAATCTACACGGATATAATGGTTGAGCACGTTGTGGCGGGGCAAAATATAGACCCGAAGGCGGTTGCCCGCTCCATCGAGCTATCCATCACCAAATACTGCCCTGTCCACGTGCTCCTCGCCCGCGCAACCCACGTGGAGCACGTCTATCGTGTTATCGAGTTACCTCCGGGCGGAGAGGAGTACGGTTGCGACTGACCAAGGCGCGGGCGCATATGGGTATTTCGGAGACGTCGATTTTTCATCAAATCAGGGGGAGCACAATTATGAAGGGTAAGATGCGCATACTGCTGGCGGCTCTAGCTTTATTCACCGCGTTTGGTCTGAGCATATGGGGGGCAGTTTCGCCGCCCCAGGGCGATGTGGCGCAGGCCGCCGCTCCCGGAAGTGTAGTGCAGTTGGCGGAGGCCGTGTCGCTCGGCCAGAGTGGAGAGGTGCGGCGCGAGTCGGTTGTTACTGCACCGAGCGGGCAGTCTCCACGCACAGGCCCGGCATCTCCCTTCCAGCCGCTCGACAATCCGGTCTTTGGGGACAATTACCGCGCTAACACGGACACTCAATCTCCAAATCGTGCGCAGCAGGAACCGAGCATCGCGGTTAACCCTACCAACCCGCTCAACGTGGTGGCTATGGCGAAGGACGAGCGGGGAGGCTCGAATACCAAGCAGACGTGGATATACACCTCTACCGATGGTGGCGTGACCTGGCTCAACCAGCTTTTCCCATTCGCGCCGCAATCGCCCTTCTCCAGCGACCCGGTAGTCAACTTCAGTGACGACGGCATTTGCTACGTCACCTCCCTCCCCTACGGCGGGGGTGCGAACGACGGTATCCAGGTGGCGCGCTCTACCGATGGTGGCATTACTTTCCTGCCGGGAGTGCATCTACCCGGCACGAACAACAGTACAGATAAAGAGTGGACCTGGATAGATAATAACCCCGGAAGCCCATATTATCACCGTATCTACACCGCCTGGATGGACTTCGGGACGGGAGGTGGGTGGCGGCTTAATTACTCCACAGACCGTGGCGTCTCTTTCTCATCGCCATCTGCCTTTTTCCTCGGATATCAGTTCCCCATGCCTGTTACTCTCCCTAATGGGGACGTTATAGTCAGCTATCTATCGTCGTCTGCGCAGATCAGCTACCGACGCTCCACGGATGGGGGCGCGACTTTGGGGAGCGTCCAGCCTATAAGTTCCATGACCTTTCCCGACTGCCCGCCTGACAATTCAGGCTGCGGCATCTGGCGTATGAACCCAATCCCTGCTAACTCGGTGAACCGCAACAATGGCAACATGGTGGTCGTGTGGGCTGACGGTAGAGCGCCCAACAATACGGCTATAACCTACTTCAGCAGGAGCACCGATAACGGCGCGACCTGGAGTCCAGCAGCTATATTGGCCCCTCCGGGCGTGGCGAATACTTACCAGGTTGAACCGTGGGTGGAGGCTGACGAACAGGGTATTTTCCACGCGATCTGGTACGATGACCGCGAGAACCCTAATACGAGCATCTTCCACATCTATTACAGCCAATCTACGGACAACGGCGCTACCTGGAGCACCGCCACGCGCATCAGCACGGCCACGAGCGACCTCCGCATCGGCATACCGACCAGCTATAACCTCGCGGCGGGTGACTATATAAATGTCACCGCATCGCATGGCAACGTCTATGCGGCCTGGACCGACACTCGCTCCGGCACGGGCGAGGATATCTATGTGGTCAGAGGGACGTATGGCGGCACACCCACACCCACCGTTACGGGCACGGTTCCTACATCGACTCCCACTGCCACCGTCCCAACATCTACATCAACCTCGACATCAACGTCTACGTCTACGTCTACGCGCACAAGTACCGTTGCGGTGCCGACCAGCACCCGAACTGCTACTAATATTCCCCCAACCAACACAATTATCCCAGAGCCTACAGGTACAGCTACCTCTACAGCCATAGCTACCTCGACACCATGCACAATCAGCTTCACAGATGTGCCTTCGGATAGCACTTTCTACACATGGATAAGGTGTCTGGCGTGTAGAAACATCATCTCAGGGTATTCTGATGGCACGTTCCGTCCAGGCAATGACATAACGAGAGGACAGATAGCGAAGATGGTGAGTAATGCTGCTGGCTTCTCAGAGGATGCAGGGCCGCAGATATACGAAGATGTACCTCCCGGTAGTCCTTTCTACGACTGGATCAACAGGTTGTCGATGAGAGGACACATGGGAGGCTACCTGTGTGGGTTAGTCCCTGAGGAGCCTTGCATCGCTCCTGACAACCGGCCATACTTCCGACCCAATGCCAGTGCCACACGTGGACAGCTAGCCAAGATAGTTTCCAATGCGGCAGGACTGGGAGGCACACCCACTGGTTTGTTCTACACGGACGTACCTGATGATCACCCATTCTATGCATGGATAATGCGTCTCACCAGCCTGGGTGTGATGTCAGGCTATCCATGCGGGGGAGATGGTGAGCCATGCGATGATGCTAACAGGCCATACTTCCGACCGTTCGCTAATGTGACGAGAGGTCAAGCGAGCAAGATAGTGGCTAACACCTTCTTTCCCAATTGCCAGACCCCTCTACGGTAAGAGGCAAATGTAAGACCTTGATAGATATGAGGAGGTTCACGGACCTCTTCATATCTATCTCAGAGGGTTATGTAAGAACGAATGTAGAAAGAGTGTCATTCCGAACGAAGTGAGGAATCTCCGAGCTTGCCAGGTGGATAGATTTCTAGATTCTTCGCTTCGCTCAGTGGTGCATCTTGCAAGTACGTGCAAGAAATCAGAAAGAACATGTCATTCTGAACGAAGTGAAGAATCTAAAGATGATCGAAGCAAGGGAGCTTCGAATGAACAGTACAGGTTGGTCAAATTTTTCAAATTCTTCACTTCGTTCAGAATGACACTCATACAATTCCACTCTTCATGTACATCACTTGCAAGATGCACCACTCAGAATGACAGGGAAAAGGGTGCTTCGTTACGGCAGGCTCCTCTGCCTTTACCATAGTTGTCAAACATGCTCTAAAGCGCTGCCCATACAGCTAAGCTTGGAGATTCCTCACTACGTTCGGAATGACACGGAAAAGGGTGCTTCGTCATAGGAGATTTCTAGTTTTTCAGGTTTCTGCTTGCACAGGATATCAGAATGAGAAGTATGCACACTAACGCCTTGCGCTCCGGCGGCTAGATTACGGCGAGATCATGATTGCAAAGAGAAAGATCCATTTCATTAAACTAGCGCGTGGGATTTCATTAGCTCTTTTGCTACTCCCTCTTCTATTGGTAGGCAGCGGGGCGACTGTAACCAGGGCTGCGCTTCCCATTACGGTTCAGGGCGCGATAAATCACGCCCCTACGCTCGTCCTGCGCGTCTACTTCCGTGATGCTGCCGAGCGTGACCGCCTTGCTACCGAGCTTGCCGCCGAGGAAGTGCCCACGCTTGGGGGCTACCTGACGGTCATAGGCGATAGCGCTATGCACAATCGCCTGCTCGCAAGGGGCTTGCGCGTTGAGATAGATCAGGTCCGTACAACCGAACTGAACAAGTTGAGCCTGTCTAAGAGCGCCACCTCAAACGGTAGTTCGGAGTCTCTTATCTCATCAGCAGTCCAAAGTCCAAAGTCCAAAGTCCAAAATCTGCCCAGTGATACATTCTTCAGTGGGTATCTAACGGTCTCCGGCATAGACGCTTTCCTCGACCGGATGGCGGGGCAGTACCTTGACCTTGTCGAGAAAGTGGATATAGGGGACTCGTGGTGCAAGACTCACCCAGGGCAGTGCGCCAATCCCCAGCCAAACAATGGCTACGACCTCTGGGTGCTGCACATCACCAACCGCAACGTACCCGGACCCAAGCCCGTATTCTGGTTCGACGCGGGTATACACTCCCGCGAGATCGCCACACCCGAAGTGGCTATGCGCTTCGTCAGCTATCTACTCGACGGCTACAACACCGATGCGGATGCGCACTGGCTGGTAGACTATCACGACATCTGGGTCATGCCCCTGTTCAACCCCGACGGGCATTTAATCGTCGAGGCGGGGGCTAACGCCGATGCTCCTTACTTCCAGCGTAAGAACGCCGACCATGACGATGGATGCTCGATCTGGCCCCCTGGAATGATAGTGCAGTTCGGCACGGACCTGAACCGCAACTACCCCTTCAAGTGGGGCTGCTGCGGCGGCTCTACCCTTGAGGCGTGCGAGCAGACCTACCGGGGGCCGTCTGAAAGCTCCGAGGAGGAGACGGTAGCGGTTACCTCCAAGATACGCCAGTTGGTGCCCGACCAGCGAGGGCCTGCCGACACCGATGCAGCGCCCATCACCGCGACCGGCGTCTACCAAAATCTCCACTCATTCGCCGACCTGAACCTCTACCCCTGGGGCTGGGAGGGCGAGCCTGCACCCAACGATGCAGACTTGAAGAACATCGCCGCCCATATGAGCGCCCAGGATGCCGGGGGTAACGGCTATGATTACTGCCAGGCCCCCAACTGCCTGTACGCGTCGGATGGCACCGCGAGCGACTGGGGCTACGGCGAATTGGGTATGCTGTCCGTCACCACAGAGTCTGAGTGGGGGGAGCTTCCTTCCTCTCTACTCTGAAGTGGAGGGGCTATGGGAGGCCAACAAGGGGATGCTCCTCTACCTGTCGAAGATAGCGCGCACTCCATTTCTGACCACGCGCGGGCCGGATGCGAATAACGTTACTGCGGGACTTGGCCCCGTTACTCAGGGCGCGCCGGGCCAGGTCACAGCTACTATCAATTATGCCTGGACAGACAACGCCTACTCGCAGAACGTGGCATCAGCCGAGTATTACATCGATACGCCGCCCTGGGTGGGTGGCACACCAATGCCCCTATATCCGGCAGACGGCACCTTCGACTCGCCTACGGAGGCGGTAATAGGGGCATTGGACACTACGAGCCTGACGCCGGGCCGCCACATACTGTTCGTGCGCGGGCGGGGGGTGGCAGATTACGACTGGAACGGAGTGACGCTGGGAAGCTGGGGGCCTATCTCCGCAGCGTGGCTGGTGGTCTCCGAGCCGGACGCAGGCACGGGTCTTGAAGGCGTCAATCACCGCCCATTCGGTTCCAGGCCGGGGAGGTAATCTGGTATACTTGGCAGAAGTCTGTAAGAAAGGATAAAGGAAAAAGGAAAAAGGATAATGCCAAATACTGCATCTTATCCTTTTTCCTTTATCCTTCATAATTTCGAGTGAGGATACTATTTATGACCGCTAACCGCAACCGCCGCTTATCGTCTTTGAAGCTGGTATATCCTATTCTACTGGTGCTGATACCGCTCCTCGGTATCAGTGGCAGCGTAGCTACTACCACGCAGGCTGCTCTACCGACTGTTGGACAGAATAGTGCCCCGCGCAACAGACCCTCGTCATGCGTGTCTACTTCGGAGACACTGCCGAGCGCGACCGCCTCGCTACCGAGATAGGGGCTGAGGAGGCGAGCACGAGGGGCGGTTTCCTCACGAAATGGGGCGACCGCGATCTCTACAACTCCCTCCTGGCGCGTGGCTTGCGCGTGGAGATTGACGAAGAGGCCACCCGTCAAGCTAACATCTCTTTCGCCAGCGATGACCCAGATACGTTCTACGGGGGTTACAGGACCGTCGAAGAGATGCAGGCGTTTTTAGACCAGAAGGTGGCGGCAAACCCCCTCCTTGCCGAGAAGATAGACATAGGCGACTCCTGGTGCAAGACACACCCGGGCGTGTGCACGCAGCCCAACGCCTGGAGCGGCTACGACCTGTGGGTGCTGCACATCACCAACCGCGACATAGCTGGGTCCGAAGCCGGTCTTCTGGTACGACGCGGGCATACACTCCCGCGAGATTGCCACGCCCGAAGTGGCTATGCGCTTCATCAGCTATCTGCTGGACAACTACAACACCGATGCGGATGCGCACTGGCTGGTGGATTACCACGACATCTGGATCATGCCGATGTTGAACCCAGATGGGCACCATATGAACGAGTCGAATGGGCAGGGCCAGCCTACTTTCCATCGCAAGAACGCCGACAAGGATGACGGGTGCTACCACCTATGACCAGTTCGGCACCGACATCAACCGCAACTTCCCCTTCCAGTGGGGCTGCTGCGGCGGCTCAAGCCCCAACGCGTGCAGTGAGACCTATCGAGGTCCGGCGCAGAACTCCGAAGAAGAGACGCAGTCCATGATAACCAAAGTGCGCCAGCTTATCCCCGACCAGCGCGGCCCATGGAGAGCGATCCCGCCCCCTTACCACCACCGGCACATTGATAAACATGCACTCCAACGCCCAACAGAACCTATACCCGTGGGGCTACACCGGCAACTTCGCGCCCAACCGCACCGACCTGCGCAACATCGGCAGGCACATGAGCTCCCCTAACGTGCAGCCTGTAGGCAACGGCTACGAGTACTGCCAGAACACCGAATGCCTGTACATTGTAGACGGCGACGAAAAGAACTGGGCCTATGGCGAGCTTGGCATCCCGGCTTACAGCCTGGAGCTATCGGGCGCCGACTTCTTCCCCCCTTACAGTTGCCTGGACAACCCAGGCTGCACTTCCTCCGGACTGGGGATTTGGCCTGAGAACAAGGGCGCCCTCCTATATCACTCCAAGATTGTGCGCGCACCCTACCTCCTCACGCGCGGCCCTGATGCAAATACGGTTGCCACATCCCCTATGACGGTCACGCAGGGGAGACCTTCGCAGCTTACCGCCAGCCTGAACTACAACTGGAACGGTAGTGACGGGCAGCCGAACGCCTACTTGCAGAACGTGGCTGCTGCCGAATATTACATCGATACGCCGCCCTGGGCGGGAGGCACTGCCATCCCGATGGCTCCATCTGATGGCAACTTTCAATAGCTCAACTGAGGGTGCGCAGGCTACCATAAATACGAGCGCATTATCGCTAGGCAGGCATATCATCTTCGTGCGCGGGCGAGGCGTGAACGACTACGGCGGCTTCCAGAGCTGGGGTCCTATCAGCGCAGCTTGGCTCACGGTGACAGGCGGGGGCAGCGTCACTCCTACCGGCACGCCTCCTTTGGTCGCCACAGCTACACGCACTAACACGCCGACAGCTCCACCTACACAGACACTCGTCCCACCGACATCCACGCGCACGAATACCGCTGTGGCTTCTACAGCTACGATAGTATCACCTACCTCTACCCGCACGAATACCACTGTGGCTGCTACAGCCACTTCTGGGGCGAGCACTTCTACAGCTACAGTAGAAGCTACATCGGAACCTACAGTTACACCATGCACCATCACCTTCACAGACGTGCCCTCAGACAGCACCTTCTACACGTGGATTAGATGTCTAGCGTGCCGCAACATCATCTCCGGTTATACCGATGGTACATTCCGTCCTGGCAACGATATAACGAGAGGGCAGATAGCCAAGATGGTCTCCAACTCTGCTGGCTTCTCGGAAGATGCAGGGCCGCAGATATACGAGGACGTGCCTCCTGGTAGTCCATTCTATGACTGGATAAACAGGTTATCCATGAGAGGGCACATGGGTGGATACCTGTGTGGATTAGTGCCGGAAGAGCCTTGCATCTCTCCTGACAACCGACCGTACTTCCGCCCCAATGCCAGTGCCACACGTGGACAGCTAGCCAAGATAGTTTCCAATGCGGCAGGACTGGGAGGCACACCCACTGGTTTGTTCTACACGGACGTACCTGATGATCACCCCTTCTACGTATGGATAATGCGTCTCACCAGCCTGGGTGTGATGTCAGGCTATCCATGCGGGGGAGATGGTCAGCTATGCGATGATGCTAACAGGCCATACTTCCGACCGTTCGCCAACGTGACGAGAAGGGCAGGCATCCAAGATAGTTGCTAATACCTTCTTCCCTGGCTGCAAAATTCCTTCCAGGTAAAATGCCGGTTTTCTTACAATAAATCAAGAGCCGCCTTGCTGTGAGGCGGCTCTTGTTTTGTCTAGAAGTCATCTCAAAAAATGGATAGATGTAACGCTCGGCGTCTCGGGCAAGTGCGATGCAGCAAGATGCTGGGGGTCCGACTGTTTTTGAGATAGCTTCTACGCTTTGCCTTTGGGAACATCTTGCACAAAAGGGAGATCAGATTCTATTCATTCTCGACAAGATATGTGCGTAGGGGCAGGTCCCCGTGCCTGCCCTCTCCCCTTACCCAGTGCTGGTACACAACCAGGGCAGGCACGGGGACCTGCCCCTACGTGATGCCCTTGACGACTTTGGATAGATATTGAAGGGGTGATACAACCTCTTGTGTAATGGTGAAGGGTGTGATAAAGTTAGAGGCACAAATCGGTCTCTTGTCGGCGTAGAGCGGATTATCGTCATGGAAGACGAGGACGAGAGCGATGAAGTACCTTGTCACTTTTGTGGGGCCATGCTCCTATTCGTAGGAGTGCTTTGCTGTGCCGATAGCTCGCGAATGACCGCCGGTGCAGCCGCACCAATAGAGACGAAGCAGCAAGCGAGTGCGAAGGCACCAGCGGGTGGAACTACCACTCCTACATCTACTCCTACCCCCATTCCCACCTGCCCACCGAACCCTAACCCCAACTATGTCATTGCCGTCGGCACAGGCGTCGCTGTCCCAGGCACTGTAGATATAGGGAGCCACTGCGATGATTGCACCACTTACCTTACTTTGCCATTCCCATATAAGCTGTACGACACTATCTTTACAGGTGTGAATGTCAGCTCTAACGGCAACTTGCAGTTCGATAGCAATATCACAGGGCTGAACGACTACATCAACGCCTGCCTCCCCGTCACTGACCGCGCCTATAGCTATACCATCTTCGCATTCTTGGGAGGACCAATTCACCAGTGCTTCAGGTCGCGGTATTTTCACATCTATCTCAAGCTGCCCCCAATCGCATATTCAATATCGAATTCAGGACCTGCTCATTCACCACCGCGGGCTGTACGCCCAGTCTTGAGAATTATTATGAGGTGCGCCTCTACGAAGGCCAGCGCCGCTTCGACCTGATCTACACTTCTCTCAGCCAGCACGGCGCAAGCGCCACAATAGGCGTTCAGATTGAACAATTCTAAGTTCACGCAATATTCCTGCAACACGGGTGGCATTAATAATGGGCTGATGCTAACCTTTACCTCCCTTCCTGCCCCACGCACACTCCCGTACCTACCCAAACACCTACAAATACGCCCTCTCCCTCACCTACGCCCACGACTTGCATTCCCAATTACGTCGTTGCCACCGCGACAGGCACCGATTGTACCCGGCACGTTCGACATTGGGAACCACTGCGACGATTGCACCACCCATGTCACGTTGCCATTCCCATACCAGCTGTACGACAACACATTCACGGGTGTGAACGTCAGCTCTAATGGCAACATGCAGTTCAACAGCAATATCACAGGGCTAGACGACTGGATCATACCTGTCTGCCTGTGACGGACCGGGGTTATAGCTACACCATTTTCCCGTACTGGGATGACCAGAGCACGGCTGCATATGCTGGGGGTATTTTCACATCTGTTTCAGGTACAGCACCCAACCGTATATTCAACATCGAGTGGCGAACTTGTGCAATTGGTATTGGTTCTGGCTGCCCAAACCATATTAATTGGAACTATGAGGTGCGCCTGTACGAAGCCAAAAAACGCTTCGATGTCATCTACGGCACGGTGGAGGGCATGGGCTCCAGCGCGACGATAGGTGTTCTGGCGGATCCTTCCCAGGTATACACAGTACTCCTGCTTCATGTCGGGTGCAGCCTATAATGGACTAATGTTAGCTCTTCACACCATCGACTGAGTGTAGCACGGCCACACCTACCCAAACATCGACGCCTACAAGTACCCCTTCACCTGACGCCCACGACTTGCACTCCCAATTACGTTGTTGCCAGCGCGACGGGCACAATCGTGCCCGGTACGTTCGATATAGGGAACCACTGCGATAATTGCACCACTCATGTGACGTTGCCATTCCCATACCAGCTGTATGACACCGTCTTCACGGGTGTGAACATCAGCTCGAATGGTAATTTGCAGTTCAATAGCAATATCACAGGGATAAACGATTACATAAACGCCTGTCTACCTGGACCAACCGGGCTTATAGCTATACCATTTTTCCGTTTTGGGATGATCAGACAACTGGGACCATCACAGAAAGGCATATTCACATCTATATCAGGCGTAGCGCCTAACCGCATATTCAATATCGAGTTTAGAGTATGCGGCTGGAACGTGGTCACAACATGTCTTCAAAGCCTTGACGCGAATTACGAGGTCCGCCTGTATGAGGCTACGGGTCCTGGGGGAGAAACTCACTTCGATGTCGTATATCGGCCAGATCAAGCAGACGGGCAGCAGCGGCACCATTGGAGTGCAGACAAGACTGCACTTCGATTATACCCAGTATCTCATGTAACACCGGTGAATGGCCTGACTGGCATCAGCTTACCTTCACGTCACCCGCCACTTGCCCGGCGAATAGCCCAACACCGTACCCCAACGAGCGACTGCCTACCAAACTCCCCTGGCACACCAACTATTCCTCCCACGGCTATACCTGCGGAGCGTTCGGTAACTTACGTCGTTGCCAGCGCGACAGGCACATCGTCCCTGGTACTGTAGACATAGGTAACCATTGCGATGATTGTATACCTACGTCGACGTTGCCATTCCCCGTATAAGCTGTATGACACGCATCTTTACGGGTGTGAATGTCAGCTCTAACGGCAACGACAGTTCGATAGAATATCACAGGGGCTAAACGATTACATAAAGATGTCTGCCTGTTTACCAACCGGGCTTATAGCCATACTATATTCGCATATTGGGACGACCAGATCACCCTTCAGAACGATAACGGCATTTACACTTCCATTAGGGCACGGACCCCTAACCGTATCTTCAACATCGAATTCAGGACGTGCCAATGGTGATCGATAATTGCAGTATGAGCTCTATTACGAAGTCCGCCTGTACGAGGCTACAGGTCCTGGGGGAGCAGAGTCACTTCGATATCGTGTATGGGACGATGCAAGGGACAGGCAGCAGCGCAACCATAGGTGTGGAACGCGACAGCACTTATCACACGCAGTTCTCATGTAACACCCAGGTGAATGGCCTGACCGGCCTCCAGCTTACCTTTACTCTCCCTCCTTGTGCTACGGCAACCCCCACTCCGATGCAGGCGACCAGTACCAGCACTGCTACTCGCGTCCCTACCGCTACACCCACAATACCGGCCACTTCAGTTGCCAGCGCGACCGCGCAATTCGCCTCACCAAGCCCCAGCCCGGAGATGACAGTTGTACCTACTTCTACTTCTACCTCCATTACCCCCACACCCTGCACGCTAGTCTTCACGGATGTACCTCCCACCGGCACCTTCTACTCGTTCATAAGATGCCTGGCATGTAGAGGGATAATCGCTGGGTATCCATGTGGAGGAGAGGGTGAACCTTGCGATGGCCGGGGCAATCCCTACTTCCGCCCCAATAACGACATAACGCGGGGACAGATAGCGAAGATTGTCTCCAATGCAGCGGGGTTCATCGAGGACCCAGGACCACAGTTGTACGAGGATGTGGGCACCACAAACCCCTTCTACACGTGGATAAACAGGTTGTCTAACAGAGGGCACATGGGTGGCTATTCCTGTGGGACCATACCTGAAGAGCCATGTGTCCCACCTGATAACCGGCCATACTTCCGACCATTTAATAATGCTACAAGAGGCCAGTTAGCGAAGATAGTCTCTAATGCTGCCGGGGTTGGAGGAGAGCCGACGAACTATTTCTACACGGACGTGCCCCTCGACCACCCCTTCTACCCCTGGGTGATGCGCCTCACTAACCTCGGTGTGATGTCAGGCTACCCATGCGGGGGAGAAGGAGAGCCTTGTGACGATGCGAACAGGCCATACTTCCGGCCATTCGCCAACGTGACGAGAGGTCAAGCATCGAAGATAGTGGCTAATACCTTCTATCCTGACTGCCAGACGCCTTAGAAAGGAAAAAGGATAAGGGATAAAGGAAAAGGGATGCGGTAGGGTCGCAGGCTCACATACTCAGAAAGTGAAAGGGGGCACGCACTAAGCTGCCCCTTTTACCTTCTTTACAAAGTGCTCAGATTTAGGATAAACGTAGGGGCGGTTCGCGAACCGCCCTATAACTTTCAAGAAAAGAGCAAGAATGGGACAACCTTAGCAGTATGAATGTCATCCTGAGTGGTGCATCTTGCAAGTTCGTGATAGAAAGGCGAGCACCCCTTGTAGGGGCGGGTCCCCGTGCCCGCCCTCTCCCCCACCCGCTCCTGTCGACAGCCAACAGGGCGGGCACGGGGACCCGCCCCTACAAACTTACACCTACTTGCAAGATGCACCACTGAGCGAAGCGAAGGATGACATCCATAAGGGTGCTTCTTCCTAATATCTTATGCACTCGCATTCACCTATTATTCTTATTCATTAGCCCGGTATTCATAGGGCGGTTCGCGAACCGCCCCTACAGGAATCAACTCCTACCTTCTTTGGAGAAATATTTCTCTACACCAGAATAAGCAAAATCTCGTTGGGGAATAGTTCTTGCTATGTCAGGCGCAGAGGTAGAGGCCAAGCTCAATTTGCCACACGCCTATGCACAATACCACCCTCTTTCTCCATCTACTGCTCACCAATACCCACTCCTACGTAACGGTCTATGACGGTCAAACAGTAGAAAGGACCTCATCTTATCCCCGCTAACCATCTTTCCCAGGAAGAGCTAACAAACCCCACTCACCAAGGAAGGGAGAATACCATATGCCCTCAATAAAGAATAAAGCCAGGGTCGGACGTTACACCTTCGCAGCCCTCGTGCTGCTCCTTATACTAGTCGTCGCAATAGCGAACCTACCCAAAGGGGATCAATCGACAAACACATCCGCAAACGCCCCAGGTATGGGCAGTTATGGACCCAATATTGGCATCGCAGCCGGTCTACCCCCAGACCAGGCCGCGATACTGGCAGAGCAGGCCGCTCAATCCCCCGTTACAACCCTGCCAGAGGCGGAGAGGTACGCAACGACTTCAAGCATGACGTCTCACCTCCGCTGCGCGACATCATCCCCATAAAGCCTGCCCCTATACAGCAGCATGTTACTCAGCGTGAGAAGATGCCTGAGTACAACACCAGGCAGCTTCCCCAGGACCCCATCCTCCAGACCGTCTTCAGCGCCATCGCAGCGCCGACGCCCATCGCCAACTTCGAGGGTATATTCAACTACTGGGGCGGCATACCCCCCGATACTACCGGCGACGTTGGCCCCAACCACTACATCCAGCTGGTCAACGTCGGCTTCCAGGTATACTCCAAGACCGGAACCTCGCTCTACGGCCCTGCCAACTTCAACACCCTCTTCAGGGGCTTCGGCGGCCTGTGTGAGAGCCGCAACGACGGCGACCCCGTCGTCGTCTACGACCAACTCTCCGACAGGTGGCTCACCCAGTTTACGGTCCCTCCCGGCCCCTACTTTGAGTGCATCGCTATATCCACGTCGGGCGACCCCACAGGCTCATATTATCGCTACGCCTTCCAGGTCAGCGCCGTCAACTTCGAGGACTATCCCCACTTCGGCGTCTGGCCCGACGCTTATTACATGTCCACCAACGAGTTCGCAAATGGCACCGCATTCGTCGGCGCGGGCTTCTTCGCTTTCGAGCGCGCCAAGATGCTCACCGGCCAGACCGCCCGCATGATCTACTTCAATCGACCTCCTCCCTATGGCGGCTTTTTACCGTCAGACCTCGACGGCTTAGCCTCCCCCCGCAGGCAGCCCTAACTTCTTCATGGCCCCGAACCGCGTAGCCGCCAACGCCATCCGCATTACAAGTTCCAGATAACGGCCTGGGACCCGACGCCCGTTGCCGTGTTGACGAGGCCGGACATACCCGTTTCCGCCTTCGATACCACCGCGCAGGGCGCGCCCCAGCCGGACACAGGGATAAGGCTAGACTCCATTACCGACCGCTTCATGTACCGCCTCGCCTACCGTAATATGACTACGCACGAGGCGATAGTGGTCAACCACACGGTAGATGCGGGTGGTGACAGGGCGGGTGTGAGGTGGTACGAGATACGCAACCCTAACGCCGTCTCTCCAATCGTGCAGCAGCAAAGCACCTTCGCCCCGGCGGACGCGCGTGCACAGGTGGATGGGTAGCATAGCTATGGACGGCCAGGGCAATATGGGCCTCGGCTATAGCGTATCGAGTTCTACCCTCTTCCCGTCCATACGCTACACCGGACGCCTATCCACCGACCCCGTCAACCAGATGCAGACCGAAGCTTCTATTGTCGAAGGGGGCGGCTCGCAGACCGAGACTATAGCCGGGCGCTGGGGCGACTACAGCCATATGGCTGTTGACGTGGACGACTGCACCTTCTGGTATACGCAGGAGTATTACTCCATAACCGGCCTGCGTAACTGGCGCACCCGTATCGGCTCCTTCAAGTTCCCTAGCTGCACGCCCGTGGTGCTGACCCCAACACCTACTTCCACCGCAGGCACCCCCGTAGCCACAGCTACGAGGACGCAGACGGCTACTGCCACGGCCACGGCTTGCGCAGTGGGCCAGACGTTCAATGGGTCGCTCAGCCTGACCGATCCTACGCAGACGGGCCGCCTGGCTCGAAACGGTATCGCCAGCACCTGCGCCGCACCCAAGGTGTGCCCAGGCGTAGGCGATACGGTTACCAGGCACTATGACGCCTACACCTTCACCAACAACACCAGCTTTACGCAGTGCATTACGGTGAACGTGGTCAACAACTGTGAGAACAACGCGCTGTTGAGCGCGGCTTACCTGGGGTCCTTCAACCCCAATGACGTGTGCGCGAACTACCTGGCGGACATGGGGCTTTCCGGCCCGGAGTTCACCTATTCGTTCAACGTCCCTCCGGGGGCTACCTACGTTATTACGGTGCTGGAGAACTCGGCCAACGTCGGCTGCACTGCATACACCTTGCGAGTTGGCCCTTGCCCGGTGGGCACAGCCGTACCTACCGTGACCGGCACCCCACCCACAGCTACCCGTACCAACACCGCGCTGCCAACTAACACTCCCAGTGTTCCAACCGTTACAGGCACGCCGCCTACCAGCACGCCGCAACCCACCGCGACGCCTCTCGGCTGTGGCGCGACCCAGCCTCTGGTGGAAGGGTTCGAGGGTGCGACCTATACCTTCACGAACACCACCACGTTAGGCGACTCGCCCTGGACAATCGTTACAGGCACGGTCAACTCCGGCGTGCGCTCTGCTCACGTAGTAGACCCTGAGACGGGTCCCGCCGACCACCAGTTGTCGCAGGTCAACGCGATTACCGTACCGGCGAACGCCATCAGCGCGACGCTACGCTTCGCCCATACGTACAGCTTCGAGAATGCTACCGAGCCGTTCGACGGAGGCGTGCTTGAGTATTCCACCAACGGTGTCACCTGGATGGACGCAGGCTCTTTCATCACGCAAGGCGGCTATACAGGGGTCATCACGGTGACGGGAGGTAACCCGTTATCCAACCGACCCGCGTGGACCAACGAGATGCCAGGCTACCCATCGTTCAGGCAGGTAAACGTCAACCTGATGACGCTGGTTGGGTCGAGCGTGCGTTTCCGCTTCAGGATGGCCGCCGATGCCAATACAGGTGCGGCTGGCTGGTGGGTGGACGACATCTCCTTCCTCTTCATCCAGCCTTGCACTACCAGCACGCCCACAGCTACCAGCATAGCTGCGACCGCCACGAGGACCAATACGGCAATCGTGCCTACCTCCACGCAGACGGCGACCCTGTTGCCGACACAAACGCCAGGAGGGCCAACGGCCACGCTGGTCCCAACGCAGCCTCCTCTACCCACCAGTACGAATACAGCCATAGTTCCCACCGCGACACTTACCGCAATAGTGCCCACGCAGACGCCAGGGGGACCTACGGCTACACTTGTACCTACAACTGCACCCACCAGCACAGTCGCACCAAGTAACACGGTAGTAGTGCCAAGCGCTACCCCACGCCCACCGACACAGACACCAGGGGGACCAACAGCTACCCCAGAGCCTACATCTCCGCCTAGCTCTACTCCTGTGCCTAGCGCTACACCTACAGTGTGCACCATCTCCTTCACGGATGTACCCTCGAACAGCACGTTCTATCTCTGGATAAGATGCCTGGCGTGTAGAGGTATCATCTCCGGCTACTCCGACGGCACGTTCCGCCCAGGTAACGAGATAACCAGGGGGCAGATAGCCAAGATGGTCTCTAACTCTGCTGGTTTTGAGGAAGACCCAGGTCCTCAGATATACGAGGACGTAGACTCCAATAACCCCTTCTACATGTGGATCAATCGTCTGTCGATGCGGGGACACATGAGTGGCTACAATTGTGGGTTAGTGCCGGAGGAGCCATGCAACCCTCCTGACAACCGTCCTTACTTCAGGCCATTCGCTAACGCCACTCGTGGACAGCTATCCAAGATAGTTGCCAATGCAGCGGGAATAGGAGGAGACCCCACAGGCCAGGTCTACACAGACGTGCCTGAGGGCAACCCATTCTACGTATGGATAATGCGTCTCACCAACCTGGGAGTGATGGGCGGATACCCATGCGGTGGGGAGGGTGAGCCTTGCGATGACGAGGACCGACCATACTTCCGACCGTTTACGAACGTGACGAGGGGGCAGGCGTCGAAGATAGTGTCCAACACCTTCTTCCCTGACTGCCAGACCCCTCTCAGGAGGTAGGCTAGGTATGAGTGCTGCAAGGAGTCGGGCTTTGCTCTGCTCCTTGCAGTGCGTTACCAACTCTCTGAAAAGTAAAAATAAAGGTTCGGCGCAGCCGAACCTTTATTTTTCGCCTCTTTCAAACTTATCGTTTCTGGCTGCAACCGCCAAGAGGAAACCCAATAGCAGGGTGCGAGTGCGCGCCTGAGAGTGGCGAATAATGCAGATGTAGGGGCGTGATTTATCGCGCCCTAGAACAAGCGGATATTGTACCAACCAGGGCGCGATAAATCACGCCCCTACAGACCTTTCTCCTCGCTTTTCACCACTCCCTACGCGCCTCCACCCCTAGCACTTTATGAACCAATAGTGATATAACTAGAGGTCAAGCGAAGAAGATACAGGAAATTTTGAATTCTAAATCATGAATTCTGAATTGCAGAGAGTCGGACAGTCCTATTCAAAATTCCACGAGGGTGATCGAACAAGAGGGACGTACTGAAAGGGAGTTTCAATGAGAGGAAAGCGCGATCATCATCGATCATCTCCAAAGCTGATGTTCATCGCTCTGCTGGCGCTGATACCTGTGCTCGCCTTGAGCGGTGGTGTAACGACTACGCAGGCTGCTCTACCTACGGGCGACCAGGGCGCGGTGAGCCAGGCGAGCACGCAGTACTCGACCCTTGTCTTGCGCGTCTACTTCCGTGACGCCGCCGAGCGCGACAGGCTGGCTACCGAGCTTGCGGCGGAAGAAGCTCCCACCACCGGAGGCTACCTCACTTTGGTTGGAGACCAGGCGCGCCTGGACGCTTTGCGCGCCCAGGGGCTTCGAGTGGAGATAGACCAGGCCCAAACCGCCGCGTATAACACTCCGGTCACCTTTGGGCATAACCCCGACACCTTCTATGGCGGTTACTACACCGTCGAAGAGGCACAGGGGTTCATGGACCAGAAGGTCGCGGCCTACCCCAACCTGGTTGAGAAGGTGGATATAGGCGATTCGTGGTGCAAGGGCCATCCAGGGCAGTGTACCTCTCCTGTCGCAGGGGCAGGGTACGACCTCTGGGTGATGCACATTACCAATCGTAATATCCCCGGACCGAAGCCCGTTTTCTGGTACAACGCCGGCCTCCACGCCCGCGAGATAGCCACCACCGAAGTTGCTATACGCTACGTCAGCTACCTGCTGGACAACTACGACAGCAACGCCGACGCTCACTGGCTGGTGGACCATCACGACATCTGGGTGATGCTCATGGTCAACCCCGACGGGCGTCACATTGTCGAGAACGGGGCGAGCACGCCGCGCTCCCAGCGTAAGAACGCCGATAATAACGACGGCTGCTCCTCGTGGCCCGGCCTGGGCACCGATCTGAACCGCAACTTCCCCTTCCTATGGAATTGTTGTGGCGGCTCCAGCGGCTCCGCTTGCAACGACACTTATCGCGGCCCGGCGGAGAACTCGGAAGAGGAGACCCAGGCGGTCGTGAGCAAGATCAGGCAGCTTATCCCTGACCAGCGTGGGCCGGGCAATAATGACCCCGCGCCGATTACCGCCACGGGCAACTACGTGGACATGCACGCCTACGGCCCCACCAATCTCTACCTGTGGGGGTGGACGAGCGCTCAAACGCCTAACCATACCGACCTGCGTAATATAGCCGCGCACATGAGCGCCACGAACGCCAATCCTCCAGGCAACAATTACCAGTACTGTCAGTCCGGCCCATGCTTCTATGTGACCGATGGCGCTTCCGATGACTGGGAGTACGGGGAGCTAGGTGCGCCCGCTTACACGGTGGAGATTGGCACTACCTTCTTCCCGCAATACACGTGCGTGGATAATCCCTGTGGCGGCTCGCCAGGCTTATGGCCGGAGAATAGGGGGATGCTCCTGTACATGGCGAAGATCGCCCGCACGCCTTATCTCACGAATCGCGGGCCGGATGCCAACTTGGTAGCTACCTCACCAATGACCGTCACGCAGGGCAGCCCCTCGCAGCTTACCGCCACCATCAATCACAACTGGACAGGCAACGAGTACCCTCAGAATGTGGCAGCCGCCGAGTATTATATTGACACGCCGCCCTGGGCTGGTGGTACTGCTATCCCTATGGCTCCATCTGATGGGACTTTCAATAGCTCGACGGAGGGTGTGCAGGCTACCATAAACACAAGCGGCTTATCGTTAGGCAGGCATATCATCTTCGTGCGCGGGCGGGGGGTGAACGATTATAGCGGCTTCCAGAGCTGGGGCGCTGTGTCGGCGGCATGGCTTACTGTTACAGCAGCCCAGAGCACACCTACCAGTACCACGGTGCCGCCAACCAGCACTCCGGTCGTGCCCACAGCCAGTCCAACGGCGTGCGCCAGCCCGCAACTACGCACGGGGAGCATCAATACTGGCACCGGGCAGCAGTTGGGGCGAATGATACAGGATGGTATCGCTAGCTCGTGTGCTGCGCCAAAGACGTGCGCAGGGGTAGGCAGCCAGACCACTCCATATCACTACGTCAGCTTCCCCTTTACGAACAGTTCCGCAACCACCGCCTGCGTCACCGTGTATGTGGACGCCATGTCGTGTACGGGCACCAACTCCATCTTTTCGGCGGCGTACCTGGGTAGCTTCGAGCCGCTGAATGCGTGTGCAAACTACCTGGGCGATATCGGCAGTGCGCCCAATCCCACAGGCTCGTATTCGTTCAACGTGCCTCCCGGTGTGACTTTCGTCGTGGTAGTGCATGAGAATACCCACATGGCAGGGTGCTCAAACTTCAGCATAACGGTCTCTGGACTTGGCTGCTCTGTTACGCCTACCGTGCCCCCCGCTACGGCCACACCTAGCCGTACATCTACGTCTGTAGCCAGTTCTACGAGTGTCTTGACAACTACAGCCACACCCAGCCGCACCTCTACACCCGTAAACGCTACGGGCACTCCCATTTCGTGCTGTGGAAGTATGACAGGAGGGGTGCTGCCTAGCTGCTTCGTAGACCCCACTCCCTCTACTTCAAGCTTCCAGGGTATAGTTGAGATCAACAACCCATGTCCCACGTCTGTGCCCGTTACGATAACCACACAATTGCAAGTGTCGGTAGATGGAAATAGCTGGCAGGTGTGGTCGCAGACGGCAGCCAGGACAGAGACGATACCACCGGGGCCGCCTCCCTACGCGATAACCGAGAACTTCCCCAACCAGAATATCCCCGCGCAGTACCTCTATTACCGTATTTTCTCAACTGTCAACGAGCTCGAACTTCTGCCGGGAATACTTCTTCATGTCGCCCACTCGCGACATATGCAGGGTCTCTACGACGCCGACAGTGGAAGCTACCTCGACACCATGCACCATCACCTTCATAGATGTACCTTCGGATAGCACCTTCTATACGTGGATAAGGTGCCTGTCATGCAGAGGCATAATCTCCGGCTATACTGACGGTACGTTCAGGCCAGGCAACGACATCACACGTGGGCAGATAGCTAAGATGGTGAGTAATGCTGCTGGCTTCTCGGAGGATGCTGGTCCTCAGATATACGAAGATGTACCTGTGGGCAGTCCCTTCTACGACTGGATCAACAGGTTGTCCAATAGAGGGCATATGGGAGGCTACCTGTGTGGGTTAGTGCCGGAAGAGCCTTGTATATCTCCTGACAACCGACCGTACTTCCGCCCCAATGCCAGCGCGACTAGAGGGCAGCTTGCGAAGATAGTGGCTAATGCGGCAGGGCTAGGGGGAGACCCCACAGACATCTTCTACACGGATGTGCCTCTGGACCATCCCTTCTACGCATGGATCATGCGCCTGACGGACCTGAGCGTGATGTCAGGTTACCTGTGTGGTGGGGAGGGCGAGCCGTGCGATGATCTGAACAGGCCGTACTTCCGACCCTTCAACAACGTGACGAGAGGGCAAGCGAGCAAGATCGTGGCTAACACTTTCTTCCCAGACTGTGTTACGCCCGCTCGGCCTTAGCCCTGGCAGTGGTTTGTTGAATCTAGACTGCACATAGACTTCTCTTAAGATGTGCAGTCTAGATTCTGGTCTTCTCAACCAGAGGTTTCGTTATCGCTTCTAAAGTGAGGAACGAAATGGAAATGAGTAAGCGACTTTTAGGGTCTCTGGTAATAGCAGGCGTATTAGGGCTATCACTCCTGATGGCCTCCGTGCTACTTGCCGGTGGTAGTACGCTCGCTCAAGGTGAAGATCAGGAGGGGCAGTGGCAATCCAGGGGAGTAGCGGATGGGGTATGGGCGACGGTGGCCCCCTTACCGATGGTGACGCTATCTCCCACACCGGGCACAAACCCACTCAAGCTCAAACGGGGTGGTGCTGCTGCCTATCCTCCCAACGGCAAGGTATACCTCATGGGTGGGAGGCATGGCGTAGACGGGGAGGACACCACCCTTACCAATATCTACGAGTACACCCCAGGTAATCCAGGGCGTTGGCTGCTCAAGGGAGCCCAGATAGACCCTGGCCTCGTCGGAGACCGTTACACAGCCAATATGGCAATGGCAGTGCTTACCGACACGGGTGGAGTGCATATATATGCAGTTGGCGGGAGCAGCATAGACAGCGTGCCAATCGGCAGAGTACGAGTGTATGACCCCGTAGCTGACAGCATCGCCACCCTCGCAAGTGACCCGTGGCCTGCCAGTCCTGTGCGGATACCTGGTGGGTGGGCGGTATACGACAACAAGCTCTATATCTTCGGAGGTTTCTCCAGGTTAGGTGATGGCGCTGTCTACGAGGATACCTGGAGGTTCGACCCGATGGCGGCGGCGGGTAGCCGGTGGACGCAGATGGATACGGCAAACTTGAAGCAGGCAAGGGGATACATGGGGGGAGCGACGCTGGACGGGTACATCTACGCCATAGGAGGAGACACCTGGGATGGTAGCACGCTGGTCCCACAGAAGACGGTAGAGCGTATGGACCCCAGCCTCGCAAGTCCGGTATGGGTACGGATGTCCAACCTGCCTACAACGAGAGGAGACATGGGGGCATGGGCATACGACAGCAGCAGCCCATACGAAATCGCGGGGCAGATAGTGGTAGGGGGCGGAGGGTATCCGGTGCCGGATAACATCGGATACATATACACAGCCTCATCGGACAGTTGGGCAGCTTTCCCGGACATGGCATATGCAACGCGCAACTATGGGTATGCGCAGTTGAATGGATACCTGTACGCGATAGGGGGGTACGACTTCCAGGACAACCTGCCGAACGGAGCTAACTTCGTCCAGCGGTACGATGTTACTAATAATGCCGTGCCTACCCCGACACCATGCGCCATCAGTTTCACCGATGTGCCTTCTGATAGCACCTTCTACGCATGGATCAGATGTCTGGCTTGCAGAGGTATCATCTCCGGCTATACCGATGGCACGTTCAAGCCAGGTAACGATATTACAAGGGGACAGATAGCCAAGATAGTGAGCAATTCTGCGGGCTTCTCAGAAGATGCAGGACCACAGATATACGAAGATGTACCAGAAGGTAGCCCTTTCTATGCCTGGATAAACAGGTTGTCCATCAGAGGGCACATGGCAGGCTACCCTTGTGGCACTATACCAGAAGAGCCATGCAACCCTCCTGGCAATCGGCCATACTTCCGCCCTGGTGCCAGTGCCACGAGGGGACAGCTAGCGAAGATAGTCTCTAATGCAGTTGGCATAGGGGGATCACCTGAAGAGTTGTTCTACACGGACGTACCGGAAGACAACCCATTCTATATATGGATCATGCGCCTTACGGAGATAGGCGTGATGAGTGGCTATCCATGTGGAGGAGAGGGAGAGCCATGTGACGATGCTAACCGTCCTTACTTCCGGCCCTCCAACAACGTGACGAGGGGACAGGCTTCTAAGGTAGTGGCTAATAGCTTCTACCCCGACTGCCAGACCCCTTATAGATAACATTCGCCCGTAGAGGCGTACACCTGCGGTAATGATGCAAGCAGGGAGGGTGCGTGCTGTTCGTGATGCTTGCAGTATATTGCTCAAGTGATGCAAAGTCGCAAGCTGACTGTAATCTTCAACCTGTCATTCTGAGAGGGTGTCCAAAAAGCATAAAGCAAGGTGTAAAGCAACAAGTGTCATTCCGAACGCAGTGAGGAATTTAGAAATCTATTCACCTGGCAAGCTCGGAGATTCCTCACTGCGTTCGGAATGACAGGGAAAAGGGTGCTTCGTTACGGCAGGCTCCTCTACCTTCATCATAGTTGTTAAACATACTCTATGGATTTTTGCCACAGTAGCCGCCCAGAGATTTCTAGATTCTTCGCTTCGCTCAGAATGACAGGTTGAAGAGTACAGTTCCTGGATACCCAATCAGAATGACAGGGAGAGAGATGCTGCTCCATGCGACATGCGTTGCCTCCGGCTTTGCAATTGCTCCGTCATGTATAAGGTTAGATATTGATATTCATAGCGAGAGTGGTATAATGACCCTACTTTGCTGGTGGTCGGCATACCGGCAAAGGCGCGGCACAACCCCAATAAAAAGGAAGAAGGATAAGGGATAAAGGATAAAGGTTGAATACGATTTCTCTTTATCCTTTATCCCTTATCCTTCATAATTTAGAAGAAGGAGTATCCTGATGGTGAGGAAGCGTAAAGTCTCTCCAGGTTTTCGCGGGCTGCTAATCCCTTTATGCCTGGCATTGATACCAATGCTCCTGCTGAGCGGAAGCCCTGCTCAGTCCGCTCTCGCCGGGCTACCTACGGCGGGTGCCAAACAGCAGGAATCGCGGCCCGAAGTGCTCGTGCTGCGGGTTTATTTCAAGGACTCCAACGAGCGCGATCACTTAGCCGTCGAGCTTGATACCCTTGAAATGGCTACCACGGGCGGCTACCTCACCGTCTGGGCCAGCCGTGACACCTACAACTCGCTTCTCGCGCGGAATTTGCGAGTGGAGATTGACCAGGAAGCCACCTACCAGGCCAATAATCCATTCGTCTTTGGCGAGGATAGCCCCGACACTTTCTTTGGCGGCTATCGCACCGTGGAGGAGAACTTTGCCTACATGGACCAACTCGTAGCCGCGTACCCCGACCTCGCCGAGAAGGTGGATATTGGCGATAGCTGGTGCAAGACCAATCCAGGGCAGTGCACACAGCCTGACGCCTGGAATGGTTACGATATGTGGGTGCTGCACATCACTAACCGCAACATCGCGGGACCCAAGCCGGTATTCTGGCTCGAAACGGGCATACACTCCCGCGAGATAGCGGTTCCCGAAATGGCGACGCGCTTCATGGCTCTGCTGCTCGATGGCTATGCAAACGACCCCGACGCTCACTGGCTTGTAGACTACCACGACATCTGGGTGCTACCACATGTCAACCCTGACGGCCACCATATGGCGGAGAACGGGGCGAGCCAGCCTCGTACTCAGCGCAAGAATGCCGACAGGAACGACGGCTGTACCGCCTATCCACCTACCGATTCCAGCCAATTAGGCACGGATGCCAACCGCAACTTTCCCTTCAAGTGGAATGTTTGCAGCGGCTGCTCAAGCGGCTCGCCATGTAATCTGACTTACAGAGGCCCTTCCGCAGGCTCCGAGGAGGAGACGCAAGCAGTCATTACCAAGCTACGCCAGTTGGTCCCCGACCAGCGAGGGCCGAATGACACCGACGCGGCCCCTCTCACCGCAACCGGCGTATACCAGAGTATGCACACCGCCGCAGCGCTAAACCTCTATCCCTGGGGCTGGACAGGCACAGCATCGCCCAATAACGCGGACCTACGCAACATCGGCGCGCACATGAGCGCCACCAACGCCAACCCTCCCGGCAACAATTACACCTACGGCCAGCCTCCCAACGTCCTCTACTCGGTGGATGGAGACACGGCTGACTGGGGCTATGGCGAGCTGGGTATGCCGTCGTACACGACGGAGCTGAACAGCGGCGGCACTTTCTTCCCACCTTACTCGATTGTCAATTCAGAGTTCAACGTGAACAGGGGCGCGCTCCTCTACCAGGCGAAGATCGCCCGCACGCCCTATCTACTTACGCGAGGGCCGGACACCAACAGCGCCGTCACGAATCCCATGACGGTAACGCAGGGCACCGCCTCGCAACTGACCGCTACGATCAACTACAACTGGACGGGCAATACCTACAGCCAGAACGTCTTTGCCGCCGAGTATTATATTGACACGCCACCCTGGGCGGGCGGCACTGCTATCCCGATGACGCCTACCGACGGCAATTTCAACTCGCCTACCGAGGCTGCCCAGGCGACTATCAACACCAATAGCATCCCTGTTGGCCGCCACCTGATCTTCGTGCGCGGGCGGGGCGTGAATGACTACGGCGGTTTCGGTAGCTGGGGTCCCGTCAGCGCGGCATGGCTTACCGTGACGGGCGGAGGGAGCGTCACTCCTACCAGCACGCCTCCCCCTGCGACAGCCACGCGCACAAGCACCGCGACCACTACCCCCACCATCACCGTGCAACCTGATACGGCCACGCCTACCAACACTCGCCCGGTAGCTACCGCCACCAGCACGGCCAGTGCTATACCTACCTCCACACCTACCAACACTCACCCGGTAGTGACCGCCACACCCACCAACAGTGCTGTGGCTGCCACCGCTACTCGCACAAGCACCGCGACTGCACAGGCTACGGCAACTTGCTCTCCAGCCGGTGGGCCATACGATATAGCGATCGTCTTCTCCGACGATGCCGAGCCAGGGAAGCTCATCAACTTTATACAAGCGGAGCCTGACGTAGCGAGCCTGGTCGCAATAGACGCAAGGTTCTCCACGCCGTCTCTTGCGCAACTGCTGGCCTATGACGAGGTGGTGCTATTCTCCAACACGGAATATGACGACCCTGTGGCCCTGGGGAATGTGATAGCAGACTACCAGGACGCCGGGGGTATAGTCGTAGCCACCAACGCCAACTGGTGGGGTCCTCCGTATGGGTTAGAGGGGCGATGGATGACGGGTGGGTACACTATGTACGCTTACCCGGCCCCCACCAACAACTCAACCAGCACGCTTGGAGCATACGACCAGTCTCACCCGCTGATGCAGGAGGTGATCACGCTCACGGCGTTCTTCCGAAACCAGATGACGCTCACAGCAGGATCCACACAGGTAGCGGCCTGGGCGGATGGCCTGCCGTTGGTAGCCTATAAGAGCACCAACGGGCACACAGCGGTGGGCATCAACGCCTACATGGGCTTCCCTGAGGAGGGTTGGGATGGGGACTTCGGTGCGCTAATAATGAACGCGGCGCGCTGGCTCAAGCCGGGAGTACCTTGCAATCCGGCCACGCCCACCGTGCAAGCCACAGCGCAGGCAACGTCCACCCAGACATCTGTTCCAGTATCTAGCCCTATACCTACTGCGTGCGGCATCACTTTCACGGATGTGCCATCGGATAGCACCTTCTATACGTGGATACGATGCCTGGCTTGTAGGAACATCATCTCCGGGTACACAGATGGCACGTTCCGTCCAGGCAACGACATCACGCGTGGTCAGATAGCCAAGATGGTCTCTAACTCTGCCGGCTTCTCGGAAGACCCTGGACCCCAGATATACGAGGACGTGCCATTGGGTAGCCCCTTCTATGACTGGATAAACAGGTTGTCCATGAGAGGGCACATGGGAGGATACCTGTGCGGGCTAGTGCCTGAAGAGCCTTGTATATCTCCTGATAACCGCCCATACTTCCGCCCCAACGCCAGTGCCAC
The DNA here is from genome assembly GCA_963811305.1 of uncultured Chloroflexia bacterium. Taxonomy (GTDB): domain Bacteria; phylum Chloroflexota; class Chloroflexia; order QHBQ01; family JADMIH01; genus JADMIH01. The sequence goes on from CAWEQU010000003.1 coordinate 120,691, forward strand.
GAGGGGGCAGTTGTCAAAGATAGTCTCCAATGCGGCAGGGCTGATAGGAGACCCTACTGACATCTTCTACACGGACGTACCCCTGGATCACCCATTCTACGTGTGGATTATGCGATTGACCAGCCTGGGGGTAATGAGCGGCTACCCATGCGGGGGAGAGGGAGAGCCATGTGACGATGCAAATCGGCCGTACTTCCGACCGTTCGCCAACGTGACGAGGGGGCAGGCATCTAAGATTGTGGCTAACACTTTCTTCCCGGATTGCCAGACCCCTTCCCGGCGGTAGTAAGTGATTACGGTCGGCAGGTTGAATAAGAAAAAGCGGGGGCATTGTGCTCCCGCTTTTTCTTAGAGCCTGTTTAATAATAGCAGGGCGAGGAGGTACCGCCGCCATCTTGGCGGCATGTTACGGGCATATTGGCTGTCAAGACTAATCTTGGTGGCATGTTACGATGCCAGCGGGACGCTGGCGGTACACTTATTAAACAGCCTCTTACATAACTCAAGAGCTACATAGCCGCTTGGAGCGCATTTCAACACCTGAGATGTAATCCGTAGGGGCGGTTCGTGAACCGCCCTGGGTCAAGCACTCATTGTCCCCATCAGGGCGGTTCACGAACCGCCCCTACAGAGGTTTTGAGATGAAGACTTAGTTGTGCCTCGGCTTGAAGGCGTCAACGGCATCGAGTAAAGCGATGATACATACCATCCAGAAGACGATTACCAGGAAGAGCCAGCCCGGACCTGACTTGAGCAGGAAGAGGGTCACGGCGCTATTCACCGCAAAAAGGACGACGGCAGCGGTGCGTGCCCACCGCTGGCGCATCAGCAGCCCCACGCCAATCACCACGTTGAGGACAGCCCAGGCTAGCCATATCCATGCCTGGGTCTCCGTGTAGCGCAATATCGCGTAAACGGCGGTTAGCAAGTCTACTATCGCTACCAGGATGGCGGTTATCTGGGGGAGCGACACCCCGCCCAGGACTCCGATGGGCCTCTTGCTCTCGCCTTTATCGTGAAGCTCCGCGATGTTGTTCGCCATATTCATAGCTCCTCCTTCTCGTAAAGGATAAGGGATAAAGGAAAAAGGATAAAATATGCCCGTGAGTATTCGGTTCTTTCTTTATCCCTTATCCTTTTTCCTTTTCGAAATGTTGGTCAATTTTAGCATAAAGCTGCAAATTGGACACTTTTCGTCCGGTTATGATATGCTTACGGAGTCAATTTACGCTTTGCGAGCAGGAATAGACCCTATTTTGGGGCAGAGTTAAAATATCGTAGCACCGGCTACACGTTCAGCATAAGAAGTAAGAGGACCATCTTTCGGCAGACAGGGCAGTCTGTCTCACAGTACAGAAGTTGTACAAGGAGAGGAATAATGCAAGTCGAGACACCCGTAGACCTTAGTATAGAGAGTGGAAGGCATAATCTGCCCGCGAGTGCGCTCTATGAGGAAGCGATACGCAATGGCGAGGCTCTCATCGCGGCTGATGGCTCGCTGGTGGTCAGTACAGGCCAGTATACGGGCCGCTCACCCAAAGACAAGTTCGTGGTCGAAGAGCCGTCCAGCCAGGATAAAATCTGGTGGGGCAAGGTCAACCAGCCTATCAGCGAGGAGAAGTTCAACGCCCTGCGCGACCGCATGATGGGGGAGCTTGCCCGTAAGAAGCTGTATGTCCAGGACGTGTTCGTGGGCGCGGACCCTGATTACCGGCTGTCGGTGCGCGTATTTACCGAGAGCGCATGGGCCAATCTCTTCGCACGCAACCTCTTTATACGCCCCACCCCCGAAGAGCACGCGACGTTCAGCCCCGATTTCGTCGTGGTAGACGCGCCCTCCTTCAAGGCAAACCCGGCCAATGACGGTACTCGCTCGGAAACGTTCATCATGTTGAACCTGGGGCAGAAGCTGGTGCTTATCGGCGGTACGGAGTACGCGGGTGAGATCAAGAAGTCGATGTTCACCGTGATGAATTATATGCTGCCGATGCGCGGCGTCATGCCGATGCACTGCTCGGCCAATATCGGGCCGAACGGCGATTCGGCGCTCTTCTTCGGGCTTTCGGGCACGGGCAAGACGACCCTCTCCGCCGACCCTTCCCGCACCCTCGTTGGCGATGACGAGCATGGGTGGAGTGAGCATGGAGTGTTCAATTTCGAGGGTGGGTGCTACGCCAAAGTGATAAAGCTGTCGCCGAAGGCTGAGCCTGATATATGGAACGCATCCCATCGCTTCGGTACGGTGCTTGAGAACGTCGTGATAGACATGGAGACGCGGCAGCTTGACCTGAACAGCGACGCGCTGACCGAGAATACTCGCTCGGCCTACCCCATCGAGTTCATCTCCAACGCCTCGCCCACGGGTATGGGCGGGCACCCCAAGAACATCATGATGCTGACCGCTGATGCGTTCGGCGTGATGCCCCCCATAGCCCGGCTCACCCCTGAGCAGGCGATGTACTATTTCCTCTCCGGGTACACGGCGAAGCTTGCGGGCACCGAACGCGGCATCACCGAGCCTGAGCCGGAGTTCAGCGCCTGTTTCGGGTCGCCCTTCCTCCCCCTCCCGCCTATGACTTACGCGCAACAGTTGGGCGAGAAAATCAGGGAGCATAACTCGGACGTGTGGCTGGTAAATACAGGATGGACGGGCGGGGCATACGGCAAGGGGCATCGCATGAGCATCGCCCACACCCGCGCAATGGTGCGCGCCGCGCTGGAGGGTACGCTCGCGCAGGTGGAGACGAAGCAAGACCCGATATTCGGGCTGCCTGTGCCGGTGAGTTGCCCCGGCGTGCCAGCCGAGGTGCTGTGGCCGCGCAATACCTGGCAGGACAAGGACGCTTATGACGCCGCCGCACATAACCTCGCTCACCGCTTCCAGGAGAATTTCGCCAAGTTCGTCGACCAGGTAACGGACGAGGTGAAGCAGGCGGGACCGAAAGCGGGGTAAAGGATAAAGGAAAAGGGATAAAGGATAAAAGACAAATCAAGCGTCGTCCTTTTATCCTTTATCCCTTTTCCTTTATCCTTCGTCTCCAGAGGTGCCTCATGGACTATCCGTACCTCAAGGATAAGGTAGCACTCGTGACCGGTGGGTCGCGGGGCATAGGGGCGGTTACTGCTCTCCTTCTGGCGGAGTATGGGACCGACCTGGCGATAAATTACCGCAGCAAGGCTGCGCGTGCCGAAGAGGTAGCTTCCGAGGCTCGCGCTAAAGGAGTGCGCGCCCTGCCCGTGCCCGCCGATATCACCATCGAGAGCGACGTTCAGGCAATGATGGATATCATCAAGAGGGAGTTCGGCAGGCTGGACATAATCGTGCTCAATGCTTCCGGCGGCCTCGAAAAGGAGATGGTCGCACAGAACCCCGACTATCCGATGCTCCTCAATCGGGACGCGCAGGTATGGACGTTGGAGCAGGCTCTTCCGCTGATGCCATCCGGCGGGCGAGCCGTATTCGTCACCAGCCACTGGGCGCACTTCTATGGGCAGGTCGCGCAGTACTCCATGTATGAGCCTGTCGCCAGGAGCAAGCACGCGGGCGAGCAGGCGCTCCTTTCCCTCCTCCCCGACCTCGATAAGCACGGCATCCGTTTCATGCGGGTCAGCGGTGACCTCGTGGAAGGCACGATTACCCCCAGGCTTATGGAGCGTGCGGACGCCGGGATGCTGGAGGCGAGGCGTCAGGCTGCTGGTTGGCTACCTACGGTTGACGACATGGCGGCAGCTATCGTGCGCGCGTGCGGGGATGACAACCTGGCGCAGGGCGGAATTATCTACGTGGGCGAGACGAACGTGACAAGAGAAGCCGGGGCAAAAGTAGCAGGCTAATAGCACTTCGCTCCCGGCGTAGCGCTGATATAATCGCGTCATGGGACAATCTGGCGTCTTGCTTCTCTTGCTGGCTGGTGGCTTCGTGCTGTTCGGGTTCGCGGCATTTGCTCTCTGGTCGTCTGCGAGGCTGCGGCGAGAGAGTGGGCTGCCATCGGGGCGCATTTTGCATTCGGATATGTATGAGGGCTTGCCTAGCGTACCGGGCAAGCCTCTTTATTCTGCGCGCTATTCTTTAGCAGGCACGCCCGACTATATTGTTTCCACGGACCAGGGTCCGGTGCCTGTCGAGGTGAAGCCGGGGCGCACCGAGTCGGAGCCGCACGAATCGCACCTGCTGCAAGTGCTCGCCTATTGCCTCCTGGTAGAGGAAAGCGCAGATAAGCGTCCGCCATATGGCCTGCTCAAATACAGCGCCGATACCTTTCGGGTGGACTACAATAGTGAGACACGCGCTTATCTTTTGTCGGTCCTGGATGAGATGCGCGAGGCGGCCCGGCAGCTGGACGTGCATCGCAACCATGAGGTGGTTGGGCGGTGCAGGGCCTGCGCTTACAGGTCGGTGTGCGAGGAGACGCTTGCCCGGTAGCTGGTAGCGCGTACTTAACAACCGGCGGCCAGCTAGAATCTTCAGACAGCAAAAAACCTAGACAATCCGTGAGGACCCTCTAGGTTTCTGCTCCTTCGACGTTCCAGGCGAACCTGTAACCTCGAAGTAACTGCATTATACGGGCTGTCCCTTGGGGAGTCAATAGGCCACCGGGCAAGTTATACACATCCTCCCAATAAAAGGAAGGTTAAGTTCCTACCCAACGCACTTTTATCTTGGCTGCGCCGACGTAAGTACTCAGGATTAGTGTACTGTAGGGGCGGTTCGTGAACCGCCCTGCATCCAACGTATGCGTCCACCATGTACGGTCTCTAACAGGGCGGTTCACGAACCGCCCCTACAATAACTTCGGCTAAAGTCTATAGAGCAGGTCGCAACCGCTGAAGGCTGTACATTTACCACAAGATGGACGGTGCCGTCCGCATTAAGTTATATTCTTCCTCAGACAGAGTGCGTCCTTTCATCTCTATATGAGGGAGGCCAGGCGTGTTTTTGATGAACAGTTCGGCTTGCACCGGACTAGACTGCCTTAAATCTACGGGGTCTCCTACCTGTATCAATCCTAAGTGAAGTGAGCGCTCCTGAGCGTTATATTCAGCCTGGTACACTCCCACTCTGCCCGATGGGTCCAACACCCGGTCTAGATAAGGCTGATTGGCGGCTGCGGGATCGGGCGTAGACGTGAAGAGATGCGTGAAGTCTTCGCCACCTGGCTCGATTGAGGCTGCGAGAGCGTATAACGCAGTGGAGTGCAGAGTGCGAGGAGCACTTCTATAGAAGTAACGGTTGCCTTCCCATTTCGCGTCGAAGCGGGCGGTTGCATAGCGGTGGAAGGCATCAGCTAGTTTCATGTCGCCGAGGCCCCGCGCCAGGATCGAGCCGAATCCCGTGTTGATTGGCACATCGCTGATCTCCATCTTCTCGCTGATAGATGAGGAGCCTACGTATGCGCCCTCGGCTCCGGCACGCTCTACCTTCTGCCTGAACTTTCCGTAGAGCTTCTTTGCAAGGGGACGGTCGAACGGCAACAGGAAAGACAGGCCCCATGCGTCGGTGAAATTGAAAGCTACTGGGGTGGCGAGATGGAGGTCTTTCATGTAGCTCGCGCCGAAGACGCCTCGCACGGCGGGACCACGCAGCACCATTTTGCGCCGGACGGTGCGCAGCCACCCCTCGTTGGCGCTACTGTAACTCGTGCCGTGCAGGGCGTCATGCAGGGTGTTAGAGGCCATCGAGTAGTTATTGCAGGGGACGTAAGCCATGCCCGGCTCGCAGCATACGCCACCGAAGCGGTTATCCCGCATCTGGCTGTAGATGCGCTCCGCAACCTCTGTGTGGGTATAGGTGTAGCTCACGCCGCTATCAGGGTCGCTGAGGGTGAAGGGCCGGTCGTAGCGCGTATCGGCTGTGACCTTCTCGTACAGGCCGAGCATCGTGCTGAGATGGCCGGAGTACTGGAGGTTGTTGTGAGCGATTGGGTCCGATGGAGGGCCTGCCGGTATGCGCTGGTGCGGGCTTACCAGCACCGCAATATGCCCTGAGTTGATCATAGATGTCGTCTGTCGTCCGCCGTCTGTCGTTCGCGCAGCAGTCGGGCGCGCGCCAGTAGCCCCACGTCGCCACGTCCAACATCCTTTCGATGGCACAGCGCATCGCCTCGGCGTAGGGTGTGCGGTAGGCGGGGGTGCGCTGAGACATAGCGGCGAGGGCGTACGTGGCGAACGCTAACTGGTAGCGCAGGGCGAAGTTCATAGAGGGGCTTTGCGCCTCGTAGAACCCCTCCCATTGGCCGGGGGGCTGGGCCAGTATGCTGTGGAGGTAGTTGAGGTGGCCCAGGGTCTCGTTGCTTAGGGTAGTTGTTTTCAAAACTCGTCTCGCTCACTTTCTGGCTGCTGTATAATAACATACAGGCAATCCGCGTAGGTGTATAATTGAAGGTACGAGACATAATCAGGCGAGTAGAGGCAGATGGGTGGGTGCAGGTACGCCAGAAGGGGAGCCACCGTCAGTACAAGCACCCTACCAAGAAGGGCAAAGTAACTATCCCCGGCCACCCTAACGATGATTTGCCGCCTGGTCTGGAAAACAGCATACTTCGGCAAGCGCGATTGAAAACTTAGTGAGCGGAGGACCGGAATGCGCTATAAGTATCTGGTTGTAATCGAGCAGGGTGAGAATAATTATGGGGCATACGCACCTGACGTGCCCGGATGTATAACTACGGGCAAGACGCTGGAAGAGACCATAAGCAACTTCGAAGAAGCTTTACAATTTCATCTTGAGGGCACCTTTGAAGATGGCGACCCGGCTCCCTACCCATACTCAGTGCACGCTCAATTCGTAGAGGTAGAGGTAGAGGTGCCGGACGCGGTTGCACAGGTCGGGTCTGTGCAAAGCGGAGCAATGCAAAGTCAAAGTGCAGGGGCCACGTAGGACGGGCAGCGTAGACCAGGTCCGGGAGCGCCTCCTCAAGTTTGCCTTCGAGTCGCTATATGGCCCTTTCGCCTGGGCCTACGACTGGGTAAGCCGTACATTCTTCCTCGGGCAGTGGCGACTGTGGCAGCGTGCCGCGATACCGCACCTGAGAGGCACACGTGTGTTGGAGATAGGTATGGGCACAGGCAACTTGCAGCTTGACCTGATTAGAGAGGGCTTTGCCGTATGGGGCGTGGACCTCTCGCCTCAGATGCTCAGGCAGGCAACTCGCAAGGCCAGGAGACTCAAGACGGCGTTCAATGCCTGCCGCGCACGTGCGCAGGCTCTCCCTTTCCCTTCCTCCCACTTCAACTCGGTAGTCAGCACGTTCCCCAGCGAATATATAGCCGACCTGAAGACGCTGGCGGAGATACGCCGGGTGCTGAGGCCGGGGGGGCGATTGGTAATAGTGCCAGGCGGCTGGCTCACACCGGACGATGTTAAGGGTAAGACCTTTGAAGGTGTGGCAAGGGTCGTGTATGGCTACGAAGGAAATACAAACTCCAGAAGGCCCGTTGACCCTGCAAGGGGTGGTCATCACGCTCTAAAGTGGATAACAATGCTCAAAAGTCGTATGATAGGGTCGGGATTCAACGTAACGGCGCATATTGCAGCGAACGGTCGGGGAGCTTGTTTGGTGGTAGTAGCGGATTTGACGGCTACTCCGCCGGCTCCATAGTACGTTGCATGGGCGCCAATTGGTCTCGTGGAGTGTATAAACTCCAATAAATCAGTCCAAAGCCGACTGCGCACCTAATAACCTGCCAAGCCAGCCCACCCCATTCATCGGGCGCGAGCGAGAGCTTGAGGCAGCGTGCGTCCTTCTACGCCGTGAGGACGTGCGGCTTGTGACACTTACCGGCCCAGGAGGCACCGGGAAGACGCGCATGAGCCTGCAACTCGCATCTGAGCTTCTATGCGACTTCCCGGGATGGAGCCTTTTTTGTCGCGCTCGCCCCTATTAGCGACCCCGCGCTGGTGGCCTCTACTGTAGCCCAGGCGCTCGGCCTGCTGGAGGTCAAGGACGCGTCCCTGGTAGAGACGATAAAGGGCTGCCTGAGAGATAAGACGATGCTCCTGTTGCTCGACAACTTCGAGCAGGTATTGGAAGCGGCCCCGCTCGTGTCGTGGATCATGTCAGGCGCGCCCGGTGTCAAGGTGTTAGTCACAAGTCGAGCGAAGCTGCACGTGCGTGGCGAGCACGAGTTCCCCGTGCCGACGATGGCCCTTCCCGATGCTCATCATTTGCCTCCGCTACACGCCCTGACGCAGTATGAGGCGGTGCGCCTCTTCATCGACCGCGCGGTGGCGACCCAGCGCGACTTCGCGGTCAACAACGAGAACGCTCCGGCGGTGGCAGAGATATGCGCCCGGCTGGATGGCTTGCCTCTCGCTATCGAGCTGGCCGCCGCACGCATCAAGATGCTCTCCCCCCAGTCTATGCTTGCCCGCCTACAGAGCAGGCTCAAGCTACTCACGGGTGGGGAGCGCGACCTGCCCGTTCGCCAGCAGACTTTGCGCAACACCATCAACTGGAGCCACGACCTGATGGATACCGACGAGAGAGTCCTGTTTCGCAGGATGTCGGTCTTCTCAGGCAGCCGCTCCCTGGAGGCGATGGAAGAGATATGCCCGGGTGGGGAGGGTGCGGAGCTAGAGAAAGATGTGCTGGATGTTGTGAAGTCGCTCGCCGACAAGAGTCTCTTGCGAAGGGTAGCAGACCAGGGTGGGGAGCCACGCTTCTACATGCTGGAGACTATACACGAGTACGCCTGGGAGCGCCTTGTGGAGAGTGGCGAGGCCGAAGCCTTCCAGCAGAGACACGCCGAGTACTTCCTGGCGTTAGCAGAAAAGGCAGAGCCGGGGCTACGCGGGCCGCAACAGGTGGAGTGGACCAGGAAATCTTGAAGCCGACCACGACAATATGCGCGCCGCGCTCAAGTGGGCCTTAGAGCATGGGCGAGCAGATATCGCGCTCAGGATGGGCGCGGCGCTGCTGCCTTTCTGGAAGACGCGAGGGCACCTGACCGAGGGGCGGACGTGGCTGGACATCGCGCTGGCCAGGGGGGTGGAGGCGACTACCCGCGAGCGAGCCAGGGCGCTGATGTCCGCCGGAACGCTCGCCGCGACGCAGGGAGATTTTACGCAGGCAAGGTCGCTACTGGAGAGCAGCCTGGGGCTATTTCGAGAGCTGGGTGACGAGGGGAGTATCCTCGACGCGTTACGCAACCTCGGCAACGAGCTACGCCACCAGGGGGACTATGACACCGCGCGTGAAGTGTTGGAAGAGGGGTTGGCCTTATCCCGAGAGGCGGGCGATACCTGGTACCTCGCGTGCTTCCTGGGCGACCTGGGGATTGTGAAGCAAAACCTTGAAGATAACGCCTCGGCGCGCCTGATGTACGAAGAGAGCCTGGCTATCAGAAGGGAGCTAAAGGACAAGCGGGGCATCGCCATGATGCTCGTGAACGTGGGGGAGATATTGCGCTCCGAGGAGGACTACGACGCGGCGCAGCCCCTGTATGAAGAGGCGCTCGACCTGGCGCGGGAGCTTGGGGATAGGTGGGGTGTGGGGATGGTGCTGCACAACCTGGGGCACGTAGCCTACCACCGGGGAGACTACAGGTACGCGCTGGACCTGCTCACGGAGAGTCTGAGCCTCTTCTACGAGATGGGGTACAAGCGCGATGTAACGTACTGTCTCGCGGCGCTGGCGGGCCTGGCAGGCGCGTTGCGTATGCCGGAGCGGGCGGCAAGGCTTTTCGCGGCTACACACTCGCTGACGGAGGGGACCACCACCCACCTCGACCCGGCTGACCGCATCGAGTACGCGCGCAACCTTGCGGCGGCGCAGGCACAATTGAGCATCGACGCCTGGAAGAGGGCATGGTCGGTTGCGGCAGCTTATGACGTTAGACGAGGCGGTGGCCTATGCCTTGAATGGGAAAGAGGAAATGCAGGCTGCGTTGTCGCCCCAGGCACCCGTAATGGTCTCACCAATGGCCTCGCCGGTAGCTCAAAATGGCCCTTCTAACGGTTACCCTGCCGGCCTTACTCAGCGCGAGGTGGAAGTGTTGCGCCTGGTCAGCATGGGGCTGACGGATGGGCAGGTGGCAGAGCGGCTTACCCTCAGCCCGCGCACCGTGCACCGTCACCTGTCGTCTGTGTACAGCAAGCTTGGCGTCACTACTCGTACGGCGGCAGCACACTTCGCTACCGAGCACAGGTTGGTATAGGACGATGGACGATGGACGAAGGACGAAAGAAACTATCCTTTCCTCGACCAGACTTATTACTTATCCATGCACGAACCTAATGGACGATGGAGGCGTAGAGTTGTAAATCAATTTTGGCATATATTTTGAGAGGATAATTGCAGGGAAAAAGTGATGGGTAATCTTACCCATCCATTTTCTTTTGTCGATTTTTGTAAATTGGGTAATCCTGCTGATGTACCGGGGTAAGCCTGGATGTAGACTTAGGGCACAAGAAGCAGGCAGAATTAAACGTCACAACCAACCAGAAGGAAACAGGGAAATGAAGAAGCTTTTTACGACACTCATGGCATCAGCAGCGGTCTTGGCAGCAACAGCAGTGGGTGTAGCGCCCGCTAACAAGGGTGATAGTGTAAATTGGGGCGGCGTAAGTCGCGGTACCCAGGGGTCGGTCAACTGGGGCGCACCTGCACCCGGTAATGACAGCGTCAACTGGGGCTTCAACGCCCTGGGCAAGTCGCAGGCCAGCGTGAACTGGGCGCACCTGCACCCGGTAATGACAGCGTCAACTGGGGCTTTCACGCCACCAACACATCGGCCAGCGTGAACTGGGGCGCACCCGCACCTGGTTCGGATAGCGTCAACTGGGGCTAAAGACAACGGAGTGCAATAAGATAGGGCACCTTCCAAGCGGGAGGTGCTCTATTTTTGTTTGTCGTAAATTCGGATCTTACCGTACAGACCTTCGCTTCAACCTCGGCAGAACTGCTGCTTTGTATGATATAAAGCAGGCATGAATAAAGAAATCTGCTGCTACTGCACGGCGCGTTGGGGGCGAGCGAACAATTCGCGCCCCTTCTCCCACTCCTCCAGGAGATATAACCTCCACACGCTCGACTTCGAGGGGCATGGCCGTGCGCCTATGCAAGAGCGCCCGTTTCGCATCGAGCACTTCACGGAGAACGTCCGCAGCTACCTGGCGCAGCACGCCATCGAGCGCACGCACATATTCGGCTACAGCATGGGCGGGTACGTCGCCTGCACCCTGGCTATCACGCACCCCGATCTTGTGGCGAGCATAGCGACGCTTGGCACGAAGTTCCACTGGGACCCTCAGACTGCCGAGCGTGAGGTAGGCTTCCTCGACACGGAGAAGATAGCGGCAAAGGTCCCCCACTTCGCCCGCGCCCTCACCGAGCGCCACACCACATCGGGTTGGGAGGCGGTTGTGAACAAGACCGCCGATCTACTTGTGTCCCTGGGGGAGGTTAGGGGTCTGCGGGCCGAGAAGCTGGGACAGGTTGCCTGTCGCGTAAGGGTTATGGTAGGTGACCGCAATTCGACGGTTGGCGTACCGGAAGCGTATGAGGTGTACCGCGCCCTCCCGCAAGGCGAGACTGGAGGTGCTGCCTGGGACGCGGCATGAGCTGGAGAGGGTTGAGGTGGGGAGGTTGGCGGGGGCGCTGGTGGGGTTCTTTGGGTAAGCAGCTATGCTGGGGTCTAAGGCCCAGCTTGCATTAGCTCTCACAACCTATGGAGCAAATATGGACCTACTCTCAAGTTTATCAGTGGTTCTTGACCAGGGCTTTGTCTTCGTTTGCGCTGTTATGTGGGGCCCGGATATTGCCACATGAGAAGCTGAATATACTGCAATGGGTGTCGTCGTTACTATCATCTCTTTAGTTCTTGTTGCGTGGTCAGACTAGACAAGGCAGGAAGATCCCCACTTCGCCTGCCCCTTCCCCGATCACAAGCCACTACAGGATGTTATAATGGCCGCACTGAACCAATAAGGAGTTCCCAGCATGTCAGATACTGTATGGGCCGCCATCATTGCTGTTGCTGGCGCGGTGGGCGGCACATTACTCGGCGCCACTCTTTCACACATCTTTACCCTAATGAATAGGCGCGAAGAGGCTGAACGCCTCCGCGACCAATATTTACTCGACATTGAAGTAAAGAAAATTCAAGATGTATTACTCGCTCTCCACAATGCTACAAACATGATCAGCACGTTCAACCCGGAATCTCCAACCTACGAGAAAGACACATTAACAGAAATCAACAACTACGGCCAAAGCAACATTGACCTCAACAACCTTCTAGTCGTCACCTTACAATACTTCAAGAAGGAAGAACGCGATGCCATAAATAAAGCACGCAGGGCAATTCGAGAGCAGTTTGATCTTGCAAATGAACTCCACGAAGCAACACAAAATAACGACGAAGAAAAACGAGACACAATACTCAAAACCCTTGCAGAACGCCAACCAAACTGGAGTGATGCTTTCTCGATAGCCATACTTATTGTAGGCACAAACTTCAACCAAGCTATCTAAAGAAGTAACATAATCAAGGATTCACATCACGGCCAGTCCTTACGCGCAGAGGAATGCTTCGCCCCAAAAAGCGGCGCAGGCCAGTGCTAAATCAACCGCGCTCCTCGGGCGACCAGGCCAAGAGGCAAACAAAACTACACAGGATGCTATATAATACCGAAGCCCCACAATAAAGGAGTCTCAAACTATGTCACCAGAATTCTGGCTCGCTATCATCGGCATCAGCGGCACCCTGCTCGCAACCATAATCCCCCAGTACTTCACCAGCAAGAAAGACGCCCGTGACCGCCAACAATGGTATGCTGAGTTCGCACTCAAACGCCGCTACGAAGCACTCAACGATCTCTACGCCAAAGCTACCACGTGCCTCCGCCAAGCTGAAGAGCAGAACCTCCAATTCCGCAAAGAACCTACAGAAGTGATGCTCGAGCTGTTAATGGGCACCGAGCCGTTCAAGATGCATTCGGCGTCGCCTCAACCTATCTTGACAGCAAAACTACCAGTATCACCGAAAACTTGATCGCCATTCTTAGCGAATACGTCTTGCTCAGCATGGAAAACGTACAGAAGGCCAGAATAAAAAAAGACTCGCCACCAACTCCCGACGAACTAACCAAACTCGACGAAGTCTGGAAAAAGGCCAAATCCTCCCTGTTAGAACTACGCGACGATCTCAAACCTATTCTCAACCCTCCCATAGTGGACCGCTATCTCGAGGACATTTCACGCTCGTGAGACTGAGCAATCGCCTCCTCGTATCTCGGCTCCCTTCCCCTCCTCCCTACGCGCCTCTCTGCAAGTATCTTCCACTTTGCTCGTTGCTCAAAGCCCCTGGCCAGAATGGAGCACTATTCCTCTGGTCATCACCTCTGTAGCGAAGGTGAACTCACGCTCCAAAGCCGACTGTAATTGCCTAGGTTCAAGCACAAGAATATCCAACGCAAGGGGGTGGTCAACGGCAGCCGCAATATTTGCAGCAGCACGTAATGGCCTGCCTCCAGCCTCCATTATCACGAGCAGGTCTAAGTCGCTATCTTCTCTTGGCACTCCATACGCATAGGAGCCAAACAAGATCACTTTCTGAGGGTGAAAGCCATTTACGATCTGCTGAACAAGCTTCTGTAAGACTTCAGAGTGTAACTTAGTTGTAATATCAGCCGTGTTGGTTGAATTCATAGCCCTGACCTTAGCGAGAAACAGGTGAAGCGGAGGTCTAGTTGACCTCTATGACCTATTCATGCCCGTTGATGCGAGAGAATTATAGCACAATGGGCGGCCCAAACGAACCGCCCATTTGTCTTTCTCAGGTTACACTAACCGATACTACCTTCCATCTGCAACTCGATCAGCCTGTTCAACTCAATCGCGTACTCTAGCGGGATTTCCTTCGTGATTGGCTCGATGAAGCCGTTGACTATCAACCATCTCTTTTGTATTTGCTACCACAGAACTTCTACTGGGTATTGTGCGAATACCGCATCCCCACTGAGCAGCACAATACCTTCCACTTGTGCCTGGGTGATGAGCAGACGGTCGAACGGGTCTCTATGGTGCATGGGAAGGTTATCCAAGGCGAGTACATGCGGTAATTCAACAGGAAGTACCCGAAGGCTGTTCGATTGCTGATGGCTTGCTATGAGATCAGCGAGGGGCATAGCTAATTGCAATTTGCCAAGCTGATGCTTGATTTGTATCTCCCAGACGCTGGCCACGCTAAGTAATAAGGTATTTGCCTGGTCTTGGCACAGGGTGAGCACCCTTGGTGATAGCCTGGCAGGCTGGCTATCCCACCAAATGAACGTATGAGTGTCCAGCAGCAGCTTCATGCCTCCCCAAGCCAGAACTCGTCGGGTAGAGGGTCATCGAAGTCTTCGCTGGTCCAGATGGCGCCGGGATGTAGACCGGCGATGCGCTGTGGCCGCTCTTGCTCGCCATTGACCGGCACAATGCGGGCCAATGTTTTAGCACCGTCGGTAAGGATTACCTCAGTGCCTTCAGCCACCAGAGCTAACAATCTGGGCAATTGTGTTTGGGGGTCTCGCACGTCAACAGTTGTTATAGTCATTTCTGTGTCCACCTCCTATATGCCACCGCCTGCTACAATTATACAAGAAAGGGTGGCCCAACATGGACCACCCCTTCCAAAGATAAACCGCAGATTGCAGGCTATTATCCGATAGACCCTTCCATCTGCAACTCGATCAGCCTGTTCAGCTCGATTGCGTATTCCAGCGGGATTTCCTTCGTGATTGGCTCGATGAAGCCGTTGACTACCATCGAAGTGGCTTCATTCTCGGAGATGCCGCGAGACATCAGGTAGAATAGCTGGTCCTCGCCGACCTTCGAGACGGTGGCCTCGTGCTGTATCGTGGTCGAGTTGTTCGCCACGTTGATGGTCGGGTAGGTGTCGGAGCGGGAGGTGTCGTCCAGCAGGAGCGCGTCACACTTGACGTTGGCCTTGCAGTGGTGCGCGTCCTCGGCTACCTCAAGGAGGCCACGATAGGTGGCGCGCCCCGTGCCCTTCGAGATACTCTTGGAGACGACGTTGGAGGTCGTGTAGGGGGCCTTGTGGACCATCTTCGCGCCCGCGTCCTGGTGCTGGCCGTCGCCCGCGAAGGCTACCGATAGCACGTCGCCCCGCGCCCCAGGCTCCATCAGCCACACGGCGGGGTACTTCATGGTGAGGCGGCTGCCCAGGTTGCCGTCCACCCACTCCATCGTCGCGTCGCGGTAGGCAGCGGCACGCTTGGTCACGAGGTTGTAGACGTTGTGCGACCAGTTCTGGATGGTGGTGTAGCGCACTCTCGCGCCTTCCTTGACGATGATCTCAACGACGGCAGAGTGGAGCGAGTTGGTTGTGTACGTAGGCGCGGTGCAGCCCTCTACGTAATGGACGTAAGAGCCAGGCTCGGCGATGATGAGCGTGCGTTCGAACTGGCCCATGTTCTCGGCGTTGATGCGGAAGTACGCCTGTAGAGGCACGTCCACTTTGACGCCTGCGGGGACGTATACGAATGACCCTCCTGACCACACGGCGGAGTTGAGCGAGGCGAACTTGTTGTCGCCCGCGGGGATGATGGTGGAGAAGTACTCCTTCACGATGTCGGGGTACTCGCGAACTGCCGTGTCCATGTCGGTGAAGATGACGCCCAGCTCCTCCAGGTCTTCGCGCAGGGAGTGGTAGATTACCTCGGATTCGTACTGAGCGCCCACGCCTGCCAGGTACTTCTTCTCGGCCTCCGGTATGCCCAGGCGGTCGAAGGTGTTCTTTACCTCGGCGGGCACGTCGTCCCAGCTTGTGCTGTTTCTGTCCGAAGCCTTCACGTAATAATAGATGTCGGAGAAGTCAATGTCGTTCAGCCAGCCACCCCACTGGGGCATCGGCTTGTTCTCAAAGAGGCGCAGGGCGCGCACCCGGAAGCGGGTCATCCACTCCGGCTCGCCCTTCATCGAGGAAATCTCGCGCACCATGGCTTCGTCCAGCCCCTTGCGGGACTTGAACGCGTAATTCTCCGGCATAGAGAAGCCATAGCGATAGCCTTCAGTAGCAAGCCCTATCTCAGGGGTCTTTGTCTCAGCAACCATTTTACTAACCTCCCGGTCCAATACCAGCACGGTTCGTGCCGCAACCATTCTTTATGTTGTACAATGCTCTGTGTTACTCAGGTATGATACACGTTAAGTATACTCTAAAAATGCCTATTTTTCAATGTTTAGACAGCTTTAACTGATTTTAGTAGTTGGACGATAGACGATAGACGATAGACGATAGACGATAACTTTGAACCTTGAACTTTGAACCCTTATGAACATCGCTCTCGCGCATGACGACTTGATACAATATGGTGGGGCCGAGCGTGTGGTGGATGTGCTACACGACATCTATCCCGACGCGCCTTTGTACACCGCTGTGTATGCGAAGGGGCAGATGCCTGCGCATTACAGGCGATGGAAGATTTACACGTCGTTTATGCAGAAGCTGCCTGGCATAGCTAAATTCCACCAATTGTACCTCCCCCTCTACCCTACAGCCTTCGAGACGTTTGACCTGTCGGGGTACGATGTTGTGTTGAGCAGCAGCAGCCGCTTCGCCAAGGGGGTTATCACGGAGGCTGACGCCCTTCACGTTTGCTATTGCCATGCGCCGATGCGCTTCGCGTGGAACTACCACAGCTACATGGAGGGGGAGCGCGCCGCGAGCAAAGCGCGCTTCGTCTTGCCCCTGGTGATGAACTATGTTAGACTCTGGGACGAGGCTTCGGCAGGGCGGGTGGACGCCTATATAGCCAACTCGCTTGTCACCGCTCGCCGCATACGCAAGCGCTACAGGCGTCAGGCTACGGTCATAAATCCGCCCGTGAATACGAGTTTGTATAAGCCCAGGTCAGACGGTAGCGTGGAAGATTACTTCCTGATTGTGTCGCGCCTGATACCGTACAAGCGGATAGACCTCGCGGTGGACGCCTTCAGCAAGCTGGGTCTGCCTCTGAAGATTGTGGGGAAGGGACGGCAGGAAGCGGAGTTGCGGGCAAGAGCCGGGTCCAATATAGAGTTCGTAGGCTCGGTATCGGACGAGAGGCTCAAGGCTCTGTACGCGGGGTGCAAAGCGTTCATCTTTCCGGGGGAGGAGGACTTCGGCATATCGCCCCTGGAGGCGCAAGCGTCAGGCCGTCCAGTGATAGCATACGGCGCGGGCGGCGCGCTCGAAACGGTTGTGCCTGGCGTGACCGGCGCGTTCTTCAGCGAGCAGACACCGGACGCCCTGGCCGAGACCGCCAGCCGATTCAACCCGCGACTGTACGATCCATCCGCCATACGCCGCCACGCCGAAGGCTTTGATACAGAGGTGTTCAAGCGGAAAATAGCGGAATTTGTTGGACGGACGACGGACGATGAAACGTGAAACGTGAAACGTGATGACGGAGTACATACTTCCATAAAATAAACTCTGCGAACTCTGCGTCTCTGCGGTGAATTTACTTTCTGTCGTCCGTCGTCAAAAAAGGAGAATCATGGAGTTACGGCAATACTGGAACGTCATAATGAGAAGGCGGTGGCTGGTGCTGGCTATCGCGGTGCTGGCTACGTTGTTCAGCGCCTTTTCGTTCTTCACTTCGGTCAGGCAATACAAGGCTGAGACTATCTTTACGGTCAGACAGCAGAATACCCCAACCGATCCGACGAAGATATTCACATTCAATGACTACTACAACTGGATCGCTTCAGAGTACCTCGTTGACGACTATACGCAGATCGTAGAGAGCGATGCGTTTGGGCAGAGCGTACTTGACACCATCAAGAAAGAGGTGCCCGCGGGCAACATAGTAGTCAGCGACACCACGAAGCTCATGGTCGAAGTTGATAGGATGAGGCCTAAGAACGTTAGCGACGTCGTAGGCGCGGAGCGCCGTCACAGGGAGTTGCGCGTCTTCGCTGAAACTTCAAGCAGGGACCTCACTAAAGCTATATTGGAAGGATCGAGCATCGTGCTCACCGAAGGTCTGATGAAAGTCTATAGAGGCGAGAATACGGACAGACCGATTATCGCGCAGATAAACACCGTGACTAATGACGACATGACCTCAAGCGTGTCTAAGGACATTACCAACGCGATAATCCGCGTAATCATGGGCCTGGTCGCCGCCCTTGCTATAGCCTTCTTGCTTGAATACCTCGATAATAGTGTCCGGGACGAAAGGGACGCTCGTAAAGTGCTCGATCTTCCTGTGATTGGGGCGATACCGAGGACGTAGTTCAAGGTTCAAAGTTCAAGGTTCAAGGCTCAAGGCTCGAGGAGTGAGCACATGACGAGTGCCCGGCAGTTTGAGGAACTTGAAGTCTGGAAGAAGGCACGATTAGTAACAAGAGAGATATATGCTGTAAGCTCGAAGGGCGCATTTTCACGGAACTTCGGCCTTTGTGATCAAATTCAGCGGGCAGCTGTATCCGTAATGTCCAATATTGCAGAAGGATTTGAGCGAGAAGGCAACAAAGAGTTTCGACAGTTTCTTGCCCTAGCAAAAGGCTCCGCAGGTGAAATTCGCTCCCAGCTATATGTCGCACTGGACGCGGGCTTCCTTCAACAAAGTGAGTTTCAGCAGCTATATAACTCTGTAATCGAATTGAGCCGTCTCATAGCAGGTTTGATGCGTTACCTCAATGCCTCTGATTACAAAGGAAACAAATTTAAGGAAGCTTCAGGTCCAGAGTACCACACAGAAGGTCCCGACAGTCAGCTAGAGCGTCTTGAACCTCGAACCTCGAACTTTGAACCTTGAACTTTGAACTTTGAACAAACACATGCAGCTTGACCTGAGACAAATATGGAGCGGCCTGCGTAAGCGGTGGTGGCTGGCGTTGTTGGTGATGCTGTCGGCTGCCGCCGTCGCGTACCTTTACACCAATGCACAGCCGCGTGTGTATCAGGCGCAGGTGACACTTGTGGCAAAGCCTGTACCTCCTGATAATGGTCTCATAGAGGCGATCAAGAAAACTATGAGCACCTACGCCCAGGAGCTGGGGAGCAAGAGCCTCTGGACGTCTGTGGTAGATGGTAATTTGATGCGCACGGTGGACCTGAGCGCATTGTCCGGCCAGATAAAGGTGCAGCCACGTCCCGACCAAAACTCACTCGTTATGACGGTGGATAATCAAGACAGTGTGTTGGCCGCACAGATAGCAGAGGCTATCTCGCAGGCGTTCGTGGAGCGCCAGACCGCAGAGAACCAGGCTCTGGCGAGTGGTAATAAGGTCGTGTGGGTGATAGCCCAGGCTGCCGAAGTGCCCTCTCAGCCCTACCAGCCTCGCCCGCTCTTGTATGCGGGTGCGGCGGCTTTATTTGGCCTTATACTCGGCCTTCTATTGGCAATTGGGCTTGAGTTGCTGGACACGACGATTAAGACTCCTGCGGATATCAAGCAGTATACGGAGCTTAACACGCTGGGGATAATTCCACGTGCTAGCAAGGACGAAGGACGAAGGACGAAGGACGACGGATAGGGATTCTCTATCACCTATTACCAGCTACCAGCCACTAACTACCGGAGGGACAATTGGCAAGACGAGTCAAAACTAAGGAAGAGAGCAGCGCGGGCCTGGTTGCCCTTACGGAGCCGAGGTCGGCGGCGGCGGAGGCGTTTCGCGCTTTGCGGACCAATATTCAGTTCGCCAGCCCCGATAAGCCTGTGCATACCATACTGGCGACCTCTACCAGTCCCGATGACGGCAAATCCACGACCATCGCCAATCTTGCGATAACGTTCGCCGCCGCCGGGTCGCCTACGATATTGGTAGACGCCGATTTGCGCCGCCCGCACCTGCACAAGCTCTTCGGCCTCTCCAACGAATCGGGCCTTACTACTCTCGTGACGGAGATGGCGCGCAAGGATGGGGGCCAGGACGTTGACCTGCCTTTGCAGGATACGGAAGTGCCTAATCTGCAGGTGCTGACGAGTGGACCTGTGCCGCCTAACCCCGCCGAGATATTGGCTTCGCAGCGCATGGCCGATATACTGGCCCTCCTCCGTAACAAAGCTGAATACGTGCTGATAGATACCCCTCCCGTGATCGCCGTGACGGATGCAGCCGTGCTGGCTCCCCGCGTAGATGGAGTCTTCCTGGTGTTAAATGCAGGTAAGACGCGACGCGACCTTGCCTCTAAAGCACGCGACATCCTCCGGCAAGTAAACGCCAACCTCCTGGGCGTAGTGCTGAACAACGCCAAGCTCGATAAGAGCGCGTACGAGTATTATGGCTAGGAATCAGGAGTCAGGAATCAGTAGAATATGAGTCCTAATCCCTGATTCCTGACTCCTGACCCCTAATCCCTGACCCCTAAAGTGATAGACATCCACACTCATATCATCCCTGACCTCGATGATGGGCCGCCCGATATGAAGACTTCGGTTGGTATGGGGCGCGTGGCGGCTGAGGAAGGGATAGAGGCTATCATCTCCACATCGCATAGCGAAGAAGCCTCCAATGTAGGGCTTGAAGCTATGCAGGCACGCTTGCTGGCTGTGCAGGGAGCGTGGGTCGCGGCGGGATTGAATATACGCCTTGAGCTGGGGGTGGAGATTTTCTTGCGACCTGACACGCCCGCTGCTCTCAAGTCGGGCGCGCTCTGGACGCTTGCGGGAAGCCGGTACGTATTGGTCGAAACTCCGTACCAGCCGTGGCCCACCTACGCCGACCAGACGCTATTCAACCTGCAACTGGCTGGATACATCCCTATCCTCGCCCACCCTGAACGCTATATCCCTATTCAAAATGACCCCAACCGCATGTATGCTCTTGTGGAGAGGGGTGTGCTGGCGCAGGTGACGGCAGCCGCGCTCCTGGGCGAGCATGGGCCTGCATCGAGGCGATGCGCCGAGACGTTGGTGCGTCACAACCTGGCTCATTTCCTTGCGTCGGACGCTCACGGGCTGACGGTGCGGAGGCGTATGCCGCAATTGCGCGAAGCGTTGAGAGTCGCTGAAGGATTGGTAGGTGCGGAAGCTGCTCGTGCGTTAGTTCAGGACAACCCTGCAAGGATACTTGCGAATATGCCTCTCGAAGTCACCCCTGAAAGGGTAAGCGGGAAGAAGTGGTCTTTAGGGGGCCTGTTCAGAGGCTAAGAATCTGTTCAAGAACAGAGTTGAGACGAGAGCGCCTATCAATAACGAAGCACTATTCTGCCTGTCATTCTGAGCGAAGCGAAGAATCTCCGAGCTTGGACGTGTGGGGGCAGCTTTAGATTCTTCGCTTCGCTCAGAATGACAGGCAAAAGCGTATTGTTCTTAAATAGCCTTTTAGGAAAGCGTCTTACTTAAGGGTAACGATGCGATTATCGCGGGAGCGCAGCCCTTATTTTTGTTTCAAGCTCCTCGATCTCTTGCATCACCTGTTTATGAGGCACCAGGATTGCTGTGCCTGAGCGGTAATCTTGCAAGGCCTCCCTGACTGCCTCAACTTGCCATGATTGCTCATCTACGTAGTTTATTATCGCTTGCTCAATAACCCACGATTTAGGACGCTCCATTGAGGCAGCGAGCGCATCTAACTTGGCAGCAAGCTCATCTTCTAAGTAGATAAATATGATTTTTGGCATAGCACGTCCCGATAATCAACTTTACTCTGCTGTTCATATACTAAACAGCGATCTTACGGTCCTTGCTGCACGCTCAGGCTGTAGTTCTGCTTTCAGCAGCGTATGGGGCGTTTCGCCCGCGACGATAAGCACCGCAGTATCGTAGGTCGTGCCGAGGCCATCTATCGTGAAGCTTACGTCGCCTGAGGGGCCGACCTCTACGGGCTGTATCTCGAAGCCATTCCTATTGAGCTTTATGGCGGCAAGGTAAATTGCTGGGGGAGGGAGTTGTGGATGCGGGCGAAGCCCGTACTCTGCCAGCCGGTGTCGCTCTCGGCGTCATCGACGTAGCCAAGCTCAGGGATCGAGATGTCGTCTACGGCGAACCCCTGCGCGTTGTAGCCGTCGTCGGTGATGTACTCGAAGCGGAGCATCACCTCTTTGCCCGCGTATTCGCCCAGGTCTATGCTTTCCTTTAGCCATCCGCCAGGGTCGGCACCTGATTGGTCCTTGCTCTTGCCCGTATAGCCGTTGCCCTGGTTGGTGCCGTTGGGGTTATCGGTAGTGGTGTACTCACCTTTGAGGCTGGCCCAGGTTGCGCCGCCATCCGTGGAAGCTTCTACGTAGGCGAAGTCGAAGGTCTTCTCGACGTCGAACCACGCGTAGAAGTCCAGGGTGGCCGCTTGCAGGTTCCGAAGGTCGAACGCCCGCGTCATGTTCATATTGCTCACGTCGCCCCGGTTGCTCCACCATATAGAAGAGCCACTGTGCGCGGGTGGGTCTATCACTCGTGTTTCGGTTTTGCCCGTAAAGTGAACATTCAATGAATTGCCGCTGTCCGGCGCGCTCAACTCTATGTAGTCAGTCCCGAACTGCGACACCGTACCCCTGTAGTCCTTCGGGTAGCTGCCCACCCTAACGTGTGGCGATACGCTCACGTCGCGGTCGGGGTAATCGAGGCCCTCTCTCGCCGCACTTTCCTGACCATCCAGGAGGTTTGCTACCGTCCATCGCTCAAACACGTCCTTGAACTGCTCCTGCTTGCCGAGGGCCTTTAGCGCATTGTCAATCGCATCGATGCCCGTGCCTGTGGACGATACGATGTCTTTAAGTATTTCTTTGCCGCCGTAGTGCGCTCGTATGTAATCAAGGAAGAGGAAGGCCGCGCCGTAATGGGGACCCGACTCATTGGGGGTGGCCTCCCAGGCGTTGAGTCTGTATATCGGTGTCGATCATGAAATCGAAGTCTACACCTACGTCCTCGTAGCCGTTGAGCGCGCTCGCCAGCACCGCCATTCCTTCGTTGAGCCATACGTCGTGATTGGCGTGCTCGTTCCAGTGGATCATATGCTGGTGCTCGTGGGCGAGGGTGCTTTCGACGCCGAACCAGCCGCTGCCGGTGTTGATATAGATCATCTCGCGCTCATTGCTGAACGGGTTGATAGCGCGGGTGTACTCGTCCGCGGACGAGTAATATCCGCCGACATTCGGTATGTCGGCGAAAAGCACGGTGAGGCGAGGGTCGTTGTCCACGCCTGGCGACCACTCGGAGCCAAATAGCGAACGATTGTTGGGGTATATTTGCTCATCGAAGGCGAGCGCCGCATCCTCTAGCGCGGACCTGTCAATAGGTTTGCCGTCCTGAGCGTACCAGTAGGCGTGGTCGGTGACCCTCTGTATTGTGGCAGTGACTGTGTAATACCTGTGCTCGCTGATGTTGTTGACGTAGAAGGTATCGGTATGACCCTCCTGGTAATTACTGGGTGGGTTGCCTGTAGTGTGAGGGATGGGGGTTGTGCTCTTCAGCTTGAGTCTCTGGACGATGGAGTAAAGGTCGCGCTTGGGGACCTCGATGCTATCCAAAAGCCGTAGCGTGGCATCCGCATCAGCAGAGACGGTGGCGTTTGGCGAAGGCGTAATGTCACCTGCCCCTACGCTGGGCGATGCTACAGGTGTAACGCTTGCCGTGCCGAGGCTAATGGCGGTAGGGACTGGCGTGCCCAGGCGAGTTGGCTGGGAGGTTACCTGCGCGATGACGGTGGGCGTGGCCGAAGGTCGTGGCGCCAACCTAACAGGTATGTTGATGCGATAACCAGCGCCGATACGCCAATTACGAGCGCAATGGTAAGAGCTATCAGCTTCGGTGTGCGGTCAGGGGGCTGTGGGGTATAGTTGCCGGTAGGTTGATATGGGGGAAGTGACATAGTGTGTTATTGCTCTTTCAAAGGCTCAGAGAATAGGAGCCAGGCGAAGTTTATGCCGAGGAATATCATCGCTGAGAAGAGGATACCCTCTAGCTCCAGGGGCTGGAGGGCGATACCCAGGTCTTGCCCCACCTCCGGTCTCAACGCGATCAGGGTTATGAGTGCATACAAAGGCACCGTTATCCATTGCACCACGCGGGGTATCTGTATACTTTCTTCCTCTACCTTTACGGCGTTGATGACTATCACGGTGGCAATCATACCAACCAGTCCAGCAATACCGAAGGTCACTTGCCACAGGTATCTGGCGTCACCGGCGATGAGGGCTACAAGGGACATCATTCCTGGCACGAGGAAGTAGAGCGACACTGCGTGCGCCATCCGCCGGTATCCCGGTTTTCGCATCCACTCTGCATGTCTGAACTGCACCACGGCCCACCAGAATCCCAGGAGGGTAAAACATAACTGTGCAGTGGTGGCGTAAAAGGTCTCTACGGACATACCTTTGCTCTCGGACGATAGACGATAGACGATAGACGATAGACGATGGACGATGGACGATGGACGATGGACGATGGACGATGGACGATGGACGATAGACCATGAAGTCAATAAAAGGATAGCATATTGTGGGGTGGGTGGCGAGTTCTAGCCGATAAATGAAAGAGGTGTTGGGCGCGCCCAACACCTCTTTCATATGTAGATACAGAGTGTAGGTACAGGAATTGGACTTTCGCTTACGGGTTTGCACACGCCTGCTGTTAGCTTTTGTATGTTAGCAGCCTCATCCCGTTGAGGGTTACCAGGAGGGAGACGCCCATGTCGGCCAGGATCGCGCCCCATAAGGGGAGCATACCGAGGCTTGCGAGAATGAGGGCTATTACTTTCGTCGCCAGCGATACGCCTATATTGGCCTTGATGACGCCTAATGCCTTGCGTGAGAGGGTTATCGCGTAGGGGAGGCGCGAGAGGTCGTCGCTCATCAGGGCGACCTCAGCGACTTCCAATGCGGCATCTGTGCCTGCGATGCCCATGGCGATGCCCACGTCGGCGGTGGCGAGTGCAGGCGCGTCGTTCACGCCGTCGCCTACCATTGCTATGGGGCCATGCTCCGCGGCGATGCGCCGGACTGCTTCTACCTTCTCGGCTGGGAGAAGCTCAGCGTGGCAGCTATCTACATTGAGCTGGCGTGCTATCGCCTCGGCTGTTCGGCGGTTGTCGCCTGTGAGCATGGCTATATGGCGGATACCTGATTGGCGTAGCTCCTCAATCGCGGCCTGGGCGTTGGACCTGGACCTGTCGGCGAGGGCTATTATTCCCTGCACGCCGTCAGTAGTGCCCACAAGCACTGCGGTATTTCCCTCTTCATTGAGAGCGTCGAGCGTGGAAGCTATGCCATTTAGCTCGATGTGATGGTCCCTGAAGAGGCGCGGGCTGCCTACATAGATTGTCTCGCCACCTATGTCGGCGCGCGCACCCAGGCCGGGCAGGGCGGTGAAGCCAGTTGCCTCTAGCGCAGATGGGTTCTTGTGAAGATCGCGCGCCGCGTGTACGACGGCTCTCGCCAGGGGGTGCTCTGAGCGGGATTCAGCCGCAGCAGCCATTGTGAGCAACCTATCCTCGTCGCCGTCAGCAGCGCGAACGGCGACTACCTGCGGGCGACCCTCGGTGAGAGTGCCGGTCTTGTCGAAGGCGACGACGCGCACCTTGCCCAGCGCCTCCAACGCCTCCCCGCCCTTGATAAGGACGCCATGCCTGGTAGCGGCACCGATTGCGGAGACGATGCTGACGGGCGTCGAGATGACCAGCGCGCACGGGCACGCTACCACCAGCAGCACCAGCGCGCGGTAACCCCACTCCGCGAAGGGCTGTGCTAACAAGAGCGGGGGTATCAGCGCCACGAGGGCCGCTCCCGCTATGACCAGGGGCGTGTAAATCGCTGAGAAGCGGTCCACGAACTGCTGGGAGGGTGCGCGGCGGGCCTGGGCCTCCTCGACCATGCCGATGATGCGGGCAAGGGTGGTATCACCGGCGGCGCTTGTGCTTCGCATGGTAAGCACGCCAGGCCCATTGATGGTCCCGGCGAAGATTTGCGATCCAGGTTCTACGTCAACCGGCACGCTTTCGCCCGTTATGGGGGACTGGTCGATTGAAGATATACCCTGCAAGACGATGCCATCGAGGGGAACACGTTCGCCCGGACCAACCAGCACGGTCTCTCCAGGCAGTACTTCCTCTACGGAGACGCGCACCTCACGCATGATGGGTAAGCCTGAGCTATTGTCGACGCGGCGCACAAGCGCGGTGTCCGGGGAGAGGTCCATTAGCGCGCGTATCGCGCCGCGCGTCTTTTGGAGGGTATACGCTTGCAGGGTGCCGCCGAAGGCGAAGAGGAGGACTACCGTAGCGGCTTCGGCCCAGTCGCCAAGCGCAGCCGCGCCTATCGCCGCCACGGACATGAGCAAGTTCATATCGGCCCGCCCGACGCGCAACGCGAGCAGACCCGCTCTTGCGAAGCCCAGACCGCTTATCACGATTGCCACTGCGTAGAGGGAATTGACAAACCAGGGAGCGACTCCGAAGAGCGATAGGGCGAAAGCAGCCAGCGCGAATAAGGTTCCAACGCCTGTGGTCAACACCCGGCGTTCTCGCCGCCAGAAGGGGACTTCTATCAGATGAGCACGCGCCTGGAGTGGAGTAGCTCTATAGCCAGCCTCGTTTACCTTTCGCTCGATGGTTGTTTCGATGCTGTTGAGCTTGCCTTTTGTGGGAACGACGGATAGCCTTGCAGCGCCGAAGTTCACCCGTGCTGTTTCCACGCCGGGTAGCGCGCCCACCGCCTTCTCTATGGTGCGCGCGCAGTCCCCGCAGTCCATCCCTTCGATGGTGAACTCAAGGAGGGCATTCGATTTTGGATTTTGGATTTTGGATTTTGGATTTTCTGTGGTAATCATTTGTGGGTTCTTATTCTTTGCGTTTAGGCTAGTAGTCCCGGACGTGCTCCAAGCAGACTGCTAACAGGGTACGGATATGCTCGTCATCGAGAGAGTGGTAGATTACTTTGCCGTTGCGCCTGCTCCTGATGAGGTGAAGGTGACGTAAGACCCGCAGGTGCTGGGAGACTGCCAACTCGCTGATGCCAGCTATGGCTGCCAGGTCGCAGGTGCATAGCTCCTGGCTGAGGAGGCTGTAGACTATCTTGGCGCGGCTCGGGTCAGCGAGCGCCTGGAAGGTGGCAGCTAACGCATGGTATTCGTGCTGCGGTAAGAGCGCCTCACGCCCGGCGCGCACGCTTTCAGGGTGGACGCAACGCGTCTCGCATACGTCGCTTGCAGGTTTAGTGCGAAGCAAGGTTATTGCCGCTTTCTTCTTTTCCTTTACAATAGCCATTTTTGCTCCTGTTCGATTTAGCAATCACTTAATCGTTAATGATATTATATGATATTTTGTGTGGGATAGCAACCTTTTTAGTGTGGATAAGTGCGTAGGATCGAGGTAAAGGGTAAACCTTCTCTTCCTTCTAAATATTGGCTCCAGCGGAGCCAATATTTAGAAGGAAGAGAAGTTGGGGTTGGGCGCAGGGAAATGATGGTTGGATGTGCAAAAACCATTGACACCACCCTATGGCGGGTGTAACATCCGCACACCTCAAGGCCGGGCACGTAACTCGGCGGCGTACGGAAATATGAAGCGAAGCAAGGGTTATTGGAAAGTGGAAAGGGTTGCCCCTATGCGTACCGACTGGATATTGTTTACATTGCTGGGTCTGCTATGGCTAGGGGCCGGGGGCATACACCTGAGATTGCCACGCCGTCAAAAGGACCAATCGCCGGAGATAGAGGAGTGAAACGTGACGACGGACGATAGACGATAGACGATAGACGATAGACGATAATGTCTGATGCGTGATACGTAAGTCTATTGCCTAGCGCATAAACTCTTATAAAATCTTAGCGTTCTTGGTTATCTTTGCGTCTTGGCGTTTAATAATCACGCATCAATCCTTCACGCGCCTGACTTTTGCGCCTAGAGTTTGCAGGCGGGTTTCGATGGCTTCGTAGCCCCGGTCTATCTGGCGGACGTTGGAGATTGTGCTTGTGCCCTGGGCACACAGAGCGGCTTGCAAGAGGGCCATGCCTGCTCGTATGTCGGGGCTGGTGATCTCGTCGGCGCGCAGCTTCACTTTTCCCACTACTACCGCACGGTGCGGGTCGCACAGTACGATGCGTGCGCCCATGCTTATCAAGCTGTCCACGAAGAAGAGGCGGCTCTCGAACATCTTTTCGAATATGAGCACGGTGCCCTCGGACTGGGTAGCCGTAACGAGGGCGATACTCATCAGGTCGCTGGGGAAGGCGGGCCAGATGCCGTCGTCTATCTTCGGCACGGCGTCATGCACATCGTACTCTACCTTGAGGTCCTGCCCGCCAGGCACCACTATATCCTCACCATCCACGTCTACGCGCACGCCCAGCTTCTTGAAGATATACCGCACCATGCGGAGATGCTCCGGCACGGCCTTGCGGATGCGTAATTCCCCGCCCGTTGCCGCCGCGAGACCTATGAAGCTTCCCACCTCGATGTGGTCCGACATGATGGTGTGCTCGCCACCATGTAGACCCCCGGTTGTGCCCTCGATGGTAAGGGTGTTGGTGCCGATGCCGCTTATGCGCGCACCGAGGCAGTTGAGCATATGGCAGAGGTCTTGCACATGAGGCTCGGAGGCGGCGTTGCCGACGATAGTTGTGCCATCGGCGCAGACCGCCGCGAGGATGGCCTGCTCGGTGCCGGTCACGCTTGCCTCGTCGAGGAAGATGTCGGCTCCACGCAGGCGCTCTGCGCTCATTTCGTAGCGGTCATCTTTTACGCTGACCGTAGCTCCCAGCGCCTCTAAAGCCAGCTTGTGCGTGTCTATGCGCCTGCGGCCAATGCTGTCGCCTCCAGGTTGTCCGACTATAGCGTGTCCTCTGCGCGCCAGGAGCGGCCCGGCCATCAGGAGCGATCCACGCACTTTCGATCCGAGGTCCTGGTCGGGGTGGCTGTCTATACCGGAAGAGCGCAAGGTGACAACGTGCTCTGTTGCCAGTTGCGAAGTCCTCTACCTCTACGCCCATCTTCCTCAACAGCCTCAAGAGGACGCGAATGTCCTCGATGTTGGGCACATTGCGCAAGGTAACGGGCGCGTCGGTGAGAAGGCAGGCTGCCAGCATCGGCTGGGCCGAGTTCTTATTTCCGGCAGGGGTTATCTCCCCGTGTAATGGGCGTCCGCCTTCGACTATTAGCTTTTCCATTGAGCTCCTGTGTAGTTCGGACGAAAGATGAAGGACGATAGACGATAGACGATAGACGATAGACGATAGACGACGGACGACGGACGACGGACGATTGATAATGAGTACTGCTTCTGCCTTCTGCCTTCTGTCTTCTATTACCTCGTCGCTGTCAAGGTCAGGCTGTAATAGAGCGGTTGGCCTGGGGTTGGGGCTTTCAGTCTGAGCCAGTTAGTGCCTGCGTGCAATTCGCTGCCGGAGATGATAAGGGAGACCGTGCTTCCGTTGCTACCATCTGACGAAACCTGCACGGGGCGGTCATTCAGGGTGAGGGTAGGCAAGCCCTTCAACGCCTTTTCGCTCGACTGGGCTGCGTACCGTGACAGGGACCACATCGCGTCTGAGGTAGCGCCGTAGCCAGCCCAACCGATGCCCTGCCTGGACTCCATCAGAAGCCGGACATAGGTGGGGGCTGTGCTCGCGTAGGCTGAGGGCTCTCTTACTTGGTAAACAGGCTCCGCCTGGGTGGCAGCCTTGTCCGCTACAATGAGCGCATAGAGGACGGGCGCGGCGGCTTCGGCCGTAATCTTCATGCGGTCATCGAGCAGCCTGCCAACCAGCACGAGGCCATCCTGGGTGCTCCCCGACTGCATGAGCGCCAGGGCTAACCATGCCTGCCCTGCATAAGATAGACCTGCTCCTGGGGAGGCGTATGCTATATAGGGGCGAGCCAACTCAGGTTGGAGCACTCCATAAGAAGATAGTGCGTAGAGGCCATAGGCGCGTTTGTCTAGAGCCTCATCGTCCCTTACTGGGCGGGCTAGCTCCGCGCCGAGATAGGCAAGCCCGCGCTCGATTACAGCTACATCTACATGGGGATACGGGTCCGATTCGCGGTCTCGTTCTGGGGAGGTGAGGCTGTAGTGCCTCAGCGCTAGTAGAATATGTGCCGTGCCGGTAATGCTGCCGAGTGGCGCTTCCGCAACGGCGTCTTCGGCGCTCCAACTGCCGTCGCTGTTCTGAGCTGAATATATTTGCTCCAGGAGGCTCGCTACCTCTTCAGCTGTTGGAGAGAGGTTATCGGGTATCTGCGCTCCTGCCTGAGTATAAGCCCAGGCGACTGAAGCAGAAGAACTCAGGCGCGCCGCCGATGCCATAGCTCTCTCATGCTTGGATGGCGAATCGCTTGCGATGTTGGTGGCTATGCTTGCGAGCGCGGGCAAGAGCGAGCTAGAGGCGCGCACCTGTAGCTCTACGCCGCCAGCAGATAGACCTGAGGGGACGAGTACGCCTACAGAACGCTCCCCGGACATCACCCCAGATACATAGGTAGTGTTCGTGCGCGCGCTCTTAGAGGCCACAATAGGGAGGCTCCACGCTCCCGCGCCATATTGTCCGGGTGCGAAGGAGAACGTTGCCAGGTGAGCGCCGGGCCTGGAGGCTTGCAAGCGCCAATCTACTCTCCGGCTACCACCGGGCGCGAGAGATAGGGTTTGCGAATCGCTGCTCAAGGTTCTAACTGCATCTTCGCCGTCCATGCGTATGACGACTGATGCAGACTGGTCGGTTGGGTTATGGACTACTATGGAGACTGTTTGGGGTTCCATAGATTGAGCCTGAATGGTAGATGGCGTCTGGATCGAGGGGCCGGGCAGGACTCTCAGCACCGACCACGACTGCACGTACCCTCCGTCTCCTGTGACCGCTTCCGATAGCATATACCAGAGGCCCGGCGTCCCCGGGGCTTGCAGGGTGGCAGATACGGTGCCGCTGGCTGAGAGGGTCACGTCTGGCTCCCAGCCACGCGATTCTCCCATGGCATCGCCTATATCGCTCCCGGCAACCCGCCTGAACCAGATGGACGCCACACCTGCTACACCCTGCCTTTCCCTGTCTGTGAGGCTTAGAAGGGTCACTACAGGTGCATTGGGCAAAGCGGGGAGCGGGTCGGACATTTGTAGCTCGATCCCACCAACTACCTGAGGCATGAGCGCCATCTCACGCGAGCCTGCTACTCCTGCCCTGAGAAGTCTCAAGCGCCCTCCTGCGTAGTGGCGAGGGAGGG
Source organism: uncultured Chloroflexia bacterium (assembly GCA_963811305.1). Lineage (GTDB taxonomy): Bacteria > Chloroflexota > Chloroflexia > QHBQ01 > JADMIH01 > JADMIH01. The sequence goes on from CAWEQU010000003.1 coordinate 151,773, forward strand.
GCACGGTGAGGTCGCCTGCGCTTGATAGGTCGAGAGACCAGGTTTGTTGCTCACCCGCCGGGGGGTAGGCCGTTAGCAACACGTCGCCATCGACGCCGCTACCGTTCAGCGTCACGATACGCACGTTGATGCTGCCATCCTTCGCGGGGCGAGCCACAGCAGCCAGGTTGAGCTCAGGGGAGACCAACTGTCTCATACCCGCTCGCGCCGCCCCAAACGATGTAAGGTCGAGGTACTGGCTGTCGCTCCCTGCCATGCCATTGAGCGTTGCTGTGGTGGCAAGATAGAGGCTGGGGTCGTTATATGACGCTATCCATGACGGTAAGGTCATAACGACTGTGGCCTTGCCCTCGCTATTTGTGGTAGCGGTGACCGGACTTGACACCCAGGAGTCGCCCATTATTCCGAGGGTCATAGTGAGGGCAGAGCCTGGTGCAGCGCCTCCATTTGGCCCCAAAATGCTCACAGTACGCGTGATTACGCGGGGGGTCGCGTCCTCCGGCGCTCCGGGCACTATATAGACGCCCAGGGTGTCGCTCTTTGGTTGCTTCACGTAGAGTGGGAAGCGACGCTCCTCTCCACCGGCACGGGCCAGCAGCGTGTATTCTCCAGGGCGTAAATCAGTGGGTAAGTTGAACAGGCCGCTTGCGCCTCCTGCATCGTCAGGTTTCAGGGTGAGAGACCTTAGCACATTTCCTGGAGGGGTGAGCAAAGAGACTTCTACCTCTCGCTCTGTGAGGGGGGTGTTCGGAATGGCGTCCGTGGTGGGGTGCAACAGTACGCGAAAGTTGACTGTCTGGCCGGGATAATATTCCGCGCGGTCGGTGCGTAGCGTGGCCGCGAGGGTGTCCCTGGATTGCGTCTTCGGGGCTGTTCCGGGAGACAGCGTCATGGCGGCGAGATGACCCGCACCGTCGCGGGCGATAGCCAGAGTAGCTTTCTCCATCAATATGTCGGGGGACCAGAGGCCGCGCTCATCCGTAAGCCCCTTCTGGAGGAGTGAGCCTTCAGGCGAATAAAGAGAGATTTCGCTGCCTGCCCATGCGTGGCCGTGCTCGCCAGTGGCCCAGAAGGAGGGTCCACCTCTGTCGTCGATAGCTACCAGGTTATGGTCAGCAACCGCCAGCAATTGCCAGTCGGTCACAATCCCCTCTTCTGCCAGGGTAGAAGCTACGAGCAGATACGTGCCTGCCGGAAGCTCGTCCGGCACGGGGGCCGCGCCTTCTGATTTGCCCGCATCTGGCAGGCTCGAACTGAACGTCTGGACCGGCGCTAATCCAGCGGGTAGCCCGCCGGGGAGGGAGACCGGCCAGGGCCTCTTCTGCGCGCCCAGGGCAGATATGTACTCGGCGGGGAGGTTGTACAGAGAGAACGTCACGATAGGGCCGGAATTCGCATCTTCATCAGGGATGTAACCCTGCGCCGGGACTTCACGCGCTTCATCTGCACTTACTTCATACTTTACGCTTCCTGACTGGCTCATGGGAACTACGCTGACACGCCCATCCAACAAGCGAACCCTCGAAGTTGGGAGCGTGCTGGTGTAGGCGAACTCATGGGGCTGCCCCAGGGTATCGCCACCCTGGGTGCGTGAGGTAGCTGCTGTGCGTAGATAGACCGTACCTTCGGGCATCGGTACGTCGGGCGACACAATGACTTTGCGCCCATCTGGATCCCAGTAAAGGGTTGCGGGCAAAGCCTCGCTTGACCCGCTCGTGTGGAGCGACACAGCCGTTTGTTCTCTGTTCATGGGGGCTTCAAAATTGAGGCTGAGTGTGGCTGTGGGGGATAGAGTAGCGCCTGGATTGGTGTCCGGCATGACGCCATATGGCTCTTTGGTGCGGAAGGACCAGGTGATGGGCTGCCGGAGGGGCGTGCCGGTGAGGGAGCGCGCAGTGCTGCTGAGTAGCAGGGTGTAAGTGATGCCCCTGAGCAGGCCCGGCTCGTGCGGGGAGAAGAGCAACTCGTTGTCGGCTGCCCACTGGAACGCCCCGGCTGCGGGTGGGTCTATGCCCCAGGCGTTTTCGACCGAGGCCCGGTCCATAGGCTGGTCGAAGCGGATGCTCATGGGCGCGCCGAGGGGAACGTCGTGAGCATCGCCGGTGGGCGAGAGGCGCACCGGATTGGGTATGGCTACCGGACCGCCAACCCCGTATTTGCCCGATGATATGGCCGCTAGAGGAGTGGAGTTGACGGCAATGGGGGCTTCTTCGCCCGGCACGAGGAAGCCAAGCTCTTTGTAACCCCCAATGGGAGGGAGTATGTTCAGCCAGTAGGCCAGGCTGATCATGGCAAAGATGGAGGTGGCTGCCGCAAATGCGACGCGCTTCGGAGAAGGATCGAACCGCAAGAGCAGACCTGCCGCAAGCAAGCTCCACTTTCTAAATGCGGAGTGCGGAGTGCGGAGTGCGGAATTGGGACGGGTTGTGGCTTGGATTGATCTGGTAGGCGCTGGCTCGTCGTGCTTGACGGAGCTTAGGACGGCGTTTCGCACGCGGTCAGAGGGGCGAGGCTCGGAGGCTGCTTCCTTGAGAAGCACGTCTGTCTGGCGTGCGCGGGCCAGCCATGCGGCGCACTCGTGGCAGCCCTCTACGTGGTCGAGCAACTCGCGGCGCTGGCGGGGCGTGACCTCGCCATCCATGTAGCGCGATATTAGCTGCCGGTAGCGCGCGCAGGTCACTTAGAAGCCCTCCCCTTTGTCGCCCAGGCCATCCGCGCTGAGAGGCTCGGTGTTGTGGGAGAAGTCGCGGTATCCCTGCATGAAGGCTTCGCGGGCGCGGGCAAGGCGGCTAAAGACGGTGCCCTTGGGTATCTTGAGGATTTCGGCTATCTCTTCGCAAGAGAAGCCCTCTACGGAGCGCAATACGAGGCATACGGCCAGCGCGGGGGGCATCTCGCGTAAAGTGCGGCGCACTATTTGCGACTCGATAACCTGGGGCGCGAAGTCGTCGGAGGTGAACTCGGCTGTCTTCTCACTCTCTTCGAGGATGGGCATCCAGGTGATCAGCTTGCGGCGGCGGAGTATGTCGAAGCAGGCGTTGGAGGCTATGCGGTATAGCCATGCGCTGACGTTGGAGTCCCTGGCGATGCTTCTTATGCCCTGGAATGCCTTGAGGAAGGTCTCCTGGGTAATGTCGTCGGCTAGCTCCTGGTTTCCGATGAGGCGGTAGACATAGCGATATATCTGCGGGCTGAAACGCTCGTAGATGAGCACAAAAGCTTCTTCGTCGCCATTACGCGCCCGTTCGATTACTGCTATATCCATGGAACGTGATACGTGATTAAGGTGGTAGTTATCCCTCTAGTTTAAGAGGATGAGGGGAAGATACCCTATGATTATAGGAGGGATGCTTGCTGGTCGTCAAGATATTCTCTTGCCTGAGAGTGGCGAAAAATGAAGAGAAATATTTGTAGGGGCGTGATTTATCGCGCCCTGGAGTAAGAGGATGCTGTACCAACCAGGGCGCGATAAATCACGCCCCTACATCTGCATTATTCGCTACTCCTCTTCTCATACCACAGACCGATAGGCTGGGCTGCCACCGACCTGTATAATGTCAACATGTCTGTGGCCGTTGATTCCGCACGTCGAACCGCCAATAAGGAAGGCCCTCCCGTCAGGGGCCGCCGTCCCTTCCGCACTTTGCTCGGCACATATCTCAGGCCGCAGTGGCGTCGCGCCCTGTTGCTGTGCCTGCTGCTGTTCGGCGGCATCACTCTCCAACTGATCAACCCACAGGTGCTCGGTAGCTTCATAGACAGCGCGACCGGCCAGAATGCGCAGCAGAGCCAGGGGCTTGACGTTCTAACCGGGCTGGCCTTGCTCTACCTGGGGCTGGCATTTGTTGGGCAAATCGTAACGGTCATAGAGACTTATGTAGCCCAGAATATTGGGCTAACCGCCACCAACAAGCTGCGCAACGACCTGTTGCTGCACACCCTGGGCCTCGATCCTGGGTTTCATAACTCGCACACCCCCGGAGAGATGATTGAGCGTGTGGATGGTGACGTCTCTCTGCTTGGCAACTTCTTCTCGCGCTTCGTGGTCAATCTGCTGGGCAATGCCATCCTGCTTGTTGGGGTGCTGGCGCTGCTGCTAGCCATTGACTGGCGCGTGGGCGTCGCGGTGGGTATTTGCAGTCTATCCGGCATATTCCTGATGAACTCGCTACGAAGGTTCGCCGTGCCTCATTTCAAAGCAGGGAGGCAGGCAAGCGCCGAGCTTTTTGGCTACCTGGAAGAGAGATTATCGGCTACGGAAGATATACGCTCCAGCGGGGCAATTCAGCACGCGATGCGAGGGCTGTACGCCAGGAGCCGGGCGCTTTTAGAAAAGCAGCGCAGGGCAGCAATAGTAGGCAGCCTCGCCTGGAACACTACTTTTGCCTTCCTCTTGTTCAGCCTGGCCGCCGCGATGGGCATAGGCGGCTATCTCTATATGCAGGGCCAGATCACCATCGGCACGCTGTATATTATCTTCAACTACACCTCTCTGCTGAGAAACCCTATCGAGCAGATATCGCGGCAGATGCAAGACCTACAGCAGGCCGCCGCAGGCATCTCGCGTATCTACGACCTTTTGAACACGCAAAGCATTCTCAAAGACGGGCCAGGCACGCCGCTCCCCGCAGGCGCGCTCTCTGTGGAGTTTGACGGCGTGGCCTTCGGCTACGACGCCGAGGAGATCATACTGCGCGATATCTCGTTCAACCTGCGGCCGGGTGAGGTGCTGGGACTGCTGGGGCGCACCGGCTCAGGCAAAACGACGATGACTCGCCTCCTCTTCCGGCTATACGACCCGACACGGGGTGCCATCAAGCTGGGCGGGGTGGCCCTGCGCGATATGTTCATAAAAGAGTTGCGGCGGCACGTGGGCATGGTTACCCAGGACATCCAGATATTCCACGCCAGCGTGCGTGACAATCTTACCCTGTTCGACCGCTCCATCCCCGACAGCAAGGTAGAAGGGGCGCTGGCTGACCTGGGTCTAGAGGGTTGGCTTCACGGCCTGCCGCACGGGCTGGACACAAAATTAGCCCCCGGCGCGTCCGGCTTATCGGCGGGGGAGGCGCAGCTCCTCGCTTTTGCGCGGGTCTTCCTGCATGACCCTGGAGTGGTCATCCTTGACGAAGCCTCCTCGCGCCTCGATTTTGCTACAGAGCAGAAGCTGGAGCACGCCGTTTCGCGCCTGCTTGAGGGGCGTACGGGCATAATCATCGCGCATAGACTCGGCACTGTGCAGCGAGCCGATACGATAATGGTGCTGGAGGACGGGCTGTGCCAGGAGTATGGCGAGCGAGCCGCTCTGGAGCGCGACCCCAATTCTCGCTTCGCCCAACTACTGAAGGCCGGTTTGGAAGAAGTGCTGGTTTGATGTGTTAGAGGCAATAAGCAGGTAGAAGGCTGTAGTGAAAATCCAAAATCCAAAATCTAAAATCCAAAATCGGAAGAGCTGGTGGTATATCTGGCGGCTAGCCCGCTTCCGCTTTCCTCTTTACCTGCTGAGCGGCCTGCTGGCAAGCTCGCTATTTTACTTCTTTCCACTGATCCCCGGTCTCTTTGTGCGTGAGATATTCGACAACCTCACCGGCAATGCCCCCGCCGAGAGCAGCCTCTGGACCTACGCCGCACTGATCGCCGCCGTAGGCCCCGTCCAGATGCTATCCAATCTAGGTGCTAATGTGGTCGAGGTGACCATGCAACTGACCACGGCGGCGCTGCTGCGCCGCAATATGTTCGAGCGTATACTACAGCGTCCAGGAGCGAAGGCGCTGCCCGCGTCGACGGGAGAGGCGATAAGTCGCTTCCGCAATGACGTTGAGGAGATTTACGGCTTCCTGACCTGGACGCTCGATCCCCTGGGCCAGGCGATAGTCATGATCCTCGCTCTCAGCATACTGATCAGCATCAACCCACTCATCACGGTGGCGGTTTTCGTGCCGCTCGTGGCGGTGCTGGTCATTGTAAACACTGCCAGTAAGCGCATCCAGAAGTATCGCAAAGCCAACCAGGAAGCGATTGGTGAGGTGACAAGTCTACTGGGCGAGGTGTATGGGGCAGTACTGGCGATAAAGGTGGCGGGCGCTGAGGAGAACGTAGCAGCGCATTTTCGGGGAGTGAACGAGGCGCGTCGAAAAGCCGCGCTCAACGACGTGCTGCTCACAGAGCTGCTAGGCTCGATCTCCTTCAACGTCGCCAACCTGGGCACCGGGTTGATGCTACTGGTCGCGGCGCAGGCCATGCACAGCGGCAGCTTTACCGTGGGCGATTTCGCACTCTTCGTATCGTACCTGGGCTGGCTGACCGTCGTGATCAGCATGTTCGGGAACTATCTGACCAAGTATCGCCAGGTGCAGATATCGTTGCAAAGGGCTATCGAGCTGTTACAGGGCGCGCCTTCCGAGATGCTTGTCAGATATAACCCCGTCCACATGCGCGGCCCTCTGCCTGAGCCTACCCACATCCAAAGGACCGAGGCCGACACCCTGAAACGGCTCGAAGCCACCGGCCTGGTATTTCATTACCCAGGCTCCTCTAATGGGATTGAGGCTGCCAGCTTTAGCCTTGAGCGAGGATCATTTACCGTCATCACGGGGCGCATCGGTGCGGGCAAGACAACCTTGCTGCGAGTGCTGCTGGGGTTGTTGCCGCGAGAGGGAGGTGCGGTCCGGTGGAACGGTGAGGAGGTGGACGACCCGGCGAGCTTCTTCGTGCCGCCACGCTGTGCCTACACGCCGCAGACGCCGCGCCTCTTCAGCGACTACGTTGCGAGAGAACATTCTGCTCGGGCTACCCCGGTGAGGAACCGGCCATGACCACTGCCCTGCACGCCGCCGTGCTCGAACGGGACATCGGCGAGATGGAGCAGGGGCTTGACACCCTGGTTGGGCCACGGGGGGTCAAGCTGTCGGGTGGGCAGATGCAGCGCACCGCGGCGGCGCGCATGTTCGTGCGCGAGGCCGAATTATTGGTAGTGGACGATCTTTCGAGCGCGCTCGACGTGGAGACCGAAAGCGCTCTCTGGGCACGCCTGGCCCGGCAGCGAAACGTCACCACCCTCGCCGTCTCCAACCGGCGCTCGGCTTTGCGCCGTGCCGATCAGATCATTGTCCTCAAAGAGGGGCAGGTTGAGGACAGGGGCACGCTGCCCGAGCTGCTGGAGAGATGCGAGGAGATGCATCGCCTATGGCACGGCCAGCTTGAGAGACGCGAGGTGGAGGAAGCACGCGCATAAACCGATGGTATTTTCTTTGCGCACGCGGTTTTGAAATGCGCTCAAGGGAGTGGCAAAAAGGGGAGACATGATTGGGTAGCGCCAGCATCTTGCTGGCATTGTCAAGCGTCATACTTGCCGCCAAGATGGCGGCGTTACAATTACGTCTCTTCCTTTTTAGCCACTCCCGCTCAAGCAGACATTTGCATACTTTGGTGGATATTGTATACTGCGACAGCGCGCCCGCCAGCCTTAGAGAGGCGGGGGCAGCGCCGAGGCAACTAATATTTATGTTTAGGAGGAGGTAGAGATCATGTCTATACGACGGCGTTTATCAAGTGGTCTGGCCTTAGCAATGCTGATAGGGACTTTGCTGCCGGCAGGTAGCACGCTTGCCAAGGAAGACTCGCACACGGGCCACGTAGTGGCGGGCGGCCTGGCCAGCCCTCGCGGTCTCAGCGTGGGTGACGACGGCAACCTGTACGTGGCCGAAGCAGGCAGCGGCGGTGACCAGGTGGTTACTATTATAGGTCCGGACGGGGAGCCAACGGAGGCCCGCGTCGGCCTCAGCGGGCAGGTTAGCAGGATCACACCTGATGGGCAGAAGACGATAGTAGCACGCAACTTGCCTTCGGCCCTTACGGGGGATGCGGAGGCTGCTGAGGCCGCAGGACCGCATGGCGCGATCTACGCAAATGGCGCTCTTTGGGTGACCACTTTCGGTGCCCTGCAAGCCCCTCAGCCGCCGCCCAATACGGGAGCACTTCTCAAAGTCAACGTACAGGATGGCTCGATAGAGGAGATCGCAAACCTCCAGAATTACGAGAAGGCCAATAACCCCGACGGCTTCCTACCCGAACTCGAACCCCTACGGCCTGGCCCTCGGTAAGGATGGCATGATATACGTTGCTGATGCCGGTGGTAACGCGCTCTACAAGGTAAATCCGGCCAGTAAGGAGTTGAGCGTGGTCAGCGTGTTCGCTGGGCTGCCTCTCCCTGAGATGCTGCGTGGGCCTGGACCGTTCGCGGAGGGGAACCCGACGCGCAACGGCGCTTTCGAAATCGACCCTGTACCCACAGGCGTAACCATAAGTGACGGCGGCACTATCTATGTCGGCATGTTGAGTGGTTTCCCCTTCCTGCCAGGCGGGACCAAGATAGTAAGCGTTTCGAGCGATGGCAAAATGGCTGACGCAGCCGATGGTCTCACAATGGTTGTGGATGTTGAATATGGACCGGACGGGATGCTCTACGCGTCCGAGTTCGGCCAGTTCAGCCTGGGCGAAGGTGGCCCTCCAGGCTTCATTCCCAACAGCGGCCGTATCATGCGCGTTATGCCGGACGGCACCTCGGAGGCAATTGCCCAGGGTCTGAGCTTCCCCAACGGCATCGCTATCATGGAAGATGGTAGCTTGTATGCTGCCGTCGACAGCCTCTCCACTACCGACGGCCAGGTAATGATGCTCGGCAACGTAAATGAGTTGACCGGAATACCTGTCGGTATGCCTACTTCCGGGCAGGGCTTCACTCTCGACTGGGCGATTTACGTTAGCCTGGTGATGTTGCTTGGCGGCTGTGCGATACTCGTCACATCGCATAGGCTTGCACTCCGCAAGCGCGACCTCTAAAGGAATTCTTCTTTTTCGTCAAATATCGGCCTTGCAAGGCCGATATTTGACGAAAAAGAAATAAAAGTTTGGCTGGGTACGCCGAGCCTTTCAACCAGGTAGCCTTGCCGGCTGGTTGTTATTTTCACGCGTGGGTGCTATAATGTATACTTGTGATGTGGCCCCTACGCAGGTGGGAATGAGCGAAGCGGGGTGGGGCAAGTTAGATAATTACGTCATTCTGTATAAACACCGACAGGTAAGGGGCACTGTTCGCTACGACGCTACGAGCACACAAGAATAGACGGTCACAGGGACCGCGCAGATAGGCAGGCTCGTAGGCCCCCTGTTTATGAAACTCGAAACTCCGACATGTGCCGCCCCGACACGGGCAGGCACATTATCTTCTAGAGCGCACGTCAGCGAGTGCGCCCCTATATCCCCTACAGGCGAGAAGGAACCTGGTACGCGCTTGCCCGGCGCGCTGTCACTCTTGACGGCGTGCGGAGATTACCTGTCTACCATGCTTTACTTCAGACATTCCCGACACCTGACTTTCCCAATATCCCGTTTCCTTGCCGCACGATCAGTCTATGCTGCCCTCTTTAGAGAGAGCACAGCATCTTCTCGATGCTTCCTTGTGGGAACCGGATTTGCACTCACGCTGTGTATGGTGAATATGGCACATATAGCAACAGCCTGACGTATATTATAGTGGCACGCCCATTGCCAGGAAACATGGTGAGCGCGCCTGATACTTACTAGAGGAGTTATAAAAGCATTGGCTCCACTCAAGATAGGTCGAACGAACGGTGAGACCACAACCAAGCGCATACTGGTGCCCGTGAAGGGCGATTTGATAGATGACGAAGCGATGCGCCTGGCGTATACTTACGCGCAGGCCAAGATGGGTAAGGGGCGCAATGTGGAGGTAGATGTGGTCTACGTGGTAGCCGTACCCCATGCCCTGCCGCTGAATGCTGAGCTGCCCAACGAGCTGGAGAAGGGGGAAAAAGCGCTCGACCATGCGGAGAGCGTAGCCCGCGACATGGGTTTGCACGTCGAGTCGTCATTGCTACAGGCCCGCAGCCCTGGGGCGGCTATCGTGGACATGTCCCGCGAAAGCGGCTGCGAACTGATCGTTATGGCAACCGATTATGAGCGCAAGCTGGGCGAGCTTGACCTGGGCCGAACCATACCCTACGTGCTAAAGAACGCACCTTGCCGCGTATGGGTGTGCCGCGCGCCTATGGAAGAAGCGACGTGATGTGGACGATAGACGATAGACGATAGACGACTAGATTTTACCGCAGAGACGCAGAGTTCGCAGAGATTTATTGAGGATTCACGCATCACGTTTCACGTCACGTATGACGAATGGAGGAAGGGGAGATGAAGATAGTTATCCTGGGTAGCGGGCGCGTGGGAGCGCGGTTGGCTCAGCTGATGGAGGCTGATGGTCACGATGTCAATATTATTGACGGCGACAAGGCCTCTTTCGACCGGCTGCCCGACAGCTTCAAGGGGAGGACGATACTGGGCACAGGCATAGACGTAGACGTGCTCAAGTCCGCCGGTATCGAGAACGCCGATGCTTTTGCCGCCGTTACGAACTTCGACAATACCAATATCATGGCGTGCCAGGTTGCTAAGGAGATATTTGGCGTCAGGAAGGTGCTGGCGCGCATTTACGATCCTGGGCGCGAGCAGCTTTATCATGAGCTTGGGCTGGAGACGATCTGCCCCACTACCCTCATATCTACCACCTCCCGCGACATATTGCTGGCGGCAGATGGGGTGGAGATATTACAGATGCCGCCACACATAGGGGGTCCCAAGCTGAATGTAACTCCCATCATGTCCTCCGCTACTACCCCGCTATCGAGCGATGAGCATGAAGGGCACAGGCCCATGTCTCAACCTGCTCGAACGCAGGCTGATAGCGATAACCGCCCTGGACAGCAAGCATCGCAGGGTCTCCAGCCCAATGGTGGAGATGAGCAAGGGGAGCGCTCGCCCAATAATGGGCGTGGGTTGAGGGGGATATTCAAGCATTAGGAATTAGGAATCAGGAGTCAGGAATGAGTAGATGGACTCGGCCACTAATTGCTACTAACTCCTGGCTCCTGATTTCTGATTCCTGGAAGCACTTCATAGAGAGGTACTGAAAGTATGTACATAATCATCGTAGGTGGCGGCAAGGTGGGGTATTACCTTGCCAAGACCCTGGTGAATGAGGGGTATGAGCTGCTGCTCATCGAGAAGAACCCCAAGAAGGTGGCGACATACTACGAGCGGTTCGGCGCGGTGGTGATGGAGGGGGATGGGGCCGAGATGGATACCTTGCAGGAAGCGGGTATGGGGCGCGCCGACGTGGTGGTAGCCGTGACGGGAGAGGACGAGGACAACCTGGTGATATGCCAGACCGCGAAGAAGCTCTTCCACGTGCCTCGCGCTATCGCTCGCGTCAACAACCCCAAGAATGAAGAGTTGTTCAGACGGCTAGGTATAGACGTTACGGTTTCGGCTACCAACATCCTCCTGAGCATTATCGAGCAGGAGATACCTCAGCGCGGGCTGGTCCACCTTATTGCTTTGAAGCACGGGCAGCTTTCGCTGGTGGAGGCGACGGTCGAGGCTGGAGCGCCCGCCGCAGGTAAGTCGCTGGCCGAGATTAGCTTCCCTCCCAACGTGGTCATATCCGCGGTGTTACGCGACGGTAGCGTGTTGATCCCAAGGGGCGACACCACGCTGGTGCCCAAGGATGAAGTGATAGCACTCTCTCCACGTGAGAGTGAGGGAACGTTGCGCGATATACTTATCGGGGCAGCTCCTTGATGGGACGACAGACGATGGACGATAGACGAGGAATCAAAATGAGCGCCGCAGGCGCTCATTTTGATTCCTATAGGACTTACGCAAGAACCATCTTGATGGCAGGATATTTGAGTTGAGCAACAAGATAGTCATGAAGCAAGGCATGCTTAAGTTGATAAACCGTCTGTGCGGTCTGGTAAGCCAGGCTCTTGAGCCTGCTCCACACCAGCAACGAGCAAGCTATGTGATTGCGCTGAATACGAGCTTTGCGACACTGGCAATCCTCAAGGCCCGTCAGTTGCTTGGCTTCTCGATGAAACTCCTCAATCTTCCAGCGCAAGGCACTCACTTGTTGAGCGCCTTGTGTCGAGGATTGAGACAAGTCGTTGGTCACGACCCATTCCGTGCGGTGGGTACGAGAGTAGGACACCTCAACCCGGAACAGCTTCACCTTGAACTCCCCTGGGAACCCTCTGACCTTGACCAGCTTGCCTCCTACCAATTCAGCCTCGCTCCAATCCAACTTCTCGATACGACGGTAAGGCTGCTCCCCTCCACTGTCGTCCGCCAGACGGTTGGACTTGAGCGGGCAATAGAAGAGCTTGCCCATTCCGGCGATCTGCATCATCACCTCTTTGGCAGCATACCAGGCGTCCATCAAGACCATTTGGAAGGGGAGCCTACGCTGTCCTGCCATCTGAAGCATCTCCCTAACATGGTCCAGTTTGCTCTTGCCATCGGTGTCAGGGTCAAAGATGCGGTAGTCAATCACCCAGAACTGCTCCGTCCGAGGATTGACATACACACACGACACCAATCCTATGCCTCGGATCACGCTCTTTTGGTTGCCACTCCACTGACGACGTACCATCTCGATACGAGGGCCAAAGCTGTGGTCAAGCACGGTGTCATCGAAGATCAGGTAAGCTCCATCGTCGAATTCCAGCATCGGCTGTACTTGCTCCCACAACAGACGAGGCGAAAGCTTCTCGCCACGCAGGTACCGATTGATGGTATCATGGCTGAAGCTTTGCAGGTGGTCAGCCATGTGCGTCAGCGTGTAATTGATCTGGCTGCTCAACAGAAATTGGCAGTAGTCGAGTTTGCTAAAGGCTCTTTCGCTCATGCCTCTAGTTTACCATCCGATCTCCCTTCTGTTGCTGCTGCGTAAGTCCTATCCTAAAGAAAGGAGGTTACTGTTTGCCCCAGGAGATGGTGGCGGAATCTAGCATGAAGAAGTTAGCGCAGCGTATACAGCTGCTGATGCTCAGGTTGGTGATGGTGAGGGTGTTGGAGCCTTTCTTGAGGGTTTTTGACGGGATAGGCCAGGTGTGAGTGTCCCAGTTGCCGGGGCCATTGGGGTTGTTTACGGTGTCATTGGGGAAGGGATTTCGGGCCACTGAATATCTCGGTGTTGTTGATGGTTATCAGGATAGGGGTCTTGGCAACGTCCTCGGAGTCTACTGCAACCATAGTGAGAGTGGCGTCTCCTTTAGGGGCTTTGTCGAGGTCGAAGTGAGCGGTCATGGTGTGGTACTGCGTGCGCTGGCCGTAGACCCACTGGGCTGTGACGTTGTGGTAGAGGCCGTTGCCGTTGGTGTAGCCGCCTGTGAAGCTCGTGTCCTGTATGGTAATCGTACCTGGGGTCTCGGTTATAGGGTCGGGCGTGGGAGTGTCGTCTACAGGCGCAGGCTCGATGGTCGCCGTTGGTTCAGGCTCGATAATGAGTGTAGGCTCGACAGTAGGCTCAGGTGGGGGTTCAGGGGTCAGCGTTGGAGGCTCCGGCGTGGGTGGGGGTGGCACAGTGTTTCGGTGGGTGGGAGGGGTGTTTCAGTGGGAGGGGTGAGCGTCTCGGTTGGGGTTATGGCGAGCGTGACCGTCTCGGTAGGGGTTAGCACCAGTACGGCAGTGGGTGGGGCTGTGGTGGCCGTTGCGTCGAGGGGTACGGTGGTGGGCGGGGTGATAATGGCTTCCAGGGTGGCAGTGGGGGTCGCGGCTACAGGGCCGTTGTTGGGACCAAGTAACGTGCTCCCCAGCCATATGCCTGCTCCCCCCAGGCCAAGCAATAGTAGCGCGATGGCCGCCATCGGCACCCAGCTTGAATCTCTACGGCCACCAGAGCTTGCTACAATTGGCGCTCTTGGCGGGGGAGGTGGTGGGGATGCCTGGTGCGTCCTGGAGGAGGTCCTTTGGGGTGGTGGCGTTACCGTTACCCTGGGGACAGGTATGCTGTGAGGGGGCTGTGCCCCCTGCTGAGGCCCTACTCCCCTGCCTCCAGGGCCTCCTGCTCGCGTGGAGGGCATAGGGATGGGCTGGCTCATCTCGGCGGAGGCGCGCTGCCCGGTCGGGGTCCACCGCCCGCCGTTGGGCAGGGAGGCCATAGCCCCCAGGGAGACGGCCTGCGTAGGCTGGTTGAAGGAGACGCTGAGGGTTTCTAGCTCCTGCGCCAGGGACTCGGTGTTGGGGTAGCGCCTCTGCGGGTCTTTGCTCAGGCAGCGCATTATCACGCTTTCAAGGGATGGGAAGACTTCGGGAGCCATTTCGTGGAGAGGTTGGGGCTGCTCCCACACCTGCTTGTAGGCGACTATCGCGGGGTTGTCGCCTGTGAATGGGGGCTGGCTCGACAGGCACTCGTACATGACGCAGCCGAGCGCGTATATGTCGGACGCGGGTCCTACAGGCTCGCCCGTAGCCTGCTCAGGGGAGAGGTAGGCGGCAGTGCCGAAGGTCATGCCAGACTGGGTGAGGGAGGGGCCTGAGAGGGCTTTGACTACGCCGAAGTCGGTGAGGTGGGCGTTGCCACGCTCATCTATCATTATGTTCTGGGGCTTTACGTCGCGGTGGATCAGCCCCTTGGAGTGGGCGGCGGTGAGGGCGTAGCACGCCTGTATCGCTATGGTTATGGTCTCGGCGGTGGAGAGACGACCGCGCTTATGCAGGATGTCCTTGAGGTTCTTGCCCTCGATGAATTGCATGGCGAGGAACATCGCGCCGTCTTCGGCCTCGCCGAAGTCGTAGATGTCCACGATGTTTGGGTGGGAGAGGGCTGCCGCGGCCTTAGCCTCTACGACGAAGCGCCTGCGGGAGGCGGAGTCGTGTGTATACTGGGGGCGCAGTAGCTTGATGGCAACTACGCGGTCGAGGCGGATGTCCCTGGCGCGGAAGACTTCGGCGGCCCCGCCTTCGCCTACCTTTTCGATGAGCCGGTATCGCCCGGCGAGCGTACCTTCTCCCTCGAACATGGGTGTGGAACCGTCGGTTTGCATGAGAACTCCTTGCTAATATCCAGGTATGGGCATCCAGTTATAACGTGCTGAAAGCATGGGGCGTGATGCTATGGCTCATACCTGGCGTTGGTGACACGCTATTTAGAATAGCACATCATGTGCCGAGGTGGACGGGGGACGATGGGTCGTGAAACGTGATGATGGACGAAAGACGAAAGACGAAAGACGGATTAAACGCCAAGACGCCAAGATTACGAAGGACGCCAAGATTATTTATGGGTATTAGCCGCAGAGACGTAGAGGTCTTATGGTAGGTGTTTTGATGGTAAGGTGGTGTAGTGGGTAGGGGTGCGGTGGCAGGGGCATGGCGACGCCATGCCCCTACGGGCGCGTTGGGTTGTCGGTTGTCGGTTGTGGGGTCAGGTGTCCCTGTGCCGCAACTGGTTCCTGGTGATTTATCTCTGTGCCTGGGGTGTATCGTTATTTGGTTAGATACACCGCCAGGGGAGAGCTATGGGCGTGGCGCTCCTACCAGGTACGGATTGACCTGCGCTGTGCCCGTTGTTCGAATGTTGAGTGCGGAGTGCGGAATGTTTGTGGGTGGCACTCTCTACTCTGCACTCTATATTCTAGGCTGAGACCTCCTTTTCGGGGGTGTCAAGGGAGAGTGTAATTCCCTCGACGACAGGGACACCAGCGGGACCCTTGGGGTTGGACCTCGACTGCGGTGGGCGAGGTCGGAAATGCATCTCTATTAACTTAATCCCCTTTCGAGGCTAAAATGGGACATGATTTTGGGGGTTTTTCCAAAATTGGTCTGAAATTGGTCGTTTGGGGGGTATTTTGGTGGACTATGGACGATATACCATAGATGAAGAGGGCTGCTGTGTGGTTTTTGAAGGCGCTCTTAGTTCGGAGGAGGGTTAGATTGGGCGATATTGGGGGTGAGAAGTGAAGAGTATGTGCGCTATTGTTGTGACGGGCGCTTCGAGCGGGATTGGGGAGGCTTGCGCGTTGCGGATGGACGAGTTGGGGTTCAAGGTGTTCGCGGGGGTGCGCAAGGTTGAGGATGGAGAGGCGTTGAAGCGCAAGGGGTCTGAGCGGCTGGCGCCTGTGCTTCTTGATGTGACCGATGCGGACTCTATTGCCTCTTTCGCCAGGATCGTGGGGGAGGCGGTGGGTGAAGATGGGCTGGCGGGGCTGGTGAATAACGCTGGGATAGCGGTGGCGGGGCCGTTGGAGTTCCTGCCTGTGGGGGAGCTTCGCAGGCAGCTTGAGGTGAACGTGGTGGGGCAGGTCGCCGTGACGCAGGCGTTGCTGCCGATGTTGCGTAAGGGGCGCGGGCGGGTGGTGAATATTGGGTCGATCAGTGGAAGGGTATCTGTTCCTTTGCTGGGGCCTTATTGCGCTTCAAAGTTCGCGCTTGAGGCGGTTACGGCGGCGTTGCGCATGGAGTTGCGACCCTGGGGAATAACAGTGTCCATCATAGAGCCTGCGGGGATTGCGACGCCGATATGGGAGAAGTCGCTGGCGCGGGGGGATAAGCTCCTGATAGACCTCCCTCCTGAGGCGCAGGAGCGGTACGGAAAGATGATTGCTGCCCAACGCAAGCGCGCTATGAAGACAGGTAAGCATGGCATACCTGTTGAGGAGGTGGTCCGCCCTGTTGTACATGCGCTTACCAGCAAGCGGCCGAGGGCAAGATACCCGATAGGTAGGACCACGCGATTGGGGGAGATATTGCGGCTGCTCCCCGACAGGCTGCGAGAGCTTATTATCTTGCGGCAACTGTCCAGGTAAGTATTACTTTCAACCTTCGTCTGCACTGGATTGCAGGGATAATCCGCACTGATTTTTAAGTGTGAACGAATATATTCTGCTCGGAATGAGGGTTGCCTGTACGTGGTTGAGACAAATACACAGCCAACGAGCATTTCTACATGGTCTCAAAACTCTGCGCAGAATATAAGAGGAGGGGTAACAACGAGTGTAATAAGAGTGTCATTCCGAACGCAGTGAGGAATCTCCGTGCTTGGATGTATGGATAGACCTTTATATTCCTCACTTCGTTCGGAATGACAGGAAAAAGGTGCTTCGTTATAGCAGACTACTCAGCCTCCGTCATAGTTGGTAAACAGGCACTAACAAATGAAACGGTGATTATAGCAACGATTTTCCGATGAGTAGGAAGCGCTAACCGCGTTTTTGAATGGCCTCCTGGTTGCCCCTATTCCGGATGAAGCGCGACAAGCGCGTCGGCGATGCGGTATATCTCCTGTGCCAAACGCTCGGCGGAGTCAAGTCGCTCTGCCCATGCCTCGGCTGATGTATACCCCAGAGCGGCATGCATTGCTTGTAGCTGTGCCGCGAACTCAGGTTTCTCGCCATCGGGAGCATCATTCTGCAGCACGAGATACAATTCGCCAGCGAGTGCCATGATCCAGAACATCGCTTCTCGATGATTCCCTTCGTCGATCATCTCCTGGGTCGCTTCGGCGAGATAGGGCCGCAGATGAGGGCGGATTGTGAAGCCATACGGCGTTGGCGTTTGATAGACCTCAACTGACCGGTCGAAGGCGAGCACGCTCTGGTCAAGCATGGCCTGAACGTCCGCACGGCTCATGTGTGCGGACCCGAAGAGTGTGAGCGCTGCCTCATTCAGATCGGGCCGCCCTTGCGCTTCGAGTAACTCGCGCAACAGGGTCAGCGTGCGCCGCGTGGTCGGACGCTTGAGTTGAGCGACGGCAAGCAGTCCACTGAGCGCGCTGAGAAACTGCCACACGGAATCGATGCGCTCAGTAAAGGTAGACGCCTGGCGCATAGCGGTCAGGGCTTTCTCCGCCGATGCCTTTTCCTTCTCGCAGCGTGCCTCTATCCAGCGGCGCCGGCTATACTCCGCAGCGACAGCCTGTTGCAGGGGTGCGAGTATCCCGGTAGGGTCGGCCAGGATCTGCGTCGTAGCCATGTTGGGGCCATGGCTGGGGTTTGCCAGTATAGCTTCAGCGTCCTGGTGGGCTTCGAGGTCCAGCGAGATGACCTCCAGCATGAGACCGCGGTAGAAAACCTCCACGGTGTCATCTTGTGCGCCCTTGGGCAGCACCACAACTACATCGACATCGCGGTAGAGTGGAAAGGGCGCATCCGGCGGCAACGCGGTGATCCCGGCCCACAGATAAGCGCCAGCAAAATCTGGCAGGTGGCGTGCATGGAGGTCCACCCACTCTCGCACAATTTCTACGACTTCTATAACAGGCAGGACTGCGCTACTTCCCGCCAGACCTGCCTGTTTTGTTTCCTGCGCCGGCATCGAAATGTCTCCAGTAATGTGGTCCTATTATAGCATGGTGGACGATGGACGATGGACGATAGACGATGGACGATGGACGATGGACGGTGAAGTGAAACGTGAAACGTGAGGGTAGAAGGTTATTGCCTTCTGTCGTCCTGAGTTCAGCGTCCCATTGCTTGCCAAACTCTGGTGCGTGCGCTATTATGCTCGTCATATCTGAGAAAGTACTTCACCCGTTGGGCAGGGGATGTTAGTGAGTATAAGGAGGTTATATGATGAACGCGGGTATACGCGAGTATGAAGTGAAGGCGCAGTCGACCGATACATTTGGGCGGGTGATGTGCAGCGCCCGCAACCACTACTTTGTGGTGGACGGGCCGGTCCAGAATGGGTGCCCAGGCGAGGAGATTACGCCGAGCGAGCTTTTCCTGTCGGCGGTGGCAGCGTGCGGGGTCGAGCTGTTGCAGGTGATAGCCAGGCAACAGGAAGTGCCTCTTACGGGGTCGAGCGTGCGCGTCTACGGCATGATGGACCGCAACAACCCGGTGCGCCCTGACGTGGCGCTGTTCAATTCGGTCAGCCTTCAGTTCCGGCTCAGAGGGGTCACCCAGGAGGAGGGGGAGGGGCTGGTACAGGCGTTCAAGGGCCGCTGACCGCTGTACGGCACGGTCGCAGTTGCGACCCCCGACGTTCGCGTTGAAGTGCAGGTGGAGCTTTAGACTGGACGATAGACGATAGACGATAGACGATAGACGACGGAGGGCAGCAGGTTGGGGTAAGGTTTGGGTAGGTTCTACGCTTTGAGCTGAGCCATCTCCCTTTGTACTTGAGCCTGGCCCTCTGTGGCAATCTCCATTAGCGAACGCTCTAACGCTTCCAGGGCGTAGTCTATCTGGTCCCTGGTTATTACCAGGGGCGGCTGGACCCTGACGACGTTGCCATAGACGCCCCCTACGCCTACCAGGACACCTTTCTCCAGGCAGGAAGCTCTGATAGCTTCCGCTTGCGCCGTGGCGGGGGTCATATCTCCGGTGACAAGCTCCATGCCGATCATCAGGCCGATGCCTCGCACATCTCCGATGATTGGGAACTGGATTTGTAAAGCTCTGAGCTTGGAGAGTACGTATTGTCCATCCTCCCAGGCTTTGGCGCTAAGCTGCTCGCGCTCTATGAAGTCGATGCTTGCCAGGGCAGCCGCGCATGACACCGGGTTGCCGCCGAAGGTGGAGAGGTGGTCGCCCGGCCTGAACGCCGCCGCGATTTCGTCTCGCGTGGTGAAAGCGCCCAGTGGGAAGCCGTTTGCAATCCCTTTCGCCGTTACCAGGATGTCCGGCTCAATGCCGTAGTGCTCGACGGCGAACATCGCCCCGGTGCGCCCAAATCCGGTTTGCACTTCGTCGGCTATGAAGAGGATGTCGTGTTTGTCCAGGATGCGCTTCACCTCTTTGAAGTAGTCGAGCGGCGGGACGATGATGCCACCCTCGCCCAGCACCGGCTCGGCTATGAAGGCGGCTACGTCGCCCGACGTGGAGAACTGGAGGATGTCTTCCAGCGAGCGGGCGCATTGGTCGGTGATCTCGTCCTCGCTACTTGCATGCGAGCGGTAAAGATACGGGGCCTGAGAGAAAGCGACGCCTGGAGCGTAGGGTCCGCCGCGACGCTTGCGGCCTGCGTTGCCCGTAATGCTTAGAGTGCCCCAGGTGCGCCCGTGGAAGCCGTGCGTGAGGGCGATAAGCTCTGCCTTGCCCGTGTAGAGCTTCGCCAGCTTGATGGCACCCTCTATCGCTTCCGCGCCGCTGTTGGCGAAGAAGCTCTTTTTGAGCCGTCCTGGAGTAATCTGCGCCAGCTTCTCGGCGAGGTCGGCGATGGGCGCGTTGTGGTAGACGTAAGAGCAGCAATGCACCAGCTTCTCCATCTGCGCCCTGGCTGCCGCTATGACTTCGGGGTTGCAGTGCCCGGCGTTGACTACGGCTATCCCGGCAAAGCAGTCAATGTAATCTTTGCCTGCGCTGTCCGTCACCACAGCGCCTTGCGCCCTCTCGATTACGATTGGCTGGATGGCCTTCACGAAGCTGGTGATGACGTACTCCCGGTATTTGTCGAATGTGTCAGTCATATATGACTCCTATATCTACTCCTATATCTTGAAACTACTTTGTCGCATGCAGGTGGGGCCTGAGTTATAGATCTTATCGGCCAAGAAGTCCGATACAATCATCTTCAGCAAGGGTGTCGCTTTTTCCACTACCTGATGATCATTAGCATCATCTGCCCTCTTGCCTCCATGTAGTAGGTTGTTCCGAACCGTATAGAGCAAATTGACTATTTCTATTGCCAAAGTATTCTTAGCCTTAACGTCTTGGTTATTCCCTTTGTAGCGCGTATACAGGCTAATATCAATTGGACTCCAAACTGGGTGGTCTTTATTAATCGTACGACCAACGTTTAGGACTCCATTTAGCTTTTGACGCTGTTTGTCATACTCCAGGCGTTCCATGTGCCAGGAAGGGGTTCGGTGCAGGAAGAATTCGATATTTGGGTGCATGATAAGACTGTGTTTCAGCTCTTCACTCAATTCAGCACATGCTAATTTTATCTGCTCTATTTCGGTTGGTCCCGATACCTCAGGGATATTTACGCCACCCTCCCGTTTTGTTATTATACGTCCTCTTCGAGTTCTCAGTTTTGGTACATATCCCCGATATTCAGCATTGGTTGTATAGATGTTATTGAACGCCATCCAGAGGAAAATGTACTTGTGAAACGGTTGATATCCCTCATGGGGAATTCCTCTAGTCAAAGCGAACAGTGAATAGGCTACAGGAACTTCATAACGGTGGAATACACGGCCCATAGTCATAACCTCCATTTTCAAGATAGAAGACGGCTATATTTCCTCAGTATCTCCCGAAGGCGGTCGTGGGGGAGGGCTATGACGCGGTGGTTGTCGCGGCCAACCATCGTTTCGGCGGCGACAAGGGCGTTGATGATGGCTTCTTCGGTAGCCTGGACTGTGGCATCGAATAGCGGGGTGATGGCGTTGTTGCTCAACATATCGACGTGGGCGACAGGCTCTTCGGTTGCCTGGGGATTGGCGGTGGAGAAGGCGATGAAGATGTCGCCGGAGCTGTTGCCCGCAATGCTGCCCGTTCTAGCGAGGCCCATCGTGGCGCGTCGCACGATGCGTTTTAGCTGGTGGGGAAGAAGGGGTGCGTCGGTTGCGACGACGATGATGATGGAGCCGGTATCTCCTGAAGTTGGATTGGCTGATACGGGTCCTGGTAAGTTATCAGATAGCTCTTTGCCTACGGGCGCGCCAGCGACCAATAGCTGATGCCTGAGGCCAAAGTTGCATTGGGCAAGCACCCCTAGAACGTACCCGCCTGCATCTTCAGCTAGCTTTCTTGAAGTGGTGCCGATGCCGCCCTTGAACTGGTAGCAGACCATGCCAGTGCCGCCGCCGACGTTGCCCTCTTCTACGGGGCCGGAGCGGGCGTTGTCGAGGGACTCGAAGACGTGCTCCTCTTTGACGTGGAAGCCGTTGATGTCGTTCAGGTAGCCGTCGTACGTCTCTCCGACGACCGGGAGGGACCAGAAGCCATTAATGAAGTTGTATTGTTTCTTGCTGTTGAGGCGTAAACGCGCATGTGTCTTTATCTGCCAGGCGATTACCGAGTCTCGGACGGTGCCGACGCTGTGGGTGTTGGTAATCATCACAGGCCCTTCGAGGAAGCCCGAACTCCTCGACCCAGGTGGTGCCGGTCATCTCGCCATTGCCGTTTTGTGAGAACCAGCCAGCGAAGGCAGGCTCTATAGAGTCGCGCCCGCGTGGGAAGATGGCCGTGACGCCGGTGCGTACCGGGCCAACGCCCACCTGTAGCTCTCCTTCGCCGGAGATGAGCGTGACCTGGCCGACCTCGACGCCGCTCACGTCGGTGATGGCGTTGAGCGGGCCGGGCGTGCCGTCGAAGGGGATGCCGAGGTCGCGGGCGCGTGGCTTGGGCCGGGTCATGCGCGCACCCCTTCGACCAATTGCCTGTATTCCAGTGAGTTGAAGAATAAAGGCAAGATATGGGTTGTGCTTATCGCTAAGTCCAACTTCAGGGCCTCGTGAGGAGCTAAAAAAGCCAGGACATCACCCTCAGTAAGTATCATGTCTTGCAGGAGGGTAGTCGTGAGTCCGTAGAAGATATAGACCTCGCGGAGAGGGATGGCATCTGCACTGGCGTTACCGGCACTGCCTGCTTCCACGTAATAGAATGAGCCGTCGGGTTCGCGGTATATCATAATGTGCCTGAAGAGGGTTAGAGGCTCAGTTAGACGCAAGTCTAGTTCTTCCAGAAGCTCTCGCCGGACGGCTTCTTCTGGTGTTTCAGGAGGTTCGATGTGCCCGCCGGGGGTTGCCCAGGTGTTTGGCGACGTGGGGGCGTTTGCATCGCGGTGCTGTAGGAGTACTCGCC
Source organism: uncultured Chloroflexia bacterium (assembly GCA_963811305.1). Taxonomy (GTDB): domain Bacteria; phylum Chloroflexota; class Chloroflexia; order QHBQ01; family JADMIH01; genus JADMIH01. The sequence goes on from CAWEQU010000003.1 coordinate 174,386, forward strand.
CGGTGGGGTCTACCAGCAGTGCGCCCGCGACGACAGGCCACTCGCTCCCAGGCATCACTCCATACCTCTCAGAACCTCCGAGACCACTCGCTCGGCCAGCGCTCGATTACCACCTTCTTATCAGTGTAGAACTCTACGGCGTCGCGCCCCTGGCCGTGCAACACCCCCAGGAAGCTGTCTTTCCAGCCGCTGAAGGGGAAGTAGGCCATCGGAGCGGCCACGCCGATGTTGACGCCGATGTTGCCTGCGGGCGCTCTGTAGCGGAACTCGCGCGCCGCGGCCCCGCTGCTCGTGAAAATCGAGGCGGCGTTACCGTAGCTGCTGCGCGCCAGGATGTCTATCGCTTCATCAACGCTCTCTGCGTGGACGAGGCTGAGGACGGGGCCGAAGATTTCGGTCTTCTGCAACTCGCTGTCGGGGGACACGCCGTCCAGTACGGTTGGCTTGATGAAATTGCCTCCATCGTAGCCTGGGATTCGGGCGCTGCGGCCATCCAGCAGAAGGTGAGCGCCTTCGCTCGCTCCCTGGGCTATCAGCCCCTCGATGCGCGATTTGCTCTCGCTGGTGATTACGGGACCCATCTGCACGCCCTGGTCCAGGCCGGATCCGACCCTGAGTGAGCCTGCCATGTCGGCTATGGCATCCCTGAAGGTGCGTTGCGCTTCTCCCACCGTAACCGCTACCGAGACGGCAAGACACCTCTGGCCTGCACAGCCGAATGCGCTATCGCTGACGATGCGCGTCGCCATCTCCAGGTCGGCATCTGGGAGGATGACGGCGTGGTTTTTGGCCCCGCCCTGGCACTGGACCCTCTTGGCATTTTGCGCGCCGCGTGCGTAGATGTACCTCGCTACGGGGGTTGAGCCTACGAAGCTGATGGCTCGCACGGAAGGGTGGTCCAGGAGAGCGTCAACCGCTTCTTTCGACCCGTTGACTAGGTTGAGCACGCCCGGGGGGAGATGAAGCTCCTCCATCAATTGGAAGACGTGGCTTATCGCCACCGGGACTCTTTCCGAGGGCTTGAGGATGAAGGTATTGCCGCAAGCGATTGCATATGGCAGGAACCAGAAGGGGATCATCACCGGGAAGTTGAAAGGGGTGATGGCGGCGACCACGCCGAGCGGCTGGCGGATCATGAACTCGTCGATGCCTGCGGCCACGTCCTCAAGATTGTAGCCTTGCATGAGCGTAGGGATACCGCATGCTACTTCGACGTTCTCTATACCCCGGCGGATCTCGGCCTTCAATTCGTCCAGGGTCTTGCCATTTTCTAGCGTGACGAGGCGCGCTATCTCCTCGAAGTTTGCCTCGAGAAGCTGCTTGAGCTTGAAGAGGTACTGGATTCGCTCTTCCGGCGGCGTGCGCCGCCAGCCTGGGAACGCTTCCGCCGCTGCTTCCACGGCAGCAGCGACTTCGATCTGGCTGGATAGTGGGACTTGTGCGAGGAGTTCGCCCGTTGCCGGATTGATAACGTCCTTATGGCCGTCCGACTGCGGGTTGGTCCACCGCCCGTTGACGTAGTTAGATATTCGAGTGCTGGTAAGCATCCCTTTTGCCTTTCACCAATAGTTGGTTGCCATTATACAGGAGCGAGGGCAAACATGGCACATCCCGCACCAAACCCCCACCTCCAACCCCTCCCCAACGGGGAGTTTGAAAAAGGATAAAATAAAGGTTCGGCGCAGCCGAACCTTTATTTTATCCTTTTTCAAAGAAGTGTTAATGCGTCAACACTGGTAATGCGCTATCGGGCGATACGTCCTCGAATACTCTTGCTGACGACGAGTGCGCCCAGGCTGATAAGTACCAGGGCGACCATGCCTAGCAGCCATAGCTCAGATAGTGAGCTATTTCCCGTCCCAGGCATACCGCCGGGAGTTGTAGACGTGACTTCGATCTCGCCCATCATGCCATGCCCTTTGTGATCATCTACCGGGCAGTACATCTCCCAGTCGCCGGCTACCGGGAATACATATTCGGCAGTGCGCGTCTCTCCGGGCATGAGATTTGTATCGAAGAGATGCTGCTCGATACCCCTGTCTTCAAGCTCCACTACGAGATTGTGTGGCACGGTGCCGCCGTTGTGTACGGTGAAATGTACCATCTGGCCCGCCGAAACGGTGACACTCGATGGTGTGATCTTGAACTCGCTGAGCGTAATATCTAGCTCCTGGCCGTCCTGGGCGAGAGCGAATGAGGGGATGAGGAGCACGGCTGCCAGCCACGCGATTCCCAGCAAGCTGCGGGTGAATGAACGACAAGTCATGATTCTGGCCCTCCTAGTTTGTGGATGTTGGTCTATTGCAGCGCTGATATAGGGGCTAACGTTTCTATGTGCGGAAAAGTAGCGGGCAGGCAAGCAAAAAGACCGGCGATTTCTGCCGGTCTTTTTGCGGGGCGGAGGGATAGAAGTTGAAATTAGAAGCCGGTGGCATACCACCTGAAGAATAGACTTTCAGGAACCACGATGGGCGTCCCGGGGCCTTCATGTATCCAGATTTCCAGGGCGCGGTAACGCTCAGGACCTGGCAGGCGCTCGGCTATACACGACATCTGGGCACCTACGGCGGGCTGGCCGTGTATCTCGGTTGCAGCGTCGATGACCACCTCGGTGTCATCGCCGATCAGCCATTCGTTGCCGTCGATGCGCGTGATGGTCCCACTGTAGTGCTCCAATGGCGTGCGCGTATCGGGCTGCCGGAGGAGGGGCGTCGTAAACACCAGCACCAGGGCTACCAGCGCGGCCAGCACGGGCAGGACAAAGACCAGCTTGCGGCGTGGTGCTTGCAAGAGCGTATCGAGCCAGGAACGGCGTTGTGGCTGAGGGGGCAATATTCGCGGGCGACCGATCTCCTGAGCAGGGGAGGTCGTGGCGTCCTCTATAGTGCGTGGCTCCTGGGTGGTAGCGTGAAGCTGCTCTTTCATACGGGCAAGGGCCTTCGAAGATAGCGCCGGGGAAGGCACGGCGCGGATGGCGAGGTTGAGCCGCAGGAGGGCTTCCAGCTCCGCGGCGTGCTGGGGGAACTGCTCCAGCACCAATTCGATGCTGTGACCGGACATGACCTGCCGCGACGCCTCGCTGAATGCTTCTTCAACTCGCGGGTTGCTTTCAAACATTGTTGCCATAGTTCCTTCTAGCCGGGGTCTATCATGTAGCCTCTCCGATGGCGACGAACGCACGGCGGAGGGCCTCCATTCCCCGGTAATATAACCCTTTTACTGAAGGGAGGGTCCGTTCGAGCATGAGCGCCACGTCCGGTAAGTCCCAACCCTCGATTATATGTAGCAAAATCACCTGGCGCTGCTCGTCCGTCACCATTTCCAGGGCCTGTCGCAGTTGCTCGCGGTCCAATATCCCTTCAAAGCGCGGGTCGTAAGCGCCCGGCTCGCTGGCAGGCTCGACGTCGAGCCTCTCCTCAAGAGAGACGTGGGGGTGACGCTTACGTGCCCTGTGATGGTCTATGACCAGGTTCCGAGCGATGCGAAAGAGCCAGGCTTGAAAGCTGGCCTGCTCTACCCTGAACGAACCGATATGCCTGACCATTCTTGCGAGTACCTCTGCAACCAGGTCCTCTGCGTAGGTGGCGTCGTGCAATTGGTAGAAAGCGAACCGGTACAGGGCCGGTGCGTAATGATGCACAACGTATTCAACCGCTTCGGAATCGCCCCGCTTCAAGCCAGCCAGGAGAGCAATGTCATCCATGCATCGTGGGGCGGTGGTGGTAGTGTAGGGCAAGGCCCAGAGTTGATCTTGGTACATCTAACCCCGTCGGCATAGGTTGTAGAATGCGGGCTTCGGCGATATCAGGCACGGCGTTCTGGCTTGTAGCGTTACTCATAATGTCTAACGTGCCAGAGGCCCGAAAAGTACCGGGTGATTTGACGACTTTTACAAGAGCATAAGTTGTGCCTGGGAAGAATCGCACAGCCTTGTGTATCCACGACCCTGGTGTTATAATCAATTTCGGGCAGCGATAGCTGCCTGGTGGAACCCCGGACAGCGTGGTCCGGCCCCCGCCTCTCGCCAGCATAGGAGGAATTGGATGAACGACGCATTGCCACTCCTTTGTTACTTTGAAGGTAAGGTTATGCCTCTCAGCGAGGCTAAAGTGGGCATACTTACCCACGCCCTGAGCTACGGAACCGGATGTTTCGAGGGCATACGAGCCTATTACAATAAAGAGCAGGACCAGCTCTACGGCTTTCGCGTGCGCGAGCATTACGAGCGCTTGCAGCAATCAAGCCGCGTCCTGCTTATGGACCTCCCCCATTCGCCGGAGCAACTCGTAAGTATCACTAACGACCTGCTGAGACGCAGTGGCATCCGCCAGGACGCATATATGCGTCCTATGGTTTACAAGGCTGACGAAGTCATAGGAGTCAGGCTGCACAATCTCCGCACCGAGATGTATGTCACGGTACAGCCCTTTGGCAATTACATAGACATAGACCGCGCTCTCGAAGTGGGCGTATCTTCCTGGAAGCGTATTGACGACAATATGATACCGGCCCGCGCCAAGATAACGGGTACATACGTCAACTCAGCCTTCGCCAAGAGCGAAGCCAACATGAATGGCTTCGATGAGGCGATTATGCTAGACCACGCTGGGCACGTTTCGGAAGGCTCCGCCGAGAACTTATTCATGATACGTAACGGTGTAGCCTACACACCGCCCGTCACCGAGAACATACTTGAGGGGATCACCCGCCTCACGATTATGACCTTGCTGAGCGAAGAGCTGCATATCCCGCTTGTCGAGCGCGTCATAGACCGTACGGAGCTATATGTCTGCGACGAGCTAATACTGTGCGGCACGGGCGCGCAGATAGCCCCCGTAGGCTCGGTAGACCACCGCCCCGTCGGCAATGGCGGCGTGGGTAAGATAGGCCATGCGCTCCAGGAGCTTTATTTTGATGTGGTACGTGGCAATGTACCAAAGTACAAAGAGTGGTGCAGCCCCGTTTATGCAGAAGCTCGCCGCCCCGCCGACGTGCGAATGGCAGTAGCCTCATAATTTTGGATTTTGGATTTTCGATTTCGATAGTTGATCCAAAATCCAAAATCCAAAATCATATGTCTTTTTGGCGTCCGCAATCTTCACCAACCAGGCTCGCGTTGTTCATACTGCCGGTGCTATGTATAGCATTGGCGGTATGGATGTGGCTGCTTATCGCCGCACGCGTGCCGGTGGTGGTGTTCGACGCCGGGGTGTTTCTGCTGGGCCTGGAGCTGTTCCTGGCGCTCACGCTGGCGGGGATGCTCGCTTATATGGGGTGGTGCGTCTCTACCATGCGATACCGTATTGACGACGACGCTGTGGCGGTACGGTGCGGGGGGGTCAAGTACGTTGTCCCCCTGGAAAGCATTATTGCCGTATATGCGCCGGGGGCCACCGTCAACGGCGAGCCGATAAGCGTCATATGGAAGCGCACAACGCCCCCTCTGCCTGGCTACGTGATTGGCTCAGGCATCAGTATGAAGCTTGGGAACGTCATATCGGTGGCGACGAGGCCGCCCTCTGAGCAGGTGTTTATTGTCACGCGTGAGGCAGCTTTCGGGGTCTCTCCTCAAAGCGGGCTTGAGTTCGTCTCCCAGCTTAACCAGAAGCTGAAACTGGCGGAGCGTGACGAGGAGTTAGATGAGCAATTGGAATACTCAGGCGAGGGCGCGTACCTGGAGCTATCGGGAATTAGCGGGTGGGGAGCAACCCTCTGGGCAGACCCTTTAGCGCGACCCCTTCTCTTTATAGGGCTGGCTATTTGCGCGGCTATCTTTCTTTACCTGGGATTTGTGTACGGCAGCCTCCCCACGAACCTCTTACTGCACTGGAACGCACTCGGCCAGCCGGACCGCGTGGGTGACCCTATAGAGCTGCTGCGCCTGCCCGCGTTCGCCCTGGGTATATGGCTGGTCAATGCTGTGGTGGCCTGGGTAGTGCGCCCCAGGGAGCGCGCCGCTACCCTCTTCCTGCTGGGGGGAGCGGTTGCGGTGCAGGTGGTGTTCGCGGCAGCGGTGCTCTCTATCGTCCTGCGCTCATAGCAGCCTGTAGGGGCGTGCCGTCGGCACGCCCCAAATGTATCAAGCAAGCCCTCAATACGTCTATAATCCCCAAGAGGGAAAAGGAATTATTCTTATATCTCAATAATCGACCCTGCCAGGGTCGATTATTGAGATATAAGAAAGATAAGTTTGGCTGGGCGCGCCACTTGAGGCGCTGATCGCCGCCAGGGAGAGGTAAAAAATCCTTAGCTTGGTACGCATGGGGCATGCCGTCGGCACGCCCCTACGGAGAAGCTGTATCATAAACCTTAACTCGTTACTCCTCCGTGCTGCTCAAGCAGGGGGGTTATCTCATCGTGGCCCTTATCTATGGCTGCTTGGAGGGGCGTTTTCTTGTCGAAGTTGAGCACGTTCACGTCAGTGACGCCGTGGTCGAGGAGCCACTTCACCATTTCCAGGTGGCCGAAGTTGACCGCCGCGTGCAGAGCGCCATTTATACCTTCCCTGGCTCCATGAGCAAACAGGAGGTCAGCTACCTCTGTTTGGCCGCTCAGGGCGGCATGGTACAGCACGGGGATGCCGTGCGCGCCTCGCGCATTTGCAAGCGCGGGGTCCTCCCGTAAGAATTGCGCAACTTCATCAGCCATACCGAGCATGGCCGCCGCACAGATATTGTTTGGCGCACCCTCTGACAGCAGATAGAGCGCTATCTCACGGTTTCCCATGTGAGAGGCGGCTTGCAGCGCGGTCTCATCGAACTTCTCCCATGTGGAGTTGAGGAGCGCCGGGTTTTCTGCGTGCAGTTCCCGCACCCTGGCAAGGTTACCATGCGCTGCGATAACAAATGGTTCTACAAGCTCTTGCGAAAGCTCCTGTGTCATGTTCATGTTACACACTCCTGGATTACTTCTTGATCCGGGTTAATCTTCCCTGACCAGTATAATCGATTGCGCCACTCTCTATGCCCATGAGCAGTCCCGCGGCGAGGTCGATACCCGTAGTATTGCCAATTGAGAAGAGTCGAGTTGCCGACGAGACGAGGTCATCTATATTGCCGGAGAGAAGTACTGCGCCGAGGTCCATTGCGGGCGCATACAACACCCCTTCACAGGCGTGCCACAAGAGGCGAGCACTGATGCGGTTAGTCCTCGATGAAGCAACCGCGCTGATCGCCTCGGTTAGCCGTTGGACAAGCTCCCCCGGGACGCAGCCTAAACGAGCCTGCCATACGAGAGCCGCTACCACACCAGCTACTAAATCGTCGCCGGAAGGGGTCAGGCCGGGACCCAGCCCTATGAGGGCAACTAGAGCGTTGGCAGTCTCCTCGTAATCGCCTCTAAGCATTGCATTATGAGCCTTGTTGAAGCTTCTTATGAAGCGAGATAACAAGGCGTCGGGAGGCACATCCTGTAGGGGCATGGCGTGCGTCGCTACGCTCCATGCCCCTACGAGTTGCGCGATAAATGGAGCGCAACCCTCTGATTTCCCTATATCTTCGATGAGTCGTGTCAAGGTGTGAGAGGCACGTAGTCGCTCGCTGGCGGAACCTACTTCACTAGGAAGCTGGGGCGACCAGCATGGAGTATCTGCCCACACTATTGGAGGTACGCCCTCTATGTAGAGCGCTTCCCGGGTAGCCTTGAATGTTACACCAGGGTGTGAGGTGAGCGCCGAGCGTAGGGGTGTCAGGTCTGCAACGCGAAGGGTGAGTGGGCCGTCGATCTCGCCGTCTACGATGCAGATGATGCGTCCATCGTCGCATTCCAGGTAGAGTGCGTTCCGCAGCAGAGCCAGCACGCGTCCAATGGCAGGCTCTGCTCTCACTTCAGCCGCCTCCGGTCCGAGGCAAAGAGGGTAAAGGAAATATGTAGATTCGGTGCGATACTCTATTGACATATTAGAACAATTGTGCTATAATGGTCCTATCTTCGTTATACCTTACGTCCCACCTCACAAACCCCTATTCATACTGAGGAGGCAAATTTATCATGGCTAATCGCTCTATCGTACACGTCGAATTTTCCACCAAGGACGCTCCATCTTCGGCCAGGTTCTACTCCGAGTTGTTCGGCTGGGAGATGCATGAGATGCCGGAGTTCAACTATTGGACCTTTGCGACAGGTCCTGAACAGGGTGGCGGCTTCAACAACATAGGCGACAACGCGGGAGGCGGCTTCGAGGTCAAGCCGGGCACGGTAGTCAGCTACGTGACGTCTGAAGATATAGATGCCGACCTTGCCAAAGCCAAGTCGCTTGGTGGGACAACCAAATCGCCTAAGATGGAGATACCTGGCATCGGCTGGTATGGTGTTTTCGAGGATCCATCAGGAAATCTGGTTGGTTTATACACAGGTATGCCCAGGCCCGCCGAGGCTTAGTGCTGCTCAAGCCCCACCCCTGACCCCTCTCCACTGGGGAGGGGAGTATGAAAAGCATAAAAAGTAGGTTTCGGCGAAGCCGAAACCTACTTTTTATGCTTTTCATAGATTAATAATTCAGCACCATGCTTGTTGACAATTCTGGAAGTCTCATGTTTCATTAGCGTATTGTGATGGCCTTGCCCCAAAGGTCGTACTCGGTGCTCTCGGTGACGCGCACTTTGACCACATCGCCTTGTTTTAGCTCAGTCTCTTTGGGCGGCTTGATGAAGACCATGCCGTCCACTTCGGGGGCCTGGCGGTAGGTGCGGCCCACGTAGATGGGGACCTGGCGGCCCTTGCCGTCCTCCAGGGTGCCCGTGCCGTCTACCAGCGCCTCAACCGTTTGCCCGACCATGCGGCGGTTCTTCTGGGAGCTGATCTTCTGCTGGCGAAGCATGGCCTCGCGGTAGCGCTTCATCTTCACCTTCTCAGGCACTTGTCCTGGCATGTCGCCTGCGGGCGTGCCCTTCTCAGGCGAGTAAGTGAACATCCCGACGTTATCGAAGCGCACTTCTTCTATGAATTCGAGTAGCGTCTTGAACTCTGCGTCGGTCTCACCAGGGAAGCCGACTATGAAGGTGGTACGTAGAGCGATGTCGGGCATGGCCTCGCGGAAGCTCTCTATGAGGCGGCGGTATCGCTCCACGTCGTTGGGGCGCTTCATGCGCTTCAGCACGTCGGGGTGCCCATGCTGAAGGGGCATGTCTATGTACTTGGCTACCTGTGGGTGGCGGGCCATCGCCTCTATGAGGCCGGGCGTCACCTGGGTCGGGTATGCGTACATGAGACGCACCCACATTACGCCTGGGGCGGCCTCGGCTATGGCGTCAAGCAGGCGAGCCAGCCCGTCGCGCATCCCCAGGTCGATGCCGTAGTAGGTGCTATCCTGGGCTATCAGCACTACCTCTTTGACGCCCTGCTCGGCCAGGTCAGCGACTTCGTGGGCTATTTCATCGATGGGGCGCGAGACGTGCTTGCCACGTATGGCGGGGATGATGCAGAAGGCGCACTTGTGGTCGCACCCCTCGGAGATTTTGACGTACGCGCTAGGCCCGTTGGCTTTGCGGCGGAATCGCTTCAACTGAGAGGTAATCTGCACAGGCGCGATGGGCGCCCAGGCGATTCCTGTGATGCCAGTGCTGGGGACGGACGATGGACGATGGACGATGGACGATGGAGAAGTGAGAACTGAGACAGAAGTGCCGTTTGATTCCTGACCCCTGACCCCTGATCCCTGATCCCTTAACTTCTCAACGTACTGCGCTATCTCCGGCCATGCACGGGTGGAGATTACGCCGTCCACACCGGGCACCCAGCCTGGCACGTCGGGAGCGTAACGCTCGCTCATGCAGCCTGCGGAGATGAGTATCTGGCCGTCGCGCTTCTTCTCGGCCAGGGCGCGCAGCTCCCCTACCAACTCATCTACGGCGGATTGGAGGAAGGCGCAAGTATTGACTATGAGCACGTCGGAGTCGGCGGGGTTGGCGCTCTGCTCGTATCCCGCCTCGGTGAGCATCGCGCCCATGCCCTCGCTATCAACGTTATTCTTTTCGCAACCCAGGGTGGTGATGTTGAATTTCATGCTTTAAGAAGTTAGAAGTTAGAGATTAGAAGCTAGAAGCTGATGATCAGATTTCTAACTTCTAACTTCTGATTTCTACCTGTAATTTGTGAATTGCAGCGCCACAGGCAAATCATCGGCCTTGCCGCGCAGGTGTTGGATTACGCGCTGGAGGTCGTCTTTACTCTTGGCGGTGATACGCAGGGCGTCTCCCTGGATTTGGGACTGCACCTTTGGGAAGTTAGACTTGATATCTTTGACGAGGCTCTTGGCTATCTCCTCACTGAGGCCCTTTTGCAAGTCTACGATCTGGCGGATGCGGTCACCTGAGGCAGACTCGGCCTTGCCGAACTTGAATATCTTTAGCGACAGACTGCGCTTGACCGCCTTGCTCTGGAGGATGTCCTTGATGGCGGTCAGGTGGTATTCAGAGTCTGTACTGATGGTGATCTTCTTATCTTCGAGATCAATGTCGGTCTTGCTGTCCTTGAGGTCGTAACGGGTACGCACCTCCCGCAGGGTCTGGTCCACCACGTTGACCACTTCCTGCTTATCAAAGTCGCTCACTACGTCAAATGAAAATGTATCTGCCATCTCTTCTCCCGATTGAAATTATGAAGGAAAAGGGAAAAAGGATAAATTACAACCATAAATGTATTTGCATTTATCCTTTATCCCTTTTCCTTTTTCCTTTACTTGATGATTGTCTCTTCTCCTGCGACGTTCCACTCTTTTTCCAGGATGAGGTCCTTACCGTCGCCCAACATTAAACCCCTGTCTTCACCGTTCACGGTGAGTTTTACGACATCTGCGCGGCCCGTTCGTATGCGGACGGTGCTGTCGCCGGTCCACTGCCTGGTAGTGCCCTGGGCGAGGGTGCCTTCGTATGTCTTCACGCCGTCTACCGTCACACGCATCCAGACGTCCCTTACGGCTGTAACCTTGACGGTTGCCTTGCCAGAAATTGCAGTTTCGCCAGTCAGGACTCGCCCCGGCTTCGGGTGTAGAGCCAGGCGATAGGGGCGTACCTTCCACCACAGGCACCTGAGTGGTAGTGATCGGGTTCGTGGTGATAACAATGGTTGGTGGTGCGGCTGTGAAGGCGCTCATGGGCAGAGGGGTCACGGTAGCGAGTGCTGGGCCGGTTGTGGGTAGTGGAATGACGGCGCTACGATTGCCGAACGCGCCGCTGTAGATAAAGTAAAAAACGATAATCAGGGGTATCGCTAGCAGAGATATAGCTACGTATTGCGTGCCATATCGCACGCGAGTGTCTATCTTCTCAGGGCTGAGGGGCGCGATGCTTATCCTTTCGGGGTCTTTTGCGCCCTTCAGCTTGGGCATAGGCTCGCCCCGCGCCGTTCTGATCTTGGTGCGTGTAGGCGTGCTCTGGCTGTTATATAACTCGAGAGTCTCGTCGGGGTCTACTCCCAGGTAGAGAGCATAATTTCGAAGGAAGCCGCGCACATACAGCGGACCTGGAAGCGCCGCTATGTTATCGTCCTCAAGTGCGGCCAGGTATTTCTGGCGTATTTTGGTCTCGCGCTCGGCATCGGCAAGGGTAAGCCCTCGCCTCTCGCGCACCTCGCGCAGCATTTCACCTACTGTTGACAAATGGGTCCCTCGTTACTGGCTACCAGACGTCAGCTATCAATTGGCTGACGCTTGCCTACTCCCGACCTTCCATTATACACAAGTGAGTTGCAAAGGGGCAAATTGCTTGGGACGATGGACGACAGAGAAGCGGGCTGCTATTTCCCTGGCTCTCTTGCTGATTGGAAAGAGCAAAAGCGCACCTCACATCTTACGAAGGTCTATGTGAGGTGCGCTTTTGCCACAATCCAAACACTAATGGTTCTCCGTTAATTGGAACAGGGAAGATAGGGTGGACAACACCTTATCTTCCCTGTTCTATCTCGCCCATGCTAATTTTGCTACTAGGGGCCTGGGCTAGCTGTTCCGCTAGGTACAGCTGTACCTACTCTTGTGCTCGCTGCTGTTGTGCTCGTCAGGACCGTAGGGACCGCACGAGATGGGGTTGCAGGCACACTGGGCGCACTCGTGGGCAATGGCGCAGGTGTAAAGGTTGGTGTAGGCGGCACAGGAGTGTCGGTCGGTGGCGGTGGTGGGATGCTACGCTTGATAATGGTCAGCCTTTGGACGATGGTGCTGCTGGCGAGGTCTTGCCCTTTGTTGTTGGGCTTGGGGCGTATTTCCACCGAGATGGGGTAACCAAGTCCAGGCTCGAACGTAGAGATATAATCAACCCGCTGCTCCAACGCGCTGCCGAACCCCTCGGAGGTCAGCCGGGCCTCAATCGAGGCGAACATGCCATCCACCGTCATGAACTTCAACGCCTCTCCAACCATGAAATCAGGCGGCGTTGTAGGGGTAATAACGTTGGGCGCCGAGTAGCTAACCACATCTATCTGGGCGCCGTTTACGTGGAGGGTCCAAGTTCCTCCAAACTGAGCGGGGGAGTTGTTCTGCACCACCACTTCATACTCGATCACGTACTGTGCGCGCCACTTCGCAAGACCTTCATCGTACTTCGCGCGCGCTTCCGCCGCGTCTTTCCTCACGAGAGTGGTAGGCTGCGGCCCCGGCAGGCTGACAAAAGTAGGCTGGGGCGTCTCGGTGGGCGTGCTGGTCGGCGTGGATGTGCTGGTAGCCGTAGGTGTACTGGTAGCCGTTGCAGTAGGGGTGGGCGTGCCGGGAGGTGTGGGAGATGCCACCGTCGTGGGCGTGGATGGGATGCGGGTGGGCGTGGGCTTCTCGTCGGAGTCGCACGCGCTTATAAAGAAGATGGCGGATAGAGAGATGAGGAAGATGAGGCAGAGACGCATGACCTTCATACAGTATGTTCCTTAGAGCGTTTTAGGGAACTGGTTTAGCCGGGTATGAAGGTATTATAGGTGAACTCGATTTCTTGAGTATAGTTATCCCCTCTATCCTCACTTCGCCATGCCCCCACTCGCCGCCACTTCACGTGCCTCCGTACTTGCTCCATCCTCCGGCCTGTGCCGCATATCCTGGTCGAGGAGCATCATGGGGAAGCCGCGCTCTATTGGGTAGACGCGGTTGCAGCCGTTGCACTTCACGGCATCGCGCAGCATCTTTATGTCGCTTCCGCAGGCAGGGCAGGCCAGTATAGTTTCGAGGTTGAGCTTGCGAGCGGGAGTACGCTTCTGGCGGCGCAGCCTGGTTACCAGCTTCTTGGCGGGCCTGGGCAGGAACTCATCGGCGACTGTTATAGCGGTGCGTTTTACTGATGTAACAGGCAACTCTCTGGCACGGCCATGCGCTTGAGGACGCGGGGGTCGTCCAGGTTGAGGGGCGAGCTATCGCGCATCTCTATGTTGATGTGGCCTTCCCACTCGTATTCCATCCAGAAGAGGTCGGGCACCGAGCGGTGGAAGCGTGCGAACCAGGGGTTGTACTCGTAGAAATAGTCGAAGAGATCCCCGAAGATGTTGGGCACGTTCACCTTGGGGTGCAGGACCAGCTTGTCGCCCAGCTTGTTGACGTACCACTTGTGGAACGACCAGTAAAACATGTGCTCGGCAAGCTCGGTGGGCGACGCGATGAACCCGCGCCTGGAGACGCGCTCAAGCTCCGAGCAGAAGCGCTGGGGGTCGTCCATGTGCTCGATGATATGTGAGGCGATAACGTAGTCGAACGCCTTGTCTTTGAAGGGGAGGTTATGGCCGTCAGCGACGATAAGTGGGCGGTCAACCTGGATGGCCCCGCCACGCTCGGTGTCGTCTTCGATGTAGCGGTCGCACAGCACGTCGCTACGCGGGTTGGGGCTGTGCCCGCTCCCCACGTCCAGCACAAGGTCGTCAGGACCTATCTTCAATGAGAATACTCCTCTGAGGGAAATTGCATCTAACCGAAGGATGATAGCACCTGCGGTCTGGGAGTGTCAACTTGCTATGGACGATAGACGATAGACGATAGACGATAGACGATAGACGATAGACGATAGACGATAGACGATAGAGGATGGAATGCATACTTCCCTAAAATAATCTCTGCGTCTCTGCGGTGAATTTACTTTCTGTCGTCCATCGTCCGTCGTCTATGATATAATATCCTCCACACGTGGAAAGGACCTGAACATGCCTGTAGAGCCGATGGATATACGCATCGGGGATGTGTATACCTTGAGGAAACCGCACCCTTGCGGGAGCTATGATTGGCGCGTGGTGCGCGTGGGAGGCGACATCGGTATGCGCTGTGTCAAGTGCGACCACAAAGTGCTCCTCCCGCGCTCGGAGTTCGAGCGTCGGAGTCAAGAAATTGGTGGAGCGTACAGAGACCGAAAATGCGATATAATTCATATTACGTATTGCGTGATGCGTGATGCGTGATGCGTAATAGCCTGTAAGCAATCAGATGCCCTACGAACTATTTCAATACGAGTATTTATGATCAAAGAAGAACAAGTCACAAGCGGCCACGAGCATCAGCATCAGAAGGTCAAGGCTGAAGAGACGCCGACGATGCGCGACGTGCTCAAGAACCGCAACTTCCTGAAACTGTGGCTGGCGCAAATAGTGTCGCAGACGGCGCAGCAGATCGTCAATTTCGCGCTGGTGCAGCACGGTCTTCCAGCTGACCGGGTCGAGCACGGCAGTAGGGGGCGTGATTATCGCCTTCACCGTGCCGGGCATCCTATTCGCGGCTATCGCGGGGGTGTTTGTCGAGCGCAACTCCAAGCGCACCATGCTGATAGCTACGAATATAGCTCGCGGCATATTGGTGCTTGCCTACATATTCACCGACAAGAGCTGGGGAGCTGGGGCCGTGCTCCCACTGATATATACTGTGACGCTTTTGTTTTCGGCAGTGAGCCAGTTCTTCAGTCCGGCTGAAGCGTCGATGATACCGATCGTTGTAAAAAAAGAGGAGCTGGTGGCGGCCAATTCACTCTTCAATCTCACACTGACGGGCACGGCCCTGGGTGGATTTGTAATATTGGGGCCATTGCTCATCGCTACAATATTCAGTGGGCAGAACTTCTCGGGCATGTACATGATTCATCTGTGTATTGTGCCTGGCGGCTGCTATGGTAACTTACTTTCTACCCAAAGATAAGCCCATTGAGACAATGGGAGAGCTACTACGTGGTAGGGACGGTACTGCAACGCCCACGACCAGGTGGCGGATGCTCAAGAGCGGCATAGATACCGCGTGGGGAGAACTGGTCGAAGGGTGGTCCTTTCATACGCAAGGACCGCATTATAGGGAGTGCAATCATCTACTGGTCCATCGCCATCGCAGTATTCATGATGCTTGGCACCATCGGGCCGGGCTTCCTCGTGCGGATGTTGGGCATAAACCCCGAGCAGCTTGTCTATGTTCTCTTGCCTGGCGGCATCGGCCTGGTGATAGGGGTAATATTGGTAGGGCGTATATCTACCGAGGCAAATCGTGAGGACCTGATAAACCGCAGCCTGCTGGCGGCCGGCGTAACCCTGGTAATATTCGCGCTTATACAGCCTGTCAGTAGCTGGCTTTTAGGGGTTGTACAGGTCACTCCGCCCGCATGGCTAATGCTGGTGCTTATGGGTGGGTTGACCCTGGTGCTCGGTGGCTTCAATAGCGCCATATCTGTGCTGGCGCAGACGGCGTTACAGGAGCGCTCGCCCGAAGAGATACGTGCACGCGTCTTCAGCGCCTTTTATACGGTGTCTAACGCTATATTGCTCGTGCCCGTATTCTTCGCAGGCGCGCTGGCCAACTCTCTTGGGTACGTGCAGACAGTGACGGCAATAGGCGTGGTGGTGGCGCTAATCGCGGGCTTCGGCTTCTATCGCATGAAGCATCGCACCGCTCCTGAGACCCGGCCCCTCTCCATAGGCGGCGTTACCCCTGAAGAGGCCGAAGCAGCGCTCATGGTAGGCTCCCCTGCCCCTCGCCCCCTCACGGCAGCCACAGAACAGCAGGGGCATCACGCTACGCAAGAATAGCAGGCGAGATTATCTCTTGCGCTTCACCATAAGATTTGGGAACGCGGCCTCTAGCATTGGGTCGCGTTCCATCTATTCGAGGTAGCCTCTTTCCCTACCCCACATGAGCCACGCCTTTGCTGCACCTTCAACACTATCCTCGGGTTGAGCAGGGTTTTCACCAGTGATAGCGTTAAGTGCCCAAAACCAGTGGTCAGGCTCTTGTCCCAGCTTGCGCAAAATTAGGGGGACCACCTGCCGCCCCATACCTATGATCCTCTGGTAGGAAGGATGAACGCACATATCATCCAGCGATGACATGAAGAAGGTCTCGCTCTTCCATTTTTCGGCATGGCTCTGAAACTCCTTTTCCAATTCGGAAGGGGTATATAGAAAGAGTTCTGCCTCGCCTATAGAGATACCTTTTACTCTTGTTACGGCTTGCATATCTGTATTGTAACATATCATTCTATAGTGCTAGAGCCCTAATCTAGGCTGTTATTCTAATCCAGCCTGTTATGATATAACTAGGGTATATTTCAGTCAAACCTGAGAGACTCACCGAGGAGTTTTCATGTCAACACCCAGCACTCAGTGGCAGCCCCTGCCTGCTCCTAGCGACCCACGCAATCCCTCCACAGATTGGTGGCTCGCTATATTGGAGCGTGCCCTCATCTCGCGCGCGATGGACGACCTCGAGGTCACGAAGGAGTACCGACCCAACCCTGACAAGCCGCACGAAGGGAAGCTCAAGTTTCAGTTCGGGGCGAAGGGGCACGAAATCCCACAGCTTATAGCCGCTGCGCTCTTGAGTCACCCCCACGACGGTGCGACCGTCTATTATCGCTCGCGCCCTCTGATGCTGGGCGTGGGGCTGACTCCGTTCGAGGCATTCGCCAGTAATATGCACAAGCTTGAGGGCGTGTCGGGTGGGCGTGACATAGGCGTGGTCTTCAATCACAAGCAGCCAGGCGGCGTGACAGTCCTCCCGGCATCGGGCGACGTTGGCGCGCAGTTCACGCCCGCCATAGGGTGGGCGCAGGCCGTGCAGTACCGCGCCACCGAGCTTGGGCAGGAGGAGTACGCGGGCGCCGTCGCGCTGGCTCACGCAGGCGACGGCGCTACCTCCACCAACGGCTTCTGGAGCGCCATCAACATAGCAGCCCCTCGCCGTCTCCCCTACGTGATGCTGATTGAAGACAATCGCTATGCCTTATCGGTGCCCTGGCGCTATCAGAGCGGCTCCCCATCCATCGTAGACAACCTCCGCAACTTCCAGGACCTCAATATGCAGTCCGTCGAGGGCGGCGACATCCTGGCTCTTTATCAGGCCCTGTACAGCGCCATCATGGGAGCGAGGCAGGGTGCTGGCGCGCAGTTAGTCCACGTCAAAGTGCCCCGCCTAACAGGCCACAACTGGCAGGACCCCGCCGCCTACAAGAGCGCCGAGGAGAAAGAGGAAGACGCTCGACGCGATCCCCTCACACGCCTCATCGCTCACCTGCAAGAGGAGCATGGCGTCTCCGCCGCGCAGATAGACGCACTGCGCGAGCAAGCAACCGAGTTCGCAAGGGAGCAGGCAGAAGCAGCCTGGGAGCGCGGCTCCGATCCGCCCGGCGACGACGCTACCACTCACCTATTCTCCCCTCAGCAATCCAAACTCCAAAATCCAAAATCCGAAATCGTCACGGAGGGTCCCAGGCTGACTATGCAGCAGGCCATCAAGCAGACCCTTGAGGACGAGATGGCCCACGACAATACCATCCTGGTCTTCGGGGAGGACGTGGGGGCGTTCGGCGGCGTGCATAGGGTGACGGATGGGTTGCAGGCACGCTTCGGCGAGGCGCGCTGCTTCGACACGAGCCTGAACGAGGAGGGCATTGTAGGTCGCTCTGTGGGCATGGCGCTCAACGGACTTAGACCCGTGCCCGAAATCCAGTTCCGTAAGTATGCAGACCCCGCGCATGAGCAGATCACCGACGCGGGGAGCATGAGGTGGCGCACGCATGGGCGCTTCGGCGGCCCAATCGTGCTGCGCATCCCCGTAGGCTACCAGCTTATGGGAGGGGACCCCTGGCACGCGGTGTGTGGGGAGGCTGTGTTCGCCCACCTCCCCGGCTGGCAGATAGCCTACCCGTCGAACGCGGCGGACGCAGTGGGCCTACTCCGAACCGCGCTACGGGGAGATGATCCTGTGGCCTTCCTGGAGCATCGCCTCCTCTATCGCTACCGCGAGGCCAACCGCCCTTATCCCGGCGCAGATTACGTAGTGCCCTTTGGTCAAGCCGCTCAGGTCCGCGAGGGGGACGATGCGCTCATAGTCACCTGGGGCGATACCGTTTACCGCTCGCTGGAGGCGGCGAACGTCGTGGCGCAAAGCACGGGCGCGCAGACCCGCATCCTCGACCTGAGGACGGTGGTCCCCTGGGACCATGATAAGGTTATGCAGGCGGTGAAGGATATAGGCCGCGTGCTGGTCGTGCATGAGGATACGATAACGTGCGGCTTCGGTGCGGAGATAGCTGCCCAGGTCGCTGATGAAGCCTTCGTCTATCTCGACGCGCCGGTGAAGCGTGTGGCGTGCGCCGACGTCCCCTCCCCTACCCACGACAACCTCTTCGAGGCCGTCATGCCCACCGCCCGCAAGATACAGGCGGCGCTGGAGGAGTTGGTTAAGTTCTAATATACTATAATAGATACATGACCTGGTTGAACTAGGCCTTTCCAGAGAAAAAGGAGTATGCGATGGTGATGACAACACAAGGCCAACTCGTACAGTATGGGGACAATCTGGCCCTGGTGCTTGACGCTGAGATGTTGAAGCAGATGGACATCACTCCCGATACTAAGCTTGATATAGTTGTGGACGGCAACTCGATGATCGTTACCGTTCGTGATGAGGAACATCGTGCCAGGCTGCATCAGATAATGGAGGAGATGAACCAGGAGTACGCCGAGGTATTCAGGAGATTGGCGGAGTAGCTGTGAGTCCTCTTTTCCTTAGCCTCGAAGACGTGCTGGAACTGCATGAGGACCAGATCAATCGGTACGGAGGGAGCGCGGGTATACGCGATCTTGGTCTGCTGTTATCGGCCATTGAAATGCCTAAAGCCAGTTTCGGCGGCCAATTCCTACATGAGGACCTGTATGCCATGTCTGCCGCATACCTGTTCCACATAGTACAGAACCATCCATTCATAGATGGTAACAAGCGCGCAGGGCTTGCGGCAGTTATAGCGTTTATGGGTCTTAACAATCTCAAGGTAAAAGCGGACAAAGCCGCCTTGACCGATTTAGTGCTAAGCGTAGCTCAGGGGAAGGCAGATAAAGGGGCAATAGCCAAGTTCCTGCAAGCAAACGCGATACAGCAGCAACCCTGAGACGTGGGCAAAGATATACCTCTGAGAGGGCGTCCGAAACGTGTAAAGTAATGAATGTCATTCTGAACGCAGTGAAGAATTCTAAGAAACTGTCTGAAAAGGGGTGACGGTCAGGGAGGAAAGAGGATAAACTTGGAGTGTGAAGCACCAAAGATATCCAACTGACCTGACTGACCGTCAATGGGAGTGTATCAGAAACCATATACCTGAGGCAAAGCCTGGTGGCAGACCTCGCACTCTTGACATGCGAGGGGTCATCAACGCCATCTTGTACATAGTAGTGGGAGGGTGTCAGTGGCGAATGCTGCCCCGCGAGTACCCCAACTGGAAGAGTGTCTACCACTACTTCAGCAGATGGCGAGACGATGGTACTTGGCAGCGTATCCACGACAAGATACGAGCAACTCTCAGACGCAAGTTGGGGCGTAACAAACAAGCAAGTGCTGGGTGTTTGGATAGCCAATCGGTCAAGGCCACACAGGTACGTGGTGTGCGTGGGTATGATGCCAACAAGAAGATAACAGGACGCAAGCGCCATGTGGTGACTGACACGTTGGGGCTGCTCCTGGCGGTAGTGGTCACCGCAGCCTCTGTTTCCGACCCGCAAGGAGGGAAGCTGGTGTTGAGTAGGGTTCGGCAACTGGGCAGCGGCAAGAGGCTGAGGCGCATCTGGGTAGATGGCATCTATCGTGGCGCTCTGATGGAATGGGTGGTTGGACATTTCAGGTTTGTGTTGGAGGCAGTGTTACGCCCCGACGAGATGAAAAATGTGAAAGGGTGGGTGGTGTTACCGAGGCGATGGGTGATCGAGAGGACATTCTCATGGCTGATGCATTGCAGACGATTGGGCAGGGATTACGAAGCGTTACCAAAGAGCAGCGAGGCTTTCATCTACATCGCTATGACCCGTTTGATGCTCCGTCGTCTTGCTCGCTGACCTTTTCAGACAGTTTCTAAGGATTTTTACCGCAATACATGCTCAGAGATTTCTAAATTCTTCGCTTCGCTCAGAATGACAGGCTAAGAGTTACACTTCTTGGATACCCTCTGAGCTACTTCGCCTGACCTGTGTGACTTTGGGAGTAAACTGGATAACAGAGGAGAGCTACGGCCATGACAAACCTGGCGGCAAATGAGCTTGAGAACATCGAGAGCAGACTAGAGGAAGGCCAAACCCGGCACGTGGAGGTACGCTCCGGCGTTGCAGGGGTTGTGCAGGCCGGTGAGGTCTCCATCACGAGTGGGGGCGTGCTGGTCGCCGTGGCAGAGCAGGACATCAAAATCATGTCAGGCGGAGGCTCCCTCCTCGTCGCGGGCCGGGACATGTCGATAACGTCCGGCGGCGGGTCGCTATTGGTAGCGGGGAATAACATGAACATACAGAACGGGGGCGGCGCGGCCATGATAACATCCAACGCCACCCTGAGCCGCAGCTTCGTAGGGTTGCTGCTCTGTAGCAAGGCTGAGATGCACGAGGGTAGCCGAATCCTACTCAGCACTCCGCAGGCCGCCGTGTTAGGTGCGGCACTCGGTATTGTGCTGGCTGTTGCTGGGCGTTTGCTTCGGCGAGGGTAGTTACGAATGTAAGAGTATAACGAAAATTCGGACCCGAAGGTCCGAATTTTCGTTATTGCCTTTGCTATACTAAGGGGTTGTTACGGCCCTGTAAACGATCTTCGCTATCTGCCCGCGTGTGGCCGAGTTGTCAGGGCGGAAGTAGCCGTGGTTCTGACCGTCACACGGCTCGCCAGGAGCGCCGCATTCGTACCCGTTGATTATCCCGTGCGCAACTGCCGTCTCTATGTAGGTGTAGAAGGTTGAGCCGCGCTTCACGTCCGCGAAGGTAGCTACCTTCGGGTCTTGCAACGCCCACCCCATGGACAGCACCACTATCTTGGTGACCTGCGCCCTGGTTACTTCGGCGTTGGGGCGGAAGTAGGGACGGTTCTGTTTGTCGCACGGCTCGCCCTGCGCGCCGCACGGGTAGCCGCTTATCACCCCATGCTTGGACATCGTCTCTACGTACTGGTAAAAAGTCGAGCCGCGTGGCACGTCCGCGAAAGTAGGGCTGGGTGGGTCAAGCAGCGTCCACCCCTGCGCCAGCGAGACTATCTTCGACAATTGGCTGCGTGTCGTATTGTTGCCGGGGCGGAAGGTGCAATCATCGTAGCCCGATATAGCGCCCTGCTCCACCAGGTAGGTGACGGGAGTGTAGAAGTAATCGTCAGGAGTTACGTCACCGAAGCGTCCCATATGCTCGATCAACGTCTGAATAGGAGCGCCATCTGAGCGTCTGCCAACGGCCCACACGTCATTGGTGGAGAGCGCGGAGATGCCAAATAGAATGTTGTCGAGCAGGCCGGGCGTCGTGATGTAGACGATGCTCCACTGCGTGCCATCCCAGTGCTCTATGAGCGTGCCGCCCTCGAAGAACCCCGATGCCCATACGTCGTCAGGGGCGAAGGCGGATACGCCCCTGAGCTGGTGATTTGCCGTCCCAAAATCAACGCTGGGGACCTGGGTCCACGTGCTGCCGTCCCAGTGCATAGTCAGCGTCCGGCTGGAGGTCGATGAGTAGTCTGTGCCCACAGCCCATACGTCGTTAGAGGAGACCGCTGATACAGCCATCAATAAGGCATTAGCGATGGTGGGACCCTCGACCTGGGTCCAGGTGCTGCCATCCCAATGTAAAAGGAGAGGATGGCGTTGGCGGTCAATGAAGTTCCCTTCGCTATATTCGCCCACCGCCCACACGTCGTTAGCGGAGACCGCCGTCACGCCATAAAGCTGGTTGTCGAATGTGCCGACATTTGGACTGTCGACCAGGCTCCAATCGGTGCCGTCCCAGCGGATGATGAACGTTTTTGACGGGACCTGGACACTGCCGAAGAGGAACCCAACCGCCCACACGTCATCCGGGGCGACGGCTGACACAGATTGGAGGTACTTGGGCCGCGTGCCGGGGTTGGGGCTGGGCATGATGGACCACTCGGTTCCATCCCAGTGCATAGTCAGGCTCGAAAATCGCCACCAACCCCGGTCATGCCTACTGCCCACACATCGTTCGCGGAGATGGCGTCTACAGAGTTAAGGATATTTTCGTTAATCGGACCGTTAGGGCTTGGCACGATATTCCAGTTATACCCGTCCCAGTGCTGGATAAGCGTGCTCTGCCTGACAGCCGCGGGTCCATAGGTGTCGTAGTAGCCCACTGCCCATACGTCTGTCGGAGAGAGCGCATCCACACTAAGAAGGGTGTTATCTGCCAGGCCGGGGTTCTGGCTGGGGGTAACATTCCACTGCGTGCCGTCCCAACGCTCTATTAGGGTAGTCGGGTTGAATTGCGCCCCAGCCGCGAATGCGTTAGAGGTAGAGAGAGCATCTACCGCGTACAGCTTGCCCGATGTGGCTGCGGGGTTGTCTACTATGCTCCACTCAGTGCCGTTCCAGTGCTCTATCAACGGCATGAAGTTTGAGTAATCGCCCAATATGTTTGGCGTACTGAATCCCACTGCCCACACATCATCAGCGGAAACGGCAGATACACCTTGAAGCAAGTTACCCAATCCACTGATATTGGGGCTGGACACAACACTCCATGCAGCGCCGTCCCAGTGCATCGTGAGCGTCTGGTTGGTACTGGTAGAGCCAACCGCCCACACGTCATCTGCCGAAACGGCATCTACCGCCGTCAGAAGGCCAGAGCCGGAGACGGAAACCTCTGACCACGTGCTGCCATCCCAATGCAGTATCAGGTAGGTGCCTGAAAAGCCGGTCGTGGAGCCGCCTACCGCCCATACGTCGTCTGTAGAGACGGCTGTCACAGCCAGTAGAGAGGATGCAGGGTCTGTTGGGATAGAGACCAGGGACCACTCCGTACCGTCCCAGTGCATGGTGAGTGCGTGCCTCCTGCTGTCGAAACCGACAGCCCACACGTCGTCTGTGGAAATGGCGGCCACTCCGTTGAGGCCTGGCGAAACTACCTGGGGAGGAAGGGTAGGTGTGGGGATGATACTCCACACCGTGCCGTCCCAGTGCAGGGCGAGTGGTCCCATGGGGGTTGTAGTACCAAGATACCCCACAGCCCACACGTCGCTCGCGCTGACCGCCGCGACCGCAGTAAGCGTGTTGCTTATGTCAGGTTCGCTGGGGCTGGGGACAACTGTCCACCGCGTGCCGTCGAAATGCTCTATCAATGTCAGCAGAGAACCGTTGGTCGGGCTATAGTAGTTGCCGACCGCCCATGCGTCGTTAGCCGAAATTGCGTCTATACCGAAAAGCTCGTTGCGCCCCAGGACGTTGGGGCTTGACGCGATGGCTCCAGGCTCGCAAGCCTCGGAGGGTACGTCTTTATTCTTATCTTTCGTGCTTGCTTGCGCCGGAGTCGAGAGCGCAAAAATACCCAGGGCCAGCATAAGGGCGAAAGCCAGTAAACGAACGGATTTCATTTCAGGGACCTCACTATTTTATAGGATTGCCGGTCGGCTACTACAACAAACGTATGGTAATCCCAAAGGTTGCATCCCTACGATTTTCGAGCCAGCCACACCAGCGCCAGCCCGGTAATAAGTGAGCCTACAAGGAAAATGCCTGCCGGGCTGAGGGAAAGCCCGAGGATAAATAGCGACACATTGTTCGCCGTTCTGTCATATACGTATAGGCTGGCGAGCAGTGCCGCCGACACACCTACTATTCCGCCCGCAGCCGTGACCGCCAACCACCGGGCTGCCCAGCGCGCGTGCCTTCGGAGGACCCACCACTGCGCCGACCCCAATACGGCCCCCATCAGCGCTCCAACTAAAGCCGCGCCGAGGCGAGACGTCCAGAAGCTAACCACCAGCGCCAATATAGCCTCCACCTCATTGCGCTTGTTAGCCAGGTCGATGTAGCCCTGTATCGTGTCCCCTGGCACCTGAAGGCTGGCGGCTGCAGCCATCGCGGACCCAAGATAAGATAGCACGGGGAGACTCAATCCGTAGCCGAGGGCCGTGAAGGAGACCCAGTGTATGGCGCGCAGGTCGGGCAGGTAGTCGCGCAGCATCTGCCACTGAGCAAGCCCAACCACGGCCCCTATCACCCCGCCAATAAGCAAGCTGAACCCACCGATAACGGATGATATGAGCAAGCCGGTAAGATAGCCCACCACTCCACCCAGGAAGTTGGCTAAGAGCCAGCGGTATAAGATAGTCAAGTTCATGATCTTCTTTAGGAGTTAGGAATCAGGAATCAGGAGTCAGTATGTAATCGCTCCTAACTCCTAACTCCTAATTCCTAATTCCTAATTCCTAATTCCTGATTCCTGATTCCTCGTTCGCTCCGAATATAGTATAATATGCCACACTGTTTCCCGCTACATAGCTTATCGGCGGGAGTTTGTTCATTATTCTTGCAGGGAGAAGCCAATTATGTACGTGCCTTATGACCTCAGCAAAGTCAAAGTGCTTGACCTGTCGCAGAACTTCAGCATGGACTCGCCCCCCTTCGCTTATTACGAGGGGCCGACCATCAAGTGGGTCAAGAAAATCGCTTTCGAGGGTGTGAACGCCCAGCATATCAGCAGCACCAACCACATAGCCACCCACCTCGACTCGCCCTACCACTTCTACGACCCAGGCCCCGACATCTCGGGCATACCGATAGATACCCTCTTCGGTCCCGCGTGCGTGGTAGACCTGTCGCGCTATGGCATTGGCGACTACGACATATACGGCTCGGAGCACTTCGAGCAGTGGGAGAAGGACACGGGCATCAAAATCGAGCGCAACGACATCCTCGTGATCCACACCGGTTATCACCATTATTACAACGAGGACTGGTATAAAGTCCACAACCAGGAGAAGCCCGACCTCCCTCGCTCCTTCTTGAGGCATCCAGGCCCACGCCGCGAGTTCTGCGATTGGGTGCTCGACCGAGGCATTCGCTACATGGCGATAGACGCTATCTCAACCGACCACCCTTTCAACACGAAGGTGCGTAACGCCCGTCCCGACCTCATCCCGGAGGTAGAGGCGAAGATCGGCATGAGCATGGACGAGGCTTTCCCCTGGATGGAAGATTACCAGTGTACTCACACCCTCTTGTTCCCCAGGGGTGTCTTCCACGCTGAGAACGTGGGCGGGCAGGTAGATGAGGTGCTGAACCAGCGAGTATGGCTCGGCTGCTTCCCCTTCCGCTTCAAGGGGGGCGAAGCTGCGTTCGCTCGCATCGTGGCCTTCGTTGAAGAGAAGTAGTGTGCGTGAAACGTGAAACGTGAAACGTGATGCGTAAGGATATAACTTCTAAGACATAATTCTCAGGAACCGCAGAGACGCTGAGGCGCAGAGATTCTAAGCAGGGTAGAGGTCACGCGTCACGCATCACGTTTCAAAGTATTGTATGAAACCAGCCCCCTTCCAATACCACGCCCCTACCTCAAGGGAAGAAGCTCTCTCCTTGCTTGTCGAGCATGGCTACGAGGCTAAAATCCTCGCGGGGGGGCAGAGCCTCGTACCCAGCATGAACTTTCGCCTCGCGCAGCCCGGCATCCTGATTGACCTCAACAGGATTGACGACTTGTTCGGCATTCATGCTACAGAGGACGGTGGGCTGCGTATAGGCGCGATGACACGCCAGCGCGACGTGGAGCGTAGCACACTCGTGCAATCACGCGCTCCCCTGGTGTACGAGGCGATGCCCTACATCGCCCACCCCCAGATACGCAACCGAGGCACCTTCGGAGGCTCTCTGGCCCACGCAGACCCAGCTGCTGAACTTCCCGCGCTGATGCTTGCGTTGGGCGCACAGATGAGGGTGGAGCGCTTCGCGGACGAAGTAGAGACGAAGGACGAAGGACGAAGGACGAAGGATGATGGTCAATCAATCCAAAATCCAAAATCCAAAATCCAAAATCGGATAGTGCCAGTTGACGAGTTCTTCTTAGGATTATTCACCACCGCGCTTGAGCCGGAGGAGATGCTGGTAGAGGTGCTTATTCCACCGCTGCCCGTTCGCACTGGCACTGCTTTCGAGGAGGTGAGCAGGCGCACGGGCGACTATGCGATGGTGGGTGCGTGCGCTACCGTCACACTTGCTGAGGACGGCACGGTAGCAGGAAGCAAGCTGGTGTACTTCGCCATAGGGGAAGGGCCGGTTCTCGCCACTTCCGCATCCGAGGTCTTGCAGGGTGTTGCCCCCAACGAAGAAGCTATCCGCGCAGCAGCCGAGTCTGTAGACGCCGACATTGATCCCTCCACCGACATCCACGCGACTGCTGCCTACAGGCGACACCTGGCGCGGGTGCTGGCGAGGAGGGTGTTGGGGAGAGCTGTGGAGCGAGCCAAATCAGAATGACACCTGAATATAGGCTGACCCTCCATGCCATAATAGAGATGGCGCGCAGGGGCATCAGTGAAGCAGATGTTGCCTACGTCTTATCTGCCCCTGAACAAGAAGCTCCGGTGCGGTCAGGACGCAAAGTCTATCAATCCAGAATTGAGATGGATGATCCACCCAAATTATATCTGCTCCGTGTATTTGTAGATGTTGACCGAAAACCAGCAGAAGTTGTCACTGTTTACCGCACGAGCAAGATTGAAAAGTATTGGGAGGTTCGAGAATGAAAATCACATATGACCGCGACACCGACACACTAACTGTCATTTTCGCCGAAACCGAGGTCGCGGAAAGTGACGAAGATAAGCCTGGCGTGATTCTCGATTATGATGCTTCAGGCAACTTGGTCGCGTTGGAAATCCTCGATGCTTCCACTCGTGTCACCGCGCCGAGCAGCATAGAGTATCAGGTCGCGCCAGCAAGCGCATAATCCCTTACGCAAAAAGAGACGCTATGACCCATCAAATCACCCTAAATGTCAACAACCAACCCCACACCCGCCAGCTAGACGACCCCCGCCTCCTCCTAAGCGACTTCTTGCGCCATGAGCTGGGGCTTACGGGCACGCATGTAGGGTGCGAGCATGGGGTGTGTGGTGCCTGCACCGTGCTGCTCGATGGCGTGCCAGTACGCTCGTGCCTCCTATTCGCGGTGCAGGCGGACGGGCATGAAGTCATGACTGTAGAGGGGCTATCAGGCGACCCTGAGCACCTGCACCCTCTCCAGCAGGCGTTCTGGGAGTCGCACGGCCTGCAGTGCGGCTTCTGCACCCCAGGCATCCTGATGACCATGATCCCCTTCCTCAACGAACACTCCAACCCTACCGAGGAGCAGGTACGCGAAGCCCTCTCCGGCAACATCTGCCGCTGCACTGGCTACCAGTTCATCGTAGACGCCATACTCCTCGCCGCCAGGAACCGCCTGGAAGACGAGCAGCGAAATATAAGTCATGAAGGACCCATCGAGCATAGTTCGGAGGGCTTGGAAGCCGAGGACGGGGTACTGTAACCAAAGCTCAAAACCCATAAAACCTTCGTGTTCTTTGCGTCTTTGTGTTCTTTGTGATTAAATCCCTCCCCAACTCCAGAGGTTAGCTATGACCACACGCGCATTCGGCGCTCGCATCAAGCGCAACGAGGACCCGCGCCTCCTCACCGGACAGGCGCAGTTCGTGGACGACATCCACCTACACGGGTATGCTCCACGCAGCCTTCAAGCGGAGCGATTATGCCCACGCCCGCCTCCTGAGCGTAGATGTCGAGGCTGCTAGAAAGATGCCAGGTGTAATCGCGGTCTACACTGCCGACGATCTGGGTGACTTCTGGCAGCCCTCGCCCCTCCTCGTGCCGCCGCCTCCAGCTCAGCACGTGGTCTTCAACCAGCGCACGGCAGGGCAGCTTGCACGCGACAAGGTGCGCTACGTGGGCGAGCCGATAGCGATGGTCGTGGCCGAGAGCCGCTACCTCGCCGAAGACGCGGTAGATATGATTGAGGTTGAATACGAGTCGCTTCCCGCCGTGGTGGACATCGAAGCTGGGTTGAGCGTCGGCGCGCCCCTGGTACATGAGGATGTCGGATCGAACATCGCGGCGCACGTCATCCAGGAGAAAGGCGACTACAAGGTGGCGCGCACCGAGGCGGATGTGCTCATCTCCCGCCGCTTCGTGTACGACCGGGGCACCGCCGCGCCCATAGAGACGAGGGGCGTAGTCGCGCACTGGGAGCCGTTAGCCCACCACCTGACCGTGTGGGACTCGACCCAGGCCCCCATCCCCATCCGCAACGGCCTTGCCGCCATGTTCGGCCTGTCGGAGCGGCAGGTGCGGGTGGTCGCGCCCTTCGTAGGCGGCGGGTTTGGCCCCAAGATAATGATGTTCTACCCGGAGGAGACGCTGGTCCCCTGGGCGGCCATGCGCCTCAACAGGCCGGTCAAGTGGATCGAGGACCGCCTTGAGAACTTCCTCGCCATGACTCAGGAGCGCGGCCAGGTCCACGACTCCGAAATTGCGCTGACCCACGACGGTAAAATCATCGGCGTCTGCGACAGGTTCTTGCACGACAACGGCGCATATGACCCCTACGGCCTGACCGTGCCCCTCAACACCCAGACGCACCTGCTGGGGCCATACGTGGTGCCCCATTACTACACCGAATTCAAAGCTATATTCACCAACAAGATCATCGTCACACCTTACCGGGGCGCGGGCCGGCAGCATGGCGTCTTCGTCATGGAGCGCCTGCTCGACATCGCCGCTCGCCAGACTCGGTATAGACCTGATAGAGATACGCCGCCGCAACCTCATCCCGCCCGACGCGTTCCCCTGGTCCAACCACATAATCGCCCAGGACTTCACCCACCTCACCTACGACAGCGGCAACTACGAGCCGGTGCTGGATAAGGCCAGGGAGATGATAGGCTGGGACGAGTTTCAGGCAGAAGGCAGAAGGCAGAAGGCAGAAGGCAGTAGATAGTGAGCAGAAGCAGGAGATGGTTACATCGATGTAGATGCAGATGTAAGGATCAGCAGCGGTATTTCAAGCAATCCAAAATCCAAAATCCAAAATCCAAAATTGGCTGGTATCGGCCTCGTCATGTACGTCGAGGGCACGGGCATCGGGCCTTACGAAGGGGCGCGGGTGCAGATTGAGCCGACCGGGAAGGTAACGGTGGTCACGGGCGTGGGCACGCAGGGGCAGGGGCACTACACCAGCTTCGCGCAGATAGCAGCCGAGGTGTTGGGCGTGCCAGTCGAGAGCGTGCTGGTCTCCACAGGGGACACGGGGCAGTTCAACTGGGGGACGGGGACATTCGCCAGCCGGGGCGCGGTGGTCGCGGGGTCAGCCGTCCATTCCGCCGCCGAGATGGTGCGCCAGAAGGCAGTTCGCATGGCCGCTGAAGCGCTAGAGACATCCGAAGCAAACATCGAGCTTGTAGACGGCTTCGCGCAGGTGCAGGGCGTGCCTAACGCCCGCGTGAGCCTGAAAGACCTTGCGGCGAAGGCCAATCCCCTGCGGGGAGCGGTCAAGCCGGGCACCGAGCCTGGCCTGGAAGCTACCGCATACTTCGGCCCGCCAATGCAGTCCACCGCGGCAGGTGCGCACGCCATGATAGTCGAGGTAGACCCCGAGACCTTCAAGGTGGAGGTAAAGCGGTATGTGGTCGTCCACGATTGCGGCAGGGTAATCAACCCCCTCATCCTCGAAGGGCAGGTGCATGGAGGCGTCGCGCAGGGCCTCGGCAACGCTTTTTATGAGCAATTGCACTACGACGAGAGCGGGCAGCTACTCAACGCCTCCTTCATGGACTACCTCCTCCCCACCGCGGGCGACGTGCCCCGCGTGGAGGTCGGCCACGAAGAGACCCCCTCGCCCCTCAACCCCATAGGGGTGAAGGGCGCGGGCGAGGCAGGCGCGATCCCTGTCGGCCCCTTATTCGCGCAGGCGTTAGAGAGTGCTCTGCGCGGCACGGGGATAGAGTTGGAGATAAAGGAGATACCTCTCAGCCCTAGCAGGCTGTGGGAGCTGGTGGAGGCAGCGCGAAAGAGTAACGCTACCACAGAGCCTCGCGCTAAGGAAGGTTTCTTTGCAGAAGGGCTTACTTAATGCAAGCTCCTGCTCCTGTAGAGGTGCTCGACCTCTTCCCCCTGGAGAGGGCGGCCTTGCTCGATCTGCTCTCAGGACTGACCCCGGACGAGTGGAACAGAACGACTGTCTGTATGGGCTGGTCGGTGAAGGATGTCGCCCTGCATCTGCTTGGCGGCGACCTGGCAAACATATCGGGTAGGCGCGATGGCGTTTGGGGGCTAAGCCCTGCACCGGGTGAGGATTTTGCCAACTTCCTCAACCGTATCAACGAGGAATGGGTACGGACTGCGCGCCGTCTGAGCAACAGGATGATCGTCGATTTGCTCCGTTTCGCGGGACCGCAGCTATTCGACTACTTCGCTTCCCTCGACCTCACCGAGCCAGGAGGTAGCGTTAGCTGGGCCGGACCGGACCCCGCACCTGTGTGGCTCGACGTAGCACGTGAGTACACGGAGCGGTGGACCCACCAACAGCATATCCGCGATGCGGTTGGCAAACCGGGCCTGGAGGAGGGCCGCTTTTTCGCGCCGGTCCTCAGTACATTCGTACATGCATTGCCGCATACGTTCCGCGATACCGATGCTCCGGCTGGGACGACTGTGCAACTCCATATCGAGGGTGAGGCGGGCGGAGAGTGGGCCGTTGTGCGCGAGGCAGACAAATGGGCACTCTATGAGGGCTCTGCGGAGAAGTGGGAGGCGCGTGTAGAGCTGGGCCAATCTATAGCGTGGCGTCTTTTCACCAAGGGTGTAGCCCCACAAGAGGCAGAGCGGGCAAGCTCATTGTCAGGTGACAAGCGCCTGGGGTTACAGGTATTGCGCGCCGTTGCCATAATCGCTTGACATGACCAGCTACCTTCATCTGATTGACACAAACACGCACGGGCCAAGATACGATGTAACCCCGCTATTCGCCGACTATGAAGCATTTACGGCATTAGTAGAAGACCTGGGCAGGTCATTAGACGCAAGCGACTTCGATGTGGTAGCAGGTATTGATGCGCTCGGCTTCATCCTCGGCACGGCACTGGCACTGCGCTTCCAGAAAGGCTTCGTACCTATTCGCAAGGGAGGCAAACTTCCTGGTGAGGTAGATACGTGCCACTTTATCGATTACACTGGCCAGGAAAAATCGCTGGAGCTAAGGATTGATGCAATAAAACAAGGGACGCGGGTGCTTATAGTTGACGAATGGATAGAGACGGGGGCGCAGGTCAAGGCAGCTATTCAGCTTATAGAAGGCCAGGGAGGTGTAATCGCCGGAATAGCCTCTATAAGCCTGGATACTAACGATGCTACCCGCCCTCTCCTGGAAAGGTACAATTGCCATACAGTGTGGCAGGATGCTTAGAACCTGTTTAAGAATAGCATTATGGAACTAACAACCTTGAATAACGAAGTATCTTTTTACTTGTCATTCCGAACGCAGTGAGGAATTTCCGAGCTTGGACGTGTGGGGACAGCTTTAGATTCTTCGCTTCGCTCAGAATGACAGGGTGAGGAGTCCTGTTCTTAAACAGGTTCCTAATGAGCGGGGGTCCGGCTGGCGTATGAGGAGCCATGTGCCCGACGAATAAGCGCCTTTACCCTTTCACATCGTCGTTCCACGCCCAGCCGGAGAGGTCGGGAGGCTCGACGCCATGCTGGGTGAGAGTGGTCATGATTTGGGCGCGATGCTCGGTGGCGTGGTTGATGGCCTGGACCAGTAACAGGGAAGCGGGTAGCTCAACCTGCTCGCCCTCGTAGGTGAAGCGGACCATCTGCGAAGCCTGGTCACTACCGGCAATCTCGATCAGGGCGTTGCCACTGGCCTGGGCGCGGGACCGCAACTCCTCGATACCGGGGAAGCCCGCGCTCTCTGGGGTCGGCCTCACAACCTCGCCGCGCGTGATGCGGCTGACGTACCGCCCCTCGGCTCCGAAAATATGCACTAGCGTGTTGCCCACGCTGCCATAAGTGCCGGGCACAGACGCGCTCAGGTGCTCATCGCCGAGCGTGGAGCAAGCATCGAGTAGACGCAGGTTCGCCCATAAGTTATGCTTGAAGAATTCAACTAAGACCGTAGACATTACTTCATCTACCTCCGACTTCATTTGTTTCTAGGCCACCGCAGATTATAACTCGCAGCATGACTGACATCAACTTCTACACGGCTACAGAACTGGCCACAGCGATACGAGAACGACGTATCTCCTCCACCGAGGCGCTGGACGCGCACCTGGCCCAAATTGCCAACCATAACCCGCGCCTGAACGCCGTCGTCACCCTGGATCAGGAGAGGGCGTACCGTCGCGCACGCGAAGCCGACGAAGCTACTGCGCGCGGGGAGTTGTGGGGGCCATTACACGGCCTGCCAATGACCCTCAAGGATGGGCACTCGACTGCGGGCATGAGGACCACGTCGGGCTACGCGCCCCTGGCCGACTACGTGCCGGAGGAGGACGGCACGGTAGCCGCTCGCTTGAAAGCTGCGGGCGCTATCATCATAGGCAAGACCAACGTCTCTCCCCTCCTGGGCAACATCCAGTCTGACAACCCCATCTTCGGGCGCACCAACAACCCCTGGAATGTGGAGCGCACGTCGGGCGGATCGAGCGGAGGGGCTGCGGCTGCCCTGGCGACAGGGATGACGCCCCTCGAGATTGGGAGCGACCTGGCAGGCTCTATCCGCATCCCGTCGCACTTCTGCGGCGTCTACGGCCTCAAGACGACCGAACATCGCGTTTCTATGCACGGCCACATACCCGACCTGCCCAACGAGCCGCGCTCCCACCGCCATATGTGGTCCATAGGGCCGATGGCGCGCAACGTGGCCGACCTAGCGCTTGCCTACCATATCATCTCAGGGCCGGATGGGTATGACCCAGATGTGCCCCCGGTACCCATAGCCCGTAGGGGCGTGCCGACGGCACGCCCCTACACAGCGCTCCGTATCGCCTGGGCACCTACTTTCCCCGGCGTTCCGGTTATGGGGGCGATACGGCACGCGTTGCACAACCTGGCATCAGAGCTAGAACGCCTCGGCGCGAGAGTGGAGGAGCAACTGCCTGACATCAACTTTGGAGAGCTTGCGAAAACCAGGGTTGTGCTCTCACGAGTGGTCAGGCTGGCGTTCAGGCCAGAGGAGGATGAGCCACCCGTCTCCCTCACCGACTACTTCACCGCGCTTCACCAGCGCGATGGCTATACAGCCACCCTGGAACGCTTCTTCACCGAGTGGGACGCGCTCCTCTGCCCCGTTGCCATGACCACCGCCTTCACCCATCGCCCCACTGACACGCCGATAGAGGTGGACGGAGAAGAGGTAAATTACTGGCGCGTCATAGGGCACTGCGCCCCTTTCAACTTCACGGGCCACCCTTCGGTCGTCATCCCCATCGGGAGCGATGCAGAGGGCTTGCCTATCGGGGTGCAGATAGTGGGCAAGCGTTGGGGAGAGGACTGGCTGCTGGAAGTGGCAGAGTTGATCACTGAAGTGGCAGGGCCGTTCCGCAAGCCATCTGGTTTGTAATGCTAACATGAATCCTGCAGGTAGATTGATATGCTGATACCTGAAAGCGAAGCCGCCGAATTCATTGCACTTTACGTAGGGCTGCTCTATTACGCTGGAGACGCTCGCGGCATCATCCCTGAAGACATGTCCTTCGACGATTTCCTGGATGAGTTGCTGGAGGTCAAAGTGGACTGCCGTGATGCGCTCTATGAGCCTCAGCCTATGTTCAACGAGTTTCTGGAAGATAACGCAGGCCAGATGTCCGCCGAGCAGCAGGAGATCGTGCGTGCCTGGAATGACCATTATGTACGGGGCAAATTCGTGGTGCTACAGCACTTGAAGCAGCATACTATCTTCCTCAGCACCGACGCGCAGCCCAAAGCCTATGCCGTACTTGGGCTGACTACAGAGCTTAGCGACATGGCCCCTAAGGCGTATTTACCATTACTTATGGAGACGACGCTGTTACCCTATAAGAACAAGATAGTGTGTGATGGCTTGGTACGGGTCAGTCCCATAATTATCGGCTCCAACATGGCACGCAATATGAAAGCCGAGTACGCTGAAATCAAGCGTGCTGGAGGACTGATCATTACTCTATAAGCCTGGAGAAAACGTCACGATAAAGGAGCTATTTATGGAATTCGCAGAGGTCGTACGCAAGCGCCGCATGGTCCGCCACTTCACGGACGAGCCGGTCGCGCCCGAAGTCGTTGAGCGGATGCTGGACCTGGCGCGGCATGCCCCAAGCGCGGGTTTTACCCAGGGGCAATCGTTCGTCGTGGTCACGCGTCCCGACTTGAAGATGGAGATAGCGAAGCTGTGCGGCGAGGAGTCTTATGTGGAGCGGGGCTTCCACCCCTTCGTCTCAGGAGCGCCTGTGCTGGTCATACCATGCACGAGCGAGGCCGCCTACCACCGCCGCTACCAGGAACCGGATAAAGTCAACGAGGACGGCTCGGAGATCGTGTGGCCCGTCCCCTACTGGCACATGGACATCGGGTGCGCCGTCATGATATTGCTGCTGGCGGCAGTAGACGAGGGACTAGCAGCGGGCTTCGCGGGCACCCACGACCTGGATGCCCTACGCGCTCTCCTGCATATCCCCTCCGAAGTAACCCCGGTAGGCGTGATACCCATCGGCCACCGCGCTCCCGACGTCCCTTCCCCCTCCCTCAAACGTGGCCGCAAGCCCCAGGAAGAGCACGTGCATTATGAGCAGTGGTAAGGCGGGCGATAAAGGGTTTCATCTATCGTGCAAAAGAGGAAGTAGCGATGGAGATACGCGAGTTCAGGTGGCCGGACGATTATGATGCGGTGGTGGAGATGTGGAAGGCGGTGGAGATGTACAGGCCGTCGGTAGATAGGCTGGACCACCTGGGGGAGGTGTGCAGGCGCAATCCTGGCTTATTTCTGCTGGCTGTGGAGCCGGGAGCGGGAGTCGTGGGGAGCGTCATAGGGACGTATGACGGGCGGCGCGCCTATATCTACCACGTAGCGATCCATCCCGACCATCGCCGGAAGGGCTACGCTACCGCGCTCATAGAGGAGGTAGAGAGGCGCATATGGGCGCTGGGCGCTCAGAAGCTGCGCTTCATGGTGGGCAAGGAGAACACGTCGGCCCAGGAATTTTACATGTCTGTTGGGTTCAATTACGACAGGGATATTTCGATGAGCAAGTTACGGCCTGAATGAATAGTTCGCACACGGGCGAGGCATAGTAACGAGCGATAGGCTTATAGTGTTAGCGCACCCATCGGGCTGTATTCAAGATTTCGTCCACTTTGCTCTCTAGAGCAATAAGCGTAGCAGGTGCGTTGCTATCGCCGTAATAGTGGTCTACTCTATTGCCCTTGTCTGACGTGTTGATTGATAGGGTAGCTGAGGGGTTGTCAGTAACTTCGTAATTGGTGTAGCTCTTCTCGGTGAAGAAACCCCCCTTTTCAGCCTCGGCAAGCAACTCCCGGATTTTGGCTTCCTCTATGCTCCCTATCTTGTATCCCAGGACCTTTGTAAAGGTGCGCCCTTCAAAGACCACAGTGCCGTCACCGTAAAGCGTAACCCGGTAGTCCGGGCATGTGCCGAAGCACATCGTGCGGTCCAGCGATATTACTACGTCTTCGAGATCGGCGGCCACATCTGCTTTAGACTTCTCTCCTCTACCATCTCGACCTGCGCGCTGGGGATGATGACGCCAAGCTCCCCATATTCCCCCGGTATATCGCCGATATCGCCGCTGAAGCTTATCTTATCTCCCACGCATAGACGCTCTTCCTTGGGACTTACCGTCCGGTTCAAATAGGCGTATGGGGGCTTTAGGCTGCTCCTGAACATACGAGAGGGGGCGGGCGTCTCCACCGCTGGTGGGTTGCTATACGGGTCCTCCATAGATACTATGATTGTTCGAGATTGGGTATTGTCAGCAGGCACGCGCGTGGCTGGTGTAGGGACTAGGGATGCTATGTCGGGTTCCATATCTACGACCCAGCCCTGCCAGTATCGAGCGCTTTTCCCAGGCAGCGTATGCCAGTACGCATCTAGCTTGTCAAGAGCTTTATTCTGAGCGTCCTGGTCGCTCTTGCCATCGGTTATTACCGCCCTCGCCTCTTCATATTTGCTACGGATTCTCCTCAAAGGATAGGTCCGTTGAGCCTGCGGGCGTACTCTTATCAGTCTCCTCCCTGGCTGGATGTGCAAGGCAAGATTTCCGGGGCTGTAGATACCGCAGTCGAGGGGATATTGGTGTTTCCTCCCGTTCCACATGCTGCCAGAAGGGGCAAAATCAGAAAGCAAACCGCAAGATATGACAGACGCATTTTCATCACACTCTCCGTGTTAGCAGCTTTCTATTAGAGACGTTCAAGGACGCTGGAAAGTTCAGGCTAATGACGTAAAGCACTAAGAAGTGATAACGGAAGCTCTGTAGTAGGGGCGTGCCGTCGGCACGCCCCTACGGGCTAATCGTTCACGTCTTATTACGAATTCTAAATAGCTCAACCGCGCATCAACCCAAACACTTTTCGCACCAACTCCCCAAACTCCGCGCAGAAGGGGAGAGGCGGGCCTTCGGCAGTGGGGCCGCAGAGGATGGTTAGGAGGCTGCGGTAATACCACTCCTGCTGCTCCTTGCCTCGCTTGAAGCGCCGCCACACCTCATCGCCGACCTTCTCCTGCACTTCGGCTATGGTGCGGAGGTTATGCACCTTGTCAGCGCACGCTACGAGGCGCACTTCCCAGGGGGCCGTGCGCAGGTACTCTATAGTGTGGCGCTTGCGCTCCTCCCACGTCGCCGTCTTGTCAGGCTCCGAGCACCCTTCCACGATAGCTGCCACACGCGGGCCGAACTGCTCGCGGATGTGGTCCAGGGTGACGTAGGTATCTTCTACCGTGTCGTGCAGGATGCCCGCAGCCACTACCTCGTTGGAGCAGCCCGCCTGCGCCAGCATCATCCCCACCACATAGGGGTGGGTGATATATGGGATCAGAGTCCCCTTACGCACTTGCCCCGCGTGGGCCTCGGCTGCAACCCGGATGGCTTTCTCTATCATATCTTTGAGACGTAATCTGTAGGGGCGGTTCGTGAACCGCCCTCTTATGAACACTTTGGCGTATACAAGTACTGTATTGACCAGGGCGGTTCACGAACCGCCCCTACAGAGGATTTATACTTTTTCCTTCATAAGGAACGAGAGCACGGCTTTATTGAACCCTTCAGGGTCTTCCATATTGGACATGTGGCCCACGCCTGGCAAAACGACGGTGCGTGAGTTGGGGATTTGCTCCTGAAGGGTGTCAGCGATGGTGTGGAAGTCGGGCAGGTCGCGCTCGCCCATGACGATAAGCGTTGGCGCATTGATCTCTCTCAGGCGTTGGGCTGCCATAGGGTCCGGTAGGAGGCCTGGATCGTCGTTGACCCAGCTCCAACCGGAATAGTCAGTGACAATCTGCGTCAGGCGAGGTGCTGCCGAAGAGTTCTCCATTGCGGGCGCGAAGAGAGGGTGCGCGAGCCAGAGCGCCCTCGCCCCCTCCACACTGCCCGCTGCCCACACCGCTCCATCCTGTTTCCTGCTCTCTTCAGACCAGTTATGGCCCCACAGCACCGAATCGACCAGTATAAGAGCGTGGATCCTGTCAGGGTAGGCGAGCGCGAACTCAAGCGCTATCGCCCCGCCCAAAGAGAGGCCGAGGATATGGGCGTGGTTTATCCCCAGATGGTCCAGCAGCGCCCTGAGGTCATCGGCATGGTAATATCCATCCTTACCTGGAACGGCAGACTTCCCATAGCCACGTATGTCATAGCGGACCACCTTATAATCGCGTGCGAAGAGCTCGAATTGGTCGTCCCACATGCGTGTATCCAGGGAAAAGCCGTGGATAAGCACCAGGGGATGCCCGTCACCCGCGACTTCATAGTAGAGTTGAGTGCCATTTACCTC
Organism: uncultured Chloroflexia bacterium; assembly: GCA_963811305.1. Taxonomy (GTDB): domain Bacteria; phylum Chloroflexota; class Chloroflexia; order QHBQ01; family JADMIH01; genus JADMIH01. Next base: position 212,586 of record CAWEQU010000003.1, read on the forward strand.
GGCAAAACCTATTTGTCTATCCATTACGCCTCCTGCCTAATGGAGGATGTTTAACAAATATTGTAAAGGCTAAGGAGCGTCCCGTAACGAAGCACCCTTTTCCTTGTCATTCCGAACGGAGTGAGGAATTTAGAAATCTATCCACCTGGCAAGCTCGGAGATTCCTCACTGCGTTCGGAATGACACTCTTTTTACACTCGTTGTTACGCACCCTCTTAGCTTTTTCGCTTCGCTCAGTACATTACTAACAAAGTATTGGGACGTACCGCCAGCGTCTCGCTGGCAATTCACTACGCAACGGAGCCTCCGAGATGCCACCAAGATGGTGGCGGTACGCGACTGCTCTTTGTTAGTAATGTACTCAGAATGACAGGTAAAGGTATGCTTCGTCGCACGAGACTTACATCCTCCCTTATCCCTATGGGCTGGGTGTGGGCTTGGGCTGGGACGCGCCTCCGGGGATTTGCGAGGGGGAGGATACGATGTACCAGTTGGGCCACGCCTGGTAAGAGCTACCATACTGGTCTATCTTGTCGGGCTGGCCGGGCACTATTATGCGCCGCGTGAGCACCACATCAAGGCCGGTACGGGCGGTCTCTACCTGCTTCTTGGCCCCCGGTTCGAGGCGCGAGTTGACCTGGTACACGTCGGGTGGCGGCGGCACCTGGTTGCTCTTGACCGGACCTTCCAGTTTCACCTCGCCTGGGGGTTTGGTGCCGTAGATGTTCACGGTCAAAAGATCGTCTCCTGCGATAGCCTCTATCAGCAGGTAGCCTGATGTGGTGTTCTTGAACTTGAGGTCAACGCCGGGGTCAAACACCGCCGCGTCGAAGCCGACAGGCTCACCGCCTGCCTCATACCAACCCACGCGATAAGAGTGCTGGTTGCGCTCCGGGATGTCGAGGCCGCTCCAGAATGCCGCCCTGAAAGCGGTGGTGCTGACCTGGCAGACCCCGCCCCCTACCCCACGCGTCGTGCGCTCGGCTGCGATAACGTACCCCTCGACAAAGCCGTGCGCCTCGTCAATACCACCCATCGTGTCGAGGAATGAGAATGTGCCTCCAGGGGCCACTACCGTGCCGTTCAGCAGATTGGCCGCTACCCGTATGTTCGTGGCACGCTCCTGCGTGGACCCCGCGAAGGTGGACGTGCCCTTACCCACTAGCTCTTTGATGCCGAGCGCAGGGAGGTCTTTGCTTGAGATGGTAGGGGTGATCACCCTCCCTGGCAGATCGTACACGCGAGTATCACTCGTGCCTGAGTGCTCCTTGATGGAGGCTACCACCGTCGCGGCGTCAGTCTCGAAGCCCTTCTATCGACTCGCTCAGGACCGATACCTGGCCGCCCCGCCATGCGAAGCGGGCATTCTGAGCGGGCCGCCTGGCCTGCTGCGCCCAGCTTTCGCTCAGACCTTCTAGCTGGCTCTCTCTTCCACCCAAGCTGCACGTGACGCTCTGCGTCCGGGTCGGGGTTGCGCTCGATTGTGGTGAAGCGGATCAGGGCTTCGCGGTCCAGGGAGAATGACTTGCCGGGCCAGGCTGTGGCGGTGATGGGCGCGCTAACTCGCAGCGTTAGCAGCGCCTCGATATATCCCACCTCCTCAGCCGACACCGCGGGCTGCACCACGTCAACGGGCAGGTCCACTTTACCCGCCTCCAGCTTGACGAGGGTCTCGCGTATTGCCACGATTGCAGGGTAGACCTGTAGGGCGCGGCCCTCTACGCCTGGGAGGGCGACCACGCGGGTGCCGTCTAGCCGCACGTCCCCCTCGAATAGCTCCTGGTCTACCTCGCTCGCGACGGTTTTGGTCAGGTACGATTGCAGCACAGGCTCGCTCATTTGCACGGAGAGAGGGACAATGTAGCCTGCCTGGGCCGCGGCCCACTGCTGCCCGACGCTGCCGAACATGTCGGGCGTGCGGCCTACCTTGAACGCCTCATCTACCGTCGCGTCAACGTCTACCTTGAGGCCAAGCTGGTCTGCGTTGGGCCGCCACTCTTTGTTGCGCCACGAGAGGACCACGGGTTGCGCGACGAACTCCTGCACCTTGCCCAGGAGCAGCTTCTTAGCTTCATCTTGCGTCTTGCCGCCGAGGTCGGTGCCGAGCACGTTCACGCCCGCGTATATCTTGCCCGCGTACTGCCCCTGCCACGCCAGCGTGAAAGCCACCACGCCTATGATGGCTATAGCAAAGACGCCCACCAGTACCCATATCACCCAAAGCCCGAGTCTGCTTCTTGCCCCCCGCGAGGTCAACTCCCAGGTAGCGTGGGTGGGCTGTGGTTTCGAGCGGCTTACCCTCAACTTTTAGATTTCGGATCTCTCTATTTTGGATTTTGGATTTTGGATTTTGGATTTTGGCAGGTTGGGGACGCTGGATGGGGGTGTAGCGGAGGGTCTCTTCGTCAGGTGCGCGGTAGCCTTCCCAGCTTGACGGCTGGCGCACTTGGGTCTGGCTCAGTTCGGGTTTCGATACGGGAGGTTGGGGGCGGGGGGCAGGTGGAGGCGAGGGGACGCTCAACGCGTGCAACCGGCTGTTGGGCCTGTCTGCCGATGTCGAAGCGGGAGCGGTCTACGACGGGAAGCTGCCGAGTGTCTTTGGGGTCGCTGCCTCCAGTGCCTTCCGCGCCGAGGTTACTTGAGGTCGGGTGGGAGGTCCAGGGGGAAATGTCGGTATCCTGGGAGACCCTGGCGCGAGGGCTGCCAGAAGGGTCAAGTCCTGAGCGTGCCCCTTGCCCAGAGTTTGGCCTCTGGGGCCATTCCGGCCTGTAATCTATCTCTGCGCCATCCTCGTCGGGATGGCTTTCAGGTTCGTCGTCCATTTGAGACCTTTCTGAAACGTGAAACGTGAAACGTAAACCGCCAAGACGCCAAGAGCACCAAGAAACCGCCAAGATTTTATGGATTAGTTGACCATCGTCCTTCGTCTATCGTCCTTCGTCTATCGTTTGCCTACTGCCTACTGCCTTCTGCTGTCTGGCCTCAGCTTTCCGTCCATTTGAGGCGGACGCCGCCGATGCCTACGATGTCACCTTCGGAGAGAGCGGCGGGGCGGTTTATCTCGGCGTCGTTGAGGAAAGTGCCGTTGGTGGAGGCCACGTCTTCCAGCCAGGCGCGCCCATCGCGCCAGCTTATGAGCGAGTGCTCCCCTGAGATAAAATCGTCCTCAAGCACTATGGTATTAGACGCCTTACGCCCCAGGGAAGTCACCGCTTGCAAGGTAAAGACCGTGCCTGGGGTCAGTCGGCCCCCTCCGGGGTCCACCACTACCAGCTTGCCGTACCTCGACCTGGGCTGGGCGGCTACAACCTGCCCGGCCTGCCTCAAGTCGCGCACGATCACTCGCATCACCTGGAACAAGAAGAGGTAAATCAGCCCAATGAACGCTATACGAAGGGCCAGCACGAAGAAATCAAATGGTAGCGTTTGGGTACTGGGCATCAGCCTTCTGTGAAGAGTATTTCTTAGACCGCCTAGAGAGATTACGTCGCCGGAGGCGAGGACTACGGCTTCTACGGGTTGGTTCCGCACGAAGGTGCCGTTGGTGGACCTCAAGTCCCGTAGCAGATAATGATTGTGGCGAAAGGCTATCTGTGCGTGGTGGCGCGACACTCGCGGGTCGTCTATCACAAGGTCATTATCCAGGCCGCGCCCGATGGAGAGGAGCGTCTTGGTTACCTGGAAATTGCGGTGCGCCAGCTCGCCCGTCAGGGGCTGTAGCCATGCCGGGGGCGGGACCACTCCGGTCCGTGAGGATGA
>CAWEQU010000004.1:0-69858 GCA_963811305.1 uncultured Chloroflexia bacterium
AGGCGTGGCCTACAGCATGGAGCGGCTTCTGCCCGCCGGAATTGTTACCCCAGGACGATGGAGATGGTGGGGAGACCAGAAGCGGTGCACGCTCGGCAGAGTACCAGATGACGGTTGTGGATGGGCGTTGCGCGCGGCGCATACCGGAGGGAGCGAGGGCGCATCTTCCGAAGGACGCTTTATGGATTGACCCGCCAGGTCGGACCAGGCGAGCGATACACATGCCCCTGGACATGAGAGATATTCTCGGGTGCCTGTATGAGACAGGCAAAGAGGCATGGACCAGCGCGCCGGGGGCCAAGATTAGAGTGATAATAGCCGACCCATACCACCTCTTTAGACAGGTGCTAAGGCGCTGCCTTGACGAGCGCAACGATGTAGAAGTGGTGGCCGAGGTGGCATCGCCCGGGGCGTACAGAAGGGCGGTAGCACAGCACAAGTTTGACGTGGCGATAGTGGCAAGCGATTTATTGACTGGCACGCACACCACCGCGCCGCTCAAAATTGGCGACACTCGCCTGGAACAGAATGAGATTACGACGGGGCATTTGCGCGAAGTGCCTACTCCTACCATAGTGCTGGTCGCGGACGAGGATGTGGACGATTATCATGTGGCCCTTTACGATGCTCCACTGACGGGCGATGCACAGGAGGCGACGGCCAGTTGCGTCTATGTCCACCGGGGCGCGCCCGCCGAGAGGCTTGTTGAGGCCATGAAGAGTATGATGGGGGACGATAGACGATAGACGATAGACGGCGGACCACGGACGACGGAGGATCGTGTGATGCGTGATGCGTAACTTTGGACTTTGGACTGAGGGAATGGAGGTAGGAAAGTTGATAAAGATACTGATTGCGGACGATCACAGGATGTTCAGGCAGGGGCTGCGTATGCTTTTTGAGATGGAGATGGACATAAAGGTGGTCGGTGAGGCGAGGGACGGGCTTGAAGCGCAGGAGATGGCGCTCGCGCTCGACCCTGACGTTATCCTGATGGATATCAATATGCCTGGCACAGATGGGGTCGAAGCGATGAGACAAGTCCTCGTGAAACGCCCTGACTCAGCCGTTATCATCCTTACGATGTACAGGGAGGACGAGCACGTTTTTGAGGCTATAAGGTCCGGGGCGCGTGGATACGTGCTGAAGGACGCCGACAGCAACGAAGTGATCAGGGCGATACGCACAGTCGCGGGCGGAGGCTCGGTGATAGATGCGGCGATGGCGGGGAGGCTCTTCCAGGAGTTCAAAACGATGTCCGCGATGGCGGAAAAGAGTAATAGTGAAGGGCTGACCACCCGCGAGCTTGAGATACTGACGCACATTGCAGCAGGTTCGAGCAATCGAGAGATAGGAGAGAAGCTCTTCCTGTCGGAGAAGACTATCAAGAATTACATCACGTCTATCTTCCAGAAGCTACAAACTAGCGACCGCACTCAAGCTGCCGTATACGCTATACAACACGGGTTGATAAGCAACCCTCACGTGCAAACCGGCGTCATGGTTTGATCTATAATCTCCCTATAGATAATCTGCTATTACTCATCAAAATGAGCGCCTGCAGCGCTCATTTTGATGAGTAAAGACCATCTCCTTCTGTCGTCCATCGTCTATCCGGTCTTTTGCAACGTGAACTGGATATTGTTGAAGTTCCCGTCGATTACCCTGCCGGGATCGGCTCCTAGCCAGTTGGTTATGACGGAGGCGTAGACGGCGCGGAAGTCGGTCTGCATGCGGAGGTCGCCGTTGTCGAGGTCGGTGAGGTTGGGGTTGTTGCCGTAGATGCCGCCCTTGATGTTGCCGCCGATGAGGAACATGGGGAGGGAGGTGCCATGGTCGGTGCCCGCGCTGCCGTTCTCGCCTACGCGCCTGCCGAACTCGGAGAATGTCATCACGGCGACCTGGTCGGCTTTGCCCATCTTCTCCAGGTCGGTGTAGAAGGCGTTGATCCCCTCATCGAGCATGGTGAGTAGGTTATTGTGAACACCTGCCTGGTTCGCGTGGGTGTCGAACCCGCCAAGGCTGATGTAGAAGATGCGAGTGCCGAGGTCGGCCTGAATGACCTGGGCGATGAGGCGCATACCCTCGGCGAAGGCGTTGTTACCGTATTTTACGTCAGACTGGTACTTGGCGACGGCACCCTTGAGTATGTCGGAGCTTTTGAAGGCGTCTATGGCGGCTTCGCTCACGTAGTCTTCGTAGGGGCCGTGCGAGGTATGCTCGCACAGGTGGTGGATGGTATCGATCTGAGCGGAGGGGTCGCCCAAGTAGCGCCCGTCGGTACGGAACTGGTAGCTCTCGACATTGGTGATGGAGGGGACCAGGGTGGTCTCGGTCCATAGTGTGCGAGGGACGATGGTGCCGATGTTCATGGCGCGGAGGGTGTTCTCATCATCGTCATCGTCAGCTTCGAGATAGCGTCCAAGCCAGCCGGTAGGCTCGTTGATGTCGGGGCGGGCCGACTGCCATATCTGCATCGAACGGAAATGGGAGCGGTTTGGGTTGGGGTAGCCTACGCCCTGCATGACGGCCATGTGCCCGTTGTCGTACAGGCTCTTGAGGCCCTTGAGGGAAGGGTGGAGGCCGAGGCTGTCGGTCATGCGCAAGATGGCGGCCTTGTCGGGTGCAAGGGAGGGCCTGGCAGCGAAATAGGCAGGGTCGGCGTAGGGAATGACCGTGCCGAGGCCGTCATTCCCACCCGAAAGCTGGATGACCACGAGGGTATTCTTCTTGAGCGCGTCATTAGCGCCGCTGCCGATAGGAGAGTCGCCCCCTGCCCGGCTTGGGCGGCGTCCATTGTTGAGGCCATATGCGCTCTTCACCAGGAATGTGGGTGCCACCAACCCTAACGCGGCAATCGCCAGCCCATCCTTCATCAGTTCGCGTCGTGTGATTCCCATTGTTGGCTCCTTCGATACGAGTCCAAAGTTCAAGGTTCAAGGTTCCAAGTAGTCGCTAGTTGGTAGACAGAAGTTAGAAGTTAGAGATAGTCACTGTTCTCGTCTATCGTCTATCGTCCGTCGTCCGTTGTCAGGTTCGCTAATTCATCTGGTAAGCTGGGGATGACATTATGAGGCGGACGAGGCCGCGCAGCTTGCCGTCCTTGTCTCGCGCGTCTTTGAAGGTGGTGCCGGTGAAGCTTAGGAGGTCGGTGCGGTAGTTGGAGGGGACGTCGGATTGGACGAGCAGGTCGAGGAAGAGGTCTATCGCGGCCTGGGGCGTGTTGATGCCTGCGGCGTTTGCTATCTCTGTGGGGTCTATAGTGGTGGCATTCTCGGCGGCGACCAGTTGCTGGGCGAGGTTGGCGCGGGTGTAATAGGTCGTGCTGTTCATCCAGTTGCGGTTGCCTGCCCAGCCTGAAACGTCCGGTGGGGCATACACTTGCTGGCCCATCGTGCGCATCTGCTGGTTGATGGCACGCCATGAGCGCAGGTCGGTGAACGATGCGGAGAGGGCACGGAGCGCTCCAATAGTAAACTCCAGGGGGCTTTTGATGAGGGTGAAATATGCCTTGTCGGAGCGGAACTCGGGGGAGAGGAGGAGCTGGCGCATTGTCTCCTTGACGTTGAAGCCGCTCTGCACGTAGATGGAGGCGTAGCGGTTGACCATCGCCTCATCGGGGGTGTCGAAGACGAAGAAGCGGATGAGTCTGCGGGCGAGATATTTGCCGTGCGCGGGCTGGTTGAAGAGTATCTCTATAACATCATCGCCGTCGAGGTTGCCGGTAACGCCGAGGACGGTCTTGGAGTCGGCGTCATGCTGCTGGCGGTTGAAGACGAAGTTACCCTCACGGTTGACGGTCCACCCGGTGAATGCCCGGGCGGCTTCTTTCACGTCGGTCTCGGTGTAGTTGCCAATGCCGAGGGTAAATAGCTCCATCAGCTCTCGCGCCCAGTTCTCATTGGGCTTGCCTTTGCGGTTGGTGTTGTTGTCGAGGTAGATGAGCATAGCGGGGTCTCGGGCGACCGCCTTCATAAGCTCTTTGAAGTTTGTGGTGAGCGCGTTGGTGCGGTAGAGGGAGTTCTGGCGGTACATGAGGGGCGCGCCCTTCACCTCTACGATGGAGGAAGTGAGGAGGCCGTGCCAGAATAGGGTCATTTTCTCCTGGAGGGGACGTTTGGTGAGGGTCATGCGCGTCAGCCAGATACCGGACTCCAGCTCGAAGTTGCCACCTTCAGGGCGGTCCGGGTTGGAGACGGCGGGGTTTTCGGCCCTCATACGTGCGATGACCGACTCCAATGCGCTATCGTCCACCGACGTGTAGTTCAAGAGGCGACCAACCGCACCTTCGAAGCCGAGAGCAGTGTAGACGTCCAGGTCGGCTTTGCTAGCGCCGAAGCCTGCACGCCGCAGAAGGTGCGCCACCATGAATCGCTCAGACCGTGCCATGCTGTCTTCCCCTTTCTCTACCTCACGTTGCGAGGCCGTAGTACCCCAATCCAATCATAGCCCCGTGATTCTTGTGAGTCAATGCGCAGGCGATTCTTTTTACAATGTTTTTACATTGGGGATCAGAAGCTAAAGGAACAATCCGAGGAAGCCGCACCGCATACATCTGGGCAAGAGGCGGCGGCTTCGGAATGCCCAGGGCGAAAAGAGTCTACGCCTACGAAATGGTCTCATTGTCGTTCCTTTTCAAGGTGGATTGATGCTATCTGCTATCTGCTATCTGCTATCTGCTATCTGCTATCTGCTATCTGCTATGAGTATAGCGAGAAGAAAGGTGAAATGGGTTAGGGGAGGGTAAAGAGGGTGTAAAATCGTGGTAAAACGAGCCGATGGTGATAAGAAATGAGGGTGGTATAATGTAGCACAGGTGAATGGAGTGAAAGGAGATAAGCAGGATGACTACTTATGATTTGATAAATTGTGATCCTGAGATAATGAGTGGCACACCAGTCTTTAGGGGCACACGCGTCCCGATAAAGGCACTGTTCGATTATCTTGAAGGCGACGAAACTCTCAATGAGTTCCTTGATGATTTTCCTACGGTGGAGCGTTCGCAAGCAGTTGCGCTACTGAACTTAGCGCAAGAGATGATACTGCACGCTATCCAACCAGGAGAAGTCATGCGGATAGCATGAACATAATGCAGGGTGATATAGATTGAATGGAGATAGCAATGCTAGATACACAAGCGGCAGCGCAGCTAATAACGTGCGACCCTAAAATAGTAAGCGGAACGCCTGTCTTTTCTGGGACAAGAGTACCTATCAAAAACCTGTTTGACTATCTGAAGGGCGGCCACGACTTTGACGAGTTTTTTGTGGATTTCCCAGGCGTCAGCTTGGAGCAAGCGAAGGGGGTATTAGAGTTGGCGCAACAACTGTTGCTGGCGCGCATCACGAGTAAATGAAGATACTACTTGATGAGGGCCTACCTCAGCGTCTAAGGCATTCGTTCCCGGGCCACGAGGTAGCTACCGTCAGATGGATAGGCTGGGGCAGTTATAAGAACGGCAAATTGCTTGATTTGGCGGAAAAGGCTTTCGACGTTTTCCTGACGGGCGACCAGAACCTACCCTATCAACAGAATCTGCGCAGGCGGAAGATAGCGGTCATCGTGCTTGCTACAAAAGACCTTCAGCCTGGAAACCCTGGAGATGGTTGTGGAGTCAATTTTTGATGCGCTGAGCAGGGCACTTCCTGGTGAAGTGCTATATGTCAGAGACTGATTGCCCGCTTGTTACGTTCAGCTCAGATGTACAGGCGGGGCAGCGGGTGGCACCCAGTGGGATCGTGGAGAGGCAATAGGGGCATTCCTTTGTAGTGGTCGCCTTATCGGGTTTGGTGGAATTGTAGGCTTTGACAATCAGGAACATAACGAAGGCTACGATCAAGAAGGTAATTACCGTGTTGAGGAACAACCCGTAGTATATGCCGGACGCGCCTGCTGCCTGAGCCTCGACAGCGGAGGGGTAGTCGGTGCCTGAGAGGTTGATGTACAGGTTGCTGAAGTCGACGCCACCCAGCACCTTTCCGATTGGGGGCATGATTATCCAGTCAACGAGACCCTTTATGACTGCGCCGAAGGCAGTGGCTATGATGACGGCGACGGCCAGCTCGATTACATTACCTTTGCTGATGAATGTCCTAAATTCTTTCCACATCTCCTTTCTCCTATTGCTACAAATGATTAGTCGTATATCTCAGGATTCACCACGTTAGGCGGTCTCTCGCCATTGAATACTGCGATGATGTTCTCGGCGGCCATGAGGGCCATCGCGTTGCGGGTGTCGAGGGAGGCGGAGGCGATGTGGGGGACGATTACGGCATTTTCTAGCTCCAGGAGGCCGGGGTGGACCTCCGGCTCGTTCTCGAATACGTCGAGGCCCGCACCCGCGATCTGACCGCTCTTGAGGGCTTCTACCAGAGCAGCTTCATGCACGATTGCCCCGCGTGCGGTGTTGATCAGGTAGGCGGTATTCTTCATGCGGGCAAGCTCTGGCGCGCCGATGAGGTGGTGGGTCTCAGGGTTGTAGTCGGTGTGGATAGAGACGTAGTCGGACTGCTCAAGAAGCTCGTCCATCGGAACGAGGCGAGCGTTTAGCTCTTTCTCTACTTCCTCGCCGGCGGGACTGCGGTCATAATATAGGACCTTCATGCCGAAGCCGGTGGCGCGCTTCGCTACGGCGCGACCGATGCGCCCGAAGCCGATGATGCCGAGGGTCTTGCCGTGCACGTCCTGCCCGACCATCATCAAGGGTCCCCAGCCGTGGAACTTGCCCGCCCGCAAGAAACGCTCGGCTTCGGGTACGCGCCGGGCGGCGGACATGAGTAGCGACCATGCGAAGTCGGCGGTGGTGTCGGTAAGCACGCCTGGGGTGTTGGTGGCGGGGATGCCGCGCCTCGTGACTTCAGCCACGTCAATGTTGTTGTAGCCGACGGCCATGTTGGCGACTATCCTCAAGTCGGGGGCTGCGTCTAATACCTCCGCGTCTATACGGTTGGTCAGGAGGCAGTAGAGGGCGTTGTAATTGCCGCCGCGTAGACGCTCGATAAGCTCTTCTTTTGTCCAGATACGGTCAGGGTCGGGATTGATGTCTAGGGTGCCGTTGGGGCCTACAGCTTCTCGCAGCCGCTCAATGGCAACCTCCGGCACGCGCTGGGTCATAAGCACGCGCATAGTTTGTGCCTGGTCGGGCATTACTTGCCTCCAGTAATCGGTAGTCAGTATCCGGTATATAGCGATAACGGGTTACGCAATGCTCTTCGTGCATCACGTTTCACGCATCACCCCAACAGGAAGCCAAGAAAGAGAGAGGTAGAGTTCTTTGAGGCCTCGTTAAGAAGGAAGAGCACCATGCACAGGCCATAACAGCCCGCGATGAAACCTATCAACGCGAGGAACGGTATAATACAGCCTCGAACTGCCCCCTGCTTTTTCTTCTGGTTGGTTCCAAGCATAGTTTGGGTTTCCTCCTTGATCTCTCTATGTGTCTGACGATGGACGATGGACGATGGACGATGAAGTATACACTTCTATAATAGAATCTCTGCGCCTTCTGCGTCTCTGCGGTGAATTTACTTTCTGTCGTCTATAGTCTGTCATCCAAGGCTATCAGCTTGCTTTGCGTTGGCCCTGGGCGGCGTTTTCGATGGATGCCGCCACCAGCAGGCCCTTGATTAGCTCCTGGGTGTGGCGCTTGCCGCCAGGACCGACCTCCATCGCCGGGCCGACGCAGGAGGGGCAACCAGCCACACACTCACACGCCGCCACCACTTCGGCTGCCGCTTCGAGAAGCGTGGTGTGCATCTCGTACAGCTTCTTGCTGAAGCCGATGCCGCCCGGCGTCGATTCGTACAAGAATATCGTGCTGAACCCGGTGAAGGGGTTCTTTACCTGGGGCACCACACCCAGGTCGCGGGGGTCGCACATCAGGTAGAGAGGGGCCATCGAGGTCAGCACGTTGCCCAATCCTACCAGGCCCGCCTGTAGCGCAGCCTTGCCTCCCTTGTCCGCCATGTCGTCCGCTACGATGGGGGGGACGCAGAGCCAGTAGGAAGTAGTGTGTAGCTCCTGCTCCGGCAGATGGATTTTACCCCAGCCGACGTTCTCGTGCGTGTGCAGCTTTATTTTCTTGTAAATCGTGGCCTGGGCCGACAGCATCACCTCTCCGTAATTGCGCAGGCTTTCTCGCGGCTCGCCGGATACTATATCTAATACCTTTAAAGTGACCGCAAGGTTCGCATCCGTATAATAATCGGCCTGAACTTCGCGGACGTAGGCTTTCTGCTCGTCCCAATCGAGGCTGTCTACGTGGTATTGCTGCCCCTCATGCAGGTAGATTGCCTCCTCGTGGAGCATGGTCAGCACCGAGAAGCGGTCCATCTCGCCGATGATGCGCGGGGAGGTGTCGGTGTCGTCAATTATGACGAAGTTCTCAGACGCCGCGGTACGGAGGGATATGTTCTCCGCCGGGAAGTTCTCGCTCGACCAGTGCCACATCCCGCCCGCGTGCCGCACTATCATCGATTCTTCCAGGTAAGAGAGCATCTCGGCGGTCTCGGCTGGGTTGTGAGTGCCGTACCCCTCGTCCTCCGCGAAGGGTAGCTCGAATGCCGCGCACTGGAGATGGCTCATTAGTATAAAGAGGTTGTCGGGATTTATCAAGCCGTTTTCAGGTGAACGGTTGAAGAAGTAATCTGGATTGTTGACGAGGAACTGGTCGAGAGGGGAGGAACCGGCCAGCATGATAGCCAGGGACTGCGGTGGAGCGGCGGCCTGCGCGTCCCGCCTGCTGCCATGTGGACGCGACGGTGCCAGGGTAGCCGACTATCACAGCGGCTTCGAGCGCGCCGATGTCTATACCGAGTTCGAGGGCGTTAGTGCTGACGACGGTGCGCACCGAGCCGTCGCGCAAGCCGCGCTCGATCTCGCGGCGCTGGTTGGGCAGGTAGCCACCGCGATAGCCCCTAATTTTGGACTTTGGATTTTGGACCCGCGAATGGCGGGAGGCGGCATCCTGGAGGTAGGTGAGGAGGACTTCCATAGTGGTGCGGGTGCGGGCGAAGACGATGGTCTGGATGTCGTTGGCGAGGAGCTGGGAGGCGATGTCGGTCGACTCGCTGCAGGACGGAGCGGCGCAGGCCAAGCTCTTTGTTGACGACGGGGGGGTTGTAGAAGACGAAGGTCTTGGGACCCTGGGGCGCGCCGTTGTCGTCTATCAGGCGGATGGGCGAGACGCCGGTCATGCGTTCGGCAAGCTCCTGGGGGTTGGCTATGGTGGCGGAGGAGAGGATGAACTGGGGACGCGAGCCGTAGAAGTGGCAGATGCGCAGGAGGCGGCGGAGGACGTTCGCCACGTGCGAGCCGAAGATGCCCCGGTAGTTATGCACCTCGTCTATGACGATGTAGCGCAGGTTCTCGAAGAGGCGGACCCACTTGGTGTGGTGGGGGAGAACGCCGGTGTGCAGCATATCGGGGTTGGAGATGACGACGTGCCCGGCGGTGCGCACCAGCTTGCGGGCGGTGGGCGAGGTGTCGCCATCGTAGGTGAAGGTCTTGATGTCGCGCTCAAGGGCGGTCGCAGATGGCGTGTAGGTTGGCAAGTTGGTCCTGGGCGAGGGCCTTCGTGGGGAAGAGGTAGAGCGCCCGCGCCTCCGGGTCCTCCAGGATGGTGTTGAGGACGGGGAGGTTGTAGCAGAGGGTCTTGCCGGAGGCGGTGGGCGTGACGACCACGACGTGCTCGCCCGCGTGTACGGCGTCAACCGCTTGGCGCTGGTGGGTAAAGAGGTTTGCTACTCCTCTCGATTGCAGCACTTTCACGAGCCGCGGGTCGACCCAGTCGGGGAATGACTCAGTGCGGGCTGGGCGCGCGGGCACGTCGTGCCAGGCGGTGATGCGTTCCTGGAACATACGGGAGTGGCGCATGTGGTCTATTAGTTGGGTGAGGTTCATAGTTAATAGAGGGTGAGGCCGGGAATGCGAGCGAAGTGTTTATTATTACCAGTGACCAGGGTAAGGTTGTGAGTAAGGGCAGTAGCCGCGATGAGGAGGTCCATATCAGCGAGTAGTTGCCCTTTCCCCCGAAGGTCGCCTCGGATATGAGCGAACAACTCCATTGTCAGCCTGCTCAGAGGCAATACCTTCGTTGTTTTTATGAAGCCCCGAAAGGCACTCTCTATGGCCTCTCGGTTGCTGCCATAGTAGATGCCTTCGTATATCTCGCCGTAGGTAATTATGCTGATTGCAACGTGTCCCTTCCCCAAACCAGAAATCAGCTGTACAGCAATGCTCTTACCCTGTAGCCAGTCGGCTATTACGTCACTATCTAGGAGGTAGCTCATAGCTCTATAGGAGGACGGGATGAGCGATTACGGCTCTCACGTATATCCTGCTTTAGCTTCTCGGTATCAACAAGCCCCTTCCAACTACCTGCTGATGACAGAAATGCCTGATGGTCTTCGTCTGTAATAGTGCGCCGCTTTCGAGGCTGCTTCTTCAAAGGGGCAGGCTTGAGGAGGGCGATTTCCCCGTGCTCATTCTCTATGAGAACTTCTTCGTGCCTGTGGACTACGCGGTCGAAAAAGCCTTCCAGGTCTCTGGCGAAGTCGTCGAAGGGAACTGGCGCGTGCGAAACCGCTTCATTAGCCATAATGCAGTGCCTTTCCTAGATAGTTTTATAACCTGAAACTGTACCTGCATTATAGCATAGGGTCGGCTTGCCTCTCCGAGGTCCAAACCTGAGGAAAGTGTGGACTGACAAGGTCGGTAATGACCCACCAGGCAATGATGCGTGGCGGAAACGAGAGCAAATATCTAAAGTCTGCTCTCGTTTGTGTTCTCTATTGTCATCTTGTACTCAGATAACCGTATTAGTGAAGAATGTCACTACGGCATACGCCATAGTCTTATAGTATCGTCGGAGGATGAGGATGCTAGGGTTCGTCCATCCGATGTGAGTACTACGCTATAGACATGGCTTGAATGTGCCTCTATTTTCTGTAGCAATCTACCTTCTGGAAGCTGCCACAATCCTATGGTTTTATCCCAGGATCCAGAAACAAGACGCTGTCCATCGCCTGAGATAACTATACTGGATACTGCATCACTATGCCCTTCTAACTTACCTAGCAGTGTACCATCTGTAATCCGCCACAATCGTATGCTATTGTCTCGTGATCCAGTAGCAAGGATACTGCCCATCAGGGGAAAAAGCTAAGCTGCTTACTTCATCTGAATGCCCCTCTAAACTACGGAGAAAGGCACCATCTGTTGCTCTCCATAATCTTATCGTCTTGTCTGCTGATGTGGAAGCTAAGATTTGCTCGTCAGGGGACATCTTTACACCGGTCACAATACTCCTATGACCTTCGAGCGTTTTCAGGAGCGTACCATCTGACACTTTCCAGAACCTAATCTTTGCATCAAATGAACCTGTAACGAGGACTTGCCCATCTTGTGTAAAGGCAACACTAGTAACATTACGTGAATAATCATTCATACGACGCAATAGCTTGCCGTTAGCTACTTCTATTAGAGAGATATCCCCGTATTTACCTGCTACTGCAAGGGTTAGACCATTTGGCGAGAAAACTACCTTCTGCCCAAAAACATCAGATGCCTTGTACAGTAAAGTAGCATCATCTACCCTCCATAGAGATACGTAACCTTGATCTGATCCACTTGCTAAGATACGGCCGTCTGGTGAGAACGCCACGTTAGTTATATCTCCTTGCCCAGGCGTTAACAAATGCAGTAAGGCTACCGCATTGATCTGCTCCGCACCCAGCCTCCCCAACAACACCTCATATCTAGTCCCTTTGTTCTCAGGGTGATACTCGAACCGCTGCCTCTCAAAGTACTGCACCAAGTAAGTCTTGCCATCATCCTTGTTGCGCTCCATGAACGGCTGCGATAGTGGGAAGCCGAACTGCGGTATACCACCCAGGTTGTTCCAGAATGAGGCTATAGCCTGTCCGCCCACACTGTTGTCGCCCAAAGTGTGCTGAGTTTCAGGGAACCATGCTAATCCTGCTAGTCCTGTCGAGGCATAGTTGGTTGAGCCTAACATATCGAAGTGGTATCCTTCGCTGTAGGCTGCTGACATGGCTGGCTTCGGAACAGGCTTGAAGGGTGTTTCACTTTGGCGGCCTTTAGCAGATGCTGTCCCAAGCAGCCCAAGCAGAACATCGTAAGGAGGCTGGTTTTCCGGGTGGTATTCGTACTTGGCGCGCTCAAACCATTGGGTTTTATAGACCTTACCATCAGTAATTGAAGATTCGTTCCGTGCATCGCTTATTGGTAGCCCGTTTATATAGACACTGTCCTCGTATGAGCGTCCATTCAGCCACTTCTGCCAGATAGGTCCTTCAACCCTCTTCTTAGTTTCAGAGAATGTGGCACTGCCAGGCCCATACAGCTTTTCTAAGGCCGCCATATCCTCCACGCCAGCTGCCCGGTGTGATATACCGAAACGCGCTGCTGAGGCTGCCCCAGCCCAGGATTCATACTCATTCATAATATTAGAACCACCCTCAATATGAGCAAGCCCCAGTATATGGCCCAGCTCATGAGCAATAATAGTCTGTACATCTATCAAACCGCCACTCTTATCGCCTGTCCAACTCCACTGGAGGAATTCGCTGGGGAACGGATTTCGTAGGAAAATCAACCCGGCCACTGCAGGCTTTAACCGGCAGCTTGCTTAAATGTGGCTCCAACGCCCGCAGCATCTTTGTACTCGGTGATCGGTATTTCTGAAACTACAACTATCCTAATCTCACCTGCTGCTAACTTATAGTTGCTGAGGACTTGGCCTTTGAAGTTGGGGATCAAGTATTGTGATTCAGTTGGGAATGTTGGAATCTTCTACCATTTGGGCCTTAGTACCAAGTAAATTCCACCCGTTGATAGCAGAGCGCGCCGCAGATTTCCATTTTTCATTAGGTAAGTAAGTTAGGTTGACCTTTAAAGGAAAACATGCTGAGGGAGGATTTCCTGTGCAAGCAGATGCCCATGGTAGCCAACCAGCAGTATCATAAAATATCTCTGTTCCCCCACCAGTTGGTGGCGGGGGTGGTGAGGATCCTCCCAGATTAAACCAGATGCGCGGGAAAGGTGAAATACCGTGCCATGCGCCCGCCGTATCCTGGAATACGGGTTCACCGAAGTAATCTCCCGGGGCGCCATTGAAATATTGTAGGCGACTGTACTCGTAATACCCGTCAGGCTTTACCGTGATATTAGTGTTTGCGGGCCAGTCAGCGTTCGGCGCGTTCCAGTTTTGAGCTCGCCCGCCTGGACCGCGTCCACCAAGACGAATAGCCTTCATTACAATCGGGTGATTAGATGTATTATGTACGGTAAAGGTTGCTTGAATACCATCCCCAACTCCAGGTATGAAATTGCTGTTGGGCTCAGTGGCACAGGTCCGCTCACCTTCTCTTTCATGAGGGGCATCGACAATCATCATCTCAACGCTCTGACAGGAGCTTTCGAAGTTGAAAACCACAACTAAGCCATCACTACCAGCAGGCGGGGGTCCTACTGGGATTGTTCCTTGCCCTATCCCCTGGGCAAAACTGAAGGAGCTACTGGGCACCACGAGAAGTCCCAACGCAATAAGCACTCGAACCGTTCTAAGAAATGTGTGTTTCATCTTCCCGCCCTCTCCTTTACCTATGTTCATGCAAACGCCAACACAACAGGTAGCATGGTTAACAGCCTGCTATCCTAATATTGAGCTATCCATAACGGGCAACTTTTCTTAGCAATTATACTATGATTTGTCAAGCCCAGCACCAGGCATCATACGGCACCACGCGTAGTCTGTTTACCGTATCCACCGCTTCCTCTGCAACGCCTCTTTCCCTATCTGCCCCAGCACGATGCGCTTACCGGCGGGGAAGTTGGGGTGGAATTCCAGGCGGCCACGTTCGAACCACTGGTATTCATCGCCGCTTTCTACGATGAAGCTCTCGCTGAGGGGGAAGCCGAGGGTGGCGAGGCCGCCTACGTCGCGCCAGTATTCGAGGAAGGGGCCGCTCACCGAGTGCTGGGTAGGGCCGAAGTAGACGTTGTCATCGGTGCTTGGGAAGAAACGTACCGTCTGGAAGAACTGACCCGCCGTCAATTCGGCTCCGAGACGGGAGATGCCTACCTTGTTGTCGCGGTATTCGAGGCGGGCGCGCTCGAAGTATTGCACGGTGATGCCATTCTCCACGAACTCTTCGGTTAGCGGGTAGCCGAACAGGAGGAGGCCACCGTTCTCCCGCCAGAAGTCTCGGAAACCGTACTTGATGTTGTGGCCCGTCTCCTCAAAGTAGGTGGAAACTGTGGGGTCAAAGGGCTGGGTGCGGTCGGTGGGGAGCGGGCCTTTTACCAACTCGACTGTAGGAGTAGTGGTGGGAGTCTGTGTCGGCGTGGGAGGCACGCGGGTGGGTGTGAAAATAACGGCGGTAGGCGGCTTCGTGGGAGAGGCTTCCACAGCAGGAAGGGCGGTTGCACTGGGCAGTATGACAACACCAGGCGGAAGCTTATATCCCCAGATAGCGTCTGAGCCTGCTAGCAATGCACGCCCGCTGTTGGGTTCGATGGCAAGCAAAGTGTCTCCAGTGAGTGCCTGACCGGGACCGAAACTCTGCCAGGTGCGCGCCCCATCCAGGGATTGGAACGCACCTTCAGGCGTGTTGATGAGAAGTGCGCCTTCTGGATTTGAGAGGAGCATGCTTATGCGAAGTGGCAGGGGTTGGCCCACAGGCGCGCTGGAGAGGAGCGTACGCTGAGGGAAAGATGTGCGGCGAGGCGTCGTCGCGGTCGCCCAGGTATCGCCCCGGTTCGTGCTGACGTAGAGGCCATCGGAGGCGGTTGATGCGAATAGAGTATCACCACTCCACGCGAGGCCGGTTATCTCCCCGCCGTTGTTGGGGAGGATGTGGAGGCCCAGCGACGAAGAACGCCATATGAGGCCACCGTCAGTTGATTTGTAGACGTATACTGGTGCATGGTCGTTTTGGGTGTAGCGCAGCCCCAGGACGATACGCGAGGGCTGGCGTGGATCGGCTGCGAGGGCTGTGACCCATCCGCCCACAGGGAGACCTTGGGAGGCAGGCTGCCAGCTATTGCCCGCGTCGGTGGAGCGATATAGACCGCCTAACCCATCCATACCCGCGTATAGCACGGCAATGTTGTTGGGATAAGGCGCGAGCCAGCGGACGTGCGCGCCAGAAGGCTGCATACCCTGCGCGAGCACGTCCTTCCAGGTGACGCAGCCATCCTCGCTCTGGCGTAGGCCGGTTGTAGTCGCAGCATACAGTATGGGGTTGCCGGGTTGTCCAGCGTATGGAGTAACAAGGCGCATGGAGCGAGCGGTGCGATTACATACGGTCCAGGTCGCGCCGCCATCGGTGGTGCGCGAGATGCCTTCACCACCTAGCGCGTAGATAATCACTGGGTTGGCTGGGTCAGGGGCGAGATTCCACACGCCGGAGGGGGGTGTGCCCAGCCTGGTCCAGTCAGAGCCGACGGTCTGCGCGCCTGCGTGGTTGGTGTAGGTGAGCAGCCAGATGACGAGTGCGCTGATAAAGAATGTTGCGAGATTCTTTAGGGTAAGTATTTTCATGGTGTGTCGCTACGCCGTTAGAGTGAATAACGCATAGGGCAGTTCACGAACCGCCCCTACAGGTCCCTGTCATGTTAGGCGTGGAGAGTCAGGCCCTGAGAGGTCATTTCGTCGCTTGTCAGGAGGCTAGATATGGGTGTCCCGTCGGGCGTCGTAAGGTCCGGGGCGAGGTCGGCCAGGGGGCGCATTACGAAGTGACGCTCCCACATGCGAGGATGAGGCACTACCAGGCTCGCGGTCTTCAAGGTGCGCGTGCCGTAAAGGAGTATGTCTATGTCTATGGGACGTGGCCCCCACTTCTCGCTCGCTTCACGGTCACGGCCCATATCTCGCTCGATCTTTTGGAGGTGGCGATACAGGGTGTGCGGCTCAAGTTGTGTGTTGATTTCGACTACCATGTTGAGGAAGTCGGACTGATCAGTCTTGCCCCAGGGCTTGCTCTCATAGATGGGCGACTGGCGGAGGAGGGTAGTGGCGGGAATGGCAGCTATTGCGGCCACAGCAGCACTCAGCTGAGCTTCGCGGTCCCCCATGTTCGTGCCCAGCCCCAGGTAGGCGATTGTGTTAGTGGTAGTGACCATCCTTATACCGTCCCTATGTCTTTCTAATCGCTAAGACGCCAAGTTTATGGTTCACAGCAGAGACGCAGAGTTCGCAGAGGTTTTGGGGAGTTACGAATTACGAGTTACGAGTTAGGAGTTACGAATTATTCTCACGCATCACGTTTCACGCACTATTGCGTCAGTTATGCGTGCTACTTCTACGGCGGGGGCTACATCGTGGACGCGGACGATGCTGGCGCCGTTGGCGATGCTTATCGCTGTGGTCGCGCCCGTACCAGTGACGCGCTCTTGCGGTGGAGGTAGCTCGCCGCCTCTGTCGCGGGCGAGGATGCGACCTATGAAGCTCTTGCGCGAAGTCCCTATTAATATAGCACATCCGAGTGACTTCATTTCCGATAATCGCCTGAGTAGCTCAAGGTTGTGATCCAGGGTCTTGCCGAAACCGATGCCGGGGTCTACCCAGATACGGCTCCTGGGCACACCAGCGGAGACGGCTTTCTCGATACCCTCACGCAGGTAAGCGATTACCTCTCCCAAAAGGTCATCGTAATGAGGGCGCTGTTGCATGTCGCGCGGAGTACCCTGGATGTGCATGAGCACCAATGCGGCGTTGTGCCTGGCTACCACTTCTGCTATCTCTGGATCGTCTCGCAGGCCGGTTATGTCGTTGATGATGTGCGCGCCCGCTTTGAGGGCGGCCTCGGCCGACGCGTACCCTGCTCGTGTCTACGGAGATAGGGAGGTCCACTCCATCCGGCCCGACCAACCTCTCTACCACAGGGAGGACGCGATGCAACTCCTCCTCTTCCGGCACGGGGTCCGACCCGGGGCGGGTGCTCTGTCCCCCGACATCGAGGATGTCAGCGCCCTCCATCCTCATGCGCCTTGCCTGCTCGATGGCGGCATCTACATCATCACCCAGCGAGTCGCTTGAGAAGGAGTCAGGAGTGACGTTGAGGATGCCCATGACCAGCGTGCGCTCGTCTATTGGGAGAGTGTAGCGGCCAAGCTGCAAGGGCTTCAGAGGGGTGTCCAGGCTCTCCAGCAGGTCGCTTAGTTGCTCAGCCACCTCGGGGAGGCCGAATGCTTGCTCATGCAGCTTCTCGCGGAGGTCGTCGTATTGCGCTCGCGTGCCAATAAGCAGCGCGGAAGTCTGGTCGCGGTCGAGGGTAAGGCAATCTCGGTGGACGGCGCAATCCCCGCCTCGCGCCAGCATCTCCTGCTTGAGCACGTTGGCACCCACGCAAGTTAGTCCTTCAAGACGGATGGGGAGGAATGATGCCTTGCGCCACATGATCTGCTGCCCGGGCACCTGCGCTCCAACGCGCTCAAGCTCGGCGGTGAGGGTAGAGTCATCTGTTCCGACGACGCGAAGGTTATATGATTTTGGATTTTGGATTTTGGATTTTGGATTTGCTGTCATTAGGTCTTAGCTCGACTTTGTACAAAATAAAAGGAGGTGAGAACGGGTAGAGGGACCCGCTAGCCCTTTGTTGTAAGATGGAAGCTGACCAAAGCACCATCACCAGCAAGGAGGCTCACGATGTCCCTACCCGACGCGATTATACAAGTTCTGCTCCACTTTCGACCAGTGTTCACCCGTCCCACCTGGCACAAGGTGCTTGTGTTGGTGGTCGGCACCATCCTGGCACGTGGTAGGCGCACTGTGACAGCAACTCTCAAGCAGATGGGTTTGCACGATGAGCCGGACTTTACCTTGTTCCACCAGGTGCTCAATCGAGCAAGTTGGTCTTGCCTCACCCTCGGTCGCTTGCTCCTCCAACTGCTAGTCAGCACTTTTGTTGGAGTTGGTGGCATAGCAGAGATAGTAATTGATGAGACGCTGGAACGCCGGTGGGGACGTAAAATCTCCAAACGTGGGCACTATCGAGACAACCTGCAATCGAGCAAGCAGCAATCCGTCTCAACAAGTGGTTTGCGGTGGGTGGTGATGATGCTGGTGGTGCAAGTACCCTGGACACGCAGAGAGTGGGCACTCCCCTTCTTCTCGGTGCTGGCTACTCCACCGAAGGTGAGCGAAGAGTTGGGCAAACCGCACAAGACAGTAGCACAAATCGCTGCTCAGATGGTCATAGCTGTACGTCGTTGGCTGCCGGACATACCAGTTAAGCTGGTGGGAGATAGTGCTTACTCGGTTGTTGAACTAGGACTATGCTGTGTCAAACACAACGTCATTTTGATAGCACCCATGCGATTGGATGCTCGCCTGTACGCCCCGGCTCCAACTCGTAAGCCTCACACAAAGGGTCGCCCGCGAGTAAAAGGTGAGGAGTTGCCCAAGCTGGGTGAAGTGCTCTCGGACCCCAAAACCGAGTGGCAGAGCGTCAAGGTGAAGTGGTACGGTGATAACGACGGCACTGAGCGGAGCGTGGAGGTGGCGAGTGGGTCGCGAGTGGGTCAGGAGTATGGTACAGGATTGGACTGTCGGTGCTCCCTGTCAGATGGGTGCTCACTCGTGACCCGGACGGAAAGCTGGAGCCAAAGGCTTACTTCTGTACGGATCAGAGCCAATCTCCGGTAGAGGTAGTGGGTAGCTTCATCAAGAGGTGGACTATTGAAGTGACGTTTGAGGAGAGCAGGGCACATCTGGGAGTGGAGACGCAACGACAATGGTCAGATATGGCAATATGGCAATCGAACGCAGCACTCCTTGTCTGTTGGGCATGTTCAGCCTGGTGACGCTCTTTGGAAAGGCATTGCACCCGGACGGCAAAGTGCCTGTGCAGCGGACAGCCTGGTATCACAAGACGGAGGCTACCTTCTCGGACTTGCTGGCGCAGGTCAGACGTCAGTTGTGGGGCAATTTCACTTTTCAAACGTCCCCACAAGACCCGCATGTATGTTTAGTCCCACGCTCACACGTCGAGAGGCTAGCTTATGCCGTTTGCTATTGAGTTGGTTTTGAGTTGGTTTTGTACAAAGTCGAGCTTAGAGGGCGTTTAACAAAGAATGTACAAAGAGTGTCATTCCGAACGCAGTGAGGAATTTAAAACTCTATCCATACAGCCCGGCACGAAGATTCCTCACTTCGTTCGGAATGACAGGTAAGTGAGTGCTTCGTTACGGCAGGCTCCTCAGCACTCATCATTGTTGTTGAACAGGCTCTTACGCAACACGCGATACTCTCACACCTCCATCGCCTATCGTCTGTCGTCACACATTACTCATCACGTATGAAACTGAGGAACTCGGATCGCGTGGGTGGGTTGTTTCTGAAGAGGCCGCGCATGGCGGAGGTGACCATAGTGCTGCCCGGCTTTTTGATGCCGCGCATTATCATGCAGAGGTGCTGCGCCTCGATGACGACGCCTACGCCCCTGGGCTGTAGAGACTCATTGATGGCATCAGCGATTTGGCTGGTGAGGCGCTCTTGTAATTGTGGGCGGCGGGCGAAGCCTTCTACGACGCGTGCGAGCTTGGAGAGGCCGACGATGCGCCCGGCGGGAATGTAGCCGACATGAGCTTTGCCTACGAAGGGGAGGAGGTGGTGTTCACAGAGGCTGTTGAAGGGTATATCTCGCAGCACGATCATCTCTTTGTGCTGCTCCTCGAATCCAACCTTTAGATGCTCGCCTGGGTCTTCATCTAGGCCGGTGAAAATCTCCTCGTACATGTCGGCCACGCGGCGTGGGGTGTCGCGCAGACCCTCACGCTGAGGGTCCTCGCCGATGGCTTCAAGTATCATGTTGACGGCGACCATTATTCTCTCGCGGTCCACTCGTATCCCTCCCTGCTTGGGCTAGATAGAATACGAGTATAGCATAAGTGGTCAGGCAGCACGCCGTCTTCTGGGTAGATGGAGGAGCGCGATGAACAGGATAGTGGCGGCGGATAGGCCACTCATAATAGCGCCAACCAGGAAGATTGGCGGCCTGTAATAGAAGCCTATGGTGTGGCGGCCTTGTGGGACGGCTACGGCGCGGAAAGTAACGTTAGCGCGCAGAATGGGCGTGGGTTGAGCGTCTACTGTAGCTTCCCAACCTGACGCGTAGTTATCAGCAAGCACAAGATAGCCAGGGGCTGGAAGTTCTACTTCCATCTCTATTTGCTCTGGCGCATCCTTGACCCAGGTGACGGGGGCCGCTGACAGGTCGAGGTCTCGGCTTGAGATGGACGTGCCACCTCCGCTGAGGACCACCGATCTGCGTGGGTCGTTCGTGGGTGAGAGGAGTGCATCCTTCGCGGCCTGGAGGTCGGGCGCGACCACTGTGGAGCTGAACACCACATACGCTCGCGGCAGTACCTCTAAATTCTCGTAGAGGGCCACTTTATCATCCTCTAGAATCGATTTGTATGGAGTGGGGTCGCCATCCACGCGGGGCTTGCGTAACGTCAGCAGATATTTGACGCTCGCCGTATTGAGTAGGCGCTGGAGGTTGCGCGTCAGATTGAGGTCAGCCTCGTTGGTCAGCTTGAGTATGTTGATGAAGCGCCCATAGAGCCAGTTGTGCGAGTTGTCCACCACGTCTTCAAAGCCGCGCATGTCCCTAAGCTCAAATGCCATCCCTACATTGGGCCTAAGCGTGTTCTGCAACCCAGCGAAGCGTTCGTGCGCGATATTTTGGGAGAGATAGTCTGTCACTACGGTGGAGGGGTAGACAGCCTGGGGGGGCGTTACCGGGTTGTAGCGGCTGCCGAAGGTCCATAGCTCGGCATAAAGCAGGAGGATAAGCAACGTAGCGATGCTCCCTCGCTTGAGCCACCCGCGCCAACCTGCCAGCAATACGAGCGCGCCCGCCGCGAGGAATGCTACCGGCAGATAGAGGGTAAGTTGAGCCGGGTGGAAGAGGCGGGTGACTTTGGCATGTGAATAAATGGGCTGCCACGCCTGGTCCCAGTAACCATCGCGTATGCCTAAGTAGAGAACGAGCAGCACGCCGAATGCGGCAAGCGTGGCACCTAGAAACCATAGCCCTACTTTGAGGTAGCCGCCAACGCGGGACCTGTATCTTGTAGCTTCGGACTCTGGGCTCTCTGGGCTTTGAACTTTGGACCTTCGGCTCATAAGGAGAGCGTCAACGCCGTAGCCTGCAAGCACCGCACCACACATGCTCCACACCATCGCCCACCGGACGCCGTGGCCTATGCTGAAAAGTGGGAGGGAGCGCACCCAATTGCTGCCTGGCACTCGTATGGCAAGTAAGAAGGCTATAAGGCCCATGCCCGCGAAGAAGATGACTATCCGGTCGCGCCTTATCCATTTGACGGCGCCGAGGACCGCAAGCGCAATCACGAGTAGCCCGATGTAGCTCGTCTGCTCGTTGAAGTTGGTGAAGGGGGGAACCCAGTAGTTCTCCTGGATGGGGGTGCCACCGAAGTTGGGGAAGAAGGCGACCGCCAGCCTGAAGGTCATTTGCCCCAGGTCGAACGGCACTACCCCACCCGTGCGCTCGGCAATGGCTGAGCTGCCCAGCAAGAATTCCGCGAAGGTCAACAGCTGCACAGCTGCCAGGCCGATACCGAACGTGGCGGAGCCTGCCAGCAAGAGAAATTTTCGGAGGAGGGTGGGGGAGACGTGATGCGTGACGGCGGGCAGGAGATGCTCGAAAGTGACGGCTGTTTCGTGACTTTGGACTTTGGGCTTTGGACTTTGGACTGCCAGGAGCCAGTATAGGCCGTAAAGGCCCCAGAGAAAGCCTGCCAGGAACTGCGTTTCGGGGTGGCCCGCAAGGAGGAGCGCACCCAGCGCTGCCCCGGTCGCGGCCATCCATATTACGCGCCCGGTCTGCATCATCCGCGTCGTTGCCCAGAGGAGGGCGGGAAGCCAGGTTAGCGTGGTGATTACGCTGTAGTTGAGCCAGACGGTAACGAAACCGCAGGTCATTAGAGCAGCGCCTGATGCTATCGCGCCTGCCATGCTCCTGCCCAGGGCGCGCAGAAAGCCGAACATGGTGTAGCCTATCAGGGCGAGCCGTAGGAATGCAGCCCAACCCCAGTAGTCCAGGGGTCCGGCCAGATAGGTAAGGAGGTTGATGGGGTCGAGCACCGCTGCCTGCGCCGATGCGAAGAAGGGCGTGCCTGTGAGCGTGTATGGGTTCCAGAGGGGGAAATCGCCATCACTCAAACGCTGAATCGCGTAGTGGGCGTAAGGATAGTAGTAATCTGAAACGTCGGAGAGCACCTCATTCTGGGCCACGCTGACACCCGGCAAATCTGCGTGCGGACGCCATACGTAATCGTGCTTGTAGCTCAGGTCGGTAGGGAGGAATACTCTGCCCGTGGAGAGGGGCTGCCAGAGGAAGGCCGCGCTCAGCAGCATAAATAGGAGGGGCGGGCCTAACGTTGCGAGTACGCGCTGCCACATCGCCTGTCTCAAAGAAATGGTCCTCTCTTTAAGTGGAGACATCAGCCTTTTGCGACAGGGTCAAGGCAGAATGACAGCAATTCGGCTACGCCCGCACCCTCAACTGATCTCACAGCCGCGATGGAGTCGCGCAAAACGGGTAGGCCGCTCGCACCTGGATAGAGCAATATAGCATCAGCGTGGTGGGCAAATTGAGCCAGGGTGGGATCATTGGCAGAGAGGATGTGGCTAGTGAAATTGGGCTGAGGGTGTGTGGCGAGGGAGGGCGAGGGCGGTTCACGAACCGCCCCTACTGGGGACGCGGATATTATGACGACGGCTACCAGGAGCGTGCCGCTCATAGCTAGCTGTGCGGCCAGGCTCTCAGCATCAACAGCTTCACCTTCAGAGGCTATCAGGAGCACGCGATTGGGAGAGGCTGTATTGGTGAGCCTGTAGAGGCCGAA
The DNA here is from genome assembly GCA_963811305.1 of uncultured Chloroflexia bacterium. Lineage (GTDB taxonomy): Bacteria > Chloroflexota > Chloroflexia > QHBQ01 > JADMIH01 > JADMIH01. The sequence goes on from CAWEQU010000004.1 coordinate 22,900, forward strand.
GTCTGAGGCGAGCTTGCGAGCTGCCTCGGCATATTCGCTCCCCGCGAACTGAGACTGCCAGGCATGGCCGAGAAGGGGGAGTATCTCGGTATCAGGGCGAACGCGGGCGGACTGTATTCGACGGCGCTCTTTCATAAAGTGAGGCATGAGCGAGTTGAGGCGGTCTATAGCGGCCAGGTGGGCCACGCTCACCCTAGGGAGGCGCTCGACGTTGGCGGTGTTGGAGTCGGGGGGGCCAGTGAGCGCATACGCTTCTTTCCGAACGGCGTCGCCGGAGGCCATGAGCGCGCGCCGGTATTGCAGCATGAGGGCCGCGGACAAGACCTTCTCCATGTTACCGGTCTCATAGTTTTTCAGTATGGTGGCAAGAGAGTTGCATTCCCAGAGGGTATAGCGGCGGTGTACAGGCGAGCGCGAGCCTGTAGCTCCCCCGATGTGGCGCACGACGGCCTGGGGTGCATACACAACCCTGTAACCCAGCACCCACAGCCTCCAACCCAGGTCTACGTCCTCGAAGTAGGCAAAGTATTCAGGGTCGAAGCCGCCTACGTCCAGGAAGGTCTGGCGGTTGATAAGCATAGCCCCGCCGGAAGCAAAGAGCACCGCGCTGCCCTCGCCGGGTGGATTCGGTAGATCAGGCCAGCCCCACACCGAAACGGGCCGCCCCGCGCCGAAGAGGTTGGACGACGCGCCTTCATATTCAACCGCCTGACCATCGCGCGAGCGTATTTGCGAGGCAGCACACACAGTACCTTTCCCACCCACATCTAACCCTGAGAAGAGTCCTCGCAGCCAACCGCTGTCGACAACCGCATCGTCATTGAGGAAAGCCACGTACTCGGTATCCGCCAGGGCAGCCCCCCGGTTGCACGCAACAGCGAAGCCCGTATTCTCCTGTTGCTTGCTGACGGTTACGTGGGGATAACGCAGGCGTAGAGTCTCAGAAGTGCCATCGCGTGAGGCGTTGTCCACCACGATGACGCGCATCTTATCTTTAGGGTAATCAATGTCACGAAGCGAGTCGAGGCAGCTACGGAGCATACCGATGCTGTTGTAGGTGGGAATGACCACCGTTACTGACGGGGATTTTGGATTTTGGATTTTGGATTTTGGATTTGACGGGTCTTGCATATGCGCGATAGGCCCGCCGTTCATCGCCTGTCGTCCGTCGTCCGTCGTCTGCCGTCCGTTCATTCCTGCACCCCGTTGAACTCAAGGGAGAGGGCCATGTGAGCGGCGGCGGGAAGGCCGTCTGCGTACCGCTGGCCCTGGACACTCTCGGCGCGCTCCGTTGCCCAGAGTGTCGCGGCATCGCCCGGCACGCCATTGGGAGACTCCGCTACGAGGTAAAACCAACGGCCAGCCGAGCCTGTGATGGGTGGGAAGCGGAAGGTAACCAACTGACCGTCTTTGAGAGTGTGCATCGGTACTTCGACCGAGTATAGGTCTACGGTAGCGCCGGGGTTATCGCGGAGGTGCAGGCGTAGCGTAGCAGTATTGCGCCTGCCGAAAGTGCCGATTACGACACCGATACCGGACAGCCCATCGTGGGAGCAGAGGAAGCGATAGCCGTGACTGTGGCCTTCTAACAACTCAGGGAGGGGGAAGCGCTTGCCAACGCTCACGTAGTCCGGCTGCGTCTTGCTCCTCTTGACGGGGTTGACCTCCCTCGCCAGGGAGGTGGCCCTGGCCGAAAGCTGAGAGAGGATAGTGCGCCGCTTCTTCTGTAGCCTGTGCAGCTTTGGAGGCAAAGGAGCACCCGCACTTATAATCTCACCGGAGCTGCTGCCATTGCGCGTGACCTCGCCCACTACGGCTACCGCCCTGGCAACTCCATGAGCAAGCAGGTCATTTTTCCGAGCGAAGTCCCTGCGGCCCCTGGCGCTCCTCATGTAAGGGCGGCGGACGTAAGCATCAAGTTTATCAACGGTGCTATCCCAGGAGAACAACTCTCTTGCAAGGCGTTGCGCGTTCCCTCCGCGTCGTTTTGCCTCATCTGGATTAGCCAATATGCTAATAACGACAGTACGCAATGCCTCTGGATCGTTGTGTGGGACTATCCAACCGGCTTCGTATGCGCGGATGTGGTCGGAAATCTCGCTGAAAGCGGCGTGTATCACCGGCAGGCCGCACCATAAATAGTTCACAGTGCGGCTGGGGAAGGCAAGCTCTCGCTCAGCATTGGGCATGAAGACATCCACCGCTACATGGGCGTGCCTATATCGCTCTACCAGATCAGGGTGCGGCATAAGCCCCGACATACTTACGCGCTGCATCTTCGCCAGGCGGTCTATCAGCGCGCCATATCCCCCTGTCTCGATGGGGTAGAAGGGGTGCTTGCCTCCGATTATCTCTAAACTCCCTTTGCCCTCCTCGGCCAGGGTGGCAGCTACGGCGAGCAACGCGGGCGCAGGGTTTTGCCAGGGGAGGAATATGCCGCCGTAGACGAACTGAATGTCTGTCGCTTCCCAGTCGTCGGGCCAGATATGCTCAGGCTGCACCGGGTCGACCGAGTAGGGTATGACCGCGAGCGCGTCCGACAACTCGCCCACTTCAACTCCCGCCTGGGCGAGCCAGGCATCAAAGTAATATTTCTGGCGCTCTCCTATGCAGGTGAAGAAATCTCCCATTGAGAGCGCCTTCAGCTTCTCAGCCGAGTTTTCAGCGACGCTCTTGTGGCCCTGGTAGGCGCGCTCCAGCAAATGCGGCCCGGTGAGGTCGAGGGCTACGGGGAGATTGGCACGCTCCACCCAGGTCATGTTAGGCCAACCGCAGCATACGACCAGGTCGGGGGCGGTGCCGTCTATGATAGATTGGAGGTTCTGGGTTGTCCAGGCCCCCTTGAGGTATTCGTCCGGCACCTGGCTCTCTCGCCCTTTGAGAGCGGGCGCGGGCATGGTGTAATGCACGCGATGGCCCCGGCTCGCCAGACCCTTGCCGAGCGCCCAGGCGCGTATGCCCGACCCACTTGCGGGTATCTCACCTACAGGGAGCACATCGGGGCTGATCACCAGGACCTCTTTTGGCACGTCGCTCCACAGGTCCGCAAGCCCAAACTCGTGCAGGAGCGTATGGTGGGCTACGGTGTAGGGCGCGTCGGTAGGGTGGTTCCAGAGGTTAGCGTACCCCGGCCTGCCAAACAGGTGGAATAATTCAGCGTCGGAACGCTTGCGGTTGGCCTGTATCCAGTCGCGCTTCTTTGTTGTGCGGTCCAGGTTGTCCATGAATTCGTTGACCGCAAGGAGCGCGGCGACGGCGTTACGGTGCACGCTATCTACGGGACCGAGGTCCGGCCCGCCCGTCGCAAAGTCGTAGTCAGACAGGTCTACATCGCCCATCTCCATGAAGCGCACGGCGCGCTGCCCCAGGAGCAATAAAGCAGCGGGAAGCACCCGGTCAAGGGTCTCCTGCTCGTAGTTCTTATAAATGGCATAAAGGGCGTTGCGCTCGTACATGAGGTAGGTGCGGTGGGATGGGATGGAGGAGAAGCTGCCGTGGTGACGATGGTAAGTGATGGCTGTGGGGGTGAGCGTGACGCCGTAGCCAAGCACCCACAATCTCCAGCCCAGGTCTACATCCTCGAAAAAGGCGATGAAGTCGGGGTCGAAGCCGCCCACTTCAAGGAAGAGGTCGCGGCGGATGGAGCATCGAGCCGCCGCACGAGAATAGGAGATCGCGTGGCCGGATGTCACGTCCCTCGACGGGTTGTCCATAAGAGGGCTGGAAACCAAAGCCATGAAAGTTGAGCGCTCCGACCTGAAAGTCTATCTTTTCGCCCGACCAGTCGAGCATGAGAGAGGCGGTGCAGACCACTCCACGCTCGCTATCACGTAGCACGCTCTTGACCATCTCGGATAGCCAGTCAGGCTCAACCCGCGTGTCGTTATTGAGGAATGCTACGTACTCGCCGGTGGCACGCTCCGCGCCGAAGTCGTTCCCTCCGGCAAAGCCCAGGTTTCTACCCGTCTCTACCAGGCGCACAGTGGGGAAGCGCTCGCGCATGAAGCTGAGGGATTCGTCGGACGAGCCGTTGTCAACCAGCAGCAGTTCCAGGCGGTCAGAAGGATAATCAAGGGCCAACAAAGAAGTGAAGCACGCTTCGAGGTGCTTCAGCCCGTTGTAGTTGAGCACGACCACCGACGCGGTGGGCAATATTTCTTGCATAATCATAAGGAACATGGCAGGTCTGCCACGCCCTTATGATAGCTTATCAACAGGCAAATACGCAAACAGTGGAGAAGCGCGCTATACGCTATATTAGAATAGCATGTCTTGGAGCGTGTTCAAGAACAGGATGCCTATCCCTGTCATTCTTCGCTTCGCTCAGAATGACAGGGAAAAGGATACTTCGTTATTCAAGGTCGTCAGTCTCATAATGCTGTTCTTATACAGTTTCTTATGGGTTCTGGCAATTGGGGAAGAATGTGTTGGTCACTATCTTCGATACCTGTCCCCTGGTAGCGCTGCTGTCGGGGTGAAAGTATGGGAGGTTGTTGGGGCCGCAAGGCTCACCCTCCCCGCCACATGGATACCCGCCCATGATGCCGCGTGAAGCCAGCCGCTGCACCCATTGGTAGAAGCCATGAGCAGGAGGCACGTCCTCGAATAGCTGAGCGCCTGCTGGGTCGCCATATCCAGCGGTATTAGATATTATTTTGGTGATTTGTGCTCGTGTAGTGTCGTTGTTAGGCCGGAAGTACGGCCTGTTGCCAGAGCCACAAGGCTCACCTTGCCCACCGCACGGGTATCCACCTATGAAACCACGGCTCGCCAAGCGCTGTATCCAGTCATAGAACGGGCTGCCGGGGGGCACATCTTCAAATATCTGCGCGCCTGGAGGGTCGCTAAAGCCTGCGGAGTTAGAGACTACTTTGGAGAGCTGTCCGCGAGTGATGTTGCTATTGGGGTGGAAGGTATTATCTGCGTAGCCACTTATGATTCCCCGTGTAGCCATGCATTCGATATAGCTGTAGAAGGTATTATCCGTAGGCACGTCGTAGTAACGCTGGCCTGCCGCGAGGGGAGTGTATCGGAGGATAGAACCGAACGGGCCGACTGCCCATCCCCCCGCCCAGGCGTAAGTGAAACATCGTACAGGCACCAGCGGTTTGGTAGGGTGACCTGCTGCCAGGTGGTGCCAACACGATGTTCAGCGCCGCAACTCACCGCCCAAAGTTCCCCCAGGGCCTCAGGAGCCAGGCTTGTGTAACCTGCCTGGCCGATACCACCCTCTGAAGACCAATTGCCGTCCAGGTAGTGTAGGATCGCTGCGGTGTCAAGGCCTAAATTCCAGCCTACAGCCCACCCTTCAGTCCCGCCAGGGTTAAAGAAAAGGTCGCGAATGTATAGTTCGGTATCTGGTAGAGTGCTTAATCTATCTACCCAGATACCGCCTGTGTATTCAAAAAACACGCCAATACCAAAATAGCCACCACCAGCCCAGCCATGCTCGGATAAGTCCATGTGCACAGTACGAAGGTCCCTGGGCGCTGGCGGGGTAGGCTGCTGTGTCCACTGGCCGCCTGCCAGGTGGAAAATGCGCCCGCTGCTACCAACGGCCCAGCCTTCCTGCCCGGAAAGCATGTGAACACCGTAGAACATGGTCGCCGGGCCGGAGATGGGCATAGAGGTCCAGTCAGACCCATCCCATTTTGCGATCAGGCTGTTCCCAACTGCGTAACCCTCATCCGGCGAGAGCATCTGTATATCGTTGAGTGTATTAGTTGCAAGGGTGGTAGTGTAGACTTGCCAGGCACCCGCCGTATAACGCAGGAGTATTTTGTCGTACCCCACGGTTGCCCTTGCGACGGCCCACCCATTGTCAGTATCAGTCATTACCAACGCGTTGATATGATTGCTCGTGGGACCGCCGCGCTGTTTCTCCCAAAGCGTACTCGACACCCGGTGCAGGATGGTGCCTCCTCCACCCACGGCCCAGACTTGATCCCCTACACCGGAGATACCCCAAAGGCTGTCGCCCTGGTAGTCAGTCGTCCAATTCGTGCCATCCCAAGCTAAGATTGACTGCAATGAGACCACCCAGCCCTGATTAGAAGAAGCCATATATATGTCAGATAACCGAGTACCCAGGGGCATAGGCCAACTGGTCCAGGTGGCGGAGGCAACATCGTAACGAAGTATAAAATCGAAGGCCGTCGTCCAAAGCTCCCCCGGCAAAGCCATGGCGTACTCCAGGCTTACGTAGTTAGGAGGGGTAGTCACGGGCATCCAGGTGCCATTCAGATAATGGTAGACGTCTGCGCCAAAGACAGCCCAACCTTCCGTAGAATTAAGGAACGAGACGTCACATGAGGTGCAGAAGGTAGTATCTGACAGGGGGACTACGATCCATGAAGTCCCGTCCCAATGCATCAGCAAATCGTCATTGACTCCACTATAGCCTACCCCCCAGACGTCGTTGGCCGATATTGCGGAAAGCCTGAGTAAGTGAAAATCGGTGAGGCCATTGCTTCGCTCCACCCAATCGCTGCCGTCATAGTAAAAGGGCCTCTCATCTACGATAGCCCAACCGCTGTCGGAGGAAAGCATGTTCAGGTCGCCCAGGTTGCCTCCTCGCAACGGCAATGGGTCTATGTCCGTCCAGGTGCCGTTCGTGAACCGCGCCAAGTACCCATATTCTCCACCCGCCCACACCTCAGTAGCGGAGACGGCACTGACCACATTCGTCCAGGGGTAGATATTCGTCCAATTGTCTGCACTCAAATCTCCAGGCACCTGGCCGGATGGAAGCGGTCTCTCAGTCTTAAACATGGGATCATCAGGGTTCCGGTCGCGCCTAGCAGACTGGCTGTCCAGGGCTTGTGGAGAGTTTGCTTGATTGGGGTGGCCAGTAGACACCGGACCTTTATCAGCTTGTATAGATTGCGCTCGCGAGCCAACAGCCGCCCAACCACCGGGAATTGCTATAGCAAAAACAACAGCGAACAAGAGGCTATACATAGCCCTGGTCAGTAACTTGGCAAGCATGATAGGTTCCCTCCGTAAAGTTGGGCCGGTTAGAAGTCGAAGTGTATGAATGTCGTCCCAGGAAGCGGGAAATGGAAGGGCATGGCAAGCCCGCCATGCCCTTATGATAGCTTATAACAGGTAAATACGCAAACAGGAGGAGCGCCCCTGTCAGGATAGAATGCCTTATGGATTCTGGCAGTTGGGGAAGAAGGTGTTGGTCACTATCTTCGATACCTGTCCCCTGGTGGCATTGTTATTGGGGCGGAAGTATGGAAGGTTACTGGAGCCACAAGGCTCACCCTCCCCTCCACATGGATACCCGCCCATGATGCCACGCGTAGCCAGCCGCTGCACCCATTGGTAGAAGCCATGGGTAGAAGGCACGTCCTCGAATAGCTGAGCGCCTGGCGGATCAACAAATCCGGCGGTATTGGATACTATTTTGGTGATCTGTGCTCGTGTAGTGTCATTGTTGGGCCGGAAATAGGGCCTGTTGCCAGAGCCGCAAGGCTCACCTTGCCCGCCGCACGGGTAGCCACCTATGAAACCACGGCTCGCCAGTCGCTGTATCCAGTCATAGAACGAACTGCCTGGCGGCACGTCCTCGAATATCTGCGCACCTGGAGGGTCGTTGAAGCCCGCGGAGTTGGAGACTACTTTGGAGAGCTGTCCGCGAGTGATATTGCTATTGGGGTGGAAGGTGTTATCCCCATACCCGCTGATGATGCCTCGTGTTGCCATGCACTCGATATAGCTGTAGAAAGCGTTGTCGAGCGGTACGTCGTAATAGCGACGCCCGTCCATAAGCGGGTCGTACTTTAGGATTGTGCCATAAGGCCCGACCACCCAACCCCCCTTGCCTAACTCCAGGGAAATACCGTATTGGCACCAGCTGGTAGGGAGATATTGAGATTGCCAAATGCCGCCAACATAGTGTCGTGTGTCGCAACCTACCGCCCAACCCTCACCTAGGGCTTCATCGGCGACAGAATACAGTGTGCTAGTGACTAAAGCATCAGCAGTCCACACGCCATTACTTAGACGCATCACGTTATAAGTACCTGGGCCGTTATAGGAGCCAACTGCCCAACCGTTGCCTGCGCCATCAAGTACTATATCACGGAGAATCTTGATGCTCGAAGGTATGAGATTGGATTGATTTACCCAACTTGAGCCGTCGTATTCCAGGAGAGTTGTCACATATGAGGGGCTTACATAAGTGTAACCAACCGCCCAACCATGTGAAGGCGAGTCCATAGCCACTGCATAGAGCGTAGTCGTTACAGGACTTGACACCTGCACCCAGGTCCCACCAGTTGCGCGCCACATTTGCCCACCACTACCAACAGCCCACCCCTGACCAGGACCTGACATGGATAGTCCATACATGGTGGCGCCAGGTTGGGCAACTCTCGCCCAATTGGTTCCATTCCAGCTTGCGATTGTGCTACTGCCGACAGCATAACCTTCCGTAGCTGACAGCATTTGCACGTCATAGAGGGTACCTGTAAGTGTATTAGTCACAGGCTGCCATGCCCCGGCGCTATAGTGGACGATAGTAGTCCCTTGCGGTCCATTTGTGCTGGCGCCGACCGCCCATACATCGTCCACGCTTAGAGATGACACTGCGCGTAGAGTATTGCTGGTCGGCCCACCATGCTGCTTCACCCATGAGCCTGCCCCCGCGCGGCTCATGATGAATTCACCGCCGCCAACTGCCCAGATTTGGCCGCTAACTCCAGACACTCCGAAGAACTGCTGGCCGGTATGTTCCCGTGTCCAGAGGCCGCCGTCCCACCGCCAGATAGATCCATTGGAGGTGATATAGCCTTCGTTTGGATTGAGCATCAGGAGGTCGGTCGCATAGTCCACGATCCACGACGTCCAAACACCTCCATCGTATCTGTATACACGGGGATAGTAATCACTATAATCCACGCCAGTTGCCCACATTACCCCTGGGCCAGTGCTGGCAACTCTCGTGAGATAACCACTGCTCATGGGTGGAGTAATTGAACTCCAGGTCGCGCCATCGTATCGTAAAACGACAGGAGTGTCCACGCCCGTTTGGGAGTTGTAGTCGTCGCCAACTACCCACCCTTCTGTATGACTTGACATCTGTATGTCATAGAAGTAGGTGGAAGATGGCAAGGCTGGCCCAGAAGGTACGAAACTGGTGCCATCCCAGTGCGCTATTATGGGAATATAACTTGAGTAAGGATCGTAACCTACAAACCAAACATCATCGTCACCCGCTACCGAAACACGACCCAGGTCCAGGTTACCTGAACTATGTGCGATCCAATTCGTACCGTCATATTCCAGTGCAGCGCGATCCCCAGGATAATAAGCCGCGATCCAGCCGCTAGTCGACGACGTCATGTCTATATCATAGAGATACCAGCTATTGTTGGCGCTGGCGGGTTGCCACGAAGCTCCATCATAATGCAGCAAATCACCACCGCGACCCTCTACGAGCGCCCAGGCATCGGTACTTGAAACGGCGTCGATCCCGATGAGCTGAGGCGTGATATTCGTCCAGTTCCCAAATGTAATTGCTTCAGGTTGGTTACCTCTCCCGATAAGCTGATCTGCTGAAGCGCGCTGTGGCTGGCCCCAATCATCCTCCCCTTGCTGCACCAAGGGGGATAAGCCTCGCTCAAACCGTGGGTCTTTAGGATCAGGAATACGCTCCTTTAGCGCGCTATGCAGTTGCGGCGCGGAATGCGCCTGCGCGCCTACGGTTGCCAGCATTCCTAGTGCAAGTGCCGCGATTCCAAATGCGAATAAGATGGTACGAAGAGATTTGGTGTGTAGACCCGTGAACATAGCGCTTCCTCCAATATGTAAATGGCATTGACCCACAGCATATCCATGACCATCAGTATATTCATAGAGTGCTTATTCTTTGCAGCAAGAAGAGCGCAGCTAATACTGAGAAGGTCATTAGTTGTGTTGGAGTATACATTATAATAACCGATTTGTACATACTATAAATGAGACTTGCCCAGGCGAAAGCTGCCCTGAACACAGAGGGCAATTCGATCTTTCATTGAGAGATATTAATGGCGTCCGAGGAAGCGAGATATAGTTCGCGTTAGGCGCATGACGCGGCCAGCCTCGATCCCTTCCAGCAGCTTTTCGAGGTAGCGAACGTGTTCGTCCTTACTTTGGCGGTCCTGCTCAAGGCGAGCGATGTACTCGGCTTGTTTAGCAAACTCGGTCTCATATGCCTGGCGCACCTGGACCAGCATCGTTTCCAGGTTGCCGGCGTGCTCGCTCGTGCGGTCCAGCTCGCCGTCGAGGAGGGCGATGCGGCCTTCCATGCCTGAGATGTGCTTGTCACGCCGCTCGATTTGCTCGCGCAGGAGACGGTCTTCGTGGTTGCTCAATTTCAAGTTGAGCATCTCCATGAGCACCTGGGTCAGTTGCAGACGCTGGGTATTGGCAGCATCAGAGGGAGGTACGGGGGGATACTTGGCCTGGATAGCTGCCAGCGCAGGCTCCAACACGGGGCTAACGGCTACCAGCACTCCACGGTACGCAGGCTCGGCGCGGTCTCCTTCGGTGAAAGTGAGGTTGTAGAAGCGGTCCAGCGTGCGCTCGAAGGCGGTTGCTCGCTCGTCCCGCATCGACAGGAGGTAGTGCTTGGCTACCATCATAAAGAGCCAGTTGTGAACGTTTGCTATGGGGAAAGTGAGGGTTTTCCAGCCGGTGGCGCTGAAAGCAGTGGCGGTCTGGGCAAAGTTGGGGAGGCCGTATTCGCGGTGCTCGGCAAGCTGCTCTTGCTGTGCGTCGAGTATCCACCGTATGTACTCGTTCAGGGTCTCCTCGGCCAGGTCGGCCTCGACCGACTGCACCGGGTTGACGAGCACAACAGCGTGGCGAGCGACGCGCATAAGCTCGTGCAGGAACTTATCACGGTCCACGGCTGGTATATGCTCCAGAGTATCGAGGGAGACGGCTATATCGAAGCTGGTGTCGTTGTACGGCAACTCCATACCCGACCCCTGCTTGTAACCTGGGATTGAGCCGTCGTCGGGCACAACGTCGAGCACGGAGAGGTCGTAGAACTCTTTAGAGATGAAGTGGCCCAGTGTGCCAGGATAGCCGCCCACGTCGAGCACAGATAGCTTCGCGGCGGGCGCGTCCTGCCCGGCAACATGAGGGGCAAGCTCGGTGAATATCAGGTGAAGGATGTTCTGTACGACCCGCATCCGCCCGTACTGGTCGAACGGCAATGAGAGCAAGTCACCTTCGTGTGGGGCTAAACTGGCCTCGAAGCTATCGTGCATAGGTGGCGGGCGGGGCCTCTCTATCTTTTGCTGAAGAATGCGACGGGCGCGCCTCGCTTGGCGTCTTGCTGCTTGTAGGCGACGACGCTTACCTGGGCGGCGAGGTTGCGGGCTACGTGCATGAATGCCTGCGCCTCTGGAGAGTCTGGGGCATCTACGACAATGGGGCGACCACTGTCACCACCCTCGCGGATGCGGAGGTGTAGGGGTATCTCGCCCAGGAAGGGGATGGCGTAGCGAGCAGCCGCGACCTGCGCGCCACCATGCCCGAAGAGGTCGGTGGGATCGCCGCAGTGGGGGCAGACGAAGGTGCTCATATTCTCCACCATACCGAGCACGGGCACGTTCAGCTTCTTGAACATCATCAGCGCCTTGCCTGCGTCCATGAGCGCAACGTCCTGGGGTGTGGAAACGATTACAGCACCTGTGAGGGGGACCGATTGCGCGGTGGTCAACTGGATGTCGCCCGTGCCTGGGGGCATGTCCATCACCAGGTAGTCAAGCTCGCCCCACTGCACGTCGTACATGAACTGGGTGAGGAGCTTGGTGAGCATCGGCCCGCGCCAGATCACCGGGCTGTCAGCATCTATGAAGTAGCCCATAGAGATAAGCTCTATTCCGTATGCCTCGATGGGCTTGATCTTGCCGGTCTCGGTAGGCTGGGGCTTGCCCATGCTGCCCATCATCAACGGCACGTTAGGGCCGTATACATCCGCATCGAGGAGGCCGACGCGAGCACCTTCCATTGAGAGGGCGAGGGCGAGGTTCACGGCGACTGTGCTCTTGCCCACGCCGCCCTTGCCTGAGCCGACGGCGATGGTGTTACGCACGCCGGGTATGCCCTCGCGCTGGGTCATAGTGCCCTTCATCACGCGGGAGGTCATCTCTGCCTCGACTGCCCGCACGCCGGGGAGGGCACTCACTACGCTCTCGGTCTGCTGCTTCAACTGCTCTTTGACGGGGCAAGCGGGGGTCGTCAGCACTACGGTGAAATTGACGTTGCCCGTGTCGTCTATACGCACGTTCTCTATCATGCCCAGGGTCACGAGGTCGCGGCCCAGGTCGGGGTCTTTCACCACGCTCAAAGCGCGTAGCACTTCTTCTTTGCTGACAGGCATTTGTATATCTCCCTCTATATGATACGTTCCTAATGTTGTCTATATATTAGCGCAGGGTTATATATGGAGTCTTTGTCCAGGCGCAAACGCACCAGTACTCCATTATGGTACTTCCTTTGTAGCCTGCTGTCAATTCACATGGTAAACTGAATACTTCAATTCCAGTGGAGGTGACACTATGGAGAAGAAATCGTTTCGCGCACTTACTCCCCTATTTGACGAGCTGCGTGGAGAGCGGGTAATCGTGCGCCCGTACAGGGTGGAGGACGCGGAAGCGCTTCAGGAGGCGGTAGCAGAGTCGCGGGAGCATTTACGGCCCTGGATGCCCTTCGCCGAAGACCATCAGAGCGTCGAGGAGACGCGGGACTGGATAACGCACCAGATGGCGGACTGGCTGGTGAGGAAGAACATGGTATTGGGTGTATGGGAGGCCGCGAGTGGCCGTTACCTGGGCGGAACCGGACTGCACCCTCAGGATTGGGACATAGGCTTCTTCGAGATCGGGTACTGGCTGCGCAAGTCGGCGGAGGGACATGGCTACATGGCGGAAGCCGTGAGGTTGCTGGTAGACTTCGCCTATGGGCCGCTCGGGGCCAACCGCCTGGAGATTCAGTGCGACGAGCTAAATGAGCGAAGTGCGGCTGTGGCGAGGCGGCTGGGATTGGTGCAGGAGGGATTGCTTCGCAACGACAGTAAGGGAATGGATGGGACGTTGCGTAACACGCTCATATTCTCTCGAATACCGAGCGACCCGCGGTAAGGGCGGATTGTGACGATAGACGATAGACGAATGACAGGATGAGAGTTACAGTTCCTGGATACCCTCTGAGCGCTTACACTGTGGAGGTAGGATCATGAATATACCGCCGGAAGCAGTGGAGATACTTGACCTCCTGGTGCCCGGCATTCAGGAGGCACTTGGCAGCAATATCGTCGGTGTTTACCTGCGCGGCTCTCTTGCCACGGGCGATTTCGACCCTATCACGAGCGATATTGACTACTTCGCTGTGACCGAGCGCGTCGTTTCCGAAGAGGAATTCGACCGTCTGGCCCGCCTGCACAAAAGGCTCGCTGAGCATCCGAACAGGTATGGTGACCAGCTTGAGGGGGCATACATCCACCGAGTTGCGGCACGACGCTTCCATCCTGGGGAGCGGCACCCTACCGTTTACAGGGGTGAGACTTTTGGGTGGAGCGAACATAAGGAGAACTGGGTATTGGAGCGGTGGGTAGTGCAGGAGCAGGGCGTGACTTTCCTGGGGCCAGATCCGAAGACGCTTATCGACCCCATTTCGGCAGGTGAGATGCGCGAAGCAGTACGTAGCGTGCTAAAGATATGGACCGAGTGGGTCGCCAACCCGGACGACCCCGATTGGCTCCTGCCTCTGTCTCACAAGGCGTATGTAGTCGAGACGATGTGCCGTGCCCTGCACACACTAGAATGTGGCGAATTGTCGGGGAAACCGCAGGCGGTCGCATGGGCGCTCGAAAAAGTCCCAGAACCGTGGCGTTCCCTGGTGGAGCGGTCGCAGATGTGGCGCACCGATGATACACGTGACCTGAGCGTTACGCCTGAGGTGATGCGATTTGTGGGGTGGGTTGCTTCAGGCGGGAGTAGAAGGCTTGAAGGGCCAGATTAGTTATCAGGCAACGCGGTAATAAGCATGTCCAGGGTCGCGCTCATGGTAGGGAAGGTGCGAAAGTCACGCAAGCGCCGTCTACGAAGAGTGAGACGAAGAAGCGCGCCTGGGGTTCGTCAACGATGCGCCAGCCTGGCCGGTCGGGGTCAACGTGCTGCACGCCTATGTACGCTTTGTAGCGTCCAAGTCGCAGCAGGCCGAGGCGGCGGCTCCTCCCCACCCGACAAGGTCGTGAGCGACGTACCGCTCAGGGTCGCCGTCCCACTCCGGCCTGTACTCGCGGTGCCACTGTATGAGTTTTCTAAGGTGTTGGGGCTGCATTATTAGTCCCGCCCGGCGGATAATGAGTTAATGAGGTAATCGTGTAGGGGCGACCCTCGTGGTCGCCCTTTTTGCCCACATTACCATATCGCCTGGGATGCCAGGGCGACCATGAGGGTCGCCCCTACGATCTCTAACTCATTAAGTCCTCAGCACTTTCCGCTAGACCTTCGCCCCCTCCGGCGGCAGCTTCACCCAGCCCTGCGACCATCTTGGGTCGTCGCCGTTGGGGTCGTAATACTCGACGCTTAGGGGATATGTCTCTTTGAGGTCGGGGCCGAAGGTGAGGCGCGTCAGGGAGCCTTTGCCTGGGTAGACGTTCGGGAGGCGCATGGAGCCTATCTCGATGGGCATACGGAGGTACCCCGCCCTCGCCAGGGTCGAGAGGTCGCCGTGTGTAACGCCAACGATGCTTTCACCAGCGTGGCGACGGCGCATTGTTCGGACAAAGCGAGAAAGGCGCTCCCAAATCTCTTCGATGCGCTCATCGTCGTCAGCCAGGGGGTTAGCATAGAAGTCGAACCGAATAGGTTCCAGCTCGGAATGTGGCCTACCCTGCCAGGCGGTGCGCACCTCGTTGAGGAGTTGTGTGATGTGAACGCGAGCGTCGGGGTGGGGTTGGGCAAGTATGCGGGCGGTCTGGCGCGCTCTCAGACTGAGGTGACGAGTAGAAGGCCGCCACCGGCTCCTCGGCCAGCACCTGTGCGGTCCTCTCAGCCTGCTGGAGGCCCAGGTCGCTCAATCGGAAGCGAGGGAGCCTGCCGTAAAGGATGTCGGCGGGGTTGTGAACGTCGGTGTGGCGGACGATGTAGAGAGTTGTTGATCTGTGGTCTTGAGGCTGTTCGACCGCGTGTTGTGACTTCTGCAAGCTCATAGCTCCATTCGGGCTGTAATAGCGAGTACGCTATTGTAGCACGTAGCAAGGTGTACTTGCCAAATTGAGGAGCTTGTCCCTGGATTTATGCACGCGCGTACCCGAATAATCCAAGGGTATTAGCTATGACTGAATATCAAACCCATGGTTTGTAAAGATTTAGTGCTTTATGGTACTATATTGGACATGATTACAGTAATGGATTTGGATATATAGTTTCATAGCCAATATCAGGGTCATATCTGAAACGCGCTCTTGCCTTCCTTAAATCCAGGCTAAGCGGTTCATGTAAGTATTCAGTACGTTACGCACAGCAGCAATATTAGCATCGTTTGGTCCATGATGCAGAGAGACTGTTGAGAGCAAAAAGATGGAAACAGATGAAATGAGACAACTCATCAAGCAGTTAATCGAGGAGACCATAGCATCTCCTGAGATTCAGGCTAATCTTCAGGAAGCAAACAAAGATAACATAGTAATAACCGAGGAATATCTTAGGGAGCGTCTTGAACAGAAGACTGAAGACCTACAAAGACTTATCGCTGACGATTGGGAGACAATGGCTGAGGCAGAAGGGACCCTTGGAGGGGATATAAGGCAATTGTACATGATAAGAGGAGTTACCGGTTTCGTTAGAGTATGGCGGTCTAGCCTATTTATGTATACGGCTGTTACGAGTTTTATTCTCCTTACGTTTATCCTTAGTTTTACCTTACCTGACAGCGCCTTGGTGAGTGTCAGTAATGCAGATTTGTTAAGTATCTACGTGAATTTTAGGCCATACTTCACAGTATTGTTTCTTGGCTTATTTATCATATGCATATTAGCACTCGTCCGACGGATTAGGATTTTCATCCGATATACAAGAAGGGTTCGTGCACAAACTCTCACAGATATAGAAACAACGAAAGCCCAAATTTTGCAACTTAACGAGAAAGTTAGAACAAGCTTACTTGAGGAAGGCATACTTCCTGAGTTGCGCATGCTAATTAATGATCACATAGATCCTTCCTACGAAAGGTATCTGAACCTTAGGACTGCGCCAGATTTAGTAGAAATGATTAATGCTTCATTTCAGATCCCAACTGAAGCTAACAACAAAGTACTTCGTCTATTACGAAATATGAGAGGTGGCAGTCTAGGAATCGCTGGCTCGCGAGGTGCTGGTAAAACAACTCTAATCTGGTCGTTCTGTAATCCGAGCGGTGTTAAGATAGATGACCAGCCTATACTCAGCGTTATGATATCGGCCCCTGTAGAATATAATGCTCGGGAGTTCATACTTTATCTTTTCATGTCTATATGTCATAAAGTTCTTCAACTCAAACAAAAGACATCTCCTACTGGCTCCTCTCTCGTGGATGAAATACAGAGTTCTGGAATACGCTCGCAATTCCAGCAACTAGGTGTTGCTGTATATCAGAGCAAATTTACCAAAGTAGCATTCGCTTTTGCTGTGTTGTTTGGAGTTTTAGCTGCGATTAGTTCAGTGCCACCGACATCAGAAGGTGATTTCACTAAAGTTCTGAAGAACCTAGGATTAACTGGGGAATTGCTTGGAACATTGTGTCTTGCTGCTGCAGCGATTGGAGGCTGTGCTTGGATGTTTGGGAGAATAGGTAGAAATCTTCTCAAGCATCAGAGAACAGAGAAAATCTTCGGCACGCAGAACTGGCGAGTGGATTCGAATCCGTACCAGTCTACAAGTCGGCGCAATAGGCCTTTCAATTGCCGAGGAAGCACAACAATGGATACGTGAAATCAGGTTCCAACAAGGCTTTTCATCAGGCTGGTCTGGGACGCTTAAAGCTCCTCTCCCAATCAATACAGAAACAGGTATTACATCTGTGGCTTCACTATCACAACTACAGCTCACGATGCCTGAGATTATAGGCGGTTACAGAGGCTTTCTGGGTCGCGCTGCTGCCGAATATAGAGTAGTTATCGGTATTGATGAGCTTGACAAAACTAAGTCAGCCGAGAAAGCCCAGAGATTTCTCAACGAGATCAAGTAAATCTTTGGTCTAGAAAAATGCTTCTACTTGGTGTCGGTGTCAGAGAATGCTATGAGTAGTTTTGAAAGACGGGGATTGCCATTTAGAGATGAATTCGACAGCACCTTCGACACAATAATAGAAGTTGATTATCTGGATATTCAAGTTGGCAAAACGCCTGCTCCAACGCAGGGTTATTGGATTACCAGTGCCTTTTCTGTGCCTCTGCTATTGTCTCTCAGGGGGGCTTGCTCGCGACCTGATCAGAGCCTGCCGCCACCTCCTCGAACTACGACAAGAGAAGGCGGAAGGAACGCAAGAAAACCCCAACCATACCGATTTGGATACACTTACATATGCACTTGTGACAGACGAACTAAGGCGAAAAGTCCACGCAATATCAATTGTTGCAAAGGAAATACAGGTCCAACCAGACATTAACCACTTCTTCGCAGAAGTATATGAGCTAGAACATCTCTTGAGAGATGCTACACAGCTTCCGATGCACCTCCTTGCTGGACTGTATCAAAGCTGTATTGGTCTATTGACACCAGTGTTGAATACCAATTCAGTTCAAGATAGCGGAGAAGAAGTCAAAGAATTGTTGAAGAAACGAAGCGATTTAATGGCGCTACGCTCCGAGTTAGGTACATATCTTTACTATTCCCTCACACTAACTCACTTCTTTGGTAGTAATCTCGTAACAGATAGTTCCAAGAAAAGCTGAGAAAAACGGGAACATAGAAGACGATATAGAAAAAGCTGAGAAAAACGGGGACATAGGACTAGCCAGGGCAAGGCAATTTCTTTCGGTTAATCCTGGCATTGCTCAGGTAATCATCAGTGATTTTCGATCCAAGTATGAGATGGAAGTACCTGTTGCTTTGCTCGATAATACTATAATTTCTAGCAGAGTGGTCAGAGGTAACGGTAAGGTTAGTCGCACACCTCGGCGCAGCAAATAGTCGAACCTTAATACGGCAGAGCTAATTTCACTCTACTCCTCGTTCTGAAATGCGTTAGCACGTGCTCTATAGAACTGTAGGCGTCTGTGTGGCGGACGATGATATTAGTTTGCTTTCGTCTATCCACTACCGCCCTGACCCAACAACCTCCGCACCGCCATCCGCAATGTTGCGGCTTCCAAAGGCTTCACCATGTACTCATCTGCGCCCAGGCTCTTGCCGAACTCCTGCTGGTCTACCACCGAGATGATAAGCACGGGGATGTCGCGGGTGGCAGGCTCGCGCTTGAGGCGGTTCAGCACCTCCCAGCCGTCTTTCCTGGGCAGCACCACGTCGAGGGCAATGGCGGAGGGCTTCACATCGTGGGCGAGTTGCAGCGCTTCGTCGCCGTCCGCCGCGAGCACCACCTTGTACCCCTCCATCTCAAGCATGTCGCAGATAATCTCGCGCTGGTCATCGTCGTCCTCCACGATCAGCACCGTAGGTACGCCTTGCTTGCCGTCTCCCCTGGCGTAAGTTGAGCGGGGCTGAGCATCAGCAGGAGCTTTGCCGTCAGGCGCGACTGGCAAGCTGAAGCTGAAGGAGCTTCCAGGTTCGCGCCTTTGCTCGTCACCCAGGCCTGGCCGCCATTCAGTTCCACCAGGCTGCGCACGATGGCGAGGCCCAGGCCGGTGCCGCCCGAACTCCGCTTCACCGAGGAATCGACCTGGTAGAATCTTCCCAGATTCGGGCTAGCTGCTCCTCGTCGATACCGGCACCCGTGTCGGTTACGGAGACCACCACGCTCTGGGGCTGGCTGCCGGGGTCGAGAGGCGGAAGAGGATCGAGGCTTACCAGCGCGGGGTCGTCCGGCGGGCACTCGGAGAGGGTGGCGGAGAAGGTGATGCTGCCGCCCTCCGGGGTGAACTTGAGCGCGTTGGAGAGGAGGTTTTCGAGGACCTGCTGCAACTTGGTCTCTTCCGAAAGCACATCTGGCAGGCTGCTGGTCGAGATGTCATTGCTGATGCTCACCCCGGCGTTCACGGCCAGCACGCGAGTATGAGCTATCGTGCGTGCCACGACGTCGGCAAGGTTTACCGGCTCCTGCTCTATGGTGATCGTGCCTGACTCCAGCTTGGACACGTCCAGCAAATCGTTGATCAGGTGGAGGAGGCGGTCGGCATTGGCGCGCACGGCGTTGAGGGCGCGGGTCTGCCGCTCGCTGAGGGGACCGTGCAACCCGCGCAGCATGAGGTCGCTATAGCCCATGATCGCGGAGAGGGGCGTGCGTAGCTCGTGGCTCACCACCGAAAGGAACTCATCTTTCAGCCGCTCGGTCATCTTCTCCTGCGTGATGTCGTGGAAGACGAGCACCGCGCCGCTTATGTTGCCCGCGCTGTCGGTGAGGGGTGCGCCGCTGACGCTGATGATTATCTCGTGGCCGTTGGGTCGCCGGACCATAAATTGCTCGCCCACGACGGTCTCGCCCCGTAGAGCCCTCATAGGGGTCAAGCGGTCCTCGGTGAGCAACTCCCCGTCCAGGGTGTACAGCCCGTACAGGCGTGGATAATCGCCGGGTTTAGCCCCGGTGGCAACGTTGCGCCCCAGCAGCCGCTGCCCCGCCGGGTTGATACGTAGCACTCGGCCCTGGGCATCAAAGATTGCCACTCCGTCCGCCATCTGGTTGATGATGGTATCAAGCTCTTCGGCGCGGGCACGGGCGCGCTCAGCAGCACGCTGCTCTTTCTCGCGCGACGACACAGTCTCCGTCACATCGTGCGCGATGAGCATCACCACGCGCTTACCGTCCTCACCGACCCCCTCGACAGGCACGATAGACCAATTCCAGTAAGTGGTGCCCCGCTCCGGATTCTCCGAGGCGTACTGCTCGAAGGAGATTGCCTCTCCCGTATCGACCACGTTCTGCATCATGGCAAGGAAGGCTTCGCTCTGGTCGGTCCACGTAGCGGTGATTTCGCGTGCCGTGCGCCCGAGGATGGACGGGCCGCTTCGATATGGCTCAGGGAGGAGGGCCATCATGTTGCTGTTGATGAGGAGGATGCGCCAGTCGGGAGGCTCCATTACGATTAGCATACCTGGGAAGTTGTCGAGCACCTTGCCCAGGAAGGCGCGCTGGGAGCTTTCCGACCCCTTCGCTCGCATCTCTTCGATAGCCAGGGCCGCGGCATTAGCCACCACCGATGCGGTAGCGATCTCCAACTCCTTCCAGTGGCGGGGAGTGCGGTTGGTCAAGATGACGGAGCCTATCGGCTTGCCCGCCCGCAGGAGGGGCACGCCCATGCTGGAGACGCCGCCCTCGGCAACGTGAAGCGGGAACTCCGAAGCAGGGAGGTCGGGTGATATGCCGATATCGTGGAGAGTGATGGGCTTCCCGGCGGCTATGACGCGCACGGCCATCCCCTGGCCTGGTTTATATACTATCTCCTTGTACGTTTCGGTCCTGTAGCCGTCCATAGCGCGCCACTTGGTAGTGCCGTCGGGATTGAGAGTGCTGATGCTGGCATAATCGGCGTTGAGCAACTGACGTAAGGCCCGGAGCATAGATTGAAGGGACTCCTCAAGCTGGACCATACCGCCCAGGTATTGCCCAAGCTCGCGCAGCATCTGGCTCTCTTTGAGGGCTTCGTCCGCCTCGGTCAATTCTTGCGCGTGGCGGAGGGTGAAGCTCGCGGCTGCCGCGAAGCCACGGAGTAGCTGCTCGTCCACCGGGCGGGAAGGGTTACGGGCTACCAGGCGGGCAAGCTCGCGCTCCCTGTGGAGGACTGGCACAACTATATCACCCTCCACAGGAGTATATGTGCCCCTTCGGCCCGCACGCCTTCTGACACGCCAAGCAAGGTAAACTCGCCTTGTTCAGCATCGAATCTCAAAAGCAAGACGCCTGCCCCGATGGCGTCTGCGGCTGAATTAATCAGGTCTTTTAGCGCCTCGGTCATGTCTTCTTGTTCATTTCTCTAATGGGGGCAGTTACATGCGCATGACGACGCGCCGGAAGGCTTCGGCATAGCTGAGGCCGTAAGGTTGGGCGATCTGGGCTGCCCTGTCCTTGATGCGCTCGGCCAGCTCGGTGGCCTCGCCCACCTGGCTCTTGTGCAATTTCAGTGCCTCAATCTTGTCGTCAATGGTGTCGCTGATGTCCACCAGCACGGTAGGCTGGTCGCTCCCCCACAGGTAAATCTCTTTCACCTTGTGCGGCTCGAGGCCTTCGCTTATCTGCTCCGAAAATTGCAAGGGGTCGCGGGCGGTGGGGTAGATAGCGTCTACGGTCGCCTGCCCAATGGCGCGGTGGTCGGGGTGGTTGATGAAGGCGTTGTCGTAGAAGAGGGTAAGGGGGTCGTGGGTCATAACGGCGTAAGGCCGGTACTTGCGTATCATCCTGGTGACCGCGCCGCGCAATTCGAGGCTTGGCGTAAGCTCGCCATCGGGGAAGCGGAGGAACTCCACAGTATTGACCCCGACGCGGGCGGCGGCTGCACGCTGCTCGTCTTCTCGCTGGGAGCTGAGACGCTCGCGCGTCATCTCGCGGTTTGGAGTGCCCTTGTCGCCGCTGGTGGCAAGCACGAAGACCACCTCTATCCCCTGGCGGACCCAGTTAGCGACCGTGCCCGCCGAGGAAAACTCCGGGTCGTCAGGGTGCGCCGCCACGAGCAGCACCCGCTTCTGGTCCTCTTCAAGCTCAGCGTCGGCAGGCCCAGGGCGCGGGATCGATGTCAAATTATGCTGGTTATCAGCCATCGTGTTTCTATAAGCTCCTTCAATTTTGGATTTCCGTTCTTTATTATTCACCGCAGAGACGCAGAGTGCGCAGAGGTTTTATGGGAATTACGAATTATGAATTATGAATTACGCAATATTCTCACGCATCACGTTTCACGCATTATCGTCCGTCGTCTATCGTCTATCGTCCGTCCCCCCATTTATCCCCAAAGCGTAACACTCCTTGCAGGGGAGCGTCAAGGGGAGTAAAATCGGCCTATGAGCAACGCGGGTGACGAGATAACCCTGTCGGGCATGGTCTTTTTCGGGAGGC
Source organism: uncultured Chloroflexia bacterium (assembly GCA_963811305.1). Taxonomy (GTDB): domain Bacteria; phylum Chloroflexota; class Chloroflexia; order QHBQ01; family JADMIH01; genus JADMIH01. Next base: position 45,106 of record CAWEQU010000004.1, read on the forward strand.
ATGGGGTAAACCCGGAGGAGACGGCGCTGGGGCAGAGATTCGGCGTGGACCTATCGGTCTTCCTCGATCTCTCTAAGGCAGGTGTCACCGACGAAGTTGGCGATACGGTGAGCTACGCGGCGCTGTACAAGCTGGTGCGGGCTGAAGTAGAGGGGGAGCCAAGCGGATTGTTGGAGCATCTTGCGGCACGAGTTATGCTGAAAGTCCTGGGGCATGATTCACGTATAGAACGAGCGCGCCTGCGGGTTACGAAGCTGAACCCGCCGTTGAAGGGGAGCACGAGCGGCCAGGCTTCGGTCATAATCGAACGTGACAGGTCATGGCTGGCAAATAAAAATAAGTGATAGATGGTCTGTACTGGTATTGGGACAATCGTTTCTCCTGGGAGGTCCGCTTCTAGAAACTAGCACACGCATTTTCTGTCTACATTGGCACGAAATATGCAGTACGATTGGGGATGGGCAGAACGTGCCCTCTACACAATAGTTTCGCATAATTAGTCCGGGGCGGGGCTGCACTTTGGTTCACAACATAAGAGAAGACATGGGCCAATTGACGGCGCAGGTACGATTATCGCTCCATGAATTGGGATTCCACGAATCCCGAGTACTTACGGATGAGCGCGTTTACGCGGCGGGAGCGCACAATAGCGGGATGTGGTGGAAGCCAATCCAGGCTCCCGATGGTGCGCCTCACGGCGTCACTTCACAACGAAGCGAAGTGAAAGAGAAGGATGTGCTCGTCGTTGAAGACGAGGCTTATTTGTGCGACCTTATAGCGGACGTGCTTGAGTCTGATGGGCACGTCACGCGAAAGGCATCCAACGGGCGCGAAGCTTTAGCCTTGTTGCAAGAGCGCCGCCCGCAGCTAATTCTGCTCGACTTGATGATGCCGATCATGGATGGATGGGAGTTTATCACTGTCCTGAAGTCTAACCTGGAGTGGGCCGAGATCCCGGTAATAATCATCACGGCCATTTACGATGCCAGGCGCACCCAGTTAGAGACTGGTGCAAAAGCGGTTATCACCAAGCCGTTTGATATTGACCAGCTTAGCGAGTTAGTCAACCTCTACGCAGAGTAACTTAAATAACTCCTTTCTCTTCTAATCAAAATCAGCGCCTGAGGCGCTGATTTTGATTAGAAGAGGTAAATACCCCTACAAACCATTCTTGAAGCAGGCGATCATGATACAGCCACGCCGGGTGCGGTATAATATTTCGAGAATATTCACAAATAGAGGGTAAAAGATGAGAGAATACATAGGCAAGTCACATGCCTGCTAAGACGCGGAAGAGGTCAGCTACAAAGCGCGGCGTGGCCGAGGCCGGTAGCACAACCGAGGGACGGGTTGCGAGGCCAGGCGCTACCAGGACAAGGCAGGCACAACAGCCTTCTCGAAACGCCAGGGGAAGCGCTAACTGGCTGCTCACCGGGGGTGCAGGTATCTTGCTAATGGTGCTGGTTATACTCGCGGCTCTACTTTGGTTTCGCCGGGAAGACACCACCATCCCTGTAACCCCGACGCCCGGCCCGGCATCCCAGTTGGGGCGCATCAGCTTTGTACGCGGCAACGAAGATGGCACGAGAGATGTGTACGTCGTTGATCCCGACGGCAACCGCCATGAGCGCGTAACTAACGGCATCTTCATCGAAGGCCTCACAGCATGGTCGCCGGATGGGCGATATATCATCGCTCAAATCTCCCAGGAGGGTATCTCCACCGTAGCACGCATCGCTGTTGGCCCCGACAACAAGGGGGGCGAGGTGGTGGCCCTCACCTCTGACATGATGGTAGATAACACCGATAAGAAGGCCGACAGCGCGCTACCCGCGTGGTCGCCCGATAGCTCGCTAATCGCTTTCCAGTCGAAGAAAGAAGGGGGGAACTTCCAGGTCTACGTCATGAACAGTGACGGCAATAACAAGCGCCGCATCTCCTCCGGCCAGGCTGTGGCTATACAGCCGGCTTGGTCACCGGACGGCAAGAGCATCATCTACGTCGGAGGAGACAAGATAGAAGTAGGCGCGGCAAAGGAGCTATACACGGTCAGCCTGGAAGGTGGCACTCCCAAGCAGATTACTACCGGCGGCAAGGATGTCAGCAAGCCCACATGGTCGCCCGACGGAAAATCTATTCTCTACCTGAATAACCTGAGTGACCGCTTCAGCGACATCATGATTATGAACGCGGACGGCACGTCACCTCGCAAGCTGGCTGATGGTGTGCGTGCGTCAAGTCCGCAGTTCAACCCGGCAGGTGACAAGGTGCTTTACTATTTTATTTCGTTGCCCGCGCTCTCTACACCCACCGGCGGCGCTCCCGCACCCGTTGGGAGCGACATTTATATAGTGCCTACAGCGGGCGGACAACCGGCCAATTTGACCCTCAACTCCGAGGATGACTACCAACCTGCATGGTCCCCTGATGGTACGATGCTTGCGTGGTCAAGTATCGTGCGCCAAGTTTCTAACTCGCATAAGATAGTAGTAGCAGGCACGGATGGATCAAGCCTCAGGCCGGTTTCGCAAGGCGAAGGTGACGACTACCAACCTCAGTGGGCACCCCCACCCAGGTGATACGTGTGCATTTATAACCTTCTGTAGGGGCGGTTCGTGAACCGCCCTGGATCAAAGACACGTTGTCACCACTCGGGCGGTTCACGGGTTCTTGGGCTACGCCCAATTCAGGCCCCTACAGATTACATATCAGGTGTTGAAATGCGCTCTAAGCTAACTCAGGAATAGATATTGAACCACCCACAAGAAAAGCTCCATTCCCGTGTGCTCAGGAATATTCTATGCGCCGCAGTGCTGCCATGCCTGATAGTCATGCTCGCGGCATGTGACACCGCGCCAATAGTTGACGGCACAACTACGCCAATCGCAGGAAAGACTCCAACTCTCTCCCCAGTTGTGTCCAGCCCGACAATAGAGAGTGAGCCAACCGCATCCGTCCAGGTGACGCCTCGTGATCATGCAACGGCAGGCGTGACGCAGGTAGCTACCACGCTACCCACGCACGTCCCCGGCGAAACTGCGTCTCCCACCGCCACGCTCATGCCGCTGAAGGAGCGCAATAAGTTGTTCGAGGAGGTGTGGAGCACGGTAAATGACCATTACCTGTACGCCAATTTCCGGGGTGTGGACTGGAATAAGACCCGTGGGGAGTACGCACAACGCATCAGCAAAGTAGGGAGCGCGGCTGAGTTTTACACGGTGATGAGCGAGATGGTGGGGCTGCTCAAGGACCAGCACTCGCGCTATATCGCGCCGGAAGAAGCAAAGGATGAAGATGACCTTAACCGGGGAGATGCGAGCTACGCGGGCATTGGTATATTGAGCAAGTACGAGAGCGACTCGGCGCTGGTGGTGCTAGTCTTCCCTGACAGCCCTGCCGCCGAAGCAGGTCTTCAGAGGCGTGACCGCATCCTGGCAATAGACGGCAATGAGATTAGAGGAGACGGCGATGTCAGCCCAATCAGGGGTCCCTCGGGAACGGACGTGCGCCTGACCGTGCGCTCCCCTGGGGAGCAGCCACGAGACATGACTATCACTCGGCGCGCGGTCACGGGGAAGATAACGGCCTCAAGCTCCCGGCTGGAAGTGGACGGCAGTATAGGCTACCTGCTGGTACCAAGCCTGTGGGCGGACGATATGTCGGAGCAGGTAGAGGAGCATCTCGGCAGGCTCTTGCAAGGGCCGCCTCTGAAGGGATTGGTGATAGACCTGCGCGCTAACGAAGGGGGCTGGAGGCCCGTGCTGACCGGCATCCTGGGACAGTTTGTCGCGGGCGACGACGTGGGGCACTTCTACTCACAGGGGAGTGACTATCCAATGGAGATAAAGAGGGGCGACCTCTATGACCGATTAAAGGACGTGCCCCTGGTGGTATTGGTTGACGGTAACAGCCAGAGCTACGCGGAAGTATTGCCAGCCGCTCTACAGGCGAGTGGACGAGCCAAAGTGGTCGGCACCAGGACGGCGGGCAATACTGAGACTATCTATTCGTACAATTTCTCGGATGGGTCGCGCCTGTGGGTCGCGCAGGAGGGGTTCAAGCTGCCCGATGGGACTAACCTCGAAGGCCGAGGGGTCATACCGGACGTAACGATAGACGTAGATTGGACGCAGTACCCGCTGAAGGCGGACCCGCATGTGTTGAAGGCCATAGATCTGCTGGCGAAGTGAAACGTGATGATTGAACCGCCAAGACGCCAAGAGCGCCAAGTAACCGCCAAGATTCTTATGGATTGGTTGGCTATCGTCTATCGTCTATCGTCCAAAAAGGAACAGCTATGAATTTCAACCGCAACCCATTCGCTGACGTGCCGCAGATTGATCCCAGGACTGCCCATGATGAGTGGGAGCGGGGCGACGCAGACCTTGTGGACGTTCGAGAGGAGAGCGAGTGGGACCTGGGGCATATCGAGGGGATAAAGTGGATACCGATGGGCCAGCTATCGACACGCTGGCGTGAGCTTGACCCCTCTAAGAAGCTGATATGCGTCTGCCGGAGTGGCAACCGCAGCAATTACGCAGCCGCCATGCTCCGCCAGGCGGGTATAGACGCGGCTAACATGAGCGGAGGTATGCTGGAGTGGAAGCAGGAGAAGCTGCCCATCACACCTCCGGGGATTATAGAATCGCATTAGAAGTGATAGCGCGTATTGGGTAAAGAAACCAACCTGTAGGGGCGGTTCGTGAACCGCCCTGTGTCGAACGAGCACTGTCTGCGCCAGGGCGGTTCACGAACCGCCCCTACATATCTTGCTGAGAAGCCCTAATCTAGCGCGCTTCGGCTTCTCTCAGCCGTATTTCGGCTTTCGAGCGCGGGGTGATAATAGGTCGCGGCAAGGGCCAGTAGCGCCGCGAATACCAGAGTGCCGGGCGCTAAAAGTGGAGCAGCCCCTTTGAGGGCAGGCATGAGGACGTCACCTATTGCAGCGTTAGGGCGGATCTCTCGCTCAAAGTCGAAGTTCCTCAACAGGTGTACCCCCGTTCCAACCAACCCGCCGAGCGCCACAATGGTCATTACGACTCGAAGAAATAGGAGAGTTGATTTCTGAGGTCGCAGTAAAACTGCTGCTAGCGCGATAAGCCCACCTCCGCACAGGATGAATGGTATGAACTGAAGCGTCTCCTTCGTGTGTTCGGCCAGCCAAAGTTCGACCAGCGTTGCCAACAAAGCGAATATTGCCAGTAGCAGCAGAAAACGCCTGATGCGATTATTGACAACTTCTGTCGTCATGGTTGTGCCACCAAATAGCACGTAGACTCGGCAAGCTGCTGATCGCTTACGCGGGTGGCGAGCGCCTGTACGAACGCAGCGTTCGATGCATAAGGCCGACCGTTGATTAGCTCCGCCGCAATCGAGTCATCCACGCCGGGCAACTGCTTGAGCGTGTCAGCATCTGAGTTGTTCGGGTCTACCGGAACGTAGACGTACTTTTCGTACTCTGCTACCTGGCTTGCGTCCACGTACTTACCAATCTCGCGGCGGAATTGCTGGATGCTGACATATGGGGTGTACTCCAGGAATTCGCGCACCATGCGGCTGCTGAAATCGGGGATTGTAACCATCAAGGCATCCTCGGTTAGATTATTGAGGTTGAGTTTTGCGCACGATGCAGCTTGTGCGGTGCTCGCCGCGACAGCGGTAGGAGACGCAACATCATTGGCAAGCTGTGGGGTCGTGGTTGCACTAGCGGGCGCTTCAGTAGACGAATTGCACCCGGTTAGCCCTAAAAGAAGCACAAATATTGCGATGATAGTTACGTTCGTCCATTTACGCTCGTTAGACATGATTTCCTCTCCGTGTGTAGTGATGATATGAATAGCGTCTTTATATTTCTACTTTGATAAGAGTTGTTTAGTCAACTACCCCAACCAGCGAGCACTAGTTGGGGTAGTTATTCACGCCATTGTGAGCTAGAAGTTAGGAGACGGCACCGTTACCGGGGTGTCGGCGTTAGCGGGGGCGGTAGAAGCCCTGGCTATGGCGCTGGCTACGTGTGCGATCTGGCCTGCTAGCCTGGCTGAGGAGGCGGCATTATTATAGTTGCCTGCCTGGTAGGCATCATAGGCGGCCTTGTACACGTTCTGCGCCTCGGTCAGGTAAGGAGTTGCCTCGCTTGCATTAGACGCCCCCTGAACCTGGGCTGCTTCCACGGTCAGCCTGTTGTAGGTCTCAGCGACTATACGGCTTGCCTGCGCCTGGGTCAGCGTCACGTCAGCGGGTATATCCTTATCAAGTCTCTGAGGTCGCTGGCTGGCGGACGGGAGAGTGCTGGCACCCAATTCCTGGGCCATCTGCGTCTCAGCAGTCATCAGCAGTTCCCTGGCTGCTTCCGCGTAGCTGACCGCCTGACCATACTGCGAGTTGCTGCTGGCGCTCTGCGCGCTCTTGAGGAGGGTTTCGGCCCCGGCGATCCAGCGCTGCACATCGGCTGTATCCATCTTGCCGTTTGCGTAGGCGAGGTCAGCCTGCGCAGTTGTGATCAGGTTGGTGACGTTGGTGATTTGCTGGCTGGCTCCGTCAGCGGTTGCGCCCTGGCCGAACGGTCCGCCCCCGAAGTCGTCTCGCCCGAACCCGCCGCCATGCTTCCCTCCGGGTCCACCTCGCAGACCTGGTAAGTCCTTCGTCGGAGTGATTGGAGTGGTGGGGGCGTTGCCTGGGACGACTACTGTGGGGGTGGCAGAGGGCGTCTGCGCGGATACACTGGGCGACCCTACCACGCTACCTGCCAATACCCCGACACCCATGAGCACCGTGGCTATAGCAGAACCGATAAGTACCTTAGTTTTCATTTGTTTTCTCCTTGTCTTGTTTTTGTGGTTTGGTAGTTCTTATGCGACAACTGCCCTGGTTGTTGTTTGTGGCAGTTCTCACTGTTGTTTGCGCTTGGAAACTCTGTGTGAGGTCCTTACACAACCACTTTACCAGCCTCAACTTAAGAGTTGGCGAGAGAAATATTAGGGTTGGGTTAAATTTGGGAACGAGGGCTTCTTAATCGGTTCCTAATTTTTCCTCCTGCCCACTTTTAATGTAAAAGCCGTAAACTGAAATGGCTTGCAATTTGCATAAGCATACATATCTAAAAGGAGCATCTTATCAAATGATATTGAACAGAAAGGAAAAGTTCTTGAAAGTACAGATCAAACATCTAGCCCTGGTAAGCACGATGGGGGTTATCGCCATGATAAGCCTGGCCGCCTGTGGAGACGCCGCCAACCCCAGCAGCCAACCCACAGCCACGGTAGGAGCGCCAACAGCAACGGTTGTTGCCCTTGAGGTCCAACCGACCGCCACCTTATCTTCGGAGATGCCGGGCATGTCCGGTGACATGATGACCGAGACGCCAGCCACCCCTGCGTCCAACCCGGCGGTTACGCCTACCCAGCCTTCGACAGGGCAGGTAGCAGGGAGCACTACGGAGGTCGCGGCTACGCTGAGGGAGTGGTCGATCGAGCTGAGCCAGGCGGAAGTGCCCGCGGGGACCATACGCTTCACAGTTACGAATGAAGTCGAATGCAGCACAATCTAACCATCCTCGATGGCTCGGGGGAAATAGCCGGAACTCCCGACTTTTCTTCCAGACAAGGCGCACAAACTCTTGAAGTCAATCTCCAGCCGGGCACATACACGCTGATTTGCAGCCTTCCCGGCCACGCGGCAAGAGGCCAGCGAACCGACTGGTAGTCAAGTAAAGAAAATTGAGAAAGGACAAAAATAGGAGTGTTTGCGAAACTCAGTTACCCCCGGTAAGGTAGGCTTGCAGGGCATCGGCGTATGCGAGGGCGATTGCCTGGCGTACATTGTCCCGGCTAAGTTGGGCCGCGTGCGCAGGTGAGGTTACGTAAAGAGACTCGGCTAAGACACCTGGCATCGCAGTAGAGCGCACATGCCGGGGCAGATTGACAGGTCCCAATATGAACAAATGCTGGGGTGGGTCTGAAGCATCTATTTCTAAGTCGGTGAGCAGCAGGCCGCCATGTGCCATACCGTCAACAGTGGCGAGCTTGCTCTGTAGCTGGTCCAGCACAAGGCGACCCAGGCGCTCATTCTCGGTTGGAAACGCACAATCGGAGGTGCCACAATAGAGCACCTGTAGGTCCTGCTGCGCCGGTGGGTCCTCCATGCCCCCGTTGGCGTGGATGCTCAGAAAGACCTCTGCCTGAAAATCATTGAGGATATCTACCCGTTGTTGCAAGTCGTCGCCGTAGGAGCCTACTTCGCCGTCGCCATTGGTATCGGCAGGCCAGGGAGCAGTGAATGTATCGGCGTTCTCCCTGGTAAGGGCTACACTGGCCCCACGAGCAAGTAAAAGGTCACGGGTACGTAGGGCAACATCAAGATTGAACTCCGCCTCCGATAAGAGCAGATCGCTGGTCGCCGGGTCCACCAATATAGCGCCCAGGTCGTCTCGCGGCCCGTGCCCAGGATCGAGTCCAATACGCCTCCCTGACAACGGAAGCTGAGTGCTGTCAGTTTCCGTAGCTACAGGTTGGCCTTCAGCAGGAAGGGTCAGGTCCGTGTCGTCAGCTATGGCTGTGACGGGTGGGCTTCCTGACGGCGTTGCGGTCAGGTCCGCTACAACCTTAGAGCGTATATTGTCAGTAGGCACAGTAGCGTGGGCAAGCTGTATGATCCCATACACTACACTGGTCAAGATCACTGCCAGCAACAACGTACTTCCCAGGAAGGGGCCACATATCCGCTGAATAAAGGTCGTTTCTGATTTGCCTCGTAATCTCATCAAAATATTCCACCAATCGCAAGGGTTTCCGAAACAGGTTGCAGGGTAGGTTCTGGCGGGTGAACAAAAGGGCCTTGTCCCTGACAAGACCCTTTTGTTCGTAGGAGGAAGGAGGAGTAAGGCAAGTGAATTTGGGTTGGCGCTAACGCATTACTGGCCGTTCGTCAGTCGCTCGACAACAGTCTTTACCGTATTGCTCGGTATGGCGAAGCCGAGACCTTCGGCTACACTGCCCATCGTGCCGTCGTTGCGCACCACTGCGGTATTGATCCCTATCACGTTCCCGCTCAGGTCGAGCAAGGGTCCGCCTGAGTTACCGTGATTGATAGCAGCGTCGGTCTGTACGAGGTCCTGGATCGTGGTGCTGGCGTCATCCAGTTGCCTGTGGAGGCCGCTCACGATGCCTACGGTCACGGTGTTCGCAAAATCGCCCAACGCTGTGCCGATAGCCACTACAGGCTGGCCTAACTCAAGCTTGTCGCTATCGCCAAGTAGGGCAACTGCCGGCACCTTAGCGTCTACTTTGAGGACGGCTATGTCCGTGTAAGCGTCCTCGCCCACCAGCGTGGCTTCTACCTTGGTGCCGTCGGCAAAGATGACCTGGAGACTTTGCTGGTTCGCCACCACATGCTGGTTCGTTACTATATAACCCTGGCTATCGATGATGACCCCCGAACCGAGGGCTTCCGCCGTCTGACTCTGACCTGGGGAGCCAAACCGTCCGCGAGTGGTGACTTGCATGGTATTGACTACCGTTACCACTGCCGAGCCTGCCTGGTGGACTGCATATCGTGCGTCTACTATCCCCTGCTGGGCTGTAATGGCTGCGGTGTTTTGGGTGTCAAGGGTATTGCCGGTGGCAACCACCGGGTTGGTCGTAGCGACCTGTTGGGAGGTTATTTGTGCCGGGGGTGTTGCGACACCGCCTACCATGCCATTGTTCGCCACCGTCATCCCGCCAAATGTAAGCAGCATGACTACAAGCGCTGTTGCAAGCCCAATATTGATTGTGCGTTCGATACGTTTCATCTTTGTAAATCCTCTCTGGTGTTGATTTAGGGTAGATTATTGCCCTTGTTTACTATTGGAGATCAGTCTGAGATATAAATCGGGCCTCTCCGGCTTCTGCCAGGCTGGTATCAAACATCCTCTTCATTCCGATTACCTAGTACCCTTGTTTTGCCTTCGATTGAAGAGAGGCCCGTTCGTTTTATTGTTTGCTTCGCACTTTCATTATCGCTCTCCAAAATTAGGGGACGGCTCAGCAATAATTAAGATATGGTGAAGAAGCATGGTATAATGTACCTGCGCAGGTGTGGATGACCGCAACCGGGCGCTTACAGGTTCGTCCTATGGATGTACCTGTGTAATGGCAGATTGAAAGCCCACCAACAGAAGCCTCTCGTGGTGATTTATATTGGCGGCTTTTTCGAGGGTAGGATTGATAGTACCTTTCAAAAACAGTTTAGCTCTGTAGGGGCGTGGCGGCGCCACGCCCCTACAGCGAGTATTCAAAATAAGGAAGCATGAAGAAGATACGCATCCTATTCGCTGTGATAATCACCCTCTCAGGGCTTGGGACCTGGGCTACCCCCGGCATGGGTGGGCAGGCGCACGTCGCTTATGCCGCGAATACTATCGCATCAACGTCCACACGTACCTCCAGCGAGAGGGAGCTTTTCGGGATGGTGATGCGAGACCCATTCTATGAATACAACACCGACCCTGTAAACTACCCGAACGCTTCTAACCGCACGGCCCTTGAGCGGCAGGCTGCGGAGCTTGCGGCGGCGGGCGTCAGGTGGGTGCGCATGGAGTTCTTCGCCGACTACGACGGCAGCGTCAAGGCGGGTGACATCAACTGGGCAAAGTACGATTTGTTCATCAAGGAGCTTGCGCCCAAATATGGATTGAAGGTGCTGGCGCTGCTCAACGTCGGCATGGTCGCGCACGAGGGGCAGACCTTGCGCGCGCTCGCCTTCAACGACCCGCCCGACAGCGGAGGTAGCGACCCCACTGACGGCTCCAATCACTTCATCCGCGTCTTCAACGGGCGCGCCGCGGCCATCGCCTACCGCTATGGCACTGCCATCAGCGCATACGAGATTATCAACGAGCCTAATATCAGCTGGGACCTGTGGATGGATAGCAGGTGGGGATCGGCGGAGATCGAGCCTGAGCGCTACTCTGCTCTCATCACGGGCGCTTACAAAGCGATCAAGACCATATCTCCCACGTCGGAGGTCATCGTCGGCGGGTATGCTGATAGGCTCGCCGCCCGAAGGGCAGGACCACGACCAGTTTGACTACCTGTACCAGCTATACGTGTCGCCCTGGGTGGAGAAGTACCAGGCGGACGGGTATAGCTCAAACACGGCTGGAACGTCGTGCCGTGGGATGGGGTGGCGCTACACCCGTACTTCCTGGAGAGCAGCAAGCTGTTCGCCATAATGAAGGACTTTACGCGCAAGCTGCGAGACAGGGGCGACTTCAAGAGCAAGCTGTGGGTGACGGAGGTGGGAGCAGAAGCCGACCCGCCCGAAGACCCTACAGGCGGACCGACCTCGCAGGAAAGGGACCAGGCTTATTACCTGCGCGAGGTATACATGGGCGTGCTGAACGACCCTGAATTGAAGGCTAACGTCCCCCACGTCTTCTGGTTCAAGTACGAGGACTTCGTGCCAGGCAGCTATACGCATAACTACGGGCTGGTGCGCCTGAGTGAGAACCCCTTCGGGAGATAAGTATCACCCTTCGGGCAGGGTGAAGGTGCATAAGCTGGCATACAAGATGTACCAGGAGATCGCGCTAGGCTATGAATTGACTGAGCCGCTTGAGGAAGCGGATGCGCGGAGCGAGAACTTCATTTACTTCCCTGAGACGCAGCAGGCCATAGCGCCGGAGTTCAGCGCGTACTGGCTCGAAAAGGGGGGCATCGAGCGGTTCGGCTATCCCATCAGCAGGCCGATTATGCTCGGCGGATACGTGAGCCAGTTCTTCCAGAGGGCAGTCTTCGAGCACCACCCGGAGTACGCCAACACGCCCAGCGAGGTATTGTTGAGACTCCTCGGCAATGAGTACACCCAGGGCCGCGACTTCGAAAAAGCTGACGCGGAGAGCATTCCTCCCGATAAGCTCTACTTCGCGGCGACGGAACATACGTTAGGCGGCAGCTTCCGCAGCATCTGGGAGGGGACCGGGGGCCTTGCCGTATATGGCTACCCCATCTCCGAGGAGATAAGCGAAGTATCGCCCACCGACGGGCAGACGTACACCGTGCAATACTTCGAGCGCAACCGCTTCGAGTACCACCCCGAAAGCGCGGGCACCCCCTACGAGGTACAGCTAGGCTTGCTGGGAGCGAATATGCTCCAGAGCAAGCTGTGGTGGCGATAGGATATAAACAAAATAACTAGCGTGGCGATGCTCGCCACGCTAGTTATTTTGTTTATATAGATGAGGAGGTTACTTTATTGTGGGGCCGGATACCCAATCGTAGCCTATCTCTGGGTCGTCGTGAGGTATGCGGCCTTCTTCGTCCTGGTCGTATATGCCGGAGGTGACGTAGATGAGGTGGGCGGTGCCGCCGATGGCTTTGCAGCCGTGCGCCACGCCTGGCGGAATCTTCAATATCTTCTGCCCGTGCTCTTCGCCCATAAATATCTCTTGCAGCACGCCCCTGCTGGGTAAGTCATCTCGCTTGTCATAGAGAGCCACCTTCAGCACCCCTATCGGCACATACCACCAGTCCACCTGGGTCTTGTGTACATGCCAGGCCTTAGCGGTTCCGGGATGCATGAGCGAATGGCTCAGCTGCGCGAACCCTTCTCCAAAGAAAGGGTCCGTCACCCGTATCAACTCCCGAAAGTACCCGCGCTCGTCCGGGTAGGTTATAAGCTCTTTTATGACTACGCCTTCGATATCGGGCATCAATCTCTCCTGGTAATTGGTAGTTGATAGTTGGTGACGACGGACGAAGGGACGAACAAACTACCGACTACCAATATATGCTATAATTCCCTAAGCGTGGTCCCGGCGCAAGACGCGCAATATTACAGGCAGGTCTCGTGCCAGGTTTGAATTTGCCAGCACGCGAGACGCACCCGCCTCTTTGGCTGCGCGGCGGGAATCGGTGTCCATGTGCGGGCCGAACGCGATTATGGGAATACCACGTCCGGCGGCTTCGCGCACGGCGGTCTCCCAGGTACGTGGGCCTGAAAGGTCGGCCAGGTTTACCACCAATACCGCGGTCTCTTGAGGCACTGAGGCCCCTGGGCGTAACGCTACCGGCTTGAAGCCCATCGCACGGGCGATATTTTGCAACTGCACGGCGAACATCAGGTCGGCGCACAGCAGCATAGCTACAGGGGCATTATCGCCCCCGTGAACTTTCTTATCGTTAGTTGCTTCCCAATTCTATCATAAGGACACTCGCGTCATTTGTATCAGAACTCACCCGATGCGTCAAGCGGCTGGCAGGCAAAGTCTTGCCTGGACGACGGACGACAGAAAGTAAATTCACCGCAGAGACGCAGAGTTCGCAGAGTTTATTTTATGGAAGTGTATACTCTATCGTCTATCGTCTATCGTCTATCGTCCATTGTCACGCATCACGCATCACGCATTATCGTCATCGGTCACAAATCACGTTTTTGGAGTGTTGAGCTATGTCCGGTTTTTGGGAAGGGGAGGGCGATGACGGCTGGCGCAAGCTGCGCCGCCAGGCTCGATGAGAAAACGCGCCACATATGGGCCATAGAACTCGGTTTCCCAGGCTATCAGACTCAGCACTCTCGATGGAGGAGTTGCTAAGGGTCAGCCTGGAGCGGGTAGTAAGCGTGACACAGGCGTCAGCGGGTGGCGTTTACATAGCCGACCCTGGTGGAATGTGGCGTCTTGCCGCATCATATAACCTGCCTGAGCCTATCGCACCCAGGTATCTAATGCTTGACCCAGGTAGTCCGTTGGTAAGCGAAGCGCTGGAAGGTCCAGAGCCGGTGACCTGGGACGTAGTTATGTCCCAGGCAGACCTGCACCCCACAGGGCCGCTATCTGCAAAGGATTCCGAAAGCGTAGAAGCTGATAAGGGTGATTTGCGCGCCCTGGCAGCGGTAGCAATGTTTGCCCTCGATGTCGCCCAGGCCATCCTGGTGCTTTATACCCACGACCGGCAGGCGCTGAGTCCGGCCAATCTTGAGATGCTGCGTGTAATAGGCCACCTGACGGGCCTTGCGATGGCTAACACGGTGGCGCACGAGATGGCTCTGAAGCGTGCGGATACGCAGCTTGAGAGCCAACTGGCCGAGATGGAAGCGGTGTTGGGCAGCATATCTGAGGGCTTGCTTATCTGCGACGAGGCGGGGCGCATAATCCGCGCCAATAGTGCGGCAGAGCAGGCCACGGGGATACCCATTTCACAGCTCAGTAGGCCAGTCGCTCCTGTCGCCCAATTGGAACCACGTCGTTGGAATGACCGGGCCTGAAGACGGAGTGGAGGAAGAGGGGCCATTGGCGCGGGTGATACTGTACGGGGAAGATATCGAGGAATCCTTGATTGAGATAGGTGGAGATAGGAGCAGGCGTGTGCTACGCTTCAGCGCCGCGCCCATCACGAAATCCGCTGGTATAACGCGCGGCACGGTGGCTATGGTGCGTGATGTCACAGAGGAGCAGCGCGCCCAGCAGGTGCAAGAGGAGTTCCTTAGCCTCCTATCGCACGAGCTAAGAGCGCCTCTTACCGTAATCAGTGGCTACGCCCAGATACTGAGCCGCAAGCTAGCACGTAAAGGCTTGCCGGAGGAGGCAGGTTCCGCGGAACTCATCAAGATGCAGGCCAACCGGATGTCGGCGATGGTGGGAGATATGGTAGAGTCTGGAAGGCTCGAAGGTGGGCTGGGCGACATTACCCTTGAAGAAATCAACCTGGGCGAGCTGGTAGAGAGTATCGTCGCGCGTATAACCAGGGAGCAGCACCAGCATAGAGATAAGCACATTATCACTTTGTCTGTAGAACCGGGCTTACCCCCTGCCCTCGCGGACGCACGCCGCCTCGACCAGGTAGTAACCAACCTACTCTCTAACGCTTTGAGGTACTCGCCCGATGGCGGACAAATCCAGGTAGAGGTGAAGTGTGGCCGCGCGAATTGCCAGCACGATAGTTCATATAGCCAGGAAACAAATACACAGGCCGCAGTGGTGGCGGTCGTAGATGAGGGGATAGGTATCCCGCCTGAGGAAGAGGGAGCACGTGTTCGACCGGGCGTTCCGAGGCATAGGTGCGCGAACTATCAGCGCCCAGGGCCTCGGCCTCGGCCTCTACATCTGCCAGTTGATCGTCGAGGCTCATGGTGGCCGGATAGGCGTCGCGGAAGGGCCTGGAGGCAAAGGCTCTCACTTCTGGTTCACGGTGCCTTTAGCCCAGGATAAAAGATGGACATATTAGATAACCAGCAGATGGAAATCCGGTCCGCCGAGCGCGAGAGCTTGCTTGCGCTACGGGAGGCTATAGAGCCTCTGGGGCCGGAAGCGTCGGACGTAAGCGCATTGAAGCAAGCCGAGGCAGACCTTGAGGAGCTTTTTCTGCTCGTCGTGGTGGGAGAGTTCAACTCCGGCAAATCGGCATTTATCAACGCGCTCTTGGGGGAAGAGGTACTGCCCGAAGGAGTGACCCCTACGACGGCCAGCATCAACCTCCTGCGCTATGGCCCCCAGGTGACCGAGACGCAATCATCTGATTTCGTCACCGAGCGGACTTACCCTGCGCCCTTCCTGCGCGACATCAGCATCGTGGACACCCCAGGCACGAACGCTATCATTCGCCAGCACGAGGCCCTCACTCGCACCTTCGTCCCCAGGTCAGACATGGTGCTCTTCATAACTTCCGCCGACAGACCTTTCACCGAGTTCGGAGAGGGGCTTCATGGAGGCAATACGCGAGTGGGGCAAGAAGATAGTGCTGGTTCTCAACAAGATAGACCTCCTGGGGAACCAGGAAGAACTGGACCGCGTGCTGCATTTCATCGAAGAGCATAGCGTGGCGCTGCTTGGGCAGAAGCCGGAGATATTCCCCGTGTCGGCCCGGCTCGCCAAGAAGGCGCGCGCCTCCGACAACTTCGCCGAGCGAGAAGCGCTCTTACGCGCAAGCCATTTCGATGAGCTAGAGAAGTACATATTCGGCACGCTCGACGAGGCGGGGCGCATACGGCTAAAGCTCCTCACGCCGCTGGGCATCGCGGGGCGCGTAGCGGAAAAGTACAAGGAGATCGCGGAGAAGAGGCTCGCGGTGCTGGCCGAAGATTTCCGCACCGTAGAGAATATTGAGGCGCAGCTTCAAGTGTACGAAAATGACATGAAGCGCGAGTTCGCGGGACGCATCTCGCAGATAGAGAATATCATCTACGAGCTGCGTGAACGGGGCGAAGCGTTCTTCGACCAGACAATAAAAGCATCGCGCATACGCGACCTGATGAGCGGCGACAAAATAAAGCGCGAGTTCGAGGAGCGCGTGGTTGCGGACACCGCCCGCCGCGTGGACGATGCCACCAACGGGTTGATAGACTGGATGGTAGACCAGGACCTGCGCCTGTGGCAAGGGGTAAGCGAATACCTGAACAGACGTACGCTGGCCGCTGGCGCTGTTGAAGCCTCACGCAGGGGACGAGCACATGATCGGCACGGTGGGCGGCGGGTTCGAGACGAGCCGCCAAGCTCTCCTGCGCTCTGTCGTGCAGGAGGCACGCACCGTGATAAACTCGTTCGACAGGAGGCAGGAAGCGGAGAAGATCGCGCAGGATATGAGGAGCGCCGTAGCCGGAGTGATAGCAGCAGGTGGGGTGGCGGCCCTCGGAGTCATAGTGTCAATCGCTATCACGAGCGCATTTTTCGACATTACAGGTGTAACCGCCGCGCTGGTATCGGGCGCGATTGGGCTTTTCATCCTCCCCTACCGCAAGCGCAAGGCTCTCCAGGAGTTCCGAGCGCGCACCCAGGAGTTGAGAGACAAACTGATAGGGGCTATGACGTACCAGTTCGAAGCGGAGCTGTGGCGCTCCAGAGAACGCATCCGCAAGTCAATCGCGCCCTACACACGCTTCGTGAGGGTCGAGCAAGACCGGGTAAGCACTGCGCAGGCAAGGTTGGGTGAGATTGAGAAGGAGTTGGGGAGACTCAGAGGAGAGATCGAAGCGATAGCGCGGTAAACCAGAATAATAGTATGATGTACCACTCATTAGGAGGTAGTTGCTATGGAACCACCAACTGCAAGCGATGATGGGGACAATTCTACAGATGACCTAAGACAGGTAGCGACAAGTCAAAAGAGGGACGCCAAAAGGGTTGTTCTCCTTATCGTCAGGATATTGATAGCTATTGCCATACCGATAGTTGTGGCTCTAATTGTGTGGTTGGTGGTGTTGAACCGGTAAGGGACACCCATTCAGGTCCCAGATTGTATACTGGACTGGCACGGGAGTTGCGTGTCGTCTATCCTAACTTACACATAGGAGCGAACCATGCCCAACCGACTGGCGGGCGAGACCAGCCCGTACCTGTTGCAGCACGACGACAACCCCGTAGATTGGTATCCCTGGGGGCCGGAAGCCTTGCAGAAGGCAAAGGACGAGAATAAGCCGATCTTCCTCAGCATCGGCTATTCGGCGTGCCACTGGTGCCACGTCATGGAGCACGAGTCGTTCGAGAACCCCCAGACTGCCGCCATAATGAATGAGCGCTTCGTTAACATAAAGGTGGACCGTGAGGAGCGCCCCGATCTCGACGCGATATACATGGAGGCGGTGCAGGCTATGACCCAGCATGGCGGCTGGCCGATGAGCGTCTTCCTCACCCCAGATGGAGTGCCATTCTACGGGGGAACGTACTTCCCACCTGAGCCGAGGCACGGCATGATGGGCTTCCCGCAGGTGCTAATGTCTGTCTCAACTGCCTTCAAAGAGAAGAGCGACCAGATACATGAAGGCTCTGAGCAGATGAAGCAGTACCTACAGCAGAGCGGCAGCCTCCGCCCGTCGCGCTCCGAACCGGATGTTGGCATCCTGGACGAGGCAGCCCGCACCCTCGCGGGGCAGATAGACCGCGTGCAGGGAGGCACGCAGGGCGCGCCCAAGTTCCCGCAGCCAATGGCGCTTGAGTTCATGCTGCGCTATTACCACCGTACGGGCGACCGCAACATCCTCGCCCTCGCCGAGTTGACCCTGGAGAAGATGGCGCGCGGTGGTATTTATGACCAATTGGGGGGAGGGTTCCACCGCTACTCTGTGGACGACAGATGGCTCGTGCCCCACTTCGAGAAGATGCTGTACGATAACGCGCTCCTGGCGAGGGTCTATCTTGCGGCTTTCCAGTTGACCAAGAACGAGCTATATGCACGCATCGCCCAGGAGACGCTCGACTACGTGATGCGAGAGATGGTATCGCCCGAAGGAGGGTTCTACTCCACGCAGGACGCCGATAGCGAGGGTGAGGAGGGGAAGTTCTACGTCTGGACCCCCGCTGAGGTGTTTGACGTGCTGGGGCCGGAAGAGGGGAAGTTATTCAACCTGCTGTATGACGTGTCTCAGCGTGGCAACTTCGAGGGGCACAATATTCTCAACCTGCCTCGCACTCCGGGCACTGTAGCGGCAGTCGCGGGCGTGCTTGAGGAGAGGATAAACGAGATAGCCTCAGAGGGGCGCAGAAAGCTATACGAGGCACGCAGCAAGCGCGTGTGGCCTGGGCGGGACGAGAAGGTGCTAGTGGGGTGGAATGGCCTCATGCTGCGCGCGTTCGCGGAGGCCGCCAGCGTGCTGGATCGGGAAGACTACCGCCGTACTGCCATACGCAACGCCGAGTTCATACTTTCAACTCTCGTCCAGAAGGAAGAGGTGCCGGAGGGGGAAGTGCGCCTCTTCCGCACGTACAAGGACGGGAAGGCACATATTGATGCATTCGCTGAGGACTACGCCTTCTACGCTGCCGGGCTACTATCCCTCTACGAGGCGACCTTCGAGCCGCGCTGGATAGAGATCGCACGGGCTTTGATGGACACCCTTCTAGCCCATTTCTCCGAGCAGAATGGCGGTTTCTTCACCACTGCCGACTTCCACGAGAGCCTGGTGGCGCGCCCGAAGGAGCTTTACGACAACGCCATACCATCCGCCAATTCGGTGGGGGCGGAGGCTTTGCTGCGTCTCTATTTATTCACAACCGAGCCGGAATACGAGCAGCGCGCTCTCCAGACGATGCAGCCCCTCATGGACGTGATGGGTAAAGGGCCTACCGCGTTCGGGCAAATGCTCTGCGCGCTCGACCTCTACCTGGGACCGTCCGCTGAAGTGGCAATTATCGGGGAGCTACGGGCAGGGGATATGATGGAGATGTTGCGAGCAGTATGGCAGCCATACGTGCCTAACAAGGTAGTGGCTGCCGCGGAGGCGGACGATGAGGAAGCAGCGCGCATCGTGCCCCTCCTGGCCGACAGGCCGCAGGTAGACGGAAAGGCCACCGCATACGTCTGCCGCAACTACATCTGCGAAGCACCCACCACCGATCCTGTTGAGGTTGCACGTCTGCTAGCAAACAAAGCTAAGCAATCATCAATTTGATTTCCGCGGAAATCAAATTGATGATAACAACTGTCAACTTTCCGCAGTAGGGCTGAAACGCGCAAGCGCTTCTCCATCGAGGCGGTAGACAAGCCAATGGTGCAGGTGTCGCGCACCGAGGCGCTCGTAAAACTGGATGGCGTGCTCGTTCCAGTCGAGGACCATCCACTCGAAGCGCCCGCAACCCCGACGTACCGCTTCCCTCGTACAGTGTGTGAATAACGCATAGCCAACTTTCAGTCCTCGAAACTGTGGTAGGACGAAGAGGTCTTCAAGGTATAGCGTGGGGAGCGCCAGGAAGGTGGAGTAGGTCTCGAATACGAAGGCGTAGCCAACTACCTCTCCTTCAACCTCGGCCAGGAATATCTCGACGCGAGGGCGGGGGCTGAACGCATCAGCTATCAACCTCTGTTGGGCAGCCTCATCGGGTGGAGGCAGCTTCTCGAAGTCGGCAAGCGCGATCACCAGCTTCAGGATGGCGGGCGCATCTTCCTGCGTCGCGGCGCGCACGATTATTCCAGTTGCGTCAGACATGACAGGTTTCTTCTACCTTCCAACCTACAACGAGTGATTATCCAAAGAACAAAGTTGCGAGTGTTATAAGCCCGAACGCTGTAATGATAGCACCAGAGAGCTTGTTTATCCACCCCATCCGGCGATAATCGAGCCTGGACCTCAGCAGACTGACCCCCGAAGCTAATAGCAGCCACCACAGCGCTGAACCGAAGAAAACACCCACTACAAGAAGTGAGGCGTCAGCCGTGCTGGCCCCAGTTGCGCCCAGTCCAAAGCCCGCGAATACCGCCGCGAAGGAAATTATGGTGGCAGGGTTGGTCAGCGTGAGGAAGAATGTCGAAGCGAATGCTCCTGACAGCCCCTTGACATTCGCGGAAGCCGACTTTTCGGGAGGCGATGATAGGAAAATGCGCAGCCCCAGGTAGAGCAAGAAGAGACCACCGACTACCCGCAACCATATCTGTCCGCCCACGAGGAAGCCGGAAACAAATGTCAGACCGAAGGCCGCCACACCACCATAGAAAGCATCCGCGGTGGCCGCACCCAGCCCCGAAAGTATGCCTGATGGGAAACCAGACGCGAGTGTGCGCCGTATGCACAACACCCCTATCGGCCCGACGGGCGCTGCGATAGAGAAGCCAAGCACGATACCTTTTATCAAGAAGCCTATGTCCATATATTTACTCCTAAATGATAACTTAAAAAGAAAAACCCGCCAGGCTGTTCTGGGCCTGGCGGGTAGTTACCGGATTGCTGAATGAGACGCGTGCGCAGCTAACCACACCTCCAGGCAGAGCTTGTGGTGTGCTGCTGGTTGTCGCCCAATGTGCGAATTGAAAGGAACATTAGTGTATCCTGCTGGTTCTTACAGCACATTATGTGCGTGGAGAGCGGGTTAGTCAATCAGTCTCCAGACTGATTGTTAGCTTGATATATCTATAATCCCCAAGAAGTGGAAGGAAATCTTTCTTTTCTCAATTTTCGGCCCCTGCAAGGGCCGAAAATTGAGAAAAGAAATGAAAATGCTCTTATACGCCCGCAGTTACCTCAGCTTGCGACTGCTCCGGGCTGGCGTTGTCGCGGTCACGGAACTGCGTCCGATAGAGGTTGGCGTAGAGGCCGCCCAGTTCGATCAATTCGGCATGGGTGCCGCGCTCTACCAGCCGCCCTTTGTCCAGCACGAGGATTACGTCGGCGGCGAGGACGGTGGAGAGGCGGTGGGCAATCACGATGGATGTGCGCCCTACCATCAGCCGCTCAAGCGCAGCTTGTATGAGCGCCTCCGACTGCGAATCCAGCGATGAAGTGGCCTCGTCCAGCACCAGGATACGGGGGTCTTTCAGGAGGACGCGGGCGATGGCGACGCGCTGCTTCTCGCCTCCCGACAGCCTATACCCGCGCTCCCCTACAATGGTCTCGTACCCATCTGGGAGGGACGCGATGAAGGCGTGGATATTGGCCGCCTTGGCCGCCGACACTATTTCCTCGTCCGTCGCATCCGGGCGGGCGTATAGGAGGTTAGTGCGTATAGTGTCGTGGAAGAGGTAGCTCTCCTGCGTAACCATGCCGATTTGAGAGGAGAGGGACTCCAGCGTCACGTCGCGGATGTCGTGGTCATCTATCAGGATGTCTCCGTTCGTGGTGTCATAGAGGCGAGGGAGGAGATAGGTAATGGTCGTCTTCCCAGCGCCGGAAGGTCCGACGAGCGCGGCAAGCTGTCCAGGCTGGACCGCGAAGCTGACATCGCTGAGGGCGTAACGCGGCTCATCCGACGTAGCTGCCTCTAGCTCGGCTTCGGTGAGCATGAGGCTCATGGAGGCATTGCCGTTGGAAGGTTTCACCCTGTCGCTCGGCCTGCGTCCTGATAGGGTAAGTGTGGCTTCAGGTGCCTGGCCCCAGCGCATCACTTCGGAGAGAGCGGCGGCCTCGGCACGGGCCTCGTTGTCCCCCACGATGTAGCTGAACGACACGTCGCGGAACTCGACCTTACCCCGAACTTCCTGCAACACTTCGGCGTCGGCCTTCTCCTTTATTTCAACCGGCAGGTCCAGCACCTCGAATACACGCTCGAAGCTGACCATCGAAGTGGCGAAGTCGACTCGGGAGTTGCTGAGGGAGCCTAGCGGCCCGTATAGCTGCACAAGGTACGACATGAAGGCCACTATGGTGCCTACCGTGAACCCGCTGCCGCTGATTACCAGGTGCGCGCCCACCCACGAGACGATAGCCACGCCTACGGAGCCTGTAAGTCCCAGCCCGAAGAAGAACCAGCGCCCTATGAGAGCCTGCCGGATGCCCATGTCGCGCACGCCCGCGGCCCTGTCGGAGAAGCGTGTCTCCTCATCGCGTGCCCTGCCAAAGATTTTCACCAAGAGCGCTCCACTCACGTTCAGGGTCTCGTTCATCATGGCGTTCATCTCGGCGTTGAGACTGAGTCTGCTTGCGCACAACGTCACGCAAGAGGTTGCCCACCCGCCGCGCCGATAGGACGAAGACCGGGAGGATCACTATCGAAAGGAGGGTGAGCCGCCATTCGAGGGAGAGCATGATCAGGAGGGTGAAGATGAGGGTGATGGCGTTGGAGATAATATCCACCACAGTGCTTGAGATGGCGCGCTGGGAGCCTACCACGTCGTTGTTGAGGCGCGACATCAATTCGCCGGTGCGGGTGTGGGTGAAGAAGCGCAGGGACATCTTCTGCAAATGGCTGAAGAGGGCGCAACGCAGGTCGTATATGACCCCCTCGCCTATCCGCGAGCCGAGGTATCGCTGGAGCACTGCCAACAGCCCCGCTACGAGTGGCACGGCAATCATCCAGACGATGAGCCAGTTGACTGCCCCACATCCTTCGAGGGGATAATTATGTCTATGAGCTGCCGGTGAGAGCAGAGGCGGGATGATGGAGAGGAGGGCGATGGCGATGATGGTCGCCAGCATGATAGAGATACGCCCTATGTAGGGTCGCGCATAGCCCGCCACGCGCCTCAGCAAAGCGCGGCTCACCTGTGGGCGGTCTTGCTTGGGGTCGTGCCTTATATACGACCACCAACCTGAGCCATCCATCTATTGGTTCCCTTTCTTTACAGCGTGTTACCCGCCGAGTAGCGTCTATCTCTTCGTCTAACTTTAGTATACACCCAATGCTCAAGAGTGGCCCTAGTCGAATAGTGGGTCTTTTCGACAGGTCAAACGGTTAGGTGGTGCCGTCTTCTTATAGGGTGAAATGAAGAAAGCCCCCTGTGCCGGGGGCTTTAAAACAAGAAACTCTAAATGACCCGAGAGTCCGTCAGAGTTTCTGTGCCTTCCGAGGCTCAACACCTCAGAAGTGTGTTTATAATACAGGATGTTTCGGACTTGTCAAGGGGTAAAGGGACCAATTTTGGAGCAATTTTTCTGCCATTTACCCTCTGGTGGTGGACTGCCCTGACTCGTGCCTCTCGACCGCCGCGCCACCCTGCGGACCCTGGTTCTGGGCGGAGCCTATTCCCTCTCCCGTCTCGGAGGGGCTTGAGTGCCCTGGCTCCTCTGGTCGCGCTCTACTTCGTCCGTTGGGGTCGCGGGTAATCTGACATCAGGCTCATCTGCGTTTGCCATCGTGCTTCTCCTTTCGTATCGATGCTATGGCCGCTATATTGCGGTAAGTTGGTGCAGGCATTGGACAGGCTAGGGTCTAGGACACCTATTTTAGGGTGACCCGTCTAAGGCTACGTCACCCTATTTGCAGGGAGCATGCCATGATTTCGACGCTCACCTATCCCCCAACCTGGCCTTGCCATTCAGCTTCCGCCCCAGAACCTACACCGCAATGATACCGGCTTTTAGGTAATGCCAATGGGAAAGTCTACAGGACGTATAATGGCTATTGCAAGTACAGGTAATAATTGCTGCATGAGTATAACCAGGAGGGTCAAATATTGGCTTCAGAACTGATTTCACATCGAATGGCAGCCGTCCGCGATGCAGTCGCGCCTATAACGCGCTTCTTTTCACAAGTCCTCATGGGCACGAAGGCGGGGGACCCCGATGCCTGCGACTTCGCCGTCGGCAACCCACAGGCGATGCCGCTGCCCGGCTTTGTCGAGGCGCTGGGCCGGTGGAGCGTCCCGCAGAACAAAGATTGGTACGCCTATAAGAAGAATGAGCCGGGGCCGTGCGCTATAGTCGCCTCCTCTTTGCGCGAGCGGCGGGGCTCCCTTTCGCGGCCGAGGATATCTTTCTGACGAACGGGGCATTCGCTGCGCTCGCCGTCGCCCTCTGCGCGCTTATCAACCCTGGCGACGAGGTGAACTTCATCAGCCCGCCCTGGTTCTTCTACGAGGCGCTGATGCTGGCGCTGGAGGGCGGTCGGTGCGCGGTAGAGATGGACCGCGAGACCTTCGACCTTGACCTCGATGCCATCGCCGGGGCGATCACCGGAGCGCACCAGCGCGATCATCGTAAACTCGCCGCACAACCCGACCGGCAAGATATACCCACCGGAGCCCTGGCTCGGCTTGGCGAATTGCTCACCGAGGCGAGCAGCGACGGGGATGGCCGGACAATCTACCTGCTGTCCGACGAGGCCTATCACCCGCATAGTATTCGACGGCCGGCGCTACCAGAGCCCGACGACTTCTACCCCAATTCCTCTTGCTCTACACCTATGGCAAGACGCTGCTCACGCCCGGGCAGCGCATCGGCTACATCGCGCTGCCGCCGCCGATGCCCAACCGCGAGATCATACGTAATGCCATATTCGGCGCGGAGGTCGTCACGGGATATGCATTTCCGAATGCCCTTCTACAACACGCGCTGCCCGAATGAAGAGGCTCTCCATCGATATCGGGCATTTGCAGCACAAGCGCGACTGGCTGGTGGGTGCGTTACGCGACATCGGCTACA
>CAWEQU010000005.1:0-346321 GCA_963811305.1 uncultured Chloroflexia bacterium
TTTTGATGTATCTCCGAGTTTGCGTAGCGCGTCACGTCGGTGAGGTCCGTCACCAGCACCAGCTCGGTCTGGTCGGCGGAAGAACCACGCAGGGCGTCCTCTAAGAATCGAGAGCGCCTCGGCTTCTCCAAGCAGCATAGTAGTGATCGTATTCATCTTATCTTGAAATAGACTTACCTAAGGTGTCAAGATTAGCCCTGCTTGTAAGCACCATAGAGGTATATTTCCTGCTCAACTTCGCAGTCAAGGGCTAACGGGCGGCTGATTATGGCTTTGAGTAGCCATGACCCTTTCGCCTTAGCATCTTTGAAGGTGGGGCACCCTTCAATGGCGATGGGGAATGAGAAGTCGTATGTCGCAGGCTCGCCCTTCTTCAAGATGGCGATGCCGGCGAGTGCGTGCGTTTGGGCGCGGTGCTGCTTGACGTTCGGCGTATCTCCCTCCGTGACGGTCTCTATACGCCAAAGCTCCAGTTGTATGGATTTGGCCTCGATATCGACGTGAGGCTCCACCAGCAGCCGCCCGGCAAGGGTCTCTCCCTCCACGAACCCTAGCTTGAGAAACTCGAACTGCATACGTGCATCTTCTGCATGCTTGGACTTACCGTAGGAGCGTGGGCGGAACTCATTACCAGGGGGCGCAGGCTCCACCACCTGTAACTCCACTTCTTCTTTGAGACCTTTCCCTTCCGCGCGGTCCAACTCGACTACGACCTTATAAGTGTGCTGGATGATGTCGCCACGATGGGAGGGTGTCGCACCGGCGGGTATCTGCCATTGCAGGTGATAGGTGTTGTTCAGACCGCGCGCCAGATCTGCTTTACCAAGCAACTCCTCGTCTGCTACCCATTCTTCTCGTTCGACCCAGGAGTGGCCTATCGCTTTTTCAGGGTCTTTCTTTCCCGTTTTGCTCGCTGATTGGTGCCGCGAACGAAACATAAGGCCAGCGTGCATCGTCTTCACCTCGCCACCCTTAGTTGTCGTCAAGGTGATAGTCGCATTGACTTTATCGCCTGCGAAAAAGGGGTTCTCTGCCCCTTCTATTTCAACAGCGATTTCTACGGGCTTTTTGGAATGTGCAAAGATCATGTTGTCTCCCTTTTATCTGCGACTGGCCGAAGCCGTGGCTCAACGCTCGTTATGCCCGCTCATCTGCAAGCCCTGTACCAGGATGGGGGATGCGCCATGCGATACCGGGCAGAGTTGTAGCGGCTCGCCTTTGGCGCAGTGCGGGAGGCCCCAGAGGTGCCACTCGTCCGGCCCGGCCACCGCCTGCACCGAACCCCAGAAGTGCGGCGTGCGGCCCTGGAACGACGCGCCCTTACGTAATTCGCCTAGCTTGCCCCCCTTTATCTCGCGGCAAAGCTCCGCCGAGAAGTGGAAGTTCATGCGCTTATCGTCGAGGCTCCATGAGGAGGGTGTTTGCAGGTAGAGGCCATCGTCCACCTGCGAGATGAGGTCGTCCAGCGACCCGCTACCCGGCTCAAGGGACAAATTGACCATGCGCACGATGGGGATTCGGCCCCACGATATGGCTCGCCCGCAGCCGTTCGACCTCTGGCCGATGGCAAGCGCGCTCTCGCGTGAGGTCAGGTAGCCGGTGAAGATCCCGTCGCGGACGATAGGGGTGCGCTGGGCAGGGGTGCCTTCTTCGTCCCAGCCGAATGTGCCAAGCCCGCCCGCCAGGAGGGGAATCGGCGGTCATGTTGACGAGGGGCGAGCCGTACTGGAACTTACCGAGCATGTCGGGCATGAGGAATGAAGTGCCCGCGAAAGCGGCCTCCCAACCCAGCACGCGGTCAAGCTCGGTAGGGTGGCCGCACGACTCGTGGACCAATAGAGCTACGAAGTCGGAGTCGAGGATAACGGTCTTTGGCCCGGAGGGTGCCCACGGCGTGACTACCAGCTCGTCCGCCTCTCGGCCCACGCGCTCGCTCTCATCGAGCAGGTTGAGACGCGCTATCTGCTCCCACCCGCCCTGGCTCATATCGCCATATGAGCGCCTATATGAATAGCCTGAGTTATCCCTGGCGGTAGCAGAGACCCACGCGCCGACGTGGGTGATACTCTGCCTCAGGTGCGCGCCCTTCGTGTTGACGAAGAGCTTTTCCATGTGAGCGCACGACATCGTGGCTGTAGAGACCTGGACCCTCTGGCCCGCCGCCAGCACCCGCTCCGTGGCCTCGACCGCCATCGCAACACGCTCGTTGAATGGTATAGCGAATGGGTCTTGCTCTATGGGCGATGAATAGCTGCCTTGATCGGTGGGCAGGATAGAGACGTCAGAGCGAGACTTGCGGCGGCTGCTGCTGGCGCGGGCTATCTCTACAGCGCTGGCAGCGGTTTCTTGCGCGTCGTCCGGGGTGTCACGCGAGGATGATGCAAAGCCCCAGCCATTTCCCGCGAGCACGTGGATTCCCCAACCGCTATCCCTGTCATTTACCAGGCTCTCAGCCGCGCCGCTACGTGCGTGGATGCGCTCGATGAACGCTTCCTCAGCGCGTGCCTCCGCGTAGTCGGCCCCAGCGTCAAGAGCGGCCTGCAACGCCGTCGCTAATATCTCTTGAGAAATCATAGCTTTATCTCTTCAATTTTCATCTAATTCGACCCCTGAGAGGTCGAATTAGATGAAAATTGAATCTTTAGAAGGTCGAGGGTGTGCGCACCGCACATTGTAACACGGCGTGCGAGGGGCTAACCAGCCTGCTGCTCGTGGAGGTCCTGTATGCGCTCGCGCAAGGTGGCGACTGCGCGCTCCAGGGGTTCGCCCTTGTCATTACGGTCATATAGCTCCGTAAACTCTATGGGCGGGCCGAAGATCACGCTTATGTGCGCACGGCGGGGCAACTTGCCAGGAGGGAGGGCTTGGTCGGTGTTGTAGACGGCAGCAGGGATGATAGGCGTGCGCGTGCGGGCAGCGAGCCTGATCGCGCCCACGCGGAACTCAAGCATCTCGCCGGTGCTGCGCGTCCCTTCGGGGAACATACCAAGCAGGTAGCCTTCCTTCAAGACGGTCATCGCTGTACGCATCGTCGCCGGGTCCATACGGGAGCGGTCCACAGGGAAGGCCCCCGTGACACGTACCAGGAAACCTATTATGCGGTTGCGGAATAACTCCTTTTTAGCCATGAAGCAGATAATGCGGCGCACGGCATAAGCGACCATAAACGGGTCCACCATGCTGAGGTGGTTGCATACCACGATAGCCGCACCCTCCCTGGGCACGTTCTCCACTCCTTTTATACGCAAGGGCCACAGCAAATGGAAGAGAAGAAAGAAGAAGCGACGCTCTATCGAGTACCAGAAAGGGCTGGGGCGCGAGGTGTAGTCGAGTGACTTTTTCTTGTCCGTCATAGGATTTATGCGTGGTAAGTAATAGCCGAGGCAGTGCTTCAGTCAAGCGACAGATTACTCGGCAAGAAACAGTATCTCGATGCCTCTCAGGAAAGCCTTGAAGTCTGAAGGCAGGTTAGACGCGTGATGTTATTATAATACAATCACCCTAGCGAACCAATAGACTGCTATCGTCACAAAGAGTATGCTATCCAGACGATCCAACACGCCACCATGACCGGGTATAAGGGTCCCACTATTCTTCACTCCCGCGGCGCGCTTCAGCATTGACTCGCACAAATCACCGGACACGGCAGCGGCACATACGACAAGGCCAAGCAGAATACCCGTAAATATAGATAAATGTAACAGCCCTGATAAGACAGCCCCCGCGATGACCCCACCAAGCACGCCACCAATTAACCCTTCCCAAGTCTTGCCAGGACTGATATGCGGAATGAGCTTGTGTCTGCCAAAGCGCCTCCCTACCACATAAGCCCCTGTGTCGCAAGCGGCAGTTCCAAGTATCACAAACATCACCCAGAAGATGCCCTGCCCACGTTCGCTGCTTTCCGGTATCGCTAACAGGAAAGGCGCATAACCCAGGAGGCCACCCGTATAGATCGCGCCACCTAGCGTTATGCCTACATCCGCCCAACCCTTAGAAGCAGAGCTATTCGTAAGCGATGGCCCACGTCCAGACGAAATAGTGCCTCGTGCCCATGAGAGTCCCTGGCGCGTTAAAGCGAAAAAGAGGACCATAGAAAGCACTATAATCTCAACGCCAGTGCCTGGTCCAGTGTAAACGATGCCGGAAAGTATATCGTTGCCGCCCAGGTAGCCACGCAACGCAAAAAAAAGCGAGAGAGCGATTCCAGCAGGATACCAGGGCTGATAGCCAGCACGTCGAGCGATAATATAAACCTCATGCGCGCCCAGGCCCGCAAAGGCAGCCAAAACGAGCATAAAAGGCAAACCTTGCAGCCAGATAGCCCCAAGGACTGCCGCGAGCAGCAAGACACCGCTGATTACCCGCAGGCTCGATTCGCTCGACGCTCGTTTACCTGTTTGCGCAGAATTCACAGTTTAGCTATCATACCATACTTAGGATGTGAGGTCATTGAGAGGAGGTCATTCATCCTGGACATGATCATTCACGGTATCAATATCCATGATGAATACAGGTTGGCCCTCGTAATAATCGTCGGCGACGTGCCGCCACCCAAGTTTCTCATAGAATTCTTTGGCGGGATTGGTGTACAGGTATAGCCTTTTGAGGCCCATTTTCGCGGCTTCAGCAACGGCGTGACGTACGAGTGCCTTTCCAATTCCCCTCCCTCGATGTTCAGGTTTGACGTAGACCCCGGCCAACCATGGAGAGAGGTCCAATCGTGTGCTCATGTCGTGCTCGACAAGCGTCGCGGACCCAAGAAGCTCGCTGCCATCCAGGGCTATATAGGTCGTGGGTATTCTATCCCGGTTTGTACGCTCACGTAGACCCTCAGTCCAGGATTGAAGTGAGCCAGCAGGGTCGACGTGACCCCATTCGTCCCAGTGCCACCTGGCGATAGTATCGACCAGTTCCAGGTGATATGCAATGCTTTCTACCCTCACCATTCTCGACCTCTGAATTGTGAGATGTGCGGAGTCCAGATTATTATGCCATATTTGAGAGAGACGTTCTAGGCGGGTAGGACGCTTAGGAGGCTATGAAATGATGAAGGCAAGGGCTGCGGTGCTAACCCTGAGCGACAGGGTATCATCGGGCGTGTACGAGGATATGAGTGGAGGCATCGCCGCAGAGATACTCAGGGAGCGGCTGGGTGTAGAGGTAGTCACGATTGATGTGCAGCCCGATGACCGTCAGCAGATAGAAGAGGTGCTGCGCCGCTGGTCTGACGTTGAGCGATACGACCTTGTGGTGACGAGTGGGGGCACGGGCATCTCCCCAACAGACGTAACGCCCGATGCCACCCTCGCTGTGGTGGACTATGTAGTGCCCGGTATGGCGGAGGTCATGCGCGCCGAGTTGTTACGTAAGACACCGATGGCGGCGCTGTCGAGAGCGGTGGTGGGCGTGCGCGGGCGTACGCTCATAATCAACCTGCCCGGCTCACCCAAAGGCGTGCGGGAGTGCCTGGAAGCTATCTTTCCCGTCCTGCCTCATGCGCTGGAACAACTCGCCAGTGGGGCAGGTCACGAAAGGATAAAGGATAAGGGATAAAGGATAAATTAGATACTAGATTTTATCTTTTATCCTTTATCCCTTATCCTTTTACCTTATCTTGAACTCTGACTGCGTGCTTAGCGCGGACTGGTAAGGCTTGGCGATGACGATGAGGCGGTGGGTGTCTATGCCATAGGGCCAGCACGTGATCATCGTCAGGGTAAGGTTTTTGGTGGGGTCCATAAACTTTGCGTTCTCACGCTTCTGCGCGTCTGACACGCCCTCTTCCCGCACAATCTTGAGGTCGGTGACCACGTAGATGTACTGGCCTTTCTCGGTATACATGACTACTTCGTCGCCCTTGTTCACCTTGTTCAAGTCTTTGAAGACCTGCCCCTTGTAGTCCACGTGGCCTGAAAGCACCACATTTCCTTTTTCACCGGGGTTGGCGCTGCCTGCATGGTGGCCCACCGCGTAATCAGCGACCTGCCACTCACTTTTTACCCCACCACCTGGGGCAGGAATCATGTTCCACCCGACGGGGACGACCTTAGTATCAATTTTCACGCTGGGGATATAGAGGCGCACCGGGGGAGAATTGTCTATAGCCACCGGGGTAGGGGTGTTGAGGATGGTGCCCATCTGGGTGGCGATTGACGTCCCGCTGAGGACAGGGAGGGGGATAGGGGTAGGGAGAGCAGCGACCGTAGGTTTGGGAGTGGCTTTGGCTTCTATTGGAGGCTCGAACGTGTCCTCTCCGAATTTATCCTTGACCTGGGCTATGTACTGCTTATTGCTCCACTCGGTGAAGCCATACCAGCCGCCGATGCCGAGTAGGAGCAGCAAGCCAAAGATAATCAGCAAGTTCCCAACCAGCCGTAGAGGAGACGCGACCCTGCGAGCGCGGTGCTTCTTATCGCTCACCAGGTAGCGGACTTCGCCGCCCGGCGTGCTTTCAACAGGCGATGTTGGCTGTGGGACTTGAGTTTTCAGCTTCCTGAAACCGAACATCTAGGCTCCTCTTCTATGGGCATAATGCCGCATTTGATTATACCATCGTTGTAATATACGTGGGAATAGCTCAACCGGGTGCATTTCGGTTTAAATTGCTTACGGGGTATACATAGTGTACAATAGCCACAAGTTCGGGTGTATAAGGCGAGGGATGGTATGCCGTCCGACGTAATGAATCAAAAAGGGGTCGAAGCGCTCCGGCAGGAGATCGAGGGCGCGATTGGCGAGACCGTTGACCGTCTCAGGAAGATCGAGGCTACGGCCCAGCAGCGCCTCCGCAACGCTCGCACGGAGCACCAGCACCTGCACAGCTTCATCGAGGCATCTGCATTACCGCCTGGAAAGTATAACGAGCAGCCCGGAGCCGCCCATCACGATAACGGGGCCGCTCACGCCCAACCAGCTCAATGCTATGCACGAGCAGGAGCAGACCCTTCAAAACCACAGGACCTCGCTGGAACGGACAACCACGGGCCTGGAGCAGGTATCGAGCCGCCTCTCCTGGCTCATCCACCAGATAGAGGGCGCTTGCGAATGGGTACTTTCCCCCGCTGACGGCGGTGATGGTGACGCAGAAGGGGACCCCACTAGGAGTGCCCAATCAACCCCCAACGAGCAGGTGATGTGGGCGCAGATTATCATGGGGCAGGAGGCCGAGCGTGCACGGCTGGCGCGGGAGATACACGACGGCCCCGCCCAGGTGCTCGCCAATACGGTGATGCGCCTGCAATTCGTCGAGCAGCTGTACACGCGCCAACCCGGGGAGGTCGAGGGGGAGTTTGCGCGGTTGCGCGCCGCCCTACAGGCCAGCCTGAATGACGTGCGGCGCTTCATGTTCAATTTGCGTCCACAATCGCTGGCCGATGCCGGGCTGCTGCCGACGTTGAAGCAGTATGCCGACGACTACCAGGAGCAGTTCGATGTGCCGGTGGAGTTGAATTTACCGGAGAATCTGTTATTATCAGCTAACCAGGAGCTGGTGGTGTTCAGAATCGTGCAGGAGGCGCTGCAAAATATCCATAAGCACGCCGAAGCCACTCGCATAGAGGTCAACCTGCAACGCCGCCCGAACGGGCCGCTCATCGTGACCATAGCCGACGACGGGCGCGGCTTCAACCCCAGGTCGGTGAGGCAAAGCCGCCCCATGAGCTCCGGCCTCGTGAGTATGAGGGAGCGGGCCGCTACCGTTGGCGCGACGCTGAAGATAGATAGCAAAATAGGCACGGGCACGACGATTACCCTCACGATGCCAATGCCGAAAGACGGGACTTGAGTGCAGAGTGCGGAGTTTAGGGGCGGCAGACGAGGGCGAGGTCTGGTGGTGTCCTTTTGGCTTCATACTATATAATAGAGAAAGCATCGAAGCTGACAGCAAGGAGAGAATTGAATGGAACGGATACGCGTATTTATCGTTGACGACCACCCCCTTTTCCGGCAGGGTGTGAGGCATACTCTCGAGGCGACAAAGGACATCGAGGTTATCGGGGAGGCCCCGGACGGCCAGCGAGCCATCCAGATGGCCGAGTCGCTCGCGCCCGACATCATGCTGATCGACATCAACCTCCCCGGCCTCAACGGGCTGGAAGTGACGCGGGTGGTGCGGCGCAGGCAGCCCCAGATAGCGGTGGTCATCCTCACTGTGTACGAGGACGACGAGCAGCTATTCAACGCCACTAAAGTAGGCGCGGCAGCTTATTCCGCCAAAGACATCTCTCCTGACCGACTGCTCGACATCGTGCGCGAGGTATCGGAAGGGCACTACCCCATCAACGACACCGTGCTTTCGCGTCCATTCGTAGCGTCTCGTATGCTCAACCAGTTCCGCGAGCTGGCCTCCGCCGAATCGGAGGGAGGCGAGTCTGTCTTCGCGCCCCTCACCACGCGTGAAGTAGAGATACTCGACTGCATAGCTCGCGGCAACTCCAACAAGGAGATCGCCCGCATCCTCAACATCTCCGACCAGACGGTGAAGAACCACATCACCTCCATCCTGAGAAAGCTCGCCGTGAACGACCGCACCCAGGCGGTTATATATGCGCTGAGGCACGGGTGGATAAAGATGTCGGAGGATTAAAATCCAGGTCTCTCCAACTCTAGCTCGGTTGAAACCTCAACTAAATTCCAGTAAGGAACTCAGTCCCATGCAACGATGGCGAGGAGCAACGGGGCACTACATCATCACACTTATTTGCCTTGTTTGCTTCTACCTCTCGTGTTGGGGGCCAAGTTCTGCTTTAGCTCGGGGAGTCAAGGCAACCTCTTCAGATAGGTATAGTACATCTAGTGCACCAGCTTCACCAAGCAGAGCCTCAAACCAGCATCAGGTTCCTCCAGTTGTCCCTTCGGGAGAGCCAATAACTTTTACCACCAAGTTAGAGATTAGCGCAATCGGTGCAGACTTACCCTACTCATACTACTACTCTTGTGCTCGAAGCGCGCGCGTCATGGAGTGAGATAGAGCAACTGCAGGGCCACCCCCTCGGTCTGCAATCCTTTTTCCCTAGCCAATTGCTCGAAGAACCGCCAATTAAAAGAATAGCCCACGGAGTAGCTAATATAAGCCTTACTCGCGTAGGCAGAATATTGAGCTATGAATACGTATCTAAAAAGTCGGTGTTCACCGTACGAAAGACAGACAACGGCCCGTTTAGTGACCTGATCGTAGATATCAACAATACAATTAGCAGAACTATACCCATAGAACAGCAGAGCGAAGTAAGCACAACGTGGATAGTCGATCTTCGACTCAATGGGATGCAAGTCGTCGTTGCTTCAGAGGGGCTAATGAATGATGATGGAGCCGGGCATCTCATGTGGCTATTTCCTCCTGGCTCAACCGTGGAACATGTTTCTGTGCAGGCCGCGCCATCATGGGCTGTTCGCGCACACCTTGCTCTTGGGACGCTTGGCGATCTTGAGTTATATATAGAAGTGGTACTGGGTTATCTGAGTTCCGGCATCGTATTATTCGTCTTACTCATCATCTTGCCCAAGCTGAGAAGCGTCAACACTGAAGGACAGGCCCAGGTCAAAAAGGTCAAACATACCCTCCTGTGGTCCCTTCTGATACCTGGCATTGGTATTGTTCTCGGTATACGTATCTATTTTCCACAGTTCTTAGAGTGGACAAATAGCAGCCCTCCAGCCCCTATAGACGGTATCTTCAACTCACTCTTCGGGGTGGGATGCGCTCTCTACCTCGCTTCGACTTACAAAGCCGGGTCGTTTGCGAACTCCATGATTAGTGGCAGTACGTGCATAGCTTTGATCATTCTAAACCTGCCGGGGCTTTCTGGGGGCAATATATTGCCATCTTCGGATTGGTTATTGGTATTGGTGCTTATTATCTGGTGTATGTTTACGTATTTTCTTGTAAGTGGAATCGTGAGACATGCGAAAGCCGTGTGGGCATCTTCAGAGAGTGATGGCCGGCCGAAATTGCCATCCGCCTTAACTTGGGTGGAAGCTCTAATTGCAGTGATTGCTATCTTTTCGCCTTTGCAGTGGCTCTTCTTCTCTAACGAAGGAAACCTCGGAACGATGCGTGTGCTATCGGTTGACGCACTTGTCCAATACCCATTCCAGTTATTGTGGGTTTTAACGCCCCTACTGCCTTTCCTGGCCTTGATTGGATTGATAAGCGTACTCCGGGCAATTGGAAGAAATAATTCGGTCTACTCTCATATCGGGGAAGTTAACTGGGCGGCACCCGTGGTGGCTATTTTAGCCGCAGGTTTCGTGGCTACGTCGGGCAGTTTCTTCGGGCTCAACTTGCCTATTGCATTCGCCGTAACTTTCGTCTTTGTGCTGTTCATTTTTCCCAGATTTCGCGACCATTGGCATCTAAGGCTAAAGGATTGGGAATCTAAGCAAGACGGTAGTGGCCTTGCGGCTTCAGCTACGGAAAACAGGCGCGAGGAAATGGTGCGACAGGCGCGGCAATTTGCCTTTCTGGAACGTAAGCAGGCGAAACTTTACGAAGAACATTCTAAAGCTGAAAAGACGCCGGAGGATTTTGACCTCGAAAACCTCGATCTAGAAACACAAAAGAGCAAGTTGCCCCTTGCCGACATGGCTTTTGCGTTTGGGCCGGGAACCAACTGGTGGGAAAATGGGAAGCGCGCCGTGCAAGTAGGGTGGATATTAGCCTTGCTGCCTGCGTTATTATACCTATATGCATTGCTAACTCAGAGTGGTTGGCAGTTTCTGTCGCTATCTTCTTATTTTGGTCCTCTCAATCTTCTTATCGTGGTTCTGCAAGAGATTGCATTCTGGGTAGTCGCGGCCTTCCTATTGGGGTGTCTGTACCCATATCTGCCTGGAAGTAACGGAGGTAAAAAAGGCTTCTGGCTATCATTAATATTTCTCGTGTCTCAAATCGTAGAAGGATTGCGTCAGATATTGCTGGGTGAGATTTCATACGCAGGCGTGGTTTGGGCCGTCTTACGTTTTTTGCTCCTTCTGCTCTATTTATGGTTCGTCGGCTTCCTGATGGACCGGGAGATCTTGCGCGACGTCTTAGGCGGAGGCCGGCGGCTGGCGCATGGTCGGCTCACTGCCGAAAAAGCGTACTGGGCCCAACTAGTAGACCTCTACCGCTTCCGCGATATTAAAGCATGGCTGGGATATCTCGCCCCACTTGCGGTAGCCTTGATAGCCGTAAGTCAGTTGCTCACGTCTGGGGAGGCGCCACAAGCCGTTGTCGAGGTCGTCAAGAGCCTACCTCTTATTCCGCCAGGTCATACCGCTGGGCTAGGCTCGACCTAACGTTCTAAGTAGTGTGGCTCCGCGTCTGTGGGTGTGGTTTCATGCTCTGCGTATATCGAGAATGTGGCCCCTATCGATGATCCCCACAGCCTAGAAATAGAAGGTTGTAAATCCGCTGCTCTTTGTGGACACGCACCCCATAAGCCTAGTGGATCGAGAGCATTATTACGCTTGTATGTGCGAGCATAGTTTTCTTCGATGGTGAACGTCTCTTTGTGTCTGTAGTTATAGTTGAGAGAACGATCCAACTTCGCTGCTCCACGATGTAACAACGAAGCATTGACAAATATGCTTATGCCTGATACGGTCACGTAACGCGACAAAATAGCGTTATTCGTATCCTGACCATCTTGTTCTAGAATTACCTGGCTACCGAACCCACCAATGAGTTGTTGATTGTTTTTTAATGCGTCGTTACCATAACATGCGCCCAACTCAGGAAGCCTGAATGCCTAGATAGTCTATTCGTCGCGTAGAATTGTCCAGGATGACTTCAATAGAGTCGCCATCTATTACCTTTGTCACCTTCGCAATAACTGGCCTCGGAGGTGGGGGGGCAATAACATATTTTGCGTTGAAGCGGATGGTTCCGAGTTGAGATAGCAGCACTTCATAGGGCGTGCCGGCGTACTCCGGGTGGTACTCAAATACAGCTCGCTCGAAATATTGCACGAGATATGGTCTATTGTTCAAAGGAGATACCTCTGTAAACTCATTAGTAATCGGATACCCGTATTGTGAGACGCTGGTATTCTGTAAGAGGCCGCCAGGCAAAGGATCAACCACCTGTGGCTGAAGGCCAGTCTGTGGGACGACGCTAGCATTCTCCCAGTATCGACGAAACACACCACCTAATGTCTTACCTGTTTCCGAGAATATCCTCGGTTTGTCGGAACTGGGTCTCTGGTTTGGAGGGTTGCCACCGTAATCCTCCCGAAGTTGAGCTACACCTAACAACTGTAAGAGCACATCATAAGGGGCTTTATTCTCTGGGTGCTCTTCGAATACCGACCTTTCAAAATACTGCACAAAATACACATGCCCGTCTGTATCGCTCTGCTCCGCGAACCTCTCGGTAATAGGGTAGCCCTGTTGATACACTCCACCCCTGCTTTCCCAGACTTGCAGGAACCGCCCACTGACTGTTTTGCCCGTTTCTGGAAAGGTCCGGCTACTCGCTTGAGCGAGAACTCCGCCATTACGCGGAGCTATGCTAAGCAATAACAAGAGCAATAATGAACCTGATACAATTGACCTCTTTTTGGTTACACGATTTGATTGGTACGACAAATGGTATCTCTTCATTTTACACCTCTCAGAGGGTACAGTCATCGTAAAGGGACAATAATGCGATGCGTGTTGGTTGGCGGCATTTTAACACATCTCAGCCAAAACGACAATATGTTGCATTATCAAATGTAGCGACAAACTGTAAGTGCCCGGATTAGGAGTAAATATCCTTATAAAAAGAAAATCGCTCAATGTACGTGCGGAAACTAATATGGCACGAAGCAGGACTGGCACGCATTTTGCACCTCACTTATTTAGGCTGCTAACCAGCAGTAAAAGGAGGCCCAAAATGCCAAGAGGTGTCAAAGAAGGGAGCAAGCGAGACCGCCAGTACGAGCACATCAAGGACTCCTACGAGGAGCGAGGCGTCTCCGAGAGCGAAGCTGAAGAGCGCGCCGCCCGCACCGTCAACAAGCAGCGTAGCGAGGCTGGCGAGACGAAGGAAAGCAAGGGCGACAAGAGAAGCTGATTGCGGGGGTATGGCGCGCCATGCCCCTGCGGACTCGCCCGACAGGAGATACGACGATGGACCAGCAAGATAGCAACACAACGCAGGCAGAGCAGACTTGCGCGAACTGCGGTATGTCAAAAGATGAATGGAGAGGCAACAACGGCGAAGGCTTCCAGATGGGAGACAAGACCTATTGCTGCCAGGGATGTGCTACAGGCACGGGGTGTACGTGCGCATAACCTCCCTATTCATCACAAACATGCGCCATCCCGAATTTTGAGCAAGCTTCATTAGAATCGACAAATCGACGGAACCGCCAAGACGCCAAGACGCCAAGAGCACCAAGAACCCGCCAAGATAATAAAGGATGGAGAGCTTCCTAATTCTTTACCCCTTCGTCTCAGCTAAATCTCCGCGTCTCTGCGCCTCTGCGGTAAAACCAATAAATAATCTTGGCGGGTTCTTGGCGCTCTTGGCGTCTTGGCGGTTCCGTACTCTATAGTTCGGGATCTCTCATGTTTCTAGGCGATTGTGCTTTTATTTCTCATAAGGCTTGCCCACAGCGGCAGGGGGGCGCGCCCGGCCTATGACCCCGGCCAGCACCACTATGGTGATTATGTACGGCATCATCGTGAGGAACTGCGAGGGGAGATCGAAGTTGTAGCCCTGGATTTTTATCTGGAGCGCATCGGCGGAGCTGAAGGTCACTGCACCGCCCACCGCGCCAAAGGGTGTCCACTTACCGAATATCATTGCCGCGAGCGCGATGAAGCCCTTACCGTTGGTCATCTTATCATCGAAGCTGAAGGTGGCTTCAAGGGAGAACCAGGCCCCCGCCAGTCCCGCCACAAGACCTGAGATGAAGACGTTCAGGTAGCGCAGGCGATTCACGTTGATGCCCATCGTGTCCGCGGCGCGAGGGTGCTCGCCAACGGCGCGGGTGCGCAGCCCCCACGCGGTGCGGAAGAGGAGGAGGCTCAGCAGGGGCACGAGTATGAGCATAGCATAGGCAATTGGCTTGTGGTCGAATAGCATAGGCCCTATTATCGGGATGCCTGACAGCACGGGGATAGGCATCTGGGGAAGCGCGCCACCGACATGGCCGGACGATTGCAAGCCCAATACGACGTCGTTGCGCAACACCCCCGTCACACCCACCGCCAGGATGTTGATTACGGTGCCCGCGATGATCTGGTCGGTCTTGAAGCGGATAGCCAGCGCCGCGAGCAGCATCACCGTCACACCCCCCGCAGCCATGGCCGCGGTCAGCCCTATCCAGGAGTTGCTCGTCAGTAACGCGACTATATAACCCAGGCACGCTCCCGTGAGCATGACCCCCTCTATCGCTATGTTGATGACTCCCGAACGCTCACATAAGATGCCCGCCAGCGCGCCCAGGGCTATCGGTGTAGCGAGGCGCACGGTACGCGCAAGCATGTCAACCACATCAATACGGCTCCCAGCGACAGCCCAAATGAGCACGATCAAAAGGATCGAGAAGATGAGCGCGCCCATGTAAGCCGTAAAGCCACGCGGCGAGCGCCGCAGCATCAGGAAAAGCGCGCCCGCGATCAACAGTGCGCTTATTACCCCTACGGTGATGACGGTAGGCAAAGGGATGTCAAGCAACGGCGGGTCGAGCGGCTTCGCACCAGGCCACGTGATGCGCAAGGTGGAGATTTTATCAGCCGCCACCTTGCCGCTGACCACCCAAAAGAGAAGCACCGCTGTGATGATGCCCACAACCCCCAGGATATGCTGCTTCCCTATCTGAAATTTAGCAGGCAACGCCCCTACATTAGCCGCCAACTCTCACACCCCCAACTACACACTCTCACGTTTCACGTTTCACTCTATCGTCTATCGTCTATCGTCTATCGTCCATCGTCCATCGTCCGCCCTCACCCTCCCCAGCCCCGTGTAAAGACTGCCTGCGCAGACCCCCCGCGGCGGACGCGGTAGACCCAGCGTATGATCTGGTCGGCGGCTATGAAGACGATTACCAGTGCCTGGATGATGTTGATGAGGTCTTTTGAAATGCCGCTCTCGGTCTGCATGAGGCCCGCACCCTGGCGTAGCGCGCCCCAGAATATGGCCGCAGGAATAATGGCTATAGGGTTGCTTCGCGCCAGCAGCGCGACTGCTATGCTGTCGAACCCGTACCCCGCTGAGAAGGACGCCTGGAGCTTATGCTGTAAACCCAGCACCTGCCCCACCCCGGCCAGACCCGCAAGCGCGCCGCTTATAGCCATCGCCAGCACAAAGTTGCGCGTGATGCTCATGCCCGCGTACTGTGCGGCGTCAGGGTTGGAGCCAACGGTACGTATCTCGAAGCCGATGGTGGTCTTGTTGAGCAGCCACCATATGGCGAACGCCATCACGATTGCCAAGATAAAACCTGCATGCAGGCGATAGTCCGCGCCGAAGAGGAAGGGTAGCTCGGCGGATGGTTGGATCGCGGGCGTTTGTGGAGCGCTCGCCGCCTTGTCCAGAAACGGCCCCTTGATCAGGTAGTCGGTGAGGCTAATGGCTATGTAGTTAAGCATGATGGTGGTGATAACCTCATGCGCACCCGTCTTCGCACGCAGATAGCCTGGGATCGCACCCCATATCGCGCCACCCATCGCGCCTATTACCACCGCCAGAGGGAGGTGGATGAATGCAGGCAGGCCGGTGATGCTGTACCCCGCGACCGCAGCCGCCATCGCGCCCATCGCAAGCTGCCCTTCCGCGCCGATGTTGAAGAGGCCGCACTTGAAACCGAGCGCGACCGCCAGACCCGCGAACATGAAGGGTGTCGCTTCTACCAGGGTATTCGCCAGGGCCTCAGGAGAGCCGAGCGCGCCGACAAAGAGGCCCCTGTACGCCTTGATGACGTCGGTCCCCGTCAGCAGGATAATGAGCGCGCCTATTACCAGGGCAGTGAAGATAGCGAGCAGAGGCACCAGCACTTCACCCAGCAAGGCCCCCCAGTTTAGGCCCTTGCGAGGCTCACCCGGCGGCTCAGCATGAGTGCGGCCAGGCTCTACCAGGGGCGCGGGTGGGTAATCGGCACTACCCGTAGGGCTGGTGCCACCCTCGGAAGGGACAGCCTGCACGGGCGCGTCGCCAGATACCTCATTAGCTGATTTGTCGTCTCCGTCCGGC
Organism: uncultured Chloroflexia bacterium; assembly: GCA_963811305.1. Lineage (GTDB taxonomy): Bacteria > Chloroflexota > Chloroflexia > QHBQ01 > JADMIH01 > JADMIH01. The sequence continues at coordinate 16,169 of CAWEQU010000005.1, forward strand.
ATCAGGCGTTGGCCCCTTCGAGCGCGGACTGCGACTCCTGTGGCTGCCCATCAGTTATGCCCGCCATCAGCAATCCTAACCCCTCCCTGGTAGCGCTCGCGGCGGGGAGGATAGCAAGCACCTTACCCTTGAACATAACCGCGATACGGTCGGAGAGGGCCATTATCTCGTCAAGCTCGGCGGAGACGAGCAGCACCCCAATCCCCTCATCGCGCTTTTGGATTATGCCCTTATGTATAAACTCTATCGAGCCGACGTCGAGTCCGCGTGTCGGCTGTGCGGCTATCAATAGCTTGATGGGGCGGGAGAACTCACGCGCCACCACCACCTTCTGTTGGTTGCCGCCGGAGAGGGTAGCAGCGGCAGTCAATATGCCGGGAGTGCGCACGTCGAATGCTTTGACGAGGCGGCGGGCCTGGTCCTCTATCTCTCCCTCGTCAATTACTATACCATGAGCGAAGGGGCTGAGGTAATAGGTGGAGAGGACCATGTTGTCGGAGCAGGGGTAGCTAAGGACCAGGCCGTGGCGGTGGCGGTCCTCCGGTATGTGGGCTACGCCATCCTCAATGATTGTGCGAGGGACGGCGTGAGTGGTATCGTGCCCCATGAGGCGCACCGCACCCGACTGCACGGGACGAAGCCCCGTCAGCGCCTCCACAAGCTCGGTCTGGCCGTTGCCTTGCACGCCCGCGATGCCCAGCACCTCCCCAGCGCGCACTTCTAGGGAGAGCTTGTCTACCGCTATGGTGCGCCGGTCATCCAGAACGACCAGGTCATGCACATCCAGCACGACAGGCCCCGGCTCTTTAGGCTCCTTGTCAACTGTCAGGTTGACCTCGCGCCCTACCATCATGGCGGCAAGTCCCGCACTGTCGGTTTGGGCAGGTGTAGTAGTGCCGACCACGCGCCCACGCCGCAGAATGGTGATCCGGTCGGCGATCTCAAGCACCTCGCGCAGCTTGTGGCTTATGAAGATGAGCGATTTCCCCTGGCCGACTAGAGAGTGGAGGGTGACGAAGAGATCGTCCGCTTCCTGCGGGGTAAGAACGGCGGTCGGCTCGTCGAGGATGAGAATGTCGGCCCCCCGGTAGAGGGTCTTGATAATCTCCACGCGCTGCTGCACGCCTACAGGCAGGTCCTGCACGAGCGCATCGGGCGGCACAGCCAGGCCATAACGCTCGGAGATTTCGCCGATGCGCCTGTTGGCCTCTCGCTCATCGAGGAGAGGACCTTTTGTGATTTCCGTCCCCAGCATCACGTTCTCGGCCACTGTGAGAGTGGGCACGAGCATAAAGTGCTGGTGCACCATGCCGAGGCCCTGACGAATAGCATCGTTCGGGCCTCGTATGGTAACTTTCTTGCCGTTGATGAAAATCTCACCCTCGTCCGGGTCGTACAACCCGTAGAGGATGTTCATCAGGGTCGATTTCCCCGCGCCGTTCTCACCGAGAAAAGCGTGTATCTCGCCCGCCTCCAGCGTAAAGCTGATGTGGTCGTTGGCGAGCACACCGGGGAATCGCTTTGTGATGTCCCGTACTTCTAGAACAGGCGGCATCACTCTCCCCTTCGGGGAATTACGAATTACGAATTACGAGTTACGAATTGGTAAGCATAACCCGTAATTCGTAATTCGTAATTCGTAATTCGTAATTACTTACGGAACGGTTACGCCCGTCTTGATCGAGCCGTCGGCCAGGCCCTTGAGGATTGCGTCCAATTGGGTCTTGACCTCGGCGGGGATTGAATCCTCGGCCTTGTGGAACGGGGTGAGGCCTACACCATTGCTCGCCGCATCGTAGAGCTGCGTGCCGCCCACGAAGGAACCGTCCTGCGCGGACTTGATAGCGGAGAAGACCGCGTTGTCCACGCGCTTCCCGGCGCTGGAGAGTATCTTCTCGGAGCCGAGAGCCGAGCCATTCTGGAACGTGGTTCCGTACTCGTCCTGGTCCACGCCGATAACCCACACGCCTGCCTGAGCCGCAGCCTGGATTGCGCCGGAGCCGGTCTGGCCGCCCGCGCCGAAGATGACGTCCGCACCCTCAGCGATGAAGCTCTTGGCGGCTTCAGCGCCACGCGCGCGGTCTACGAAGGAGTCAATGTATACACTCCTCACCTGGATGTCAGGCTTGATGGACTTGGCGCCATTCGTATAGCCCAGCACGAATTTCTTCACGGCAGGTACGCCCTCGATGCCACCGACCACGCCAATGATATTGGTCTGACTCATGGCAGCCGCGAGCGCTCCTGCCAGGTAGCCTGCCTGGTCCTCGGCGAAGACGAGTCCACGAACATTGGAGATTACAGGGTCATACGCGAAGTCGACGATGGCATACTTGATGTTAGGGTGCTTCGCGGCAGCGCCCTTTAGCGCGTCGCCCATCAGGAAGCCCACAGCTATGATCATGTCATAGTTCTGTGAGGCGAACTGCTCAAGGTTCTTGTCGTAGTCAGCGGATGCCGTAGTCTCGATGTAGTTGATCTCGACGCCAAGTTCCGTGCCTGCGCGCTTGAGACCCTCATAAGCGAACTGGTTGAACGTGCCGTCGTTGACCTTGCCCACGTCGGTAACGAGGCCGACTTTTAGTTTCGCGCCCGCGCCTGGGGTCGTCATAACACCAGGGGTCTCATTGCCCGTCATGCTGCTGTCGGTGATGTCGCCGCAGGAGACGTAGACAGAAGCTTCAGCCGCGCTCTTGTGTACGTTGATGGCGTAAGCCTGGCCTGCCGCCATCGTGAAGTCGGAGGTGGATATTGTGGTCTCGCTCTTGCCGTTGACCACACTGGTCAGGGCCACAGCAGGCGCGGGATCGAGATTGGCGCAGGTGCCTTTGTGGATGTGCGCCGGTTGAGGCTCGGTTGTGCCACCGCTTATGTCAATAGAGACGACCCAACCTGTGCTGCTCACCTTGATGGTGGCCGTGCCGTTCTGACCGGAGGCGTTCTGCTCCTTCATCGTTACGGTCATGTCCGTCATGGTTGGACCTGTGGTAGCCATTGCCGTTGCCATTGCTGTAGGCTCGGCTGTTGCTGCCATTGCCGTAGGCGCTGCTGTAGCCTCCATAGCGGCTGTGGGAGCCGATGTTGCTGGGACCGCCGTGCTTGGCACCGGGGTGTTATCCGCAGTGCCACCGCAGGCCGCCAGAATAGGGAGTATCATTAGCAAAGCCGCCAACGATACCCCCGCCCGCCCGAAGATTTTCCTCTTGATAGACATACTTTCCTCCTGTAGTCTTTTGTCCTACTAAACGTATATCAACGCGCGTCCGGTGCCATGTCCGGGCGCTACTGTCGAGTTATTATAGGCATCCTCTTGCCGGGCGTCAAGCCCTGTCAAGGACGATGGACGATGGACGATAGATAAACACAGAGACACAAAGACGCAGAGGACGCACAGAGATTATTAACGGTAAAGGGGTGTTAAGTAACCCAAAATAATCTCTATGTTACCTTTGTGCTCTCTGTGTCTCTGTGTTTATCTATCGTCCATCGTCCGTCGTCTGTCGTCTGTCGTCTTCTCAGCGTGGCTCGAGGACGATGTTGAAGGTGCCTTCGGTCTGGGTACATTGGGGGAATACTTCGGTCTCAACGGTGCGGTAACCTGGCGCGGAGACGTTGACGTGAATGTGCGGGTGGATATTCTCATACGGTCCGGGATAGTGACTTTCAAAGCTGTAAGACCCGGAAGGGCCAGTGATTATCATAGCTTCATACTCCTCCCTGTATACACCGTCAGGCCCGGCCATACGGAACTTCAGCTTCGCGCCTTGTATTGGAGAGCAGTCGCGGCTTGACTTCACCACACCGTTGAGGATATGCCCTTTACCTACGGATGAGCGCAGGGGGGCGTCGGGAGGCTCAGGCCCGGTGGTGGGACCGGTCTGCGTGGGAACGCAGCCGGACGGTACTGCTGTCGGGGTAGCAAGGCCAGTAACCACCTCCGGGTGTATGGCGCTGATGCGGGCGGTCCCCAGCTGCGCGATACGAATGTTCTCGTAAGTGCGCTTCTCAGGCACATAAAATGCCTCCTGGTAATACTCCAACACGGCGCGCTCAAAATATTGCACTCTATATGTCTGTTCGTTCAAGGGAGAGACTTCGGTGAACTCCCCGGAGATTGGATAGCCGAACTGCGCCAGCCCGCCAGTATTGAGCCAGAAATCGAGGAACTCACAGCCCAGGTGCTTGCCCGTTTCGGGGAAAAGATGCGCGCCTTGTTGGGTGTTAGCCATCTCACCAGGCCCGCCGTTCGGGTACTTCTCTTTGTACTGGAAGACGCCCAGCAGAGATAGAAGCACGTCATAAGGTGGGTCGTTTTCGGGGTGTAGCTCGAACACGGCCTTCTCGAAGTACTGGACCGTATAAAGCTTGCCGTCTGTGTCAGACTTTTCTTGCATATCGTTCGAGATTGGGAGACCTTGCACCAAAGCACCCCCGTGCCTGGCGAAGTATTGCAGGAACTTACCCCTGACTACCTTACCCGTCTCAGGGAAGGTAAGAGATGTATCCTGGCCCTGGGCATGTAAAGGAGAGGCAGACTGGAACGAAAAGATTAAGATTGCCGAAAGGCTAGAAGCGAACAGGCGCAGCGCCATTTTCGATAGTGGTGAATTCATTCCAGACCCTCCCTTATGCCGATTATGGCGTAACTGATGGCGTAGCTATGGCGCTGTCCGTCGCGGTAGCGATAAAGTTGAGGCGCAATACTATGTCGTCCTCCACACGCAGAATCTCAAGGCTTGGCGGGGTCACACCGAAGTCGCTCATTTTGAGCTTGACAGTCGCATTGCCCTGCAGCGTATCGCCCGTGAGAGTCACTTCAGCATCCCACGTTACGCGGCGTATGGCTTCGCGCACAGCCATATCACCCGTTAGAGTGAAAGAGTGCGCTTCCCCCTCAACCCACCGGGCAGGCAGCCCGTTGGCGGTGGCGTTCTTGAAGGTCGCCAGGGGATATTGGGCCGATTCCAGCCAGCTACGCCTGATGGCATTGTCTCTTGACCGCTCGTCCGTCCGCAACTGGCTGATGTCAACCACGATCTCGCCTATTACGGATGCGGAGGGGTTGGCATGGTCCACCATGATGTCGCCCGCAACGCCACTCGTAGTGCCCGTGACGGTCACGAGGCCCCGCATGTCGAAGAAGGTCTCGTCCACCGTATACGATGCCTGAGATTGTGAAGGGTCAATCCTGTAGATTCGGGCGGCTGCGGTTGTAGTCGTCGTTGTCGCAGCGGAGGTGGGACCTGCTACCAGTGTCGGCGCGGCGGGGGGCTTGCTGGACACGGCAATGTCGGAGGTCAGCCAGAAATAATAGCCTCCTCCTGCGGCAACGGCTACACCCAACAACACCAATACAACAAATAGAATCTTCCTGACCACAAATGCACCCTCGCCCTTCAGGCAAGCTTACTTAATCACAATCTACACCGCACCACGCATGCAGGTTCCGAGGGGACGACGGACGACGGACGACAGATTGGTAGGCAGTAGGCAGTAGGCAGTAGGCAGTAGGCAGTAGGCCGCGGGCAGACACTTATCGTCTATCGTCTATCGTCTATCGTCTATCGTCCCCTAGCGCAACGACTCGGCAACTTGCAAAGCGTCGGATAGGAAAACAGGTATTTCTAGCCTGTATGCGACACCGTCTTCCTCCCACATGAGCGCATCACCGGGTATATGGTGTTGCGAAGTCAATGTTTCCTGCTTCTCCTTCATCGTAGAAGGTCAGGAGATGTGGAGCAGCCATCCACCTTGCTGAATGCCCATGCACTGACGCCTCGGCAAGGAGACTGACCGCCCGCAAAGGTCTCCTTAGCGGCAGGGCCGGCAACCATCTGGTAGAGGAGCATACCCACTCGGTCGCGCTGTCCAGGGCTGTACCATGCAAGGACCACCATTGGACTTGCCCGCTCCTGGAAGAAGACCAGGTCCGGCTCGTCTATATATCGCGGGTAAGCAGGCCACCTGATAGGGAAAGCTACTCGCTTACGCGCCTCCTCAAGGGTTGTAGCGCCCGCCAGGTTGCGCGTCCACTCCGGTGGCGTCTGGTCAATTTCCGAGATTGGAGTCTCGATGCCCTGGGAGATTTCAAGTGATTCCGCAATGCGCACTGCCTCTTCGAGCGGGAGGGTAGTTTCCAGCCTATAGGTTACGTCATCTTCTTCCCAAACCAGGACGTCGCCGTCTACCAGCCGCCGGGCCTCCTCTCTGACGAAGCCCCAGATGTCGTAGAACTGCAACCAATGCGGCCCACGTACCCATGCAGCACGCTTCCCGTTGACTGTCGTTTCTTGAAGCTGCGTGCTTTCAGCTATTGATTTCTCGAGGAGCTGGGACAGCGAAGATATTTCATACAGTACCAGGCGTGCCTGGTCCTTGCGACCAGGTTCGTGCCATGCGAGGATGAGCGCCGGGCCGCCGAAGTCCTGCATAAAGACGCGGTCAGGTTTACCCAGGTCTGAGGGGTATTTCGGCAGCCTGATGGGAAGAGGGAATTGCTCTGCGGCAAAAGCAAGCGTAGTCTCACCCACCAGGTTAAGCGGGCGGGCGGGAGTAGGCGATGGACCCGGTGTGGTCGAGACCGATGTGGGCACGGGAGTAGCGACCACCACTTCGATAACTCCGATGCGGAATATAGAGCGGACGAACCCCTGAACTTCGGGCACGGTAAGGAGAGTTGCCAGGATGAGCAATACCGATAGCGCTGCTAGCGTCCACGCGAACCTGGGCCGAGGTCGCGCTGCGGCTGATTGTGGACTATTCGCGCTTGCCAATCTCTGACGCACGGAGCCGGCGATATCGGGCGTAGGGGGGTAGCGGAATGCCGGTGCGACATTACGCAGGCGCTCATCCATCGTGGCAAACTGGTGTTGATCGCTCATGCCTGGCGCTCCTCCCGTAAGGCTGGAAAGTCCCTGTCAACCAACCCGCGCAACCGGGCCAGGGCACGGTGCAGGCGAGATTTTACCGTACCTGGAGCAACTCGAAGCGCACTCGCCATCTCGGCTTCTGATAGATCAAGGAAATAGCGCATGTAGACCACCTCTTGCTCGTTACTCTTCAACCGGCGGACTGCCTGCCAGAGGGTATGAGCCTCCCATTGTTGCGCGCTTCGCTCGCTCAGCGAAACGGAAGAATCAAGCACCCCAGGCTCCAATTGGGCCGTGCGTCGCAGGGCTGCCAGGTAGCGTTTTACCGACCGCATCTTGTTGCGTGCAAGGTTGGAGGCTATGGTCAGCAGCCAGGGGCGCATGGAGCGTGTGGTGTCGAAGGTGTGAAGGGCATGGAACGCCCGCACGAACGTATCCTGTGCGACATCCTCGGCCTCATGCGCGTCGGCCAGCAGAAGATAGGCAAGACGAAATACCGGCTCCTGGTGCTCGCGGACAAGCATCTCCCAGGCCGCATCGTCGCCCGTGCGTGCGCGGCTTATCAGATCAGGTTCACTCAACTATTGCCCTCTCCGGAGAGGTCTAACACAGGGTATACACCGTAAGAGGGTGTGAGGTTCCAGGTAGAGGATGGACGATAGACGATAGACGATGGACGATGGACGATGGACGATAAGGTATCTGCTTTGCACTTAGCTCGACTTTGTACAATTCCACAATTGAAGTTGTGCGTGAGCCTGGATGTGCCTGTGCCCACGCTTGGGAGTTTATAAACATCCGTCTTTTAACGTGATGTGTGATAAATGTTGGAAAACTCTTGTGCCTAGCTGTACGCGTATGCCACATTCAACCTAAAAATTGTACAAAGTCGAGCTAAGAAGCTGTGTAAGAACAATGACGAAGGCTGATAAGCCTGCTATAACGAAGCACCCCTTTCCCTGTCATTCCGAACGCAGTGAGGAATCTCCGAGCTTAGACGTATGGATAGAGTTTTAAATTCCTCACTGCGTTCGGAATGACACTCTTTATACATTCGTTGTTACACACCCTCTCAGATATGTCGTCTATCGTCCGCGCCGTGCGCGACGCACTGCGTCCTCAACTGTTGCTATGAGCCAGGCTTCTTCTTCACTTATCCCCTCTTCCAGGCGGGCGGCGGTGACGGGCAAGCGCCAGGTTTCAATTTGCGTTCGAGAGGTGCGAGTCGCTCTGAGATAGTGTGTCAGGTAGAGCTTGCGGAAAGCGGCGATTAGTAAGCTGATAGCTATTGAAGGGATACCGGAGGGGAGATGGAGGTGAGCAGTCGTGAGGAGGAGCGAGGTACGAGCCACATCAGCCAGAGGGTTACCGCACGTGGCGTCTATCCAATCTATTATGACCGGACCGCGCGGGGACATTATGACGTTCTCAGGGTGGAAGTCGCCGTGGCAGAGCGCATCGCCCTCCGGGAGCCGCGCGAGAGAAAGCAATGCAGCCTCTTTGAGGTCGGCTGGCAAGGGGTCTGCCGACTCTATCTTCCAGGTCAGGCGGTCGCGCTGGGAGGGGAGGTCGGGTGCGCTACGGCGGTGCATTGACGCATGTAGCAACGCGAAAGTGCGAGCTAAACGAGGCAGCCGCCAGGGTTCTGATCTGAGCACATCGGCAAGAGATGGGCCATAGATGCGCTCATAGATGAGGCCTTGACGCTCTTCGACCTCGACGGCATCTATGAGCGTAGGAGAGGCCGCGCCGGATGCGTAAACTGCCCTCGCAATCTTCGCTTCATACTCTACGGTACTCGCCGGGCGGTCCGCATGGAAGAGCTTCAGCACACTCCTATCGCCCCATGCGTAGATGTCGGCTGTGCGGCCCCTGCCTATAAGCTCCCCTTTATTCATTCTCGCTCCCCCGGATGGATTATACTTTGACATGTCCAGCCGCAGCAAAGACCTGCCAGCAAGTAATTGGGTCGTAGGGGCGGTTCGTGAACCGCCCTGGTCAAGACCGTACTTGCTTACGCCCAAGTTCGCGCGAGTGTTCACATGAGGGCGGTTCACGAACCGCCCCTACAGATAGCCTGCGGCCCGCGCAACGGCCAGGAATCGGACAGATGATTAGGAGAGGATCATGCCACTCTATCCATACCGGGGGAAGTCCCCTAGAATCGGCAGGGGATGTTACGTAGCTCCTACCGCGACGATCATTGGTGACGTTACGCTAGGCGATGAGGCCAGCGTGTGGTTCGGCGCGGTACTGAGGGGCGACGTGTCACCCATTGTGATTGGTGCGCGCAGTAATATACAGGACGGGACAGTCATACATGGCGAGGAAGGCTGCCCAACCATTATAGGCGAGGACGTGACGGTGGGGCACAGCGCCATAATCCACGCGGCGACGGTAGGCGACCGGGTACTGGTAGGCATGGGCGCGACACTCCTGAGCAGGTCCAGTGTCAGGCCGGACACGATAATAGGGGGACGCGCCCTCGTAACCGAGGAAGTAGAGGTTCCTGGTGGGGTCCTGGCGCTGGGTATACCTGCACAGCCAAAACGCTCCCTGAGTGGAGTTGAAAAGGAACACATACTTGCGTCCGCCCAGCATTACGTTGAGCATGCAAAGTGGTATGCAGGGCAAGATGAAGAAAACGATTAAACAAAAAACACCGCTAGAAGGTCGCATTTGACCTCTCAGCGGTGTTTGCTTAATCTGTAAATTGGCTTATTAGTTAATTGCTATCAAGCGTTGGCTGTGATATTGGTATCTTTTGCCATGCTAACGCACGCGTCGAAGGGCGCGTCACCAGGAGCAGGCTCCAGAGCGTCGCGGCTATGATACCTGCGGCTCCGCATACTATCAGCACGGGCACCATACCAGCATCTATTCGCAGCACCGCGTGGCTGAGTAAAATCAGCATCAGCCCACCTATAGCACCAAATAACGCTCCTGATCCTGCCATCACGCCCACGAAAGCAGCCCCCAGGAATAGGCGTCGAGAGTTATTCTTAACGCGAGCCATTACGTTCACCGCCTTGTTCAGGATAGTTAGCTTATACCGTACCCAAGCCCGCATCCGCGCCCACGCGGGCGATTGTTGCTTGAGCAGTTCAAGGTGCTATGGCGGTCAGGTCTCGGTGCGACGTAACTTTGCTGCTCTGCCTGGCTTAATAAGCAATGCGTATGCCACGCCTACCCGGTTGTCAGTTACCTGTTACCGTCCATTTGTGATATAGAATATAGCATGAGCCGTGAGAATGTGGAAAAGGTGCGCAAAACTGCCGAGCTACGCAAGCAAGGCGGCCCGCAGGCTACGGGTGAGATGGACCCCTGGTCGTGCGACGAGGTCCCCCCAGACCTCTTCTACAAGGGGCTGGAGCAGTTCAACGGGGGAGAGTACTTCGAGCAGCATGAGTCGCTGGAGGAGATATGGATAGCAGACCAGAGGCCGCTACGACGGCTCTACCAGGGGATATTGAAAATAGGGGTCGGCTTCTACAAGCTGCGCCTCGGCAACTACCGGGGCACGATAAACCACATCGCGGGAGGCATAGCCTACCTTGAGCGCTTTGACGACAACTGCCTGGGTGTAGACGTCGCCCGGCTGATACGCGAGGCCCGTGAGGTGCGCAACAGGGTGATTGAATTGGGGCCGGAGAGGATACGAGAGTTCAATTTGGAAACGCTGCCAAAGGTGTGGTATCAAAGGTAACAAGCTGAGAATGAGCAACTTTATCTTCCCCTATGAGCGCGGCAAGACCCTGGCAGCCGCCATACCAGAACCAGGGCCGGTGCTTGGTATAGACATCGGCGGCACGAAGCTGGCGGCGGGTGTGGTTACTCCCGATGGCCAGGTTCTTTCGTATACCCGCCAGCCAACACCGACGGACCTCGATGCGGAAGGATTACTGGGAGCCGTCCTTAGCGTATCCGAAACTGCGCGCCAGGAGAGCAGCCGTGAGCCTGTAGCGGTCGGGATCGGCTGTGGAGGACCGATATTCTTCGAAGAAGATACAGTTTCTCCCCTGCATATGCCTGCCTGGAGGGGGTTCCCTTTACGCCCACGCCTCGAATTATCATTAGGGCTGCCTGCGGTGCTCGACAACGACGCTAAAGCGTTCGCGCTAGGCGAAGCGCTCTTTGGGGCGGGACGGGGCGCTCGTTACATGCTCGGCATGGTAGTCTCGACCGGTATAGGTGGCGGCATCGTGGTGGACGGGCGGCTCCTCGATGGCGCACATGGCAACGGGGGCCACATAGGGCATACCATCGTCTCGGTGCGCGGACCTCGATGCTTTTGTGGAGCGGTAGGGTGTCTCACTGCCTACGCCGCGGGCAGAGGTCTATCGGCGCGTGCGGTGGCAGCGCTCAAGCGTGGCGCGACAAGCACCCTAGCCTCACTGCCGCATGGCAGCCTGACGGGGCGAGACATCGTTGAGGCCGCGGCATCGGGGATGTACTGGCTGGGCGTCTGTTACGTGAGGCGGCAACGGCACTGGGTCGAGGTATAGCGAGCGCAGCAAATATCCTCGACCTGGATCGGGTGGTGCTAGGTGGCGGGTTGCTCAATGCAGGGGAGCTATTGCTTGCACCCCTCCGCCGGGAGTTGCGCCGGAGAGCGCGCCTCGCGTTCTCCAGGCACGTAGACCTGCGGACTTCGGAGCTTGGGAAAGAGGCGGGGGTCGTAGGGGCGGCCTCTCTTATCCTGCAACATTGGCAGTGATAAAAGTGAGAGCGCAGTGTGTCCTACTATTCGTAGGTCCGTTGCACGGCGCGCCTCAAGGTAAGCACGAAAGCATCCTCTATGAGAGCGAGAAGCTGGTCAGGTACGTGCAGTATCTTTGCCCCGTGCACCCTGATGCGATAGGTAATATGGGCCGACACAATCGCCACAAGCCCGGCTGTGACCGCCCCCGTGACTGGGGAGCGTTTTCCCTCGGTAAAGGCCGCGGCTCCAGAGAACGCACCCCAGAATGCGCGCCCTAGTAAAGGGAGGGGCGCGATCCGGTCGGGCAATATAGGCAGCTTATCCGCGACCATCTCGCCGAGCATCCCCAAAGCGCCCAGCTTTGAAAACCTCCTGGTAGTCAACAATTGGAAGAGCGTATGCCGGAATCGCTTGGGATGGCTCGCTGCACGGTCAGTCATTAGAGAGGGGGCCGAAGCCGCTCTCATGCCGGCTATTACGCCTAACAACATAGTACGTGCCAACAGCTCTTTATCAATAGAAGATTTACTCAAGTACTATCACCTCAATGTTGTAATGTTCACCTCAGGAACATAGAGATAGCAATAGTTGCGCCAAAGAAGAATTTATGAGCGTATATAAGAACAAATAGACAATGCGCGAGGCCTGTCATTCCTCACTGCGTTCGGAATGACAGGGAGACATGTGCTTCGTTATGTGAAGTTCTTGCCTCCCCATGATTGTTCTAATAAATCTTCCACCCTACAGCCTGATACCTTGCTCTTCCAAGAATTGCCGCGCGAATCGCTCGGCACTATCCTTGTCATCCTTGCCAAGTTCCCCGTCCAGCACCAGACCCAGCAGGTAATCTTTCACCTGACCGATCCAACGGCCCGGCGTGCCGCCGAATATCGCCATAATCTCGTCACCGTTCAGTGGGCTGGCGAGCTTCTCTACGTCTTCTTGCGCCTTGATTTCCTCGCAACGTTCGTAAAGGGCCTCCACGCGGGCGAGGGCAGCAGCTACGCGCTGCGGGCGTTGAGAGGTTATGTCGGCGCGGGATAGGGCAAATAATTTCTCTGTAATGGGTGCGGTCTCACGCAGGAAGCGACGTACCGCGCCGTCACTCCAGCTTCCGTCGTACACCCCTATCCGCAGGTGCTCGGCTACAAGCTGCACTACCATGTCAATCATCTCCTGGGGCCGCTTGAGGCGCGCCAGGATGTCGCGGGCCATGCGCGCACCCAGCCGCTCGTGCCCAAAGAAATGCACCTCTCCATCGCTCACACCATACGTGCGAGGCTTGGCTATGTCATGCAGAAGGGCGGCCCACCGGAGCGCAAGGTCAGGCCCGGTGCGGTCCACGACCTTGAGGGTGTGCGGGTAGACATCCTTATAATGATGAGGCCCACGCTCCATCTCGTGCATCTCCAGGACTTCCGGCACTATGTAGGTGAGCAGCCCCAGGTTGTCGAGCATATCTATAGCTTCGCCGGGCCGTTCGGTGACCAACAGACGGTCCATCTCCTCCCCTACCCGCTCACGTGAGACGTTGTCCAGGAGGTATGCGAGTGAGCGAATAGCCTCTTTCGTCTCCCTCTCTATGAAGAAGCCAAGCTCCGCCGCCAACCGCACTGCTCTCAGAAGTCGCAATGGGTCCTCCCTGAACCTCTCTTCCGGCGAGCCTACGGCACGAATGAGTTTATGAGTTACGTCAAGCTGACCGTTGTGAGGGTCGTGCAGAGTGCCCGTATGCAGATCGCGGGCGATGGCGTTCACAGTAAAGTCGCGGTGGGATAAGTCGGTATATAAGGGCGAGAGAGGGTCGGTCGGATCAGATACCTCATCTTGTGAGCGGAATGTAGTGATCTCTAACTTGAAGTCCCCGACGATGGCGGCGATAGTGCCGAATTTCTCCCCAAGATTGTATATGGCGTCAGCTCCCGCAGCCTCAAGCATAGATTTGATTGCGGCTACGGGTGCGTCGGTAGTGAAGTCGAGGTCTCGTGTCGGGCGACCAAGGAGGCTATCGCGGACCGTGCCGCCGACCGTGTAGAGTTGGTAGCCCGCCGATGCAGCGCCCTGTGTGAGCCTATCGAGGAAGTTGTCCACGTCTGTCAGCAATTCATTGAACAAGCAGAACATGAGGATTGAAACGTGATGCGTGATGCGTGATATACGAGATCGGAAAATTTGCTTTCTATGAAGTCTTTGTGTTTAGATGTCTGCATTGCGGGGGCCGAAGATGGCCCGACCCAAGCGAATCATGGTCGCGCCTTCCCGGATGGCGTACTGGTAGTCGTCACTCATGCCCATACTTCAAGTGGGTCCAATCGCCCAGGTAACTGCCATGGAGATCTTCGAGCATGTTACGCAGCCGGGCGAAGGTGTGGCGCGCCTCAACCTCCGAGGCGTCCAGTCGAGCTATGGTCATCAGGCCCAAGCCGCGCAAATGCCTGCATCCTGCAACAGCCTCTGCCAGCCTCGGCAATTCGTTGGGTGATATGCCTGACTTGCTCGCCTCGCCAGTCACATTGACCTCAATCAGCACGGGCAGTGCCACCCCGGTTGCCGCTTTCTCAAGCGCCTCCGCAAGCTCGACGCGATCTACCGAGTGGATGACATCGAACAGGGAAGTCGCGTCACGCGCTTTGTTGCGCTGCAAGCTCCCAATCATGTGCAGGGTGATACCCTCTCGCGCCACTTTGTCTCCCGCACTATCCGCACCTGCCGGGGGTATACCTTCTCGTGAAGCAAACTTCGCCATCGCCTCCTGTACTCGGTTCTCCCCAAAATGCTGTATACCAGCCGCAACAGCCTCTTGGATACTCCGAACCTGCACAGTCTTGGTCACGGCAATTAGAGTTACATCACCAGGTAAGCGTCCCGACTGCGCGGCGGCAAGAGCGACCTGCTCCCGAACGATTTCAAGGTTAGCCGAAATGTCATTCATGCTACGCCAGGATTGGAGCGTCTTAGCTACCGGCCTCAATTGTCCACAAGAGCTTTGCGGCGCTGTGATAAACCACAAATAACTTGGCGCTCTTTGTTATCTTGGCGTCTTGGCGTTTAAATCGTAATCAGCACGCATTCCAAGCACTGCCCCGAAGAGGCCGCACCTGCCCGCCTCTCCCCTGTGAGAGTAGAAGGTATGCAGGTTATGGGCCGTGCACACCTCCTCTATGGTGATATTCTCAGCGCGGATTCCGGCTTCCAGGAGGGCGCAGCGTATCGTCGTGGGCAGGTTGAAGTAGGTGAAGTCCATCGCGCTCTTCCAGTAGAGGTGGGTATTCCGCATCATGGAGTTGGAATGCCTCTCGGACGGCCTCGATCACGTTGCGGCCAACGCTATAGCAGCAAGGGCCGATACCTGGGCCGATTGCGACTACAAGATCGGCTGGAGACGACCCGAAGTTGTCCACCATCGCTTCCACAACGTTGGCCGCGATACGACCCACTGTGCCTTTCCACCCCGAATGGGCCAGGCCAATCGCCCTCCTTACCGGGTCATAGAAGAAAATAGGTGGGCAATCGGCGGAGAGCGCCATCAGGTACAGGCCAGGTGTGCCCGTTATCAAGGCATCAACTCCCGGTATCGGGGGTAAACTGGGAGGCATAGCGCGCCCCGCGTCACCCCAATCTACCAGCGCAACCTCCGTCCCATGCACCTGCTGGCAGCCGACGATGCTGTCTGGAGATATACTTAGAGCAGCCGCAAATTTTCGGCGGTTTGCCTGGGCGGTCTCGATGCTTGGGGGGTCCTGAGGAGTGCCCCGCTTCGTGCTGAGGTTCCAATCTGCCCCATCCACGGAGCGACGCGTGGAAATGCCATGCAGCAGAGATGGGTATCGCTCCAGCGCGGCGATGCGGTACAGCCCATCGCGCACAGGCAGGTCCAATAAGCCTACTGCCATGCGGGTCTCAGGTCTGTTCGCAGGGTCCTCATTTTCACCATTATGGGCGCTGCCTGAGCTTGTCGGCAAAATCATCCTCCTCCGGCTGCTCTTCACTCTCATATGGAGCTTCTTCGGCCATCTCCATATCTGCGCTGTCATCAGCAGGCACACCTGCGTCATTGTTCTCTTCGTCCGGGTAGTTGCTCACGAAACCCTGCCCCGCGTATGGAGGATAGTAAACTTCAACCGCGTAGGTGGCTGAGATACCTACAGGCTCGCTCACATCGGCGAGGATAGCATCTATCAGGTCGTCCAGGGTCTCAGGCGAGCCGGGGCCGTGCGACTGGCGGTAGCCGGTGGCGAACTCCTGCCAGATGAGCAGAGTGCCCACCACCTGGTCGTCCAGGTAATGCACGTCTATCTTGCCTATGCTCACAGGCTCGTCGTTCTCGTCCCGCGTCTCTCCATCGTAGATAGAGATTTCCTCAGAATAGGGAGTGCGCGTGCTACGCTTCAGCTTCAGGTTCATTTCGCCTCCTGTCCTACCACTTGCATGATCATCTGGTTGATTACTTCCTCTACCGGGGCCTTGTCGTCGGTGAAGACCACGCCGCCCGCCTGCGGCTTGACCTCGCGTATGTTGCCGCGCTGGATGCTGGCGTCGAATACTTCCTTCAGGAGCGGGTGCTCGGCGTAGGCGGCGTTCTGGGTGAAGTTATCCAGGCGGCTCGGCTTGTTGGTGCCGATTACCATGCTGTTAGCGAGGGTGGGCACGTCAATCACGTATACATTCGGGTAGACTTGCAACATCGTATTCGCCAGCGCTTCGACCAGGCGTATGTCGTTGGCGGTGCGGCCCGCGTTGATCATCACCGCGCCATCGGGAGTGAGGTGACTCCTCACCTCCTCAAAGAACTCTTTAGTAGTTAGATGGAAGGGAATATAAGGCTGGCGGTAAGCGTCTATCCCTATGATGGTCCATTTTTTGTCGCGCCCGTCCGTTTGAAGGTAAGTGCGGCCGTCCTGCACGTGGGTGGTGTTGCTCTCAATACCGTCAAGGTCGAAGTAGCGCCGCCCCACGTCCACTATCTCCGGGTCTATCTCCACGCCATCCACCGGAAGCGGGCCATACACCTCGGTGAAGATGTGCGCGGCAGTGCCTGCCGCTGAGCCGATCATCGCCATGCTCTTCATGTCTGACGGCCTGAACCCCTCGTTGAAGTAGGGCGCGACCAGCCAGTAGTCCCACGGGCCGCCCGTCAGCACTCGCTGAGGGTCGTAGATAGAATGGACTGCGTGCCCTTCGTTGAGAGCCAGCTTGATGGCGGTGCCGTCACGTAGCACCTGGATGTAGTTATACGCCAACTCCTTCTCGTAGACGACTTCACCATAAGGCGCGGGCTTGATAAGGCTGCGTGGGGCTAAGAAGGCGAGTCCGAGGACGATTACCAACAGAACTGAGGAGACGACCACAGGGCGCATCGCCGACACCATCAGCAACCCACCTATTGAGAAGACCAGCAATGCCACCGACGCGGTATAGAGGGTAGCCGCAGTGCCGATATAGGGTATGAGAAGAAAGACAGATACGAAGGTGCCGAGTATGCTCCCCAAAGTGGAGAGTGCCGACACTGCGCCTGCCGTGCCTCCCGCCGAGGATACGGCAGTCGAACGCAGGCGTATGGCGAAGGGCGAAACAAATCCTAGCAACAAGAGAGGCGCAGAGAAGAGTATTATCACCCCTATCAGAGAGCCATAGAATATGCCAACAGAGTAAGTCTCAAATCCGGTCAGGGACCACTGGAGGATGGGCCTAGATATTATGGGGATGAGGCCCACTGAGAAGCCCGCGAGCGCCGTGACGCCGTAAAGGACCGAAGGTCGCGGGTAGCGGTCAGCCAGTTTCCCACCCAGCCAGTAGCCGAGCGTCAAATAGACCATCACAAGGCCGATGAGGTTCGCCCATATGAAGAGGGAGGTGCCGAAGTACGGCGCGAGGAGACGTGACGCCGACATCTCCACCGTCATGACCGATGCGCCCCCTATGAAGACGAGAGCGAGCAGCACCAGGCTGGAAGCACGGGCGCGAAGTTGCAGTCGTTGCCGCCGGGGAAGTAACAGTAGCATCGGTTTGCGCCGGGGACCGCTCTGTCACCTGGGAAGGGGTATCTACCGTAGTCGCCAAAATTTACTCCTTGTACATGCTAAACAGGGCGCGGCCCGCACCCTGCCCAACATTATACCTTTTTCTTTCTTTTTCTTCATGAGTAGAAGGTGGCTTGCGTGAGCGCCCCTAAACAAGCTACCCTATGATACTTACAGAAAACTTGCTTAGGCCCCACCGACGTTGATGTTCTCCTTATAGCCAACTGCCTCTATAAATGTCTGGAAATCCAAGTTCCATGGTTCCACAAAACCATCAAGAACGAACGAGATGAAAAGTGCAACGGAACGTGCCTGGCAGTTGAGAGACTTCTGAGGATTGAAGGCTATGTCGGTGAAGCCATCCCGCTCACGAAGTTGGTCACGGACAGAAGTATCAAGGAGGGAGAGGGCGCGAATATAAAGCCAGTCGTAAAAGGCAGTAGCGGGTTTGGTTGGAAAGTCTTGATCACCGAAGTGGAAACACACCAAGTGGCTGGCGTTTTGTCGAATACGAGGATCGCGCTTCGCCGTTTTGGGGTCCAGCGTAGCCAATTCAATGTAAGGGCCACCCTCTATAAATACCTTGGACGATTGGAAGGCACTTTCTAGGGGAATGGGGCCCAGGGTTGGATGCTCGACTTTCAGGTTGAATGCAGAGAGCCTACGGCCCAGATCCTCAAGGGAGCGAGATGAAATCTCAAGAGGCGCTCCGGCAACAGCCAGGCGCTTGGCAGTTTCATGAAGACTGGAGATACTCCGCTGCTGCTGCTTGAGCGCAAAACCAGGGAACCAATCGAATTCTACATCAATGGTGCTTACACGTGGAGCATTAGGGAGAGGGATGAAGATTGGGCGTTTGGCGCGAGGAGTTTTCTTAATGGGCATGGCAGCTTTTGCCTTAGCGTGCTTGGTCAGGTCTAGCACCAAATATTTTAGGATACACCTCGCACTTGATGTGGCGTGGCCATGGAAGTGTTCTGGCTATGTTGAACGCATCTTTGGAGTTGAAGTAGATATAATCAACATACTTAAGACTAATAGGGGTTTCGGAAACCAGCACTTCGGCTTGGGGGTCCTCAGGAAAGCACTGCCATAAGGGCTTACGAGTATCAGGATCTGGGTAAAGTGACCTGAGGTGGTCCAGTCGCTGGAATCGCTGGCCTCTGAGATAAGGAATATGGCCTCGCAGGTCGGCACGTGCGGCATTCCCCGGAAGGAAGATGCAATCGAGTTCCCAAAGTACCGCAGCGTCGAGGGCAATTACCGCAAAAGTAAGATCATAATAAAGCCCTTTCTTATAGAGCATCTTGTAATTTGTCCATTCGATGCTGCAGCAGATGGCCCACGTTGCACCGTCGGTTCGCCATACGTCCGTGGGGACGAAGTTACTGTCGCCTAGAGCCGCTACTTGGTCACGACTGAGAATACCGTGCCTGCATATACCTGGCAAATTCTGCACTGGTGTAAAGTGATAAACAGTGGAGATTGAACGTGACCTGGCGAACTCCTCCATCGCATCTTGCTGAGCTTCTAACTTCGGGGCCTCTACAGGCTTTCGAAATTCAGCGACCACTTGCTCCAAATACTGACGGAAACGATTTATTTGTTCGTACACAAGGGTCTCCTGCAATAGGGACTGTCAACGCACGCAAGAAGGAATATGAGAAATGAATTGTACTAAGAAAAGCAGGCTTCTCAGGAATAGAAAAGTTGAACCTGATTGATGAACAATAGCGCGTACTCGAACCACTCATATTTATATACCACCTCGTCGGGAAGATGGCAAGGGCAGACCTCGATGCCAACCACGAGAAGTACTCATCGAGTGGATGGGCATCTACTCTCCGGCAACGAGGTACGCCTCGAAGAGAGAAGGTCGCTCGATACGCCATTCACTCCAGTGGTTAAGGAGCGGCTCGATGTCAATCTGTGGCGCGCGCAGCACATCGGCAACGGAGCGTGCGGCATCGTCCAGGCTCACCTTACCCTGTGAGGTTTCAAGCATAGACGCAAGTATGGAGTGCAAATCGTCCAGCATATGTCGAGAGAGCAGCCCCACGCCCGCCACATATAAGCACTTCTCGCTATCCAGGAGACGGGCAGAGGAGATAAGCTCAGTGCGCGTGTAGGCTTGCAGGCTTTCGGCGACCTCGCGCTCTGGTATGAAACCGCGCTCTATAACTGATGCTCGCAGGCTCTCGACCTGGGAGTGGGCGGCGTCCAGTCGTGCTTCACGCTGGCCGTAATGCGTGTCGAGCAGGGTCAGCATGTCGGTAGCGCGCACGGCATTCTTGTAAGGGGCAATGGGAAAGGGGAGATTGTTGAAGGTGGACATGGCATCGTGCGGCATCGCAAGTATGAGGGGCGTCGTCTCATCGCTCAAGGAGAGCGCCCTCAGCTTCGCAACCTTCTTCTCCCGATAGCCGGGAGACCAGAACCCTGCTATCTCCATGAAGACCCGCGTCTCACCTCGCAGGAAGGCGAAGTCGGGTATCAGCACCACTCCTGGCGCAAGCAACGGGTCAGGCTCGCGCTGCAATAGCCAGCCGTGCGTATGCCCTTGCCTCTCCAGCGACTTGAACTCCTTGTAGAGACGGGCTTCCACGAGGCTGTCGAAGGTTGGCTCTTCCACTCCTGTTTTATCCTCCTGACCATCCAGGGACGACCCGACAGAGTAGGCAGCAGAAGTCTCCGCTACTCTCCCAGGCATAGCACCCTTCTCCCCGTCGGGAGAGTATTCCAGCATGGTGAGTATCTCCGAGGTGAGATGGAACTTGTACTCCCGGTCGTGCAGGACCAGGTAGGCGGTAGCAGCCACCCCTGGCGCTTCACCATCGCTCCCGGCCAGCAACGAGCGCAGCAAGCTCAGGGTGACTTCGGCCAGCCGCCTGCCATACTTGTCGGCGCTACCTGACGCCTGCTCAGGCCCATATAGCACCAGAGAATATCCGACGTCCTTTGCCTCGATATCCACGTAGACGCCCCGCCGCTTAGCAACAAAGTAAAGCCGCTTGAGAGCATGGCCCGGCAGCTGGCTCACGCGAAACTCGACACGCGTTGAATGAGCGACGAGGGTTTGGACTGCACCCCGGTTGTAGAGGCGCATCAGGTCGCGTGGCGTGAATGCCTCACCTGTCCGGGCCAGCACAGTGGAGGCCTCCGCGTCACGAGCCAGAAGCGCATCTACCAGGTCAGGGTCCGGAGGCAGGCCGCACTCCTGGGCGAAATCTGACAGGAAACGATTTCGCTTACCCGGGGGAACCGCGCCACCATACTGGGCGTTTGCGGCATCCCAGAGCGCCAGCCGTAGCCCGGTCGGGCTATCAAGCCCCTTTTCGGCTAAAGCAGATGCCTGTTCTGGAGTAAGTAGAGTATCAAGCGGCAGTGACTCGAATTTATAGCGAGTCAGCAAGCAAGCTTCGACACAACGCCCCAGCCTGTAATCACCCATAACCCCTTCGAGGGCGCGCACATCGTACTCACTATGTGGCTTACCTACGTACTCTTCAAATACCGCAATCGCCTGCTCCAACAGCTTCAGCGCAGCACGCCCATGCAGCAGCTTAGGAACGACAAGAAGCTCATCGTCTGGGTCTCGCATGGTGCGCCGCTTGAGGTTAGTAAGGGAGAAGAGCATAAGTTATCAATAGACCTGCAATGTTGTGCCTGTCATTCCGAACGTAGTGAGGAATCTCCAAGCTTGGCTGTATGGATAGATCTCTAAATTCCTCACTACGTTCGGAATGACACGGAGAGACCCTTTCGTAATTCATCACAAGTATGCCGTATAACCCTAACCCCCAATAACCTCTGCGTCTCTGCGCCTCTGCGGTGAACTATAGGATTACTGCCGCCTGCGCGATATGCTTTCCTCGGTCGTTTCTTCCGTCACGACCTCGTAAAGAACAGCTTCGGTGGCTTTGGGTCGCAATACCCGGCCCAGGCGCTGGATGAACTCGCGCTTGGTGGCGCTGCCGCTCAGGATGATGGCGACGTTGGCATCCGGCAGGTCAACGCCCTCGTTCAGGACGCGGCCCGTCGCCAGCTTGCTGAAGCGACCTGAGCGGAAACCATCGAGGATGGCCTTGCGCTCAGCAGCAGGGGTCTTGTGTGTGACAGTCGGTAGACAAAAGCGGCTCCCTATCTTCTCCGCCAGGGCGTTGTACTCGGAGAAGACCAGCACGCGATCATCCTTATGGCGTGCCAGTAGCTCCGCTACTACCTCCATCTTGCCTGAAGCACTGAGAGCGAGCCTGCGAGCTGCCTGGTGAGCCAGGAGCGCCTCGCGGGCGGCGGGATCGTTGCCGCTCCGCCAGATGAGGAAGCGTTCGTAGTCATTGCCCGACTTCATGCTGATACGGTTCCTGCGAAGATAGGCGCGATACACCTCGGCGGCGCGGTCATATGAAGCACGCTCATCCGCCGTAAGCTCGACGCTGATACGCTCTGTGCGGTAGTCAGCTATGAACTGAGCTTCGCGTAGCTGGGCGGGCAGCCGTTCGTACACCACCGGACCTACCAGATAATCCAAATCGGAATGGCGCAAATCGCTCCGGTCGGGAGTGGCGCTCAGGCCGAGGCGAGCGGTGGCGATAGCCCCTTCCGCGATAGTGCGATACGTGTCGGCTGGGAGGTGATGCACCTCGTCAAAGACCAGCAGGCCGAAGTGGGAGAGTATCCTGCTGTGTATGGCAGCGGAGTCGTAAGTTATCACCGTCACGGGCTTCAGATCTTTCTCACCACCGCCCCAGCTACCTACATCCCCCTCGTCCAGGTTCGTATTCCCCAGGAGGGAAGCGCGCCACTGCCCCAGGAGGTCAAGCGTGGGCACGCAGATCAGTGTGTGCGTGTTGGAGGCAGCTATAGCCATAAGAGCGACCAGCGTCTTGCCCGCGCCCGTAGGCAGCACCACTACCCCTCGGCAGTCCGCGTCCCACCAAGCCCCTAGCGCCTCAGCCTGGTAAGGACGAGGTTGTAGCTTCACCTCTACCGGGTATGGCAGAGGTGGGCGCGCATCAAACCCCTCTTTGATAATGTAGAGGTGTGCAAGGGTATTATGGATGGCCGGATAGTCTAGCGGGAGGACGCGCAGGCACTTGCGGCGATTGTCGTGGACTACGCGGCCTCGCCAACTGTTCGCGCCCAATTGACTATGTAGCTCTTGAGTAGTAACACCCTCAGGGGGGAGGAGGAGCAGGTCGCTGCCTGCCAGGACGAGCGTGACCGTGGGCTTACTTTTCACCGCGCTGCTTTTCTAGCTTCATCACCACCCGCTTCAACCGATGCTCAAGCTCGGAGCGCTCGACTACGTTGCTCGCCCGCTCCATCGCCATGAGGGTGTATTGGTGGGCTGCGGAGTACTCTTTGGCGCGGTGCTCGTAATGCTTGGCAAGCTCTAGGTATGGGAACATCAGGTGGGTGCCCTCGTTCGCCAGCTTCACCCAGATCGCCACCGCCTCGTCGCGCTGTTGCAGGTATTTGTAGAGGAAGCTCATCTGCCGGAGAGCCGCCGCCCGCAACTCAGGCGAGGGATCGAGCAGCAGGCCACGCTCATACGCCCGGAGGCTTTCGGGGTACTTACCTAAATCAGCGTACAGCTTGCCCAGCCCGAACAGCTCGGCGGCGTGGAGGTCCACCTCGTCAGGCTCGTCAAGGATGCGGCTCACGTGTCCGGTGAGGGCCACCAGCGAGAGAAGGTCGTGCTCGTTGTGGTCGAACACGGGAAGGACGTGGCCGATGTGGCCGACGCGTAGGTACTGGAAATAGAGTGAGGGGATGCGCCACCCCGGCACGTCGAACCCACGGCGAACGCCCAATATATGCGTCTCCAGCGTCTCTAGCGAACACGATTCGAGCCGGTCCTTCCAGAGGCGGCGAGAGGGGCCAAGCATGTCGAGGTGGGGCGGGTCCTTGAGCACGCAACGCAGACGGCTTGTTATGAAACGCGTCTCCAGCAGGGGCCAGTCGAAGCTCTTGCCGTTGAAAGTGACCACGGCGGCAAATTGCGAAAAGAGGTCATTGAGGGCGTGAAGCAAACAGCGCTCTGCCGATACATCCGACAGGAAGTACTGCCTCACCACCACCTCATCCCCCGCCTCCGAGAAGAAGGCCACACCTACCAGGAAGACGTAAGTGCCCGTACCGCCGGAGAGGCCGGTGGTCTCGGTATCGAGGAAGAGGAGCCTGCGCGCGTCCAGGTCGTGCAGGGCGGAGGCGCGCCCGGCGTCCCAGAGCACCCTGGGGCGCGTGTGTAGCACCGAGCCGAGAGCTACCGGCCCGCGCGTCACGCTCACCGGATAGCGCCGCTCCACGGCGAAGCATGGCCCGTCAGGGGTATCGTGCCACGCGCCTGGGAGGGCCTGGTCAAGGCTCACCCGCTTGCGAGAGATAGCCGCGGGGCGTATCGCTTCAATCCCGGCTGGAGGCGAGGGCTGCGAACCAAGCGGAGGAGTACCCCCCGATACCCGCGGGCGCACGCCCATTGCTTTCAGGCGATCACGTAAGTCCATTGCGGGAATTATAGCACAAATGAACTGATAGAAGCGAATATTTCCACGTACTCACCCAAACCTATCACCTTCCTTTTTCTTCCAAACATGAGACATCTCGAACTATAGAGTACGGAACCGCCAAGACGCCAAGAACGCCAAGAAACCGCCAAGGTAAAAGAGGGATTATGGGCAGTGAGAGCACTACTTCCTCTAATATCTTGGCGCTCTTGGCGGATTCTTGGCGTCTTGGCGGTTCCGTCTATTCTAATGACGCTTGCTCAAAATTCGGGATGACTTATGTTTAGAAGAAAAATCATATTGCCGCTTTGCTTTTGCTCTCTTAAGTTTGGTACTATGGGAAAAGGCTCACCATTTGGGAAAGCTTGACTGAAGGAAGGAAGCAGATTCGATGAAGATACGCAATGTGATTTTGACTTCGCTTGGTCTCGTCTTGCTCATTGCCCTGGCGTATAGCGCCACGCAACGTCAAGGCATAGCCACCGCCGCAAGCCCTCAGCAGGGGAGTGATTGGAAGCGGTGGCAGCTCACAGGCAGCGGGCTGAACGGTGTTGACGCCATTGGTCCGAACGACGCATGGACGGTGGGCAGCGACGGCACATTAGCGCACTGGGACGGCGCGAGCTGGACCGCTTATGACAATACCAAGCTGGGGACGATGGTCTTCAACTCTGTCGATATGGCCGCAAGCAACATGGCCTGGTCCGTCGCGAGTGGGGGCAAGATATTCCGCTACAACGGTACAAGCTGGGTCGAGGAGACCAGCAACAATGGCAGCACCACCCTGTACGACGTAAGCATGGCCTCCGCGACGGACGGTTGGGCGGTAGGTTCTAATGCCAGGTTTGCCCACTATAACGGCACCGACTGGCAGGTCGTCGCCCCAGGCGGCGTGCTGACCACGACGATGTACGGGGTAGACATGCTCAACTCTAGTCTCGGCTGGGCCGTCGGCGGCGCGTCCGACGCGAGCGGTATCCTGGGCAAGATCGCACGCTGGGATGGCACCTCCTGGCAAGTAGTCTACACCGGCAACCGTATCCTCTACGCGATAGATATGCTTGACAGCAACAATGGTTGGGCAACCGGGCAGGGAGGCACGCTGCTACATTGGGACGGGACCAATTGGAACCTGACATCTTCCCCTTCAGGCGCTGTAACGGTGGATGGCGTATCGGCCATCACCCCCACCGATGCATGGGCGGTCGGTGCGACGAACGGCTGGACCAACAACGTCTGGCACTGGGACGGCACGAGTTGGACACCAGTCTCTACACCGAACGGCGCGCCCCTGAACGATATAGTGATGCTCAGCGCGAGCGACGGCTGGATAGTTGGCGACAGGGGCACTATCTACAGGTACAACGGATCGGCATGGGTAATTTCGAATACGCACTTCACCACCAACGGCTTCTACGGCCTCGATTTCCTGACACCTAACGATGGGTGGGCAGTCGGCGTGCTAAATGCTACCACACCGCCCGCCTATGGGTTACAGCACTGGAACGGCAGCGATTGGGAGATATACCAGCCACCGTTCTTCCAGCCGACGATGTATGACGTCGGCATGGTTGCGACCGACGCAGTATGGGCTGTGGGCACATCGGGTTACGTCTTCAAGTGGAACGGCTCGAGCCTGGACACGCGATAACAGCCCCACAGACGCGCACCTCTACGCCATGTCCATGATCTCAGCTACCAACGGTTGGGCGGTCGGCAGCAGCGGGCGCATCGTGCACTACGACGGCACAGCCTGGACTAACTACACCAGCAACACCACGACCAACCTGTGGTCCATCGATATGGCAAACGAGAACGAGGGGTGGGCCGGCGGCACTCTGGGTCTCATGCTTCATTACCAGAACGGCACCTGGACCCCCCTCTCGCCCAACCCCGCGAGCTTCACGATAGAGGGGATACATATGCTCAACGCCAACGAAGGGTGGGCGGTGGGCTACAGCGGCACCATCCTCCACTACTTCAACGGCACCTGGACACCCCAGACCAGCCCTACAAGCCAGAATCTGCTGAATGTTCACATGGTCAACTCGAACGAGGGGTGGGCCGTGGGAGCCGCGCCTTCGGGCGGAATGGGCACGCTTCTCCATTACCAGAACGGCACCTGGAGCCTCGTGCCAAATCCAACCGGCAAGACCCTGCGCGACATCTACGTATTCGGTACGGGCGAGGGTTGGACAGTCAGCGAAGCGCCCGGCGCGAAGCTGTACCTTAGCACAGGTAATATAACCCCCACACCTGGCCAGACCGCCACATCGACAAGCGTCCCGCCGACAAGCACAGCTACAAGAACGGCTACTTCGACTTCCCTCGCTTCTACCGCGACGAGGACTAATACGGTCTTGCCACCTGCCACCGGAACGGCAGTAACACCCAGTGCAACTCCCGCATGTGCTACAGGCTGGAGCGTGGTATCCAGTCCCAACGTTGGGACGCTCTCCAATGCCTTCGATGGAGTATCCGCAGTCAATGCGAGCGACGTGTGGGCGGTAGGATATAGCTACGATAATAGCAGCGGGGAACTTGCCCTCGTCCAGCGGTGGAACGGCAGCTCATGGAGCGTGGTCCCTGCCCCTCAGCCTGGGCAAAGCAGCAGGCTCAAGGCTGTGAGTGCTATCTCCGCCAACGACGTATGGGCTGTCGGTTACTATGTAGGGGGCTCGACGCAAACCCTCATCGAGCACTGGAATGGCACGCAGTGGGATGTGATACCCAGCCTCAACACGGGGGCCTGCGCCAGCTACCTGCAAGCCGTCGCCGCCATAGCACCGAACGACGTGTGGGCGGTGGGATATTATCTCTTATGCGATAGCACGCCGCAGACGCTGACGATGCACTGGAATGGCAGCCAGTGGACTATGGTTAATAGCCCTAACATCGGCAGCCTGACCAATCGCCTTAATGGAGTAGCGGCTATTTCGTCAGGCGACGTGTGGGCGGTGGGCGAGTACGTCGTTGGGGCAGACGGCGTCGTGCCTATGGCCCTCCACTGGAATGGCGCGAGCTGGACCAGTATCTCTATGCCCCAACCAACAGGATTTGCTAACAACCTCTTTGCGGTGAGCGCAGTGTCGGCGAGCGACGTATGGGCGGTAGGCTATTCTTACAACGATCAAGGGTCCACCAGGACGCTTATAGAGCGTTGGAACGGCACAGCGTGGAGCATTGTTACCAGCCCCAACCCTGGGTTGAGCCGCCTGCGCGGCGTCTCTGCTCTCACCGCTAATGACGTCTGGGCGGTAGGCGACTCTAACAATCAACCTCTGACGGTGCATTGGGATGGTGCGCAATGGAGCGTCGTGCCCAGCCCGAGCGTCGGCCCAAGCTACCTCACTGCGGTAGACATGGTATCGGCTAATGACGTATGGGCTGTCGGGAACTATTACATCGGAGGTAGTATCTCGCAAACACTCGTGGAGCGCTATAGCGGTTCGTGCTCCACCCCCACCGCCACAGCTACGCCGACGGCAACAAACATCTCCACGGCTACAGCTACCAACACAGTAACGCAGACTGCGTTGGCTACGACCACCCCAACTGCGTGCGCTCTCACCTTCATAGACGTGCCTGCCGACAGCACCTTCTACACCTGGATCAGATGCTTAGCGTGCAGAAGTATCATCTCCGGCTACACAGATGGTACGTTCCGCCCAGGCAACGACATCACTCGTGGGCAGATAGCCAAGATGGTCTCGAATTCAGCGGGCTTTTCCGAGGACCCCGGCCCACAGATATACGAGGATGTGCCTGTAGGTAGCCCATTCTACGACTGGATAAACAGGTTATCCATGAGAGGACACATGGGAGGCTACCTGTGTGGCCTCGTACCGGAGGAGCCATGCATCTTCCCTGACAACCGACCGTACTTCCGACCCAACGCCAGTGCCACTCGTGGACAGCTAGCCAAGATTGTATCGAACGCGGCAGGACTGGTAGGAGACCCCATCGGCTTGTTCTACACAGACGTACCCAATGACCACCCATTCTACGTATGGATAATGCGTCTTACCAGCCTCGGAGTGATGAGCGGATACCCGTGCGGCGGCGAGAACGAGCCATGTGACGATGCGAACCGTCCATACTTCCGACCATTCGCCAACGTGACGAGAGGACAGGCATCCAAGATTGTGGCTAATACCTTCTTCCCTGGCTGCGAAACACCCACACATCGATGATACCTGGAGCGCGACAAACGATCTAAAAGAGAGGGGAGTCATCAGGTCTGATTGACTCCCCTCTCTTTTAGAGATCTACCTATTGGCGTGTCTGGAAGTCCGACAAGCTTAGTTTCGGAGGCTCAGCCACGGGTATGGTGCTCACCCACACTTGGAGCACGGTATGACATACTGCATAATCACCGTATACTCTAAATATGGTAAGTAGTATAGGGGTGTTACAATATTTAGGGAAGCAGAAAGCACAAACGACAATAACGAGTTGACGGTGTATCGCTCAACCGCGTGACAGATGAGATATCAAGCTACGAGACGCCAACTTCTAAGAAGACATGAGCTACAGAGAAGATAAGCATATATTCGTGACCCTGACCATCACCGGCCTGGCACTTGCTTTGGCAACATGGTCATGGCTTGGAGACCGGGCAGTTCCTGTTATAGCGATTGGAAGCACACCTACACCTGTAGCCATCTGCGAGCCTATCTGGAGCGTAGTAGAGAGCCCCAACCCGGGAACCTCTAATGACCTTGCCGGGGTAGATGCCAGAGCAGCCAATGACGTTTGGGCTGTGGGGGGTTATAGCGATGGAAATCGAACCTGGACATTAGTGGAGCATTGGGATGGTTACCAATGGAGTGTAGTTTTCAGCCCCGCTCCCACCTCTTCCATCCACGTTGCCCTGTCTGGAGTAGCCGCGCTCGCACCTGATGATGTGTGGGCTGTAGGTCAGTACGATCCAGGCAGCTCAGGTAGCGGGTATCACACACTTGCGGAGCATTGGGACGGTTACCAATGGAGCATTGTGGCTACCCCTGATCTTGGTCCGGGGAGCGCGGCCCTGTTAGATATAGATGGCGTCTCCATCGACGACGTATGGGCCGTTGGACACGATAACAACGGCAGGCTATTGGCCGAGCATTGGGACGGCGACCAGTGGAGTAGAATGCCCACCCCCGATCCTGGCGTATATCAGGCAGTCAACGAACTCAGGAGCGTAGAGGCAATTTCCTCTAACGACGTATGGGCGGTGGGTTACTACCTCACTGCTGCCGGTGCTTGGCTACCGATAGCCCTGCATTGGGACGGTCTTCAATGGACCCAGGTGTCCGTTCCCATCTCTGGAGGCGACACCAACTTGCTTTATGGAGTATCGGCTGTCTCTTCTACAGACGTATGGGCAGTGGGACACTTCTCCGATCCATCAACTGGCACCTACACGCTGACCCTGCATTGGGACGGTACTAAGTGGAGCATTACGCCCAGCCCCAATCTCAGTCCCAACGGAAATTTTCTCTTTAGTGTAGAGGCGGTTTCTGCTAACGATGTGTGGGCCGTGGGGCAATATACGGTGCCTAACCCGCCTGGGCCAACGCTTGTAATGCACTGGGACGGCATAGAGTGGGGTGCCGTATCCAACCCCAATCCCGGCACGATACATAATATCTTCTGGGGGGTATCGGCGGTCTCAACTCATGATGTGTGGGCGGTGGGCAATCAATGGGATGGCTCAGGCTCACCCTTCAGCACACTCATAGAGCACTACGCCGATCCATGCGTAACTCCAACCCCATCAAGCACCCCAACTTCTACAGTTACCGCTACACCCACAATTTGTACCATCACCTTCTCTGATGTTGACGAAACTAACCCTTTCTCTACATGGATAAGGTGTCTGGCATGTAGGAACATAATTTCCGGCTACAGTGATGGTACGTTCCGTCCAGGCAATGACATAACAAGGGGGCAGATAGCCAAAATAGTCTCTAACTCTGCTGGCTTCTCTGAAGACGCAGGTCCACAGATATACGAGGATGTGCCTGTGAGCAGTCCATTCTATGACTGGATCAATCGCCTCTCAATGAGAGGACACATGGGAGGATACCTCTGTGGATTAGTGCCTGAAGAACCTTGCATCTCTCCAGACAACCGCCCATATTTCCGACCTAATGCCAGCGCTACTAGAGGACAGCTAGCCAAGATAGTCTCCAATGCAGCAGGACTGGGAGGAGACCCCACAGGTCTGTTCTACACGGACGTGCCGGAAGAGCACCCGTTCTATGTATGGATAATGCGCCTTACCCAACTGGGTGCGATGTCAGGCTACCCATGCGGAGGGGAGGGAGAACCTTGTGACGACGCTAACCGCCCTTACTTCAGACCGTTCGCCAATGTGACTAGAGGACAGGCATCCAAGATAGTTGCTAATACTTTCTTCCCCAACTGTCAGACGCCCCAACGTCCATAGGCCGGACGCGAGACCAAAATCCCTCGACCCTCACACGGTCGAGGGATTTGCTTATGCAGGAATAGGGCAGGCAAATACAGTGGTCTATATCTTGCATTCTACGAATGGTCACACGTGTGGGCAGCTACCAGGAGGGAAGAATCATGCCAGGTTCGAAGAATAAATCTAGCCGCTCCAGATTAATATTGAGCGCAATCCTGCTCTTGCTTGTCGCTACAGTAGCAGGGCTGGTGTCGCGGCTGAATACGGCTCCTACTGCCTTCGGGCAGGGTAGCTCGATCATCCCTATAACCGACAAGCGAGGTCCCAACTACCCTCCCGGACCGCCACGCGATCCAGGCGGCCTCGTCTTCAATGTAAGCACAGTGGTCGACGCGCAACGTCAGGTAGGCGAGCCGGACGTCGTGGTTTCACCCATCTTCACACCCGGCAACCCAACCTCGGCAGATATTTACGCCAGCGGCCCCTGGGGTGCTTCCACAGAGCAATCGTATGCCTGGAAGTCCACCGATAACGGTGACACCTACCACGCCATCGGCAGGATACGGCCCGACATAGGTCCAGGTGGGGGTGATACCTCCACCGAGGTAGACGACCAGAATTTCCTCTTCATGACCGACCTCGAAGCGCTGACCCAGGTTGCCTCCGCCCGTAGCACCGATGGGGGAGACACCTTCACCCGCAACTCAGCCGTCTCAGACTTCGTGGGCATAGACCGCCAGTGGATGGCGTTAGACAACGGTCTATCCCCCCTCCCTACCGACAACACCGAGTTCCTCACCTACAGGCAGGCAGCCGCAGGCTCCTTTATGAAGTCTGCACTGACCACAGATCCAACTCAGACTTTTATAAACGCTCAGGCGAATTTCCCTGCGGCCATGAATTCAGGCGCACCCTGTGGCGACCTTATATTCGACCCGCACGACCGCTACCTCTATCTCCCCTGCGGTAGCGGGCAGCAAGTTGAAGTCGCAAGGGCGCACGTTGACCCCGGCCAGCGCACAGGGCTGGTCTTTACCAGCACCCTCACCCCGGCAGGCGTGGGCGACGTCTCCAACCTCTTCCCGGTGCTTGCCACCGATACCGCAGGCAACGTTTACGTCACATACGTGGACGACGCCGATTTCAACGTCTACCTCACATATTCAACAAACCATGGGCAGACGTGGAGCAACAGGCTGCGCGTCAACGGCGACCAGGCAAATACCGCCCTCTTCCCCTGGGTTACAGCCGGGAGCGATGGCCGGGTAGCTATCGCCTACCTGGCTACCGACCGGATAGGGGACCCCAACAGCTTCCCCAGCTTCTTCAACGATAGGGCGGGCGCGAGCACGGTGAAGTGGCATCTCTACATGAACTACGTGATGGGGGCCAATACTTCTAACCCCACCGTCTACCAGGTGCAAGCCAGCGACCACCCGACACACTACGGCCAGGTCTGCACGGCGGGCACCCTTTGTGTAGCCACCGGGGGCGACCGCACGATGGCCGACTTCCTCACTATACAAAAAGACAACACTGGCGCGGCCCGCATCATTTACAACGACACTACGAACCAGCATCACGGCGCGTCGGTCTTCGAGGTGCGGCAGATAGGGGGGCCATCTCTCTATGGCACCACCCTGAGCGGCACGCGCCCCACCAATCCCGTTACGGACCCCGCGAACGACGCGCACTACCCACATTTCTGCATTACCGTGCCGGGTTGCCCCAAGCCTAACTATGACGCCCTGGATATCGAGGGGGTGGGCATTATCGAGGATTTCGCCAATATCACGGTCACGATGACCATCTCCGACCTGAACGCCACGCGCATCCTTCCAGGAGCATCTTCGGTGATATGGCTGACGCGCTGGCAGGCGTTGGCTCAGGGTGACGGCAATCCTCCCGACGAGGCTTACCGCATATTCTATGCAGGAGCCAAGTCTACAGGAGGAGGCGCGCCCACATTCTTCTACGGGACCACCACCGCAGACGATACTTCAGCAGTCGGCTGCACGCCCAACAGTTTCCCGCAGAATTGCAAGCTCCTCTTTTATCCCCAACCCGTGGGCGGTAACACCACCGGCACATTCGACCCGGCCACCGGTGTGATAAAGATCACGGTGCCGCGCAACGCATTCCAGGGCCTCACGAACGGCTCTACTCTTTACTCGGTGACGGGCCTCACCCTGGGCACACGCGATACCGCCACCGACTTCTACGACGACGTGGACGCAGCGAAGGCATTCAATATCACTCTCGCGAGTGGTCCAAGCCCCACACCCACCAGCAGCCCAACCATCACGACCACTCCCACCCACACCGCGACTGCCGTGCCCACACCTTGCTCCCCCTCTACCCTCCTCTCCGAAGGATTTGAGAGCGGCACGTACGGC
The DNA here is from genome assembly GCA_963811305.1 of uncultured Chloroflexia bacterium. Lineage (GTDB taxonomy): Bacteria > Chloroflexota > Chloroflexia > QHBQ01 > JADMIH01 > JADMIH01. The sequence continues at coordinate 49,086 of CAWEQU010000005.1, forward strand.
GTATTTACCGCAACTACCACACTCGGCACACTGCCCTGGGTCATCACTAACACCCTCTCCAGCTCAGGTACGTATTCAGCCCACGTCGACAACCCAAATGAAACTTCCGACCAGATGATGGAGATGGTGTCTACCGTCACCGTACCCGCGGGGGCAACGCAAGCGCAGCTACGCTTCAAGCACACGTTCAGCTTCGAAAGCCCCGACTTTGACGGCGGCGTGCTGGAGTACACGACCAATGGCACCCTATGGCTGAACGCCGATGCGCTCATCATAGAGGGCGGGTACAACGGCACCATTACGGGCGCGCCTTCGTTGGCCGGGCAACCTGGCTGGGTCAACCAGAGCGCAGGTTACCCTGCCTTCAGACAGGTTACGGTGGACCTCATGTCGCTGCTAGGGCAGAATGTAAGGTTCCGATTCAGAGAGGCGAGCGACGTAAACGGCCCTGCGCCAGGCTGGTGGGTAGACGACGTATCCATCCTTGTCAGCCAGGGCGCGTGCCCGACAACAACTGCGGTTAGCGCCAGCCCGACCCCGGCAAATACAGCTACCAGGGTGCCCACGGTGACGCTCCCCACGCAGACCCCAGGTGGGCCTACCGCCACTCCAGAGCCACCCTCACCGACGGCTACCGTCTGCCCGCTCACATTCTCCGACGTACAACCTGACAACATCTTCTACCCCTTCATACGCTGCCTGGCGTGCCGGGGCATCATGAGTGGATACCCGTGTGGTGGGCCGGGCGAGCCATGCGATGGCAATGCTAACCCCTACTTCCGCCCATACAACGACATAACCAGGGGGCAGATAGCCAAGATTGTCTCTAACTCGGCGGGCTTCGATGAAGACCCAGGGCCGCAGCTATATGAAGATGTGCCCCCGGGCAGCCCATTCTATGCCTGGATAAACCGCCTATCGATGAGGGGACACATGGGAGGCTATCCTTGCGGGCTAGTGCCGCAAGAGCCATGCATAGAGCCAGATAACAGGCCATACTTCCGGCCCACCAGCAGTGCCACACGTGGGCAGCTAGCCAAGATTGTATCGAACGCGGCAGGCATAGAGAGCGAGCCGCAAGGGCAGTTCTACACAGATGTGCCGGAAGACAATCCCTTCTACCTGTGGATTATGCGCCTGACTGACCAGGGCGTGATGTCCGGCTACGAATGTGGCGGTCCAGGCGAGCCGTGCGACGATCAGAACAGGCCATACTTCCGACCCTTCGCCAACGTTACCAGGGCGCAAGCAAGTAAGATAGTAGCTAACACCTTCTATCCAGGCTGCCAGACGCCAAGTGTACGATAAGTTCGCCTATCTAACCCATAGCGAGCATACTGACGCACTAACGACTCTTTGAAAATATATAAAATGAAGGTTCGGCTACGCCGAACCTTCATTTTATATATTTTCAAGCTCCCCTCCCCGTTGGAGTGAGTTTATGCATGGGCAAACGTGCATTTATAGTTCGGCCCGAACTAGGGCGAATAAGTGCGCCTAACAAAACCGCGGCGCAAGTAGGCGAGAAAGCAGGATGGTTGCGAGCCATGGGATCGAGTCGAAGGAGCGCCTAGCGCCTAGGGCGCCACCGGTTTCTCCGAAGGCGGTGACGGTGGACGCTTCAGAAGAGTTCCTCGGCCAGCGCGACGATGATGCCCGCAGGGCCTCGCATGTAGCAGAGTCTGTACATGTCCTCGTACTGGGCCACCTCGCCGACGAGTTCGGCGCCGCCCGCGCGCAGGCGAGCGACAGTGTCGTCGACGCTTTCGACTGTAAACATGACGCTCCGCAGGCCCAGCGTGTTCGGCGGTGCGATCGCCGGTTCGATCTCGACCAGTTTTGGATTGCGAAACTTCGTCAGCTCAAGCCGCCCGTGCCCATCCGGGGTCCGCATCATAACGATGTCGACTTGGACACTTTCGAGCCCGTTGACGCGGTCCACCCACGGGCCCTCGACCGCCGCCTCGCCTTCGAGCGTCATGCCGAGCGCGGTGAAAAAAGCGATAGCGGCTGCAAGGTCGTCGACGACGACGCTGACGTGGTCCAATCTCTTGATCGTCATGTCCCTAGTATAGCAGATATAGCAGAGGCCGTGCGCGGCGGTCCAGGGTCCAGGCCGACCGTTCTCGCGAGTTGGACGCGGTTAGCCGTCTTCAGCACGAACAGGATCCCCATCAGCGCCGCCCGGTCCCGACACCCGGGGCCGTCCGCCCTTGGGCTCCGGCGGCTCCGGCGGGAGCAGCGGCGCGATCCGCGCCCACAACGCATCAGGCAACAGTTCCTTCGCCATGGCACCCTCCTCCATGGCTCCTATTCTGCTTCCTCGGCTGCTTACGCGACGGTTTTGTTAGGCGTACTAAGTGCTGCATGATATAATGCCACAAAAATAGGAGGAGAGACGATGGGCAGCATCGGCAAAGATGTCAAAATAACGTGGTACGGCCACGCTACCTTTCTAATCGAGACGCCGGGCGGCAAGCGCATTCTCATAGACCCCTGGGTGCAGAACAACCCTGCGTGCCCGGAGCGCCTCAAGAAGGTCGAGAAGCTTGACGCTATGCTCATAACGCACGGCCACTTCGACCACATCATGGACGCTATTCAAGTCGCAAAGGACGCATCACCAGATACGGTCGTGGGCATATTCGAGATTTACACCTGGCTCGAAAAGAAGGGCGTGAAGGGTGGCATGGGGATGAACAAAGGGGGAACCGCGGACGTGGCGGGCATACGCGTAACGATGCTCCACGCGGACCATTCCTGCGGCATCCAGGATGACGATGGCTCTATTATTTACGGCGGCGAGGCAGTAGGGTATTTGATGGAGATGGAGAACGGCTTCAAAGTCTACCACTCAGGCGACACCGCCATCTTTGGCGACATGGGCCTCTACGGGGAGTTCTTCAAGCCGGACCTCGCTATATTACCCATAGGCGACCACTTCACGATGGACCCACGCCAGGCTGCCTATGCCTGCGAGATGTTGGGCGTAAAATGGGTCATCCCCAGCCACCACAGCACCTTCCCCCTCCTCACCGGCACCCCCGCCGGGCTGCGCGAAGAGCTAAAGAAGCGTGGCTGCGAGTGCGAAGTGCTAGAGCTGAAGCCGGGAGAAACGGCTGAGTAGTTACGAGTTACGAGTTACGAGTTACGAGTTGATAGGGAAAACTCGTAACTCGTAACTCGTAACTCGTAACTCGTAACTACTTCCACTCCTTCAGCCAGCCATTCATCCTATCGATCTCTATCTGTTGAGTGGTGATAATATCGGTTGCCAGGTCGTGCAGGGGGGTGTGCTTGAGGTTGGGCATGGCGGCCTTCGACATGTCGATGGCGCTCTGGTGGTGAGGGATCATCGCGGTGATGAAGTCGCGGTCGAAGCTGGACGAAGCCTTCAGCTTCTCCAGGTCAACGTCCATACCCCCCATCTGCATCCCGCCCATCCCTCCCGACTTATTAGGGTCGGGGGTGGCGGAGCCTGCAAGCTCCGTACGCCACATACCCATGCGCTTGATCTCATCCGCCTGGGCACGAATGATGTCATTTGCCAGGCCCTTTAGCTCCCCATGAGTGGCTTTCTCCTGGGCTATCTTCGCCATGTCCACAGCAAGCTGGTGGTGAGGCACCATCATGTCAATATAGGTCACGTCATCGGGCACGTTATAGGCGACGGGCGTGGCCATACCTCCCATATGGTCCATGTCCGCTGTTGGCGCACCCGTAGGCTGGACGGCGACGGAGGTCGGGTGGGACACGGGATGGTCGGTGCTACCACCAAAATCGCACGCAGCCAGCGTGAAGGCAACCAGGACTAATGAGATAATACGCAACTTCTTCAACAATACTTACTCCAATCTGAAAACTAGGTGTTCTCTGGTGAAAGATGTGCTAAGCACATCTTTCACCAGAGAACTAAAAAGAAAGCTATGCCTTGCGGAGACGTAGCGAGTTCGTCACTACGAAGACTGAAGAGAGGCCCATCGCGCCTGCGGCGATCATCGGGTTCAGGAGGCCCACCGCCGCAAGAGGTATCCCCAGGCTATTGTAGATAAAGGCCCAGAAGAGGTTCCACCTGATAGTGCGGACCGTCTTGCGGCTCAGCTTTATCGCCTCCACGACCCCTTGCAGGTTGCCGCTCATCAGAGTGATGTCCGATGCGGCGATTGCCACGTCGGTACCGGTGCCTATAGCTATCCCCAGGTCGGCCTGAGCGAGCGCGGGAGCATCGTTGATGCCGTCCCCCACCATAGCCACGACCTTGCCCTCAGCCTGTAGCGTCTTCACCACGTTAGCCTTCTCCTGGGGCAAGACCTCGGCGTACACCTTGTCTATCCCTACCTGCGCGGCTATCGCCTGCCCCGTCCGCTTGTTATCACCCGTGACCATCGCCACCTCGACGCCCAGCGACTTGAGCGCGGCCACCGCCTGCGCCAACTCCGGCTTGAGGGTATCGGCCAAGGCCAGCACACCCACCAGGCTCTCCCCGGCGGATACCAGCATAGCAGTCTTTCCCGACTTCTCTAACTCCTCCATCGGGCCGAGACCCGCCTCGAAGCTGATACCTTCGGAGCCAAGCAAGGAAGGCTTTCCTACCAACACCCGCTGCCCATCTATCGTCGCGGATACGCCCTGGCCGGTGATGCTTTTGAAGCTTGTTACTTTCGGAGGTATGGCACCATTGGCAGCCTGTGCGATAGCGCGTCCCAGGGGGTGCTCGGACCCACTTTCGGCTGCGGCGGCGAGGCGTAAGGTCTCTTCCTTCGGGATGCCATTCAGAGGTATCACGTCGGTCAATGATGGCTTGCCCCGCGTGAGGGTGCCGGTCTTATCGAGCAGCACAGTCATGACCTTGTTGGCCTGCTCTAGAGCAGAGCCACCCTTGATGAGCACGCCTTTCTCCGCACCGCGCCCCGTCCCGACCATGATAGCTGTCGGTGTAGCGAGGCCCATCGCGCAGGGGCAGGCTATCACCAGCACCGCGACGGCGTTGAGCATAGCCTGCTCGATATGCCCCGTGAATACCCACCACAAGCCAAAGGTCACGAGGGCTATGCCGATTACCACGGGCACGAATACTCCTGCCACGCGGTCAACGAGCGCCTGGATGGGAGCCTTCGACCCCTGCGCGTCCTCCACCATCTTCACGATCTGGGCGAGCACTGTCTGCCGCCCGACGCGAGTAGCGCGGAAGCGTAAGAGACCCTGTCCGTTGATTGTCGCGCCGATAACCTGGAGGCCAGGGCGCTTCTCCACAGGGAGGCTCTCGCCCGTCAGCATCGACTCGTCCACCGACAAGTCCCCTTCGACCACCATGCCATCTACAGGTATCTTCTCGCCGGGGCGCACTAAGAGCAGATCGCCAGGCAAGACCAAGTCGGCGGGTATCTGCGCCTCTATCCCATTTCGCAAGACTGTAGCGGTGCGCGGCTGGAGCTTCACAAGCTCGCGTATCGCCTCGGAGGTACGGCCCCTTGCGCGAGCCTCTAGGAACCGCCCCAGAACCACCAGGGTGATGATAACCGCCACCACCTCGAAGTAGGTTTCGGCCATCTCGCCGTGCGCAATGAGCGAGTAGATTGAGTAGACTACGGCAGCAGTAGTGCCAGAGACTCACCAGCGTGTTCATGTCGGCGGTAAAGTGGAGCAGGTTTTTGAGAGCCACGCGATGGAACTGCCACCCCACGATAACCCATACCGGCAGCGACAGCGCCATCACGATATACTGCGCGTTGGGCACGACGCTCATAAAGAACATGCCTATAACGGCTACGGGTATCGATAGGGCTGCACTCAGCATCAGCAGATTGCGCTGGCGGTTGAACTCTGCGCGGCGAGTGGCACGCTCCCGGTCCTCTCGGTCGTCCATGCCCGCCGCAAGCCCCTCATCGGCACGCGGCGAGGCACCGTAGCCTGCCTTATCGACCGCAGCCAGCATCTCTGCGATACCTGCCTGCATGGGGTCATACTGCACGGTGGCGCGCTCAGTCGCCAGGTTTACCGAGGCATCCTTGACGCCCGGAACCTTCTTGAGAGCGCGCTCGACCCTTGCCACACACGATGCACAGGTCATGCCGGTCACGTCCAGGCTCACATCAGCATCGTCGTATAGAGGCGCGGCCTGAGTCTGCTCAGGCGTGGCACTGTATCCCAGGTCGGACACCTTCCGTACCATGTCGTCCACCGACACCTGCCCAGGAGCGTATTGCACGATAGCCCGCTCAGTTGCCAGGTTGACGGAAGCGTCAGCGACACCGGGCAACTTCTTCAGCCCCCGCTCAATCCGCGCCACGCACGATGCGCAGGTCATCCCCTGCACCGCCAGGACTGCCTCGGCGGGATCAGACGCTTGCGCGTTTGCTTCTTCACTTTTCAAATCAATAACCATTTTCTTGCCTCAGTTCTAAATCAAGAGTGATAGGGAGATGCAAGGCTCGCATACCGAAGCACATCTCGCCATGTCATTCCGAACGAAGTGAGGAATCTCCATGCTCACCAGGTGGATAGATTTCTAAATTCCTCACTCCGTTCGGAATGACACTCTTTTTACATTCGTTGTTAAATACGCTCTTAGTGTTTCTACTTCTACCATCTCAATGATGGGCAGTACCGTGATGGCTGTGCATGACGGCGTGCCCTCGCCCGCGCCGGATAAGCCACAGGTTGAGTGGAAAAGTCGCCGCGAACGCGACAACAAGTGCGAAGGCGAGGCTACCCCAGAACAGGGGATCCGCCAGGCCTGCATCCATCGCGCCTGGGATGGCCAGGATGATGGCGTTATCAACAATCTCCATTACCACAATAGAAAGCGTATCTGCCGCTAATGCCAACCTTACCGCTTGCGCTATCCCCATACCACCCGCCAACAAGGGACGAAGTGTAAGGCCATATCCGAATACGAAAGCTAACACAATAGCAAGCAATATTGCCGGTACGTCCGACCAGCCCAGGGCAGTAGCGATCACCAGCCCCAGGACCTCGCCTATTCCACAGCCGGTAAGGCAGTGTAGCGTCGCGCTGAAGGCAAGCCTGGCGAAAGATGGCTGACTGGCGTGCTCTGTATGCATATCACCCTTCATCGATTGCCGATGACGCGGGCTTCAACTCGTACAGCGACATTAGCTCCGCCACGATGCGGTCCGTAGCACCCTCAGCGATACCCTGCGGCACGCAGTTACGTAGATGCCCTTCGAGCAGTCTCGCTTCGAGCTTCTCTATCGCCCTGCGTATCGCGTAGGTCTGCCGGAGTATATCCACGCAGTACTGCCCCTCCGACACCATGCGCTTCACGCCGCTCACATGCCCCTCTATGTAATTGAGGCGCTTTAAAGCGTCCACTTTCGTTGTATCTTCCATATATTATCTCCTACTTATACCCCTACCGGGGGGGTATGGGTTCTACCCTTATTATACGCCTCTCAACAAGCTCTGTCAAGCATAGGCTGTGTGTACTTTGTGAGAGAAAAGCTTTCTCTGTGAAAAGTCGTGGGCGCGAAGCGCCCACGACTTTTCACAGAGAAATAATACTTCAGACTACTCTGGAGTGTTTGACAAACAAGAGAAGGTTGGGTTACAGTCTGTGCGTGAGGACACGTATAGCGGGAGGTATGGCACTGCTGAAATCGAGGCGGCTTGGGCGGATGCTCCAGGTAGTGGTCGCGCTCGTGATACTTGCTTTCTTCGGCGTCGCGCTCTACGGCTTGCTGCCGCAGATACTCTCCTACAGTTGGGAGTTCGACCTTGTGTACCTTGCCCTCGCACTCCTGCTCATAGTGGTCAGAGGGCCTCTCGGCTCGCACGGGTGGTGGGCCATCATGCGCCAGTTAGGTTACACCCTCCCCTGGTGGCGCAGCCTGCGCATTGTCTACTACTCCACGCTCGCCGGCTACCTACCTGGGGGGATGTGGCACGCGGTCAGCCGCGTATACCTGGCTGAGAAAGAGAGGGTACCACGCGTCATCACAGCCTTGAGCGTGGTGATAGAGTCGGCACTGGTGGCTATGGGCGCGGCACTCATTGCGCCGATGGCAGCGCTGGCCTGGGGCGATTTTCCGGCGTGGCTCGTGGTGGGCACTCTCGCGGTGCTCGTAGGCTTCATGCTACAGCCAAACGTCCTCTTCCGTATGCTCGATTGGGTGCTCATCAGGTTCAAGCGCGAGCCTGTCAACGTGAAGATGACCCCTCTCGATATGCTGCGCCTCCTGTGGCCTTACGCTCTCAACTGGCTCCTATTCGGCATCATGTCCTTCGCGCTGGTAGCGGCAATCTACCCGCGCATACCCATCTGGCAAGCGCCCGCCATAGCCGGGGTCTTCACGTCGGCCTGGCTCATCGGCTACCTGGCGGTGTTCGTGCCGCAGGGCCTGGTAGTGCGCGAGGCCGTTATAGTTGGTTTCCTGACCGGCGCGCTTGGTCTGCCCGTGCCGGTAGCAGCGGCGTCAGCACTTCTCTCCCGCCTCTGGTCAATGCTCGGCGTAGCTATATGGGGCGCGGTCTCCACACGACTCTGACCAATTACGAATTACGAATTACGGGGTGAACTTCACAATTCGTAATTCGTAATTCGTAATTCGTAATTCGTAATTCGTAATTACCATGCGTATCCTCCACATCATATACGACGACATAGAGAACCTCTGGGTTGGTGGAGGGGGAGCTACGCGCACGCTGGAGATATACAGCCGCATTGCGCGAATGGGACACAGGGTGGTGGTCGTTTGCGGCAACTACCCGGGCGCTCCACGCAGGCATACCCGCATGGGCATCACCTACCGTCACGTGGGCGCGGCAAGCCCCTACGCATGGAGCAGGCTCACCTTTATGCCAGGTGCTGCACGCTTGATAAAGCGTGGGGGCTATGATATAGTCATCGAGGATGTTTCGCCTTTCTCACCGGTCGGAGCGCCCCTATGGTGCGGGCACGCCCCTGCCGTAGCCAGCGTGCAAAACCTCTCAGGGAGCCACGCTATCGCCAAGTATGGCTTGCTGGGTTGGGGGCCACGCCTCATAGAAAGACCGCTGCTATCGCTCTTCAGAAACTTCGTCGCGGTATCGCCCGGCATAGCTGATCAACTCAAGGAACGCTTCGGCTCGAAGAATGTCAGGGTAATCCCGAACAGCGTAGGCCAGGGCTTTCTGGAAGCTGCCGCAACACAAGAGGAACCTGTTGCCGAGGGAAGATACATACTCTCTCTTGGCAGGATTGACGTGTATCAAAAGGGGCTGGATAGACTTATCGCAGCATTTGACCAGGTCGCTGACCAGTTGCCCGATACCAGGCTTATCATCGCCGGGGATGGTACATCCGGCCAGGCAGACGCACTGCGCTCGCTTGTCGCACGTGCGCGACACGCTGCAAGGATCAAACTGGCAGGCAAGGTGGACCAGGCAGAAGCTGCGACACTGATGAAGGGGGCCGCTCTGCTGGCAATGCCCTCCCGGTACGAGGCATGGCCTCTAGCGGCGATTGAGGCAGGAGCCGTGGGCACACCAGCCGTAGGGTCGGACATAATCGGAGTGAGAGACGCTGCCCCGCAATTCCCAAAGGCGCATGGTGAACTCGTTCCGGAGGGTGACATCGAAGCCCTTACGAGGACCATGTTGAAAGTGCTCACCAACCAGAACCTGCGGCATGATATGGGCGAGCAAGGCAAAGCCTGGGCATCCCGCTTCACCTGGGATGCCCTCGCCGAGGAGCAAAGCGCGTTCTATGAAGAATTACTTCGCGCGAAACGTGAAAATTCGACCATCAAAACACCAAAAGCACAATCATAGCGTCACACATATTTACCAAACCGCAGAGGCGCAGAGACGCTGAGGTTCGATAGAGAGTAAAATTAAGGACCAACGCATCACGTTTCATCGTCCATCGTCCATCGTCCATCGTCCGGCATCACGCATGATACTATTCATCACCCGCAAACACCCTCCATCGGTCGGGGGGATGCAGAAGTTGAGCCAGAGCCTCACCAAGGAGGTGGGCAGGCTCACCCCCACAAGCACCATCTACTGGGGAGGCTCGACCCTGTTCGTCCCCTTCTTCATCGTCTACGCTTTTCTGAAGGCTATATTCACCGTGCCGCGCTCCAACCACGTCAAGCTAATCCACCTGTCGGACGCTCTCCTGACCCCGCTGGGGCTAGCGCTGAGAACGCTTCTGCGCGTGCCTGTGGTCGTCACGGTACACGGCCTGGACGTGACCTACTCCAATCGCCTCTACCAGTGGCTAATCCCGCGCTGTCTGAAGCGCATGGACAAGATAATCTGCGTGAGCAGCTACACGCGCCACCAGTGCATCAAGCGGGGCGTGCCTGCCAACCTGTGCGTGGTCATACCAAACGGGGTGAACATGCTGGAGTTTGGGGACCAGTATACCCAGCAGGGGATGCGCAACATCCAGCACCTGGCCGGGCGGGCGCTTCGAGGGCGTAAGGTGCTGCTCACGGTAGGTCGCCTTATCGAGCGCAAAGGAGTAGTACACTTCCTCACCGAGGTCATGCCTCGTATGCTGGCGCAACGGCAGGACTTCTGCTACATGATTGTGGGGGAAGGTCCGCAACGCGAGCTTATAGAGACGCGTATAACATCCCTGCATCTTGAAGACCACGTAGTCCTGCTCGGGCGCGTAGACGACGACACCTTGCGGGCGGCATACTACCTGACCGACCTCTTTATCATGCCTAACATACCCGTGCAAAACGATATAGAGGGCTTCGGCCTAGTCGCGCTTGAGGCGGCGGCGGCAGGACGCTACGTGGTGGCCTCTCGCCTCGACGGCATACCGGAGGCGATAGTCCCCGGCCAGAATGGAATGCTACTCGACCCCCTCGATAGCGAGGCCTTCGCCACCACCATACTCGACTTGCTGGCAGATGATGAAAAGAGGCAGATTCTGGGCCATCAGGCACGCGAGTTCGTGAGGGACCGCTACTCGTGGGATATAGTCGCCCGCCGCTACCAGCAGGTGTTCATGCAGGTCACGCAATCGCAGCGCCCGGCGATGGACGACGGGCGACGGACGACAGACGACGGACGATGAACGCGTGATGCGTGAATTAATCCGTCTTTCGTCCTTCATCCTTCATCCTTCGTCCCTAACATATCCTCCGGAGGCTCAGGACCCATCTGTCGTCCGTCGTCCGCCGTCCGTCGTCCTCCTGGGCTGGTACGGGAGTGACAACATTGGGGACGAGGCGGTGCTTGAGGCCACCATGACCGCGCTCCGCAAGCGTGGATTCACCGACCTGCACGTACTCTCCACTGACCCGGCAAGGACCGCAAAGCAATTAGACGTGACAAGCTCTCGTAGGAACCTGAGCCTGGAGACGTTACGTGCCTTGCGCGGTGCGAGGGCACTCGTGCTGGGTGGGGGAGGGCTGATCCAGGACGGTACGAGCGTGTATAACCTCCCGATTTATGCATTCTTCGTTGCTGTGGCGCGACTGATGGGCCTCAAGGTGATAGGCTGGGGGTTGGGCGTCGAACCTATCTGGACGAACCTGGGGAAGCTTCTGGCGCGGTTCATCTGCCGCAATGCCGCCCATTTCAGCGTGCGCGACCGAGTGTCATTACGGCTGCTTCTCCAGGCTGGAGTACCCGAAAGCCAAGTCGAAGTGACCGCAGACCCTGCGTTCCTGATCAACCCTGCACGCCCTACCAGGAGCATATCCAGTAATCCTCCCAAAGTAGTCTTCTGCTTGCGAAGCCTATCGGATAATCATCCAGGTATAAATCCCCACTATCTCCTGCCCGTCAGCGTGCGCCAACGCCTCGGCGTGGGTTGGAGGCCGCCTCCTGAGCGCAAAGAGCGGCTCGTACATGCGCTGGCCCGCGGCGTGGCCGTATGCGTGTCTGAGTTTGGTGTAACGGTCGAGATGCTACCCCTATGGCCGGGGCGCGACGATGCGATGCTGGATGCGGTAGAGCATGAGGCGCAGAAGCTGGGTGTGCCTCCCGGAAAAATCAGGCGGGCAGAGGTCGAGCAGACACCGCAAGCTATCGCTTCATACCTGGCTTCCGCCGACTTGCTGGTAAGCATGAGGCTGCACGCCCTTATCTTCGCGGCGAGCGCAGGCGTGCCCTCACTGTCACTGGCCTATGCTCGCAAAATGCGTGGGCTGATGGCGTCACTCGGTATGGCTCGGTGGGTAGTCGAGGTAGATAGACGATCACCACCGCCCGAGGAAGTAGAGATGAAGCTACGTCAGTTATGGGCGTTACGTACCCAGGAAGGATTGAAGATAAAAGGTGCGGCAGAGCACGCCCATCAGCGAGCAGAGAATGATGCGGATGCCATCGCAGACGTGCTCATAAGATAACCTGTACGGGCGGCTCGCGAGCCGCCCGTACGGATTACATCTGACGGCTTGAATTACGCTCTTAGGGTCGCCCAGGGTAAAGGCCATGTTAGCGCATTCGCCTACAATAAGGAGGAGTACCTGAAGCGCGTGATAGAGTTCTTCGACAAGTGGCTGGCAACTGGTATCCGGTAAGCAACGCGCAGGTACGCCAACAAGGAGGCTATAGTGGACGAAGCCGATAACGCCCTACCAACCTGGCTTGACCTGTACGATTACCGCTTATGTGTGGCCGACATGTACCGCGAGCGAACAGCGGCACTCAGGGCGGGCGAGGAAGACAGCGCGGTTTGCGCGCGCTTCCGTGCGAAGAAGGACGCTCTATTCGCCGCGCACCCACAGTCCGTCTTCACGCCGGAAGACCGCCTCACGTTCGACGGACTGCGTTATTTCCCCTATGACCCCGATTTCCGAGTAGAAGCTTTGTTGGAGAGTGCCGAGGATGATGAAGAATTCCGATACACTACCGGAGGCACGCAGATAACACCGTTACGTCGTGCAGCGAAGGTAATATTCACGCTTGCCAACAGTGCTATCGAGTTAACAGTCTACTGGATAGATGTATATGGCGGTGGATTATTCCTCCCCTTTCGAGACCTGACATGCCCCGACCAGAGTTACGGGGGCGGGCGTTACCTCTTCGACACGATCAAGGGGAGCGATTTTCTTTACACCCCAGGCGAGTCGCTCACATCAAAAGGCGTGGGTGTACGGGGCTACGCTGGCGGGACTATTATCCTGGACTTCAACTACGCTTACAATCCGTCATGCGCCTATGACTCAAGATGGGTCTGCCCCCTGGCGCCGAGGGAGAACTGGCTGCCTGTACCAGTTCGCGCAGGCGAGCGAAAATATCATGAATAGTCATTCTCCCGTAGGGGCGCGGCACGCCGCGCCCGCCCTGTTCACCACAAGTCTAGCCATCCCAGGGCAGGCACGGGGACCTGTCCCTACCTAACATATGGCGAGCTAGCTTGACACCGCATAGTCAGTGTGCTATCTTGCCCAGAGCCGCATAGCGTGCCTGAATTATGGGAGGCATCTAACCAGCGTGACCAACGCAGAGCCACACGGGACAGACAGCCCGCATATCGAAAACAACACTCTCGCTCAGGGAGAAACAAAAGATAAGAAGTCCGGGGACGACCAGGAATTGCGCCTCTCGGTCGTAATCCCCATGTACAACGAAACGAGCCGTATAAGCGATACTATACCCCCCCTCCTGGCATATTTCTCCGGCCAGCCTTACAAGTATGAATTCGTGATAGTGGACGACGGCTCCACCGACGGCACTGCGGAGTTAGCACGCAAGCTATTTGCTCCGGCAGAGAACATGCGAGTGCTAGAGAAACACCCCAACAAAGGTAAGGGGAGCGCGATAAGGGCGGGTATGCTGGCCGCGAAGGGCAAGGTGGTGCTATTCTGCGACGCAGACCTCGCCACGCCGCCGGGGGAGCTTGACAAGTTCTGGCGTTGGCTCGATGCAGGGTATGATGTGGTCATCGGCTCGCGCAAGATGGAAGGGGCTAACATCACCCGCCACCAGCCGAAGTGGCGCGAGAGCCTGGGCAAAGTTTTCACCTGGCTCACCAACAGGCTCGCCACGCGTGGCATCTCCGACGTGACGTGCGGCTTCAAATGCTTCAGCCGCGACGCCGCCCGTGAGTTGTTCTCCCGCGCCAGACTGAACGACTGGAGCTTCGACGCGGAAGTGCTCTTTATCGCCCAGCACCGAGGCTACCGGATAAAAGAAGTACCCGTCACTTGGCACGATAAACCGGGCACGAAGGTGCGCCTCCTCCAGGATGCGACACGCTCCCTGGCAGGCTTGATGAAGATACGCCTCAACGGGCTGAGGGGGAAGTACAAGTAGACGTGATGCGTGATGAAACGTGAAACGTGAAACGTGAGAGCAGTGCTTATTCGAAACTCCAATACTCAACAAATCTCTGCGTCTCTGCGCCTCTGCGGTAAACCTTAAAAAACTTGGCGTTCTTGGTCCCCTTGGCATCTTGGCGTTTAATAATCACGCATCACGCATCACGTTTCACGTTTCAGAAATGGCCCTTAGCTCCCCCCAAACCTACTTACATCTTCTCATAGCGCTTTTGATGCTCGCGCTGCCTGGCATGGCGGTCATAATGGCGCTACGGCGCTGGCTGGACAGACAGCCAATGGGCTTCGTGAGTGCCCTCCTTCCGGGCTTTGGGCTGAGTATAGCTCTGTGGCCTCTCCTCTTGCTGTATATCTCCCTGGTCGGACTGAGCTTCACGCCCTGGCTGGTGTGGGCGGTGCTGGTTCTGTCAGGCGGGTATGTCCTGTACGAAGCTGTACGTCAAAAGGCAGAAGGCAGCGGGCAGAAGGCAGAAACTGACCTTACACAAAACTCTCACGCCTCACGTTTCACGTCTCACGTTTCACGTTTCACCCTCCTCTCGTTACTCGCCCTCACCCTCCTCTACCAGGCATTTAGACTGGGCGACGTCGCCGGGCTATCTGTACCCATGTTTGGCGACTCCATGCACCATACCATGATCACTACCCTGATCGTGGACGGCGGCAAAGTCCCAACAGGCTATCTCCCCTACGTACCCGTAGATACGTTCACTTACCACTTCGGCTTCCACACCATGGCGGCGGTCTTCGCCATGCTGACAGGCTCCACGCCTGAGTATGCAGTGCTGTTGCTTGGGCAGGTGCTTATCACCCTCTCAGTGCCCCTTGCTTACCTGCTCAACCGCGTGCTATTTGGATCAAGGCTGGCGGGGCTGGGGTCTGCGTTCCTTACAGCGGTGGTCTCCCTCATGCCCGCGTTTTACGTCAACTGGGGCAGATACACGCAGCTATCCGGGCATCTGCTCTTGATAGTTGCGCTCGTTGCGCTTGTGCGTGTGATGCGGCCCGGACCATTAACGAGGCGTACCGACTTCGTCTTGCTGATACTGTCGGTGGGTGGACTGGTGGTGGTGCATTACCGCATCCTTTTATTCTTCGGCCTCTTCGCTATCGCGCTCGGCACATGGCAATTAGCCGCACAGTGGGGCAGGTGGCGCGACCTGCTCTCCGCCTGGGGACGCTCCATCGCCGCGATGGCATTGGGTCTCCTACTGGCGCTGCCCTGGATAATCAACCTCATCACGAACTACATACGCGGTCTGGTAGAGCGGCTGGGCACTGTCACCGCCGACTATCTATCGTTGTACAACGACCCAAACACGCTCCTCATACATCTCGGTAGAGTGCTGCCATTGGTCGCGCTCCTGGGGCTTGTCGCGGGCGTGGTAAACCTGTGGCAATCCCGCGCCAAAGGCCCCGCGCGGCGAGACAATGGCAAGATGGAGAGCGTGAGTGCTCCGCCCCTTCCACCATACGCTGCCTGCCTGGTCCTCACGTTGTGGGCCGAGCTACTGGTTGCCAGCCTGTGGGTCGTGCCGGGGGCGATTGGCAGCTACACGGTGGCAATCACGCTTTATATACCCTTGAGCGCGCTGGGTGGTTACGGCATCAGATCGCTCTGCACCCTGGTGCAGCGATTCTTGAGGGTGCCGAGGTGGGTATTTACTCCACTGCTCGTGTTGGTCGCGCCTATATTCGCATTTCTACTGGGCACGGCCCACGTCGCGGCACCTGCGACTTTCAACTACCTCCAGGGAGCGGACGAGCGAGCGTTCCAGTGGGTGAAATCGAACGTCCCCGGTAGTGCTAAGTTCCTCATTTCCTCGGAGTTCTCATACTCCGGGAGGGCCGTCACCGCCAGTGATGCGGGTATGTGGCTACCCCTACTTACAGGTAGAAATGTAAGCGTGCCCGCCCTTAACTCATGGATGGAGCGCCCGATTGAGACCGATTTCTTCACTCGCACACGCCAGCTCGCGGCTTACACCCAGCCTGTCACGCCTCTATCAGTAGGAGGCACGACACAGGCCGAGCTTGTCAGGCGCAAGATCATCCAGGAGGAGCACTCCCTCAGCGACCCGGCGGCGCTCGATCTCATGCGCGGGCTAGGCGTTACACATGTGTACGTAGGGGCGCAAGCTGGCGCATCCAAACCTCGCCTGGACGTACTCGCTTTGCGTAGGGACACAGACCACTACAAGCTACTCTACTTCGAGGAAGGGGTGTACATATTCGAGGTGGTATACTGAGCGCGTGACCCACTTCCACAGTCACCCCCATCAAGACCCTTTGGACGCAGCGCAGGATGGCGGTGCGATTCCGCCTCTCCACGCCTCGCAGCTTATGCTGTATGGCCTCGGCGGGCTGGCAGGCGGCCTCGTCTTCACATTGATGAACAACGCTCTGCCCCTCTTTTTGAAGGCGTATACGATGCCTTTCGGCTTCTCCCCTTTCTTCGAGGCAGGCGCGGCGGTCCCAGCGACTGTCGTGGCGCTGCTCGCTAACGAGCGCTCCCTGTTCGGCGGGCTGATACAGCCGCTCATAGGCTCCCTGAGCGACCGCACGCGCTCCCCTCTAGGGAAGCGCAGCCCGTATATACTCGCCGGGGGTGCGGGCACGGCCCTGTGCATCGCCGCACTCGCCCTCCAACCCCCATTCTGGCTGATGATAGCGGCTGTTACCCTCGCGGGAATATTCCTCTTCGTGGCGCTTGGGCCGTATATAGCACTGCTGGCCGACATCATGCCTTACAGCCAGCGTGGGCGCGCCGGGGGGCTGACTGCCCTCGCAGGAGTAGTGGGCGCACTTGCCGTCGGGGTCCTGGCTAACCAGATGTGGGACCGGCAGCGCTGGCTGGTATTCCTGCTGACCGCCGCGGGGGTGGCGATTTCGCTGGCGATAGTGGCCTTCAGCGTTAGAGAACCCCAGACGTCATTAGCAACGGAGAAGGTGGATACTAAGAAGGACCACCTGGCAGATACGGTGCGTGCAATTGTGAGCTTTCGCCCGCTCGCCTGGTACGTGGCGGCGATGGGGGTGTACTGGCTGGGAGCAGGGGCCGCTACCCCGTTTATCACACGCTTTGGAACGGACGAGTTGGGCGCCTCGCAGGAGATGTCCTTCGCACTCCTGCTGCCATTGATCATAGCGACGGCCGTGGGGGCGGTGGCGTCAGGCTTCCTTGCCGACAAAGTTGGACACCGGAGGCTGCTGCGTCCAGGGCTGGCCTTATTCGCGGTCGGGGCTACGCTGAGCGTACTGGTGCGCGACATGGGCCAGGCGGTGCCGGTGATGGTGATGGTGGGCCTGGCGAACGGCGTGCTAACCGCGCTGCACATCCCCTTCCTCGCCGACCTGGTCCCCAAGAGGCACGCGGGGGAGTTCATGGGCTTCGCCAGCATGATATGGTCGGTAGCTCAGCCTGTGGGTGCGGTTCTGGCGGGCTTCCTTGCGGACTTTACCGGATCTTTTAGAGGCGTCTTCTTCCTCTCAGGAATATGTATGCTGGCCGCCACTCTCTTGCTCGGCAAAGTCCCCGAAAAGCCCAAAGTACTCGAAGAGTAAACATTACTCATCCCGAATTTAAGATTTGCACCTACCTCATTCATAAACTCACTTCGAAACCCCCACCCCCGACCCCCTCCCCAATGGGGAGGAGAGTTTGAAAAAAGTACAAAAATGGAGGTTTGGCTCAGCCAAACCTCCATTTTTGTACTTTTCAAGGAGTTGTTAGTGCGTCAGCACGCTCGCTGAAAATTCGGGATGACTGATGTTCCTCACCCTTAGTCTTCGTCGGACTCGGTATCTTCCTCGTCTGCCGCATCCTCTTCGGAGCCGTCATCTTCGCCTGGGATGATATAGCCATGCGCCTCTAGGACTTCTCTTAGCTCGACAAGCGACTTCTGGCCGAAGTTGCGGAGGTGGAGAAGGTCGTTGTCGCTCATCGCCAGCACCTGGGCAATCGTGGTGATGTTGGCGCGGCGCAGGGCGTTGGTCGTCCTCATGCTGAGGTTCAGCACCTCGATGGGGCGATTAGTGCCGTCGTCCTCAGGTGGTGCGGCTTCTTCCAGGGCAAGCTCGTCCACGTCGCGCCCGTAACGGGCGACGGCGGTCGCGTACTGGGTGAGTATCTGGGCCGCCTGGCTGAGAGCATCTTCCGGCTCGATAGTGCCGTCCGTCCAAATCTCCACCATCAGGCGGTCATAGTCGGTCATCATCCCGACGCGGGTATGCTCGACAACGTAATTGACCCTCGGCACAGGGGTATACATCGCATCAACGGGTATCACGTCGGCGGGGAGGTCGGTGCGCGCTTCCGCAGCCCCGTAGCCGCGTCCCGTCTCGATAATCAGCTCCATCTCGAACGGAGTGCCGCCACCCGTCGCGTTGGCTATGTACGTATCAGGGTTCACGATCTCGACCCCTTCAGGTAGCTCAAGGTCGGCGGCTGTTATCTCCCCCGCATGCTTACCGTCCACTCTCAGAGTGGCGCGTAAATCGCCATTCGCAGCCGTTTCCTCGGACACGCGGCAGCGTATCTGCTTTACGTTCAGAACGAGGTCAATAAGACCCTCCTCGATTCCGGGTATCTCCGTCGGGTCGTCCGGCATCTCGGCCAGCCTTATACCCGTAACGGCAGCGCCCACAATTGAAGATAGCAATATGCGCCTCAAGCTCGCGCCTATGGTCGTGCCCCAACCCTGCTGTAGAGGCTCGATCCGGTAGCGCCCATAATTGTCTTCCGCTATATCAGCAGTTATTTCCGGCAACCGTACATCAAACAAAACCACACCCCCAAAGTGCTTAGAGAAAAATCGACTTTATACTATATCACAACGAAGGGCTAACCTGCAACTTCGGTTTGGCGTGGGGAGACAAAAAAGGCCCGCCTGATACTTCAAACGGATTTTTCACAACGCCACTTCTGGAGATTAGGCTCAAGCATATGCTACAATGTGACAGATTTGATCTCAGCGATCTCTTCTCGTTGCGATCAGAAGGAAATGAGACATCCTATGAAGATCATCATCGCGGGAGGCACCGGTCAGGTAGGCACTATACTCAGCCGTGCCTTGCTGGAACGCGGGGACGATGTCGTGGTCCTTAGCCGAAGTGGCACCAGCACGGCGCGGGTCGTTCCTTGGGATGGCCAGACCCTTGGCGACTGGGTCCACGAGATTGACGGAGCCGACGTCGTCATCAACCTGGCTGGGCGGAGTGTGAATTGCAGGTATACGGCGGCCAATCTGAAGGAGATGATGAACTCGCGCCGAGACTCGACCCGCGCCGTGGGGCGCGCTATTGCCGCCGTTGACCGCCCGCCGATGGTGTGGCTTCAAATGAGTACGGCAACGATCTATGCCCACCGCTTCGATGCGCCCAATGACGAAGCAACCGGCACGATTGGTGGAAGCGAAGCAGATGTCCCGGCATATTGGCGGTACAGTGTCGAGATCGCTAAAGAGTGGGAGCGCGCTCAACAAGATGCCCCCACTCCAAAGACGCGGCAGGTAGCATTGCGTAGCGCGATTATCCTGAGTCCCGACCGAGATGGAATTTTTGATGTGCTGCTAGGTCTAACCCGCTTGCGCCTCGGAGGCACCATCGCAGGTGGCCGCCAGTATGTGTCCTGGATCCACGACCGGGACTTCGTGCGCGCCGTGGAATTCCTGATAGCAAGAGACGACCTTACCGGTGCGGTCAATCTCTGCGCACCGTGCCCCTTGCCCCAGCGCGATTTTATGGCGGCGTTACGGGCGGCCTGGGGCACCAGGGTGGGCCTGCCGGCAACGGCCTGGATGGCCGGGATCGGCGCGTTCGTGCGGGGCACTGATAGGGAGCTCGTGCTCAAGAGCCGCCGCGTGGTCCCTGCGCGCCTCCTGGAGGCAGGATTCTCCTTTGACTACCCGGAGTGGCCCGAGGCAGCGCGGGACCTAGTGACCCGCTGGCGAGCGGCGCGCAGTTAGGGCTGATGCATAATTGGTTTCGTAGAAGTCACCTCATAAATAGAGAAGAATAGCGCCTCTATGAATCCCCAGGCGCGAACGTACCATTGAACTCTACCTTCTCTATAAACCATTTCCCGCCTTGCTTGACCAATTGATAGGTCTCGGCGTAAGTAACCCCCTTTTTTTGGTCTACTATAGACTTATCAGCCTTCCTGTAGGTGGTCACGGACCAGACCTCGGATGTTTGCACTGAGGCGGTAGTCTCATCAGACTTAACCGCCACAATGGTGAGCTTGTGGAGTATGGGGTCCTTGGCCTCATTACCGGTCCGCATCTGTTCAACCTCAAGAATGTTAAGCTCAAGATCACGTCCGGTGCGGGAACCCTTCAGCACCTCGGTATCGAGGTCGCGCCAGGCTTTGATCTGCTCCTCGCTGCTGTGGCAAACGGTGAATACGATCTCTTCCTCAGCGGTAGCGCCATTGGGAAGCTTACAGGGCAAGGCTACTTGATGGGGAAATACGAGGGCGGCGCGCCCGGAGGGGCGATTGGCAAGCAATAGATAGACGGTCGCGCCCACCAGCAGCACCAGTATCGCAGCCGCTATGCCAATAGTAGGTGTGAGCCAGGAGTTACCCGGTTTCTGCTTTTCCAGTTGGACGGTTGCATCGCTCGTGTAGGGGACATATGTTGCCTGCCCTGCGCGCTCTCCAGCGTTGGGCGGAAGCTCAGCACGTACGGAGGTAGTCATAGGGCGACCTGGCGCGCTTACCGGACCGGGGCGAGGCGCGTCCACACCTGCACCCTCAGGCATCACAGCAGGTGCGCTGCCCGTAGCATGGGGAGTGGGAGCTGGCTGCGTGGCTTCTGAGGCAGTAGGCTTTACGCTCTCAATGACCTGCGCTCCACAATTCGAGCAGTAACGATGGCCCGCAGCATTAGGAGTGCCGCAACGCGGACAGTTCTGAACCATAGAGTAATCCCGTCGCCGGTAGCTGGTGGTTTGTTATCGATAATAGGTAAAGGCCCAATATTCACCGTAGGCCCGCACCTTAAGGAGTATACGGCAGGCACCAAGACCAGTCAAGGAAAGGGCTTCTGTATAGGTAGGGGCGTGCCGACGGCACGCCCCTAAGAGCAGGCCGCTTCTAATAGTGCCCGAAGAGCATCATACTGAGCGACGGGAGTTTGAGGGCTTCGGCAAAGGGGCCTGGATAGACGAGGAAGAGTATAGCCGCCGCGCACAGAGCGACCCCATATGGCATGAAGTCCCCTATCTTGCTGCGGCGTGAGAGGAGCATGATGAGCGCGGCAGCCCCCGCCAGTAAGGGCCCAATGAGTAGCGCGCCGACGACGTTAGGGAAGCCGAGCATCAGACCCATCATCAACGCCAGGAAGACGTCGCCCGCGCCAAGAGGCTCTTCTATGCGCGGGAAGATCAGCTTCGCAAGTAGATACGCGAGCAGGAAGAATCCCCCTGCAACTGCCGCCCCAATCAACGCGCTCACGATACCCACTTCGGGCAATAGCGCACTCCCGGCGAGAGCCACGACCACGCCTAGAGCGATGATGGAGAGGTAGATGTCACGGTGCTTCCAGTCGATCACCAGCACCAGCACGAGCACGGCCACATACAGTGCATGGAAGAGGAGACGCACTCCCCAACCCTCCAGCAAGAAGAGAGCAGCAAATAAAAACCCCATCAGTAATTCCACGAGTGGATATGATATGGAGAGCCTCTTGTCGCAAGTAGAGCAGCGCCCACCCTGGAGAGCATACCCCACGATGGGAAGCGCCTGTGCCAAACTAAGGGAGTGATCCGAGCGCGTGCAACCCAACGCGGCAAGCAACGGCTTGTTAGCCGAAAGGCGCGTGGAGACTACGTTTATCGCAAACCCTACGATGAAACCGATGAGTAAGGCAACTAGCGCGCCTATGACCTCCAAATAGCTCCCTCCTGTGGAATTGCGGACTTCTAATTTCTAACTTCTAACTTCTAATTTCGGGTGATTATCGCCCATTAGAACTATAAGTCATAGACTGGTGCAGGGCAATGGGACGATTATCGCGGTTCCGGGTGGACGAAAGTCACCCTGTAGCTTCATTGCTCCTCATACAAGTCCCAGCGCAACTCGTAGATGGCGATCACGGAGTCGCCAACTATCTTGTTGTCCGGGATGACGAAGCGCACCCTCTCGACGGCCCATCGAGGTATACCTTCGCGGCCAAACCACTGGGGATAGAAGAGTAAATAGTCTGCGTCCGCATCCTTCAGCGCACGCCACGCCAGGGACCAGTTGCCATATGTGCCGAGGGTTGCGGAGGTTGTGAGTCCCACCAGGTCAATTGTGCGGCGATCCGAGAAGAGCTTGACCGCGCCTATTGGCTCAGACGCCACGAGGCTGTCAGGTGTTGTATAGTTTGCCAGCCAAAGAGCAGGACGCACGTGCCCATCAGCGATGTTGCGCACCTGCACGGCATAATTGCGGGTAGCCCACCAATAGTTCGCACCAACGCTTGCGAGCAGCACTATGACAGCAAAGCCAGGCAGAACCCATTTCCTGGAGAGCAGCACATCAAAGCTGAGGCGCTGTAGGAAGAACCATAAAAGTAAGCCAATCAGCACAATTACAACAGGGTGAACGGGAAGCAAGTAGCGGTCTTCCTGCCCGAACCAGGGGAGGCTTGCCATTATCGCTACAATAAAGAGTACAGAGGTCAGAAGCAGGAGCAAGGCAGACCAGCGTGCTATATGCCTTTCATTTTTAAAATGGCTTTCTCGCGCAGGAGCACCTATCCAGGCAGACACGCTTCCCAAAAGAGCGAGCGTGGCGGCGACAAACGGCAGGTAACGCCCCGCAATAACCAGCTCCTCCGCAGCCGATAAGAAGCGACTTCCAAGCCGCAGCCCTCCCACCTTCGCATAGAATGAGCTTGGCAGCGGCTTGCCCCACCCTATAAAGTAGACGGCGAACAAGGCCAGCACACCAGCTAACATCGCGCCTAAGTATATGCCTGCGTTGGCGAGTGCTTGCCGCCTATCTTCCCGTGACGTAAAAAATAGCGCCCTCAGAAGCAGCCACACCAGCCCCGCCACTCCCACGACGAGCAATTCAGGTCGCGCCCAGGGTAGGAGAGCCACCAACAGCAAACTCCACCGCAAACGCCCTTCATGCGCTTCGGCAAGCAGCAAGCAAAGAGACCACGCCACAAATGCTGAAGATAACGCGACCTCAAGCCCTGACATCGCGCCCCATACCAGGCCCAGGTCTGCGCCAGCAATGGCACCGAGCAGCCAGCAGAAGGCGTCTCGCGTGCGCGGGTTGGTATCCGAACGTGGTAGTGCCAGGGCAGCAAGGCGGCGCACGCCCATGGCTGTCACGGCCAGGCACAGCACGCCTGGGATGTAGGCGGCAAGATAGAGATGCCCTGCTTGCATTGCCAGGGACGAACCAGACTGCAAATTAAGGGGCGCTAACCCTCCCATCCACGCATGGAATGGAGCGATTAGGGTGTAAGAGATAATGCAAAGGAGATACCAGGCGAGTCCGGTTATGCCCCCACTCGTCTCCCCCAGGTTGTAGGTAAAAACGTGCCCCTGCGACGCTGCCAGCACGTAATTGCTGTAGATATAGCCGTCGTCAATGGGGAAAGCAAGGGAGCCGCTATGCCGCAAAGATGCGGCTCCCACTCCGAGGGAACATAGCACTGCCAGCGCGACCAGGAGCCATCCTGGACGGTCCAAGATACGGGCGCGACTCATAGTAAGCTGCCCGTAACTCCGCCCGGCAGATAAATCTGCGGGCTACATATACGAAGCCCGCCTGCGCGGGCTGACGCGCTAAAACGTGATAGGCCGCAACGATAAGTACGGGCTAGCCCGCGCAGGCGGGCTTTGTAACTTGTAGCCCGCAGATTTATCTGCCGGGCGAGGCTAAGACGCAGCACTAGAGCGAAACCACATACTGCATTTGCAGGGCATGGCGACGCCATGCCCCTACAATCTACACATCTTACTGTTCAGCACGCTACTTGACCCCAATCTCAGCAGCTATGGCGGGGAGCTTGAGGTTGGCTTTCTCGATACGCTCCATTGCCTTGCGCAGGTTCTCCTCGGAGTTTGCGAAGGAGATGCGAATGTAGCCCTCGCCGTACTCTCCGAAGGATGTGCCTGGGAGCACCGCCACGTCTGCATCGTTGAGCAGGTAATCGGCGTATTCGCGTGAAGTCATCCCCGTGTCGGTTATGTTGGGGAAGGCGTAGAACGCTCCCTCCGGCCTGTTGCAGCGCAACCCGTCAATCTTGTTCAGCCCCTCGTACACAAGGTCGCGGCGGCTGGCGAACGCCTCCAGCATCTTGTCCACCTCACCACGCGGCCCTTCCAGCGCCTCAATCGCAGCCCTCTGGCTGAAGGTGGATGTGCAGGATACGCTATTGATGATCAGGCGGCTGACATGCGGTATCATCTCTCCTGGGAAGATACCATAGCCCATTCGCCAGCCCGTCATGGCGAAGGTCTTGGAGAAACCGTCGAGGAGGATAGTGCGCTCCATCATGCCTGGGAAGCTCATAATGGTGTGGTGCTCCACCCCGTCATAGAGGATTTCGCTGTATATCTCGTCCGCCAGCACCATGATGTTATGCTCGACCGCGATGTCGAGCCACTGCTTCCAGGTCGCTCCTGGAAAGGGCGCTGCCGGTCGGGTTATTAGGCGAGTTGATAATGATGAGGCGGGTCTTGGAGGAAATCTTGCTCTCCAACTCCTTGATGTTGACGTGGAAGTTGCGTATCTCGCTCAGTTGTAATGGAACCGCCACGCCCCCCAGGAAGTTGATCATCGACTTGTAAATGGGGAAGCCAGGATTGGGGTAAATTACCTCGTCCCCAGGCTCGATCAGCGCCATGATAGTGTAGAACATGATCGGCTTGGCGCCCGGCGTGACCACCACGTTGGCGGGGTCGAAGTGCAGCCCACGATTCTTGCCCGCATAGCGGGCGATGGCCTCTCTCAACTCTGGTATGCCGGTCGAGCCGCTGTAATGGGTATAGCCCTGCTCAAGCGCCTCGGCAGCCGCCTGCCGGACGTGCTTGGGTGTATCAAAGTCCGGCTCCCCTATCTCCAGATGGATGATCAGGCTTACCCTGGGCCTCCAACGCCCTGGCGCGCGCCGCGACCTCAAATGCAGTCTCCGTACCGAGCCGGTACATCCTTTCAGCGAGCCTCAACTTCATCGTTGACCCCCTTTTGGAATTTTGAGTTTTGAATTCTAAATTTTGAATTATGGGGATCAATTCAAAATTTAGAATTCATAATTTAGAATTAGGGCTTCAGCCCTGCCACCGTCTCTGCATCTAGCCTCTTGATGACGGCTACCAGCAGGCGGGCGGCGTTGTTGAAGTCGTCCAGGTTGACCATCGAAGCGGCGGAGTGGATATAGCGAGCGGGGATGCCTATATTGATTGTGGGCACGCCGTCGCTCGCTAACTGGAACCTGCCCCCGTCCGTGCCGCCCGCAGCCACGCTATCGTACTGGAAGGGGATGCCCTCCTGCTCGGCGATTTCTACGAAGAGGTTGCGGAGCTTGAGATTGGGGATGAGAGAGCCGTCATAAATCAGGAGCACCGGACCCTTGCCAAGCTTACCCTGCGCCTCGTGAGCCTTGACGCCGGGAGTGTCCCCAGCGATGCCAACGTCGATGGAGATTGCAACATCGGGGTCTACCATGTGTCCCAGTGTTGCCGCGCCTCGCAGACCTACCTCTTCCTGGACGGTCGCTCCCGCGTAAATAGTATTGGGGTGGTCATCACCCGCACTCTTGAGGGCGGCCACCGCCAGCGCGCACCCGAAGCGGTTATCCCACGCTTTGGCGAGCAGCATCTTGCTATTCGCCATGACGGTGAAGGGGCAGATTGGGATTATCGGGTCGCCAGGACGCACTCCCGCGTCAATTGCCTCCTGCTTGCTCATCACACCTATATCTACAAACATATTCTTCTTTTCAACCATCTTCTTGCGCTCGTCGGCGGTAAGTATATGGGGTGGCTTGGAGCCAAATACGCCGGTAAGGTCGCCCTTGTGAGTGCGAACGGTGACGCGCTGGGCGAGCATGACCTGCTCCCACCAACCGCCCAATGTCTGGAATTTGAGGAAGCCCTCGTCGGTAATCATCGTCACCAGGAAGCCGACTTCGTCCATGTGCCCGGCAAGGAGCACCTTGGGCGCGCTCTCCCGGTCAACGCCGTTACCCGACCTGACCGCGACAATAGAGCCAAGCTTGTCCTGCATGACCTCTCCCAGAGGCTCCAGGTAGCGGGCCATAACTTCCCGCACAGGCCCTTCCTGCCCAGGCACGCCAGGCGCTTCCGTGAGGTCTTTCAACATCTGTAATGTTTAATCCATGCTTGTTCAATTTCTCCTTAATCTAGTAGTCGTATAGGTGAGATAAATATCCTATCTAATTCACCGCTCTAATTCACCGCAGAGACGCAGAGTTCGCAGAGGTTCTTTGGGAATTACGAGTTACGAGTTACGAGTTACGAGTTATACACTATTCCGCAATATCCTCACGTACTCTAATTCTGGGTTTAATTGACGCTCAAAAGGTCCATTTTGGAGGCTTGCAAAGGCCAATCTGATGCCGAATCTGGCTGAAACAGGGTCGTTTTCCAGTAAAGTATCTCAATTTCACGTGTGATGAGTTCAGGAAAACCCAGAATTAGAGTACGTTTCACATTTCACGCATCACGTTTCATCCCAACTTCGCCCCGCACAGGCGGCAATAGTATTGCCCTTCACGCATCTCCGGGGTGCCCGTAATCCAGAGGTTGCAGGTGGAGCACTTATAAGAAAGCGCGCGTGGAGCCGGACCGGAATCGCTGGGCGTAGGGGGCTTCACTATCTCCTTGAGCCTGCTCGCGTGTGGGAGCGCCAAGCACGCGTGCTGCGCGCACCTCGCCATTATCCACCACCAGGCCAAGCGCCATGCCTGGCGCGATCAGGTGGCGCACCGTCAGGTTGTCGAACACGTGCTCAGGGATAATGAAGCTGGACATCTTGCCGGGGTCAGCCCTCAAGCTCGCGTCGAGGGTGACGGTCTCTCCGCCGAAGAAGCCGCCGAAGTTGAGCACGTCGGCCACTACATAAGTCACGTATTCGTCGTCACTGTAAGCGCGGGCCTCACCCTGCGGCATGGCTCCCTCCCCTTCCCGGCACGGATTCCCTATTATAGCACAAGCGGACGAAAGACGAAGGACGAAAGACGGAACCTGCCATTCGTCTTTCGTCCTTCGTCTTTCGTCCGTCAATCCCTAGAAGTAGTTGCTCATCTCGTCATATATCTTGCGTATATCTGTCACGTCGCCGCTCACCATGCGCGTCTGAGTGTCGTTGGCGAACTCCTGGAGCACGCCTGTGTCCACGTTGCCCTTGCCGCTCCCGTAAGCTATGGGGAAGAGCTTGACGGCCCAAAGCTCGTCGCGGTTCTGGCGTAGGCGGCGAGGCACCTCGCTTTTATTGCTTGGCTGGCTGGCGTTATCTATACCGTCGGTCAGCAGCACTATGGCGTTGATGTGCTCTTTGTCGTTCAGGCGGTCCAGCTCGTCCAGTCCCGAGGCTGCTCCGTCATATATGGCCGTCGAGCTAGAGCGGGGGATGGTGGAGGGATCGTTTATATATGCCAGTATCTTGTCCCGCGTCTTTGAAAGCACGTCTGTGGGGACAAGTACCTGCGCTGAGCTGCCAAAGACCACGAAGCCTACCCGGTCAACGTCCCTTGTTTGCGCGAGGAAAAGCTTCAACCCCTCCAGCGCGTTTACCAGCTTATCCTGGTCGTCCATCGAAGCTGAAATATCGAGCACAAGCACAATGTTGGCCTCTTTGCGCAGGATGCTCCAGGCATTCTTCACATTCACCAGGACGCGGGGTGATGGGACCTGTAAAGTCGTCTGCGGCTGTGAGGGGTCCACGCCATTTTGGAGGGTGAACGGCTCGGTCCGGTAAGAGACCTCCGTATTGGCTGGACGGAAGCCAAGTGAGAGGGCCTTCTGCTGGTTCTCCGCCAGCAATAGGTAGTCCTTGAAGACACCCGCTGCCTTGCGCTGGTCTTCCGTGACCCAGGTCCCCTTCAGAATGATGTAGGGGTTATCATGTAAGAAAGTGCCCTCTTTAGGATATATGGCGACGAGAGGCGTTTCCATACCGCTCTGGTTAAGCTCAAGCACGGTGACTTCTTCGAAGGCCACCGCGGAAATATAGTTCATGCCGCCCTTGCGAACGTTCTCTTTGAAGATAGTGGTGGTGGCGCTGTAGTGGACGATGCTTTGCTCTATATCCTTGACGAACTTCTGCACGTCCGGATTGCTTACATCCGCTTCGGTAAGGCCGGAGGTCTTACCCACTCCCGCGTAGAACTCGGCGGCGACCGTGGAGAGGCCAGTAGAGGATACTTCAGGGTTGGTATGCGCGTATTTGAATTGGCCCCACTCCGGGTGCCCTACCGCGCCCCACCCCTGCGGATTCTTGTTGAGGGCAAGCACGTCGCTGAGGCCAATCGGCTTGCTGGGCCAGCCAAGCGCTTCCGCCATTGGCCTCCACATCGCCAGCACGACGGGGGTTATGAGCAGCCGGTCAAACTCGCCAGGCCCGGACCCAGCAAGTTCCTGGTCGGCCTCGAAGTTGAGTACCGACTTCCAAAGGGAGTTAGAAGGGGACCACACGACGGGCTGCAAGCTCCCGTCAACAATCTGCTTGCGAGCCGTACCGCTATCCGCGACGGTAGCCGTAACCCAGATTTGCCTGTTATCGCCGGGCAGTGTGTGCTTCTCTTTATTGAACTGGTTCGCAAGCGGCTCCATCCAGGGCTTCTTCTCGGAAGAATAGGCGACAGTTACCTCGATAGCATCGCTCGGCTTGGTGCCGGGATCAGACGATGCGTCCAAATCGCACGCGCTGAGGCCGAGCATACCAAGCACGTTCGCGGCAATTACCAACAAGATTAGAGGTAAGCGTAACGGTCCCTTCGGTTTCAAAAATGTACGCATAATTTCTTCCCCTCCATATGAGGCCACATTCACGCTCAGTATAGGCTTGCGCAGGTGGGTTGTCAACAACTTCAATCTATACGAGAGTTCAGAGTTGAGTAGGGGCGGTTCGTGAACCGCCCTGAGAGGGCCAGCACTTGTTCACGCTGGAATGTTCACGATAGGGCAGTTCACGAACCGCCCCGACAATCGAATACTTACCAATTTACGCAATGCGGACATGCAAGGTCGCAACTCGATAGTTAGTGTTCATCTTCTCAGTCTCGCTACGTTGAGTCTCGATAAGCATTAAGATCGGTAGTAAGAGTAGTGGTGAAGCGCACAAACTGATCTGCACATGTTAAGAGAAGTCTATGTGCAGATCAGATTCAGCCAGACCCATGAGCGCCATCCTTACTCAAAGCTAACCTCCGATGTTAAGGAATCCTTATCGGAGGTTAGCTTTGATCCACATGGCTGCTATCCCCTGATAAATATCAGAGATGTATATCTTTACCGTATGTCTGAATTGTTACGCGTCTCGCATAGTTTGCGCCCACCTGGGCATGGTGATATAGTACACACGACCAGAACGCGCACTCAGGAGCCTTCCTAATATGCAAACAACCCAAACCTCAAGCAATCTAAAATCCAAAATCCAAAATCCAAAATTGGAAAATCTCCTCTCCTACCGCGACGAGTTCCCCATCCTCCAGAAGAAGACCTTCTTAAACACCTGCTCGTTAGGTGCGCTTTCAAAGCGATCAGTCGCGGGCGTACAGGAGTTCCTTGAGTTGTGGGCGGCGATGGGGGCGTCAGCTTGGTACAACCTTTGGGTCGGGAAGCTGGCTGAGCTACGTGGTGCATATGGGCGAGTGATAGGCGCGACCCCCGACCGTATCGCTCTTACCCCTTCTATCTCAGTCGCTGTAGCGAGCATCGCCAGCGCCCTCGACTTCTCGACGCGCAAGAAGGTAGTCACCACCGACCTTGATTTCCCTACAGTGGGACATGGCTTCCTCGCAAAGGGGCCACAGGGCATCAGCGTCGAGGTGCTCAAGAGTCCTGACCGCGTTACTGTGCCCCTTGAGATGTTCGACGAAGCTATTGATGAAAATACAGCTTTGGTCGTAACCTCGCACGTTTACTTCACGAGCGGAGCAATACAGGATGTGCGGACGCTTGCCGAGATGGCGCATAAGCGTGGAGCATTATTGTTGATTGATGCGTACCAGGGTACGGGCCAGCTACCCACCGACGTCGTGGAGATGGGCGCGGATTTCTACGTTTCGGGAAGCCTCAAATGGCTGTTGGGCGGGCCGGGCATGGCCTTCATGTACGTCAGCCCACGCGCAGCACACCTTGAGCCGACCATCGCAGGATGGTGGGGCATGAGCAACCAGTTTGACTTCAACATATCATCCCTCCAGTGGAGAGATGAGGCCACGCGCTATGAGATGGGTACGCCCTCGGTGGCGGCGGCATACGCCGCGCTGGGCGGTCTCTCCATCATCGAGGAGATAGGCACTCAGCGCATCAGGGAGCGCAGTATGGCTCTGACCGAAGACCTTATCGAGCGCGCCCGCGAAGCAGGCTTCACCCCCCGCATCGCGCCCACTCCTGAGCAGCGCACCGCTATCGTCCTCCTCAACATGGACGACCCCCGCAGCGCAGTGCACGCTCTCGCGGAGCAAGG
This sequence comes from uncultured Chloroflexia bacterium, assembly GCA_963811305.1. Taxonomy (GTDB): domain Bacteria; phylum Chloroflexota; class Chloroflexia; order QHBQ01; family JADMIH01; genus JADMIH01. The sequence goes on from CAWEQU010000005.1 coordinate 79,998, forward strand.
TATCATCACCGATTACCGCCCAGGTGCAATTCGCATCTCTCCCTACTTCTACAACACTATAGAAGAGAACGAAATCGTCATCGAAGCGCTGAAAAGGTGTGTTCCTCAATAAACTCACGTCTCGACGCGGCGTATTCCCCCGAAGCGCAGCATATCCTTGCGCTGGCAGCGCGCCTTGCTTCAGAACATGGTTGGGAGGTCTACCTTGTAGGCGGCTGGGTGCGTGACGCCCTCCTCGGCATCACTAACACCGACCTTGACATCTCCGTTGTGGGAGACGCTCACGCACTAGCCGCTTTACTGGCTCAGGAAACGGGTAGCGAGGTAGAGGCCCACGACAGGTTCGACACGGCTACCCTCACAGTCCAAAATCGCAGGCCAGATGTCCAAACCCTACAACCCAGCAAATCCAAAATCCAAAATCCAAAATCCAAAATCCACCTCGACCTTGTGACCGCGCGACGCGAGAGGTACGAAACCCCCGGCGCGCTGCCTACCGTTGAGGCGGGGACGATATGGGACGACCTTGTCAGGCGGGACTTCACCGTGAACTCGATGGCCGCAAGCCTCACCGCCGATGGTCCGGGTGAGTTGGTGGACCCTCACGGCGGCCTCGCTGATCTGAACGCGGGCCTCATTAGAGTGCTCCATACACAGAGCTTCCAGGACGACCCCACACGTCTCATCAGGGCGGTGAGATTCGCCGAGCGACTCGGCTTCCGTATCGAGCAAGAGACCCTTGAGCTTGCCTTGCAGGCGATACGCGACGGCGCGCTCTACACCGTCTCGACAGATAAAGTCGTGAGGGAATTGCTGAAGGTGTTGGAGGAGCCGAACGCCGGGGCGATGCTGGCGAGGCTGGAGAAGATGGGTATCTTGCAATCTATCCACCCTGCGCTCCATTGGCCTTACACCCCTGACAGACTCGACATCGCAAGGGATGACAGCATTACCCCAGCCGAGAGGCGCGATGCGTACCTTGCCGCCATCGGAGCGGAGTTCGCGCAGGAGCCGGGTGAGGCGGGACAACTTGCGCAGGCCCTCAACCTGGCCGCCCCGCAGCGCAAGCTGATGCAAGACGCGGCGAAGCTCGCACAGCTATGGCCCCAGCTTGGCGAGCGAGGTTTATCGCGCTCCCAGGTCTACAACCTGCTCCACACATTGGACCCAAATGCTTTAGAAGCATACACGCGGATACGGGCGCTTTCTGCCGACGACGTGACGTGGGAGCGCCTGCTCGATTACCTTACCACCACACGCTTCATCAAGCCCTACCTTACGGGAGACTATCTCCGGCAGTTGGGGCTGCCGCCAGGAGCGGCTTACAGACGCATCCTGCAAGCCCTCCTTGAAGCCAAAATAAATGGCGAAGTGAATATACAGGCTGATGAAGAGCAGTTCGTGCAGATGTGGCTGAAAGAGGAAGGGCTGCTCCCGGGAGAGCAGTAGTGTAGGGGCACGGCGCGCCGTGCCCCTACGTGTCTTCGCGGGCATCGCTTACAGACAACAGGAGCCTGGACACGCATTGTCCAGGCTCCTGTTGTCTAATGACAAGAATAGTGGTAAATGGCAGACTACTTCTTGGCCGCTTTATTTTCCTTCGAGGCCTTCTGTAGTTCTGCTGCTTGCGCTTCTTGTCGTTGTTCTTGGGACTTTTGTCACCCATTCGCGTATGCCCCCTTTCACAAGATTCAGCGAGGATGCCGTGCATCACTTATATCATGCCTACCTCTGCCTGTCAACAGCCTTGAGATGTAGAGGGGGAAACGTGATGCGTGATGCGTGAGGGTATTGTGAATTCTCGTACATCAAAACCCTATAAATTTTGGCGCTCTTGGTTCACTTTGCGTCTTGGCGTTTAATAATCACGCATCACGTTTCACGTACTCTAATTCTGGGTTTGGAAGCCGAAGAGAGCTAACAAAGGACCAGTAACAAAAGCCAAAGTGTAAGCCAATATGCGAGAAGCAGTGCGAGCAACCAAGCCAGTGAGAGAACGAGAGCCAGGCTGCTCAACATTGAATACCACGCAGAGCACGCTGAGGGCGGTCTCGATACGACGGCGTATGCGTGTGATAAAGGCTCTGAACTCCGTGGGCCAGGGATGGCGAGAATCAGCGCGTGGAGTAGCCCACACCCTTACAGAGGTATCATGCTTATGACGCATCTGTGCCAGCCAGCCAGGATTGTTGAACGCTCCGTCTGCCAACATCGTCAGGTTGTGCAACTCTTCACCCACGTGCAACCCTGCCAACGCTTGGCTGTCGTGCATACCACAAGGAGCCAACAGCCAACTGTCCACTACTCCCTGCGTGGTGGTCTCAAGGTGCAACCTGAAACCAAAGAGCTTGGCTTTGCGAGAAGCACTCACTCCGAAGTAGAGGTCTCTAGGTTGGCAAGTCTGCCAGATGGTGCGGTTCTCCTTAGCTCTCGTATAGGTACACACAGGGATGGGTGCGCTGTCCACAAGGCGGTCGGTGGTATGCTCTCCCTCTCCATTCTCAAGCAGACCCCACTGCCCAAGCAGCACTCGACGCACCTGCTCCGCTATCAGGCTGAGGGCACGCCTTCGTGTGTTGAAGCAGCCCGCAGAAGGCAAGTGGGGGAACAACTCGAGATGATACTGTCTAACGAAAGCCAAAGTCTTGTCCTCTCGCCCTGCGAAGAAGGTATCGGCTATGAGGGCTATGGTGATCACCTCACTATCTGCAAACACTGGCTTGGGTCCTCTAGTGCGCCACTCTCCGAAGTGCTGGTGCAACAGCGCATGTGCGTCATCTACCAACACGAACCAAATGGTGAAAATGTCCTTCCAACTGTACTGTGTGATAAAATCTGTTAGGCTTTCCATGCTGCTTGCTCCTTTTGGTGTGGTTACCTTAGGATAAGCGGCTTGGAAGCCTGTTTCAACCTACTTCAGCTATCAGCTGTCATTTCTCTAAACCCAGAATTAGAGTACGTTTCACGTTTGACCTTGCGTGCATGTGCTGGCTATAATCAGAAGTAAATACCCTGGATACCGCGTAATGGCCCCTAGAAATGAGTTTACTTCCGCATGAATAGTCGTTTCCACATTCCTAACTCCCTGCTGGCCCTGTTGATAGTAGCTATGAGCCTTCTCCCTATGGGAGGGCCTGCGCTCTCGCCGCAGGATGCAAGCGCATCGCCGCTGCCGCCACGCTCCTTCTTCGGCATGAACCTCTACATAACGGGCCTGGAGCGCCCGAAAGACGAGAAGATGAAGCTCCTCGGGGAGGCCACCGACATAGGCGTGAAGTGGAGCCGCGAGGAGATGTCGTGGGCCAACCTTGAGCCAAGCCAGAAAGGCTCCTACAATTGGAGCGCTTACGACCCCTGGATAAACGAGCTGGTCAATAGAGGTATTGGCGTAGTCGGCGCTATCCAGACTACTCCATCATGGGCGTCCGGCGTGCCCAAGACGGAGGCCGACTGGTACTGGCACGTACCCAGCAACCCGCAGGACTTTGTAGACTTCGCTGGCGTGGCGGCAGCCCACTATGCGGGAAAGATAGACGTGTGGGAAATCTGGAACGAGCCTGACGTGGAGATCACCTTCAAGTGTGACGGCTGCAACCGTCCCGCCATATACTCACAGATGCTCGCCGGGAGTTACGCCGCTATCAAAAAAGCCAATCCAAAAGCCACCGTGCTGATAGGCGGCCTATCTATACACGACACTAACAACGGCGGCATGGCCTTCCTCGATGCGGTTGTGGCAGCCTCAGGCGGCAAGCTGAACTTCGACGTGCTCTCGATCCACCCATACATGCCTGATCGTCCCCCGGAGAGCACCGACTCAAAGACAGTCGTACAGAACTTCCAGTATCGCCTCGACATGTCTTACAAGTGGCTGAAGGACCACGGCGCGCCCAACAAGGAGATATGGATAACCGAGCACGGCTATTCCACCTGTAACCCCTGCGGCACGCTCGGCGTCTCTGAAGAGGAGCAGGCACGGCGGCTGGTGCGCCTCCACGCTATCGCTATGGCCTCGCCCAACGTCACCCAGTTCGATTATTTCCAGCTGAAGGACAAGTTCAACTCGCCACCAGGCGACCTCTGGGGCAACATGGCGCTCATGCGGAACAACCTTACATATAAGCCCGCATTGATAGCGTACAGGGTAATGACTCATTTGCTAGAGGGCGCGACCTTCCTCAACCAGGGGCTGCTTATGCGCTCTGTCCCAAACAGGTGGCAGCCCCAGTGGGACCGCTACCACTACAGGTTCACCAAAGATGGCTCGGTGGTACATGTCATCTGGAAGCTGGGCGCGCCTGAAGCGGTAAATGTGCCTGTCTCCCAACCCGCCGTACAGGTAGTGGAGTCGGGCGGACGCAAGCTCGACGTTGCGGTTAAGGGAGGTAACATTGCCGTCACCATCAGCGAAGACCCCATCTACGTAATCGAGGAAGCGCCGGGGGACACATCCGCGCTTGACCCTGCCATAGACGTGAAATCTCCCACAGGCTTCAGGCCATCTACTCGCTTCGCGCCCCATTGGCAGAACAACGGAGGCCTCCCCCTCTTCGGCTACCCCATCACCGGAGAGCGTCTTGAGAAGAGTCCCACCGACGGGGAGCAATACATAGTGCAGTGGTTCGAGCGCGCCCGCTTCGAGTACCACCCTGAGTATAGCGGTACAGATGCTGAAGTGCTGCTCGGTCTCCTCGGCAGCCAGCTTGTGCAAGGGCGCAAGTTCCCAGGCATCCCACCGCCAACAGGTGCCGAGTTGGTCTGCGCGAAAGAGACGGGGCACTGCGTATGGGGCAAGTTCCTTGAGCGGTGGCGGACGCTGGGCGTCCCTATCGTGGGCCTCCCCCTCTCCGACCAATTCGAGGAGCGCGGCACCGACGGAAAGACCCACACAGTCCAATACTTCGAGCGCGCCCGCTTCGAATACCACCCCGAAAACAAGCCGCCCTATGATGTGCTACTCGGCCTGCTAGGGAGGCAGTTATTCAAGCCGTGACCGGAGTTGGGTGACGGACGATGGATGATGGACGATGGACGATTTAATCACAAAGAACACAAAGACACAAAGATGCGAAGACCACAAAGATTTATTAGGATCGTCAGCACCATACCTTCCTCTGCGTCTCCGCGTCTCTGCGGTGAACAAAACCATTAATAAATCTTCGTGTTCTTTGTGTCTTTGTGTTCTTTGTGATTAATCCGCATACCAATTACCCACACTGATTACCATGCTAATCGCCGTCATCTCAGATACACATGGCACACTCCATCCCCGCCTCATGCCTGCTCTGCGCGAGGCGAAGCCGGAGTTGATACTGCACGCAGGGGACGTAGGGAGCTACCCGTTACTCGCTGAACTGGGAGAGGTCGCGCCTGTATATGCCGTGCGCGGCAACGTAGATGTTGTAGGGAGGGTAAGTGATCTGCCGGACGACTTCAGGCGCGTGTATGAAGGGGTGGATGTCTACATGACGCATATCGGCGGCAAGCCTGACTACTGGCTGCCCAGGCTTCCTGAGCCAAAACCACAGGTGGCAATCTGCGGCCACAGCCACATCCCGCTTATCCAGAGCGAAGGCGGCGTGCTCTTCCTCAACCCAGGCTCCGCAGGCACGAAGCCCAGGTTCGGCGGCCCACTCTCCTTCGCCCTGTTGACCCTGGAAGAGAGGACCGCCAACGCCGACCTCATAATACTGGAAAGAGCACGCCCGTAGGGGCACGGCGCGCCGTGCCCTGGATACGCACTATACGTATGGAGCGATAATGCCAGCCAAAAGAGCAGTAGTCTGGGACCTGGATGGGGTAATCGTGGACAGCGCCGAGGCGCACAACGCATCCTGGGCGGCGATGGCGCAGGAGTTCGACGTGCCATACGACGCCGAGAAGGACTTCCAGGCAATCTTCGGGCGGCACAACACCGACATCATCAATTCCCTCTGGAAAGTAATGGACGCCGAAGGGGTTGAGCGCATGACCCAAAGCAAGGAAGGTCATTTCCGCCGGAACGCTACGACACTGCGCGCGCTGCCAGGCGTACTGGACCTCATAGATGCTTTACGAAAAGCAGGCTGGCGGCAGGCCATAGGATCATCCGCACCTATGGAGAACGTCAAGCTGTTGGTTGAGGTGACTGGCGTTTCGCCCTACATCGAAGCGATTACCTCCGGCGACGATGTCTCGGAAGGGAAGCCAAATCCCCAGGTCTTCCTGCTCGCCTTCGAGCGCCTGGGTGTCGAGCCACGCGACGGAGTGGTCATAGAGGACGCGCCCGCAGGCATACAGGCAGGGGTGCGAGCAGGCGCAGCTATACTGGGCGTTACTACCACCCAGACCGAAGATACGCTCAGGGAAGCAGGAGCGCAGATGGTCGTGAGCAGCCTTGCCGAGGTGGGAGTAGCTGATCTGGAGAGATTAGTAGACGAAAATCAGCGTTTGTAGAACTTAGGGCATGGCGTGCCATGCCCTAAGTTCGGGCTATAAATATCATGCGTTCGCTGCCGTCATCATATTCGCCAAGCTCATAATCACCGTAAACCTTCTCAACCCTATACCCGGCTGCTTGTAGCAGTAGCTCCATCTCGTACCTGCCCGTCCATCGAAAAGTGATCGTCTGCGTCGTACGAGAGAGCGCGCCGTTGTCACCTTCCAAATCGTAGAAGACCGTAACGTCGTGCGTTTGCGTGGAAGGATGTGCGACACCGGAGACAAGCTTATGCAACGTCCCCTCCTCCCCTGCATCAAAGCTCCCATGATGCACCATCTCGCCATCTTGCGGGGGGAGAAGGTGAACCACGGGCGGGGTGAGGTCAATAATCAAGATGCCATGTTGCACCAGGAGAGAATATACCGTGCGAAGCATCTTTAGCTGGTCTTCGGTAGAGGTGAGATAGGCGAACGTATTGAGCGCGCAGAAGGCCATATTGAACGGCCCGCCGCCCACATTCGACAGGTCGCGCATGTCGTCATGGACGAGCTGGAGCTTCTTCGAAATACCCCTCTCCCCTACCTTCTCCTCACATACCGCCAGCATACCCTCAGATGTGTCCACCCCTACAACCCGAAACCCTGCCTCAGCTAACGCGATAGCTACTCGCCCGGTCCCACACCCTAGCTCAAGTAATGGAAGCTTGCACTTTGGGTCCAGGTGGAGCGCGTACTGCATGTAGAAGTCCAGGTCCTCCGTAAAGTCCCTGTGCTCCAAGTCATAATAGCGTGCTAACAAGCGATCTTTATCTTGCATGGCAAAAGGTAAAGCCTACCGATCTTGCGGTTAACTCCTCCCGCATCACGTTTCACGCATCACGCCCCAAACCACCTCGGCCAACCGCCTATAGCCGCTCGTGCTGGGGTGGAAGCCATCGGCAGATAGATAATCGGGACGCTCAAGCACCTCCGCGCTGATCGGGTAAATGTCCACTATCTTTACCCTGTCGCCGAACCTGGCGACGGTGGTGGCAATCCCCGCATTCCACTGCTTCACTCCGCCCTGGATAAGAGGAAGTTGTGAATCGTCCTGGGCGGGCAATATCAGGCTCAAGTCGGGTAAGTTGAGTATATAGATAGTGGCATCGGTCTGCCGCGTAAGGATACGGAGGGCTTTGTCGAGGTCTTTCAGATAGTCGTTGAGCGCCACTCCCCGCCCTACGTCATTGACGCAAAGCCACATCGTCAGCACGTCAGGCCGGGCGGCAATCGCTCGCGGCACCTCCACATCCAGCGCCTCACGCAGTGTAATGCCGCCGCGCCCCAGGCGGGTCAGGCGGGTGCCGGACGGCATCATGCCATGCAGCACGTTGATCCAGCTCTCGCTGGTGGGGTCGTCCGCACCTACGCCCTCCACGTCTGACGCGCCGACCGCAACATAGGAGAGAGGTTGCGGTCCAACAGTGTCAAGCATGGTATTTACGTCAGGCGCAGGTTGGCGCACGGCCCAGCGCCAGACAAAGAGGGTCACGAAGCTTATGACAGCAACCAGGAGCACAGCCAGAATCAAAGGAATAAGCTGGGGAGGCAAAGGAGAGGTAAAGGTAGAGTAGGGCTTCTTAATAAGCGTCCGGCGCCAGCGGTGGCGGTATCTCAAGTCTCAAGGGGCCCTCTTGCACCTGCCCGTCCAGCGTTCCGCTACCGGGCACGTATGGCGTGGCTATCTGCACTTGCACTACCTGTGCATCCGGCTGTTCAGGGGAGGGCAGAACAGGGCTGGCAACCTTCGGCCACAATGCCACTGCCAAAGCAACTACGGCCATAGCGCCCGATATTCCCCCAGCGACCTGCACCAGGAGAGTCATCAGGCGAGATTCAGAGGTCTTGTTGAGCTTCGACATGAGAGTATCCCGCAATAACTCGTAATTCGTAATTCGTAATTCGTAATTCGTAATTCCTGTCAGTCTCGCAGAGCAGCGCCGACGACGACCAGGGCCATGCCTACAACTGCGGAAAGGATCACAGCAGTGCCTGGAAGGTCGATGGTACGCGTCCCTCCGAAGGAGAGAGATACCAGCAGGAGAGGCACGGCAACCAGCAGTATAATCCCTGCTATTATGATGCCCAGCGACAGTGTCTTGCGCGATGAGCGGCGCGCAGTGCGGTTATCACTCAATAGTCCTCTCCTAAAGTGTATAATGTCTTGCGCTCAATTATTGCACAATGCGCGTATGAGAGTCAAAGGCGATAAAGTTTGTAACAGCTCAGACATAGGGTAGAGGTATACATTTTTAGCATTTACTATGGGGATAGCAGCCATGTGGCCCCAACCTAACCTCACATAACAATTCCTTAACATGTGAGGTTAGGTTCTAACAAGGATGGGACTTCAGACGCTGGCTGGATCTTATCTTCACATAGACTTCTCTTAACATGTGAAGATTAGTTTGTGGCTCTCTCCAATGCTCATACCCCTAGTCTGAGAGGGTGTCCAAAAGTGTAAGGCAAGATGTAAAGCAATGATTGTCATTCTGAGCGAAGCGAAGAATCTAGAAATCTCTGGGCGTCTACTGTTGTAGAAATCGTAAATTCTTCGCTTCGCTCAGAATGACAGGCTAATTGGTGCTTCTCTTTTTGGACACCGTCTGAGCGCTTCCTAAAGTTTCGGTTCAAAAGTAGAGGCTTCTCATGCTGGCAGATCAGAACGAGATACGTAAGCGGATAGACGAGTTGCGCCTTAGCTCCGAGGGGTACAAGCGCCAGCTTCGCGCCCAGACCCTCTCTGGGGAGCGGCGAGAGCGCCTGAGCGTGGAAGTCGGCCTCATGGAGGAGGAGATAGCCACGCTGGAGAAGATCGCGCAACTAGGCCGGGTCGAAGAGGACAGGGGGAAGATCGAGATTATAGTGCGAGACCGTCTCGATGTGCTCCGAAAGCGAATGGAGCAAGATAGCGCCCTTGCAAGTCTCCAATCCGACCAATACGAGTACACATCCGGCGAGTTCAAAGCCCTCCTGTGGGCGGTGGGCGAAGACCTGCTGACGCAAAATCTCAGGCAAGTTGTCCACACCCACCACCTTTCCAAGAACGATCCTGCCCAGGCCGACCAGGCAGTCGTTGACATGCTGATGCGAGCGGTCCGAGAGGGCAGGACCGTAGATATGCGCACCAGCGCCGCCTATGACATTGGCAGGCTGCATCTCGTCCAGGCCCTCCCTCAACTCGCCGCAGCCCTCCGCGACCACCCCCAGGTAGCAGAAGTAGCTCTCCAGGCGCTCAAATCCTTCTCCGACGACGAATTGAGAGAAGCAGGGCTGACGGAGGAAGTTAGAGAGCAAGTCTATGGACGATAGACGATAGACGATAAAACGTGATGCGTGAGATTATTGCTTCTTCTGCCTTTTGCCTTCTGCCTACTGCTTTCTATCGTCCACCGTCTATCGTCCATCGTCTGTCCAATGCTTGCCCCCCCTAAAGTGCTGTGATATAATGCGCCCAAAGCGCCCGCTATCAGAGTCCCATCGTCCTGTTAGTGGTAGCCGATGTTCGGAGTTAAGAAGGAGAGACCGTCCATGAAGGTAAGCGAGGTAATGATTGACAAGCCTCCCGTGGTCACGCGGCAAGACACCATCGCCTATGCAGCTCGCATGATAGATGAGCTACACACTTCGCTGGTGCCGGTGGTTGACACCCACGACAACAGGCGAGTGGTGGGCGTTCTTACCGACAAGGACGTGATGCGCTGCACGGCGTCCGGGGGCAGTCCGCAAGATGCGTACGTCAAGGACTTCATGGGCGACAGCTACGAGACCGTCCCGCTACACGCCGACGTCGAGAAGGCGCTGAACGAAGTCCAGCAGGTCGTCAACGCCCCCGACGGCGATACAGGGTCCGGCACCACGGGCGCTCAGGGCTTGATGGGCCGCCGCCCCATCGTCGTGATTGACGACGACGAGCGCGTGGTCGGCCTCATCACAAGGCCGCACCTGGCGATGGACCTCGCCAAGCTACAGTCGGGCCAGGTAGTATCGGGGCGCACCGAATTTATGGAGCTTGTGTGGCGCTGCACCGACTGCGGCTATCTCCTCACCAGGGCCGAGCAGTTGCCAGACATATGCCCCGACTGTGGCGCGCCCAAAGAGCATTTCGTGCTTGTGACCGAGGACTAGATGCCCCCCACCGGGTTCAAGTTCATAGACTTACCCGACGCGGCCCAGCGGCTGGGCATTACCCGTCTCAAGCTGCTCGAATGGGTCGGTGAGGGGAAGATCAGACCCTTCAGCGGGTCGGGCCAGCAGAGCGTCTTCCGCGCCGCCGACGTTGAGAAGCTGGCACAGGAGCTAGGTATACCCGCTCCTGGTTCTGCCGCGCCCGCGCAGGAAATCGCCCAGGCCTCAGTACAGGAGGCTTCCGGCAACGGCACGACTGTGCCAAGCACCATCCGACCCAAGCGCCGCGACCCTGTCAAGCTAATCGGCACGCGCCTAAGCATGGACTCGCGTTGGGCTGAGATAAGCGATGAAGACATAGCCACATGGCTGGACGCAATCGAGCCTGTCCAATACGACCGCGTCCGCAAAGTCGCCACTCTGACCATCGAACGCCTGCAACGCCTGATGGCTATGATAGGCGAGATGAAACGTGATGCGTGATGGACGACTGACGACTGAAATAGGTGCGCGAACTCATAACTCGTAACTCGTAACTCGTAATTCGTAACTATCCCAGTGCCTACCTTTTACACCGTTCGTGAAGCTAATGACAGGCTGCCTGAGCTGACCAGCCTTCTATTGCATTTGCAGGAGGAGGGGCGGAAGCTGGCCGAGATACATGGGGAGCAGATGGCGTTGCGTATCAGGGTGCGTAGCAACGGCCATAACGTCGAGGAGCGCCAGGCGACACTGAAGAAGGACGAAGCGCCCCTGGAAGAGATGCTCCGAACGGGCATCGAGCAGCTTGCCGCCTGGAACATCCAGGTGAAAGACCTTGAGCGCGGGCTTGTGGACTTCCCCGCCCAGCGCGAGGGGCGTACCGTCTTCCTCTGCTGGGAGTTGGGCGAGCCGGAGGTAGCCTTCTGGCACGAGACCACGACCGGCTACGCGAACCGCCAACCCGTGGATGACCAGTTCGCGTAAGGACGGGGGCACGGCCTCTACTCGCCGCGCAAAGACTGTCCCCTCCCCACGCGCCTCAGATCAAGCGAGCCAGCACTCTTCAGATTCACACTCCCCGCGAGCAGATACCCTGCTGATACCGCTCGCCTTTGCGGTAGTCTCTTTCCTCATTTACCTGTTGACCAGAGTCGGATTCCACACCTTCGATGGCATCGCGTATATACGCGACATGGGCAAGCCCCTCTCCGCGCTGGTATTGCCCCACCACCTGATCTATGAGCCTACGGTGCTCGGCTTCTACAGGGTCTGGCAGGCGCTCGGCTGGACTGGGCAGGCGGACGCACCCGCACAGATGTTGAGCAGCCTTGCGGGCGCGGGAGGGTTGGCGCTCTTCTACAAGCTGGCGTGGGAGTGGAGCAGGTCGCGTATCGCGTCCATCATCTCCACCCTCGCATTGGCCCTCAGCTATGGCTACTGGTTCTACAGCGTTGAAGTAGAAATATACTTACCCCCGCTCTTCTTCCTGCTGCTCGCCACCTGGCTCCTGTCGAGGGCCGTCAAGGGAGGAGAGGGTGGCCCCATATGGCGCTTCTACCTGGTAGGGCTTGCGCACGCTATGGCCGCCCTGATCCACCAGGCGTCGCTCTTTATCATACCCGCCTTCGCGCTGGGGATATGGCTGATAGCCGGATCGAGACGCGAGCGGCTGCTGAGAGTAGTTAGGTATATCCTTGCCCTGTTGGGCGTGGTGATACCGGCCTATCTCTTCGCGGGTATGGTGATCGCGGGGCAAAATACGCCCGAAACCTTCATGAAGTGGATCAACAGCTACGGCAACCTGGGGACATGGGGCGCATTGCGTGCGGACACGGCGGCAAATACCCTGAGCGGCCTGAGCGCGGCAGTCAGCGCCGAGTTCTGGACCGGCAGGGTGCTGGTCATCGCATTATTCGCTTTAGCCATAGCCCTAGCCAGGCAAGCTATACATAGGGGCGGGCCGCTCGCCTGGACGCTCTGGGTCTGGACAGGCACGTATTTCGCTTTCTTCGCATGGTGGCTGCCGGAGAATTTGAAGTTCTGGGTACTGGTCTTGCCCCCGCTCCTGCTTCTGCTGACTATCTCTCTCGAGTGGGAGCGCCTCGCTCGCACGACACGCATAGTCGCCCTATCGGCCAGCGCCGTCGTACTGGCAGCCCTCCTTCTGACAAATACACCGGACATATGGGCCAAGCGCGATCCAATGTCCGACCCCGAACGCCGCGTGAGCGACGCCCTATGGCACCTGACAGGCCCGGAAGACCTCATCGTGCTCCAGGCAGGCGGGGCCGAACATTATCTCCCCTTCGATTACGATCGTATCAATATTATGTCAACAAGAGAATTATGGTATCTACTTGGCGGGGCAAAAGGCCATACTGAGGCGATAGACAGCATCAAGAAGCGCGCCTGGCACACCCTGGCCAAAGGTGAGAGCGTGTGGGTCGAGGACCGCGTGCTTACACCCGGCGACCAGACCAGCGACCATTACGTCTTCAGCGACGGGGAGATAAAGAATCTCCTCGATCTATACGGAGAACCAGCCACATATGAGCGAGTAACAGCCGGACCTGGTATGTTCTACAAATTCTCACCCACATCCGTCTTTAGCAGAAGCGAGGGTTGGCAATTCGATACGGGGCAGGCAGGCTGGAGCGGCGTGAATATCATTGAAGAGGACTTCACAGGTGAAGGGTGGTGCTTCGCTCCTCTAGGCGACCCTAACCTGTATGGCCCGCCCCTCAAGCTGGACGTATCTCAGCGCAAGCGCCTGGAGATAAGCATGAGCAGCGGCATCGGCGGCAAAGCTCAGCTCTTCTACCGCGATAGCCCCGAAGTGCCCTACGCCGAAGAAAAGTCGATCACATTCAACATAGAGCAGGGAGAGCAAACTTACTCAATTGACCTCGCTGATGCACCCGGCTGGTCCGGCACCATCGCAGGTCTCCGCTTAGACCCCGTGGAGCAGGGCATACCTTCTTCCCAGAACAACAGAGTATGCGTAAGAGAAGTGCATCTCCTACCCTGATTCTAGCACAAACATGAGACATCCCGAACTTATACTCGTGCTTGCCTCATCCTCATAATCATCCTACCACCCCACCCTCAACCGTCCTCCGCACGTGGATATAGGCTTTCAAAATGATAAAAGGATGAAAGTGGGCGGCTGCATTGCCCATTTTCATCCTTTTATCATTTTGAGCCTGGGATCCTACGCTTGCCAAGCGTGAATTTTAAATTCGGAAGGACTTATCTCTTATGATTTTGACTTAAGCTCTGTGATTAGCGGCGACTGGCACGAGATCCATACTCGGCCTCAAGGGTAGCGCTCACTGAGCTGGTCTGACCAGAGATGATCATTACTTTCTCGGTGTGTGACGCGTAAGCCTGCGCATCTAGAGTAACTTCGTAGGCGCCGGGGGCGAGCGCGGTAACAAAGATAGTTTCGCTATCTATAGATGCCTCAGCCACTATATTGCCAGCCTGGTCATGTACCACTACGGCAGCCACGCTACCCTCTGTACCGCTGGCAATAGCAAAATTGACGTGCACAGCCAGTGTGCCTGTGTCCTCCTGTGGCCGGAAGCGAGCAGCAGAGGCCGAGGTGGCCATAAAACCAGCCAGGGCGAGCATAATGCCCATAACGCCGAGTGTCCTGATTACCTTACCGATGTTTGATATGAGGTTCATTGTTGTGTATATCTCCTTTGCCCTACACTTGCGAAAGTCTGAAAGATAACGAGTCGTGTATAGAGCGTATTAATGCCTTTGTGCAAACCTGCAAATTGAGTATAGCCCCTCTGCTTAGGGTACGCTATAGACCATAGTCACGAAGTTGCAGGGACGAACGTCCTGATTTGTAGCGGGAGAGGAGGTATAGGCATAGTCACCAACGAGAATGATAAAAGCATGAAAAAGGGCGGCTGTGGAGCCGCCCTTTTTCATGCTTTTATCATTCCTGACCTATTCCTTTGGTCCCGTGCCGACCAGGGTGCGGTCATGGGCGGGAGCGTAGCGGCTCTTGGCGACCCAGGTGTCGATCACTTTGCCGTCTTTGTCCTTCACGGTGCGGGTGATGCTTGATGTGAAGCCATCCTGTGCGTGCTCGACCAGCACCTTCTTCCCTTCCGGCAGCTTATCGGTCTCTTCGGTGATGGGAGTGCGGTCGGTCTTGACGATATTGGCGATAACAGGCTCGCTCGCGGTCACCTTCCAGCCCGTGCTGACGCCGTAAATCTTGAAGGTGAGGATGCCCTTTTCGGCGATGGCGCGCAACAATAGCCAGTTGCCTGTGTTGTTCTTGAAGCGGAAGTCCTTCTCAGGGGGCGCGATGGTGGCGTCCAGGCCCTTCAACCCGGTGGGGGCCACACCGTAGCTAGATATCCAGTAGGAATGCCAGTTGCGCTCCACCATCGGCAACCCGCTCCAGAACGCAGCATGGAACAGCGTAGTCGCCACCTGGCAGATGCCCCCCGCTTCGGCAGGCACGGTGGTGATACCCTCGCCCGTGTTGACGATCATATACCCCATCTTGAAGCCTGCGTCGAGGGTCAATTCGCCCACCGTATCTACTGTGGAGAATATTCCATCAGGCGGGATGAGCGCGCCATCTATATTCTTCGCGCCCAGCGTCACGTTCCATGCCCTCTCAGGGGACGACCCCTGGAAGGAGGTTTGCCCTCTGCCCAGCAGGTCAGGGGTGTTTATAGAGGCGATGTCGGCATTGCTCACCTTCGGCTTCGTGACAGCCACCACCAGCTCGACCTGCAAGCGGTCGCCACCGTTGTAGCTCTCAATCGCCTTGAGCGCCACGTCGAGAGACTTGGCTATGTCCACTTTCAGGCCATCTCGCCCCGACGCGACCTGCTTTGGAGACCCTCCTACCAGACGGAATCGGGCGTCGGCGGGCGAGCGATTGAAGTTATAGGCCACGCCTGATATGCGGTTGGCAAGCACATCCTCGTCCACCACCAGCTTAGGCTCGCCAGGCCCACCCTGCGCGGGCGCGACGTCTATGAAGCCAATCACCGAAGCGTTACGCAGTATGTAGCCGTCCTCGCCGTACCAAAGCCTGATGCCTTTCGTGACCAGCGCGTTTGTCTTATCGTATAGGGCCTGCACCTGCGTGGTATGCACGGCGGCGGGTATCACCTTGATGGGGAGGTCTACCGTGCGCGCATCTTCTCCGGCGAGGGAAGCCTGGCGTATCGCTGCTATGGCGGCAGGCATATCCAGCTCCTGGCCTGCCTCTTCCTCTCTGAGAGTCACTTTATCCTTGCCCAGAACAACCGCCGCATCCTCCGGCTCAATCTTCAGTTTCTCAGCAACTGGCGCGAGATAAGCCGCCAGGGCTTTATCATCAAGCGTAACGTCCCATTTGCCTGCCTCGACCGGGGTCAGAGCCAGCATCTCTCCAAGCTCCTGGGCCTCTATGGTCCAGGCGCGCTTGCCCGACTTGAGAGCGACAGGCTGCCCTGTAATAAGTAATGCCTGCTCCTCGGACGCCTTCAGCGCGACCTCGGTCACTTTCGGAGTGTCGTCGCGCATGGAGACCATCGCAGGCTTGAACGGTTGCAGGGCAACGGACGCTTCTAGCGCGGCATGAGCACCTGCACGGTCAAGCAGGCTGCCCGCCGAGGCTGCGGTGACGATAACCCTGCCGTCAGCGTCCCGGTCGAGCTTGCTGTCTACCGCCGGGCGGTCCACGTCCGAAGCTATACGGGCCACAGCGCCGTCCAGCATAGCCGCATCGTACTTCAGAGCGGGCGCTACCTTTGCGCCGCCAAAGAGCACACCGAGGCTATCGAATAAACCTCCGGAGCGCCCCATGCGCATAGCGGTATCAAGTGTCTTATCAGCATCCACAACCAGGCCGAGATCGGCGGGCGCGAGCGTCCATGTTTTTCCGGCTCCGGAGACGGTAACCTTCTCGGAAGGATAACCCGCAGAAGCCTTCTCTATAGCGGCGCGTGCTTCGATTGGGTTCATGCCTCCGAGGTCGGCACCTAGCACGCTCACGCCTTTATAGACGCGCCCATTATGTGCGGCGTTGTATCCAAAGTAGAGGGCAAGGAGCGCCACGATAAGCGCGGCAATGGCTATAAAGACGGCACGCATTGGCCCGTGCGAATGCCCGTGCTCGCCATGCTCTCCACGCCTGCGCGTCCACCGCCTACCAATGTCTACCTTCTCAGGCGCTTGAAGGTGGGCGATTACAGGCTGGCGGGGTTCAGCGTGCGCTGTCTCAAAACGGTTCATGTTAATTCCAAACTCTATTGACGGCTTGTTACGTGTGACGGGCGACGGGTCTCTAACACCCGAATGAAGTAAATTGCTGGGTTGCGTTGGGCGACGGAGGGCTACACCTGACGCATAACGCGGGTGGCGTGTAGATTGCTGAGTGGTGGGATTTGAAGGTATTCTGCCAGGTGTGGCGGGCCACTTGCTGCTGGATAAGGGCGATCCATGCAGTGCGACCCGTACCGGTCTGGGGTCCATCATACCACAGTTAACGGTCGGGCCGCAATTGAAGTTGCTACGTAAAAATGACCAATTTGGGCTATTTTTTGATGATAACTGGCCGTCAGGGCCTGGTCTTTGCAGGTTGCTGGTGCGTTGTGGTCGGGCCGAGGACCACCGTTCGGTGGCCGTCGTATATCGCCGGTCATAAATCATCTTCGTCCCCGGATAGGTATTGCGCGCCCTCACCCGCAATATGGCAAGCGCCGTGCCATCGCCCGACAGTTCGGGTACAATGGACGACGGACTACGAAAGTTCAAGGTTCAAAGTTCAAGGTTCAAAGCCGGAATATAGATGATAAAGCGTGAAACGTGAATAATTACAAATTACTAACTACCGACCACTTTGAACTTTGAACTTTGAACTTTGAACTTTGAACTTTGAACCTTGGACTACGAGAACGGAGTAACGAATGGCCTTGAACCTGGGTATCATTGGGCTGCCGAAGAGCGGCAAGACTACACTTTTCAACGCGATTACCGGGAGCCATGCGCAGACCTCGGCATACGCGTCGGGCGAGCAGCCTAACGTTGCCGTAGTGAGGGTGCCCGATCCACGCCTGGGTGTGCTAACGGAGATGTACCACCCACGTAAGACCACGCTTGCCGACGTGCAGTTCACCGACGTGCCGGGCGTATCCCCCTCCCAGAAGGAGCGAGACGCCAAAGAGCCTATCAGCCGCCAGACGCTCGGTTTCATCAGCACGGTAGACGCGCTGGTGCTGGTTGCGCGGGCCTTTGAGAACGCCTCCGTACCCCTCCCAGAAGGGACCGAGGGTGTGGACCCGATGCGAGACGTGGAGAGCCTGATGCTTGAGATGGCATTCTCCGACCTGGGGATTATCGAGCGGCGTATGGAGAGGCTGAAGGGGGAGATTGCGAAGCTGAAGGGGCCAGAGCGAGAGCTGCGTGAACGAGAGCAGGAGGTACTGTCGCGCATCAGCCCCGCGCTTGAGGAAGGCACACCCATACGCGACCTCGGTCTGAGCGAGGACGACGAGAAAGCCATACGCAACTACGGCTTCCTGACCGCCAAACCTGTCCTCATCGTAGCCAACCTTGGGGAGAACAATCTAGACCGTGCCGCGGAGATAGAAGCAAGCATGAACGAGAAGTGGAGCGGCCAGTCTACGGGAGCGATAGCCATACCCGCGCAGCTTGAGATGGAGATAGGGCAGCTAGGGCCGGAGGACGCTACGGAGTTCCGCGAGAGCATGGGTCTCGGCCCATCCAGGCTGGAAGAGGTCATTGGGCAGGCATACTCCATCCTGGGCCTCATCAGCTTCCTGACGGCAGGTGAGGACGAGGTGCGCGCCTGGACCATCCGCCGGGGCACAGTAGCCCAGCGCGCCGCAGGTGCCATCCACTCAGACCTCGAACGCGGCTTCATCCGCGCCGAAGTGGTCCATTACGACGACCTGATAGCTGCCGGAAATATGGTGGAAGCTAAGAAGAAGGGTACGGTGAGGATGGAAGGGAAGACGTACGTGGTGAAGGATGGGGACATTATGAACGTGCACTTTACTCAAGCTCAAGGCCCCAAACCAGCGTAAGCGATATGAGCAACGAGGGCGCTGCGCATAGCGCTTTGGCTCTGAGGATTTTAGAGATGCAGGTCACACTGGAAACCGAACGATTGGTGCTGCGCCCCTTCACGGCAGCCGATGCGGATAACCTGTTCGACCTCGACAGCGACCCTGCCGCCATGCGCTTCATCAACGGCGGCCAGCCTACACCCCGCGACGTTGTCCAGAACGAGGACCTGCCCTGGTTCATCGAGTACGGCGAGCGATACGAGGGATATGGCTTCTGGGCAGTCATAGAAAAGGCTACGGGGGAATTCCTGGGATGGTTCCTCTTCCGCCCACCGGAAGATGGCAGTCTCTGACGAGCCTGAGCTTGGCTACCGTCTGCGCCGGTCAGCCTGGGGCAAGGGCTACGCCACCGAAGGCTCATGCGTGCTGATACGCATGGGCTTTACAGAACTGGACCTGCAACGGGTAGTCGCCTTCGCGCTGGCAGGCAACCACGCCTCCCAACGGGTCATGCAGAAGGCAGGCCTTACCCTGGCGCGGACGTTCCGCCAAACGTGGCCCGACCGCTTCGATGGAGTGGAGCAAGAGGTCGTTGAGTACGCGTTGAGCAGAGCAGACTGGGAGCAACAAGAAGCGGCTGCACTTGTAGGGGCGTGATTTATCGCGCCCTGGTCGATACAATATCCGCTTCTTTCAGGGCGCGATGAATCACGCCCCTACATATTTTCTCTTCGCTTTTCGCCATTCTCAGAGCGCATTTCAAAACTTGAGATGTACCCATCAGGGCGGTTCGCGAGCCGCCTCTACATGGGTTTTGCACACTAAGAGATGGTCTCCCCCAGCGCATAACCAACAGCCTGCTCAACCGTCATAGCCCTCCCCTCAGTCCAAACTCTCTCCCATTCCTTCTCTCTAAGCTGGTGCTTGCTGGCAGACAAAGTGCGGTCATACTCGATGGCGTCTAAGGAAAAGAGTGGCGCACCTGCCATCTCAAGCAGGGCATCTGCCGCCCCGAGAAGACGCACCGTCCGCTCCGGTTGGCCTTGCGACAAAGCCACGCCGGCGAACGCCGCCAGGGACTCCGCGATGGCACGCTTATCGCCCATTTCCCTTCTCAGCAAGAGGCCCTCTCTGAAGAGTGCCGTAGCGCGCTCTAAGTCCTGTAGGTTGTGTGCCACGTGGCCCATGTTATTGAGCACATTTGCCTCGCCTTGATGGAAGCCTAGCTCGCGATATAGCTCTAGAGATTGCTCATACAAAGGCGGTGCTGTAGTGTAGTCCCTCTCCAACCTGGCGGCTTCACCGAGGTTATGGAGAGAGAGTGCGATGCCATAAACGTCCTCCAATTCTCGCCACAGTCCCAGGCTCTCCTCATTCAGAGCGCGGGCCGAGGTAAAGTCGCCCTGGGCAAGGGTCACTATCGCGAGGTTGTTGAGGGTGCTGGCGATATCCGCTTTATCGTCAAGCTCCCTACAAATCTCCAGGCTTTCCTCGAAAAGCGCCCGCGCCTGCTCGTACTCGCCCAGGTCCTGTGCTACCAACCCCAGGTTGTTCAACGAACTGCCGATACGTAGCTTATCGCCCACCTCCCTGCGCGCCGCGAGCCCCTGCCCGTGCATATTGCGCGCCAGAGCGAAATCGCCAATCGACCATGCCAGGTTACCCGCCGAGTTGAAGGCATTTCCGACTACGGGAAGAGGCACAGCATCACGCCCCTCGGCATTCAGCCCATCCAGTAGCCACCTGAGACCCTCTCTTGGGTAGCCCCGAAGCTCCCAGAAACGCCACAGGCCAATCCCGAACCAAAGCACGGTCTCGATATCCCCGCGCCCCATCGAGTAGCTCAGCGCGCCCAACAGGTTGTCATGCTCCATCTCCAAGCGCTCTAGCCAGGCAGTCTGGTCCGCCCCATTGAGCTTCGAGTAGGCCTCCTTAGCTAGGGCAAGATAGTAGTCGGAATGTCGATGTTGTATATCCCCTTCGCCACTCTCGATGAGCTTCTCCCAGGCATATTCGCGTATGGTCTCCAGCATAGAAAACCACAACTCGCTCGCGCTATTCTCATCCTGCCTCAGCAGGTTCTTAGATAAAAGTGCTGCTACACCTTGTGCAAGGGAAATTGCTGGCTGCTTGCCGCCTCGTGAGGAACTTTCGCTCTCGACGATTGCCTCTGCGTTCGCCATCGTCCACCGGCCTGAAAATACAGATAGCTGCCGGAACAACCTCTGCTCTTCAGCGTCGAGGAGAGCGTAGCTCCAATCTATGGCGGCACGTATCGTCTGCTGGCGCGGTGGGAGGTCGTGAGGACCCTTCGTCAGTAACTGTAGCCTGCTATCCAGCTTTTCCAGGATGGCATCGGGCGACAGTACGTTGATATGCGCAGCGGCCAATTCAATCGCCAGTGGAAGGCCGTCCAAGCGGCGGCAGATTTCAGCTATCGTGCGTGCATTATCACCTGTTATAGCGAAGTCATGCTTCACGGCTATAGCCCGGTCATTGAAAAGGTGGATCGCCTCGTACTGCCCCATCTGGTCAGGCAGTGCATGGGCGTCGGGCAGCGTCAATGGCGGCACCTGGACTACATGCTCTCCATACGCGCGCATCGCCTCACGGCTCGAAACTATAACCTTGAGTCCGGCAGCCGAGGTCAGAAGATCAGCCAGCATAGACGCAGCCTCTATGATGTGCTCGAAGTTGTCCAGGACAAGCAGCATGTGCTTGTTTCGCAGGTAGTCCTTCAGGGTGTCGAGTGCCGCGCGGTCCCCACTCTCGCGGACTTTCAAGGTTTGCCCGATAGCAGAGGCGAGCATCCCGGCGTCGGCGGTAGAAGCGAGGGGGACGAAATATGCGCCGTCACGGAAATCTTCAAGCACCTCTAGCGCCACCCTGAGACTCAGGCGCGTTTTACCTATACCTGGCGGGCCGATTATGCTCACCAACCGCGTGTCCGCTCGCCGCACTATTGAGGAAACCGCTGCAACAACCTCACCACGTCCCACGAAGCTAGTGCGCTGGGCGGGGAGGTTGTTGGGTCTCCGCTGGAGGCGTTCGAGCGTGCGTAACGCGTGTAAGGAGCGCCAGGGTGCATCGCCATTTACACCCGAAAGCATCTCAGCTTGCGAAGCAGGCCATTCGACACGGGCAAACTCTACAAAGGCAGTTCGCTCATCGGGAGAGATGTCGAAGTAGTCCGCCAGTAGACCCGCGATTTGCCTGGAAGGCTTGCGCTCCCCGGCCTCAATTTTGGTTATGCTCACCACCGAGCAATCGGCGGCTCTAGCGAGGTCCTTTTGGCTCAACCCAAGCTCTTTGCGCCTGCGCTTGAGGCAGCTACCGAAGAATGCGCGTTCCTTCATTATCTACCACTCCAAATCGGCTCGATCTTGTTCGCACAAAGAAGTCAACAAATCGTCTCCGCTATTGTACGCCCTATGAGAAAGGAATTTATCTTTTCCCGATCAATTTCCAACCCTGCAGGGTTGGAAATTGATCGGAAAGAAGAGAAGCTATTGTTCCAATTTATGGGTGCTGTATTTGGCGCAACGCCAGGGTTGGCGCAGGCATGTATAGGTTTTGTATGAGTGCTGTATATAGCTTTTCGTTGTTGGAAGCCAGATGGTGGCAGTATCCTTGCTTATGTAGTTAGCTATCAGGTCATCGTTGCCCGCGCCGCCCAGAGCGATATATTTGCCTTTACATATCATACTAAGGGGCTGCTCATAACGAGACCTTGAATACTCTCGATATTGCATACGTCTGAAAGGAAAGCGACTGAGTTGATGAAAATATCTATGCCTTTAGATACGCGGCGAAACCTCTGGTATCCGCACTTGCCTTCATAGCATTCGTAAGCAGTCTATTGGTCCCCTGGTGGCATAACGCTCCAGGGAGCGTGACCCAGACGCAATCCGCACCCAGTACAGCGCCCGATCTCAGCAGGCTCAATCTCCTGTTCGAGCCGAACGCGGGACAGAGCGACCCTGACGTGCGCTTCCTCGCTCACACTTCCGGGGGCACGCTCTATTTCACCGATTCTGAGGTCGTGCTCGCGCTCCCCGCGTCTGATGATGCCACCAACAAGACGGACAGCACAATTGTGGCCGGACTGAACTTCATAGGAACGGACCCTTCTGTCCAAATCAAGAGCGACGGCCTGCTTCCGGGCAAGGTGAACTACCTCGTCGGCAACGACCCTGCCCGCTGGACTACCGGGCTATCAACTTTCTCAAAATTACCTACACGGGGATTTATCCTGGAATAAACCTCACCTATGAAGGGGATGCGCGGCAGCTGAAGGGGACCTATACAGTAGCGCCCGGCGGCGACGCCAGCCTGATCCGGTGGCGCTACACGGGCGTCAGCAACGTACTTATAGACGAGAGCGGCAACCTGAATATGTCGCTGGGCGAAGGGAAGAACGCGCTCATCGAGCAAGCGCCCGTTGCCTGGCAAGAGATAGGGGGCCAGCGCGTGCCGGTGGCTGCGAGCTACGCCCTGGGCCAGTCCGGCGAGGTCAGGTTCGCGCTGGGGAGCTATGACCCCAACCTCCCCCTGATAATAGACCCCTCCATCACCTATTCGACCTACCTGGGTGGCAACTTCGCGGAGAACGGCTTTGGCATCGCGGTGGACGGCGCAGGCAACTTCTACGTCACCGGTTATACCAACTCCTCCAACTTCCCCCGCGTCAACGCTTTGCAGAACAGTTACGGTGGAGTCCTGGACGGCTTCGTCGCCAAGTTCAACCCGGCAGGCCAGCCTGTATATATCACCTACCTGGGCGGATCGAACGTCGATACGGGCAACGATATAGCTACAGACGCCGCAGGCAATGCCTATATCACAGGCTACACCTCCTCCACAAATTTCCCCACTGCAAATGCATACCAGCCTGCGCATGGTGGCGGCACCTATGACGCCTTCGTTACGAAGCTCAACCCTACCGGCTCTGCGCTCGTCTTCTCAACCTATCTCGGCGGCAGCGGGTACGAGAACTCGGCAGGGGAGCGGGCCAAGCTCCGGTTCGATCACGGTGGACAGCGACGGCAATATATACGTTGACGGCTACACCACCTCCAGCAACTTCCCGGTCCAGAATGCAATCCAGCCAGCCCGTGCGGGCATAGATGACCGTTTTCATCACGAAGTTCAACCCGGCGGGTTCGAGCCTTATCTGGTCTACTTACCTGGGCGGCACGAGTAATGACCAGGCCAAGAGCATAGCAATCGACCCGGCGCGTAACGTATACCTTACGGGCTTTACCAACTCCGACGACTACCCTATGTGGCTCCCCTATCAACCTACCCTATCCGGCACCACCGATGCATTTGTGACCAAGATTAACGCGGCTGGAACTGCCCTCGTCTACTCCACCTACCTGGGCGGCGGCATTGGTGATGAAGGGTATGATATCGCAGCCGACTCCGTGGGCAACGCCTACGTCACGGGCAGCACCGATTCCAACACC
The DNA here is from genome assembly GCA_963811305.1 of uncultured Chloroflexia bacterium. Lineage (GTDB taxonomy): Bacteria > Chloroflexota > Chloroflexia > QHBQ01 > JADMIH01 > JADMIH01. Next base: position 104,089 of record CAWEQU010000005.1, read on the forward strand.
TTCCCGGTATGGAACGCATACCAGCCTTCCTATGGAGGCTTGAATGACGCCTTCTTCGCCAAGTTCGGTCCGGCAGGGACAATCGGCTTCGCAAGCTATCTCGGCGGCTCCTGGCCCGACGTTGGCATGGCTGTGGCGGTCAACGGCGCGGGCGAGATGTACCTGTACGGCAGCACTCAGTCCGAGACCTTCCCCACCGCACACCCAATCTTTCCAACCTTGCGTGGCAGCGAGGATGCCTTCATCACCCGCTTCAACGCGGCAGGTAACACTATTATCTTCTCCACCTTCTTCGGCGGAACGGATAACCGCGAGCTGCAAACGAGTGGCGCCATGACTATAGACGCGGCAGGCAATATCTACTTCACAGGCTCCACAGAATCTTCAGACTACCCGACTACCGCCAACGCTTACCAGCCCTTCCGGGCCAGCCCGGTTGACGCCTTCGTCTCCCGCATCTCGGAGAGTGACCCCACCCCGACCCCCAACCCCCCAACCCCCACCCCCGTTATCTGCGTCCTGGGTAATTACTCGATCACCCAGACCACCGGCGCGACCATCGTGCCGGGCACTACCCTGGTGCCGAACTCCGACTGCAACGACTGCACCGCCCCCATGGTCCTGCCCTTCCCCGTGCAGTTCTACGACCAGACCTTCACGCAGGCCAGGGCAAGCTCCAACGGCAACCTGCAATTCACAAGCGACAACAGCCTCCCGTTCAACTCCTGCCTGCCTAATCCCCAGCTACAACAACACCATATACGGCTACTGGGACGACCTCTTCCTGGATTGCCACGCCGGCTGGGGCTGCGGCATTTACACCTCGGTCAGCGGCTCTGCCCCCAACCGCATCTTCAACATCGAGTGGCGGGCCCACCGCAACGAGCCGCCAATCGTGAACGTCGAATTCGAGATACGGCTTTACGAGAACAGCAACGGGCGCTTCGACATAATCTACGGCCAGCTCGACAACCCGGGAAACAGCGCCACGGTGGGCGTGCAGCGCGACACCGGTTCCCGGTCCACCCAGTACTCTGTGCAACACGGGCGTCCTCAGCCAGGGGCTGCAGCTGACCTTCACCTTGCCGCCATGCCGACGGCGACACCAGCCGTAGACTCGCCAACCCCGGACGACTCCGACCCCACCGACCACGCCCGACCTCCTGCCCACCCTGGCTCTACTCCACATACTTACGGCTCGTTGGAGCGCGACTTCATAGAGGATATAGCGCAGGGACGCGGCGGGCAACATCTACGTCGCGGGCACCACCTTCCAGAGCGACATTCAACTACGGCGATATCTACGTCGCCAAGTTCTCCCCCGACGGCCAGAGCTACTCTGCCAGACTATACTCGGCGGAACGCGCATAGACTACGGCTACGCCCTCATCGGTAGACGCGGCGGGCAACGCCACCGTGGCAGGCATAGCCACCTCCAACGACTACCCCTCGCTCAACCCTATACAGCGCCACCCACGCGGGCGGCATCTACGATGTGGTGCTGACCAAGCTCGACCCCACAGGCAACACCATATTCTCCACCTACCTGGGCGGGAACGGCACCGACTACGCCGGACGCCTGGCGACGGACGCGGCGGGCAATGTCTATCTGACCGGGTATACCAGCTCGACCAACTTCCCCACCACGGCAGGCGCATACCAGCCGACCAATCACGGCAGCACCGACGGCTACGTGACCAAGATCAGCGCCCAACGGGTCGGCGATAGTGTGGTCTACCTACCTGGGCGGCATCTACGCCGAGCGAGTCGCACGACATCACCCTCGACGGCGGCGGGCAACATCTACCTGACAGGCTTCACGGGGTCGCCCGACTTCCCGACGCTGAACCCATTCCAGGCGACCTCTATTCGATGGCGATGCCTTCGTCACCAAGATGAACCCGTCCGGCACCGGCCTCATATACTCCACCTTCCTGGGCGGCGACAACCCGCCCGGGCCCGGTGAGGACAACGGCCAGGGCATCGCGGTGGACGCAGCAGGGCTACGTCTATGTTACCGGCTTCACCCAGTCGCCGAACTTCCCCACCACGCCCGGCTCGTTCCAGCCATTCTTCGATGGCTACTACGACGCGTTCGTAACCAAGTTCACGCCCGGCAGGCAACGCGCTCGTCTACTCCACCTTCATCGGGGGCACGCTCGAACCGCCTTTCGGCGACGATGAGGCATTCGACATAGCCGTTGATGGCGCGGGGCAGGCCCACATCACCGGCAGGACCAACTCGCCCGACTTCCCCGTCGGTGCGAGCCGTGCAAGCCCGTCAAGCAGGATGTCAACGATGCGTTCGTCACCAAGCTGAACGCCTCCGGCTCGGAGCTCGTCTACTCGACCTTCCTGGGTGGCGACTATCGCGCCGCCGTACTTCACCGGCGACGACTCGGGGCCGGCTATTCTGATTGACCCGGCAGGGCAACGCAGTGATCGGCGGCGGCACCGGCGTCAGGCAACTTCCCTGTGGCGAACGCCTACCAGCCTTCAAGCGCGGGCGAAAGCGACGGCTTCATCTCCAAGATATCCGGCTCTAACCCGCTCTCCTCACCCACGCCTACGACCACGGTGCTTCCGACTGCCACGCTTATCCCTACCATTATGCCAAGCACGACGGCAATCAGCACTCCTCAAATAACGCCGCAGGCAACGGCTAGCCCTACGTCGGTACTGCCAAGCTCTACACCTCGCCCACCCACCCAGACACCCGGTGGACCCACTGCTACCACTGAGCCTACTTCCGTAGCCAGCACCACACCCACTGTATGCGCCATCTCCTTCACGGACGTGCCTGCGGATAGCACTTTCTACACATGGATAAGGTGTCTTGCCTGCCGAGGTATCATCTCCGGCTACACCGATGGCACGTTCAGGCCAGGTAACGACATCACCAGGGGGCAGATAGCTAAAGTAGTCTCTAACTCCGCAGGCTTCTCGGAGGATGCAGGACCACAGATATATGAAGACGTGCCTGCGGGTAGCCCGTTCTATGACTGGATCAATCGCCTATCTATGAGGGGACACATGGGAGGATACCTGTGCGGCCTTGTACCAGAAGAGCCTTGCATAGCCCCTGACAACCGACCATATTTCCGCCCCAATGCCAGTGCCACCAGAGGACAGCTAGCCAAGATAGTCTCTAATTCCGCAGGGTTGGGAGGAGACCCCACAGGTATGTTCTACACAGACGTACCTGAAGACCACCCATTCTACGTGTGGATAATGCGCCTTACCAGCCTGAATGTGATGTCAGGATATGCCTGCGGAGGGGAGAACGAGCCTTGCGACGACCAGCAACCGTGCCATACTTCCGCCCGTACAACAACGTGACTAGAGGACAGGCATCCAAGATCTTGGCTAATACTTTCTTCCCCAACTGTCAGACAGGGCTTGATAGATAGTAATGAGATAAGAATGGCGAAAAGTAGGGAAGTAGACCCGTAGGGGCGTGCCGACGGCACGCCCCTACTCTTCTTTTGCAATTACCCACCCTTATGGGGGAGTGCCGAATAAGTAGATGTAGGGGCGTGATTTATCGCGCCCTCGTGGATACAACATCCGCTTGCTCCAGGGCGCGATAAATCACGCCCCTACAAAGTTTTCTCTTCTTCGCTTTTCGCTACTCCCTATGGAGGTATAAGGTTGACCAGCACAAAGCAGAGCGGTACAATGTTCAACACAACCGCTCTGCTTTTTCCTACCTGGGCATTCGCAAGGGACAGGAGGGATCATATGCGACGCTTCTATTTGATCTCTGGTAGGGCTATAGTGCTGTTGGCCCTCTTAGCGATCAGTCTTACTCTGTTTGTCTCGAAAGCCAGCGCTAAGACCCAACAGAACCCTCTTCCCCAGGTGGAGGTCCTTGCGCCTCATGCAATTCAGGGCACGCCGACTCCCCTGCCTGCTCTTATTCTGTCGTAGAAACGACGGGCACTATCGTCCCCGGCACAACCGACATAGGCAACCACTGCGATGAATGTATCACTGAACTCCCGCTTCCATTCCCGGTGACGTTCTATGGACAGCAATTCAGCCTGGCCAACGTCAGCTCCAACGGCAACCTGCAATTCATCTCCGCGAACCCTATATCATTCAACGAATGTTTGCCTGGGCCGAGCTTCGAAGCTGCCATCATGCCGCACTGGGACGACCTTCTCACCGACGATAACCCTGGCTGCCCCGGTGGAGGCTGCGGCATATTTACCTCACTCAGCGGCGCGCCCCCAACCGTACCTTCACAATAGAGTGGCGCGCCGTCCTCTACAGGGACCCATTCCAGCAGGTGAACTTCCAGGTCTGGTTCTATGAGGGCCAGACGAGGTTCGACTTCGTGTATGGAATAGTATCAGACAACGGCAGCGACTCGACGGTTGGCGTGCAATTCGATAAGAGTACCTACACCCAATTCTCCTGCATGACCTCCAGCCTGTCGCAGGGCCTCGCACTCCAATGGGAATCAAAAGGCTGCCCCACCGCCACGCCTACGAATACTCCTACACCCTGCCCAGGCTGCACCCCTGCTCCAACCGCCACCATAACGCAATCTCCCACCACGATTCCCACTGCTACGCCCATGCCATGCGGATATGAACGCTTTACGGGATCGATTGTCAACAATGATCTCACGCAGGTGGGGAGGCTGACCCGCGACGAAGTTCGCTCTCTATGCAACGCACCGGAGACCTGCCCTGGAACCGAGGATACCGCTCTTCGCCATTACGACAGCTACACCCGCACCAACAACACCGGTTCCACCCAGTGCGTGACGGTAGGGCTTTCCACCCTTTGCAATAACACGCAATTCATCTTCGCGGCGGCTTACCTCGACAGCTTCGACCCGAACAACATATGCCAGAACTACCTGGCCGATATGGGCGTCAGCCCCTACCCCCACGCTTACATGTCGTTCGAGCTTCCCGCAGGCAGTAGCGTGGTGATCGTAGTTAGCGAAGTCACGACCAACCAGGGCTGCCCTGAATACACCATGACCATCACGGGCCTCGGGTCATGTAACACCCCTACACCTACCGTCACGGGCACGCCCCCTACCGCCACGGCAACTCCCACCGTCCTATCCTGCGACTATAGCTTCACTACGGCAACAGCTACTATCGTGCCGGGCACGGATGACATCGGCAACCACTGCGATGACTGTGTAACCAGCGTCACCCTGCCATTCCCATTCCTGCTGTACAACCAGGAATACGGCGCGGTCAACGTAAGCTCGAACGGCAATATCCAGTTCGCCACCACCTCGAGCAACCGCATCAATACCTGCCTGCCGGCCCCGTCCCTCAGCGCTTCACTCCTGCCAAACTGGACCGACCTCGTCACCGACTGCGCCGATTGTGGCATATTCACTTCGCTCAGCGGAAGCGCTCCCGACCGCATCTTCAACATAGAATGGCGCGCAGGCTATTTCAAAGGTGGCACTGCTAACTTCCAGGCGCGCCTTTATGAGGGCACGGGCGTATTCGATTTCATATACGGCCACATGGACGACCCAGGCAACAACTCGACTGTGGGCGTGCAGAATGCCGGGGCAATCTCTTTCACCCAGTACAGTTGTAACGCCGGTGGCCTCAATGAGGGTCTTCTGGTCAGGGGCATTCCCCAGGTCTGCGCTACCCCCACCAGCACACCTTTGCCCACCTCTACCCCATGCACGATCACCTTCACAGACGTGCCCTCAGACAGCACCTTCTACACCTGGATAAGGTGTCTATCATGCAGAGGCATCGTCTCAGGCTACTCCGATGGCACGTTCAAGCCAGGCAACGACATCACCAGGGGTCAGATAGCCAAGATGGTGAGTAATGCCGCTGGATACGAAGATGAGATACCGCCGGACCGCCAGACCTTCGAGGATGTGCCTCCTGACCACCCCTTCTGGCTCTGGATCGAGCGCCTCATCTTGCACAGCGTGATGGGTGGTTATCTATGCGGAGCAGATATAGAGCCATGCAACCCGCCAGGCAACCTCCCCTACTTCCGCCCCTATGCCAGCGCCACCAGGGGGCAGCTTGCCAAGATAGTCTCCAATGCCGCAGGGTTCAACACACCTGTGCCTGCTGGTACGCAGACGTACCAGGACGTGCCCTCCTCCAACCCATTCTATCTGTACATCGAGCGCTTGACGGCACTCGGAGTAATGAGTGGATACCCCTGTGGAGGACCTCTTGAACCATGTGTGCCACCGCAGAACAGGCCCTACTTCCGGCCATTCGCCAATGTAACTAGAGGACAAGCAGCAAAGATAGTGGCAAACACCTTCTTCCCCAACTGCCAGACCCCTACCCGCTAACAGCGTTTGTGCCTGGACTGCATTGGTCAGGGGTTGCTGATAGCAGCTCTAAGCAAACGTATCGACCTACCCACGGTTGGTGCTCGCTGATTACTGCACCCTGAACAAGGGGGTATGAGAGAGGAGTAGAACGCAGTGCAAAATGCGCTCTACTCCTCTCTATACAGAATCACTTTAACAGAGAAACTTAACAAGAACTTAACACGATCTGGGTTACATTATCCATCGAAGCAGATATGTGCCCTTTATTCTTCGCCATTCCTTCGAGGAGGTAGTGCTGTGGGTTTCCTCATTCATACCTACATGTTGTCCAACCGGGTAAGCGGAAGCGATTGTAGCTCACCGGGACCTGTGTTGTACTTGAACAACAATAACCTTCCCTCTCAGATGTACAACGATTCCCTTTCTCAAAAGCAGACAGATAAAGCAACATGGATAACTATGCTCGCCGATGACCTTTACGCCCTTTACACTGACAAAACCATGCCGGTATCGTTGTCCTTCTATATTCATGGCTTCGCCACTTCGGCTGTAAATGCGCGTATCGGGCATGTTTGGTACGGTTCCCGCTTGTATGCCAATGGCCTTGATCAGGGTCTGGTCGTCGGTGTGACCTGGCCTTCCAATTGCTCTTTGCCATCCACCGCACGGACATATGCCGAGGGTTCTTATGATCTCTTTTCAGCGGTCCTGCAGACTATTCCGCTCGTGAAGGCCGCACTAACCAAGAAGTACGGCTCTAATGCTCCAAAGCTGACTACTTCAATAGTATGCCACTCGATGGGCAACTATCTGATGAGCACGACCCTGGGTGACGGTAACGTTCCAAATTACAAGGGCGCGGTTGATTGGGTATTGATGCTTGCCCCGGATGTGGACTACTCCATCTTCACGCAAAATAGCTCAGTCAAGGCCCAGGGCGAGGCGATATCCCAGATGGCGAATAATAAGGTCTTCGTCTACTACTGCATCAACGATGAAGTACTTGAGGCCGACGAATACGCAGGCTGGTGGCGTGTTCTGGGGTACAGGGGGCCAATGCCACCGATCTCCAGCAACACACCCAACGTGCAATTTCGCCAATTGTGTCAACTCTGCTACTTATAATAGCGGCATCCTCTACGTACCGGCAGATTATGGCAGCACGACAATCGTCCACAGCTCATATCGCTTTGTTCCGGGCCTCGTTACCACGCAAGCGAGCATAATAGGGCCTGGCAGCATCAATGAGACGCTGAAGGAGCTTATCGACACCGAGCAGGACGTAGCCGCGGTATCGGTATCAGGTCCTCCCGATCAGAAGATGCTTGAAGCCTATCTGACGCCCGTGTTACGTGGAGATAAGCCTAAAGAGCGCTCGACCTACGTCGAGTAAGGACCCTTCCAAAACGGGAGAGACCTTAGAGCCAACTCAATAGACAGCCTCGCCTTCGCATCCTTCAAGTCTACCCCCAATATCTCGGCGGCGCGGTCCAATCGATACGCTAAAGTATTGCGGTGGACGTAGATTTCGGCCGAGGTCTCACGCAGGCGGCCCCCGTGCCGGACGAATGCCTCCACCGTGGGGAGGAGAGGGCTTGCGGAGCGGGCATCGTGGCGCAGTAGGGGGCCAATCGTCTCCTCAACGAAAGCGCCCAACTCCTCAGGGTGGTCGCGGTGGAGCAAGAGTAGCAGGCGGTCCGCACCGAGGTCGGCGTAGCGTGTGGGCGCACCACCTCTCAGTAGCGCGGAAGCCAGCGCTGCCAGTTGCGCCTCTGCAAGCAAGTCCGGCGCTTCAAGCGCGGGCTTCTCGCTGCCGATCCCGCAGGGCACTTTACCTTCTATAAAGTCCAACAACAGCGCAGCTTCCCAGCCCTGGGGCAGCAGAACTGCCACTCCTTGCTCGTAGGGAACCACGAGCGGCATGGGCGCTCCCGCTTTGCGATCCCTTCTGAAATCATCCTCTAACCCCTGGACCACCCCATCAAGCCCGCCTGTATCAGACTGGCATGGGCAAGATAGGCGACCGTATAGTGGCTCGCCAGGGTGTAGCCGTGCTTCCTGGCGAGGGATTGAGCTTCATGCAACGAATTGAAGCGGCCCCCCAATAAGCTCTCTACCCAGGCGTGCCGGTCCTGGGGGAGCATCTCGCGCCGCGCCTCGTGCAGAGCGCATTCGCGCATCACCGCTTGCTCGATGTCTTGCAGCGGCATGTCGGTCAGGAGGCGTATGAGGGGGAAGCCATACTCTCCGGCGACGGCCACCGCATTATCGCCAATCTCTCCGCGCACGGCCACACCCGATGCACCACGCTCTGCAAGGTATCGTATAGCGCCCACGAGAGTGACGGGAGGGTCGAAACGCATCATATGCTCTGTCGCCACAAAGGCAAGCTCCCCACCCCTTAGCTGTGGAAAGGCAGGCGGGTAGGGACGTAGCGATACAACCCACGATACGACGTTCGCCAGCCCACCCTCACCCGCCATGACCGCCGAAGGGTCAAGCGGCTCCCCAGGTAGAAGCAAATCGCGCACTGTGAGGGCACTTTGCATAGCAACATAGATTATACTATTTCTTGTTTCGTCCTTCGTCCTCACAGGACAATAGACTGATTAAACGCCAAGACGCCAAGAAAGCAAAGAGCGCCAAGTTATCATAGGGTGTCTACTCACCAAAAGAACTCTACGCCTCTACACTGAATACCCATAAATAATCTTGGCGTTCTTCGTAATCTTGGCGTCTTGGCGTTAATCCGTCCTTCGTCAATGTCTCTTACAGGAGGGCTTCATGCAAGCGGCAGCCGGAGTCGCGGCGGTGGAGACCACCGACCTGCGCCGCACATACGAAACGCAGCAGGGTCTTTGGAGGGAGCGCAAGAAAAGCCACGAGGCACTGCGCGGCGTCTCACTTACCATACAGCAAGGGGAGCTATTCGGCCTGCTCGGCCCCAACGGCGCTGGCAAGACCACCCTTGTGAAGATACTCTCCACGGTCCTCCTCCCCACTTCAGGGCAGGCGAAAGTGCTGGGCCACGACGTGGTTCGTGATACCGCGCAGGTGCGCAGTCTGATAGGTGTAGTCTTCGGCGGAGAGCGGGGCCTGTACACGCGCCTCACGGCCCGCCAAACGCTCCATTATTGGGCAGCCCTCTACAAGATGAGTAATGAGCAGACTAGGGAGCGCGTGCCGTACTTACTGGAATTGGTAGGGCTGGCGGACCGGGCCGAAGAGCGTGTGGAAGGGTACTCACGGGGCATGAAGCAGCGCCTCCACCTGGCGCGTGGCCTGCTCCACAATCCGCAGGTGCTCTTCCTGGACGAGCCGACTATCGGACTCGACCCGGTTGCATCGGTCAGCTTCCGAGGGATAATAAAAGAGCTTCAGAAGTCGGGCATGACGGTGCTTCTCACCACTCACTACATGCAGGAAGCGGAGAGCCTGTGCGACCGCGTAGCCTTCATCAACGAAGGGCAAATCGTGCTACTCGACAGCCCCCGCTCCCTCTCACGTGCCGCCGCTCAACACGTCGAGATCGAGGCTGTCGTTCCTCAACCAACCCTCGCTCTCTTAGACTCTAGCCTCCGCCAGCTCCCCGCCCTTCACAACCTGGAAGTAACAATCACCGGCGCGGGCAGCATGGTGCATATCAAGCTGGACGACAGCGCCGCCTACCCGGCCACGCTCGCCCTCCTGGCCGAAGCTGGAGCTACCCAGGTAGTCACCAGGGAGCCTACCCTGGAAAGTATCTACCTGGGCCTGCTCGGCGAACGCAAAATGAATGTATGATGAGAGTATTCGCCGCGGCGTTTCGCGCCCAGATACAGCAGGTGTGGGTAGAGCCGATAGAGTTCATCCTCACCACCGTGCTTATCCCCGTCCTCTATACGGTAGCGATACTGATGCTGGCGCAGTCGGCGGGGACCCTGCACACCCTCGGAGTTTACGGCATAGTCGGCCCGGCCATGATAAGCTTATGGGCAGGCGCGGTCTTCGCCTCAGGCGAGCTGATAGAGGGGGAGCGCGGTTACGGGACGCTTGAGCTACTCGTCGCCACCCCTCCCGGCGCATTCGAGATGTCGCTGCTAGGGCGCATCGCCGCGAATACGCTCCTCTCTTTGTTTGCCCTGGTGGAGACTGCCCTCGTAGCCTGGCTCCTCTTCGGCGTTCGCCTTGAGATCACCAACCCTGCCCTCTTCTTCATAGGCTTGCTGGTGCTGGTGGTCTCCACGGCAGGGTGCGCCCTGATAATGGCGAACGTATTCATACTCTCGCGCTCGGTACGCATCTTCCAGAACGCGCTCACCTTCCCTTTCTACCTGCTGGGTGGACTCGCCTTCCCGGTGGCGGCGCTACCGGCGTGGCTACATCCACTTTCGTTTGGCATCGCGCTGTCATGGGGCAGCGACCTGCTGCGTAGCGGAGCAGGGCAAGCCTCAGACTTCCCGGCGCTCCTGAGCATAGCGTGTGGGCTGGCGCTGTCGCTCATTTACTTCGCCATCGGCCACGTCCTTTTCACCTGGACTGAGCGCCGCGTGCGAAGTGACGCCTCGCTGGGGAGCTATTGATGCGAAACATCTTCAACATACTCAAAGTGACCATGCACAACTCGTTCATGGATATGCTGTGGCGCTACCCGCCGAAGATATACCTGGTGTCATGGGTGCCGAGGGTGCTGACGCAGGTGGCCTTCTTCGCCGTGCTCGTCTCGTTCGTGGCAGGCCAGGATAAGCTGCTATACGCGCTCGTCGGGAACGCAGTTTACGTGCTGGCGTCATCAGTCATCAACGGCGTCACGGCCTCGGTGACGTGGGAGCGGCGCGCGGGCACGCTCGCGCTGCTGGTCGCCTCGCCCACCAACCCCTTGCTGGTCTTCACGGGGCGCAACGTCGGGATGGCGACGCACGGCCTGATGAACGGTCTGGTCGGGATGTACGTGGTCGCGCCCCTGCTGGGTATGCCTCTTACCCTCGCGGAGGCGCTAATGATACTCCCAGCCTTGCTCGCGGTGACGCTGGGGAGCTACGGCCTGGGTGTGCTCATGGGGAGCTTCGCTCTCTATGCGAGGGGATACCAGAATGTCGTCTCCAACTCCGCGATGCTGCTCATGCTGGTGGTATGTGGGGTCAATTACCCGGTGTCCGCACTCCCAGCCGCGCTGCAATGGGTCGCGCAGGGCCTCCCCCTCACGCACGGCCTCCACGCCATCCGCGACATCCTGGCGGGCGCACCTTTCGCCAGCGTGCTACCCCTTCTCGGCCTGGAAGTCATAATCGGCGCTGCCTACGCCCTGGTAGCCCAGCTAGTAATAGGCAACCTGGTATACAAGGCCCGCCACGCCGGAACGATAGACTACTCTTGACAGCGGATAGAGCTTTAGAACCTGTCTAACAACCAGAATGAAGGGTTAGGCGCTTATCGTAACGAAGCACCTCTTTACCTGTCATTCCGAACGAAGTGAGGAATCTCCGAGCTTGTCGGTTGGAAAGATTTCTAAATTCCTCACTTCGTTCGGAATGACACTCTTCTTACACTCGTTGCTACACACCCTCTAAAACTCTATTCATACATCCAAGCTCGGAGATTCCTCACTTCGTTCGGAATGACAGGGAAAAGGATGCTACAGTATCGAACATCGTTGGCCTCAGGACGCCATGTATCGTCTATCGTCCGTCGTCCGTCGTCCATCCTCTACCCCCCTCCAATCTCCTCCAATGTCCTCCCCTTGGTCTCCTCGCCCAGGATGAGGACATTGGCGGCTATGATGAGGAAGATAGCGGTGAAGATGATGAAGGCTACATTTATGCCCTCCTGTTGTGAGGGCGTGCCGGTGATGCGCACGGTGATATATGGGCCGAATATGCCACCGATGCGCCCGACGGCAGCCGCCATCCCCGCACCCCACCCCCTGATGCGCGTGGGGTACAACTCAGGCGTGTAAGTATATATCACCCCCCACGCGCCGAGCGCGAAGAAGGAGATAATACAGCCGTAAACAACTACTTCCATAGGCGTCGTGGCGTTGCGGAAGAGAAAGGCCCCAAAGGCCGACCCTACCAGGAACAGCGACAGCGTATACCGCCGCCCCAGCCACTCCACCAGCCACGCGGCAGCGAAGTACCCCGGTATCTGCGCCGCCGTTATCACCAGGTTGAACTCAAGGCCCTTTACGAACTCGAACCTGTCGGTCAGTATCGATGGTAACCAACTGAAGATGCCGTAATAGCTGAATACCATACCGAACCACAATATCCACAACATCGCCGTCCGCTTCGCAAATACGCCCCTCCATATCGCCCTCCACCCCTCCGCCCCTGACACGGCCTGGGAGGGCTGGGTGAAGCTCTCGAAGGTAGGCACCAGGTTGGGGTCGCCCGCGATTCCTCCCGCGATGCGTATAGCGGAGCGAGCCTCATTTGGCCGCCCCGCAGCCACCAGGAAACGGGGCGATTCTGGCAGAGCGCGTCGGGTATACAGCACATATAAGGCCGGGAGCGCGCCGATTGCGAACGCCACCCGCCAGCCCGCGTCCGGGGGCAAGTTCGGAAAGAGCTTAGGCACATTGGGCACCACCAGGTAGGCGATGAGCGCCGCGAGCATCCACCCGTAGGCCCAGAAGCTCTCAAGCAGCACTAACAGGCGGCCTCGCACCCTGGCAAGCGACCATTCGCTGACCAGAGTTGATGCAACGGGAAGCTCACCCCCTAAACCAAGTCCCGAAAGGAACCTGAATGCCAGCAACGAATTGAAATCCCACGCAACCGCGCTCAACCCTGTACCTATCGCGTAGAGCACCAGGGTCCATTGGAAGATAGCCTTGCGCCCGTACCTGTCAGCAAGGCTGCCCGCCACAGCCGCCCCCGCGAACATCCCCAGGAAGGTAAATGACAGGATGAGGCCCGGCTGCGCACCAGTCAGCTTCCAGTCCCTGGTGATATTGGGGAGGATGAACGACAGGAGGCCGATGTCCATCGCGTCGAACATCCAGCCGACGCCTGAGACCCACAGCAAGCGCGTGTGGAACCTGCTCAACCCGAACATTCCGCCTTTTATCGCGGGTATCGTAGAGTGTGGCACGCTTCCCTCCCCCTCCCTTCAACCAGTCGAGGCCAGCATAGCAAAGTAGAGAGTGCTTGGCAAGGGATGGACAACGGACGACGGACGACAGAAAGTAAATTCACCGCAGAGACGCGGAGTGCGCAGAGATTTTATTATGGAGGGGTATCGTCCGTCGTCTCTCGTCCGTCCCAGTCAAACCTCACCTCACATCTTAAGAGAAGGCTATTTGAGGTGAGGTTTCATATGGGTAAATCAGGGTATCCAGACGGCGTGATTGTTCAGTTATCTGGTTACCACCATCTGACCTTCACGCAGCCCCGACACTATCTCCGTGTCGGTGGTGTTGGAGAGGCCGGTCTCTACTTCCACCTTGCTGGTGTTACCTCCCTCAGTAACCGTCACGTACTGACGACCACCTACCGTCTCGAAGGCGCGGTTGGGCAGGAGGAGCACGTTATCTTTGCGCTGGGCGGTGATGTCCACGTTCGCGGCCATGCCAGCCCTGGGCACTACTTCCTCAGCAGGTGTGAAGCTGATGGTCGCGCCGTATACTGTGCTTCCCTGCTTCTGGCTCGCCCCAGGCGACAGCGATACAATCTTGCCCGGCATCGCCACGCCCGGGTAGGCGTCGAGCGTGACCGTCACTACCTGCCCAGTGGCGACCCGCCCTATGTCTATCTCGTCAACGTCGGCCTCTATCCTCAAAGACGTGGTGTCGGCTACCGTAGCGACGGGCTGCACCCCGCTGATTACCTCTCCAACTTCCAGGTTGATCTCGAGCAGCGTGCCTTTGATGGGCGATACGAGACGCGACTCCGCGAGCTGAGCATTTGCGTTGTCCACCGCGAGCTGCGCGAGGGCGATACCCTGCTCCAGGATCGCCAGGTCCGTCGTGGTAGGCCCCGTCATGACTTTATCGAGCACGGCTTGCGCCGCGTCCACCCGCGACTGCGCTTCGGCAATCTCCTCATCGGTGGCCCCGGCCTTGACCTTATTGAGATTGGCGGTGGCCTGAGAGACCGCGGCCTCCGCTTGCCTCAGGTCGTCAGTGGTCGCTCCCGCTTTCAACTTGGAAAGTGCCGCCTCCGCCTCGCGCACCGAGGCATCTGCCGAGCCTACCTGGGATACCTCTGCCGACTTCGCCGCTTCGTAGTTGCTTTTTGCCTGGTCGAGCTTGGCCTGCGTACCGGTGCCGTTATCGAGCGCCTTCTGGGCCTCTTCCAGGGCAAGGCGGGCCTGCTCCTTGTCATTGGCGCTCCTGGAGACGGCGAGGGAGCGGTTCGCCTTCGCCTGGTCAAGCCTCGCCTGTGCCCCAGCCAGGTCCTGCGCGGACGGCCCCTTCTTGAGAGCATCCAGCTTCGACTGTGCCTGGTTGAGGAGGGCCTGTGCCGACGCTATATCCTCCGACCGCCCGCCAGATTTGACATGGTTGAGGCGCGAGATTGCCGCATTCAGGTCGGCGGTGGCCGCCGCGACGTCGGCAGGCTGCGCGCCCTGCTTCGCCTGCTCCAATTTCAGCTTGCTGATCTCCAGCTGCACTGTGGCCTCGTTCAGTTGCCTCTTCAAGGTGGAGGTATCAAGCTCGGCTAGCACGTCACCCACATCGATATCGGCCCCTGCCTCCTTATTCACAACCTCGACGCGCCCCGGCTGCTTGAACGAGAGGCGAGCCTGGCGCTGCGCCTTCAACTTACCCGTCGTCTCTACCGACGAGATAATGGTCCCACGCCGCACGGTCACCGTCGGCAATCCTTTACCGGGGCGAAGGAGGAAGAAAAGCGCAACCGCTACCAGCAGGGCTGCCAACCCCAGGATAAGCCACATCCGCCACCCCCGGCGCTTCGACATGGCGAACCCCGTCTCGTCAAACGTCGCGTACTCTTCGCGGTCCGCAGGGAGGGTGATACTGGTCGCCACCTCTTCGGTAGTAACCAGCGCCGTAGAGTCCTTGCCGTCAGTGCCGTTGCCCGTGTGAGCAGGCCGGTCAGTAACTATTTCCTTCATGTATCACTCTTTCGTTCAAGCCCCGCTCTGCGTTTGCAGCCCCTAGGGGCACGGCGCGCCGTGCCCCTACAGCGAAGCTGTATCATAGCCACAAGCAAAAGTCCTGATTAATTCTCATTAGCATAAACTCAAAAGCCCGTACAAGTTTCCTCTATATATTATCGCACACCGCGAAATCCAAAATTCAAAATTCGCAATTCAAAATTCGTTATTCATAACGCAGCGCCTGGCTCACCTTGATGCGCGCCGCTCCAAGTGCGGGGCCGATGCTCGCCAGCATGGTAAGGAGCAACGTGAAGATGAGCGCGCTCCCCGCCATCTCTATAGGGAAGATGAAGTCGAGCGGGAAGAGCACCGCCGACATCAGCCGCACCAGCAACCAAGCAAGAGGCCAGCCCAGCGCCAGTCCAAGTATGAACCCCGCACTCCCAAGCACAAGCGCCTCTGTCAAAAAGACCTGCACCAGGTGCCCGTTACGCCCGCCCAGCGAGCGCATGATCCCTATCTCGCGGCGGCGCTCAAGCACATTCAGCGTGAGGGTATTGGCGATCCCTATACCCCCGATAGTCGCCACTATGATGGTCATGGCGTATAGCAAGATACTGAGTATCTTGCTTGCCTCTAAGCTACTGTTCTTATCCGCATACGCAGCAAGCATCCCCGGCGACAGGGAGCGATACTTACGCTCCAGCTTGGCGAGGGTCGCTTCCACGTGCGGGCCATCCGGGTTGTCGAAGCGTACCGCGAAGAAATCGGCGGTGCCCGACGTGTTGGTGAGCCTCGATGCCGTGTCGAGCGACACAAACACTTTCCCCCTCGACGAGGACTGCAATCCCTGTGCGTTGTCGTTCACCATCCCTACGACCCGCAGCCACATGCTACGCCCCGCCGCCGACAGCTCCAGGCTATCTCCCGTGCGCAGCTTACGCGAGTCCGCAAAGGCCGACGACAGCACTACCGCGTCCGGCTCCTCGTCGGAGAGCCATCGCCCCTGCACAAGCTTGTGCTTGTAAAGGCGCGAGTCCGGGGGCACTCCCCACAGAGTCACGCGTACGTCGCCCACTTCGGCAGCACGCGACGCCCATGCCTCCACCTCCTGCACTTCGGGTATGGAGCGCAACGTGTTAGCGAACCCCTCCCTGACAGGCTCCTGGAACCACACCCACGCGTCCGAACCGTACACATCATAGGCGTTGTTGATGGAGAGGGTCACCGAGTCGGTGGTGGATTGCGCGGCCAGGAAGGCGGCTGTAGCGAGGGCTATCGCCCCCACCGTAATGAGATTGCGAGCTTTGCGCCGTGCGAGGTTCCGCACCGCCATAGCTGGCACCCTGGGGAGTTGGCTCATCCTGTGCACCAACCTGTCGAGCCAGCCCTGACCGTAAGTAGCCGAAATGCCATAGCTGTCGAGCGCCTTGCGCACCGTGATGGAGGTGCCCCGCCACGCAGGAATGAAGGCTGCCAGCGTCGTGACCCCCACCCCCACCGCTACTCCTTGCATTATGTCAAGCGGGTCGATGGAGAGGCTATTGATAGTGATGTTGAAGAGGTTGCCCAGGTAGACGAGAAGAGCATACCCTCCAACTATACCCCCTATCAGCCCCAGCCCCGTGCCCACGATGCCATACATCACACCCGCGACGACGTAGATACTCACAACCTTGCCGCTGCTCGCGCCTACCGCCTTCATCGCACCGATCTCCCCCATCTGCTCGGAGATGACGGCGGCCAGCGTATTCGCCACCAGGAAGGAAGAAATCACGAGGCCAACTATAGAGAAGACGGTCATAAGCGCGACCAGCGCGTCTAGCTGACGCTTGCCCACGTAGTCGTCGGGGTTGCGCTCGAAGTAGCTCCCTGAGTAGAGGTTGCGCTTCTCGAACACCCGCTCTATGTCGTTGCGGCTATTGCCACGCACCCCTGGCGAGAAGTCCTTCAGCCGCACGAGGATCTGGTTATCGCCGTCCTCCCCGTACATCTTGCGTACTTCAGTATTGAGCGTGTAGCCAGTAGACGTACCTACCACCGTTGCCGAAGGGTAAGAGGGGGACTTCGCAAAGCCTACGACCCGCACACGGCGCGACTGGTTGCCCTCACCCGCCCTGTAAACTACCTCGTCACCGATAGCTACCGGCAGCACGTCGCGCACAGATACCTCCAGCGTGACCTCACCCGCGAGAGGCCATCGCCCCTCCACGAGGTCTACTTTGTTCACGCGCTGGTTCGAGAAATCGCGGATGCCGACGAAACGGATGTCGTTCCATGCATTGCCGATGTTCCACTTGGTAAAGTAATTAGCGCGCAGCTCGGCGGCGTCCACGTTGGGCACCTGCTCAACCGCGCTTGCCAGGCTGTCGGGAGCATACGATACGAACCAACGCATGTCCTGCTGGGAATTGTTGTTGTACGCTGCTGCCTGCGCAGCCGTCATATTCTTCGAGGTCGAAGTGATAGCCACGATCCCCGCCACCCCGATGATGATACCGATCACCGTGAGGAAGGACCGCAGCCTGCGGCGCGTAAGGTCTCTAAAGGCTTTGCGTACTGAGATTAGCATGTAATACAATTATAACCAATGTCAGCTAGCGAAGAACGACGGACGATAGACGATAGACGATAGACGATAGATTTCACCGCAGAGACGCAGAGACGCAGAGATTTATTGAGGATTTACGTTTCACGCATCACGCATCGTCGTCCAGAATGGGATGGTTCAGACTTGGAAGCAGATAGGATAAATAGGCGATACGGGATAACGGCGGCGATTGTGCTGTCAGTTGTCTTACTGGCCCTGGTGAGCATTTCTGTTGGGGCAGCAGGAAAGGACTCACAGGCCGCCTTATCGCCGCGCCAGGCTAGCGCTTTGGGGACGTGCGTGCCCACCGGAACGCCCGGCCCGTTCACGCAGGCCAGCCCTATTCCTACCTCCGTGATGGGCGCAGCCACAGACGATGACGGCACTGGGGAGGCGGGGGGCGCTAGCCTCTACTCGGCTGGCGGTTATAGCTCCGACCTGGGTAGCGCAACTTCGCGCTTCGCACGATACGACCCTGTTTTGGATGCCTGGACTATCCTCGCTCCGCTGCCTGATAGCGTCTATGCAGCATCCGGCGTCTTCGCCAACGGCAAGTTCTACGTCATAGGGGGCGTGTCGGGAGGCGCGATGTCTACCCGCAATCGAATCTATGACGTGGCCCAGAATAGCTGGTCCGATGGCTCACCCCTACCGGAGGCTCGACAACAGGCGGGCGCTGGCTTCATCGATGGCAAAATCTACGTAGTGGGTGGCTACGGCATCACGAGTATTGACCCGTTTGCCACGCTCTACGAATATGACATCGCCTCTGACAGTTGGGCCACGCAAGCCAGTATCCCACAAGGGGTTGCAGGTCCCGCATCAGGCGTGATAGGGGATAGATTGTACATAGCGGGCGGGCGCGACGGCTCTACCATCGCCCGCAACACCCTCTACGTATACGATCCCTCCACCAACAGTTGGTCACCCGAGACTGGCCTGCCCACCGGGGTCAATTACGCTGCGGGTGCAGTAGCCAACGGTAAGCTGTGGGTGATGGGCGGGGGTAATCCCTTCCTCGAAACGAACGGCATACCTCAGACCGCAAGGCCGGAGGTTTCCTCCTCCAGCTTCAACATCACCCAGGTATACGATGCGGCCACGCACACCTGGACGGCGGGACCCAACCTCAACCTGGCACGCTCCTTCACCTACGGAGGCTTTGCGGGCAACTACGTAATAGTGGTTGGAGGCTACAACGGTACGACGAGCATGGCCTCCGTAGAGAGGTCGCTTCAGGTTACCGGCAGTTGCGCCACACCTACCGCCACAGCAGCAATAGTGACGGCAACCTCTACCAGCACCCCTACCGTTGCTATACCTACCTCTACTTCCAGCTCTACCAACACCTCAGTGCCAATGGCTACTCTCACCTCCACCGCCGTCCCCACCGCGACAAGCATTGCCGCCTCTGCCACAAGCAGCCCGACGACTACGGCAACCTCCCCTCTTGCCACCTCCACCGCGACCTCCGTCGCCACGGCAACGCCATGCAACATCACCTTCACGGACGTGCCCAACGACCATACCTTTTACTCTTTCATCAGGTGCTTAGCGTGTAGAGGCATAATATCTGGCTACTCCGATGGTACGTTCAAGCCAGGTAATGAAATTACCCGGTCACAGATAGCCAAGATGGTAAGTAATGCTGCCGGGCTTGATAATGACCCAGGAGGTCAGATATTCGAGGATGTAGACCCCACGCACACCTTCTATGCCTGGATAAACAGGCTGTCTCAGTTAGGCTACATGGGTGGGTATCCTTGCGGCACTATCCCTGAAGAACCTTGCAACCCTCCTGATAACCGTCCATATTTCCGTCCCTTCGCCAACGCCACCAGAGGGCAGCTAGCCAAGATAGTGTCAAATACAGCAGGGATAGGAGGTACGCCGACTGGCCTGTACTTTACGGATGTACCTGAGGATCACCCCTTCTACACATGGATAATGCGTCTCACCCAGCTAGGGGTGATGGGTGGCTACCCATGCGGAGGGGAGGGAGAGCCATGCGACGACCAGAACAGGCCATACTTCCGACCCTTCTCCAACGTGACGAGAGGGCAAGCATCCAAGATAGTGGCTAACACCTTCTTCCCCAATTGCCAGACTCCCAGCCGACAGTAACGAGTGAAG
This sequence comes from uncultured Chloroflexia bacterium, assembly GCA_963811305.1. GTDB lineage: Bacteria > Chloroflexota > Chloroflexia > QHBQ01 > JADMIH01 > JADMIH01. The sequence continues at coordinate 124,149 of CAWEQU010000005.1, forward strand.
TATGAGGCGAAATGCGTAGAGATGTAGAGTGGAATCGAGCAGGGCGCAAATTTGCGGTCTGTTTCACGGCGGGCGCATTGCTGTTAGTCCTGGTGGTCGCGCAGGCGGTGAGAGCGACAGAAGGCCGGGAGGGCATCCTACCTTTCCAGTTTACCGTCAAGTCCAACACCGGCAGTAAGCCATCGAATCTCCCCACGACAATCCGCATTCCGCACTCCGAACTCCGCACTTCCCAATGGGAGCAGGACCGCCGCGCCACGCAAGACGCAAGTGGCGGGGGACAGCACGAGCCTGCGATTGCCGCCAATCCCCTCGACCCTGACAACGCTGTGGCCGTCACGAAGGATATACGAGGGGCGACGGCTCGCAACTACATCTACACGACTACAGATGGAGGCGCGACGTGGCTGGAACAGCTTTTCCCGCGCCCCAACCCCGACCTTCCCTTGGATACCGACCCGGCGGTATTCTTCCGGCAAGATGGGCGCGCCTATATCATCTGGACCAGCTTTAGCGACTTCGGGCACGGCGGCCTCTTTTGCTCGTGGTCGGACGACGGTGGGCAGACATGGGGAGCCGCTACACCTATCACCCCTGCCGAGGGACATTTCGATGATAAAGCATGGCTCGCCTTTGATGAGACGGGCGGCCCACATAACGGCACCATCTATGCCGCCTGGACGCGCTTCGGCAACGCCGAGATAGCATCGGCTCACTCCATCGACGGAGGAACCACCTGGAACACGCCTATCTTCGCCAGTAACGGGCAGGCAGCTATCAATAATGACGGCGCGCAGCCGCTCGTGCTGCCGGACGGCACGCTCCTCGTCATCTTCCTCCACAACGCCAGCCCAGGAGTCACCGGCACGCTCACGCTCGCCCGCTCCACAGATGGAGGGGCTACGTTTCTACCTAACACCCTCCTGTTCGACGTGCAGCAAGCGCCCTACACGCTGCCGGGCGAGCAGTGGCGGCATTTCACCTACCACAGCCTGGGCTATGATCCTGTGCGCGGCGGGCTGCACGTAATCTGGCCCGATTACCGCGACGGCGCGACCGAGGGGATAAACATCCTCTACAGCCACTCAACCGACGCGGGCGCATCGTGGAGCAGCCCGGCGCGCCTCAATGACGACCTGCCCGGCATCGTGCGCGACCAATGGTTTCCAGCCCTGGTCGCGACACCCGACGGGAGGCTGACTGCCCTCTGGCTCGACCGGCGCGACGACCCCTCGAACAGCCTATACCATGCCTATGCCCGCACCTCCACAGACGGCGGGGCAACCTGGGCGACTTCGGTGCGGGTAAGCAGCGCGCCCTCCGACCCAAACCTGGCTATACCACCCGACTCCGGCGGTATAGGGGACTATATAGGAATATCCGGCGGGCCGGGCGTGGTGTGGGGCGCTTGGACCGATGTCCGCAACGGCAACCAGGACATCTACGCGGCACGCGAGCAGTTCACCCCTATGCCTCAACCTACATCTACATCTACATCTACATCGATGTATACATCTACCCCCACCACTACGGCGGTTTCTGCAACCGCGACCCCGCCAATTGCCGCGACGACTACCCCCACGCCATGCACCATATCGTTCAGCGACGTGCAACCCCCCGATTACTTCTACGAGCCTGTGCGCTATCTATACTGCCGGGGAGTGGTGTCAGGGTACGATGACGGTACTTTCCGCCCCTATAATCAGACAACGCGCAGCCAGACCGCCAAAATAGTGGTGCTTGCTGAGGGTTGGGTGCTCGCTAATCCTGATAGCCCAACGTTCGCGGATGTGCCCTACGGTTCTACCTTTTACACTTACGTAGAGACGGCTAGCTCTCAGGGTATACTTGGGGGCTACCCATGCGGCGCAGAGGGAGAGCCATGCGACGACGTGGGTAGGGCGTACTTCCGCCCATACGCCGAAGTGACGCGGGGCCAGGTCGCAAAGCTGGTCACGCTGGCGAGGAGCTGGCCCATACTCGACCCGGTTGATCCGACGTTCAGCGATGTGCCCCCTGGCTCGACCTTTTACGGGTACGTGGAGACCGCTTCGCAACGCGGCATCATAGGTGGCTACCCATGCGGCGCGGAGGGTGAGCCATGCGATGATCAAAATAGGCCCTACTTCCGCCCCACGAACCCAGCCACTCGCGGTCAGATAGCGAAGATTGTATACTTAGCGATAAGCGATCAATAACACGATGAGCAGCAAACCACGCGACACGAATAGCCCCATCCGCCCTAACGCCGTCCAACTCGCGTCCAGCCCGGCATTTCTTATCGCCGTGCTCGTAGCAGGGGCATTGATAGGCGCTGGAGTTTACTTTATATTCGCGGGAACGGGTACGGGTGGGGCAGAGGATAAGAATAAAGCCTCCATCAAGTACCTTAACAAACATGGCGAAGATGCAACGCAAAGCGTGATTGACTCTCCCCTCACAGTCAAGGTGCGCATGCCCTGGTTGGACGGCACGCCGAGCAATATGGTATCGGGCATTACCCTCCAATTACTGGACGAAAATGGGCAACCCGCTGAGTTCGGAGGCAGGCGCACCCCACTCCCAATGCGCGCCACCGTCGAAATAGAGACATGGGAGTACGTCGGCTCGGTCCCCAGCAAGCCAGGCACATACCACGCCCAGGTACAAATCCTCCCCTTCGCCACGGACGCGCAAACGCAGACCCTCGACCTGCGCGAGCCTTCGTTGCAAGCCATAACCGGCGCTGCACCCCCTTTGACGAGCGGATACGTGCTCGCACGCGAAAAAGACTTGTGGATGCTCTCCACCGACGGGAGCAGGGAGCGGCGGCTCACTTTTCTAACGCCGTCGTCCGGGGGAGAAGAAGCGGATGGCCCGGCGTGGTCACCCGACGGCAAGACGATAGCCTTCTCCTACTCACCAACGGCGGCTAGAGGCGAAGTGCCTGGAGCGGAGATATGGGCAATCGACCCCGATGGGTCCAACCCCCGCCAGGTGGTCGCGCACGGCCCCAACGAGGTCCTCTATTGGCCTTCATGGTCCGCTGATGGCAAATACCTCTACTTCACGGTGGAGACCAGCGTTAACGACCCCGCTATAGGGCAAAGGCTGACGTACAGTACTGACCGCGTGGAGGTAGCCACCGGGGCACGCTCAAAGGTGGCCGAAAATGGAGAGATGGCAGCCAGCAGCGGCCCTGGTGGAGATATCGTCTTCCTGGATAGTGTGCCCGCACAGGAAGGCAGCACTTCCTCCGTAGGGCAGAGGCTGGTAATAGCAAAAGCTGACGGCTCAGGAAAGCGTACGATTGTGCCGGAGAACGTCTATCCCACGCTGTATGCCCCGCGCGTGTCGCCCGACGGCAAGTGGCTGGTGTTCGCGTCGGTCAATCAGATTGTGCCAACTCCTGGGGCGGGGTTCGACCTCTTCAAATGGCTGATGCTGGAACCGGAAACGGCCAGCGCGCACGGCATCCCCTGGGAGCTTTATATCGTGCCTACCGCCGGGGGCACCCCCGCGCAACTCACCAACCTCAGCGATGATGAACCTTACCCTGTCTGGCATGACAATAGCACGCTCTCCTTCCTCGGCATCAAAGGCCTCCACACTCTGCAAATAGATACGCAAGGTAAAGCGATAGGCAATCCTCTTAGACTGGACGAAGGCATACAGCACGGCAAGCTCACATGGCACGGGCCGTGAGGCAGTAGGCAGTAGGCAGTAGGCAATAACGTCACGCATCACGCATCACGCATCACGCATCACGCATCACGCATCACGCATCACGTTTCACGCATCACGCATCACGTTTCACGTTTCACGTTTCATCGTCTATCGTCTATCGTCTATCGTCTATCGTCTATCGTCTATCGTCTATCGTCTATCGTCTATCGTCTATCGTCCAATCACAACTCACCCGCAAAACTCTTGACTCCTGTGTTTCTATACGTCATAATCTGTGTTAATCTTTATCTAATCTTGTTGTAAACGGCTTACCATCCACAAGGGGGATAGACTGTGAAAATTAGGCGCTTCTCTGTAGTCCTGGTATTACTTCTGGGCATTTTCTCGTCGGCGGCCTTATTGACGGGCAGCGTAGGGCTTGGGTTGAGTGACGCACCAAAGGCGACAACTCCCGTACCTGTAGACGAGCAGCCATATCCAGACGCATACAAGCTGGCTCCCCGCCCACCCGCTGAGTTGCCCGTGCCGGGAGGCTCGCCCGACCACCTGACGCACCCCTGCGGCGGTATGTTAGCCGAGCCGATCTTCTCAGGCGTCTCCCCCCTCACCATAGCCTACGTGTCCGGCATGTGCGGCAACGGCTACGGTGATATCGCCGTCTGGCAGGCGAATGGGCATGATTACGTCGCGCAATCAGGCTTCGCCGTGCGCATGTTCCACATCTGGAACGTGGACGACCCCTACAACCCCCAGATACTCATCACTCAGGCTTTCCCGGCTGGCGGCACCGCTTCGACAGCCCTCTTCGATTTCAAGCAGACCATCAACAGCGTCACCCACAACTATATGTCGGTCGCCATGCGCGGCTCAGGCACCGGCTGCGGCTACTTCATCTACAACGTAGATGACCCCGCAAACCCCGTGCTTCGGGTCAGAAAAGCAGGCACCGACTGGTGTACCGTGCATGAGACCTTCGTATCCACCGACACCAACGGCAGCGCAGACTACGCATGGCTCACCATGTCGAGCGAGAGCGGCTCAGGGTACAAAATCGTAGCCCTGACCCTCCCCGACCTGAGCCAGCCCGGCACCCCGGTGGTGAACGAGACCGGGCGCTACCAGAGGCCGGACAGCGGCAGCGGCATATTCACCCACGACTTCAAACGTAGTCGGGAACCGCGTGTTCGTCGGCCACTGGCTGGGCGGTATGCTCATGTTTGACAAGCAGACCCTTGCCACCACCATCCAGCCCGCCCCGCTCAACCCTATAGATAGCATCCGTCCTGCTAACTTCCAGGTTCACCACACAGTGCCGACTACGGATGGTAAGTTCGTGTTTATTGAAGATGAGTTCCTCAACGGAAACACTGATGAGAAAATCAAGGTATACAACATCACCAACATCAATAGCCCTGTCTATGTGGGTGGCATCGTAGGGAGCGGGAACGCGGCGACCAGCCAGGCCCACAACATGGTCATCCAGCCTATCAGCCCCGGCCTCGATAGGCTCTACGTAGCCTGGTACAAGGCCGGCATGAGGATGTTCGAGGTCAATACCACTGGTGCGACGCCCGTGATTACGGAGACGGGTATGCACCAATTACGAGCCACCACAGGCACCGGATTTGGCGGCATGTGGGGCGTGGACTACCTCCCTTGTACCCTCAAAGGCCAGCCTCATACCTGCATCTACAGCAGCGATTATGAGAAGTTCGGCCTGGTAGTTGACGCGCTCGGCTATGATCCGATGCTCGACCCCTACGCGCCAGAGTCTGCTGTGACCAACCCCATCAATAACCAGACAATTACCGGCTGCTCGTACACAATCAGCGGCACGGCTCACGATTACTACAGCGGTATTCAGAGAGTTGAGGTCAGCACGGACAACGGCGGCTCGTGGCAGACAGCCACAGGCACCACCACCTGGACTTACGAATGGACCATACCGGGGAACGGCCCCTACACGATCCAGGCACGCGCCGTAGACGTAGCGGGCAACGTACAGACGCTGATCACGGGCGTGCCCGTTACCGTCACCGGCTGTACCGTAGGAGCTACGGCGACAGTCCCGCAGCCAACAAACACCGCCGTTGTACCAACCAGCACAGGTACTGCGGTGGCCCCAACTAGCACGGCGATTGCCCCGACCAACACGGCAGTGGTCCCGACTAACACATCTGTCGCGCCTACCAATACAGCGGCTGTCCCAACTAGCACGCCCGTGCAGTCTACCAATACAGTGGTCGCGGCTACCAGTACCCCCATTGCAGCCACAAGCACGCCCAGCGTATGCGCTATCATCTTCACAGACGTGCCCTCGGACAACACCTTCTACACGTGGATACGCTGCCTGGCATGTCGAGGCGTATTTGGTGGCTATGAGGATGGAACGTTCCGCCCATTCAACTACGTCACGCGAGGCCAATTCTCCAAGATAGCCTCCAACGCTGCCGAGTACGATGATGAGATTCCGTCCGACCGCCAGACGTTCGAAGACGTGCCGCCCGGTCACCCCTTCTGGCTCTGGATCGAGCGCTTGGCGCTGCACGAAGTCATAGGTGGGTATGCGTGCGGTGCCGAAGGCGAGCCTTGCGTGCCGCCCGGTAACCGCCCATACTTCCGCCCATACGCGGACATTACTCGCGGGCAGATAGCCAAGATACTATGCAACATCACCGGCTGCGAAATTCCGCCAGGCACGCAGCAGGCATACGAAGATGTACTTCCCACTGATACGTTCTGGCAGTACATCGAGGGTCTGAGCACACTCGGAGTAATGGGAGGATATCCATGTGGCGGCAAGGGCGAGCCTTGCATGCCGCCCGATAACCGCCCATACTTCCGCTCTCACGCCAATGGCACCAGGGGTCAGGTAGCGAAGATGGTTTCCAACACCTTCTTCCCTAACTGCCAAACCCCGGCCCGCCCCTAGGCGCGAGCAGTTTGAAAAAGTATCAAAAAGAGGTTCCGTCGCCGACGGAACCTCTTTTTGATTACTTGGAGATGGAAACCCTTTGCCGCCCACCAACGTTAAGTATGTAGATAAGAGGCACAACACTTGCTTCTTATCAGTTGGTATGAAGCACCGACCAACATACTACTTACGGGGCATCACCTGGTAGGACCAATGTGTAATATGTACCGTATCCCGGTCTGGTATACTAATATAGAGACACACGGGGCACATCACGTAACCATCAAGAATAACAGATACCAGAGCAACTCCAGCCCACAAGGGTGCGGCGCTAGAAAAGGGAGAAAAGCTATGGCCGAGACCACCGACAACAAGAAAACAACCAAGCGCTCGAAGGCTGCCGAGAGCATCCAGGTCGAGAAAGGCCCTATAAAGGTAGAGGTCGAGGAGGTGGAAGGCTTCACGCCAGAAGAAGTTGCCCGCATGGTGAACGTCAGGCAGGCCATAGCGCGTGGCCGCTACACCGACATCACGGACGAGCACAAAAAGCTCCTCTTCGTCCAGTGGCTCATAGAGCACGACAAGCTCAACAGCTAACTCACGCCCTTCCGGGAAAAGAATATTGTTAACAAATAAAGCGCGGACATAGCGTCCGCGCTTTATTTGTGAGTAACGGTCTTGATGTACGCTTTTACGGCCAGATTGGAGGGAGGATGCCTGGTATCGCCGTTGGTTGCGGCTTCGGCGTCGGTTGAGTTTGCGGCCTCGGAGTGGGTCTTACTACGGGTCTATCTGAAGGTGCGGAGTGCAGTTGCACGTTCCCCTTAGGGTCCCTGTAGTTGATACACCCTTTCGGCCTCGATTCCTTCAGGAAGAGATCTGTCACGCCTCCCTTGTTCGAGCAGGCTGATACTCTTATGAGGCCGTCCGGCTCTACGAACTCCTCTTGCAGCTTCTGGTATGAGCCGTTCGGGTTCTGCTTCTTTATCAGCTCCACAAACTCGTCTTTTTCGTGGAAGGTCTCCATCATCTTGTTCCAGATGACGGCTGCCCCTATAGCGCCGGTGATGCGCTGCATCTCTGCGTTGTTGCTGTTGCCGACCCACACGCCGACTGTCAGGTTGGGGGTGTACCCTATCGTCCAGCTATCGCGGTTGTTGTCGGTCGTGCCCGTCTTGGCCGCCGCGGGGAAGCTGAGCCGGAGCGCGCTGTTGGAGCCGAACGCGGAGGTGCGCGCCCGGTTGTCCGACAGGATGTTGGTTATCATGTAGGCGATACGCGGGTCGAGCGCCTGGTTACCTGGCACGTTGTTGGGGTCTATCTCCTCCACGATGCGGCCCTGCGCGTCTATTATCCTCAAAATGGGATTGGCGTCCACAGCCTTGCCCCCGTTGGCGAAGGTAGAATACGCGGTGGTCATGTCGAGCAGGCTGACTTCGCCTCCACCAAGCGTTAGGGAAAGACCGTAGTAGTCTAGCCCCCTATTCAACCCTTTGATGCCCATATCGTGAGCGGTGTCAATTGTCTCCTGTAGACCCGCGAACTGGAGACCCTTCACGGCTGGGATGTTGTAGGAGTTGCCGAGCAACTCGCGCACCGTCACCCACCCGTGGTCCCGCCCATCGTAATTGTTAGGCACGTAAGGTTTCTGCCCTGGACCTGTAGGGAACTGCGTGAGCGCGTCGAGTATGACCGTGCCGGGAGACCACCCCTTCTTGAAGGCGGTAGCATATGTAATTGGCTTGAAAGAGGAGCCGGGCTGCCGCTCTGCGGTCGCAACGTTCACCTGCCCGTCAATAGAGGCGTCATTGTAATCCACCGAGCCGACCATCGCCAGTATCTCGCCCGTGCCTGGTTTCATCAATACTATGGCGGCATTGGTCGCTTTCTGGCGTCTAATTTCCTCGATGCGGTCCTTCGCAACCTGCTGGGCGGCATCCTGCACCTTCAGGTCGAGCGTGGTGTAGACTTGCAAGCCGAGGTCGGCGAAGTCAGGCCCGTACTTCCTCTCAAGGTAGTCCTTCACGTAGTAAACGAAGTGGGGAGCCTTGATGTCTATCTTGTAGGGATTGAGAACCACCGACTCGGCCTTAGCAGTCTCGGCCTCAACCTCGGTAATCATGCCTTGCTTGACCATCTGATCGAGCACGTAAGCCTGACGTTTCTTCGCCGCAACAGGGTAGACTATGGGGTCATTAGCGGTTGGGGCCTGCGGCAGACCTGCGAGCAGCGCAGCTTCCGGCAGTGTGAGATCCTTAGCGTTCTTATTGAAGTAGATACGTGCGGCAGCCCCTATACCGTAGGCGCGATGGCCGTAAGGGTTCTGATTCAGGAACATCTCAAGGATAAAGTACTTGCTGTACCTCTGAGTGAGCTGCACAGCAAGGACAGCCTCTCTGATCTTGCGGGCAAAACCCTCGATCCCTTCGCGCTTAAGTTCGCTCCTCTTGAGATCAGGATGACCTGGCGCACCAGCTGCTGTGTGATAGTCGAGCCGCCGGATTGCCCCGTCTGGCTGATATTCTGCTGAATAGCGCGTAAGATACCCTTGACATCGATGCCGGGGTTGGTGAAGAACTCAGCGTCCTCGGCGGCAATTGTGGCGCTTATAACCAGGGGAGAAATATCTGCGAGCTTAAGCTCCTCCCTACGCCCTGTATCTTCGTCCACCAGGTCATAAAGCGGTTCCCCGTTACGGTCGTAAATCTTGGTGGTCTGGACGGTTATACCATTTAGAGCTATAGCCTTAGCCAGGCTCGCCTGGTCAACCGGGGGAAGCTGACCCAGGAACCAGGCCGCACCCGCGAATCCCGCGCCCGCCAGTGCGGTAGTTACCATGCCCGACAGCAGGAAAAAGACCAGGCCGAGCTTGACCACTACCGCAGCCGCGCCCCCCTTGCCGAACCTCTGTATAGACACCTGGGTGCGAACGTGCCCCACCCGCGAGCGAGCGCGCATGTTGCGGTGGCGCATCAAGAAATAAGGTAGGGGCCTGCCGAGTCTGCTTGCGCGCCGGGGTCATGGGCAGCGCGGGAAGAGCGGTCTTGAGGCGGTAGCGCGCGCCGTTGAGATCAGCAGGACGAAGATGCGAAGTAGTCACGCCACCTGGCGCTGCGATGCGTAACGTATCCCGGCCCAGGTTGGCTACCCTGACTTTTTGGACGTGGCCGTTAGTAGCGCCATTACCGTTACTGTGTCCGTTACCGTTCCCATTAGTATTGACCCTGGCGATGCCGACACGCACCTTGACAGGCTGGGGCGGGGGTGGGGCCACGCGAACGCGCACAACTCCATTGCTATTGCCATTGTCACCCTTGTGGATAGCAGCGCCATCACCATTGCCGTCAGCACCGGGGGAAATCACATCCAGCACGTTAGTCATACTGCCGTTGCCGTTGCCGTTGCCGTTGCCGTTCGAACTGCCGCCGTTGTCGCTCTGAGGGGTGACTAAAGGTAAGACTTGAGTATCAGGCACCGTGATAGCAACGGGCGGAGGTGGAGGAGCGGGAATAGGATCAGGCTCAGCGACTGCTACCGCACCCACGCGAATGGCAGCCTGCGGGACGACTGCGACATCAGGCGTCGTCACCTGCGACACGACCTGGTGCGGCTTGGTAATAGCCCGGAGCGGGGCTGTAGGGGCCGGGGCTGCGGTTATTCCTCCCTTGCCCGACGAGACGTGATGGCCGCCGTCGCCATTCCGGCGATGGCCGTTAGAGCCATTAGAGTGATGGGCGCGCTGGGAGTGTTTGTGCTTCCGTTTAGACATAATCTGTACGTATTATAGCGTATACATGCTAGATGCTAAGAAGATGACACATTAGTATAACGAATAAAGCGCGCAAAATAAATGCCCACGCGTCACAGATTTTTCTTTACTCTAACTCTGAACGCTTACGACAGATTAGCGAGCGTTCATCCCCGTTTGTCAACAATGGCTCCATCCTGTACAATAGGTAGGGATTGCCCGTAATTTAGGTTGGAGGAAAATAGAGTTGGCAGCCAAAGAAATAACAATCACCTCACGCGACGTTGAGCGCCTGATCGAGTGGATACGCCGCACAGGTCGCCCGCAAACGACCAGGTCGCTCGCCCGGCGCTACCTGGAAATGCTACGCGAGGATAAAGGGATTCGGTAATTACGAGTTACGAGTTACGAATTATTATCACGTTTCACGTTTCAGGATAATTCAGTACAAGGAGACTAAGAGGGAGCATGGCTACAGAGACGCAAGCAGCGTTCAAGGGGACTGAAGCGCAGCAAGAGCTTGCGGCGCGGGCATTTGACGTGATGAAACGCAAAGGGATGCTGTTCGGAGCGAACGCGCCGATCAGGATGAGCCTGCAAGCCATCGCTGCCGCGCTGACCAAGCCGGGCGGCCCACTCGCGGGGACCGATGCGAATACGATAATCGCTGACTTGCGCTCCTCCCTCCTCCAGAATGGCGAGGTATTCGGTCACGAAGCGAATGACGAGTTCGTTACAACCAAGTCGGGGCGAGCCTATCACTCCGGCGGCGGCACGAACATCCACACCTTCAAAGACCGTCTCAACGTTGGAGCCACCAGCCTCGACATCGAGAAGGCCAAAGAGTATGAAGCCTCTATCATAGACCTCGCTGCCAGCCGCGCCGAGAAGAGCGCCATGCTTGACGAGGAGGAAGAAGAGGAGGCCCCGCCACCTCCCATACGCATCCAGCTTCCCACCTCCCCATTCCCACGCAACCTCGAAAACTCGACGATTATTCCGGCGCACCTCATCCCCTGAGCCGTTGCGCCCGCCCGTCCCAGAGCCGCTACAGGAAGTGGAAGTAGAAGCTCCGCCCGCACCGCAACGCGCCCAGGAGACTGCGGCAACTGCACCCATTGTTCAACCTCAACCCCAGGTCGCGCAGACCCCGCAAGCGCCTGCGACCGCACAAGCTCCAGCCACAACCCCTACGAAGCGTGTCGAAGAAGAGACAGGCGCGAAGAGACCTGCCGCGACCACTGCACCTCCAGTACCAGCAGTGCCCACAGTACCGGCTGCACCAACAACGCCCCAGCCAAGAGTAGCCCCCAGCGCGCCCGCCCAGCAACCCGTAAGCGCACCTGCGGAAGCGCCTGCAACCGCCCCGGCAGTGCCCGTCGCAACCACGCCACCAGTAGAGGCTGTGCCACCTTCACCTGCCCCACCCATCGCTACGCCAACCACGTCGGCCACGCAGCCGGCCCAACCTGCTGCTGAAGCCCAGGCTCCCACCGTAGCCCCACGGCGACCGCAAGCGCCTGCTCCTGCACCCACGCCTGTTGCGCCCGTAATCACCGGCCCCGTAGAAGTCGCCATCCCCACAGCGGATGGACTTATTACCGTAGACCTGCGCGACGCGGTGGACGATATTCTTGTTGACGACGCGGTAGCAGGGGCTCTTGAGCAGCTGATAGAGCGCACGGTGGCAGCGGATGCGCGCATGGTCCATTTCGGCTCGGAGATGTTCCCGGAGGAATCGGTCCAACGTTTCAGCAAGGGCGATTTCCGCCGTATCAAGGAATATCTTGACGAGCCAGAGACAGGGGGCCTCGCCTCTGACCGCGATATCATGGCCGACGTGTTCAACAGGCGCGTAGACTTCCCGGACTACGAGCGCCTGCGCTTCTCGGTCAACCACAGGATGCTCAAAGAGAAAAAGGACTTTGAGTTCGTGGGCATAGACAGCGACCGGCTGTGGATAAGCGCGGGCGCATCACCCGTGCCACCTCCCGCTCGTAAGCCCGCCGAAATAGGCCAGGACTACCGCTTCCTGGAGGACCCGGCGACAAAGGCTATCGAGGATGAAGAGCCAGGCGAAGGGGGAAGAGACCCACTGGGATACTCCCTCACTTATTACGAGTACGAAAATGGAGTGCTTCCATACGACCTCCGCTTCAAGAGGATATTCCCCGGCGCGGTGTTCGAGGACCAAAGATCGTCCCTGATCCGCTTCGAGATACCGCAGTTGTACGCCGCCATCGTAGGTGAGTCCGCGCTATCCGTCAGGCAACCGGGGTGGCTTCATCATGGGCCTCAGGGACCTATTCGTGGAGCACATGGTGCCCGGAGCCAAATTCACCCTGGTGCCAACCGACAGGGGTGAGGACATCTTCGAGGTTCATTTCAACCGCGCCGACGAGCAGGAGCTCAACCTGCTGCAATTCGACGACCGCAAGAGCCGCTACGTCTTCCGCCCCGTATCGTTCGCCATCGAGTCGGACCCTGCGATGCTCCCCACCCAGGAGAAGCTAGGCAAGCTACACAACCAGAAGAAAATGGAAGAGGCCGAGCGCAGACATCTCGATACGGTCATAGCTCATGCCTTTGAGATGGTAGGCGAAAAGAACGACGGCAAGCTTTGGGCCGCGTTCGACGATCTTTACTCGGTAGTAAATATCGAGCGCCCCGTCTCACGCGCCTGGCTGCGAACCCTTCTCTCCGGCACATACCCCGCCTTCTACGCGGACGAGACGACAGAGGACGCGTACTTCTACGACGCTTCGCAGAAAACGTGAAACGTGATGCGTAAGAGTGCCACGTAAGATCGAAAATCCAAAATCTAAAATCCAAAATCTAAAATCTAAAATCCATATGCGTCTCTACGGCGAACCTAGAAAGATATAAATGAGCGCTTTTTCTGATAAGGTGCGCGACCTGACCGTGGGCGGTAAGGGACGCGCCGCTGCTTTATTAGCCCTTTCTGACCTGAGTAGCGAAGATAGAACCACATTGCGAGAGGCCTGGCCCGCGCTGCCCGTAGAGCAGCGGAGGCACATTACCAGTAACCTCGTGACCCTTGCGGAGGATAATATCGAACTTGACTTCCGGCACGTTTTCCTGATGTCCCTGGAAGATGGCGATGCGCAGGTGCGCCTCTCCGGGATAGAGGGACTGTACGAGGACGAGAGCCGCGTGCTCCTCCTGAGACTCCTCGCCATGCTGAAGAGCGATCCCGATGAGCGCGTGCGGGAGGCAGTCGCAAAGGCGCTTGGACGCTTCACCTACCTTGCCGAGTGCGATAAGCTGGGGTCACAGGCAGACTCCTTGCGGAGCGCGCTAATAGCCACTGCTTCCGACCTGGGAGAGACCAGGGACGTGCGCCGCCGGGCAATCGAGGCCCTTGGCAACTACCACGACGATAAGGAAGTGCAGGACCTCATCTCCGAGTCGTACAGCCGGGGTGGAAAGTCAGCCGAGAGCGCGGTCTTCGCTATGGGCCGCAGCATGGACGAGCGCTGGCAGCAGATTGTGATGGACGAGCTTGAGAGCGATCACCCGGCCATGCGCTACGAAGCGGCGCGTGCTGCGGGCGAGATGGCGCTGGAAGATGCCCTTCCTTTCCTCGTCCGCATGATAGAGGACACCGACACGGAAGTGAGGCTTGCCGCTGTGTGGGCGCTGGGGCAGATAGGGGGCAAGCCCGCTGCCGAAGCCCTGGCCCTTGCGCTCAAGAGCAACGAGCCTGCCATGCGCGAAGCCGCCAAAGAGGCTATAAGCGAGCTGGCCTTCGCAGCCGACCCCCTCTCGCCGAAGTTCTAATTCCAAATGTCTCTTTCTTTTTGATGGCGTACCGCGTAGAGGAATAAAGAGGTGGAAAATAAAGGCGACATTGAAATACGCGATGCACAGGATAGTGATCTTGATGCGATGCAAGAGGTTACCCTGGCCGCTTACGAAGAGTACGCGGCGGTCATGCCGGCTTTTGCCTGGGAGGACTACAGGCAGGGGATGATAGACGCAATCGCAGGTAAAGGGCCAGCGTATGAGAAGATTGTCGCAACCAGGGACGGCGTTATCGTAGGCTCTGTCCTCCTGTTGCCCGCGGGAACGGTCCTCGACCTCCCCGACGGCACGCAAATGACGCTGGAATTGCCGGAAGTGCGCCTGCTGGCTGTCCCACCAAAAATGAGAGGTCACGGCATTGGAGCCGCGCTCATGAACGAGTGCATAAGGCGTGCGCGTCAGGCAGGACTATCCGCTCTCTCGCTACACACGACCGATATGATGCAGGTCGCCATGCAGATGTACGAGCGCATGGGCTTCGTAAGGACACCGGAGACCGATTTCCACCCCGCACCGGAGATAGTCATCAAGGGCTACCGCCTCGACTTGAACGCGTAGAGGTAGGGGCGTGCCGACGGCACGCCCCTACGGGCATATATAAGATTCCCGCCACACCAATATATAGCAGGCTCACTTGTCGATGGATATTGAGTATCACCGAGCCGCTAACGAATAAATCCTCCCACGTACCAGAGGTGGTATATGAGCGCCTGGCGGTATTTTATGGTCTCCTCGCCGAGGAATTCGCCCAGGTGGCCGAGCGGGTGGTTGACGTATTCGAAGCCGTAATATTCGTACTTCAGGGGACCTCTGAAGGGTAGCTCCTCCGATACCTGGCCGAGGGCTGAGCGTAGCACCGCGTATATCCACTCAGGCTTCAAGTCCCACATATAGTGGTCCACCAGCCCGCCGGAGTAGCCCATACCCCAGATCGGTTTGTTGTTGTAGTGCACCGTCTCCTGGCCTGAGAAGCGCTCGAAGCCGCAATAGAGGTTGCTGTAGTTATAGAGGCCGCGAGCATAGCGGAGACATATCGAGCCGGGCAACAGCTTTCCCGCCCCCGCAGGGTCAAACTCAGGCGCGGCATTACGCTTCGCCTCCACCAGGAAATCGGTGAAGTCTACAGTATCAAAGGGCATTGTATCCCTGTCGCCCGTTGGTATGTTATGTGTAGAGGTCAAGAGTAGCTATCCCTATTGCCGGACGATGGACGATGGACGACGGACGACAGATGACGCTTGTCCAAAGTCCAAAGTTCAAAGTTCAAAGTAGTCGGTAGTTATTCAATAATCACGTTTCACGTTCCAAACCTCGTCGTCCTTCGTCCTTCGTCCTTCGTCCAGGTAAACCTCACCACCCAGCATATAGCCAGCATAGAGGCAGATTGAGCTATCGCGGGGTATTCTTTGCTGAGGACGCCCTGTACCGCCACGATAAGTATCGGCAGTACGGCCATCCAGGTATACACGGCCATCCGCAGACGCTTCTTATTGGTAAGCTCCTCTTTGGAAGTATCGCCGTCGCTCGGCAGACCAGCAGCCGCTATGTACAGGAGCGCGGGTATCAGGAGGAGTACGTGTTCATAGCCCAGCATGTATGGGCTGATTACGCTGTTCATACATAAAGTCAGGGGCAGGCTCATTGGCATAGGGGATGCCTTGTCCCGCAAATCTCGCCACCACCAGGGCAGTATTGCTGCCACGCCTGCAATGGTAAGCACAAGTGCGACCAACCGCCAGGGAAAGTCCGCACCGAGCCACTGATATGCTAACCCCCACACAGATGCCGACACCTGGGCCTGACTGGCAGCCTGACCCTTGCCGAACACCACAGAGAGCCAATCGCCTATAGAGGTGGGGTAGAAGAGAGCGGGCAGCCCCAGCATCAGTGCGAAGCTGACCACCGCCGAAATGGGCAGCGCGAAGCGTCGTCTGCTCAACGCCCATAAGCACAGCAGCACGATTGGTAGCCCAACGGACTGAGGCTTGGTGGCAAGCACCCCCAGTGCCACGCCCGCCAGCACATCTCCCGATAACCTCCGGCTGCTCTGCGCCTCGTGCGACGTAACCAGCCAACCGAGGACTGCTACGAGTAACCCAAATTCAACAATTGCGAACTGGCCGATGAAGAGGGTGAGTATGCTCTCGCGGTAAACAAAGCTAAGGAATAGCGTCACGCCCAGGGCTGCCAGCGCGACCGGCTTGTTCGACCTGAACACCGGGTTGAACTTTCGCAACAGCGCCGCGACGCCCCACAAAAGCAGCAACACGTTGGCAGCCCGCCATATAGCCATCGCGGCCACAAGCGGCATCGCCCCAAAAGGAGTCATAGCAAGAGCGAGCCAGAGCGGGTAGATAAAATAATATTCAGGCCCGCCATTGAACATATCAAACTCTGCCCGGTAAACGCCCAGCGTCATGTCAACCTGGCTGGCAGGAGGATAATATGGGTTCACACCGTCAAGCACGAGACGCGAGGGGAGCCACACGTTCTGCGTGAAGTCGTTATGCGCCCCCGTGCCTGCACCCCAGCCCCATTGCCAGGTGAGCCACAGCACGACGCAAAACCCCAGCGCCCATAGCGCGAGACGCACGGGTTTAGACAAGGTAATACGCCGAGGCGCATCCTCTCCCTGGGTAGTCTCTTGTAAGCCTGGTAAGGTCGGGGCCTTACCGGCCATTTGTCCGACGGCATGATCAGGAGACAGTGTACCAGCCCTCCTTGAGTAGCAAGTCGCAAAAATAAGTGTGATGCGTGATACGCGAAACGCGGTACTGGCTCTCCCCGCTCAGTACCTGTGAGACGAGTATAGCACCCTCTCTTTAAGGCTGTAAATGCCCCATTTGGCATAGGAAGGATGTACCAGGGGTCATAGGGAAGCACAAGCCATGCACCAAAATATCGAAGAAATAGAAAGAACACCGGGCCATCTAGGGTGACCCGGTGTTCTTTCTATTTCTTCGACAGGTTTATAGTCCTTCAGAGCGCCTGGCTGAAAATCCAGGCGCTGATGCTAACCGACACTATAAATTTACAGGACGAGAAGTCACACCGACTACTTATCAGGGGCGATGGCCCTCGCAAAGGCCTCAAGCTCATTCAGCACATCTTCGCCCACACCCTGCGCGGTTAAGCCAGCCCACGTACTCTCTGCTGCCGCTCGGGATTTTCTGCTATCGTCGCTAGCGCCCAGCCAATCGGCTCGCGTGCGTGTCAGGGCATGGTGAACCAGGCTCTGGGGGGCTTTGCGACCACCCCGACCACTGCCCGCCGCGGCAGATTTAGCGACCTTCATCGCCGCTTCGGGGTTTCCGGCTTGCATCCGGGTAAGAGTGTTGTCCTTCGGTTGGATACGATAGAAGGATTGGGCAACACTGTTACCTACCACGATAGCTGCCTTCGCCCCAACCATAGTGTCAGGATACCGCCCGGCTAAATCCTCGAGCACGTTGATCCCGCTCTCCAGGAAGGGCGAGGGCGAGCCACCTAGATATATGTTCATGCCGACAGGGTAGCTGAAGACATCCTGTGCCAGCCTGTCTTCTTCCTTAGTAGCTGGGTGGCCCACGCGCAGGCGATGTGTATTCGAGGGGATCAAGATATCGCCTGCTCCCTGGTACAGGGCGCGGATCAGATACTCTCCCGGCTTATCGAAGTAGAACCCATATTGCCCATAGCTGAGGAAGACGCTCTCCTTGTAGCGATCAGCGCCGTCATCTGCGCCCCCAGGCGACAAGGTCTGATAGAGCGGCTCGGCCAACTTGCACATAATCGGCGCGTACTCAACGGTGCGCCCATCGGGACGCCGTATGTAAACGATCATCCCGCCGTACTCTGGGTTGAGCCGCGTGTCTAGCTCGATGGGCATGTTAGTGAGCAGATTGCGAAGACTGAATTCTATGGCGATTGGCTCCAAGAAATCGAAGTAGCCCTTGGAATTGACCAGAAGTTCGATGGGCACATTCCCCTCTGCCTGCGAGAGTGCGCCAGGCGCTGCCCACAGGTGCTCTGCGCCGGGAGGAGCCTCCAGGTGGCCTCCGGACGCCCATGGGTCGCCACCCATGATTACGGACGCACGGTTGCCATGCCGGAGGTGGATCAATTCCTCGTCATCGAAGCGGAGTTGGAAGTTGCTCCAGAAGCTGTCAACGCCGTTACGGTTATCGTAGCGCCAATCGTAGTTCATCCACGACAGAAGTCGGGCGGTTCTTGTCCCAGGAATGGAGGAAGTTGAAGGCATGGCCCGCCTCGTGGACCCAGGTGTATAGGAACTTGCGCAACGCCTCGGCCTCTGCTACGTTGGCGGGCGCGCCGGTCGGTAAATTGTTGAACCACGTATGATTGCGGAAGACGGAGAAGCCCTGACGCTCAGGTGGCTCACCCGCACCCCCGGAAGCCGATGCAACATCAAACATGATCCCGCCGACACCAACGTTGTCAAATCGCCCGGCCAGCAAGCCCCACAATTCCCACCGCGGCCAGGTGCCACCGATCTGGCTGAAGTGAGTTTCCATGGCGTCGTGTAACTCGGCTGGCGACCATGAGGTGAACCCCGCTGCGCTATCATTGATGAGGGTGCGGTCAGGACGTATAGTCAGATGTACTCCCGCTTCGCGGTAAGTCTCCTCGATGGTTAGAGTGCGTTGCGGAAGACCGGGGGGCCGCGTCGGGTGGGAATTGGTGTTGTAGCTTGGGGTGATTAGCCCTGCGCTAGCGGATTGAACTACATCTACCTCCAGGTTGACGTCTCGGAAGGAATCCGAGCGCCGGGTGCAGCTATAGTTCTGGTCAAAGTTGCCAGCTGGAGTAAACCTGACCTGTGCCGGACCAACCGGCGCGAACGTAGACCAGGGGATACGCACCACTACTGTGGTGGGTGGGTGGGTGCCCAGCCAGAAGCGTACAGTGCCGCTGATCTCTACTTCGCAGCGCGACCACTTCACAGTGGGTGCATCCACGATCCAGGACTCGCGGTAGACCCTCCAGGAGAAATTGCCCCTGATTGGTAGATTGAATTGTTGCATTTCATAAAAATCGCCGCTAATCCTGTTCATCACCGGCGAGTTGTTATACCGGATGTCAATATCTACCCGCAAATCGAGCAACATACGTCCAGGCGCTGGCCCGGTCATTATCCCCTCATACCGTCCACTGACCGGGCTTTGCCTTATGCAACGCCAAAAATCAGGGGGGAACGGCCACGGAAACGGGAAGGGGTTTGGGGTTAGGTCTGCGTTGGGATTTGAAATGGGGCCTGGGATAGGTGGGATTGGACCAGGCATTTGCTCTGACTGTAGGTCAAAATTAGGCGTAAAGCCTGCCGATTTTTTGTATCGCTCTTCCTCGTTCATATTAGTCGCCCCCCCTTGGTGCACTAGCCATAATCAGATGACGTAAGATACATGATGCTATCCAAAAAAAGCATCTGGCATCTGCTAATGCTAATCTGATCCGACCTCTCCCCTGGTAGGGCATCGGGCCGAACTTCGATTAGTATGGTAGCACACGAATGGTAGCACAATCGTCCGGCTACAGTATCACCAGAATCAGTTAATTCTGTGCTCTAGATTAGGGCATGCCACGAGAGGCAGATGTCATAAGTAGGAACATACTGCCTCAACACGATACTCAACCCGCCCTGTGGCACGCTACTGCTATTCTAGAAATAGCTTCATGCCAGACAGTGTTTATCTTTCAGACTGAACGATCACCGCATTCGTTTACGCATAGCCCATTGTTTCATCCATGGGCAGGTAGACTATCTGGTTGCCTTGCACAGAGACGCCGAGATGAAGCGCATCAGTTCCCTCCAGGGGGATCGTTTGCGCCAATTTACGGTTAGGCACCAACACCCGAATCTGCGAGGTACCCTCGGGAACCTCTATTTCCAGGGCCTCTGCGTAGCCCAGCAGTAACTGGGTCGTCACACCAGTTTTGCGGAATACCTGCTTGCCATTGACACGTATGATTACCGTGTCACCCTTAAAGCCTTCTTGCAAATCGATTCGAAGTAGCGGCATAGTTGCTTATTATAGCGCACTCTTATGCAATTTGCATAGTACGGTTCTATGCGATCAGCTTCTATTCATTTCTTGCAGGCCTTATCGCAAAGGGGTACAATTAGAGTGTGATCTTATATGGTTGTGTTGAGTGCCCAGGTAGGGGTGAGCACATTATGCGAAGGAATATAGGCGCAATCGGTCCTTCGCTTTGGTCTCTCGACGGATAGATAGCAGGCTCTCGGAGGAATTGCTAAATGGAGAAGTCTACCTTTACGACTAAGAAGGGCCTCGCCCAGATGCTCAAGGGCGGGGTGATTATGGACGTGGTGACGGCTGAGCAGGCGCGCATCGCCGAGGAAGCGGGCGCGTCCGCGGTCATGGCGCTGGAGCGCGTGCCCGCCGATATACGCGCGCAGGGCGGCGTGGCCCGCATGAGCGACCCCGAAGTGATTACGCGCATCATGGAGGCCGTGACTATCCCGGTCATGGCGAAGTGCCGCATCGGCCACTTCATGGAGGCGCAGATCCTCGAAGCCCTCGGCATCGACTACATTGACGAGAGCGAAGTGCTCACCCCCGCCGACGAGCGATACCACATCAACAAGCACGACTTCAAGGTGCCGTTCGTATGTGGCTGCCGCGACCTGGGAGAAGCCCTCCGGCGCATCGGCGAGGGCGCTGCCATGATCCGCACGAAGGGCGAGGCGGGCACCGGCAACGTGGTAGAGGCGGTGCGCCACATGCGCTCGGTGTGGGACGGCATTCGCAAGCGTGCAGAATATGCCACGCGAGGAGCTGATGTCCGAGGCTAAGGAACTAGGCGCGCCCTACGACCTGCTGGTGTGGGTAGCCGAGAACGGCAAGCTCCCTGTGGTGAACTTCGCGGCAGGCGGAGTGGCGACGCCAGCCGACGCCGCGCTGATGATGCAATGGGCGCGGACGGAGTGTTCGTAGGCTCAGGCATCTTCAAGTCGGGCGACCCTGAGCGTCGCGCCCGCGCCATCGTGCAGGCCGTCACCCACTGGGACAACCCGCAGATACTGGCCGAAGTCAGCCGCGACCTGGGCGAAGCGATGGTTGGCATCAACGTCACCACGCTGCCTAAGGAAGAGTTGATGGCTGTACGCGGGTGGTAGCTCTTGTCCTAGCTTTCTCCGGGAGAAAATGAGATGGATCAAGATGAGATTGCTATCCGGGA
This sequence comes from uncultured Chloroflexia bacterium, assembly GCA_963811305.1. Taxonomy (GTDB): domain Bacteria; phylum Chloroflexota; class Chloroflexia; order QHBQ01; family JADMIH01; genus JADMIH01. The sequence goes on from CAWEQU010000005.1 coordinate 145,502, forward strand.
CGTAGTCAAAAGGGTCGAAGCAGGCTGGAATGCAGGTAGCGGCGAGGCATTTGCCGCCCCGTTCGCCGAAGATGCGGACAACACCAGAACGGCGTCCATCAGACGCAAAGGAGGGAAGATCGTCCCCATCCATTCAACTATAAGGCGTATCGGGCCTTGACCTCATGGTTGACGCTCAGGTCAAAGGTCGAAGACCGCCAAATTCTTATATCCGAATTCAGAACCCCGATCTCTGCGAGAGCGATCTAGTACCTAGTTGCTGGATACACGAAAGAGGCGGGAATAACTGCGCATCGGTTCACACCCTGCATCCATACGGGGGCAACCTATCACATAGCTCATGGAACAGACCTCAAAACGGTCCAGGAGACGCTAGGACACGCGAGTTTGGCGACAACAACTTATCGACACGTCCAACTGGCAAAGAAAGCCCAAAATAAGGCGTTACAGGAGCACGCACTTTAAACCTTGAGGTAGGTAAGCAAGCTATGTTCTGCAAAGCATGTTGGAAGTGGATAGATGAGGGTAGCGTCTTCTGCAAGTTTTGCGGGAAGCCTCAAAAGGCTAAGGAACAGGTTCGGGCTGGAAGTGAGTCCGAGGGCACACAATGGGAGATGTGCCAAATCGAAAGAATAGACGTCAAGCCTCACTTTATGGGATTCGGTTGGAGAGATAAGTTTGGTGCGGAGGCTGTGGGACCCAAAGGCAAGTATATTGCTGCCGAGACCGAAGAATTCGGTGGGGGCCAGCAGAATTATGAACTAAAAGCTATGGTAGATAAACTAGTGAAGCGGCTAATCGCGGACCGTTGGGAGCCACTTCCTAAAGGAGGCGAATGGTGGCAATTCAGGTTTCGCCGACGTATCAAAAAATAGAGATTTATGAGTTTCATGAAATATGGAACGAGATCGAGAACGGCTGCCCATGAAAGTGAGCATCTGGGTGCTGACCAGGAATGACAGTGATTGGAATATCGCTGCGTTCCAGAATACCCCAATCAGGCAATAGCCTGACTTAATAGTATCGGGGAAACTTCATTTTACCGCCAGCAAGGTGAGAAGGTAGTAGTAATTGAGGATGAAGATAGGTGTACTTGCCCTGCAAGGGGCATTTAGAGAGCATATCGAGGCGCTGAAGGCGCTGGGTGTGGATGCGGTCGAGGTTCGTCTGCCTGAGCAGCTTGATGGCCTGGACGGCCTCATCATCCCCGGCGGCGAAAGCACTGCTATCGGCAAGCTTGCGGTCAAGTACGGCCTCCAGGATGCGATAAGGCGCTATGCCGAGATGGGCAAGCCCTTGTACGGCACCTGCGCCGGGATGATACTCCTGTCAAACGATGTGGGGCTGGAGCAGCCCCTTTTGGGCGTGATGAACGTCAAGGTAGAGCGAAATGCCTTTGGCCGCCAGCTTGACAGCTTCGAGACCGGCATATCGATCCCCGCGCTGGGCGAAGAACCATTCCCAGGCGTCTTCATCCGCGCCCCTAAGATAGAGAGCATAGGCGAAGGGGTAGAAGTGCTTGCCGAGCTACCGGATGGGACCCTCGTCGCCGCCCGCCAGGATAACATGCTCGTTACCGCCTTCCACCCAGAATTGACAGATGACCTCCGCTTCCATCGCTATTTCCTGGCGATGGTAGAGGCGAGCAGACGCGAAATGCCATTAGTTCGGTAGTCGGTAGTCAGTTGCTTATCGTCCATCGTCCCTGACTGACTTAAGAAGAAACTATGGTCCACACACTACGCCATGCGACAATGTTGGACCTGTGGCGCATTAACGCCGCCAGGGGACGACAGCATGTCTTCCACCTCAATCCGCCGTACACTCTTGTGCAGCCGGAGGCGTTATCGCACGACCTCTTCAAGTCACAGCTTCCAGGCAACCCCAGGAGCAGTTTCGTCTACGTATATGCTGACCGGGGTGCCGTGCTGGGATACGTGCAGGCGCGGCGGAGATGGCATAGAGAGGACGAATGGACCATCACGACCATCGCCGCCAGCGACCGTGCGCCCGACCACATATGGGAAGCCTTGTTGGAAGAAGTATGCCGTGCCGCGGGCGAGCAAGGGGTGATGCGCCTCTTTGTGAAGGTGCCGGACGGCGAGCCTCTGATGGAGGTGTTCAGGGCGCTCGGCTTCACTCGCTACACTAACGAGCGCATCTGGGGTAACCTATATTTTGGGGCAAGTGGCGCTCCCGCCACCGAGCCGCCCCACCCTGGCCTTCGCAGGCAATCCAACCAGGACGCGTGGGACTTGATGCAGCTTTACGCCGCCGTCACTCCACCCGTAGCAAAGAGCGCCGAAGACCTTACCACTCGCCAGTGGCGAAGAAACGGCTTGCCGAGGTTCCTGCGCCTGTCGTCCGGACCGGAGGAGCGGGCCTACGTGTGGGGAGATGAAAGCGGCTCTAAAGGTAAAGGCAGCGTCTCGCTGGGGGGTTACATGAGATTATTGACCGCTGCCAGGGGACACTGGATTACCACTATGTTCCTCCCTGACGCCGCGAATTGTGCCATCTACCCGCAGGCATTAGATTATGTCTTGTGGAAAGCCGCTCGTCTCGGCAACAAACCTGTATATTCTGGGGTCAGAGAATACCAGGTCGAAGCCGAGGGGCATCTTGAAGAGAGAGGCTTCCACTTGCTGAGCGAGCAGGCGCTGCTGGTCAAGTATCTGACAGAGCCAATACGCGTAAGGGAGCCTGCCCTGGTGCGTCTGCTGGCACCCAAGCAAGGGGAGTTGGTAGCCAGCAAGTAAATACCTTCTTGCAAGAAAATTGGTATTATTAGGTAGACGAATGAAGCCTCCAACCAGGAGCGATAGGAGCTACCAGGAAAAAGATGACAAACCTCTATGGACAGCATAAGGGTGGCCCGGCATATAGTGCCGCGTCGTACTCAGGCCCCCTCCCTCCCCAGGCTACTACCTGGACGGGCAGCGACAATAATAGCGACACTACAGATGAGGTAATACGCGGCAGTGGAGAGCACGTCGTCACCGACGATCTTGAATTGTTGCTGTCGGCCCTGCCAGCAACAATCACCGAGCCTCTGCGGGCAATGGGCAGCCGTGCCAACCTGCTCGAAGTGGTCATGGACCTGGGGCGCAAGCCCGAGGCACGTTACCGCGACCGTGAGCACATCCTGAGCGACGCCGAAGTCACCCAGGCCGATATAGACTACGTTATCTCCCGCATAGGCGAGTTCGGCGGCGACAACCGCGCGGGTATCGAGCGCACGCTCCACCGTATCTCCTGCATACGCAACCGCCGGGGGATAGTGGTGGGTCTCACCTGCCGCATCGGGCGCGCCGTCTACGGCACTATCTCCATCATCAAAGACCTCGTAGAGACGGGCAAGAGCCTCCTGCTGGTCGGACCGCCCGGCGTGGGCAAGACCACGCTTCTCAGGGAGTGTGCTCGCGTGCTCTCCGACGAGGTATCGAAGCGTGTCGTAGTGGTCGACACCTCCAACGAGATAGCGGGCGACGGCGACATCCCCCACCCCTCCATCGGTAGGGCGCGCAGGATGCAGGTCCCCGTGCCGGAGCGCCAGCACGCCGTGATGATCGAGGCGGTAGAGAACCACATGCCCGAAGTCATCATCATCGACGAGATAGGCACCGAGCTTGAAGCGCAGGCCGCCCGCACGATTGCCGAGCGCGGCGTGCAACTGGTGGGCACTGCTCACGGCACGAGCCTCGAAAACCTGATGCTAAACCCAACCCTCTCCGACTTGGTAGGGGGCATCCAGACCGTGACGCTGGGCGACGAAGAAGCTCGCCGTCGAGGCACGCAGAAGTCGGTCCTCGAGCGCAAGGCCCCGCCCACATTCGACATCATGGTGGAGATACTGGACCGGGAGCGCGTCGCGGTGCACCGTGACGTGTCGGAGGTGGTCGACTCCCTCCTGCGCGGCGAGATTATCCCTCCTGAAATAAGGACGCGCCTGGCCGATGGCAGCATCCACACGGAGATAGCCCGCAGCGCGCCCAGCCGAGATAGACTGCGCCACGATAACGGCATGGGTGGCGGTGGAATGGGGATGAGGCGCGACAGCGGGCGACGTGGCTATGATGACAGACAGTATGGGGCAGGTCTCCCTAGCGCACCCAGACGGCAGATGCCCGCGACAAGCCCACAGTCCCCTGCTATGCGAAGGGACCGTACAGATACCGGGCGTAGTCGTGAGGAGAATGGAGGGACCCCCCGCCCTTTCGACCCGGAACGCGCTCCGCAGAGCGGCGTCGAGCTTGAGCAAGAGCAGGCGCAAAACGCTATGTACGACACCCGCGACCCTCTCGACGCCCAGAAGGAGGAGCGGAAGCGCGACCAGATAAGAATGGGCGCGGCAGCTATGAGCATCGCGTCCCACGCATCTAGCCAGAAGCCGTTGCGCGTCTACCCGTTCGGGGTGAGCCGCAACCGCCTTGACGAGGCTATCAAGGACCTGCGGGTGCCCGCCACTATCGTGCGCGAGATGAACGACGCCGATATAGTGATGACGCTCAAGAACTACTACCGCAAAAGCGCGCAGACGTTGCGCCATGCTGAGGCGGACGGCGTGCCCGTCTTCGTCCTCAAGAGCAACACCCAGGTGCAGATACAGGCAGCCCTAGCCAATGTCTTTGATGTGACGCCCCCGGCGGACCCCCTGACGACCGCGATGGAAGAGACCGAGGAAGCCATAACCGACGTGATGGAAACGGCACGGTCCAGGGACCTATCGCCCCAGTCGGCCCACATCGCAAAATTCAGCACCAGATGGCGGAGCGATACAACCTCCAGTCAGTCAGCAAGGGTAAAGACCCCTTCCGGCACGTGAGGATTTTCAGGCAGGATTAACGCGAAGGAGCAATCATGAGTTCTGTAGCCCAGCGCCTGTTGACTGCCCAGGAATTCTGGCAACTCGCAAACAGTAAATATAGAGAGCTTGTGCGTGGGGAGGTAATAGAGACTATGCCACCAGGTGGGAGACACGGCGAGGTCGCAGGTGCATTGCTTACACTGTTACGTATCTGGATTAAGCAAGGTCCAGGAGGGTATGTTGCCGTGGAAGCGGGGTACATATTGGGTCGTGATCCCGATACCGTACGTGGCCCAGACGTATCTTACGTGCGTGCCGACCGTATTCCCTCAACTGGCGTTCCCGAAGCCTTCTGGCCTCTAGCTCCCGACTTGGCCGTCGAAGTGGTCTCACCCAGCGAGACGGCGAATGAAATCCAGGAGAAGGTGCGCGACTTCCTTGGCGCGGGCACGCCGCTGGTGTGGGTAATATACCCTCGCAGGGGCGAAGTGGTCGTGTATACTGCTGATGGGCTGGCGCGGACGTACAGTGGCGATGACGTGCTTGAGCAGCCGGAGATACTGCCAGGGTTCTCATGCAGGGTGAGTGAGCTATTCGCGTGATATGTACATAAAGATATGAAAGCAATTGTAGCGGTAGTGCAGGGCCAGGACGCCATCAGACTGGGCAACGCCCTGCGCAAGAACAACATACGCTTCACCACTATAGACAGCACGGGCGGCTTCCTGCGCGAGCGTAATGCCACCTTCATGATGGGCGTGGCCGAAGAAGAGCTACAGAATGTTATAGAGGTGCTGAAAGCGAGCTGCCACACCCGCTCCGAGTACGTCTCCTCTTATCCATCCGCCTTCGACCCGACGGAATTCTACATGCCCCGCCCGATAGAGGTACAGGTAGGTGGCGCGTCCGTGTGGGTGCTCGACGTGGAGCGATTTGAACTGCTGACGGACGACGGGCTGCAGACGGCGGGCGATGGGGCGATGCCCGAATAAGACCTATCCGGCCTTGCCAGGTCTGATATAATACATCCAGGCGGCCTGCATGGTGCTTTGGCCGCTTTGTTTATGTGTGGGATTCATCGCCGCACAAGACCTACCAGTGATATACTAATCACCGACCAGTAGCCGCTAATTCACGTTTCACGCATCACTCATTACCAGAGGAGCTAATGGAACAATTCCTTGACGCGCTCAAAGGTCCACTAACATATTTTCTGGCCTGCTCAGGGGCTTATCTTCTGGCCCTCTACTTTGCTAGCCTCGTGTGGACCTTCCGCGACATCACGGCGCGCACCCGCGACGTATTCACTATCTCACTTGCTATCGCCCTGGTGGCGTTGGTCCCCTTCGCCGGCCTGCTCCTCTACTCGATTTTGAGGCCCAAAGAGACCCTATCCGAGGCGTATGAGCGCGCTTTGGAAGAGGAATACCTGCTCCAGGACATCGAAGAGACTGAAATATGCCCCTCCTGCAAGCGCAGGACCAATCCTGAGTTCCTCTATTGTCCCCACTGCCGCACCAAGCTGCGGGACGAATGCGACAACTGCGGTCGCCCCATCAACACCCGGTGGGCTGCCTGTCCATATTGTGGCAAGCAGTAGGGGCATGGCGCGCCCAACCAAACTTTCATTCCTTTTTCTCTCAAATTAGACCCTGGAAGGGTCTAATTTGAGAGAAAAGAAGAATTCCATTGGAAGATAGCAACGCTACTCCCCTACCACCGAGGCCACGCCTCGACTGCCTCCGCTCGTAGCTGTACGTAGCTCCTGTACCTCCCAGCATCTATCTCTCCACTCTCTACCGCATCGCGCACACGGCAACCTGGCTCCGTCAGGTGGGCGCAGTTATTGAACTGGCAGCCATCCAGGTAGGGGCGCATCTCCGGGTAGCAATCGGGCAATTCGTTGGGTGGGATTAGCCACAGGTTCATCTCGCGCAGGCCCGCCGTATCCGCCACCGAGCCACCGCCCGGCAGCTTCACGAGCAGTCCGCCTACAGTCGTATGGCGTCCCTTCCCGTAGGCTGCGCTGATCAGCCCCACTTTCAAGTCCAGTCCGGGGTAGATGGTGTTCAGCAGGCTCGACTTGCCCACTCCCGACGGCCCAACGAAGACCGACGCCACATCCTGTAGCGCGCTCCGAAGCTCCTCAATCCCTTCACCCGTCTTGACGCTCGTGTAATGCACGGGATAGCCAGCCTCTTCATAAGGGTGAAACATATCGTGGATGTCCGCGCCGTCAGCAAGGTCCATCTTGTTGACGACTATATGAGCATCGAGGTGGTTGATCTCTGCCGCGACCAGGAAGCGGTCCAGGATGGATAGCACCGGGTCGGGCTGGGCCGCGGCGAAGGCTACAATCACCCTGTCAATATTGGCTATAAGCACCTGCCTGCGAACGGTCTTGCCCGCCGCCCGCCGCGCCAGCACGCTCTTGCGCGGCAGCACCTTCGTGATGAAATAAGTGCCGCCCCGTTTCTCTAGCGTCACCCAATCGCCCACCGCAGGCGGGTCATCGCGGAAGAGGTTAGCGCGTAACGTCCCCTCTACCGTCCCTTCCGCTAGCTGCACGGTCGCTACATCCGCATAAAGGCGGACTATTTGTCCCGTATCTTGAGTCGTCAAAGTAAATCTTCAGGGTCGAAGAGTTCGCAAGCGCTGCACGCTGCCTACCACCCACTGCCTTCTGCTTTCTGCCTTCTGCCTGCCGTCGTTCTTCGTCCTTTGTCAGGCGGCATTATAGATGGCGCGTGGAGCGTGCGTCAAGGCACGTCCGAAATCGTGGCACACTCTGTGCAACCCCCTCCCAAAAGCCCCATGGATTAGGTGTTTCTTAGCTAAAGAAGATACTAAAGGAAGATACTCATCGACAATACATTTACTTCCACTTACTTCCACATCACGCTGAGTTCGTGGGCGCAAGCAACCAGCGTTCGGCTGGGGGCAACCACCAGCAGAGGTCGAGGACAGACAGCGTAGTCCGTCCCCAAGTAGAAAAGGAGGTAAGCAGGTTGAAGAGAAAGCTACAAGTAAAGCGGCGCGACCTACTAATCACTCTCACTTTACTCGTTGCACTAGGCGTGACCGCAGGGTTGATCCGGTTGCAATCGGAGGCTAACCCAGGCTCTAGCGCTACACGTTCCTTCCCGAAGGAGCATGTGCTGAATGCCTTATACGCTCCTGAGCCAGGTGAAGGAAACGAAAGTGACTTCGCTGCTGAGCCAGGACGCTTACTGGCAGGCACGCTACGGCTACCCCACCGGGCGAGCCGAACGCCGGTGGCTCGCTGAAGCCGCAAAGCAAGACAGGGATCGAGTCAGCGACGGCATACCCGCCGGGCAGGTGACGCGATACCCAGAAAGTACATCGCCACTGCTACTCGACCCCGCAAAATGGTTGAATATAGGCCCCAAGCCGCAGGATAGCAACACCTGCGAGGTATGTTTCTCCTTCGGTATAGTGGCGGGGCGCGTGAACGATATAGTAGTGGTCCCTATGACCCCCACTATTGCCTTCATAGCCTCCGATGGGGGCGGCGTGTGGAAGACCACCAACTGTTGCAGCCCTGCAACTTCGTGGACGTCCACTATGGACGACCCCCTCATAGCCACTACCGCTATAGGCGACCTGAAATATGACGCTTCAAGCAACACGCTGTACGCTGGCACGGGAGACCTGCGCTTCGGCTCATTCTCCTTTGGAAGTGCTGGCCTCCTGAAGAGCACCGACCTCGGCGCTACGTGGCAGATCAAGGGCGCTGATATTTTCGGCAATGCCCTCCCTCAGCCCGCAGGCCAATTTCCGCAGTACGACTCCATCGGCAAGGTGGAAGTGGACCCCCGCAACAGCAATAACGTTATCGTGGGCACGAAGACGGGCGTCTACTTCTCCTATAACGCGGGTAACGATTGGGCCGGCCCGTGCTTGCCCGACCCGTTCCCCAACCAGCGCCAGGACATCACCTCCATACTGGTCATGACCAACACGAGCAACCTTACCGACCTATTCGTCGCGGTCGGCTCGCGTGGCTTCAGCACTACCGTCCAGTACAACCTGGCAGAGAATGGCGCGAACGGCATCTACAAGGCCACCATACCTGTCAGTGGTTGCCCCACCAACTGGTCCCTCGTCAGCCGCTCCAATAACGGCTGGCTACCCGAATCGGGCAGCGGCAACCCCATCCGCGTAACAGCCGAGACCGACTACATCTCCGGCAACCCTCTAGGCCGCATAGACATGGCCTTCGCTCCCAGCAATCCCGACTACATCTACGCTGAAGTGCAGGCAATCGCTCGCAACATCGGGGGCGCGATACAGAGGGGCGGTATGCTCGGCATCTGGCGCTCCACCGACAGGGGCGCGACCTGGGAGCAGCGCGCCTCCGCAGAAGACCTTGAAGCGGCCCAGGACCTCTGCGGCGGCACTTGCGTAGGGGACGTGCTCGCGGTGTGCGGCGACGTGGCCCAGAACTGGTACGACCAGCACATCGCCGTTGACCCCAACGACCCCGACACTATATTCTTCGACAATATCAATGCATGGCGGTCAACCGATGGAGGCGATACCGTCCGCGACCTCACCTGTGGATACGCCACCATCAACGTGCCGCGTCCCGTGCACGTAGACCATCACGCCATCACCTTCTTCCCCGGTTCGTCCAGCCAGGTGATGTTCGGCAGCGACGGCGGCGTCTACTATAGCGCGAACGCCAACGCGCCCGACCCGGCTGCCGTGACGTTCCAGAACCTCAACGCCACCCTCAACACGATAGAGTTCTACGGGGGCGACATCAGCGCCAACTTCGCTACCTCCCTAGCGCCATTCGCTGTGGCAGGCGCACAGGACAATGCCTCATCTGCCTGGACGGGCGACCCACAGCTTGGGCCGTTCGCGTGGCAGCAGCAGATCGGCGGCGACGGCATGTTCGCCCGCATCGAGCCTGTTTTGGGCCAGCGCGTCTACATGGAGGCCCAGGGCGGCGCGCTTCGACGCTCCGAGAATGGACCTTTCGGTAATTACCCCCTCATGACGGTGGCTACCAACTACACCGCGGACGCGCCACGTCTGAGCTTCATCTTCCCCTACGAGATATATAAAGGCGTGCCCGTCGGCACTCCCGGTGGCGGCGAGGACTGCCCGATCACCGGCTGCGAGCACATGATAGGGGGCGGCTATCGAGTATGGGAGCATAACACCGGCGCATCCACGACCGAGCAGTGGACGCCGATCAGCCAGGACCTTACCAAGAACACCCTGGCCGACCGCTCCTTCATCAACCAGTTAGCTTACGCTTACAGGACCGACAACTTCGCCATAGCAGGCACCAACGACGGCAACGTGGCTATTGGCTACAACCTGCACATGCGCCCCGTGATGTCGGCCACCTTCGTCAACGTCACAGGCGGCAACAGCGTGCTGCCCAACCGCCCGGTCCTCGACGTGGCGCTCGACCCAGGCGTTATGATAACCACTACGGCGCCCATTGGATATGCGGCTGTGGGAGGCTTCGACCAGAACACACCTTCTACCCCCGGCCACGTCTTCCGGGTGACGTGCGGCCTCAACTGTGCGACCTTCACCTGGGCCAACAAGAGCGGCAATCTGCCCAACGTGCCCATCAACGCGATTGCGGTCAACCCGCGCTTCGCGCAGCAGGTCTTCGCGGGGAGCGACTGGGGCGTCTACTATACGAACGACATTACCGTAGCCTCGCCCGTATGGTATCGCTTCAGCAGCGGTATGCCCAGCGTCATGGTGTGGGACTTCGCAATAGACCGGGGCTTCACCACCCTGGCCGCTTTCACGAGGAGCCGCGGTGCCTTCGTCTGGCAGCTACCCAGCGCGCCGTTCGTGATCACCCCTACCCCCACAGTCACAGGCACTCCACCTACCGCCACGCGCACCTCTACTGTAACCACACGTACCCCTGCCGTGCCACCGACATATACGCAAGCCCCAACAGGCACGGCGACGCCCACGTTCACACCACAACCTACCGCCACACCTCTCCCGTGCGGCTTCAACTCTCTCTTGTTCGAGGGCTTCGAGACAGGTACGCTTGGCGTCTTCACCGCGACGACCGCAATCGGGGGCGAGGGAGAAGCCTGGATGCCGACCAATTCGGTCGCCTACGCAGGACTCTGGTCGGCGCACATAGTGAATAACACGGCAGTCTCTGACCAGCGCCTGGAGATGATAAACGGCGTAGCTATCCCGACCGCACCTGCTTCGGCCCAGTTGCAGTTCTACCACCGCTTCAGGTTCGAGGCAATAGTGCTCAACGGCACATACGATGGTGGAGTGCTGGAGTACTCCGCCAACGGTGGGGCCTGGACCGACGCAGGCTCGCTCATAACCGAGGGCCAGTACAATGCCGTCATCGCTGGACCTGATAATCCTCTACAGGGCCGCCAGGGGTGGGGCGGACAAAGTCCGGGCTACCCGGCCTTCCAGCGTGTCACCGTGAACCTCGACACGTTGCGCGGGCAGAGCGTCAAGTTCCGCTACCGCCACGGCAGCGACCAGAACACCGGAGAGGAGGGGTGGTACGTGGATAACGTGCTCTTCACCTCCGGCGTGGCTTGTCCAACAGGCACGCCTACACCCGTACCGCCGACGCAGACACCCGGCGGACCTACTGCCACACTTGAGCCTACAGCCATACCCACTAACACGGTAGTGCCACCCAGCGCTACCCCCATCGTACCTACTCAAACGCCTGGCGGACCTACTGCTACACTTGAACCTACGGCTCCGCCCACAAATACAGTAGCACCCACAAACACAGTAGCTGTACCAAGCGCGACTCCGCGTCCACCAACGCAGACGCCTGGTGGCCCTACTGCTACCCCAGAGCCTACAGCTACTGCGTGTACTATCAGCTTCACAGACGTACCCTCGGATAGCACCTTCTACATCTGGATAAGGTGTCTGGCTTGTAGAGGTATCATCTCCGGTTACTCTGACGGTACGTTCCGCCCCGGAAATGACATCACTCGTGGGCAGATAGCCAAGATGGTATCTAACGCTGCTGGCTTCGAGGAAGACCCAGGGCCACAGATATACGAGGACGTACCCTCCTCTAACCCCTTCTACGTGTGGATCAACCGTCTCTCGATGAGGGGACACATGGGAGGATACCAATGCGATCTCGTGCCAGAGGAGCCATGCGTTCCACCGGACAATCGCCCATACTTCCGACCTTTCGCCAATGCCACGAGAGGGCAGCTATCCAAGATAGTCTCCAATGCGGCTGGATACGAAGATGAGATACCGCCAGACCGCCAGACCTTCGAGGATGTGCCCCCAGGCCACCCCTTCTGGCTCTGGATCGAGCGACTAGTCCTGCATAATGTGATGGGTGGTTATCCATGCGGTGCAGATACCGAGCCGTGCAACCCCCCAGGTAACCGACCATACTTCCGAGCCTTCACTAACGTAACCAGGGGACAGGCGAGCAAGATAGTGGCTAACACCTTCTATCCCAACTGCCAGACCCCTTCCAGGTGATGATGTCAGTACCGGCCATAGGCAGCTATAGCCCATAGAAAATGGCTCAAGCAGAAAGGACATTGGTAGTGCGTCCTTTCTGCTTGAGCCATGCCTGGGCACAATTTGTGCAAGCACGTTTGCCCGGACATGGGCCGTGCACTTACCTCGACGCTCATCCGGCCCTCCCACTGCTACCGACTACTGAGCACACGCCATAGACTGCATATTCATCTACTAAGAGCCTTGGGATCTGTCTAACGCTAATACCTTAGCAACCAGGAAGGAGCTTTTGAAGCATGAAACGTACAATTGCAGCCATGGGGGCACTTTTGTTGGTTCTGGGCGCTGCGGCGCTATCCGGCAGAGGCGCGTACCAAACCAGTGAGGCTTCCGTAGCTATGGCGAGCGTGGCCCAGGCACAGAAATCGTTTGGCCCGCCACAGGTCATACGGGCTACCCACAGCGACACCTCGCCCCCACTACGCACAATGAAATCTAAGCCTTTACCACCATCTGCGATGGGCGAGATAGCGGAGCGAGAAAACCCGAGGCTACCAAATAGACCTCCGCCCATGTACGCCGCCGTCGATACGGTGGTTCAAAACTACTTTGGCGCTCTCGCTATGCCCACCCCTATACTCACCTTCGAGGGGTACAACCAGCAGGACAACTACGCTAACAACAATGGCCTGGGCGTCCTCCCACCCGACACACAGGGAGATATAGGTCCCAACCACTACTTCCAGTGGAACAACATCGGTATCAGGATATTCGACCGGGCGGGTAACACTGTGTATGGCCCTGTGAATGGCAATACCATCTTTGACGCCTTCACCCCGAACTGCTCACAACCCTTCCCAGCGGGCAATAATGGCGACCCCATCGTACTCTATGACACTATAGCGGGGCGCTGGCTCGCCAGCCAGTTCAAGGTAAACCAATCCCTCACCGGACCGAGCTACCAGTGTATAGCAATCTCGACCAACTCTGACCCCACCGGCAGCTATCACCGCTACGAGTTCCTGACCAGTCCAACCCTTTTTGAGGACTACCCGCACTTTGGGGTGTGGCCTGAAGCGTACTATATGGCTACCAACGAGTTCGCCAACGCGGTGACCTTCTCAGGCGCGGGCTTTTTCGCGTTCGACCGCGCCAAGATGCTCGTTGGGGATACCACGGCCACCATGCAATACTACCACCTCGCCGCGCCGGAGGGCGGATACCTTCCCTCCGACCTGGACGGCGCTACGCTTCCCCCTGCGGGAAGCCCGAACTTCTTCATCACCTCGGAGGATGTCAGTCCGGATAGGCTAAAGATGTACAAGTTCCATGCGGACTTCACAACCCCCGCCAACTCGACCTTCGTCGGCCCCACCCTGATAAATGTAGCGTCCTTCGATAGCGAGTTGTGCACCGCCGAGCGCGGAGCCTGCATACCACAACCCAATACTGCACAGCAACTGGAAACCCTGAGCGACCGCCTCATGTATCGCCTCGCGTACCGCAACTTCGGCACTCACGAGTCGCTGGTAGTCAACCAGACGGTGGATGCCAATGGCGCTGGGAAGGGGGGCGTGCGCTGGTACGAATTGAGGTCGCCCAACACTACACCCGTCGTGTACCAACAAAGCACCTACTCTCCAGACGCAGACCACAGGTGGCTGGGAAGTATCGCGCAAGACAGACAAGGAAACATGGCGCTGGGCTACAGCGTGTCCAACGCCAGCACTCTCTTCCCCACGATCCGCTACACGGGCAGACTCGTGACCGACCCATTGAGCGAAATGTCGCAGGGGGAGACCACGATGTACCCGGGGGGCGGCTCGCAGACGGGCTATGCTCGTTGGGGCGATTACAGCATGATGGGCATAGACCCCCTGGATGATTGCACTTTCTGGTACACGCAAGAATATTACGCGAACACCAATGATGGTGACTGGACCACGCGCGTAGGTTCGTTCAAATTCCCAGGCTGCACCGCGGGGGGTATCACGCCCACACCTACAGTTACGGGCACGCCACCAACCGCCACAAGCACGGCTACCGTCGCAGCAGCGACAGCAACACGCACCTCAACGACCACGTCCACTCCGGGTGGACCCACAGCGACACCCGCTGCTACTCTCCCGCCTAAGGAGGTTCTGTACGACCAGTTCAACCAGCAGAGCGTGCTGGGCAGCCCATCGTTCAATGGCAGCACCTTCATCCAGGTAGCAGATGACTTCACAGTGCCCATAACGCAAAGCTGGGAGGTCAACAGAGTTGAGGTTGACGGCTTCTATGACCCTGACACAGTTCGTGCCACGTCGGTCAACGTCTACATCTATGCGGCATCAACTATATCTCCGACGTTGCCTGGTGCAGCTCGTTTTCACTCAGACCAACATCATCCCAGACGGGGGCATCAATGATGGCGTCTTCAACATACCTCTCAATCCACCCGCATCCCTACCATCTGGGACCTTCTGGGTGTCAGTTGTAGGTAATATCACGGGCGCTGGTCGCTGGCTATGGCTTGACCGCCTGCCGCCACCTGCGGGCAACCTGGCTGTCGTCAGGAGTCCCGCCAATATCAATCCGGCATGTCGAGATTGGAACCTTCGCGGGGTATGCGTAGCAGGCTCGGGAGGCGACCCCGACCAGACGTTCCGCCTGACCGGGCGCAGGTTCGTCTCAGGTGGCGGCGCCACTGCTACTGTAACGGCCACCGTGGGAGGGACCAGTACAAGCACAGCGATTGCGACAAGCACGGCAACACGCACGAATACAGCAGTCCTACCCTCCGCGACCATGACCGCCGTAGGGCCAAGTGCCACAGCCACTGCCACTGCCACTGCCATCGTACCAACGCAGACTGCTCTACCCACAAGCACCAATACGGTGATAGTGCCCAGCGCTACAAGTACCACCATACCTGCGAGCGCCACAAGGACCAATACGGCAATCGTGCCTACCTCTACGCAGACAGCGATCCTGTCACCTACACAAACGCCAGTAGGGCCAACAGCTACACTTGTGCCTACAAGTACTCTAGTACCACCTACCAGCACAGTCGTGCCTAGTAACACGGTGGTAGTGCCCAGCGCTACCTCTACAGCTATCGTACCTACACAGACGCCTGGCGGACCTAGCGCTACCACTCAGCCTACAGCTATACCCTCAAGCACAACAGCACCTACTAACACAGCCGTACCCAGTAACACGGTAGTGGTGCCCAGTGCTACACCACGTCCGCCCACACAGACACCGGGCGGTCCTACAGCAACACTTGAGCCTACTGCTATGCCCACCTCTACATCTGTGCCTAGCTCTACACCTACCGTGTGCACCATCTCCTTCATAGATGTGCCCTCGGATAGCACTTTCTACATCTGGATCAGATGCTTAGCGTGTAGAGGCATCATCTCTGGCTACTCTGACGGTACGTTCAGGCCGGGTAACGAGATTACCAGGGGACAGATAGCCAAGATGGTGAGTAACTCTGCTGGTTTTGAGGAAGACCCAGGTCCTCAGATATATGAGGATGTGGACACCAACAATCCGTTCTACACATGGATCAACAGGTTGTCCATGAGGGGGCACATGGGAGGCTACAACTGTGGTCTAGTCCCGGAGGAACCATGCATTCCGCCTGACAACCGTCCATACTTCCGGCCATTCGCTAACGCCACTCGTGGACAGCTATCGAAGATAGTTGCCAATGCAGCGGGAGTGGTAGGAGACCCCACGGGGTTGTACTACACGGACGTACCGGAAGGGAACCCCTTCTACCTGTGGATCATGCGTCTTACTAATATTGGTGTGATGTCGGGATACCCATGTGGAGGACCTGGCGAGCCATGTGACGACCAGAACCGCCCATACTTCCGACCCTTCACCAACGTGACGAGAGGGCAAGCATCGAAGATAGTGTCCAACACTTTCTTCCCTGACTGCCAGACCCCTTCCAGGCGCTAACCTCGACTGCTTTACCCTGGTTAAGTAGTGAGGGGGAGTTACATCGATGTATACATCGATGTAACTCCCCCTCACTTTGAACGGTATCTTCACCAGGAATAGCTAAAAGCCCCTACAGTTGCTCTTCCTCCCCTTTTTTAGCCACTCCCCATAATACGTCTGCCTTGCACAAATAGCTGAGGAAGTGGTAAAGTTGTTCTGCTGGTCGCTCTTCAGGACGTAGCGCGTTCGTTATTACGAAAGAGGAGAGCCATGAAGTACCTCTTTGCGGCGTGTGGAGCTTTGCTTCTACTCGTCGGGGCATTGTGCTATTTGGGTAGCGGTGGGACGAGTGCGAGTGCATCCGTACCCTTAATAAGTCACCAGGAAGCTGCTGTCGCGGTGTTGCCGGGTGGCGCTATAACCCCGTCGCCCACTCCCACCATCTGTGTCCCTCCTAATTCCAATTACAGCGTCGCCACCTCGACGGGCAATATCGTGCCCGGAATAACAGACATAGGGAACCACTGCGAGGATTGCGTTACCAACGTATCACTCCCCTTTGCATACCAGTTGTATGACCAGACAGTCACCTCGGCCAACGTCTCTTCCAACGGGGTCGTCGAGTTCCAGGGCGCATACACCAATTACATAAACACCTGCATACCGTCGACCACCCCACCATTCACCTACTCCATACTCGCCTACTGGGACGACCAGAGCACGTATACATGGTATCACAAAGGCATCTATACCTCCACGTCGGGCATAGCCCCCAACCGCATCTTCAATATCGAATTTCGAACGTGCACGTGGACGGCAACTGAGTGCTTCGGGCAAAACGACTTGAACTACGAAGTGCGTCTGTATGAAGGGCAAACTCGCTTCGACATTGTCTACGGCGGGATGGATGTCACTAGTACGAGCGCTACAATCGGCGTGCAGAAAGACGGTTCTAGATACACCCAGTACTCATGTAACACGGCAGGCATCAACACGGGCTTGATGCTTACCTTCACCCTCCCACCGTGCAGCCCCCCTACCAGCACGCCAGTCCAGCCTAGGCCTACACAAACCGCTACCGGCACGCCACCTACTGCCACGCCGACACAGTGCCTGACCGGAGGTACGCCCGTCCCGTGGTCTGGCGGCGCTAACACGCTAGTGGACGTCTATAAGCCAGCCGCGGCCAGCGATGGGACCTTTATATACTCGGCTGGCGGCCACTCGACCACAGAGGGAGGGATTACTGCTAAGTTCTCCCGCTACGACCATGCCACTGACGCCTGGAGCTTACTCGAATTCATGCCGGAACCCGCCAAGGGATCTGGAGCAGCTTATGCCCCGAACGTAAACAAGATCTTCGTCTTCGGGGGTCTCAACACGCACTTCAGCTACTCAACCGCCACCCGCATCTATGACGTAGCGACGGGTATGTGGACTATGGGCGCGAACATGCCCGGCCCGCGCGGAGACATGATGACCAACTACTACGATGGCAAAATATACGTCATCGGCGGCTTCGGCGAATTCACGAGCAACAGCCAGGATAGCGCTCAACCTCAAGTTTGGGAGTACGACCCGGTAACCAATACCTGGGACACCTCACGGGCGTACATGGCCAGTCCAGTTGCTCTAGCAGGTACGGGTATCATAAACGGTAAGATTTACATAGCGGGCGGCCTGGACCATAGAGAAGTGGTGCTCAACACCCTGTACGAATATGATGTGTCGGCCAATACGTGGAGCACGAAAGCGCCCATGCCCGCCCTCAATAATGGACCTGGCTCTGCCGTCGTAGCAGGCAAACTTTGGATTTTCGGCGGCAAAGACACACCCTACGGCCAGGAGACCGGGTCAACTCCAGGCGAGACACAACTCGCGGCACAAATCCCCTATGCCTCGTTGATAATATACGACCCGCTGGCGAATACATGGACGGCAGGACCGCAGATGGCCCAGGCGAGATCGCTCCTTGGCGGCGCGGCAGTAGGTGGTACAGTGGTAGCGTGGGGTGGGTATAACGGCTCCAGCGCTATCAACAACACGGAGTTGAACCGTACCGTAGGCAACATATGTGCTCCCACAAGTACCCCTGGGCCGCCAACAAACACAGCCACGCGTACCAACACCGCACTACCCACTACGCCTCCGACGGCGACGGCTGTAACCACCTCCACACCTACGCCATCTCCATCACCTATCAGCACAGCCACGCCAACCACAACTCGCACTCCTACCCGGACACCTACCATAACCGCAACCTCGACAGCATCACAGCCTACCCGGACCGGCACGCCCACAGCCATTGTAATCACGCCAACACCAATGGCAACTGCGCCCTCTACCTCAACAGCTATAGCAACAGCAACAGCCTGCACCATCGAGTTTAGTGACGTAGTTGTGGGCAGCACCTTCTATGACTTCGTGCGCTGCCTGGCTTGCAGAGG
Organism: uncultured Chloroflexia bacterium; assembly: GCA_963811305.1. GTDB lineage: Bacteria > Chloroflexota > Chloroflexia > QHBQ01 > JADMIH01 > JADMIH01. The sequence continues at coordinate 164,183 of CAWEQU010000005.1, forward strand.
CATCATCTCTGGTTACTCCGATGGCACGTTCAAGCCAGGTAACGAAATCACACGTGGTCAGATAGCCAAGATAGTGAGTAATGCCGCTGGATACATTGATGAGATACCCCCTGACCAGCAGACCTTCGAGGATGTGCCTCCCGACCACCCCTTCTGGCTCTGGATCGAGCGACTGGTCTTGCACAGCGTGATGGGTGGTTATCTATGCGGTGCAGATACCGAGCCGTGCAACCCCCCTGGTAACCTCCCGTATTTCCGCCCATATGCCAGCGCCACCAGAGGGCAGCTAGCCAAGATAGTCTCCAATGCAGCAGGGGTAGGAGGCACACCCACCGGACTGTACTACACAGACGTGCCCGATGACCACCCCTTCTACATATGGATAATGCGCCTTACCAACCTGGGAGCTATGAGCGGATACTCATGCGGAGGAGAGGGAGAGCCATGTGACGGCCAGAACCGCCCATACTTCCGGCCCTATAACAACGTCACGAGAGGTCAGGCGAGCAAGATAGTAGCCAATACCTTCTATCCTGATTGCCAGACGCCTCAACGTTAAGAGCCAAGTATCGACAAACACAATCATGAGTAATCCCGAATTTCAGATTTACGCCTAACAAGCGTAGAATCCTAAGTTCAAAAACAATAAAAAAGAAGAAAATGGGCGGCTGCGCCGCCCATTTTCTTCTTTTTTATTGTTTTTGAAAGCCCTACCCCATGTGTGGGGAGGAATTGGGGGTGGGGCGGTGGAACCGCTGTAAGCATGAGTTCAGGCACGAATATTAAATTCGGGATGACTCATGTCTTGCATCTCAGAAAGTTGTGTGGAATAATAGCAACTATGTGCAACCTGAGCGGCCAGGGCGTGCGCAAATACGTGTTGGTACAGTCTGATAGGTGTATGGACTGGGTAAATCGTTTCCTCTCAATTGCAAGAAAAGGGTTAGGAGAAGGGCGTCTCAAATAAGTGTGGGCATAGTCTCATAGATATAGGCTGTGCAAATTAGTTTCTCTATTGCAAGGAAAGGAGCAACACGAAATGCGACGTAATTCACTATGGTTATGGCTAACCCTGGGAGCCTTATTGCTCGCGGGCATGGCTTCCGTTCCCTGGGGCGCTCAGGCTAACTCAAGCTCGGGGCAAGCTCAACAGCAAAGCTCAGGTCTAGATGGCGTCCCCCTCAAGCAGAACTGGTGGGTAAACATCCCCAACATCGATCCGGCAACGAAAATGAGCTATGCCCTGATTTCCCAATTCAGGGATAACCCCAGCGCCGAGCAGGGCTTCATGGTCTATCTCAAGGCCCAGGCCGATACGAGTAACAGCATTACCGATTGGAACGCCAAGGGCGAGTACGTCCTTCGTCAGCTAGAGCGAGTGGCAAACGCCACCCAGCCCTCCCTGATGCAGGCTGTCGCCGGAGAGCAAGCTAGCAACAACATCAGCAGGGTCACACAGTTCACCATCATCAATGCGGTGTTCGTGCGAGGCAACCTGGCTGCTGCCCAGGAGCTTGCGCGCCGCAACGATGTCGCCCTGGTCGAGCCGGACCATCGCTACCAATTGGATGCAGGCGCTGTAGCCGCCCCATCCAACTCACCAGTTACAGATGTCCCCAGCACCATAGAAATAGGTGTCAATTACGTGAAGGCACCGCAGGTGTGGGCGCAGGGGTATTTCGGCCAGGGAGTGGTCGTAGGCAGCATTGACACGGGCGTTGACTACACGCACAATGCCTTGAATCGCCAGTATCGCGGCAACCTGGGCGGCGGCAATTATGACCACAATTATAACTGGTACGATACCCGGCTGGATGCGCCGCCCCAGAACGCGCCATATGACGACGACGGGCATGGTAGCCATACTACCGGCACAGTTCTGGGCGAGGATGCCTCCATGACGAACCAGATCGGGGTAGCCCCAGGCGCAAAGTGGCTTGCAGCTAAAGTCTTCCCGAACGGCGGTTCCTCAGGCAATGAGGAGATCACGGTGGCAGAGGACTTCATGCTCGCGCCCTGGGACCTCAACAAGCAGAATCGCCGTCCTGATCTGCGGCCCCATGTTATCAACAACTCCTGGGGCGACAGCGAGTGCTGGAACACAGATAGCTGGTTCATCATTCAGGAGTGGATAAACGCCGGGATCATGCCCTCCTTCTCCAACGGCAACAGTGGCCCGGCTGCCGGGACCGTAGGATCGCCCGGCGCATACCCGTTCCTCATGGGAGTGGGTGCTATCAGTGCATCTTCGGGCACCATAGCCAGTTTCTCCAGCCGCGGCCCATCATGCTACACAGGCGGCATCAAGCCTGACGTAGTCGCCCCTGGGGTCAACGTTCGCTCCTCCTTCCCCGGCAACACCTATGGAAGTATCAGCGGCACCTCGATGGCAGCGCCACATAACACAGGCGTGATCGCGCTTATACTTAGCGCGAACCCTTCCCTGACCTACACTGATGTGACGGGCATCCTGACGCGTACCGCTTTCTTCAACCCATCATGGGGCACCCGGCCCAACAACAACTACGGTTGGGGCGCGATCCAGGCGGATGCTGCGGTGGACATGGCGCTGCACGGTGCCCACCTAAGCGGTACAGTTACCGAAGCTGTCGAGGGTGGCGCGCCGGTTGAAAGCGCTATGATCACCGCCCGCCGCACCAGCGACAACGATATCTATAACGTGCAGGCGCGTGAAAATGGCACCTACAGCATGACGATACGTGCGGGCACCTATGACTTCACCGCGTCAGCCTTCGGATACACGGATCAGACAGTCACGGGCGTCACGATACTAAGTGACACCAACCCCGTTCAGAACTTCACCCTCACGCCCCTTACCACCTACCCGGTAACGGGCCAGCTTCTCATGAGCGTCACCTGTTCTCCCATATCGGGCACGGTACACATAGAGCCTCCGGGGTGGATAACCCTAACCAATACGCCTTCCAACGGCTTCTATAGCGTCGATCTACCGGCAGGCACCTATACCCTCACCGCCCATGCTGGAGCGTACTTGCAACCTATCACCGACGTGGTAACAGTGTCCGGACCAACTCTGCACAACTTCACCTTCGGGCCGCGCCACGATAACGCCAACACCTACGTGGTAGACAACCCGCAAACTTTCAACTGGATAACCGGCACCACGCAGCTCACTTTCGATGACGGAGAGGATGGCTACTCTGCCGTAACGATACCTTTCTCCTTCACCTTCTACGGAAGCAGCTACACGACGATGAACGTGAGCACCAACGGCTTCATGACATTCAACGATCTGAATTACGCTCGTATGTGGGTCAATACCGCAATCCCTCAACCTGGGCCTACTTCAGACAATGCGGCCTATCGCTACCCGAACAATGCTATCTATCCCTACTGGGACGACCTCTCCGTCGCGCCCAGGAGCTATGGTAACGTCTACTCTGAAGTTACCGGAAGCGCACCCAACCGTATCATGACGATAGAATGGCGCGGCATCGCCGGCACCGATAGCCCCATTACGTTCGAGGTACAGCTAGAGGAGAGTACGAACCAAATCACCGTGCTATACGCGAGCATCGGTGGCCCATACGGCTATGGCTATAGCGCAACCGAGGGTATCGAGAATGCAGATGGCTACTGATGGAATCCAGCTACGGCTTTAACTGGACGGGCATGGTAGGCGATAACATGGCTGTACGCTACTCGCCCGGTAGCGCCCCCAGCATTACCCCGTGCGCAGGCGCAACAGCCACACCTACAGGATCGGTAGCGACCGCTACAGCTACAGCCACGGCGCAAGGTACTGCAACAGCCTGCACCATTACCTTCACGGATGTGCCCTCGGATAGTACCTTCTACACCTGGATAAGGTGTCTCTCTTGCAGAGGCATAATCTCCGGCTACACTGATGGTACGTTCCGCCCCGGCAACGACATCACACGTGGGCAGATAGCCAAGATGGTGAGTAATGCCGCTGGCTTCAATGAAGACCCAGGGCCACAGATATACGAAGATGTGCCTGTGGGTAGCCCATTCTATGACTGGATAAACAGGTTGTCCATGAGAGGACACATGGGTGGATACCTGTGCGGTCTAGTGCCGGAAGAACCTTGCATCTCCCCTGACAACCGACCATACTTCCGGCCTAACGCCAGCGCTACTCGTGGGCAGCTAGCGAAGATAGTCTCTAACGCAGCGGGAATAGGAGGCACACCTACCGGACTGTACTACACAGACGTACCTGATGACCACCCCTTCTACACATGGATCATGCGCCTGACAAGCTTGGGAGTGATGGGTGGGTATCTATGCGGAACGATACCGGAGGAGCCTTGCGATGATGCTAACCGCCCATACTTCCGACCCTTCAATAACGTCACAAGAGGTCAGGCGAGCAAGATAGTAGCCAATACCTTCTATCCTAACTGCCAGACCCCTCAACGGTAAGCACCAGGAATAGGCAAACAAGAATAAGAACCCGCGAGATGCTAATATTTCGCGGGTTCCCTCTTGCATCTAAGAAAGTTATGTGGAATAATAGAGACTACGTGCCACGTCCCGGCGGCCTGGGCGTGTGCATAATCGAGCGTAAGCACAGTCTTATAGTCGTATGGACTGTGCAAGTCGGTTTCTTCTTATTGCAAGAAAAGGAGCAGAAAGCATGTCTAGAAAAGGGAAGATCGGTCTGTCTCTATTCGCCGTAACGGTACTGATGTTGATTATCGGTATCGCGGCGAGCGGGACACTCACCGGCACGACGGCGGCAAACGCCCCGTCTGGGTCGGTGGCTAATGCCCCGGCAGGTGCGTCCAACGCATCTTATGTAGCCGAGGGCATCTGGGCGCAGAAACCACACGAAAAGACCCTACCTAATGGCGTCAGAGTAGTTCAAGAGATCAAGCACGATACCTCTCCCCCCGTACGCGACATCCCCGTTGGACCAGCGATAGTCAGGAGCGAAGAGGCAGAAAATGAAAACCCCAACCCCTTCCCTGTGCCTGAAGGCAACGTGAAGGATACGGTAGTGCAGCGCGTTTTCGGCGCTCTGGCAGTGCCCACGCCCATATTGACCTTCGAGGGCATCAGCGTCACAACGAGTGGCTGCGGCTGTCTCCCTCCCGATACCAACGGCGATGTAGGCCCTAACCACTACGTGCAGACCGTAAACTCCGCTTACCAGATATGGGACAAGAGCGGCACCTCGCTCCAAAGCGCACGCAATATCAACACTATCTTCACAGGCTTTGGTGGACCGTGCGAGGCACGCAATGACGGCGACCCGATAGTCCTGTACGACTCACAGGCCGACCGCTGGTTCATCAACCAGTTCACCTCCGGGGCACCGTATACCCAGTGTACGGCCGTATCCACCACCCCAGACCCTACGGGCAGCTACAACCGCTATGCCTTCCTGACCAGCGCGGCCGACTTCTATGACTATCAGAAGTACGGTGTCTGGTCTGATGGCTATTACATGACCGCCAACGTCTTCGAGGCGGACGGCGGCTTCCACCCATCCGCAGCAGTCTTCGACCGCGCTCAGATGCTTGCGGGTAATGCCGCTACCTTCCAGGAGTTCAACCCCGGCAATTTCTACGGCAACCTCCTCCCCAGCGACTTTGACGGCACGATAGCGCCCCCGGCTGGAGCGCCCAACGTCTTCATGACTGGCTCCAGCACGCAGGACAGGTTGCGAATATGGGAATTCCACGTAGACTGGACAACCCCTGCTAACTCAACCTTCACCGGCCCAACCGACCTCCTGGTTGCGCCCCTCGACCAGAACCTGTGCGGCGGCTCTCGGAACTGCATACCGCAGCCCGGCACCACCCGCAGAGTTGACAGCCTCGGCAACCGCGCCATGTACAAGTTCGCGTACCGCAACATGGGCACGTACGAGACATGGGTAACTACACAGTCGGTGGACGAGAATGGCGCGGACCATGCAGCCCCACGCTGGTATGAGCTACGCAACCTCTACACCGCTCCTGTCGTCTACCAGCAGAGCACCTATTCTCCCGATGCTACCCACAGGTGGCTAGGTTCCATGGCTACGGACAAGGATGGCAACATAGCCATCGGATACAGCGTATCGAACGCCACGGACGTCTTCCCAGGTATCCGCTACACGGGCCGCCTGGCGACCGATCCACTGAACGAGATGCAGGCCGAAGCGGTGCTTCAAGCAGGCTCAGGCTCCCAGACGAGCACCAGCAGCCGCTGGGGCGACTATAGCAGCATGTCTATTGACCCGACCGATGACTGCACCTTCTGGTTTACGAGCGAGTACTACACTACAATCTCCGGGAATGCGTGGAAGACACGCGTCGGTAGCTTCAAGTTCCCCGAGTGCGGCGGCCCGCCTGCTCCTACAGCTACCCCTGGCGGACCTACAGCTACATCTACTCCGCTGCCCACCAGCACGGCTCTGCCTACGGCTACAGCTTGTGCCCAGTACACCTTCACCGAGGGAACGGACACCATCGTCGCCGGTGATGTGGACACCACTATCCACTGCGATGACTGTGCTGCTCTCGTTACGCTGCCCTTCCCGGTCAGAATATATGAACGCACCTTCACCACGGCACAGATAAGCTCCAACGGTGTAGTCGAATTTGGAAGCGCAGACTTCGCATATGGTAACGACTGTCTGCCCGTGCCGGTCTTCGAGTACTCGGTTGTAGTTTACTGGGACGACCTCCTTACTTCTGCGGCTGGCGATGGCGTCTTCACCTCGGTGAGCGGCAGCGCGCCCAACCGCATCTGGAACGTTGACTTCCGCACGCAGGTGCTGAACAACAACAACACACAGGCCGACTTTGAGGCTCGCTTCTACGAGGCCGACGGCCAGATCGACCTCATATACGGCACGGTGATTGGCGGCACCAGCGATTACACTATAGGCATCCAGCGCGACGGTGGAGCCTTTACGCAGATCGCCTGCGGAGCCACACCCATCATACCTGGTACCAAGTACACCCTGACGCAGCCGTGCGGTGCCATAACGCCCACACCTGTATCAGCCACGAACACACCCGTAGCCACGAACACACCCGTAGCCACAAATACAGTCGGGCCTACAAACACAGTCGGACCTACTAATACCCCTGGCGGTCCCACAAATACACCGGGGCCAGAGCCTACGGCATGTACTATCCAATACCAGGACGTACCACCCGGCGACGAGTTCTACCCCTTCATCAGGTGTCTGGCTTGCCGCAAGATAGCCAACGGCTATGCCTGCGGTGGCCCTGGCGAGCCTTGTGATGGCGACAACACAGGTTACTTCCGACCAGGCAACGACATCACACGCTCGCAGATAGCGAAGATGGTCTCTATAGCCGCTGGCTTTGGAGAGGACCCAGGTCCTCAGATATACGCTGACGTGCTTCCGGCCAACATCTTCTACCCATACATACAGCGTCTGACCATGCGTGGGCACATGTCAGGATATCCATGCGGTGGACCTGGCGAGCCATGCGATGGGCAGAACCGCCCATACTTCCACCCGTACAGCAATGCCACACGCGGACAGCTATCGAAGATAGTTGCCAACGCGGCAGGCATCAACACTCCAATACCTTCCGGTACTCAGACGTTTGAAGACGTACCAGAGTCCAACGCGTTCTGGGTGTACATCGAGCGCCTGACGGCATTGGGAGTGATGACCGGATACCTGTGCGGTAGCACTGAGACCGAGCCATGTGTGCCACCGGACAACAGGCCATACTTCAGGCCATACGCGGACGTCACCCGTGCGCAAGGCTCGAAGATCATAGCCAATACCTTCTTCCCTAACTGTCAAACGCCACAGCGATAACAGTGAAGGCTAGATGATAGAAAAATGGGGGACCCGTCAGACGGGTCCCCCATTTTTGATATGGCTTCTAAAAAATGGGGAATGTACCGCTGGCGTCTCGCCGGCAAGCACACATGCCAGCAAGATGCTGGCGGTACGACTATTTTGGTATAGCTTCTAGACAAGCCCATTTACGGTAAGGCGGGCAAGTCAGCGCCGTACAGCCAGTCGTTGAACAAGTTGCTTAGCTCCTTCCCGCTCACTTCCTCGGCCACCGCGATAAAGTCCTCGGTACGAGCGTTGCCGTTGCGATAGCGAGCGGTGTACGTTTGCAGAGTGCGGAAGAAGGCGTCGTCACCTACCTCCTTGCGCAACGCGTGAAGTGTCAGCCCTCCTCGTATGTACACCCCTGGGTTGAACAGGTCATCGGCGGTAGGAGCACCGGGCGGGGATAAGAAATTCTCCCGGGCGTATCCATACACCCCCCGCACGTAGCCCTCATATGCTCCCTTCCCTTGTGAGTGCTCTATCCACAGCCACTCCGACATCGAGGCGAACCCTTCATTGAGCCAGATGTCGCGCCACGATGCAATGCTCACGCTGTCCCCGAACCACTGGTGGGACAATTCGTGCGCTACCACCTGCTCGGCCTCCACCCGATCGTTCCCCACCCGCCGCCCAAATAGGGATAGCGTCTGCGTCTCAAGAGCGAAGCCCAGGCTGTCATCCAGCACCACCACGCCGTATACATCGAATGGATAGGGTCCATATATCGTGCTGAAATACTCAATCATCTCCGGCGTGCGCCTGAACTCCTCCCTTGTAGCGCTATCCAGGCTCTTCTCGAAGTAGTTGCGGATTAGCAGGCCATTTGGACCTTCCTGTGTCGCGCGGTCAAACTCTGCTATGTTCATGGTAGCCAGGTAACTTGCCATCGGGTCTCGCGTCTCGAAGAGGTAGGTAGTCGTCTGGCCATTATCGATCATCTCCTCGAGAGTACCGTTAGCCGCCACAACGTATGGGTCCGGCACCATTACGCGGAAGGTATACGTCGCCTTGTCGCATGGGTGGTCGTTCACCGGGTAGAAGGAGGCCGCTCCCGACGGCTCGCTGGCGACGAATATGCCCCCATCGTAGTGCGACCACCCCAGCGCGTACTCCCTCTCGCCGGGCGTGTTACCCCCAGACTCGCTATTTGGCTCTCCCCTGTAGGCAACAGTGACGGTGAAAATCTCCCCCGCTTTCAGCGATGCCGTCGGGGTAATGGTCAGTCTCGTGTCTCTCGTGGCTATAGCTGGCCGCGGTGCCGTTCACCGTCAGTGCGCTGATTCCCAGGCTCTCGAAGTCGAGGTTGAATGCAGCCAGCTCTTTGGCTGACCGGGCGCGCATCGTGCTCGTGCCCGACACCACATTGCTTGCCACGTCCACCGCCAGGTCGAGGGTATAGTGAAGCGCATCATAGCCCGAATTACCTAGCTGGGGAAAGAGCGGGTCACCGAGGCCATCCTTTCGCGCCTGGTTAGAGTCTGGAGAGCAAGCCTGTGCGCTAGAGCCGGGGGTTGGCAGTTGGCTTGTAGACGTAGGGAGAAGCGTCGGCTCCTCGGTAGGCATGACCGTAGCGGGGGCAGATGTAGGCGACCCTGGCGCAACCGCAGTTGTGGTGGGCATAAGCGTAGCAGATGCAGTTGGCGGCGTAGTGGTGGTTATAACGGTAGGCGTAATGGGGCCTGGTGTGCTATCGCACGCTGCCAGGAGCAGGAGGGTCAAGGCTACTGTGAGCCGGACGCGTTTGGTTAGCTTCATTTGCACATCCTATCTCAAAACTATATACTGGCTGCGCTATGCGTATCGCGTAGTCAAGGCAGATGCAATGTCACACTTTACCTGTAACCCTTCACCTGTCATTCCGAACGAAGTGAGGAATCTCCAAGCTTGGACGTATGGATAGAGTTTTAAATTCTTCGCTTCGCTCAGAAAGTGTCCAAGAACTGTAACTTTCCACCTGTCATTCTGAGCGAAGCGAAGAATATAGAAATCTCTGAGCGTGTACTGTGGCTATAATCCCAAATTCTTCGCTTCGCTCAGAATGACAGGTGAAGAGATACTGCTCCATTCGACATGTGCTGCCTCCAACTTTGGATCAATCCCGTTTGCGGGGTTAGAGAGATACCAGTAGTATAAACGGTATGATTCGTACGCGACGGTTCAAAATCGCGCAGTAGTGAAACACGCGGTTTCGTCCCACGTATATATTGGCGGCACTGAGCTTCTGGCTTAAGGATGGAGGTAAACAGGCATGGTAGGCTCCGGTAGATTGATTGGGTTAATAGCGATAGCACTCTCTGTGGCTATGCTGGGCGGGGTGACTATTTGGGCATTGAGCAACGACAAGATGGAAGGCGGGGGTAAGAGCCTCACTATAGGCTGCGCTTTCGTCTTCGCCGTACTAATTGCGGGCTTCGGCGTGTGGTTCATGATGCAGGGCAAGACCGAGTCGGCCCAGTTCGCCGAGGTAGAGAAGCAGAAGCGCATCCTGAACATGGTGCAGACGCAGGGAACAGTGCAGATTTCGAGCATCTCCCTCGACATGAACATGCCGGTGGATAAGGTGAAGTCTGCCGTATACGACCTCGTAGGCAAGGGCCTGTTCACAGGCTACGTGGACTGGAAGGGCGGCAAGCTGGTATCGGCGGACGCTGCCACGCTCAACCAGGCAGCAGCCAACGGCAAATGTCCCAACTGCGGCGCACCCCAGACCGTCGGCGGCAAGGGCATCATAACGTGCGAATACTGCGGGGCCGATATCTTCCTGCCGCAAACCTGATAAATATGCTGTAGGGGCACGGAGCGTAGCGACGCTCGCCATGCCCCTACCCTCTCCCTATAGGAGCATACTAGATGTCAAACACCCTATTTGCGAAAAGTAGTCGGGGGTTTTGGAGACCGGCCCTTCTAGCATTGTGCCTCGTATCGGTCCTTACCCCTGCCGGGTTCATAGCGCACGCTCCCCAGGGTGCATATGCTCAGACCAGATCGTTCCACATGGACCATTACGATACCGACATCACGGTCAACGCCGACGGCACGCTGGATATTGTGGAGACTCTGTCCTATGTGTTTGACATTGGCACCTTTCGGCGAGGTACACGCTTCATCCCGCTGGACCGGGTAGAAGGCATCAGCAATATAAGCGTCGAAGAGATAGGATTTGGCCCCTATACCGAGGGAAGCTACAACGGTGATGATGCCGTATTCGGGACTGACCACACGTTCGGCACCAGGCAGATAGATAACAAGCTCTACATACGCTGGGTGCACACCAACACCGGCACCTCACGGCCCAAGACATTTCGCCTCGGCTACCGCGTTACCGGCGGTATGCGTGTCTACCCCACCTTCTACCAGCTTGACTGGAATGCCATACCCCCCGACTGGGACGGAAACATACAATCGAGCCGGGTGACGGTCCATTTCCCAGGTAGCTTTGATACCAGCAAGCTCGATATCGCCTCCAAGCCCGAGGTCGAGAGCAGCAGGGAAGCCAACGGCGTCACATGGACCGCCAGCAATGTCAACAACGGCCTCGAAGTCGGCATCAAGCAGATACCTAAAGAAATCTTGCAGACCACTAAATCGAGCTGGCAGGATGCTGTTGATTTCAAGGAGAAGATGCAGCCTTTTATAGATATAGGGCTGACAGGCTCAGGCTTACTCATACTGATATTTGGCCCCCTCTGGGCTGTCAGAAAGTGGTACAAGTACGGGCGCGACCTCCCGGTGACTCTCCACAGTGATTACGTAGCGGACACGCCTAGCGACCTGCCACCGGGCCTCGTAGGCACCCTCCTGGACGAGTTGGCGGACGTGCGCGACGTTATAGCCACCATAGTGGACCAGGGCCGCAAGGGCAATCTCACTATCAACGAGCTTGAGAGCCAGGGCATTTTATCCTCAACCAAAGAGTTCCAATACAAGCAGACAGGAAGCAAGACAGACTTCAGGTTCGAGCAGATGGTGCTGGACGCCGTCTTCCAGAATGGGCCGGAAACCAGCCTCTCAGACATGAAGAACACCTTCTACAAAGACCTGCCACCAATCTACTCCGAAATGTACGGGGAACTGGTCAGGCTCAACTATTTTCCGGAGGACCCCAGCGCGGTACGCACTCGATATATCATGGGTGGGATCGGTTTCATAGTGCTTGGCGCGCTGGTGGTGGGCGCGTCCTATCTCATTGGTGGGGGCATCACCTTTTTCCCCATGATACCGGCAGTAGCGCTTGGGATAACGGGCCTCGTGCGCATGGGCATCGCCCGCTCGATGCCCCGCAAGACCGACTTTGGCTCGCAGGAGGCCCAGAAATGGCGTGCCTTCCAGCGGTATTTAGAAGAGATACAGCGTTACACCGACGTACAGGCCGCCGCAGACAAGTTTCAGAAGTACCTGCCTTACGCGGTCGCACTAGGAGTAGAGAAACAGCTAACCGCTCAGTTCAACAGCGTGCCCGCCGCTATGCCGCCCTATTATATCCCTTACGGATGGTATCCCTACGGCGCTAACCCTATGGGCACGTCGGCGAGCGGCACATCCGTCGGTGGCGGGGGAGTAGGCAACTTCGACCCCGGCGCGGCTATGCAAACCATGAGCAACTCTTTCGGCTCAGCCATGCAGGGCATGTCTGACAGCTTCACCGACATGGTGAACTCCGCATCCAGCATATTGACCAGCCAGCCCTCCAGCAGTGGCAGTGGAGGGAGTAGCGGCTGGGGAGGTGGCGGAGGCTCCTTCGGAGGAGGGGGAGGCGGTGGAGGCGGCGGTGGTGCCGACTAAACGGCATTGGTATGAAATATGCCTTGACTCCCGCGTAACATACCGGGGCCATAAACCGTATGTAGAGTGGTCAATCAAGAGGAGGTAGATATGGATATAAAAGATAGGGTGATGGGTGACAAGCCCAATAGCTGGTTGCACAAGATAGCGGGCATCATACCCGGCTTCAAGGGATATGTTGACCGCGAGCGGAGGCGTGACGCCGACAAGCTCCTGCGCACGCACCTCGCGCGGCAGTACTCTGCCCAGCGTGACCGACTCAATCGAGTGCAGCAAAGCCTGCTCAGGGCAAAGCGCATGGACCAGATTGCCGAGGTAGACCGCCTCGGAGGCGTGTTCCAGCGCTTCATAGATCGCCTCAACACCGCGACATACGGTTACACAGGCATGTTCGATCCAGTGAAGGTCGAGGCAGAAGACCTGGACCAGCTTTATGCCTTCGATATGACGCTGGCGACGGGCGTGGACCAGGCGTCGGCTGCCCTGAGCGCCATCGAAGAGTCGGTCTCCGACAAAGAGAGTAACGCGCTCCCTTCAGCCCTCGCCCGCTTCTCCGAGCTGGTGGACGACTTGAACGAGAAGTTGAACCAGCGTAGCGAGTTGCTAACATCGGGTACTCGCGTATCGTCTGACCAGTTCGATACGATGCTGGGCAACCTCAACCCCTTACCGCCATACGGCCAGGGGCAAACAGGTGGGCCAGGCCCAAGCAACGCCGAGATTTACCCAGGCAGGGGCGATAACATGAGCGCGGCTTCAAGCATGAATACAGGCACGGGCGGTGACGTGGCTCGCTACGGCGGAACAGGCGCGGCCAATACCGATGGAGGCGCAGGGGTAGCCACCACCAACCTGGGTGTAGCACCCTATGAGCAGACCGGGCCGGGCATGTCATCTCTAACCGAAGGTAACGACAGTCTCACCCCCATGCCCGCAGGTATGGATATGGGAGGTCCGGGCGCAGGGCCGTTACCCACGGGCGGCGCGGCAGGCACCGGCACCGAGTCCGCATCGTCTCCGGCAGTGGCCCCAGGCGCGCCCGGCCATGACATCGTAGACGGTATGAACATGGCGAACGCGCTTGACCAGGTGGCTGACGCGGACGACGGACGACAGTCCAGTAAGCAGTAGGCAGAAAGCAGAAGGCAGAAGGCAGACATGCTGCCAAAGTCGAAACTCGTAATCACACTAAGGAGGATAAAAACCAATGGCAATCCTGGAGAGAATATCTACTATGCTAAGGGCTAATATCAACGCTATGCTCGATTCGGCGGAAGACCCGGAGATCATGCTTAGCCAGATACTCCGCGACATGGAGGCGGAGATAGGCAAGGCGCGCACGCAGGTGGCCGAGATGATGGCGCAGGAGCGCCTCTTCCGCGACGACCTCAAAGAGGAAGAGGACAAGGCGCGCCACCTGGAGAGCCGAGCCGAGCATTACGTCCGCCAGGGCAACGACACGATGGCCCGCGAGGCCCTCAAGCGCAAGGCCAACTCGGACGCCAATATCACCGTGATACAGCAGCAGCTTACCGCCCAGAGCGAGATGGTGGCACGCCTGCGCGACCAGCTTGAGGCCCTGCAAGAGAAGCACAAGCAGTCCGTCGCCAATCGCGATAACCTTCTAGCCCGCTATCGCCGCGCCAAGGTCCAGCAGCAGGTCACCAAGAGCATGAGCGAGCCTGGACGTTACCGACTACAGTGGCGACCTCGCCCGCATGGAGCGTCGCATCCACATGGCCGAGGCCCGTGCCGGTGCGGAGGCCGAGCTAACGAGCGACGCGATGGGCGACGACCTGGATGAAGCCTTCGACGATGCCGAGCGCACTACGGAGGTAGATGACGCCCTCGCCGCCCTCAAAGCCCGCATGGGTATGGGCGGAGACGGCGCTTCCGGCTCCGGCGGCTCATCAAACACGGGGAGCGACACGGGCGAAGGCACCCGCAACCTGAGCCAGACCCAGAGTTGACGAGCCTAATCACAAAGAACACAAAGGCACAAAGGCCACGAAGATTTTTTGATGGTTTAGAACAGAGGTTAGGTCCTCACGTAGATATGAAGAACCCTCTCAGCATGGAGATAAAATCCATAACTATTCTTTGTGATCTTCGTGTCTTTGTGTTCTTTGTGATTAAACTGCGGTACGAGCTAATAGCATATAGGAGAAGAAGATATGGCGTTATTAGATGTAATTGAGTTTCTGGACCCGACGGGGCGGCAGATTGTGCATCGCGTGCCGGAGGGTGGCTCAGGTGAGTTCCGGTTGGGATCGCAGCTCACGGTGCGCGAGAGCCAGACGGCGGTATTCTTCCGCGACGGCAAGGCGCTCGACGTGTTCGGGCCGGGCCGCCACACCCTCTCCACCGGCAACATCCCCCTCCTCGCCAACCTGATTAGCATCCCCTTCGGCGGCAAGTCCCCCTTCCGCGCCGAGGTGGTATTCGTCAACATGGCCGACCTGCTCGACATGAAGTGGGGCACGCAAGAGCCTGTGGTCTTCCGCGATAGCGAGTTCGGAATGGTGCGCCTGCGCGCCTTCGGCACCTACGCTATGGCCGTGGCGGACCCGCAGCTTTTCGTCAATAAGGTGGTGGGCACGCAGGGGCTGTACGAGACCTCGCAGATAGAGGACTACCTGCGCAACATCATCGTCTCACGCTTTAACGACATCATGGGCGAGATGATGAAGACGCTCCTCGACCTCCCAGCCCAGTACAACGAAGTAGGCGCGGGGCTGCGTGCCAGCGTCACCGACGACTTCGCCAACCTGGGCCTCAACCTGAAGGCGCTGTACGTCACGTCTATCACCCCGCCGGAGGAAGTGCAGAAGCGGATAGATGAGCGATCAAGCATGGGCGCGATAGGCGACATGAACCGCTATATGCAGTACCAGGCAGCCCAGGCGATGGGCGGGCTGGCGCAGGGCGGCGATGGTGGCGACGGCGGCGGAAGCAACATAGCAGGCGCTGCCGGAGCGGGCATGGGCCTCGGTGCAGGTATGGGCATAGGTGCTGGGATGGCGCAGATCATCGCCCAGGGTATGCAGGGTGGCCTGCCCAATAATCAAGGACAAGGCCAGCAACAAGCAGCCCCTGTCCAGCAGGAAAGCCCCGTCGAGCGTCTAAAGCAGCTCAAAGAGATGCTGGACGCGGGCCTCATCACCCAGGAGATATACGACGCCAAGCGTAACGATATCCTATCCAGGATGTAGACATCCCGAATTTTCAGTAAGCATGGTGACGTACTAATCCCATGGAAAAAGTATCAAAAAGAGGTTTCGGCAATGCCGAAACCTCTTTTTGATACTTTTTTTCAAACTCCCCTCCCCGTTGGGGAGGGTGTATAGCACATAGAGATGGGTAACACATGTACGAGGAGATAGGTAACACATTATACACTTGAGACACATTGCACTTCAGTCCATGGAAGCTGTGGGAACGGGTGAACGCAGATCTATCTGGCTGATAGGGTGCTGGCAGAAGTAAACGTCCAGCACCCCTTCTGTTTCGCTTTCCTTCAAAGCCACCTGATATCCTCGGAACGCTTTGCTCACATTCCACTCTTTGCCTTTGTAGTTCACTTTTCCTCCGGTTTGCACCTTTCTCACACCCACCACTCCTTGTGTCCCAACCTGTGGATACTCGATTGGTGGCATCTCCTCAGGGTATGGGTGCCCGCTCGGTTTGTATCGTGAGACTGGTACAGCCATACCCAATGCTTCATGCGGCCTGACTAGATTGTACTCATCTCTCCATTCATCAAACCTCCTCTGACACTCCTCAAGGTCTCTAAACACTCTGTTATGTAGCACCTCAGCTTTCATGGTTCGGTGGAAGCGTTCATCTTTGCCCTGTGTTTGTGGGTGGTACGGTCTAGAATGAGATACCCTAATACCCAACCGTAGCAGCCATACACTGAAAGCTGAATATGTGGGACCTGGGGAACCCATTGTATCTCCCCATGTTGCTCCCCAGGGTGAGCCATTGTCCATTGTCATGCGGGCAGGTACTCCATACACTCGGAAGATAGTGATAAGCTGAGTTTGGACGGTTGGCCTTTGCTGATTGGCACAAGCTCTAACTCCAAGGGAAAAGCGAGAGTGATCATCGAGCACAGTCAGCGGGTAACAGTGTCCTTGTCTAATGGTTGGGAAGTAACCTTTGAAGTCGATCTGCCATAGATCATTAGGAGATGGGTGTTCGAAGCGATGCCAGTGGTGAGACTTATGAGGTGGCGTGAATGGACTTTGGAGACGGTTGTGCCTTCGCAAGATGTCAGTGATAGTGTTGGGGTGAGGTATATGGAGGTTAGGGTGCCGAGAGGCAAGTACGCAGTGGAGCTTACGACCACCCCATGCAGGGTGACGCTCTCTCTCTTGGAGCACTAATGCTTCCACATCGGGAGTAGTGCGAGGCTGGAGAGTGATCAGGACGACGTGAGCGGTTAGCTAACCCCACATTTCCTTCCTGACGGAAACGGTCTAACCACTTGTACGCAGTTTTTGGGCTAATGCCGAACCGACAGCACAACTGTCTGACGTTGGCACCTTCTTGGTTGGCCAATAGCACGAATTCTTCTTTGAGAGACATAGTTGACGCTTCTTTCCACGGCATGCTGCTCACCTCCTTCTTCTTGGTGATTGCAGCTTACCGCAAAAGTGTTACCTATGTCTCCGTACACTTGTTACCTATCTCTATGGGTTATACAGGGAGGGGCTGGGGGTGGGGGTTTGGTCTCTATTTGTACATGAGGCAGGCACGAATAGGGAGTGGCGAAAAGCGGAGAGAAAGGTCTGTAGGGGCGTGATTTATCGCGCCCTGGTCGGTACAACATCCGCTTGTTTTAGGGCGCGATAAATCACGCCCCTACATCTGCATTATTCGCCACTCCCCACGAATATAATATTCGGGATGTCTCACGTTTTCAGAGTATACTATGGATTCAGTGCGGGCAATACTAACCAGAGTATTGAATAGACATTCAATGCAAACAACCCCACCGAAACGATAACCACAGAACTATCTGCTAACAGGGAGCGCCAGCGACTTGTAGGCACAGGGCGTACTGCCCCACGGCCTAACACTAGCCCACCCAGGCCCAACCCCAGGAGCAAACAGACACTGGAAAGTGCTGGATACATCTCGCGACCCTGCCAGGATACCCAAACAGTGCTCGCCTGGACAATGAATGCATAAACCACTATTACAGCGAACAAGACAACGGCAACGCTTACTTGCTGTGCCTGGGTCAAAGCGCGTCGCGCAAGGAGATAGACTCCACCTGCTACAGCCAACAACGTCGTAATCCCAAAAGCATTGTAAATCCATGCAGGCATAAAGACCTGCTGCCAGCCATAGACGCCCCAGAACGAAGTCCAAAGCATCGAGCGAAAAGGCTCCTGGAACCAGAAGAAATCCCCGATAGTATATTGACTATTCAATGGGATCATCGTGCGTGTCGCCCCGTACGCAATCAGGTCCCCGTAAACTACCCATCTGAAGACGAAGTACCAGCCCGCCACCAGGGCCACGATTAACATAACTATCGCCAGGTCGCGCAAGAAGCGGCGACGTACACCTTCAGAGCGCACCCATAGCACCCAAAGCACAAGCACGATCATAGAAATCAGGCTCGTCTTGGTAAGCAAGGCCAATCCGAGCGCTACCCCGACCCAGAATACCCTCTTTTCACTATGCGGTCGCATGACATGCAGCACGAGGAGCCACACTACCAGTGCGCCCATAAGGTCGGCCATGTTCTCGCTCGAAACGCTCGCTCGTATGAAGTTGGCCTGCGGTATCAAAGCAGCAAACGCAGCGGCAAGGAGGGGCACCGTGTCGGGTGCGGGCCAGGGCACAATCGCCCGCGCGGTAGCATATGTCAATACCACCAGGCCCAATCCCAGCAATATAGAGTAGACACGTAAGAAATAGACAGTGAGAGGCCACCTCACCTCAGGAGGGTGAAAGAACACTGCCAGGTCCACGCCAGGCTCGCGCTCTAGCCTCAAGCGAACAAGAGGGGCCAGCGGTGCGCTCAAGCTCTTGCCGGTCAGCGTTCTCCCAACGACGACGGCAAACGCCCCTACCATGTAATAGAGAGGTGGCTGGAATAATTCATACGTGTAAGGGTCTTTGAGGATGTCCGGCAGCTTGCCATAGTTGACAATGTGCTCTATGTAAAGAAGGTGCCCATACTCGTCAGGCGCTTCTCCATATGGCGTAACGATAGCGAAACCATAGGCCGATGCCAGGTAGAGCATGACCAACCCCAAAAGAGCCACTCGCTCCCTACGCTTGCTAGGGGCCGGCGGGATAGCTGTATGGGCTTCCTGTATAGAAACAGAAGGGTCAGTAGCCAGGGCAGGCATGAGACAATTATTGCGATAGCAAACTCGACAGGAAAAGCTAAATCTGAAAACAGGGGCCACATAGCCGAACAGGTTTTACGATAGCTTCTATTTTACTATATCTACTGCTATCCATTGGATGGCGGCGTTGACCGGACTATCCACAGGGTCAAATCGTAGCCCGGTAATGGTATCTCCGGCCTCGTCAGCAAGTATGAAGGTCCAATAGACGTGTGATATGCCCGCCTCTCTTATCCTCATTTTGCAACTCTTCGCCTCGTGCCACTCCTCACCGGGACCGTGCCAGAACCATTGACCCTTTACTCCTTCCATATCAGCATCAGCTTTTCTTACCTGCGCCGGATAGCGAACAGACACCCGCAGCCTCACAAACCGCGCCCCACTTTGCATCACCTTGATGTCCACGGGCGGACCGAGCAATTGCGTATCGCCCCCACTCTCCCTCAAGATGATACCCCCCTGAGGCCCAGGCTCACACAACTCTTGCGCACCCTCGACACGCCAACCGGATATTACGTCAGGCGCGCAATCACGGAAATCCCATAGTATCAGTCCCGAACCAACCTCCTGTGAGGATGGTGGCGGACTACTTGACGTTATCCCCTCTACGTAATCTGCGTGGAAACGCGTTTCGTTCTCATAATAGGCGAAATGTAAGGCGAATAAGTCATAGGCGTCAGCAATTATTGGAGCCTCTGTGACGGGCTGCACGTCGATGACGGCGGGTACATCCCTCTCGCCAATAAAGTATCGTGCCACCCCTACTGCCAGGTGGACCAGGTATGCCCCTTTATAGTCGTGTGGGGAGTTCTCCACGTACCAGGTCATGACGTTCGGGCGGGGCGATGCAGGTGGGGGGACGAGGCGCAACAGCTCCTGGTTCAGCTCCTCCGCCTGCACAGTAGCGGTGTGCCAGGGTCGCAGTTGCGCCCAGCAAGCAGCTATCCCTAAGAGCAGCAACACACCTGTGAGTGACATAGCTACCAACGGCCTCCGGCGAACGGAGAGAACGACACTGTACAACAGAGCGGCGACCACGACACAGTAACCCGCTGAGGCCAGGTAAAACAGCCGGTTCTGCTGCAAATCATCTGGATTGGCCGGGAGGTTCAATACGGGCGCAAGTGCCAGCAACAACCATGCGCCCCCAACTACGAGTAACTTAAGCCACTGGCGTCCATACAACACCAGGCCAAGCAACAAGGCGGCAGAGGATAATGCGCCAACTACCTGCGCTAAAGTGTTGCCCAGGACCTTAGCGTTGATCGGGGACAATATTACATGGACCTGCGTGAGCAAACCGTCCCAGAAGAAGTTAGAGTAATCAGTGGCAAGTCCGGGGTAGCCTCCAAGATTACCCCATACCGCCAGGCGTAGCCCCAGGTTCAGCGCAAGGACCGCGCAAAATGGGACAAGCGCATAGAAAGCGCGCAACATCTCTTTCCGCTTTGGCCGGGGCGTGACAAGCCATGCAGAAAACGCAAACAAGGGCAGGAACGTCAATAGGCTGTCCTTCGTGAAGAGCGCGAGGGAATAGAGGAATAGAGACAAAAGGTAGAGGGGCAGGCGACTACCCCCCCTGCGCCACCACATCGTAAAGAGCCACAGCCCCCCTATGCCAAACAGGGCCGACAAAGCGTCCCACTGGGCTGACACCCAGCCTACAGCCTCCAAATGTAATGGGAAGACCGCGAATAGCGCCCCCGCCAGCCAGCCCAGGAAACGTCTCGAAGTCGCCTCCGCGAGCCACAAACCAAGTGCCAGCGACGTAAGCGCGTGAAGGAGCAGACCTTGTAAATGGAACGGGAAGGGATTATTGCCCCATAGCCGCACCCCCAGGTCCCATATAAGAAGCGAGCCTATGGGCCTGTACAGAAACCATCCAGGTCGTGGCATCAGCAAATCGAAGCCCACCCGCCGCGAATCAGCCTCCGCCAGCAGCACAAAGTCATCCCCCAGGAAGCCAATGCGAAGCACCGTCGCGTACGCGGCGATAGCCAGCAGAGGGATGAGGAGCCAATACCAACGCCGGAAGGCGCTCTCCGGGAAGGAAGGGGTCATGGCAAGGAAGATAGCACAGGCTTGCTGGAGGTGTCAATAGCGTTGCCCCTGCCCTCACGGCTGTGGTATAATCGCCTCTAATGGACTTTATTACGGTGCCATAGAGCGCCCAGCTTTGCAGAGCGTCCAGGAAAGACATACTTGCTAAGAAAGATAGGAGGCGGTTTTTGGAGTTTATTCACCACATCGAAGATGCCTACATCTGGCCTTTTATAGAGAATATCTACCATACCTTCCAGTGGCTCGGCGTCGTCATTATGATGGCGATAGAGAGTGCGTGCATACCACTCCCCAGTGAAATCATCATGCCCTTCGCCGGGGATTACCTTATCAACGGAGGCGGCGATTGGGTAGGTATATTGCTGGCCGGGTTCTACGGCGCGTTAGGGTGCACAATCGGTTCTATCCTCGCCTATTGGGTTGGCGCTAAGGGAGGCAGGCCCATAGTCGAGAAATATGGCAAGTACGTACTTATCAACAAGCATCACCTGCACACCGCCGACAAATGGTTCGAGAAACACGGCGAGGCTACGGCCTTCTTCTCCAGGCTCATCCCCGTCGTGCGTACCTTCATTTCTTTTCCGGCGGGAGTGGCGCGTATGAACTTCGCCAAATTCGTCATTTACACCTTTCTGGGGTCATTCCCCTGGTCGGCAGGGCTGGCATGGGCGGGCGCGGTGTGGAGCCCTCGCGAGATACGCAACGCCCTGCGCCCCTTCGACATCCCTATCATCCTCGTTATCCTGGCCCTCATAGCCTGGTTCGTCATACGCACCCTTAGGAACCGGAGGCAGGCTAATACCGAGGCGGCGTAACGATTTCGGATTTCGGATTGATGGGCACTTCGGGTAAAGCTAACGAGCACAAAGAGGAAACCACGATGGAGCTACGAATCACCAAATCCAAAATCCAAAATCCAAAATCCAAAATCATCATAGCTCTCGCCCTAACACTCGTGCTGGTGCCCGCCACCGCACGGGCCGATGTAGCTCCCCCTGAGATGGCACCCGGCAGCAATATCAGCCCCGGCAGCCAGACGCAGGTCGTGATGAGCGCCGAGCGGGTAGTCATCGAAGTTCAGCCCTCCGAGGACAGCGCCACCGGCAAGGTCACGGGGGACTTCGTGATGCGCAATACAGGTCCCGCTGACGAGCAGCTCAAGGTGCGCTTCCCCCTGGGCGACCCCAATGGGGGCGGCGGTAATGCCAGCGGATTCCCCACTGTCGAGAACTTCGCCGTCAGCGTGGGCGGCGCTATCCTCCTTACTACCGTAATCACCACCCCCAACCCCCTGGCGAACTTAGGGCAGATCGAGCCTGTGAAGTGGGCCGCATTCGACGTAAAGTTCCCGCCAGGGCAGGATGTCACGATTAACGTCACCTACAACATCAAGGCCACGGGCTACCCACCCTCGGCGCGCTTCGCATACGTGCTCGAAACGGGCGCGGGGTGGAAGGACGCCATCGGCTCGGCAGACATAGTGCTCCGATTGCCCTACGAAGCCACCAACCAGAACGTCTTTTATGAAGAGACCAGCCCCGGCAGCAGGCTGGCAGGCAACGAGGTGCGCTGGCACTGGGACAAACTGGAGCCTACCCCCCAGGACAATCTTCGCGTGACGATACTCGCCCCCAAGACCTGGCAGGCCATATTGGCTGCGCGGGCCGATGTGCAGGCAAAGCCAGGTGATGCAGATGCGCTCGCGGTGCTCGCCAGGGCATATGATGCAGCTATTACCACGAAGTTCCCCACCGAGGAGCATGACCCCTTTGGCACGCTGAGCGAGGAGACCTACGAGCGTGCGGTCACCGCCGCGCCCCAAGTAGCGCCCTTACACGCTGAGTACGCACGCGCAATCTGGGACCATATGTACGTGATGGCAAATATACCTCAAGACGACCCTAATCTCCGGCGAGTGCTAGCCCAGCTCAGCGAGGCCCTGGCTATCGACCCTCAGAACCAGGCGGCTAAGGCGCTGCTCGCTGAGGTCCAAACCGCCGTCGAGGCCCCGATTGTGCTGCCAACCACCGTCAGCGTGAAGGCATCGCCTACAGCGAACCAGGGGCAGGTCAAGGGGTCTCCAACTGTGAGAGCCACAGCTACCACCCCCGCCACTCCAATAATAAACGTCACCGCCGACGTTGCACCAACCAGGACAATTCTACCACCCGTGCAAACAGTCGTGGTCCGGCCATCACCTACCATCTCAGGCGGGGCCTCGTCGCAGTCAGGTGGTGCAGGCACTCTGCTGCTGGTGATAGGGATTATCGCCCTCCCTGTAATCGCCGCCCTGGCAACTTTCATGCTGGTCACGCGCAGGCGGGCGCAATCAGGGCCGCGCTAAACAAGGCACAAATTAAATCTCGTTACTTCACAAAAATCACCGCCTGCGGGCGGTGATTTTTGTGAAGTAACGAGATTCTATTACCCCGCTACGAAGTCGCTCAGCACTGGCACGGTGAGGCTGTACTTCAATGCTATCTCCTCGTTGTACACCGCGACTATCTGGTCCGCGATGTTGCTCCACGAGTATTGCTGAGCGTGAATTGCCGCTTCTTCGCCCATTCGCAGCCTTAGCTCAGGGTTCTTGAGGAGAGTATGGACCTGCTCGGCGAGGGCGAAGTGGTTCTCCTCCGGCACGAGGTAGCCGGTCTCGCCATCCTTGACTGTGAAAGAAAGCCCACCCACGTTAGAGGCGATAACGGGCGTGCCGGAGGCCATAGACTCCACCGCGACCAGCCCGAACAACTCGTAGTGCGAAGGCATGACCGTGATATCCGCCGCCGCGTAGTACAGAGGCAGCATCTCCTGGTGCTTCGAGCCGACAAACTCCACCTGCTCCTCCAGGTTAAGGTCGCGGTGGAGCTGCACCACGCGTCTTAGCTCGGCATTCTCGGCCTCGGTCTGCCCGCCCCCACCCACGATCAGCACCTTCAGGTTGCGCCCTGAACAGGTGCGGCTCACCACCGCCACCGACTCCAACAGCGTATCGATCCCCTTCAAACGCTCGATGCGCCCCACGAAGAGTAGAATGGGAGTGTCAAGGTCGGGGAGGCCAAGCTGCTCGCGCACCTGGGCGCGGTCACGCGGGTAAAAGAGGCTCGTGTCCACACCCGCCGGTATGACGGTAACCTTCTCTAGCTCGGCCCCGTAGCACCAGACCATCTGAGACCGCTCAAGAGGCGTAGCCGCGATAACGCGGTCAGCCCAGCCAATTACCTTGCTCTCGATTTCGATCCGAGCATCTACTTCCTTGTCAGCAGCGCTCTTGGCGACGCTATTCTTGAGTTGTCCGAGGGTGTGGAACATCTGCACCATCGGCACGCCCCACACCTCCTGAAGCCTGTGCGCCACGAGGCCAGAGACCCAGTAATGGCCATGCACCAGGTCGTAGCGGGTCCCCTCCCGGCGGGCGAACTCCTCTATCCCCTCGACAAACTGGCCCACGTGGTTGACCAGCTTATTCTTGTCATACGGTGCGAGAGGGCCGGCGGGCAGGTGGATAACCCTTGCGCCATAGCCAAGCGCCTCGATCTGGGGCGTGTCGGTATCCTGGAAGCGTGTGAAAACGTCCACGCCCATCCCCCGCCGCCCCAACTCACGGCTCAACTCTCGAACGTAAACGTTCAGCCCGCCCGTCTCGCGCCCCCCCAACATCCCTTCCGGGCAGGCCAGCGGGCATGTGTGCATACTTATGATTGCTATTCTAGACATATGTGGTAAGTCCTATTTATTATGATTGGTATCTTATGCGTGAAACGTGATGCGTGAGAGTATAGTTTATCTTGTACTGCGTAAACCCATAAAACCTTTGCGTTCTTCGTCCTCTTTGCGTTTAATTACGTTTCACGTTTCACGCATCACGCATCACGCAATCATCGCCCTGTATACGTACGTATCTTTCGCGCCGAAGTCGTATTTGTATGGCTCGTCGCCGCGTAGGAAGTCGAAGCAGCGGAAGCCTTGCAGTATCGCCTTGTGTATCCTGTAGGCCAGCAATGCCACCCCCGCGCTGTAGGCCGCGAACTGCTGGCTGTAGCCTGAGTTGTACAGGTAGAGGCGGTCCCCATACCCGAACGAGAGATAGGCCGACGCGGGCTGCTTGTCCACTTCCAGTATCGCCAGGTCTAGCCAGCCAGTCTCCACAAGCTCCGAGGCCATCGTGAGGAAGAACTGAGCCATGTGATCATCCATGAAGTGTGCTTTGTCCACCCCACTCATGCGGTGCAGGTCGAGGAAGGTGTGCATCCCCTGCGTCATCGCCTCTGCGTCGTGAGACGGCACCAACCTCCACCTTACGTCATCCCGCCCCTCCAGCTTGCGCACTTTGCGGCGTAGCTCGTGGCGGTCTTTCTTCCTCAGGCTCATCAGGTACGTTTCCCAGTCGCCCGGCAGCTCCAGTACCGGCGACACGTCCTCCGGAAATACCTGCGCTTCCAGCCCTCTCTCCTGGGCCAGCTTCACCAGCAGCTCATGCGAGGGTGAGAACTGGGGCAGCGAGTGGAGGTCAATCACGTCCCACTCCGCCCGCCGCTCGATGAGGTAGTCCAGAGCGACCCCCCACACCTCAGCCATGCGCTCGGTGGGCGCGATTATGTCAAGATAATCGGCAATATCTATACCACCGACTATGCGCACTGTTCTTACAGGCTTGCCCTCACCTCCGGGGCGAAGCTCTCCCCTGCGATACTCCTTCAGGGTAGGGAGCGGCTCGGCGGCAATAAAAAGAGGAGCGATACCGATCAGGGCACCCTCCTCATCACGCACCGCCAGCAGGTGGAGCTTACATTCTTCGCAGCCTTGTGATTGGGAAGACTGAGCGGGCGCGCCGAAGTGCTCCCACCAGAGAGACTGCCACTGCCAGGTCATGAACACCACGTCCGAGGCTGCCGACTTCAAAAGCCGCTCCCACTCTCCGGTGGTGACTATAACGTTCGAGCCTGTGGCTCTACCCGTACCGAGCGCCGACGCGAAATCGTGCGCTATTTCTACGCTCAGACCTGGCTGTACCGACAACATCCTGCTACAAATACCTCTCGCCCTATTTTACGCCCGCGCCGAACGCATGGATTGACATAGTTATTATAACAAATCGTTCAAGCGATAGTGAATAAGGAGGCAAAACATGAAACGCTGTAATTCTTTAACTATAGCCTCCCTGTAAAGCGAAACTTAACAGGAACCTAATGCCCTTTGGTGTATGATAACCATTGAAGCAGATATATTCTGCATTCTTAGCAATTCCCGTTCAAACTATTGATTGACAACCCATTTGTATTAGGTTAATATCTACACTAACTCAGCAAGCTGTGGTGATGGGTGGTTGGTCACAGGTTTGGGGCTGAAGGTTGGGGGTTAGGGCGTAGAACCTCCGACATCTCCCCCCTAATCTCCAACCTTCAGCCCCCCACCTTCACCCGTGTATGCCTGCTTTCATCACCAGGCTCTATTATTATATACTCCCTCTTCTCGACATGAGCTTCAGCAGCAGGGTACGGAGCCTATTACCTTCCAGCCAGATTGTTCGCGCTCTCAAGCTCCTGGCAGCCCTATTGGCCGTAGGGGCTTTTTTGTTTGTCTTCGCGGGCCAGGCAGGCACACTGCAAGAGCATGAGTGGCGCTTAGAATGGATATACCTGGCGCTGGCGGCACTCGTCGCGCTGGGGCGCGGGGTCTTTATAGTCTATCCCTGGTGGCGCATCGTATGGGCATGGGGATACAAGATAGCCTGGAAGCGTGCAGTGCGCCTCTACTTCCACTCCGGGCTTGCGCGCTACATCCCCGGCCAGTGGTGGTTTATAGCGGGACGCGCCTATCTGGCCGAGCGCGTGGGCGTGCCGCCACCTGTGACTGTAGCGGCCACAGCCCTTGAGACGGTGATCCTCACAGGCTCCGCGCTTCTGACGGGCCTGGCAGGGCTTGCGACAATCCCTTCCGAAGGCGTGCTCACCTGGGCATGGCTGCTGGCGCTGGGCGGGGCAGTGGTACTCTTGCTGCCGGTAAGCCCTGCGCTTCTCGCACGGTTGACTAACTGGCTGCTGCGCATTACAGGACGTGAGCAGTTGCCCGCCAGTCTCTCCATCAAAGAGACGCTGAGAGTATTGGCGGGGTGCTTCGCCAACTGGGCCATGTACGGGTTGGTAGCGGCCCTGCTGCTGGCGGGGCTGTCCGGTGGCGAGTATCTATCGCAAGCTCCTGCGACGATAGGAATATTTGCCATCAGCGTATTGGGTGGGGCCTTATTGTTGTTCATGCCCCAGGGCATCATCGTGCGTGAGGGAGTGCTGGTCTACCTGCTACACGCGCTCCTGGGCGTGCCGGTTCCGGTGGGGCTTGGCGTAGCCGCTCTAACCCGCCTCTTCTCGATGGGTGCAGAGGGAGTATGGGCGCTCTTGGCGCTACGAATGTAGCAACGAACGAAGGAGAGGTATCCGATAGACGATAGACGATAGACGATAGACGATAGACGATGGACAATTAACCATAAAAATCTTGGCGGTTTCTTGGTGCTCTTGGCGTCTTGGCGGTTCACCCATTATCGTCCGCCGTCTGTCGTCCTTCGTCCCCCTACTGGAAGTCGCAGGACTGCAAAGGCGCGGCTATGGTACATAAGTCCTGTTACTACACGTGAAAAGGATTGACAGGCACATGACGCTCTGCTAGAATCAGCACACTTAGCCCTAAGCCTGAGGCGGCATATCACGCATGCTTCCTCGTGTGCTTTTACTATAGGGACAAGAGGAGTGCTTGATGTCCAATAAAGACCAAGGTCGGAGTTTAATCTACACCCGTCGAGGGTTCATTAAAACGGCGGTCCTGGCTACCGGCGCATTACTTGCTGCCCCGCTGCTGTCGGACCCCAAAGGCGCTGCCGCCTCCGCATTGGCGGAAAAGAATGAAGCGAAATCGTCACAGGCTGGCCCGACGGTAAAGCTGGGGGTATTGCTGCCGGAGTCGCACGCCTATCCTGGGCTGGGAACCAGCTTCCTGGCAGGCATGAGTGCATACCTGAAACTGAATAGCGATAACCGTCAGGGTCGGAACGTGACGGTTGTACCGGAAACGATTGGCTTCGGGCCACAGAGGATGCTACAAAAAGCCGAGAAGCTCTTACGGGGGGATGGAGCCAATATGCTGGTCGGGCTTCTCACCCCCAGCGTGGCTACCACACTCTCCGGCCTGTTAGAAGCCAACCGGACGCTCCTCGTCGCCGCGGATATGGGCGCGAATATCCCCAGGCAAAACGAACACCACCCATCTATCTTCTATCACACCCTTGCCAACTGGCAGAGCAATTACGCCCTGGGAGAGTGGGCCGCGAGTAAACTGGGGCGTAGAGCCTTTATCGCAACCTCGTTCTATGACAGCGGTTACAACTCCCTTTACGCCTTCCGCCTCGGCTTCGAGCGTGGAGGCGGCGCAGTCGCACAAACATCCGTCACCGGAATGCCTGGCGACCCTGCAGGTATGGCCTCTTTAATGGAGGCAATCGCGCAGGCGCAGCCTGACCTTGTGTATGGGGCATTCTGCGGGCAGAGGGCCAGCGATTTCGTGGCAGCTTATGCGCGTAGCGGCCTCTCAGGGCGCATACCCCTGGTTGGCTCAGCTTTCATGGTGGACGAAAGCCTGCTCCCCGTGCAGCGAGCAGCAGCCCTGGGTGTCAAGACCGCTTTCAGCTCCCCAGCCGAGGATAGCCCTGAGCACCAGGCTTTCCTCGCCGCTTACCGTAACGAGAGCAAACAGGCCCCTGATCCCTTTGCTCTTCTAGGATATGAGACGGCGCAGCTAGTAACCGAAGCCCTGAACGGGGCAGGTAAAGAGGCTCTACAGGAAGATAGGCTGAAGGCTGCCCTCTCGACTTCCAGATTCACCGGGCCACGCGGGCTAATTGCTATGGACCCAACCACCCAGTCTACCGGCGGCGGGGCGCTATATCTCCGCGAAGTCCAACGACAGGGTGGAGCGTTACGCAACGTGGCGGTAGCTAAACTGGACCCAATAGACGATAATGATGGGCGGGTGGAGGCACTTCGCAACAGTCCGAAGACAGGCTGGCTGAACGCCTATTTATCCGTGTAGACGCTCAAAAAGCCCCGGTGCTAACAGAGGTAAAGTAATGAGCCGAACTGCTCATTGCTTTACCTACCGGTGCGGCTACGAACACTGCTACAAAAAAGGAGATAGCTAGTTATGCTGGAGACTTTCACCTCGCATACATTCTCTCCATACGTCGGTGAGACATTCCACCTTATTCTCGATGGAGCGCCTCCAGTAGAGATGGAGTTGGTCTCGGTAACTGAGGCGAATTTCCCTGCTGCCGCGACAGGAACGGCGGACCCACTTGGACGTATGTCTTTCTCGCTGCTGTTTCTGGACCGCGACCACCCGAACTCTTATCTCCCACAACGCATCTACCATATAGAGCACGAGCAGCTAGGCGCGATGGACTTGTTCCTGGTCCCTCTAGGCCCCGTCGCCGGGGGAATGCGATACGAGGTTATCTTCAACTAAGGCTTATCGCTTCTCGTTGAGTTGCCCGGCAACCATTCCATCAAGTAATAAACCCCATGCTCTCCCACCGTCGAGAAGCCCAGGCGTTCGTAAAGGTGCATAGCCGGGTTGAAGCGTTCGACGTGGATGCTTACCGGCTTTCCTGCCTGCGCTGCCTCATCCAATATCCCCTTCAATAGAGTAGTGCCGATACCGGCGTTGCGGTACTCAGGCAGCAGGGCAATATCGATGATGCGTATCTCCTTCGGCCAGCGGTCCACGTACAGGCGGCCTGCGGGCTGCCCGTTAACGAGTACGACTTCAAAAGCGGCGTCAGGGTAATGTTGCTGGTAGTGGCTATGCTGTGCAGTAAATTGCATGACCAGGAACGCTGCCTTCTGTGTGTCGTCCCAGGCTACCTGGGCCAGCTCCTCCTCGCGAGTGCTCGCATAGATGCGATAGAGGAGGGCATCGTCATCAGGTGTGATAGGGCGAAAAGTTATCTCGGTTGCGCTGTTCAAGTTAGTTCTTTCCTTTTCTTAAAAGGGATAAAAATGTAGGTCCGGCTGCGCCGGACCTACATTTTTATCCCTTTACAAACTCTCTATAGCAAGGAGAGGACTGGGGTAAGGGTCTGAAGCGCTCTTGCCTAGCTTCGTGGAGGGAATACACCCTGCAACGCAATGTTGAAGTTGAGCGTCAGGTAGTTCATCATATTGTTGTGCGGCAGGCTGCCTCCCGCGGGCGTCAATGACTGGAAAGCCGTCTGGACAATGTTCGCCGATGTATTCTGCTGGTATGAATTGGCGTTCCTGGCTAAGGTGTGGTTTGTCGGCAGCGGCGCATCGCCAAGAGTATTATTGCCCATCAACGTGTGGTTGTGAAACGGCATTTCGCTCGTTAGCAGGGTGATAAAGTCGTCGCCGCCTTGCTGCCCCAGGTCGTAGGTCGAGAGTCCGGGGCCCTGGCCCTGGTGTATTGGAACCGAACCCTGGAGGTTGGGCAAAGCAAAGGTGCTTTGCCCGTTGCCACCATAAAAGGTGCCAAGCAGAGAGAACAGCGCCGTGTTCTGACTTATGGGCAGGATTTGGCCGTTACAGAAGGCCCAGCCCCTGGGAGCGAAATTGAACGGGAAAATGCGTATTTCCGCTACGAATGGATCTGCCATATTTGCCTCCTAAACCCTGCTCGGAGTATCGCCCGGACAGGGATGTGATAAAGTTGATACCAGGAAATGGCCGGATATTACGACGGCGGGGGAAATACCCCGAACAGCGATATGATGAAGCTGAGAGTGAGGTAGGGCTGGATATTGCTGTGAGGCTGGCTCCCCCCTATGGGAGTAATCGAGGCAGGGTTAGCCATGGCCACATTCGGATTCTCTTCTATATACAAGTCAACACCTGCCACGCGCGATTGCGCGAGCACGCTACCTACCGGGTCGGGGAGGGATGCCAGGTCGGCAGATGCGAGGAGGGGGTGGCTATGGATAGGTATCTGGTTGCCAGTGAGGGTGACTAACTCGACGCCTCCATTCTCCCCCAGCGTATAGGTGCCTCCGGGACCTGTACCCATGTGTAGAGGAACCCGGCTTTGCAGGTTAGGCAGGGCGAAGGTCTCCTGCCCATCGCCTCCATACGTCGTGCCTAGCAATACGAAGAGCGCGTCGTTTTCGGAAATGGGCAGAAGCTGGCCGTCGCAGAAGGCCCAGCCCGCAGGGGCAAAGCTGCCTCCGAACATACGAATCTCGCCAATAAAAGGGTTTGACATAAGTAACTCCTCCTAGTTCGGTGATGGGAATATGCCTTGCAAGGCAATGCAGAAGTTGAGCACCAGGAACGGCTGCCGGTTCTCGTGCGCTTGGCTCCCCCCGAAGTTTGTAACGTTAAGGGGATTCGTCGCCACCAGGTTCTGAACAGGGCCATATATGTTACTGACATTTCTTGCGAGGACGTCGCCCCCAGGAACCGGTGCATTGCCATCGGTGGAAGAGGCTTGCATCATATGTATGTGCTGCGGCATTTCGCTCATTGTGAGCGTATGGGCCGGTTGTCCGCCCTTCTGGCCCAATGTAAATCCGCTGCCACTGTGGATTGGCACGCATGATCGCAAGTCGGGCAGGGCGAAGGTGGTCTGTCCGTTGCCGCCGTATGTTGTCCCGAGCAGAGAGAAAAGGGCCTGATTTTGATTGATGGGCAGTAGCTGCCCATTGCAGAAAGCCCAGGCGCGTGGTGCATAGTTGAAGGCAAATATCCTGATCTCGCTTAGAAAAGGTTCACCCATAAGAATCCCCCTTTAAAGGTAGAACTACTGGCTTCTGAGAAGCCATCACAAAGGTTATGGTGCACAGGCTGTGATATGCCGAGGGTCAAAACAATGATCCCCTGAAGGATATGCCATTGCTTTAGCTCTGAGATATGGATCTCACGGCAGACAGCGTTGACACCTGATTTACAGATATAGAAAACAGCTTACCTCTCAGATAAGAGAGGCATAGTTCCTCCTGAACCCGAACCTATATCTGACGGGTATACTATATCATTGGAAAGGGGCGGTGTCAAGACTTTGCTAGGAGCAAATTTTACGCTTTATCAAAGTTGATAGTCTGACGATGGAAGATAGACGACGGGCGAGCACAATTATTCGTCCCTCGATCAGACTTGTTAGAAGCTATCTCAAAAACAGCCGTACCGCCAGCATCTTGCTGGCATCCACGTATCCACGCTTGCCGGTGGGACGCCAGCAGTACATCTCCCCATTTATGAGATGACTTCTACCTACTCCATGCACCCACCTGATCGTCCATCATCCACCAAAATGCCCTCCAAACGACCAATTTTGGACCAATTTGCGAAAAAGCCCCAAAATCCTGTCCCGTTTTGCCCCCGAAATGGGATTAAGTTAATAGAGATGCATTTCCGACCTCGCCAGTCGCAGTCGAGGTCCAACCCCAAGGGTCCCGCTGGTGTCCCTGTCGTCGAGGGAATTATACTCTCCCTTGACACCCCCGAAAAGGAGGTCTCAGCCTAGAATTTAGAGTAACGAGTGCCATCCACCAACATTCCGCACTCCGCACTCCGCACTCCGCACTCGACATTCGACAACCGGGCACAGCGCAGGTCAATCCACACCTGGTAGGAGCGCCATGCCCATAGCTCACAGCCTGGGGTGTATCTAACTACACCAACTCTATAACAACACCCCAGGCACCGAGAGAAATGACCAGGAACCAGTTGCGGCACAGGGACACCAAACCCTACAACCGACAACCGAACGTGCCCGTAGGGGCATGGCGTCGCCATGCCCCTACCACCCCTACCTCCGCACCCCCTCTAACAACCCCAACCCCCAACCCCAACCCACCATATCTTCATCTCCCAAAGACCACCTCCCACCCTCACGCATCACTCAATAAATCTCTGCGTCTCTGCGTCTCTGCGGTGAATATCGTCCATCATCCGGCGGCCTATAGGGTAATCAAGAGGTAGTTGGGCGGGGGCCAGGGACAAATTAACCAATTCTGGCGATGCGCTGCCCCAAACGTTATGCTACCATTCTTGTGCTACCATCCTAGTTGGGCGTGCGCGGACACCATCGCCTGGATTGTCCATGACCGGGCAGCTACGCACAACCACTCGTACTGATTACGGACTTTTTGCATACCATACTCCTTCCAAAAGTACCGATTGACTTCATACTGTCCGAGTGTTATAATGATTACTAGTTTGGGGCCGTTTACATCCTCATATCTCCAGCATGTTCATGGTCATGTGTCACCGGGTACACCGGTGCGCCTGGAGTTGTTTACTTCCTCTCCTATTTCCGTCGATTACCCTGTCCCTATTGAGTACCTAGATGGAGACCCTAGATGAATATGAAAATACGTGGGATACAAAATAGACGTTCGGCATTTATAGCCGTCGCGCTCTTCCTGGCAGCCATAGCTAGCCTGCTGCTCGCGCCGATGATTGGGGCCTCGTCCCCAAGCGCCGCCGCAAGCAGCGTACAGGTCCCTATGGCGCTCGGAGCACCGGCTGCGCCCATAGCGGGCCTCCCGGTCCAGGGGCAGAGCCAGACCCAGCCCGCGGTCCCTGCCGTGCCTGCCGCGCCCATAATCAGCGCCACCAAGAGAGACGCATTGCAGGTGGATGTCGATGGAGACATGAAATTCGACCCAGGCGATACCATCAAGTACACAGTCGGCATAACCAACACCGGCTCGGACGCCACCGGCGTCAACTACAACGACACGCTCGACCCTAACACCACCCTGGTGGCAGGCTCGGTAAACGTCTCCCCTCTCGCCTTCGATGACGCTTTCACCACAGTGGGCAACACCCTGCTGGCGGTGGGCGTGGCTGCGCCCCCAGGAACACCGGCTGTGCAGGTGGCAGGAGACATCCGTAGCAACGACGTGGACTTCCTAGGCGATCCCTGTTGCACTATCCAGTCCTTCAGCCCCACGAGCGCCAACGGTGGCACCGTCAGCGTCAACGCAAACGGCAGCTTCACCTACCTCCCACCGGTAGGCTTCACCGGCACCGACACCTTCACCTACGTCCTTGTCGACTCCGGTGGGCTGACCAGCTCACCAGGTATCGTCAGCATCACGGTCAACAACCGCGTCTGGTACGTCAATAACGCAGCTGGAGTCAATGGCGATGGGCGCTCCACCTCTCCCTTCAATACCCTCACAAACGTCAACGGTGCGGGCGGCGTAGGGGATGCCGATGGACCAAACGACTACATCTACCTCCACACAGGCTCAGGCAACTACACGGGCGGCCTCCCATTGGAGAGCGGCCAGATACTGATTGGGCAGGGCGTGGCCCTGGTGGTGAACACCTTCACCCTCAACCCCGCAGGCTCTCGGCCAACGATCACCAACTCCGGTGGCGATGCAATCACCCTCAATACGAACAACACTATCCGCGGCCTGAACGTCCTCACGGGCGGCGTGGCCCTCTTCGGTATCAAGAGCCTCGCATCGACCGTCGGCAACCTCACGATAGATAACCTTTCAATCAGCGGCGCGGGCCAGCCAGTGGACATCACTAACGGCGGCGCGCTCACGGTCACTATTGATAGCATCTCAACCACCAGCGGCAACAACCGGGGCGTCAACCTAGATGGAGTGACTGGTACGTTCACTGCAAACGGAGGCTCGCTTGCGGGCATCACAGGCAGTGACTTCCGTGTAAACGGGGGCACAGCCGTCGTCATTTACGCAGGCACCATCAACAACACTTCGAACGATTTCGTCGAAATCACCAACAGGACCGGGGGTAGCGCCACATTCAGCGGCTTCATCACCGATACGGGCACAGGCATTACCCTGACGACCAACACCGGCTCCACCATCAACTTCTCCGGCGGCATGTCGCTCAACACGGGCACTAACGGAGCTTTCAATGCCACAGGTGGCGGCACAATCAACGTCACAGGTGGGAACGTGATAACCACCACTACGGGAATCGCGCTCAACGTAGTGAACACTACCATTGGCGTCAATGACCTTACCTTCTTCAGCATCGCCTCCAATGGCGCTACCAGCGGCATAGTGTTGAACAACACCGGCGCAAGCGGCGGTCTCACCGTTCTGGGATCAGGCACGGCAAATAGCGGCGGAACGATCCAAAACTCGGTAGACGATGGAATTTCGTTGCAGAGCACACGCGACGTCTCCCTGAGCCGCATGAATATCACGAACAACAATGACAACGGCCTCTACGGCAACAACCTGACCAACTTCACCCGCGGCAACAGCAGCGTGACCAACAACGATGCCGCCAACGTGGTTGTAGCTGCGGCCGGACTGCGCTTCGACAACCTCCTGGGCACCTGTTCTATCACCAACACAACCATCAGTGGCACGAAAGGCGACAACATTCCGCCTGACGCCGAACAGCGGCACTTTGACGGGACTTACCATCACCGGCTCGACGATTGGACCGAACCCTGTCGGCACGGGCGCCAATGGAATGGCTATAGTGACTTCCGGCACGGCTATCATCACCGTTACCGTCAACGGCAGCAGCCTCGTTACCGGGAACCAGGCCGCCGGCTTCCTGACGACTATCGCCGGCGGCACAAGTGCCACGATCACCCTCCAGAACTCGACCTTCCAGGATAACAATATCAACGTAGACCTGGGCAGTAGCACCGGCGGCGTACAGACGATCAACGTCAGCACCAACACCATGCTCCGGGCTATCAGCAACTCCGTGAACATAGTGGGCGACGGGGTAATCAACGGGTCCATCACAGGCAATACCATCGGCAACGGCACCCTAGACTCAGGCTCACGCGATTTTGTACGACATAGCCATGAGCCAGCGTGGCAACCCCGCATGGATAATCGGCATCACGAACAACACCCTCAGGAACAGCGATTTCGAGGGGATATTCGTGCGTATCGGCGACTTCCTGGCCGGGGACACCGGCACCCTCAACTTGACCCTTACCGGCAACACAGTCTTCCCACCGGACGACAACTCCGGCTTCCCGGCCTTCCCACACGGTATGCGTGTGCGCTCGCGGCAGGCCACCCAGCTCTGCGCCAACATCGCCAACAACGAGAGCCGAGGAACTGGTGGCGGCGTCGGCTACCATCTCCAGGAAAGCGATACCTCGGCATTGAGGTTGCAAGGGTTCAATACGAATGCGCTCACTACGCTGACGAACAACAACAACAAGACTAATGCTGGCCCACCAACGGTCAGCACTGTAGGTGAGCCTTTCGCGGGTGGCTGCACCGCAACCCCTCCCCCAGCGATCATCCTGGCGGTAAGACCAATAACACTAGCGGTTCAACTGCCGACGTAGCAGGGGCTATAAGTGCCAACAGGACCATTGTTGACACATCCGCGCAATCCGTAAGCAATGCTGCCCTTGCACCGTACTCCGCCAGCCTGGCTTCCAGCAGATCAAACAATGCTGATGCGCAGTCCGGCAAGGTTGATAAAATTGATAAACCGAGTGATCAAGCGTCCATTATGGCGCTGTTCAATGGGGTGTTCGACTTTGCCGCTAAGGTTACAGGCGCATCGTTCAATAATGTCACATCAGCGGCTCCATCGGCGCCACTAGACGCCGTGTCGATCAGCATAGGCACGCTGCCTGCCGGTAAGCGCCTCATCATCGTCTTCAACGCGCTGATAAACAGCCCGCCCATACCGGCTGGAGTACACTTTATATCCAACCAGGGTACGGTAACCGGTGGCAGCCCGTCATTTACCGTCCTTACCGACGACCCGGATACGGGCACCCCTAACGACCCAACCCTTTCGCCGCTGGACGCCGCACCAGACCTCGGCATCATCAAGGCTGACGACGGCCAGATAGTTGCGTACGGCGGGACGATAAGCTACACCCTCACCTACTCCAACTCAGGCACGCAAGGCGCTACCGGGGTAATAATCACCGACACCGTTCCGGCAGGCACGACCTTCAATCCTGGGCCGCCAAGCAGCGCCGGTTGGGTGTGCGTGCCAAACAATAACGCGGGAAGCACCTGTACTAACAACAGAGGCGGGCTGGCAGGTGGCGGTGCGGGTGGAAGTGTCATCTTCTCGGTAATCGCCAGCGGCCCTCTCGCCTCCCGGCAAACAGTTTGTCAGCAATACCGCATGCATAGGGGACGACAACGCCAACGGCCCCGACCCGAATACGGGCAACAACTGCTCC
This sequence comes from uncultured Chloroflexia bacterium, assembly GCA_963811305.1. Classification (GTDB taxonomy): domain Bacteria; phylum Chloroflexota; class Chloroflexia; order QHBQ01; family JADMIH01; genus JADMIH01. Next base: position 201,401 of record CAWEQU010000005.1, read on the forward strand.
ACCGATACAACCAGCGTGTCAGTGCCTACTGCCACGCCTACTGCCACCGCCACCAACACTGCCACCAACACGCCTACGAGTACAGCGACTAGCACTGCAACCAACACTTCAACCGCAACCACTACCAGCACTGCTACCAACACCGCGACCAATACGTCCACCAGTACAGCTACGAGCACGGCGACTAATACCGCGACCAACACATCTACCGCTACCAACACAGCTATTGCAACCGCTACCAATACTGCAACTGCTACTAATACTGCAACTGCTACTAATACTGCAACTGCTACTGCAACGGCGACTAATACCGCGACCAACACGGCCACGAGCACGGCCACGAGCACGGCGACTAATACTGCAACTGCAACTGCGACGGCTACGAACACTGCTACGAGCACGGCTACGAGCACGGCGACTAACACCGCTACAAACACGGCCACGAGCACGGCCACTACAACTTCTACCAATACCGCTACTCGTACCGCTACCACCACGGCCACAAATACTTCTACCAACACCGCCACAAGCACGGCCACAACCACGGCTACAAATACCACGACGGCGACTAACACTGCTACTCGCACGTCTACCACCACGGCCACTAACACAGCAACGAATACCGCGACGAGGACGGCCACCACTACGGCAACCAACACCGCTACAACTACCGCCACGGCCACGAGGACCAATACGGCAACGGCCACCAACACTACTGCCGCCTCAGCCACCAGTACCAGCACCACCACGGGTACAAATACAGCTACCAGCACTCAGACCAATACGCCTCCACCCACCAGCACGGGAACGGTCACTCCGGTGCCTACCAGCACGAGCACTAATACGGTAGCACCCACAAGCACCTCCACAAATACAGTTGTGCCTTCCAGCACAAGCACCTCCACAAATACGGTAGCGCCTACCAGCACAAGCACGCGCACCAATACGGTTGTAGCTGTAAGCACATCCACCAACACAGCTACCTCTACCTCAACTCCTATCGTGACGCCCGCGCCGACGGCCTGCCTGATCCAGTACGTGGACGTACCACCGGGCAGCGAGTTCTACCCCTTCATCAGGTGTCTGGCTTGCCGCAAGATAGCTAACGGCTATGCCTGCGGTGGACCCGGCGAACCTTGCGATCCGAACAACACAGGCTACTTCCGACCGTTCAACAACATCACCCGCTCGCAGATAGCGAAGATGGTCTCCCTGGCTGCCGGCTTTGGAGAGGATCCAGGACCTCAGATATACGCTGACGTACCTCCTTCCAATACCTTCTTCCCGTACATACAGCGTCTGACTCTGCGAGGCCACATGTCAGGTTACCCATGCGGTGGACCTGGCGAGCCTTGCGATGCGCAGAACCGTCCATACTTCCACCCATACAGCAATGCCACGCGCGGACAGCTATCGAAAATAGTCGCCAATGCGGCAGGCATCAACACCCCGATACCTGCGGGCACGCAGACGTACGAGGACGTACCCTCCTGAACCCGTTCTGGGTCTACATCGAGCGCCTGAGTGGGATGGGAGTAATGGGAGGATACCTGTGCGGAGGACCTGGCGAGCCATGTGTACCTCCTGGCAACAGGCCATACTTCAGGCCATACGCCGACATCACACGCGCTCAGGCATCGAAGATAATCTCCAATACCTTCTTCCCCAACTGCCAGACCCCTGTCAGGTAAGCAAGCAGTAGGGCACGATAATCAGGTTAGATAGCGGGGCGGGCCATATGGCCCGCCCCTCGGACCTAAGTGATGACCAGACGAAGCGGCTCTGATTCCGGGTTCCTCTTTATCGCGCTGGCGGCCTTGCTTACCCTGGCCGGAGCCGCCGCTGCGCAATTCCCCGTTGGCTTACCCCCTGCGACGGCGATTGATGGTGCGGGCACCGCCACGCCAACCGCCACCGCTTGCTCATTTGGCTCGCCCTATCCCTGGGCCGTCCGAAGTCCACAGCCTACAGCGCTCTACGCCTCAGGAGCAACTAACGATGGCACAGTAGTCTATGTGGCGGGTGGCTCGCCTAACGGCGGCACAGTGATCGACACCTTCAGGAGCTACAACCCTACCACCAACAGCTGGACCACGTTGGCCTCAATGACGGACAGCATCGCCCTTCCATTGACGGTATACGCTCCAAACACCGGCAAAGTGTACGCTTTCGGCGGGGACTACTTTCAAGGTAGCATATCCAACCTCACACGCATCTACGACCCTGGCACCAATAGCTGGAGCAGCGGCACCGTGATGCCCGCCCAGCGTTGGGGTATGTCGGGCGGCTACTACAACGGTAGGATTTACATGGCGGGGGGGAAACGACGGCACAGGCGATGTAGGCACTACCTGGGTGTACGACCCTGTAACCGATAGCTGGAACGCAAGTCTCGCTGCCATGCCCGCCGGGCGCAACAACCCCGGCTTCGCAATCATCAACGGCCACCTCTACGTCGCGGGAGGGCGCACCTTTGGCACCGCACAGGTCAACCTCTTCGACTACGACATCGCCGCGAACACCTGGACGGTGCGAGCCTCTATGCCTGTGCCGCGACACGCGCCAGGCGCGGCTGCGGTAGCCAGCAAGCTGTGGGTCTTTGGCGGCGGAACCAACTTCGCGCAGGGCAACTCGAGCTGAGGGGAGTAACCAACCGGAGGCTCCCCTCGCCTTCAACGATACTTACATATACAACCCTTCGACCGATAGTTGGACTACAGGCCCCAGCTTGAACGTGGCCCGTGCATATGTTGCGGGAACAGGTATAGGCAACACCGCTGTCGCTATCGGCGGCGAAGATAACTTCACAGCATATCTCAACACCACCGAGACCAGCACCGTGCCGAGCACGTGTGATACTCCTACAGTTACGGTCACTCCTGCGACCCCGAGCAATACGCCTATACCGCCAACCTCCACCTCTACATTTACAGCCACGAGCACCAGGACTCCCACCTCCACTCACACCCCAGGCCCCTCTCCCACACCTACCCAATTCGTCTGCCCGCCAGGGCCTCCCGGCCCATTCGTCGTCGCGAGTTCTATTCCCACGGCTGCTGAGGGCATGGGGATGGCCGGGGTGGGCAATTTGGCTTACGCGGCAGGCGGCTACGTGAGTGGAAGCGTAATTGACCGCTTCGCTTCGTACAATCCCGCCACCAACGTCTGGACCATTCTGGCACCTATGCCTGTGCCTGCCGACTCCCCCTCCCTGGTCTATGCTCCCAACGTGAACAAGCTGTACGCATTCGGCGGCGACGATAACCCTGGTAACGGCCTCACTACCAACCGCTCTTACGACCTGAGCATCGGCACATGGTCCACCGCAGGCGCGCCAATGCCCGCCGGGCGCACCTTCATGGCCTCCGGTTACTACGACGGCAAGATATACCTTGTGGGCGGCAGCGCCAGCATCTTCACGGGTGGCGAGAGCCAGGTGTGGGCTTATGACCCCGTAGCCAACACATACGACACGCGAGCCGCCATGCCTCAGGGAGTGGGAGGCGCGGCTTACGGCATCGTCAACCGGCCGGATGGAGGCCACTTCTATGTCATGGGTGGCTTCAATCCGACCGGCGACCGCCTCAACGCTATCTACGATTACAACATCAGCGACGATAGTTGGACCACCAGCATAGCCACCCTACCTGCCGCTATCTCCTCAGGAGCAAGCGCCACATTAGGCAATCGCGTGATGGTCATGGGTGGCTATTCCCCCTTGCTTGCATCTGGTGAAGAGCCATCCGCAACCCAACGGAGGAGCAAGGGTAGCGGCAAAAAGGACAGGGGCGATATGGGCAGTACAGTAAGAAACTCCACCCACATATTCGACCCCTCTACAGTCGCTGTCACCAACGGGCCTAACCTCAACGAAGGGCGAGGCCTACTCGGCGGCACCTTCGTGAACGGGTACGTGTTGGCCGTCGGTGGTCACACCGGGTCTGCTTTTGTTGGCACCACAGAGGTAAGTAGCGCACCCATACAATGCCCCACCGCTACAGTTACCCTTAGCAACACTCCGATCCCGCCCACATCTACTAATACCCCTACAGCGGCTGGCACAGGCACACTCACTGTGCCCAGCAGCACATCTACGGCGGTAGTCGCCACTCCCACAGCCACCACGAGCATCGGGACGCCTACGCCCTGTACCCTTGCTTTCACCGATGTAGACGAAACTAACCCCTTCTACACATGGATAAGATGTCTAGCCTGTAGAAGCATCATATCCGGCTACACTGACGGTACGTTCCGCCCTGGTAATGAGATAACGAGGGGGCAGATAGCGAAGATGGTGAGCAATGCTGCCGGCTTCTCGGAAGACCCAGGTCCTCAGATATATGAAGATGTGCCTGTGGGCAGTCCTTTCTATGACTGGATAAACAGGCTATCAATGAGAGGACACATGGGAGGCTATCCTTGCGGGTTAGTACCAGAAGAGCCATGCGAGCCTCCTGATAACCGTCCATACTTCCGTCCCAGTGCCAGCGCCACGAGGGGACAGCTAGCGAAGATAGTCTCCAATGCAGCAGGTATAGGAGGAGACCCCACAGGGCTGTACTACGCTGACGTACCAGAGGAGCACCCGTTCTATGTATGGATTATGCGCCTCACCAGCCTGGGTGTGATGAGCGGGTATCCTTGTGGGACGATACCAGAAGAGCCATGCGACGACCAGGACCGCCCATACTTCCGACCCTTCAACAACGTGACCAGGGGACAGGCATCGAAGATAGTAGCAAACACCTTCTTCCCCAACTGCCAGACCCCTGTGAGGGCACCGTAGCCCCGGCTGGAAAGGGAAACTGAAAAAGGCATGAAAAATGAGGCTCCAGCGGCACCGGAACCTCATTTTTCATGCCTTTTCCACACGTTTCAGGTAAAAGACTGGGCATTTCCCCATTGACACTGTATTGAACCTCTGTTAGAATATGGACTACCTGGGTCCGAGCCGGCACATCGTCCGGTGCGGGCACAAGCAATATCTTACAGGCCGATACCGAATACTGCCTCGCAATTTGACTTTGCGTCGAACCATGCAGGATTGGGTATTTTCTGCTGAGAAGAAGCTTGTCAGTCCAGGTTCTGGTGTTCTACCGGCGCACTTTGAGGCTGAGGGCGAAGCACAAAGCCGGTAGCTGGTAAATTAGTCGGTCAGAGGAAGAGTTGGAAGGAGCATATATATGTTGTCTCAACAAGAGAGAAGGGGCAGATTAAGACCTATAATGGTACTGATTATCCTGGTGTTGGGGGCAGTCCTGACCGGGAGCGTGGCGATGGCGGGTCTACCCACCGGCAACCAGGCAGGGTCGCTACCCACAGGCCAGGGCAATGCTTCGGTCCAGCAGGGAGATGAGGATCAGAAGCTAACGGAAGACCCGAGAAAAGGGACGCAGGCAGATTCACCGCCCGCCGCCCTTTCTTTAGTGAGCGGGGCGCAGCAACCTAGCGGGGGTCCTACCCCTTGCGGACCCGAATCGATCTACTTTGAGCTAGAGCCTAACAACACTATCACCACCGCCATGCAACTCGGCTCCAAGAACAACGCTGAAGTACGGGCCCAAATAAACGCGGCGGGTGATATTGACTACTTTTCCTTCGTGGCTAACGCCGGCGACCGTATTTGGGCGTATGCCTTCACATTAGGCGCCACCAACAGCACCGACAGCCAGTTACAGTTGCTCAACTCGATAAGCCAGACCCTCCAGTTTGACGATGACAACGGCTCCCAGGCCGACCTGTCGTCAGCTGTCGCGGGTAAGGTGGTTACGCAGACCGGCACTTATTATTTGCGCGTCAATGCCTTCAGCTCCACATCCACAATCTACAACTACACCCTCTTCATTGACCGCACCTCAACCGCACCAATAGCGGAGATAGAGCCTAACGACACCTTCACCCAGACCAACCCTTATGCTATGGGGTCGGTGGTAACGGGCACCATCTCTACCACCGCCGACAATGACGTTTACGCCTTCGAATTCTTCGACGACGACAGGTACGTCTTCCAGGTGGACGGCGACCCTGAGCGCGACGGCAGTGAGTTCGACGCCAACTTCGACCTGATGAACGCGTCGGGCGCTGTGCTGGTGACAGTAGACAGCGACAGCCAGTTCGATGTGAGAGAGGTCAACTCCGAGAACGCCGCCTTCTTCATTGACACGGGCGGACCCCCGACGGCCACGCTGCTGCTGAGGGTGAGGACGGACAATGACGGAGGTGGAACGGCCACAGGCACCTACAACTTGCACATCTGGCGGGTAGGTGAAGTGCCCTGCGGCAGCACCCAGACGCCAACGGCCACTCAGACGGCAACGCCCGTGTGCAACACCTTCTTCTCTGAGATAGAGCCGAACAGCACATTCAGCACGGCGCAAACGTTGCCCACCCTCAACAACCTTGAAGTCAGAGCGCCGATCAACCCTGCTGGTGATATTGACTACTACACGGGCAACGCCACGGCAGGCGACAAGATGTGGGTCTACCTCTTCACAGGCCAATCAACTTCAGGCGCTGATACCGAGCTGCGGCTCATGAATGCCGTGAGCACGACTATCGAGTTCGATGACGACAACGGCTCGCAGACAGCCGCAGCATCCGGCATCGCGGGTGCGCCTATAACAACGTCCGGGGCCATCTACTTCAAACTCAATGAGTTCAACAATGATGGCACCGTCACCCCGTACTCCCTCTTCATCGACCGCACATCGAGCACTCCCAATGTAACGGAGGTCGAGGTAAACGACGTCTATACCCAAGCCAACATGGTAACCGTTGGCGACCTGATCACAGGTACCATCTCAGCGACCACAGACCTGGATGTGTTCGGGTTCACGGCAAATGCCGCGGACCGCATCATCTTCCAGGCGGATAGCGACCCTGAGCGAGACGGCACGCAGTACAACCCCAACTTCCAGATACTGGATAGCGCGGGCGTTCAGTTGGTAGCAGTGGATAGCGATAGCACGCTTGGCGACAGGCGGTCTGAGCACCACGCGTTCACCTTCGGCGCGGCGGGCACATATTACGTAAGGATGAGCTCGGACGTGTCCGGACCTACCACGGGGAGCTATAACCTGCACCTGTGGAGGACGGCCAACCCGCCGTGCGCTTCCCCCACTCCTATAGCCACAAACACCAATACGCCGACAGTCACAGCCACAGCCACGACGATATTGCCTACCGCTACTACTACATCTACAGCTACACGCACAAACACGGCAGTACCTCCTACTGCCACAGCGACCGTCTGCGTGCCATCTGGACTGAACATAGCATCGGCGCAGAACCCGGTCGTGGTAGACGGTGGAATGAAATCACCCGTGTACACAGGTGCTACACGCCCTCAGTCCGAGATCGTCAAGAGCGCCTCTGTGTCAGGCGCTGCGCCTAAGCAGCCTCCGCCCGCCCCCGCAGCGCCCAATGTGGTGCTGTACGACCAGTTGAACAACGCTGGCACCTTCTCCACTAACTCACAGCAGTTCGAAGCGGCCAATGCTGCCTTCAACAACCAGGCAGCCGACGACTTTGCTGTGCCGGCTGGTCAGAATTGGCAGGTGACGCAAGTGGACGCCCAGGGGGTCTACTTCAACGGCCCTGGCCCCGCAGCGTCGTTCAACGTCTACTTCTACACAAGTGTGGTCTCCGGCACATATACGATACCGGGCGCACCTGTCTATACCGCCACCGGCCAAACTTACCTCAATACCGCAGGCGTATTCGCCATCACTCTTGGATCACCTCCTACCCTGGCTGGTGGGAGCACTTACTACGTTTCCGTGCAGGCTCAGCAGAACTTCACCCCAGCGGGGCAGTGGGGTTGGACCAACCGCACCGTGCAATCCACCGGGCTGGCAGCCTGGCGCAACCCTGGTGGCGGCTTCGGCCCAGGTTGCGTCAACTGGGATAGGCGCACCTTTTGCGTAGGCCAACCAACTGAACCCGACCAGATGTTCCGCCTCAACGGCAACATCGTCGGCGGTGGTGGTTGCCCATCAGCAACGAACACCGCAGTGCCTCCTACAGCTACCAACACGACAGTAGCAGCGTCAGCGACGGCCACAGTATGTGTGCCCGGCGCACCTATCCAGGAGACAGAGCCTAACAACACCATCGCCTCCGCTAACCCTGTCGGCACGAGTGGGTCTGAGGTACGCGGTGGCATTACCCCTGCCGGTGATCAAGACTTCTTCTCCTTCCAGGCTAATGCCGGAGATAGAATCTGGGCTTACATCAATACTTCCAACGCAGCACCCTCCACAGACTTTATCCTCACCCTCTTCAACGTAGTGTCTACGACTATCCAGCTAGATGATGACAACGGCTTCCAGTCGACGTTGTCGTCAGCCATAGCAGGTGGGGTTATCACCCGACCGGTACTCATGCCATCCAGGTCAGGCAGTTCGGTGGGGCTACCATCATGTCCCCCTACTCCCTGTACATCGACCTCACCAGAGGTGGCAACGTCTCAGAGATAGAGCCTAACGACACGCTCACCCAGGCCAATGCATACAGCTTCGGCACGGTGGTGACAGGTTCTATACCTATCTCAACAGACCTAGACTACTACACCTTCCCACTTGCACAGAACGAGAAGGTAGTGATCCAGGTGGACGGAGACCCAGACCGCAACGGCACCAACCTGAGCCGTACCAACCAGTTCAACCCCAACTTTGACCTGCTCGCTGCCGACGGCTCGCTGATAACAGCAGTAGACAGCGACAGCCAGGGAGGCAACGGAGGGCTGTTGTCAGAGGCTCTGGTGTACACGAACACATCAGCAATCTCGACGACGTTCGCCATTCGTATCAAGTTCGACCCCTCCACGCCACCCGAGGACGACCTGGGTATCTACAACCTCCACATGTTCAAGGTGGGCGGCGGCGTCTGCGGACCCACGGGCACACCTACCAACACAGCAGTTGTGCCTACAGCTACCCGCACCAACACTGCTGGCGCAGCAACCTCTACCAACACCACAGTAGCCGCTACAGCGACGTGCGTAGCGCAAGCAGCAGGTTGGACCCTCGGCGCTCCCTTCAACGCGACGGCAGTCGTTCGCGGTACGGGCGTCTTCTTCCCCGCCAACGGCAACTTCTACGTGATGGGTGGGCGCACAACCGACGTTGCGGGCAGTGACCTTACGAACGTGCACGGCTATATCCCAAGCACAAACACCTGGTTCACCGACAGTGACGCCCCGTACCCTGACAACCAGGTCAACAACATGGTTTGCGGCGTGCTCACGGTAAGTGGCACACCTCAGATCTACTGTGTGGGCGGCTCGGCGGCTGGAGCTACCGTCGCCACAGCTCGCGTCTTCAGCTACAACCCTGCTACCAACTCTATAACTTCCCTCCCCGCAGCAGACAACTGGCCGGGCAACTCAAGTGGTGGCAACCTACCTGGAGGCTTCGCAGTCTTCCAGAATAAGCTGTACATCCTGGGCGGCTTCACTATCTCCCCGGCAGCCGCGATGAACACGATCTACGAGTTCGACCCAACTCTTGCCTCCGGTTCACGCTGGACGCTCAAGCCCACGGTCCTCCCTGTTGCGATGGCCTATATCCCGGCGACCACAATAGGAACCCTCATCTACACAGGTGGTGGATCGACCGTCTCAGGAGGTCTCCTCGTCGACAGCACCAACTCTTACGTCTACAACCCTGTGGGTAACAGTATCAGCCCGATCACCAATATCCCCAGGGCTACAGGTGAGACGAGAGCAGTCACCGTGGCTGGCGAGATGTGGGTCCTGGGTGGCGGCAGAACCGCACCTAACCCCTCTAACCAGGTGGATATCTACAACCCTGGTGGTGGAACGTGGCGTGTCGGCCTTCCGTTCTCGTCAACACGACGCAACCTGGCTGCGGACAGCGACGGTACACGCGTGTGGATAGCCGGTGGATATACAGGCGCTGCGCCTGGTACCCCTGTCAACACACTCGACATCTACAACTCAGGAGTGGCTTGCGCTACAGGTACCCCTACAACTGTAGCAGCAACCTCTACGAACACGGTAGGGGCAGCGACAGCGACACCATGCGCCGCCACTAGCTACACGTATACCGCCTCGGCTGGAGCAACAATCGTACCTGGTACGGTGGACATCGGCAACCATGGCGATGACGTGATTACGTCTGTGACGCTACCCTTCGCATACACTGTATACGACCAGAGCTTCACCACGGTGAATGTAAGCTCCAACGGCAACTTGCAGTTCAACAGCGCCATCACGGGGCTGAATGACTACATCAATGCATGTCTCCCTGTTACAGACAGGGCGTACAGCTACACCATCTACGCATTCTGGGACGACCAGATAACCGCTCCTGCTGGCAAGGGTGTCTTTAGCTCTGTAACAGGTGTAGCGCCTAACCGCATATTCAACCTGGAGTTCAGGACGTGCGGCTTCTCGACGGCTACCACCTGTGCGGCAGGCACCGATACCAACTATGAGATCAGGCTGTATGAAGGTCAGACCAGGTTCGACCTCATCTATGCAGTGATGGGCCTGACAGGTTCCAGTGCCACCACAGGTATCCAGAAGAACACGACTACCTACAGCCAATACTCGTGCAACACAGCTATACCTGCGGGCACGATGGTCAGTGGCGTGCTAGGCTCGTGCGGCACAGCTACCGCTACCTCCACTGCAGGAGCCGCTACCGCTACCCCCACAGGCCAGGTAGCTACAGCCACACCAACCTCATGCACGGGCGGACCGCTCGTCTTCAATGGAGCAATAGCGGCGGGTGATCCTACCCAGACCAACCGCCTCTTTAGAGACGATCCACAGAGCACCTGTGCCGTGCCTCAGACCTGTGCCCAGTCTACCGGTACCTTCCGCTACGATACGTACACACTGACCAACTCCTCAGCATCAGCCGTGTGTGTATCGATAACGTTAGACCCACAGAGCTGCACAGGCACATCGTACATTCAGAGCGTAGCCTACCTGGGCACCTTCAACCCCGCTAACGTCTGCGCTAACTACCTCGGTGACATCGGTGTCAGCCCAGAGGTTGGAGCTCCTCGTACCTACGAAGTGACCGTGCCTGCTGGCGCTACCTTCGTCATCGTGGTGAACGAGTCCTTCACGGACGGCTGCCCTGCCTATACACTCACCGTGAGTGGGCTGCCAAGTGGTGGTGGGTGTCCTAGCCCAACAGCAGTGCCTCCTACCCCTACCTCAGCAGCCTCTGCCACGCCTACAGTATGTCCGCCCACAATCCCAACCAAGCCGCACACAGTCGGTCTGGGTGGCGAGAAGGGCATCGATAAGATCGTCAAGCAGAGCAAGGGTGCCGGTAAGGTCGTGAGCAGCGCTCGCGGTGGTACTGGCGCATCCGCTCCTGTCTCGGGCACCGATGTCTACTGGAAGACAACAGCACCAATCAGCTTCATCCTGGACGATGGAGCACAGGAAGATAGCGTCGGCTGGACCAACCAGACGGTCAACTACCCTGCCATCTGGCTCAACCGCTTCTCCCCTGTCGATGGCGACTTCCCCATCCAGCTCAACCAGATATCGATACAGTTCCCAGGACCCACCTCCGCTGGACGTAGCCTGGTAGGGTTAGCTATCAACCTGTTGGTGTACGTAGATGCAGACCGCAACAACGACCCCTCCAACGCAGTCAAGATAGCTCAGTTACCTGCTACAGTCACAGCATCGGATGGTGTCACATTCTCCAACTATGCAGTCTCGGTACTAGCCAGTACACCTGGGGACCTGTACATCGGGTTCTCGGACACGTACAACAGTGGTGGGGTAAGCCCCATAAGCTTCCCATCCCCACTCGACACGACCGCGTCACAGGTCCGCAGTTGGGTAGCTGGACAGAGCGCGAACATCGACCCGGACTACGACAACCTTGGGAACAACGACACGCTAGGCACAATCGACAGCTTCGGCTTACCAGGGAACTGGGTAATCCGAGCCAGTGGTGACACCCAAGCAGGTGGTGGCTGTCCTACTCCTACTGTTGTACCTACAGCGCCAGCGACGGTAGCGCCTTCCTCTACACCTACAACGCCACCCGCCACGGTAGTGCCATCTGCCACCTCAACGGTAGGACCGACAGCCTGCCCGATCCAGTACGTGGACGTGCCACCAGGCAGCGAGTTCTACCCGTACATAAGGTGTCTCGCCTGCCGCAAGATAGCCAACGGCTACGCCTGCGGTGGTCCGGGAGAGCCATGCGATCCTAACAACACAGGCTACTTCCACCCGTTCCACCCGATCACACGTGGGCAGATAGCGAAGATGGTCTCCAACGCCGCTGGCTTTGGAGAGGACCCAGGTCCTCAAATCTTCGAGGATGTGCCTCCAACCCATCCGTTCTACCAGTTCATCAACCGTCTCACCATGCGTGGTCACATGGGTGGATATCCGTGTGGAGCACCAGGTGAGCCATGTGTACCTCCTGGCAACAGGCCATACTTCAGACCTGGAGCATACGCGACTAGGGGACAAGTCTCCAAGATAGTAGCGAATGCAGCAGGCATAACAACACCGATACCAGCTGGCACACAGACGTACGAGGACGTACCATCGTCCAACCCGTTCTGGGTGTACATCGAGCGGCTGACTGCCCTCGGAGTGATGAGCGGGTATCCGTGTGGTGGAGTTGGAGAGCCTTGTGTACCACCAGGCAACAGGCCATACTTCAGGCCGTTCGCCCAGATCACGAGGGGACAGACCTCCAAGATAGTAGCCAACACCTTCTATCCTAACTGCCAAACACCTGTGGGGGTTCCAACCAACAGGTAAGAGGTAGTATCGGAAGAATAAGAGAAAAGAGAAGCGGGCCGTATAGCCCGCTTCTCTTTTGTTATCGCCTCCGCAATCCCAACTACCACCGCATCATAAGAAGGGACGAATCGTGTACCCGCCACCTGGCACGTGTCACGTGGAGCGCCACTCCCACTCGACGGAGCCCGGCTGCATGGCCGGGTGGAGGGAGTCGTGGGCGGCAGCGCTAAGCTCGCGTACAATCTTGCGGGCGGCCAGGCCAACTATGGCCGAAAAAGTAGGATAAGCAAGCTCCAATCCGGCTAGCTGCTCCACACGCATATCGGCAGCCATCCCGGCAGCTACGATCTGTATGACTTCAACCGCCTGCTCTCCCACCACGTGCGCGCCCAGCACACGACGCGACTCGGTGGAAACGATGAGCTTACAGAATCCCTCCGTATAGCCGTCAATCACCGCCCGGTCAAGGTGAGCATACGGCACCACCGCGACCGCCACAGCGTCCCCATGCTCCGAGCGAGCACGAGCCTCAGTCAGGCCCACGCTGCCGTACTCCGGGTCTGTGAAGCCGCCATGGGGGACGATGGGGTGCAGGAACCGGCTGGCGGTGCCCATGACGGCATTCTCGGCGGCGACAGTCCCCTCGCCAGTGGCGCTCTGGACAAGCATCATGCGCCCTGTTATATCCCCGGCTGCAAAAATATGAGGCACATTGGTCACCAGGGAGGGGTCCACTTTGATATAGCCCCTCTCCGTCTCGACACCCACGGCTGGGAGGTTAAGTCTATCTATATTGCCGGGCCACCCCACCGCCATAACCACGCTTTCCACTACGAGCGTGCGAGACTGGTCCTCATGCTTATAAAAGAGATAGAGGCCGTCCTCCTGGGCTTCAATCCGCTCGACTCCGCCTATACCCGTTACCAGGCTGATACCGCGAGCGTGGAATGCCTGGGCCATGCTCTCGGAGACCATTTCATCCTCAGCGCCAAGTATGCGGGGAGCCACTTCCAGTACGTGCGTCTCTGTGCCGAAGGCGGCGAATATCGAAGCCAGCTGGCAGCCGGTTGCCGCGGCTCCAACTATAGCTATAGACAGGGGTAGCGCAGTCAGCAGCCAGACGTCGCTGTGGGTCATTGCGTACTCACTCCCTGGAAAGGATAGCCGCCGTGCCTGCCCACCCGCGCACAGTATGAACTTCTCAGACTGGAGGATAGTGCCATCCGGCAGTGAGATAGTGTGCGGGTCTACAAATTGGGCATCGCCAATATCGCTGAAAACAGTCACTTCAGATTGAGCCAGGCGGCTCAGCAATTGCTTCTTCTCGTGGATGCGATAGATGATCTCCTGGGTGCGCTCAAGCAGGCGAGCGAAGTCTATAGAAGGGCGCTCAGCCATGAGGCCATAGGCGGGAAACTGCTCGGTATCGCGGACCAGGCGCGCGGCCTTAGCCAATACCCTGGTGGGCACGCAACCATCGTTCGTGCAGGTCCCGCCGAGGTGTCCGCTCTCGACAAGAGCGGTCCTGGCACCCAATTCGCTCGCCCTGAGCGCCGCCGTTACCCCCGCCGGGCCACCACCAATTACAATCACCTCGAACATACTGATTCCTTTCCTTCCCTGGTAGACCAATGCTACTTTATTGTCAGGATCGCCATATCCAGTTTGTAGTGGAACGGCTCGAATGACACACTTTACTATAGCAAACCTTCGCTTCGCAAAGCGCGGTAATAGTAAGCTATCTAACATCCCTGCGTCAAGCCATTCACTGAGCAAATTTCCAGGAGCTTCGGTGAGTTCCTGTATACTAAAGCTGCGATAGCCATTGCTACAGGGCTGAGCGTGTATCAAATGGCGGCTCGCCACAGAATAGATAATCACTCCATATGTAGGGGCGGTTCGTAAACCGCCCTGGTGGGAACAACACCTGCTCAATTTAGGGCGGTTCACGAACCGCCCCTACATATACCATTCCAGGTTTTGAAATGTGCTCTTAGAAATTTCTCTCGCCGCCAGCCCCGAATCTTTCCAACCAGCCGCGAAGAAGCGATGGCAGTGGTGGTACTGGGCTGCGCTGCCACTGCTAGCCTTTATAGCCTATTATACTGTGCTACGCGTAGGATTCCTGGGCGACGACTTCGTCCTCCTGGGCTGGGCGAAGGAGCCAGGGGTAGATATGCAGGCATTATTGCCGGGGTCGCGCTGGTTCTTCTATCGCCCGGTCGGAGTCTTTCTTTACCTGGGAATTGGGCTGGCATCTCTGGGGCTACAATCCATTTCCCTACCACCTGGCGCAGCTATTGATGCACGCAGGCACAGCTTTGCTTCTAGGGCTGTGGCTGGCATACGCCACAGGGCGAAAGCTAATGGGCTGGTTAGCGGGCGCTATCTTTGCCGTCTTCCCATCACACGGTGAAGCAGTAGGGTGGATAGCGGCACAGTGGGATGCATTGAGCGTGCTGCTCGGCGTTGGGAGCTTATGGTGCTTCACCGCATGGTGGCGGGTGCGAACGCTCCACACAGGGGATAGCGTAAATGCTGGGGAGAGCAAGCAAGGGAGGCTAGAGGGCTGGCGCCTATACGCCGCAGCTTTGCTCCTCTATACCCTGGCTACTCTTACGAAGGAAGGTATCTTCACTTTCGTCTTGATGCTGGGAATATCGGCCTGGTTCGCCAACCCGCCGCGCAATCGTGCCGCATGGGTGAGGCTCGCTCTCTCCTTACTCCCCTTCTTTGTGATAATTGGAGCAAATCTGTACTTGCGCGTTACCCGCCTGGGTGGGCTGGGAGGCTACCCTTTCGCGCGCTACGATTATGGGGAATTCATCTGGGACAGCTTCTCTTCCTACATGCGCTTCTTGCTCGCGCCACTCAACCCGGCTCTTTGGGGCAACGCTTGGATACAGATAACAGGCATCCTCCAGACGGTCGCAATACTCGTAGGGCTGGCGCTATTTGGACACCAGCAAAGGCGCTTGCTTTTCATGGCTGCCTGTTGGATTATCCTGGCGCTCCTACCCGTACTGAGCCTGCCTATTATGGGGAGGGAC
Source organism: uncultured Chloroflexia bacterium (assembly GCA_963811305.1). Lineage (GTDB taxonomy): Bacteria > Chloroflexota > Chloroflexia > QHBQ01 > JADMIH01 > JADMIH01. Next base: position 217,208 of record CAWEQU010000005.1, read on the forward strand.
GATTTTCGGGACACGAGATTTATATACCTGCCTGCCGCAGGTTACTGCATAGGTCTGGCAGCCCTCGCTTATGAGGCGCTCTCTTCAGCGAGACGCCTTCGTCCCGTGCTCGTGTCCGGCCTGGGTATACTGTTGGCTGCGAGCACGGTAGCTTGCTGGGTACAGGTAAGCCCCTGGCGCGATGCTACGGCCCAGGTGGACGAGATTGTAGGGGAGTTACTTGAAGCCATCCCCCCGCAACCGCGTCCGAACGGTCTGGTTTGGTTCGTGGAGAATGTGCCTGAGAGATACAAGGGCGCTCTTATGCTGAATTGGGGTCTTGGGCTGTCGCGTGTCTACGCAGACGAGAAGGCCGACTATCCACGAGTCGAGCGAGTAGCCGACGCCACGCAAGCCCTTGCCACTAGCGATGCGCGTGACGCCTACGCGATACAATTCGCATACACGCAAAGCAATACCCCGGGAGACCGCTGGACCATAGATTATCTGTCGGGAGTTACAGGCATAACACCCCCTCCAACTGCTGATGAAGCTGGGCAGAGTAGACAGGCTGTGGGACTTCAGAGGTTGCGTGCCCGACGTTGTAGGGAGCTGGTCCGTGAGCCAGGCACGTGCCGGTTGCGTGGTTGGCACAGGGTTGGTGATCGAGCCAACCAGCGATGACCCGCAGATAACCGGACCACCCTTGAACGTTGCAATGTCGGACTCTACGAAGTTCGTGCGCCTGCGAGTGGGAGTGCGGTACGCGAGCAGCGCACCCGACCCGTCGCACGTTAGCCAGTGGTTCTGGGAAGGGCCTGGGGCAGAGTATGGCGAAGAGCGTCAGAGAAGCGCCAATATAGTCGAGGACGCAAAGCCACACGTGTACTGGACTTTCATACCCTCTGACCAGGTAGGGGGCACGCTCACAGGGTTACGATTTGACCCCGTAAACGCCCAGGTAAGGTCCGAGATCGAATGGATAGCAGTCGATCTGACGAAGTAGCAGCAATGAATAGATGTTCGTGCACTCTATATTAAGCTGTATATGCGCGGGGTCCTGGTACATTACCAGATTTCTCATGTGTCAGTTAGCTTTCTTGTGATTGCCCCAGTTGGTTTCTGTGAGGCAGCGCCTCTAGCCCTTCTCTCCTGTCGCTCCTTGCAAACAAGTATAGCTTGCAAAATCACCACATCTGCATGTTCGCGCTCGCCATTATATAGGAGGGCAGCAGGTAGAACGAGGAACACGAAGAGGCCCGCGATGACAAGGTAGGTAATAAGGCCAGGAGGTAATAATCCTCCTGCAAGCACCAAAGCAATTAATGCGGGCCACATAGTATTCATCAATGAAGCCACAGTCTGTATACCGTTCCTATCATTCTCTGCCATCTGTGAAATGAACTCAAGCTCCCATCCTTCACACTGCTGTTCCATATAATCTACGCACTCTTCGACCCTCTCCTTGCTGATGTGCCTTAGGCTAATGAGATCCAAAATGCGAGGCCCTATGAGGAAGACTAAGAGAACCGCGAGACCAATTATCAGGATCGCGATTACCGTCACTGGGCCTGAAGGGATTTCTCCATTTAGGATAGTCCAAACACACGCAGCGACTATGAGTAACGTGATTGCAACAGCATATAGGATTTGCCCTCTGCGATGCCTACCATGACTCCGTAACACATGGTTGAGCACGTGATAATAAGCCGGATCAGAATTATCCGAGCTTCTTGATGATGTTCGCTGACTTGGCAACATTCTTGTGTCTGCGGCCCCAGAACTGCCGGAGGGAGTTGAGTAGAAAACCTATACTAGTGAGTTCTTATCACCTTCCTCTAGCCTTTGCAACGATTTCGCTGATCGAGTTTATAACCAACTGAGGCTGGTCAACCTGGATGAAGTGCCCGCTATTCTGGGCGACAATCACCTTACCCTGTGGGATACTTCTTGCTAGAGCCTCTTGCGCCTCTCTCCAGGCCTGCTCTACGGCAGCAACAGGCCAGCCCTGGGGAAATTCTGAATCTTTACCATGCCTCAGTATGGTGAAAGGCACGTCAGGCAAAGGCGCAGACGCCTGTACCTGTTCGCCACCCACACGGAGGTCGTCATAGGTAAGGCCTTCGCGGTTCTGCGAGACCAAAGCCTTGTATTGCTCGAACTGCGCAGGAGTCAGTACCGCCTGGTAGCGAGCGCCAATATCGGGCGGCGCGCCGTCTACCGAGACTATGCCTGCAATGTCGCTCTTGTATAGCTCGGCGAACATCAGCATGTTCAGGCTCCCCTGTGAGTGACCTACGACCACATACGGGCCACCTATCTTCGCATTTATGAGCAACGCGTGTAGCTCCCTTGCAATCTGCATGGCGGTGCGCGGGGTAGGGCCTCGCTCACTCCTGCCGAGTCCAGCCCGGTCATAAACACATGCGCGGGTGAGTTTGGCTACCTCCGGCTGCACGCGATTCCAGGTGCTAGATGTTTCCCCAAGCCCGGCATCCATAAGCACGGTGGGGCTGCCCTGCCCGCTGCAACTGTAGTAGAGCTTGTACCCTCCCACATCTACCAGTCCTTCAGATGGTACGGGGGTTGGAGATGGGGTAGGCTGGTTGCCGTATTTGGCCCTGTATTGGAACGTGCCCAACTGAGAGAGGAGCACGTCGAATGGAGGCTTGTTCTCCGGGTGAACCTCGAACACCGCGCGCTCGAAGTATTGCACCCGGTATTCCTTGCCATCAAGGTCGTTTCGCTCGACGAACTCTTCACTGATAGGGTATCCCTGCTGTGGAAGCGCGCCGTTCTGTTGCCAATACTGGAGAAAGCGTCCGCCGAGTTTCTTCCCGGTCTCAGGGAAGAGTATAGAGCCTGCGGCTGTATTAGGCTGCTGGTTGGACGCACCGTTGGGGTACTTCTTCCGGTATTGGAACGTTCCTAGCTGGGAGAGGAGCACATCGAATGGGGCCGCCTTCTCCGGGTGGTACTCGAAGACTGCACGCTCAAAATACTGCACCGTATAGCTCTTGCCGTCCAGATCCGAGACCTCGCTCATCAGTTCGGAGATAGGGTAGCCTTGCTGCGGTAATCCGCCGTTCTTCTCCCAGTAGCTGAGGAACAGTCCCCTGACCGTCTTCCCAGTTTCGGGGAAGATACGGCTCCCGGTGCCTGGGATAGATGGGGAGGGAACAGCGCCAGGGGTGGGAGTAACCTGAGCTATGATGCCACTAGGAGCCGCTATGCTTCGTGATGGTATCTGCGTCGCCCCTAGCATAAAAGCGGGTATGATGAATAAGCTTACCAAGATTAGCCGCCTAGTGATAGCTGAGTTGCTTTTGTACATTCTTGCCTCCTTCACCTGGTTCCTGCTATTGTTCACCAATATCAGGCAACATTGGTTCAATGAGAATGTGATTGAGGCAAATAAAAGCGACACTGCTGACACTAATAAGGTGTCAACAATGTCGTAGTTGCAGAAGTGATCGGGATTGCAGTGGCACTTACAACTTTTCTGACATCAACTTCCATAAGCGGCAAGCAATAGAAGGTATCTGTAATCTGACACTTGTTTAGCGCACGAAGCCTACTAGCATAGTTGGTCTCTTCATGATCGGCGCAGTGAACCCTTTTTCATCGATTATGAGATGATGAGGATCATAAACTACGAACACCGTGCGACGTTGATTGTCTCCATACTTTGTAATGTCTGCTGCTATATCTTCGGTGATCTGCCTTATGTCCTTATTCGTCCGCACGTACTTTGCCTCAACCCACAAATCCAAGGGTTCCGCGGACCAATCAGGCTTTGTAAGAGATGAGGACCAACGCATAAAAGGGAATTCACGTACTAGATCGCTGTCCTGAGCGTGCAATATGCCGTCACATATTTCTTGGAGTTGGAGTTCATTCTTAGGTTTCTCAGTCTTGCAGGCACGGGGTAATCCTCTTCCTAACATTTCCAAAATGCGATCTGAGAACCGCTTCCATGACGAGCGAAGGTGCTCCTGACCCGCTACTCTTGCGAGCATGGAGGTGCTATCCAAGCTACCATCAACTAATGCATTGCTATGTTTCCCTAATTGTTCCTGTACCACAATAGTAGCCGTCTCCCCGTGTCGCTTGTACATGTCTACAAAGCACTCAGCTACCTCTCGTCGGTTCTCAAACGGACGAACAGCACGCGACAATTCTGTATTGAACTTTACAGCCATCTCTTCTGTGCTCATTCGGTGGAGTTCCGTCGTTTGTCGAACATAGTTTACAGCCATATTTCCTTCATAGCCTTCTTTGCGCGGTCCTACAAACACGTCTGAGACGTAATCAATGTCGGGATCATGTTTCTCTAGGCCTGAAGCAACTATAGCTATACGCCGATCAATGCACTGGCTACACGTGCCGCAATGCCATTGGCTCTTTGATGCGAAATGTCCTGTATGTGCACAAGAGCAGGTATATCTTATCAGATGAGTCGCCCTGTGTTCTGCTAAAACCGCAACTACCTCTCTCTTGGTCTTGAATATATACGGGTTATCCACTACGGACTCCCGTTAAGTCACCAGTCCGTAAAACCTCTTTAAGAGTTGTAAGGCCCAAGGATGTGTTGTACGCGATGCTCTAGCTCGTAGTACCTCATCTGCAACGGGCCAATTGAGGCTCACAACGCCGTTCTCAAAGAAGCGAACTCCATCAGCTTGCATAGAGTCTGCAACTACGACACCAAGAGTTGAATATAGGAATGACCGTGTGCGTTGCAGATGCTCACGCCCTAAGTTCTTCGCCTTATTTACCCAAACAGGTATATGAATCATGAGTGCTTCAGGGAACGTCCTTCGCAACTGTCTGAAAAGCTCGCGTTGCCGAGAAGAAAGTGTGCTTACGGGGCGGTGGCTAACTAATACGAGCTTGTCGCCACGTGCTGCTGTCTCTACTGCGCCTGCAAGAGAGTCCAACCCACCAGAGAACATAAGGACGCGCTCGACATACCGAAACGGCCAATCATCATCGCCAAACTGTAGATACTCTTGGATGGGCCTATCCTGGGTAAGTTGTTCAAACTGAAAGGCGTATCGATCATCAGACAAAAAGTGTAATGTTGCCTCCAATGCTTGCTGCACTTCGGAGCGTTGCCAAAAATCAAGATCACGCACTGGAATGACAAATTGGAAGTCCCGCGACCATGGTTCTATCGTGTCATCATCAGTCCAATCGTTCCCGCGTCGTGTGGCACAATCGGCAGTGTAGACATAAGTGGCTATTTCAGTAGATTCTACCAGCCGAGGTTTGAGGTGTTTAAGGAAGACCTTTGCAACATCTTCGAGATGAAGATTGACATTTGGAGCATTACCTAGCGAGTCTAGCTCTACTACACGACGACCCTGTCGAAGCGCGTGGTCGGTAGGAAGTTGAATACCACTACAGAGAAGAAGACGGGGTTCAATCATAACTCCGCCCTCTGTTCCTTTAATTCACTCTTGAGTTTGCGCAGTGCGACAGCAACAAAGCGGCTAGAATTATCAGGATTTATTCCCTCTTGAAACTCTGTCTTGGAGTACCATTCGCCGCAGAAATCACGCACGATCCGCGCTGTCTGCTCACAGTGAGCTTGCAGTGCACCATTGAATTGGGATAGATCGCCTACTTGCTGTAGCCGCGCAGTTCCAACCTGTGCCGCCGTTACTCGACTTAGGTAGAAGTTTAAAAAGTGGTTTAGGAAACGTCCAAAGAATTGCTGGCCTAAATTCGAAAAGCCCTTCTTAGTCGAAAGATGCGTTTTTACAGCATCTTGGAGCTCAGTACTACCACTACCAAAGAGCGTGGCGGCCCATGGTGCAGTTAGCGTCGCCACTGCCTCCCCAGCCGCCTTTTGTGCCATCTCGCTTATGTCGGTTGAGCGTCCCTGCGAGAATAGATGATCATCTATTGCGTTCTGTAAGCCTGACGTTAGATCGAAGAGGGTACTGTCCGGTGCGAGATTGATACCCAGTTGAGACAATGGCTGACGCCAGTTGTCCATGCGTGAACTAAGAGCGATCTGAGTTAATAAGTAGAACGTATAGCTCAATCCTGGGTCACTGACGGCTTTCTCCAAGCCAGTCCCAGCTACCTCAAGCGTCTTATCGGCTATTTGCTGGACTTCGTCAACTAGAGTACCTTCATCAGCGCCACTTGTACTGCCGCCAGCAATAGTAGCAATGATTTCGATCCACTTTTGGGTTTTAGGAAGAGTTCCGAGACGTGTGTGACCCATAATTGAAGTCTTCTTATTCAGGTAATAATCTTTAGTTGGTACATAAACCTAACCAGAATACTATAGTGTTGAGACATCGCTGTCAAGTTTCGGCATTATGTTCTTGCAAAGTGCTTTAGATGTGCTGCTTCTATAAGACTTCTAAGGAACTCAGGCCACGCCTGCTTATCTTGAGCATATAGAGGCCCACGAAGGCATAGCGATGCGGTCTATTTGCAGAGATAGGTAACTGAGTAAGAACCTTTCAGAGCTAAACCAAATCGCCTTTAGATTCTCAGCAGTGCGAGGGTCGTCCTTCCGATACCAATCTTCAAGAAGACATTCCCACAGCACCAAGACACACTTCCGGCCTTTGATCTACCGTAAGGGTGTTGGTGTTTTGATGGTGGGGGTTGGGGAAGTAAAGAGCGGGTGGTCTGTTTGAATAAAGTTGGCCTCTATGTACCAGAAGACCCCATAGATTAAAGGTAAGTCACGCCGCCAATAAGGATCGTTTCAATTAGACTGCGTGCAATTGAGTAGCCACTGCGGCTATCGATGAATAGCTTCATAAGTATGGCGATGATAGCACCACCCATGTAAAGTATGCCAAGATTGCCGTTGATGAGATACTCGGTTTCGCCTGGAGATAGTAGTGCTAGGGTCAGGAGACATACAGCGATGAGTATACCGCCTGTGAAGAATTCTAGGCTTGTATTGGAGTGTTCAACCTCGGTTTGAGTGCGACGTAGTTTCTGGCGCTTCTTAGCGTCTGGATTGTTGTTTATATCATTTGGGGTAGATGAAGAAGCTGTGGGGTCAAGGGAGGCTCCACAGCGTTTGCAAGATTTCTTACCTGGTTTGTATTCTTGGCCGCAGTTCTCGCAGGAGGGCATATTAGTCCTCGGTGAGGGCGAAGAGGCGTCGAGATTCAAGCGCTCTGAGTATGTTGTCGAGTGCTTACTGGCGTGCTGTGGAATACATACTGCGATTTGATAGACGTGCGGCGCTTCGGCCATGCTGATAAGATCATCGGGAACGTCTATTTCATGTTCGTGACCGAGGTTGCAAATGACTTCATCTTACCTACCATTCCTTTACCCCGTGCACGATCCTACCATATAGCGGAAGCGACCGGACTCGAACCCTCATGATAGATACAGTTCTGACCCGCAAGTTCGACTATATGAGCAACAGGAGATTGTCGAACCATTACTTAATCGTTCTCATCGTAAACAGCCCACTTCCCTCGGACGCTATTCTAAACCCCTCACACGAATCCGTCAAGAGCATTAGCCGGAAGTTGCTCAACGCCACGCTAATGGTGAAAGTCTGCGAGAGCTAGGGAAGTGCTACGGCGTTTCCCACGAAGCTGTGCGCCAGACGATAAATAGAGTTGGAGCCATGGAATCAAATCCTAAGATTTGAGAGAAGGAAGTCTGGCGTATCTGATTACCTCCCTAAATCGCTATTGTGTTGGACAGTCCAAGTTGGGAGTTCGCTTGTACGAGGTCTGAGAATCTGCCAATCTACGGCAGGTCGAACACCCGGTCGGTGTGCAGAGGATTGAGATCTGCCACCCTATTGTAAATCTGTTTCAGTAGCATATACCCGTCAATTGCAGTTTGCTTCATGGCTTTCATGCGGTCATCCCAACTCACTTGAGGCTTGTCTCGCTCAACCTTAACCAACTCGTGCAAAGCCTTGTTGCGTTCCTGTCGCCAGGTGTCTATCTTCTCAACTAAAACCCTCATATCTTGGTCTGTCTCAAGCTTCTCGGCCTCCTTGAGCAATGGTCCCAGATTTTTGAAGCCGAAGTTCTCTCCCTTTAGATGTGACACCCTGCTCTCTAATCGATCCGAGATCACGGACTCGATAATAGCTATGGCTTCACAATAGTACCCAGCAGCTATTGAGATCTCAATGCGTGCTCGTGCGTTTTTGAATAGCCTGTACCGTTGCGTCCCATAACCCTTGCCTTCGTAAGCTTCTCCTCGCGCGCGCTTCATCTTCACCTTCCTCGTTTAACCTGCTGATCTGGCTCTACTATATGACTACTGGAAACTAAATCCGACATCCTTGGGGCACGTTAGCACCCATTCTCCTACGTCCAAAGCCTGTAGACCCGCCTCGATCTCCTCCTGTGCTTGCCTGATGATCTGGATCAACTCCGCGACCGTACGCTTGTCGGACGTGTAAGGCGCATTGTCGTTTACCGTAGTGAGGTCGTAATCGCTGGCTTTAATTGCCTCTATGAGCACATGACACCCTCGATCTCCTACACGCTCTTTAAGTCTATTAGAGTAGAGGATGGGTGAATAAGAGGTCTTACGCCCATACCTGAGTTCACGCCCTTGCTTGTGCTAAGCCACCGAACACGGCTGGCTGACGCAGAAAAAGAAAAAGACATTGCTGACGAATTGTCAACAATGTCTATCAAGCGGAAGCGACCGGATTCGAACCGGCGATCTCGTCCTTGACAGGGACGCATGTTAGGCCTCTACACCACGCCTCCAAATGTCGATTTATTTTACCATATGCTTCAATATCGTGTCAAGCAGTAGTGCGGCGATTCAGGCCCAAATAGAGGAGCACGCCACCCACCAGAAGTGAGACGCCGCCCGCCCACGCCCAGAACGCCTGGCCCGTCATGAAGCTGCCTGGGAGCACGTTCAGCCCTTGCAGTAGCCACACTACGCCCGCTATCACCAACGCCCCTCCAGCCACAAGCAAGAATACCTTCATAAGTCACCCCCTTCGTCATCTTTCGCCAAAGGCCAGGGACATCGCCAGTTACTGGCCTCCATTAGCGTTACGTCCAGGCGAAGGTTGCGGTTTAGCGGGCAGGCTTCGCACAGTGGGCGCGGCCTGCATAGCTCCTTGCCGTGCGTCACAATCAGGGCATGGTACTCGTTGAATAGCGCCACATCATGGGGCAGATTCTCCATGAAGAGCCTCTGTATCTCCGTATACGTAGCATTCGGTCTCAACAGGCCCCACCGCGATGCCAACCGTAAAGCATAAGCATCAGCCACAAACACGGGGCGATTCAGCGCGTAGAGCAGAATGGCGTCCGCCGTCTCCGGTCCAATGCCCCAGATTGCCAGCAATCGCTCTCTTAGTGTCTCTGTTGCTTCAGGCGATGCGATGAGCGCCTGCACACCTCCATGCTCCACTACGAACCGCGCGAGGGCCTGAAGCTTCCTGGGCTTGCTCCTGTAATGTCCTGTTGGGCGCGTAAGCTCTACCAATTCCTCATGGCTCGCCGCGAGCACGGCATCAGGCTCGGATAATCCCCTCTCTCCCCACGCCCTCTCGATGTTGCTCAGCGCGAGGTCAACATTGCGCCATGTCGTGCGCTGAGTCAGCACCGCCCCAAGCATAATCTCCCATGCGCTGCCGCTTCGCGTAGGCCACCAGTGCTGCGGGCCATAATGGGAGGAAAGTGCTTCGTAGATTGCCATGAGCACGGCACGAGTATGTTCTCTGTGCGCATATCCATCTTCATCTTGCAATACCGTTTGCAGCATCAAGGCGCACCTACATCTGCCAGGGTAGCGCCGGTGGCTTCCAGCAAGCGCCGGGGGTCGATTGGGAAGAGAGCATCATGCGCGCCCGCCGCGGCGTACACCACAGGCCATCGCAGGAGACTGGTATCTAGCAGAGTGGGTAGAGCAGTGCTATGGCCCAACGGCGGCACGCCACCTATCGCGTACCCGGTGACGCGCCGCACTTCCTCGGCGGGGGCCATCTTCACAGACTGCGCTCCCACCATCTCGGCTACGCGAGCGGTATCGACCCGGCGGTCCCCTCCACACACAACCAGCAACGGCTTGCCATCCGCTAAGAAGAGGAGCGACTTGGCGATTGCGCCAACTTCACACCCCACCGCTTTTGCCGCTTCAGGCGCGGTACGCGTGCTATCCGGCAATCGCACCACCTTCGCTTCCAATCCCACCGCGTTCAGCGCCTTCTGCACACGCTCCGGCCCACTTGCCATACTGACCTCCTCTTCCATCATAAATTAAAGTTCCTGGCATGACCCATGATATAGGATACGTCAGGGTGCGTGCAATCAGACAACGACAAGAGACGCCAGAACATTGTAGAGCGGAACTTGAGAATTAGAATAATGGAGGGAACATTATGTCAGACCAGCACATGAATGCTAGCGACCAGGGGAGCCAGCCCGATAGCGGTAGCAACCCCAACGACCAGGTAACGATAGACGGACAGGGAGCTATACGAGGCCGCGCAGGCAAAGGCGCACACCCGGACCCCAAAGCCGCTGACAGGGAAGCCACACACCATAACCCGCAAACCGACGTTACCGAGGCAGCGCACAGGAAAGGGCAAGACTAAGATGGCGGACGATGGACGACGGACAATAGATTTTACCGCAGAGACGCAGAGACGCAGAGATTTATTAAGGATTCACGCATCACGCATCACGTATCACTCCATCGTCCATCGTCCATCGTCTATCGTCTGTTGCTACCATCTACTTGCGCTACAGCGCTCACTGTGCTATATAAGGGTACAATCGTATCACGATATTAGCCCGCGAATCGAGAGACCCTTATGAGCTTCTTTCAGCGCCCCGCATCACGCATCACGCATCACGCATCACGTTTCTGGCTCCCAACCCTCGCGCTGCTAGCATTGGCGCTGGTAGGTTTGTGGGCGCAGAATGCGCAGTCACAATCGCAAGCGCAGTTCGCGCACCCTGCTTTCAAAGCAACATGGGACCGCACCGACGGCCTTGTAGCGGCGACCACAGTCAAGCGGCCCTGGGTGTGGGGGCCTGTCCCCGGCAGAACGCTGAGCGAGCCTTTCGCGGGACTTCCAGGCAACGCCCACGTCGTGCAGTACTTCGACAAGGGGCGCATGGAGATTCAACAATCCCGCCGCTAACCCTAACGACCCTTTCTACGTCACGAATGGCCTCCTGGCAGTAGAATTGATCGGCGGCGTAGTGCAAACAGGCGCGAGCAGCTTCGAGAAACGCACCCCCGCTGCTATCAATCTAGCTTCGGATGTAGACGACCCCAGCGCGCCTACTTACCAGTCGTTCAACGGGGTATCCAACATACCGGGCGCGCCGAATGACCGCCGCAAGACCTCGCAGGTAGGGCAAATCGTGCGCACCGCCATTGACCGTCAGGGGACCACACAGCCCTGGCCTGGTAACCACCCCGACTATGGCGTGCGTATATCTCAGTTCTGGCCCGACACCGGCCACGACATCCCTGACGTATTCTGGGACTACTTGAACCAGCAAACCGACATTATCCAGGGCGGGCAGGCCGTAAAGGGACCACTCTTCTATCCCTGGTTCGCCATCACGGGCTATCCAATATCTGAGCCATATTGGGCATACGTCAAAGTGGGAGGCACCTACACGGACGTACTGATACAGGCGTATGAGCGCCGAGTGCTCACCTTTGTGCCACACCTGCCGTCACCCTTCAAGGTGCAGATGGGGAATATCGGCCAGCACTATTTCGAGTGGCGATACCTCAACACGGGCCAGCCGGGCCAGGGCGGTAACACGCCTACATCCCAGGCGCTACCCCCCAAGGCGAGTATTACTATCGAAGGCATCGCCTATCGCACGAGCCTGACCGACATCAACGGCACATTTATCACTCTCAAAAACGGTGGGCAGAGCGCGCAGTCATTCAATGGCTGGTGGCTCGACAGTCCCAAGTGGAGCCACGTAGACCGCTTCCGCTTCTCGGATAGCGTCACCCTCGCGCCTGGAGCGAGCATCAGGGTACATTCTGGCCCCGGTATCAATACAGCAACTGACATCTATATGTACAGGACCACAGTGATGTGGGACCGTCAGTTATATGACCTCGCCGTGCTATACGACAACTATGGACGCGAGGTTCATCGCTTCTTCCCGGCATCCGACGTTGGCGCACCTGCTACTCCCGTCCCGCCGGGCGCGGCAACTGCCACACCCACGCGAGCATCAGGCACCCCTGGCACCCCCGCTCCTACAGCAACGCGCGCCGCCGGTACACCAGGAGTCCCCAGCCCAGTGAGCACGTCAGGCACGTCGGGCACGCCACGTCCTACGACAGGCACTACAATGACGGCGACCCCCATTAGCGCATCAGCCACGCCCACCACGGCGGGGGGCTGCCCGGCAGTTGACGATAGCATGAAGAGCAGTGTATACGCGGAGGAGGACATCGGGATATTTAACGTGGTATCCGAGGACCCTGAGGAAGTTGATATATACAATGACGGAGATGACGCAAATATCGGCAACTGGGTGCTGCGTGACAAGAACGACACATCTGTCAGTTTTGTCTTCCCGGCGGGGACCATACTGGAAGGTGAAGGAGGAGAAGCATACATTTGCACCAAGCCAGGTGGCTCCGGGTGCGACTATACTTTCAACCGGCAGACTGAGATATGGAACGAGTGCGGGGCAGACTCTTGAATTCCTAGACAGTAGCGGCCATGTGGTCGCCACATACGCCTACGGAACCCACTGCACAGGAGACGAATGCCCGTAGAAGCCAGGCAGGTCCCTATGGCAAACACTATTCCGGCTGGGTTGACCCCGTAGCGGTGCCGTTACTGGTATCGGTCTGAGAAGAAGCCTCGCCGGGGGTTGCATTTGACGTCGAAAAGTCATCAGCCGAAGTTGGCGAGCCTCCTCCCGAAGTGTCGCTCATAGGGGAAGTGTCGCGGGTTGGAGTGGTATCCTCATCGGTGGTGAAGTCTCGTGTATCGTCGTCCGGGGCTTCCGTAGGGGAGGACGATCTGTCGCTATCAGGCGCGTCTCGGAAGGGGTTGGGGTTGGTGTCCATGCTTCGTCTCCTCGTGCAGTAATTGTCCATTTATCTGGATTAGAACTCTCTAGCTTCCGGGGACTTGCAAAGAGAGTGCCATCACCCCGGCCATCAACGCCCATCCTTCACAAGATCAGGATTAATCGTCCATCGTCCATCGTCCATCGTCCATCGTCCATCGTCCATCGTCCATCGTCCATCGTCCATCGTCCATCGTCCATCGTCCATCGTCCATCGTCCATCGTCCATCGTCCATCGTCCATCGTCCATCGTCCATCGTCCATCGTCCGTCGTCCCTCTAGAAAGAAACCTCAATGGTAGCAAACCGACGATACAGGGTCCTCTCAGGCATCGGAGCGGGTGCGGGGGGCGCGCTGGTTATGATAGCCGTCATGGGCCTGATGCGCTGGCTCCTCGGCTTCCCCAGCATACCGGAGGTGATGCTCAACACCTTCCTCACTTTGCTAGGTGGTCATCTCTTCTCGAATTTGCTCGACCGATATTACTATTCGGGCTTACCTCTCTACGTGACGATGGTGCTACTCGGCACCCTCCTAGTTGGCGCACTGCTTGGGTTGCTCTACGCATGGCTGGCGCGCCCAAACCCCACAACGGGAAGCAGACACTCCTTCTTCAACAACCCCCTCGCAGGAGTGATATACGGCCTGGTAATTGGCCTATTGCTAAATGTGCTCTTCCTCCCACTGGTAGGCCAGCAGATGTTCGCGGGCTTCGAGAGCCAGTTCACAGCTATCTACTCCGAGGCAATTATCCCCCCCTGGATCGGGCTGATGCTTCTCGGCATCGTCTTCGGCATGGTGACACATCTACTCGTGCCCAGGACGATGGACGGCGGACGACGGACGACGGACGACACATCCAATTCCACACTCGTAGACGCTGACCGCCGCCAGGTTCTGCGCATTGCCGGGGGTACGCTGCTGGCCCTTGTGGGCGGGGCGGCTTTCTGGTATGGAGGGACCGTGCTGCGCCAGGGAGGGTTTACCAGCCCTGTCGAGGAAAAGCCGCAGCTTCTGGGAGAGGAGAATGAGGACATTGCAGACGGCGAGAGCACGCCCACACCTGAAACGGTCAGTGAAGCACCCCAACCTACGTCTACGCAAGAGCCACCGCGCCCGACCAGCACGCTCGAACCCCTGCCGACAGACACACCCTCCGTGCTGACACCAGAGGCCCAGCCTCCAACAGTTATCGCTGAGCAACCCACTGCCACTACAGCCCCGACGTCCACATCCACCCCACAGCCACCCACCCAGACACCAAGCTCTACACCCAGCCCATCGCCCACCGGCACGCCAGGCGCACCCGCTCCAGTGGCCATCCCCATAAGTGAAATCACCCCTACAGCCAGTTTCTATCATGTCTCCAAAAATGTGTTCGACCCATCGCCGTCGGCGGAGAGGTGGAAGCTGAAGATAAAGGGGCTTGTGGACAACCCATATGAGCTTACTTATGCAGAGCTTACGGCCCTCCCACCCGAGACGGTCACTGTCGGGATGATGTGCATCAGCAATCCAATCGGCGGGGGGTTGATAGGCAATACCACCTGGAAAGGGGTCAAGCTGGCCGACTTGCTCCAGAAAGCCAAGCCGAAGAAGGGAGTCGTGGACTTGCTGCTGCAAGCGGTGGACGGTTACACCAACTCGATAGCGTACCAGAAGGCGCTCGACCCGGACGTGATGCTGGTGTGGGAGATGGGAGGCGCGCCCCTTACCCCGCAACATGGCTATCCGGCAAGGCTGCTGGTGCCCGGAATTTACGGCATGAAGCACGTAAAATGGCTAACGTCTATAGAGCTAATAAACCACGACTACAAGGGCTTCTGGCAGGAGCCGTCGCAGGGGTGGAGCGACCCCGCACCCGTGAACGTCATGAGCCGGATAGACGTTCCAGCCGCTGGCAGCACCATCGCCCTCAAGAAGCGCGTAATTTCAGGCATAGCATTCGCTGGCGACCGCAGCATCAGCAAGGTTGAGGTCAGCACCGACGACGGCAAGAGCTGGCGGCAGGCATATATGAAGCCGCCCGCTAGTGGCACCTCGTGGGTGGTCTGGGGCTACGAATGGACCCCTCCCTCCGCCGGTAAGTACACTGTGCAGGTGCGCGCATACGATGGCGCGGGTAAAGTGCAGGTTGCCAGGCGAACCGAGCCGTACCCGAACGGGGCGACGGGGTATCATCGTGTGACATATCAGGTGAAGTAGGGATTAGGGGTCGGAAGCCGTTTATGTCACTTTCTCAATGGCTATTGGCCCAATTGTTTGACGACTTGTGGACCGTCGTATATAATAATCGAAACTTATCATTCTGTTGACAAAGTGGTTTACACTTTGCATGGTGTGAGACATGTCCCACCTGTCCCGCTCTGCAAGACCAACGAAAGGTAACCTGAGATCCGCAGCGCGGCTCAGGTTTTTTGTTTGGTTTTTTGGAGCAGACGATAAAGGGAGGGAGGGAAACAATGAATTTTGACTTACTGCTTGCCCTCGCTGTGTTTGTTGTTACATATGCGGTAATCACTCTCGATAAAGTGCATAAGACCCTGGTAGCTCTCGCTGGCGCTATGGCCGTGCTCCTGCTCGGTTTGGTGAGCCAGGAGGAAGCCTTCGAGGGAGTAGATTGGAACGTCATCTTCTTGCTTGCAGGGATGATGATCATTGCCAACACCCTGGCTCGTACGGGGGTCTTCCAGTGGGTCGCCAGTAAGATCATTGACCGGGCAAAGGGTGAGCCTTTCAGGGTACTGCTGCTCCTCTCTGCCATGACTGCCCTTCTCTCAGCTTTGCTCGACAATGTGACCACGGTGGTGTTGATGGTGCCGCTGACGATATTCGTAGCGAAGGCGCTCGCCATCACACCTGTGCCGTACCTCATAGCTGAGATACTCTCCTCGAATATCGGGGGAGCAGCCACCCTTATCGGTGATCCGCCCAATATCATAATAGGGAGCGCATCGGGCCTCGATTTCGGGGCGTTCCTTCTGAACATGGGGCCGCCGGTGATAGTCATATACGTGGCGTTTATGGCTCTAATGGCTCTCTTTTTCAGGCGCGAACTCCACGTGCCGCAGGAGCGTCGTGCGCAGGCTATGGACATGGATGAGGGCGGGATGATCCATGACCGTAAGCTCCTGATGCAGGGGCTGGTTGTGCTCGGGCTGGTAATTGCAGGCTTTTTGCTTCATGGTGTGCTACACCTGGAAGCGGCCACTATTGCGATGAGTGGGGCGGTCCTCTTGCTGTTCGTGTCGAGAGCAGAGGTTCACGATGCTATTACCGAGATAGAGTGGACTACGCTCCTCTTCTTTCTGGGGTTGTTTATCCTGGTTGAGGCGTTGATCAAGGTAGGGTTCGTGGAGCTCGCAGCACGCGGGGTCTTGGATCTTACAGGCGGTGATTTATCGGCAACTGCCATCATGTTACTGTGGGGCAGCGCTATCGCCTCTGGGATTATCGATAACATCCCCTATACAGCTACTATGGTGCCGATCGTGCGTGAGCTGGGGCAGAGCATGCCCATTGAGCCGCTCTGGTGGTCGCTGGCTCTTGCGCCTGCCTGGGAGGAAACGCCACGGCAGTTGTGCCTCCGCTAACGTCATCGTGTTGAGCCTATCTGAGCGCGCAGGCTACAAAATATCGTTCATGCAGTTCCTGAAGTATGGCCTTGTGGTAACTCTGGCCTCTCTGCTCATCAGCACCGTGTATGTGTGGTTCAGGTACCTGGGTACCTAGGAACTTAGGTGCTTCAGTGCTTAGACCCCAAGCGAAAGGTAGATCACTGATGAAGAGTTCACCGCAGTGGCATAACAACTGGCTTGTGGACATCATCCTCCGCGTTGGTTCTGTGGCTGCCCTGGCGTGGGTAGCGATCACTCTAGCAATGCTGCTGGCTCCGGAGGAAGGCATAGTCTTAACCATCACAACGCGCCCACTCGCTACGCCTTGTCCTGAGTAGAGTAGGCGAGCGCTACAGATAGGCGCTTGATACTCACCAGCCAGACCAACTGGCCTGTCCGCCATGGGTTACGCCACGGGTTAGTGGTAGGGGTAATTGGAGGTACTCGTATGCAGTCAGCGTTGAGAATTGGCCGTCTGGGCATGCTCACAATTTACTTGAACTACACCTGGCTAATAGCCAAGGTGTTGGGCCTCTGGTGGGTTGCCCTCCTATGGCTACCCGATAACTACCCCAGGTTGCCGGGTTGGATTACATGGCTCGTAGCCGTCCTGGTGATGATCCTCTTCCTGGCGAGTGTCATCGCTCACGAACTTGTACACTCCACGCTGGCGCGGTCAGGGTACCGCAATGTAAACCTTTATCCCTTCGGGTCTGCGGTGCCGCTGCGGCTCCAGGAGCTAGAGCCTGCTCGTGCTCTCGTTTCCTCTATAGCCGCCCCGCTGTTCAACTTGGCTTTGGGCGGGTTGCTGTTGCTGGTGTCTGGCTCAGTTGGCATTGATTTCCTCCGTGCGCTGCTGATTCCACTTGGCTGGCTCAACGTGGCTTTTGGCGTAATCAACCTGATACCAGGCATCCCATTCGACGGCGGCTGGATCCTTAGCTCCGCCATTTCGCTGATGAACAACGACCGTGAAGGAGCGACGCGAATTGCACGGACATTAGGGCTGTTCGCATCACTGCTGCTGGTGCTGACAGGCGCTTATTACGGTCTGGCTACCAAGATGTGGCTTGTTGCACTTTCGCTTGTGCTACTAGGGTGGGCTGCTAGAGAAGCCGCATCGATCGGCAGGCAGCGGGGCCTCATGCGGGCTGTATTCGACCAGATAAGAGCACGCGATGTCATGGATACCGTGCGTCCGGCAGACGCGGTGATGCAGGACGACACCATCGCCGATATGGTCAATTCACATATGCGCTATGCGCCTGATACTCCACTTCCAGTCGTAGACGATAACGGAGCTACGCTTGGTGTAGTAACGCTGGCCGCTAGTGAGGAGATGCTGCAAGGGACCTGGCCTACCACTCCTGCACGGTCCATGATGACGCCTGTGAGCCAGCTTAAGACAGTTCGCCCCAACTCGTCGCTCTCCGAGATACTTGCTATAACGGATGCCAGGCGTGATACCCCGGAGCAAGATGATCGCCTCCCAGTCATTAGCGACGGCAAGCTTGTGGGCAGCGTAGACCCTGGCAGGCTGGGTGCGTTCGAGCAGGTCGAGCAGGAATTTGGGGTGGATAGCGGCACTGCGCCAGAAAAGTCTGCTGGCGCTCTCAGTTTACTCCGTGCGGCTCTCCTACCCATAATGCTGATTATTACCATGGCCATCCTGGGCAACCTGGCTCTCAACACCGACCCTGCAGAGATACGCGACATTGCTCCTGATACCACCATCACCTTCGGAAGCCGCATGCCCGCTGATGGCGCCATAGTCGGTGTGGGACAGACTATCATAAGCGTGGAGATTGCTGCCGCCAGCGACATCAATACCGCCACCCTCTCCCTCGATGGGACGCTGCTGGACGCTACGCTCCAGGGAGTATCCCCCCTCACACAGACACTTTCGGTAACGGTGCCTGGAATCACGTCCGGTATCCATGAAGTACTGGTCAGGGCTTCCACAGCGGAGGGCGCTCCTAACAGCACCCGTTGGCAGTTCCGTGCCAGCCCTTCAGGCGCGCAAGCGTCCCCAACCCCCATCACCGCTACTCCTCTGGCACCTGTACAGGAAGCTCCCAGGGTCTCTCGCTATATCCCAGCAATTGGTGGTAGGGTCTTGGCAGTCACGGAAGGCCCCAAGGTGGGGTTGAACGTACAAAGCGCCACTGCCCCGATTGATGTGCGAGTTACGTTGGATGGTAAAGAGATAGAATCGAAGGTAGCCCCGATAACAGTCGTAGAGGACCAATACACGATCACCGCCGTAGCGCCTGCACTTAGCGTAGGCAGCCACCAGGTGAGCGTGCAAATAGGCGGGCATTCCTTTGCCTGGACCTTCTCCGCTCTCCAGCCGGATGCCGATAACGCCTACTTCAAAGAGACAGGTTACTTCGTCTCGCAACCATTCTTGCAGTATTGGAATGATAACGGTGGCGTGCGCATATTTGGCTACCCTATCTCGGACATGATACAGGAGACCATTCAGGGCACGGACGAAGTGTATTCGGCGCAGTACTTTGAGCGAGCGCGTTTTGAAATGCATGCTGGCCAGGACGGACAGATAACGCTTGGTAGGGTTGGGGCACTACTCGGCAAGCCGGAGCCTCCCACTGAGCCTAAAGCAGGTGCGCAGTTCTTCCCCGCCACCGGCCACAACGTCTCCGGTGCGTTCCTCGACTTCTGGAACAGCAATGGCGGTCTGGCTCTCTTTGGGTATCCTGTTACAGAGGAGCTTACAGAGATTAACACGGTTGATGGCAAAGAATACACGGTGCAGTACTTCGAGCGTAATCGCTTCGAGTTGCACCCAGAGCTGGTTGGCAGCCAGTTTGAGGTGCAGTTAGGACAGCTAGGCGCGCAGATGTACCGCCAGCGATATGGCCCGTAGTCAAAGTATGAGTAGCGGGTAGCTGGGCTGGCAGCGGGGATGTTGAATAAGCTATGTTTAGAGGTCAGGATCATGTGATGGGCGTATATTGGAGGAAGATGCGCCCTACTGGAAGCAAGTGTCAAAGTGCGCCGAACCGGCTGAGATGCTCATTGGCTGTGCATTCAGTTGAACTGCTACTTATTTACTTATCAGCCTGACCTCATTCCACGTAGAACATATTCGTTCACACCTAAACCAGTGCAGAATAACTCCGCACTCCAGTGCAGACGAAAGTTCTGAAGTGACAGTTTACCTCCCGACCCCTGACCCCTTAGCGCGGGTGCGCCGCCCTGTACGCCGGTATCTCCACAATAGGTGGACGCTCCCTATCGTTCACCGCCCTTACTTCTAGTGATAGGTGGTCGCGCTCGAAGCGGATTAGCTTCATACTGCGGTTGACCTCTTCGAGCAGCTTCATGCGGGCGCGGTCTTCAAGGCGGGTGAGGATTACCTGCACGATGGCGAACGCCGTCAGCGACAAGTCCGCCAGGTTGCGGTTGCGGTGGAGGCGGTTTTCGAGGTTCACCTGCCCTATCGAGTAGAGGCCGTACCGCTCCAGCATATCTATCAGCATGCCCGTCTCGACGCCATAACCTGAGAAGAAGGGTAGCTGCTCAAGCACCTCGCGCCGCCCCGCGTACTCCCCCGCCAGGGGCTGCACCAGGCCTGACAATAGAGGGAAGAAGAGGTTCATCAGAGGGCGAACCGTTAGCTCGGTGACGCGCCCCCCACCTTCGTGCCGCACACCTGAGCTGGTGCGCAGTGGACGGTGGTAATAACCCTTCACGTAGCCGATGCGCGGCTCTCTCAGGAGAGGACCAACCAGCCCATAAACGAACTGCGGGTGCATATTCGCCACGTCCGTGTCGACCCACGCGATAATATCTCCCTTCAAAACGTGGAGCGACTTCCACAACGCCTCTCCCTTCCCGTCCAAAGGCGGACCCGCTTCGGGCAGCACTTCCTGGTGGATATATACGGGCACGCCCAATTCGGCAGCGATCTCTCGCGTGCGGTCAGTAGACTGGGAGTCTATCACCACTATCTCATCGAGGAGAGGCACTTCTTCCATGAGGGCGCGCTTGAGCACGCCTATCACAGCCCCGATTGTGGCCTCCTCGTTGAGCGCGGGTAAGCCAAGCGAGATAGTTAGCCCGCTCTGCCTCTTGAGGTCGAGCAAGCGAGTCAGATCGCGGAACTCATTGGCGTGGAAAGTGTTCTCGGCGAACCACTTGTCTACAAGTAGCGATAGAGTGTCAGGCGAAAGAGCGTGTGGGCGAGCGTGCTTGCGTGCGGCGCGTATCGCTGGGCCGACCGGAAGGCGAGTCCTCACGGCTAATACGGCTGTTTGAGTGGCGCGGGCGACCGCTTCGGTGAAGCTGCCGAGGCGCGAACCCCCCTCCCCGCCTGCGCCCATGATGATCATGTCGTACCCCGCGGCGGTGCTGCTGATGCTCTCAACAGGGTTATCACCCATAGCGTAAGCCCGGCGCGGAGCGCTTACATCCGAGTGATCGCCTTCGGCCCCCTCCATGCGGCTGACAAGCTCGCTGAATGGGGCCTCCTCACTGGCGCGCATCCTCTCAGGCATGGACTGAAGGACGTGTAACACGGTCACCTGGGCGTGTAGCACAGTCATCAGGTCTTGCGAGAGGTCAAAGGCCATCATCGCCTGGGGGCCGCCGCGAGCGGGCAATAGCACGCGCATCCCCGTCTGGAACGGCGCGGTAGGGGTGTCGCCTTTGTAGCCGTCAAGCGGCGGGCGTGCCCATGCTACCTCGCACGGCAGGGGAGCGCGCAACGCCCTGCCAAGCCAGGAGCATTCACCCCGCGACATGCGTCTGAAGGGGAGGAGCACCAGCGCGCCCGGCTCTTCAGCGAGGAAGCCCCGCACTTCGCCTGCTATCTCATTCTTCTGGGCTACTCTGACGACCGGCACTATAAAGCTGTTGCTGGGAGAGCCACCAACGTTGTTGCCTGCAACGGCAACTGTAGAGCTATTATCTAGAGACGCCGCAGAGCCAGGCGAAGAGAGGGCGGACAATGCCCACCGTTCCAACTTCTGTCTCATACTTTGGGCAACGGTCGAGAAGGCGCTCAGCGACTCCCCCTCCGGCACCTGCAATACGCTGCAAAGCACCACTCGCCCGCCCGATCCACTGGCGAGCAAGCTGGCAAGCCGTAATAAGAACAGTCCCCTCAGAGCCAGGCCCGAAGACCCCACCCTCGCCATCGCGCAGGCAGTCCACCAGCAACACTATCGTCCGGCGGGAACGCCCAGGTGAATTGTCTTTGAGAGTAGTCTGGTCCATAATTTCGGATTTCGGATTTCGGATTTCGGATTTGAGGTTCGCTGCTCAATCCGAAATCCGAAATTAAAATGTAAGCAGGGAAAGTACCCGCTCGTGGAATATCGCGTCCCAGGTGTAGTTGGTGAGCACCTTACGGCGCATCGCCGCTGGCCCTGGCTCTTCCAGGGTTATGCGGATCATCTCCGCTATGCGGGTAGGATTGTCGCGGGGGTTGAAGTAGTGGGCGTTCTCGGCCCCCACCTCGCGCAACACGGGCAGAGATGAGCAAAAGATTGGCAGACGGGCCAGTCCCGCCTCCAGCAGAGGCAGTCCGAACCCCTCCTGCACGCTCGTCACAAGGAGCGCGTCCGACCACCAGTATAGCTCATTTACCATGTCATCGCTCACGTTGAGCGGCCCACCATCCGCGCCTTCCAACGCGAGAAAGACAGCTTCCTCACGCAGGTCGAGGGCGGCACGAAGCCTCAAAAGCTCGTTGAGGTACTCGTCGGAGCGAGCGTTGTGAGGCCCCGGCGGCCCGGTAATCACGAGCAAGGGCTTACCACCCCCGCCACGCATCGCGGCGGTTATCTGCAAAGCCAGGCCGAGGTTCTTGCGGCGGGTCACACGCACGGGCGCGAGTAGCACCCAGTCACGCTCGTACCAGTTGAATTGAGCACGGAGGGAAGACATACGGGGCGAGCTAGGTATGAAGACTTCGGGGTCTATGCCGTTCGGCACGAGGGTGATGCTTGAGCGAGGCAGGCCGAAAAGGTGGGCCATCTCAGCACGCCGCTGCTCCGATATAGCCACGTAAGTGACGTTGGGCAGCTGCGTCTTCAACGCCTCCCACGGCCAGCCGGACGATAGCTCATCTACGTATAGAGGGTTGCTCCACGCCATGTCGTGGCACCAGGCGATCCAGCGCTTATCGCTCTCCCTCCCGACGGCCAACTGCGCCAGCGCTACTGTGAGCGCGAGGTTCTTGTGGAGGGTAAAGGCGTTGTGTACGATGCAGGCATCGGTCCCCTTGAGCGCGTCGCTCAGGAGGTCGGAGATGCAAGCCACCCACCGCTCAAACTCAGGTGCGGCCCACTCCTCCCCTCGCAGGAGCGCAGCCTGCACTTTCAGCACTTCAGGGTGCTTGGAATCAAGCTCAGGTATGACTACACCCGGAAGGCCCGCCCCGGCAGGGTCGCCCCGCCCGACGATAAGGAAAGGTTCGTGGCCCGCACGCTCAAAGAGACGGGCATGGGTGGAAATTATGCTCTCGACGCCGCCCACAACCGGGTAGCAGGCGTAGTGTAAAATCGCTATCTTCAAAAGCGCCCTCTTCCGCTATCAGGCCAGCGTAGGCACAGGCTCCTCAGCTCCCTCGACCTCCGCCGCGTCACGTGCCACTACGCCATCTGCCACCAGCACGCGCTGGAGAGCGGCGATACCTACCTCTATCATGGAGAGGTCGGGGGGGCGCGTGGTCATCTTTTGCAGCGCGAGGCCGGGAGCCATGATGGCGCGCACGACGGGGATATGGTAGAGGTTAGCCATCAGGCGGATAAACTCGTAGCCTATGGCCGCCACCACAGGCACCAGCACGATACGCGACAGCACGAGCAGGATAAATGGGGGCTTGCCCAGCAACACAAAGAGTATGGTCGCCAGGAGGAGCACTATCAATAGGAACGTGGTGCCGCAGCGTGGGTTGAGGAGGGTGAAGCTCTGCACGCGCTCCGGGATAAGGGGCGCGCCCGCCTCGTAAGCGTTGATGGTCTTGTGCTCGGCCCCGTGATAGCCGAACACCCGCCTGATGTCAGGCATGAAGCCGATAGCCCAGATATAGCCGATGAAGAGGGCGAGCCGGATAGCCCCCTCGATGAGATTGTGCGTCAGGCTGGAGTCGGTGTTGGCGACACTGGTGATAATGTTTGCTGCCAGCACCGGCAGCACGAAGAATATACCCACCATGAAAACAAGGGCGAGGGCGATACTGGCCCAGGCAGCGCCGCCCATTTCCGATTTCGGATTTTCGATTTCCGATTTCCGATTTGCCGAAGCGCCGTCTGCATCCTCCATTACATCTACATCGATGTATACATCTCCTGCCTTCTGCTCACTGCCTTCTGCCTTCTGAGCAGCCTCTTCCTCCATAGCCACGTTCGCGGAGAACATGAGGGACTTCATGCCCAGGCCGAGGGCGTCCCACAACGCTACAAAGCCTCTCAGGAAAGGGAGCTTCATGGCGGGGTGGCGGTACAGCGCGCCCTTTAGCGCCTCCTCGTGTACGACGATGCGGCCATCGGGAGCGCGCACGGCTACCGCCATGTGCCTCTGCCCGCGCATCATCACCCCTTCTATTACCGCCTGCCCACCATAGTAAAACTTTGCCAAGATGACCCCCTTTATGCAAACACTACTTCTATTGTACCAGAAGAATGATGAATGGGGGTCAGGAACCCGGGTTGATGACCCACTGACTCCTGAATTCCCGACTCCTGACCCCTATGCTATACTTCCTCCATGCGCACCGAACCCGCAAATCCAAAATCCGAAATCCGAAATCCAAAATCGCCCTTGGAAGGTATTCGGGTGCTCGACTTCTCGCGGGTGCTGGCGGGGCCGTATTGCACGATGATGCTGGGCGATTGGGGGCGGATGTCATCAAGGTAGAATCGCCGCTGGGGGACGACACGCGCCGGTGGGGGCCGCCTTACGTCGGGAGCGAGTCGGCATATTACCTCTGCTGCAACCGCAACAAGCGCAGCATCGTGCTGGACCTCGCCACAGAGGAGGGGCGCGACATCGCCCGGCATCTCGCGCTCGAGAGCGACGTCATCGTGGAGAATTTCCGCCTGGGCACGATGGAGAAGATGGGGCCTCGGCTACGACGAGCTAGCTGCTCAAAGAACCGGGCCTGGTGTACTGCCAGATTTCGGGCTACGGGCGCACCGGACCCGACGCCCACCTGCCCGGCTACGACTTCGTAATACAGGGCGCGGGCGGTATTATGAGCATCACCGGGCGAGCCGGACGGTCCGCCTACCAAAGTCGGCGTGGCGATCGTGGACCTCACGGCAGGTATGTTCGCGCTGTCGGCTATCCTGGCGGCTCTGCGGGTGCGCGACATAACGGGCCGGGGGCAGCGGATAGATATGTCGCTGCTCGACTCGCATCTGGCCTGGCTGGGCAACGTGGGGAGCAACTACCTCCTCTCAGGGGAAGTCCCACCCCGCTACGGCAACGCCCACCCCAACATCGTGCCGTACCAGGCGCTCGCCACGGCAGACGGCTGGGTGATCAGTAGCGGTGGGCAACGACGCACAGTGGAGGCGGTTCTGTGACGGCCATCGGGCGATCAGACCTGGTAGAGGACCCGCGCTTCGCCACCAACTCAGGGCGCGTCACCTGGCGCGATACCCTTTGCCCACTGCTCCAGGAGGTGCTACTTACCCGCACGTCCGGCGAGTGGCTGGCACTCTTCGAGAAGGCGGACGTACCCGCCGGGCCCGTAAACACAGTGGACCGCGCTCTCAGCACACCCGCAAGTGGCGGCACGCAGCATGGTGCTAGAGGTCGCGCACCCGACGCTGGGACCACTGCGCATGATAGCCTCTCCCTTGAAGCTGGAAGCCACGCCCCCCACTATACGCCGCCACCCTCCCCTTCTGGGGGAGCACACTGAAGAGGTGCTTGGAGAGGTGCTGGAAGATATGCGCAAGAGGGAGGCTATGCTGTGAAGCGCCCTACCATGCGCTCCATGCTGACCAGCATCAAACCGGGAGACCTCTCCGGTGCTTACGCTCACGTTCGCCGTCCACGAAGGCGCAGGTCGCGGGTGCGGGAGCTACAGCCACAAATGGCACAGGCAGTCCGCCTGCTGAGGGCCGCCGGGAGGCTTGGAGTGCCAGGCGCGCTCCCTGGACCGCCTGAGCTGCTCCCTATGGGCGCGAGGGTGCTGGCCCAGAGCTATCTCAACAGGTTCTCGATGCCCATGCTCGAAGGGCTGGCACCTGCCCCGGTGGATGCGCGAGCAGTCCAACCCTACCTCTACCACTGTTCATCCCACGTAGCGTGCTAAACCTCATGGCGAACCAGACGGCCCGCAACTGGACCGCCCTCGGCATACCCGGCGCGGACCACCCTGTGGAGAGCATCGTAGATAGATGGGGCTTGCTCACCCCGGTGCCTGGTGGCCCTTCCCTGGACTGGTGGGTGGAGGTGGAAGGGAGCGACACGGGACGTATGGCCCCCAGCCTGCAAAGAGAGGTCGTGCAGAGCCTACAGGGAGGCTTGCCAGTCGTTCTTACCGCGTATGAAGCGGGCGGCCTGCGCGTATCGAGCGAGGCGTGGGTGCTCCCAGCGGAAGATGGAGATTGGGCCGCCATGCAGGTAGTTCTCTTCAACATAGCCGACGTGGTGCTCAGGGGCACATTCAGCTTCGCCCTGCGCCCCTATAATCCAGAAGGGATCTCCCCTATCTACAACATCTCATATGAGGGCAACTCTCTCCGAGCCGACGGCAGACCCCCAATCATCACCTGGCCCCAGCCGGAAGGTTGGGCGCTCTCTGGGCTGCGCACAGGCGACCTCTTTGCGAGTGCGGAGTGCGGAGTGCGGAGTGCGGAGTTGACGACGGACGACGGACCAGAGACGAATGAGGTCGAGGGAGACATGCTTGGTATTCGTTCCGCAGGTTCTTGGGCTACGCCCAATTCAGGCACTCCGCACTCCGCACTCCTGAACGATCCGCATGGCTTCGCGCACGGCGTCCTACAGTACAGCTTCAACATAGAGCCGTGGGAGGAAGCGGAGTTCCTGGCTTTCACCCGCATCCATATGCCGAGGAAGAGGCGTTTTATTCGACACAAGTCGCTCTTCGCATATCCGAGATGATGGCCCAGGAAGACGAAGGCAGGCTGAAGGAAGCAGAGGTAACAAATCCAAAATCCAAAATCCAAAATCCAAAATCGGCACTCAGTCCTCGCTATTACAGCCGTGTGAAAGCCGCCACTACTCTCCAATGGCGCGCGTTGTTAGATAGCGGCATGAGAGTAAGCCTTCCGCACAGGGAGCTGCAAGCGTCCTGGGAGGCGAATCGTGCCCACGTGCTCGCCCTTCACGATGGGGACGAGATCACTCCCGGACCCGACATCTACCACAGCTTCTGGTTCCGGGACGCCACTTACATGGCTTATGCGCTCTCCACCTGTGGTTACGTGGAAGCGGCCAGGCAGTCTGCTGAGGGGGTTCGTGAAGAGACAGCGCCGTGAGGGGGTGTTCGTCTCTCACTCCGGCGAGTGGGACAGCACGGGCCAGGCTTTGTGGGCAATCGCTCAACACCTCACCTTACACCCTGACGACGCGCTGCTAACAGAGTTTACGCCCACCATCGAGCGTGGCGCGGCGTGGATCGCCCAAACACTGGCTAAATCACCCGATGGATTGATGCCCCCAGGCATATCCTCAGAGCATTTTGGGCCACCAGATCGCTATTACTGGGACGACTTGTGGTCGCTTGCGGGGCTTGAGAGTGCGCACGCGCTCATTGGGGGAGGCCGAAGGACGAAAGGCGAAAGACGAATGAGAGCAACAGACAAGTTGCGGCATGCTCTCAAGAAGGCTTGGGATAAGGACAGAAGCGCATTAGGTAAGCAAGCTGTACCCGCTGCACCGGACAGGGATATAGACCTCGGTACAGTCGGCACTCTCGCAGCGTGGTTCCCACTCGGACTATTCAACCCGATGACCCTCTACTAGAAGGAACTTTGGCGGCACTAGAAGAAGCTACCTTTCACGAAGGCGCGTTGTTTGTGAACACAGGACATTCCGGTTGGAGTAGCTACCTCAACATGAGGGTGGCAGGGTGCCGCCTGTTGCAAGGCTCGCCGAAGGGGTGGGAGATGATGAAGTGGCTGTTACGCCATGCCTCGCCCACCTACAACTGGCCCGAAGCGATACACCCACGCTCAGGAGGAGGTAGCGCGGGCGACGGGCATCACGGCTGGGCCTCCGCCGAATGGCTGATGCTCGTCCGCGCTATGCTCTTCCAGGAGGGCAAAGATACGCTAACGATAACGCCCGCGCTTCCCGAAGAATGGCTTGACCTGGCAGGGCAAATCACGGTTCGAGATGCGCCAACCGTTTTCGGCCCCTTCTCCTTCGGCATAGAGTGGGATGATGGAGGGCATACGCTACACCTTAAGTTGGATGGGCAGTGGCGAAGCCCACCCGCCCGGATAATCTGGCGCGTACCAGGCACATCAATCATTCTTTCGCCAGAGGATAAGGATGCTACACTCACCCGCTCACTTTGATATCTTATAGCCGATAAGCTGAGAAAAGTACTCATAGAGTATCCGAAGAGTGTAAAGCAATGAGTGTCATTCTGAGCGAAGCGAAGAATCTAGAATTTTAGCCAGAGTGCACACTCACAGATTTCTAGATTCTTCGCTTCGCTCAGAATGACAGGCTAATAAGCACAGTTCTTGGAAACCACCTCAGAGTTACTCTGCTATTCCTGCTGAAGTGAGAAACAACACGTATATGTTGGTTGAAGATACAGAAGAGGAAGCAAGATACACGCTATTATGTCAGTTAAACCTTCTATTTCTCTTATAATGACCGTCCGCAACGAAGTGGACACCTTGCCCAGACTACTTGACAGTATGCTGGCACAGACGGTACGGCCTGAGGAAGTGGTGATTGTGGACGGTGGGTCTACAGACGGCACTCAGGGGGTCGTTCGAGCCTATGGGAACCGTTTGCCCATGCCCATACGCCTTATCGAGCAGCCTGGGGCTAACATTTCGGAGGGGCGCAACCGCGCGATACGTGAAGCCGCTTATGAGATAGTTGCGGTTACGGACGCAGGAGTGCGTCTTGATAAGCGTTGGCTGGAACTGCTCTCACAGCCATTGAGCAATCCAGATATAGACGTGGTATCGGGCTTCTTCCTGCCTGACCCCCAGACACCTTTCGAGAGGGCAATGGGCGCGACCGTGCTGCCCTCGGTGGAGGACATCAAGCCCGACACCTTCTTGCCATCAAGCCGTTCGGTAGCTTTCCGCAAGTCGGCATGGGAAGAGGTTGGAGGCTACCCTGAATGGCTCGACTACTGCGAAGACCTGGTGTTCGACATGAGGCTCAAAGAGGCAGGCTGCCGCTTCGTCTTCGCGCCGCAGGCCATCGTCTACTTCCGCCCCAGGTCTACCCTCCGCGACTTCTTCCACCAGTATTTCCGCTACGCCAGGGGCGACGGCAAAGCTGACCTGTGGCGCAAGCGTCACGCCATACGTTACGCCACCTACATTGTAGGCCCTCTACTGGCGTTGTGGGGCTGGCAGCACCGGCAGAGCTTGCCGGGTAAGCTCACCCTGGGAGCGGGGGCACTCGCCGCCATAGCGTACTGCCGCCGCCCTTACGCCCGTCTTCTCCCCACCCTACGCGGGCTACCTCTTTCGTCAGCGCTATATGCCCTGGCGCTGGTCCCTCTCATACGCCTCACAGGGGACGTCGCTAAAATGCTGGGATACCCGGTAGGCGTGCTCTGGCGCATAAAGAACCGGCGACGCCTTTAGATATCCCTGAATTTAGAACTCAGAACAAAACCTGTGATGACTCCGTAGGGGCGGTTCGCGAACCGCCCTGTTTGAGCAGGCATTGTCCCCATCAGGGCGGTTCGCGAACCGCCCCTACAGACGTTTTGTTAGCACTTCTTATACTTAGGGGTTTTCCTTTACTCATCAAAATGAGCGCCTGAGGCGCTCATTTTGATGAGTAAAGGTTGTCTTGCGATTTGACGTATCTTGGTGCAGTTGCCGGGATTGGGGATTATACAAAGCTAATACAAAAATGATACTGCGTGCTTTATACGCTTCAAATCCTCGTAAGGCTGCCTGAAAAATGTCCGCTCAGGCACGAGAATTGTATAGAAGAGGAAATAAGGGTAACAGCATATTTAGAGATTCTTAAGGCGTTATTCACCTCTCATTCACCAAGCTTGTACCTGTTTTATCACCTGCACAACATATACTAACGCTATAAGGGGAAATAGGCTGTGAAACCGGCCTACTCCTGTTAATTGGTGATTGATCAATAGCTTCTCTTGCTCGGTAAGCACGTAACAAATAAACGTATCATCCTTTTGGGCATGCAAAGGTCACGTAAGGCCCTACGACCTACCAATCAACGAAGCGAAGGAAGGGCATAAAGAAATGAGTAAGCAACTAAAATACATTATCGGACTAATGACCTTGCTGGCGTTTCTCGCAACCGGCGCAATTTCAATAGGAGGAACGGCAAACGCCTCGCCGGCAAGCGCGCAACCTGCTAAAGCACCCCTTGTAGGCAGCGACATTCTCCTCCCAGGCGACGGGGTTATAGGCCCGGCTGCCAACTACCAGGAGAGACCTCAGATAGAGGCAGGTGCCAATGGCTACCTGGTAGTGTGGGAGGACTCACGCGCCAACTCGCTAGGCATCCTCGGCAACCAGGGCTGCTCAGGTGGCGATCCCTGCGGCCAAACATTGAAGGACATATACGCCGCCCGGCTCGACGCCAACGGCCAGCTCATAGACACCATACCCATAGTGGTCTCGCAGGCTACCTGGGACCAGACTAATCCCCAGGTCTCCTGGAACGGACAGAACTGGCTCGTGGTGTGGAACACGCAGCGCGTCGCTAACTTCTCCTACACTACAGACGTGGTAGCAGCCCGTATATCACCCCAGGGTGTGGTGCTCGACCCCGTACCTATCGTGGTTGACGGTAACCCAACTATAGACGAATACTGGCCCACTGTCGCCTCCGACGGCACGAACTGGGTAGTCGTCTGGATGGACCTGGGCGACTACTTTGAGCTTGACGCTACGCGCATCTCCCCCAGCGGCCAGGTGTTGGACCCAGGCGGCGTGCCCATCCACACTCCAGGCTTCCCAGCCGCACCCTACAACGCGGCCCTCACCTTCGCGGGCGACGAGTACATGGTGGTGTGGATCGGAGATAACGACATCAAGGGGCTGCGCTTCTCCCCCACGCTCCAGCCCATCGGCGGCGTATTCACAGTTTCGCCCTCCGGCAACTTTCCGGAGATAGCAGCCAATGGAACTGACTTCTTCGTGGCCTGGCAGGGCGGTAGCAATGTTTACGGCTCCCGCGTGACGCATAACGGCCAGGTGCTGGACCCGGCGGGCATCAACATCTCCGGCTCCAACGGCGGCTACCCCTACCCCGATGTAGGGTGGGACGGCACGAACTGGCTCGTCACGTGGTCCCCTTACTCCGACACCGCGTTACTGGCGCGTATCTCCACCGGAGGACAGGTACTTGACCCCAACGGCATAACGGTCTCCAACAACGTTTATAGTTACACGGCAGTGATGGGCAGGCCAGGTGGCGGAGCGCAGGTCGTGTGGACCGGCAGCGGCCTCGGCGCGCTCGGTAACGACGACATATTCGGCGCGACCGTATCGGCGGCTGGCGTTCCGGGCACACCTGCTCCCATCTCGCTGGGAGCGCCATCACAGCGCCAGCCCGACCTCGCGCCCAACGGCACGGGCTACCTGTCAGTGTTCATAAGCGAGGTATCGGGCGAGACGCGCATCAAGGCGCAACGCCTCAACGCGGACGGCACAGCCATAGACGCCGAGCCATTCTTAGTCATGGGAGGCTCCGCTACCCTGCGCTACCCCCGCGTCGCCTGGAACGGCACCCTCTACCTGGTGGTATGGGAGGATACAAGCATCAATAGAGGCTACGTGCCTGGCGCTATCTTCGGCAAGCGCGTCGCCGCTAACGGCACCGTGCTCGATGCCACCCCCTTCGAGATTCTACCGGGCAACACGCCCGACGTGGCCGCGCTGGGCGATACCTTCCTGGTGGTAAGCACCCACGAACCGATCAACCACAGCCGCCTCGCCAAGTCGGTGCGCGTGGGCGCGGACGGTGTGGTGCAAGGCTCGGTGGTGAACATAGGCTCCAACTACGCCCTCAACCCCAAAGTAACTGCCCTCGGCAATCGCTGGCTGGCGACCTGGCAGCGGAGGCCGACGCACGACAACACCAACTCAACCATCCAGGCCAACTTCGTCAACCCCGATGGGTCACCCGTAGGTGAGTTCAACGTAGCACCCGCCATCGGCAGGAGGCCTGAGGTGGCCGCAGGTCCCAACCAGGGTGTTATCGTATTCTATAGGGCAGGCGACGTCTACGCTCGCCGCATCCAGCCCGATGGCACCTTCATAGACGGCAGCCCCGGCATCCAGGTGACGAGTGCGCCCAACGACCAGTTCGTGCCGTCCGTAGCCTGGAATGGCTCCGAATACGTGATAGCGTATGAGGACTACCGCAACGTCATCTACCTCGACAAGCCGGTGAGCGACATCTACGGCACGCGCCTCGGCTCGGACGGCACGGTGATGGACCCCAATGGCTTCGTAATCGCCAACGACTTCATACCGGAGATGCAGCCGGTTGTGGCGGGGCTCAATGGCAGCTACCTGATAGGGTACGCCGACTTCAAATACCTCGCGCCATACGCCGCCTACCGCATCAACGTGCGCTACGGCCAGGCAGGAGGGCTGCCCACGCCGGAGCCTTCACGCACCCCCACCAATACACCCACAGCTACACCCCCGGTCTGCATACCGGGTAACTACGCTGTAAGCTCATCGACGGGCGCAGCTATAGTTCCTGGCACGACCGATATAGGTAGTCAATGCGATACGTGCGCAACTCTCATAAACTTGCCTTTCGCGTACCAATTGTACGACCAGACCTACAGCACGGTGGAAGCGACCGCTGACGGCACGCTGAACTTTGTCTACAGTGGCAACACGGGCGGCTTTAACTTCTGCCTGCCCTACTCCGGTCTTGGATACTCCATCATCCCTCATTGGGAGGATATGATGACGGATGGTGCGGGTAACGGCATCTTCACCTCCATAAGCGGCACAGCTCCGAACCGCATCTTCAACATCGAATGGCGGACCTGCTCCTGGGGTGGCGGCGGGAACTGCGGCAGCGAGACTTACAACTTCGAGGTACGCCTGTACGAGGGACAACAGCGGTTCGACATAGTTTACGGTCAGATCAGCGGCAACGGCGCGGGCGTGACTGTTGGTGTGCAGAAGGACACGGGGCAACGCTATACCCAGTACGAGTGCAACACCGGCGGCCTGTCACAGGGTCTCCAGTTGACCTTCACCATACCGGTCTGCCCAACCGCTACGCCTGTTGGTCCGACCAACACACCCGGCCCGGCCACATCTACCGCCACACGCACGGCTACGGCGATAGCCACTTCGACCTCCGTGCCCGCAACCGGGATCGCTACAGGGGTAGTTACGTCTACATCACTCCCGGCAACGGGTACAGTTACAGCTATCGCCACTAACACAACCAGCGCTGCCACCTCTACAGCTACGACGGCTGCGGCCACCGCCACGCCCATAGTCTGCGCTATCACCTTCACGGACGTGCCGGAAGGGCACACCTTCTATCCCTTCGTCAGATGCCTTGCCTGCCAGGGTATTCTCGGTGGGTATGAAGACGGCACCTTCCGCCCCGATAATCTGATTACCAGGGGGCAGATCGCCAAGATAGTCTCCAATGCTGCCGGCATCAACGACGACCCAGGTGCCCAGATGTTTGAGGATGTAGAACTCCTCGAACGCCTTCTACATCTGGGTCAACAGGCTGGCAGGGAAGGGCTATATGGGCGGCTACACTTGTGGCGGTGAAGGCGAGCCTTGCGGAACTGACAACAAGCCATACTTCCGCCCCTTCGCCAACGCAACCAGGGGACAAATCGCCAAGATCGTGTCCAATGCCGCCGGGTACAGCGACACGCCCGTAGGCCAGATGTTCGAGGACGTAGCTCCCGACCACACATTCTACACATGGATACAGCGCCTGGCCTCGCGGGGCATCATGAGCGGCTACCCGTGCGGCTCGGAAGGCGAGCCTTGTGGCCTCGACAACAAGCCATACTTCCGCCCCTTCAACAACGCCACCAGGGGGCAGACGGCAAAGATAGTGTCGAGCGCCTTCTTCCCCACCTGTAACCCATAATGGGACTATAAAACATCAAAAAGAGGTTCCGGCTGCGCCGGAACCTCTTTTTGATGTTTTTATACGTTGAACTAGATCGCCGTGCGGCAAAATCGGATAGATTTTCGTACCCTGCGTAATACTTTTGTAATATATTCGTAATCTCACACCTATAAAATTCTCCTATAACGGTACAATTCGTGCTGGCTCCACTGCAAGGGGGCTGCAAGCGGGTCGAGAACGAAGCCGCACAATACGTCCAACTATTCTAGCATACAACAAAATAGGGGGTAGTAGGTCCATGTTAGCCAAGTTGAGCACTCGACACATCCAACGTAATTATCTCTTTCTGGGACTGGCGACATTATTATTACTTGCGGGATCAATCCTCCCTATGTCATTAGGGCGACCCATGACAGCCACGCCCTCCTCCCCGCTTCCAAACCTGGACAGGCTGCCCCTCTCGTTTGAGCCTAACGTGGGCCAGACCGACCCATCTGTACGCTTCATCGCCCATGCGCCCGGCGGCCTCCTCTATTTCACCTCAGGCGAAGTGGTCCTTTCACTCTCGCAGGCCCTGGCTGCGAATGATGGAAGAGAAAAGAGAGATAGCAGCGCCACCGACCCACAACCAGTCCCAGGCGTCACAGCTCGCCTGCAATTCGTTGGGGCGAACCCCTTACCCGCCATGCAAAGCGGGGATGCGCTGGGCGGCAAGGTAAGCTATTTCCTGGGTAAGGACGCGGCACAGTGGCATACAGGATTGGAGACTTTCTCAGGCGTCACCTATAGCGGTCTGTATGGTGGCGTCGATCTCTCATATACGGGCACGAATGGCACCCTCAAGGGCACATATACGGTTGCCCCCAACGCTGACCCCTCACAGATACGCTGGCGCTACGCAGGTGTCAGCGGTCTTGGTGTGGACGGAGCAGGTAATCTCCAGATCACCCTCAATTCGACGGCGGGAGCGAAGGTCCCAACGCTCACCGAACAAGCACCTATCGCGTGGCAGGAGATCGCGGGGGAGCGAGTACCTGTGCAGGCACAGTACTCTATAGCTGATGGCGTAATAGGCTTCACGCTAGGCAGCTATAATCCGGCATATCCGCTCACAATAGACCCTACCCTGACCTACTCCTCCTACTTCGGAGGCACAGACGGCGAGACTATCGAGGGGATCGCAGTTGATGCCCAGGGGAACATCTACGTATCGGGCACCACCTTCTCCGCCGACTTTCCGATAGTGAACGGCTACCAGGGAGCTTTACAGGGCGGCTACGACGTATTCATCTCCAAGCTCAACCCGTCAGGCTCAGCTCTAATCTATTCCACCTTCATCGGTGGCAGTTCGAGCGAGGAGGGGGGCGTGCTGGCTGTAGACCCTGCGGGCAATGCCTACGTCACCGGCGAGACCGAATCTGAGGACTACCCTGTCGTGAACGCCTTCCAGGCGGAGAAGGGGTATTACTTTGAGGCGTTCGTGAGCAAGCTGGCTCCGTCAGGCAACTCGCTCGTCTATTCAACTTACCTGGGCGGCAGCTTCGGCATGAACGGCTCCGATGCGGGCCTCGGTATCGCGGCGGACGCCGAGGGGAATGCCTACGTCGCGGGCGAGACCGCCTCTACAGACTTCCCTATTCTGAACGCCTTCCAGGGCACGCACGGAGGCAGCTACGACGCCTTCGCCACCAAGTTCGGGCCGTCAGGCGCGCTCGTATACTCGACCTTCCTGGGGGGCAGCGGCTTCGACCAGGGGATGGACATAGCAGTTGATGGGGCAGGCAGCGCCTATATCACGGGCCGTGGGGACTCCGACGATTTCCCCACGCTAAATGCACTCCAACCTGCCAATGCCGGACAAATAGATGCATTCGTCACGAAGCTCGACCCATCAGGCGCATCCCTGGCCTACTCGACCTACCTCGGAGGGAGTGATAACGACCTGTACTATGACGGAAGCATAGCGGTTGACCCTGAAGGCAACGCCTACGTCACGGGCCAAACGGACTCCGCCGATTTCCCACTGGCGAACGCCTACCAGCCGCTCCGCATAGGGGAGAACGACATTTTCTTGAGCAAGCTCAACCCCGCAGGCTCCGCCCTGGTCTACTCGACCTACTTTGGGGGAACGGGCTTCGATAGCGGGTACACAGTCGCGGCGGATGGGGCAGGCAACGCTTATCTCTCCGGCAATACCTACTCGACCGACTTCCCCGTGGTCAACGCCCTGCAATCTACACATGGCGGCGGATTGCAAGACGCTTTCGTGGCCCAATTCCCGCCGAACGGCGAGTCTCCTCTCTTCTCGACCTACCTGGGAGGCGCAAACAACGACTCTGGGAAACGATATAACCGTGGGGAGCGATGGCGCAATTTACGTGGGGGGCAGCACCACCTCCCTCAACTTCCCCGTCACCGCAAATGCTTACCAGAGTACGCGCCAGGGCTATATGGATGGCTTTATCGTCCGAATAGACAACCCGGTGCTGCCCACTCCCACGGGTACTCCGCCCACCGCCACGCCACGTCCACCTACCCGCACCAATACCCCCACTATCACACCCACCCCCTACCCATGCGCCCTGGGGTGGAACCAGAATTCCCAGCCTCGATGATGTGGTATTCCAGGATGTGGCGGCGCTGTCGGCGGATGACGTGTGGGCGGTGGGGTACGGTGAGGTTGGCACTGTCGCTGTAATTGCCCACTGGGACGGCACGCAATGGGGCCAGGTGACTACTCCCCAACCCCCCGCCCAATCGAACACACTGTATGGGATAGATGCAGCCTCGGCGAACGATATATGGGCGGTAGGCACATCTCAATACCCCTACCCCTATATCTTCGAGGCGCTCATACTGCATTGGGACGGCACAGAGTGGACCCAGGTATCGGTGCCCGACCTGCCTGAATATAGCACTCTTAAATCGGTCGCGGTGGCCTCGGCGAACGATGTATGGGCGGTAGGCTCCGCCGCTACGGGCAACAACGACCGCGAGACCTTTATGCTGCATTGGGATGGCAGTATATGGAGCAGGGTTGCCAGCCCAAGTGTGTCAGGTTATGACAACATGCTCCAGGGTGTGCATGTTATCTCCTCTGATGACGTATGGGCTGTAGGATTTGAGGGGCTATTACAGTTATGACCATACCTACAGCACCCTGACCCTACACTGGAACGGCACAGTCTGGAGGGTGGTAGACAGTCCCAATCCCGGCGGTTACTTCGCGGACGTGCTCTACGACGTATCGGGTGTTGCTTCCAACGACGTGTGGGCCGTTGGCTACTATTTGGCCCCAGGAGCCAGTTACGGAGTAGACCGCCCTTTGCCGATCCATTGGGACGGCATAGAGTGGACCCAGGTGACAAGCCCACTGCGCGGCCTGGGCGACCACGACCTGTTCGGCATACACGCCCTTGCCGCTGATGATGTTTGGGCCGTGGGTCGATCTATAGACGACGAATACGGCGGCGACGTGCGGTCGTTGACCCAGCACTACGACGGAACGCAATGGACCATCGCGAACAGCCCCGACCCAGGAGGACTATACAATTATCTCCATGACGTGGACGCCATCTCGCCGTCGGACGTGTGGGCGGTGGGATACGCCGGCAACATACCTGACGTGGGGCTCACTTTACGCTACAGCAACCCCTGCCCTAGCCCCGTACCTACCGCGACCGGCACTCCACCAACAGCTACTGCCACCCCAACGAGCATACCGTCAAGCACGGTAGTTGTGCCTACGGTTGACGCCTCCAGCACGCCAATTCTACCCACGTTCACGCCTGTGCTCCCAACCGCTACACTTGTTGAGGATACACCTACCGCCACACCCGAAGGCACGCCTCAAGCCTGCCCTATCCAGTTCAGCGATGTGCCGGAGGGGAGCACATTCTACACTTACATAAGGTGCCTCGCTTGCCGCCAGGTGCTGGGCGGGTACTCGGACGGCACATTCCGTCCGGGTGCCGACATCACGAGGGGACAGCTAGCGAAGGTGGTGGCCGTAGCCGCCGGGTATAACGACACAACTACCGAGCAGACATTTGAGGACGTGCCTGTAGGCAGCACCTTCCACACCTACATAGAGAACATGGCCGCCCGTGGCATAGTTGGTGGGTATCCCTGTGGTAGCGAGGGAGAGGCGTGTGGAGTCTCCAATAAGCCGTACTTCAGGCCGGGGGCAAACGCCAACAGGGGACAAATCTCCAAGATCATCGCCACCGCCGCCCAGATCAACGGTATATTCACACCTCAAGGGAGGCCGGATGAAGAGCAGATGTTCGAGGACGTAGCGCCTACCAACACCTTCTACAACTGGGTGCAAATGCTGGCAAGTCATGGCATGGTGGCGGGCTACCCCTGCGGCGACGAAGGGGAGCCATGCGGCCCTACCAACATGCCCTACTTCCGAACATATAACAACGCCACCAGGGGCCAGGCCGCCAAGATCATAGCCAACACCTTCTTCCCAGGTTGTAACCCGTAAATCCCCTACTCACACGCAAACATGGGACATCTCGAACTATAGAGTACGGAACCGCCAAGACGCCAAGAGCGCCAAGAAACCGCCAAGATAAAAGAGGGATTATAGGGCAATGAGAGCTCTACTCCCTCTAATATCTTGGCGCTCTTGGTGCTCTTGGTAATCTTGGCGTCTTGGCGGTTCCGTCTATTCTAATGACGCTTGCTCAAAATTCGGCATGTCTCAGGTTTTCGTGTGAGAAGATAAGGCTATTGCTTCCTACGCTCGACATGGGGTATCCTACTCCCAGAGTTATGGATACCGATTTGACGGATAAACTGATGGCCCTGGCGCTGGCTTCTGTAGAAGGGTTCAGGAGCCTGGCATTCGCGGCGGGAGGCACCTGTGAGGAGGTAGGGGGGACAATCTGCTGGTACTCCTCGTCCCACGTGCATCTCTTCAACGGAGCCGCGCTACTAGCGGGCAGCCAGATCAACCCCGACAACGTAGACGCGATAGACCTCTATTTCTCCAGGAAGGGGCGGCCCTATTGCCTCCTGACCCTCCAGGAACTTGTACCGGCAGCCTCTATGCAGCTGGCCCACCTCGGTTATATCGAAGCTGAGACCCTCCCGGCGATGTGGCTATCTGGACAGCCCCACCGCTGGCGAGACTTCTCCGGAAGAGCTCGAGTATATCTCGCGTCGCTACACCCGGTGATCTGGAAGCATTCCGGTCGGTGCTGGCACGCGTCTTTTTCATGCCCCGCGCAGAGGTGGACCTGGTGTTGGGTGATAAGACCCTGGAAGCTAACCACGTTCACCACTACGTAGGCAGTTTAGAAGGAAACCCGGTTGCTACAGCTACCCTCGTGCTGGACGGAACCCTGGCGGGCATCTGGAACGTAGGCACATTGCGCGAGCACAGCCGGCGCGGCATAGGCACCGAGATGATGCGTCACGCCCTGGATGATGCGCTCAAGCTGGGCTACGGGGAAAGCATGTTGCTAGCCTCCGCCGAAGGCGTCCCCCTTTATGAGCGCCTCGGCTACTCAACGCTCAGCACGGTAAAGACCTTCGTCCCGGTCCGGCAGAGGTGAAGCGAGGAGTCAGGAGTTAGGAATTAGGAGTTAGGAATTAGTCCTACCGATTCCTGACTCCTGACTCCTATGTCCTATATCCTCATCGCCTTAGGCGTCCTCGTGTAAGCCCATTTCTTCTGGCGGGTTATCAGGAGGTCTATGTTCTCCCAGAGGTCGGGACCCATATCAGCGCGTGCGGTCGGCAGCCATTCACGCACTATCGACCAGGTAATATCCATGCTCTCCATCGTGTCAAAGAGGAGGTCTTCGCTCATCAGGTTGTGGTCCAGCAGCGCGCCCAGCATCTCCCAGTATCCTAGCACCGTGGTGAGCATTCGCCATTCGCGGCTGCTCACCGGGTAAAGGGACTTCAATTCTTCCCACGATACAGGCTTGAACTCTGTCGTGAACCACGTCTCAGCTTCCTGCAAAAAGGGATTGAGGCGTAGCTTGAATATCTTGACCATCAAATGTGCGTCTTCATGCGTCGGTATACTCATCGTATCTCCTGTAGGTCGGTTATGGTATGCAGGAGATTATAACCTATAGCTTGTTATTCTTCATAAATCTTCTTCTGAGAAGAAGATTTATGAAGAATAACAATGGAATTATTTCATAGCAATGAGGTTGACGCCATGCAAGCGCTGTGATATAAAGTAGCACAACCAGATATGTCTTTGCGTTGACGGAAGAGAAAGTAGGCCATTAGCCAGGCGAGCAGAGAGGAGGTGGTTGGTGCGAACCTCCAGGCAGCTACCGGGCCGAATTACAACTTCCTGAGCATGGTGGGTGCGCCCTATACAGCGCATGGGTCATAGACCCTCTGAGGCGCATAGCCGCGAGGCGTGCGCGAAGCACGGTGGTATCACGAAGCAAGCGAAAGCTCTCGTCCGTCGCATAGATGCGATGGAGAGGGCTTTTTTAGTGCGGAGTGCGGAGTATTGATTTCTGATTTCTAACTTCTAACTTCCAGGAGGGGGTGTACGGTGGAAGATACCAGACAGGTGACAGCGCCGGAGGAATTGCATAGCGACCTGCGCGAGGAGCGAAAAGAAATGGCTGCCGAGGCAGGAGCTGCTCTCGCTGAAACTACCGCCGAAATCGCGGCGGATGCGCAGGCAAGGGCGCACGTTGTCGTTGAAGAAGCCGAGATGTGGGGCGGAGTTGATACCAGCGACGAGAAGATACACGAAGTGATGACCCGCGCGATGGCCGAAATCATCGTGCGCGAGGACTTCGAGAAGCAGTTGCGGTCGGGGCGCAAGCTTCGGGTCAAGCTTGGGATTGATCCCACGGGGCCGCTCCTGCATATCGGGCGCTCGGTGCCCCTCTTCAAGCTGCGCCAGTTGCAGGAGATGGGGCACCAGATCGTGCTCATTATAGGCGACTTTACCTCCCTGGTAGGGGACGCCTCCGACAAGGATGATCGCAGGCCCATGCTCACCGGCGATCAGATAGAGAAGAACATGGAGACATACAAGGAGCAGATAGGGCACGTGCTCGACCTCGACAAGGTAGAGTTCCGCTACAACTCGCAGTGGCTCGCCCCGCTCAACTTCAATGACGTAATAAACCTGGCATCGCGCTTCACGGTGGCGCAGATGATCCAGCGTGAGAATTTCTCGGACAGGTGGGATGCGGGCAAGCCCATCGGCCTGCACGAGATACTCTATCCCCTCATGCAGGGCTTCGACTCGGTCGCAGTGGAGGCAGACGTAGAGTTGGGAGGCACCGACCAGCTCTTCAATCTCATGGCGGGCCGCGTCATCCAGGAGAGCTTCGGCCAGATTCCCCAGAGCGTGATTTGCGTCAATATGATAGCGGGTCCTGACGGGCGAAAGATGTCCACTAGCTGGGGCAACACCATCAACCTGCTGGACGACCCGAAGGAGCAGTTCGGCAAACTCATGTCTATGGGGGACGACGTGATACCTGTCTATTTTGAATTCGTGCACCCGCGTGCCTATGGCCGAAGTAGAGCGCGTGCGCAAGGGCCTCGAAGAAGGCAGCATCCACCCTATGGACGCGAAGAAAGACCTGGCCTGGGAGATAGTGCGCATATACCACGGCATCGAAGCTGCAAACGCAGCACGCGCTGACTTCGAGCGCCAGTTCCAGAACCGTGAGATGCCCGCGGAGGTGCCGATAGTGCCACTGGATCGCGCCCTCGGCGACAAAGCCGACGATAGAGGAGAGATAGGTATCCTCGACCTGCTCATCAACACTGGCCTCGCCCCCAACCGCAAGCGCGCTCAGCGCCTGGTCGAGCAAGGTGGGGTGCGAGTTGACGAGGAGCGCGTCACCAACCGCGAGCACCGCGTCAAGCCTGTGGAGGGGATGGTAATAAAGGTGGGGCGGAGCTATGTGAGGATAGGGGATTAGAGTTACTAGGGGCGACGCAATGGAGAGACTAGGCCACCCTGTCTGCGAACCAGCAGCTTCCTAGCCCGTGGAGGCAAGCTGAGCCAATACTTCTGTTGGAGTTAGAGTAACGATAAGGGAGCCTGTGAAACCCTCTTTGTCACGAGTGACAATCGCGTCGAGGCCATATATGATAGCGCAAGCTTGCTGTAGGTCATCTTCAAAGTCATGCTCTGCCAAAGCCTCCGCTACTCCCAGGGTCCGGCGATTGACCTCACAAATATCAAATGCCTCTATACAGATACGTACCGCGTCACGAGCCTTTTCTATGCCCACTTGCTTACGAACAATTATAGCAGTAT
Source organism: uncultured Chloroflexia bacterium (assembly GCA_963811305.1). Classification (GTDB taxonomy): domain Bacteria; phylum Chloroflexota; class Chloroflexia; order QHBQ01; family JADMIH01; genus JADMIH01. The sequence goes on from CAWEQU010000005.1 coordinate 259,393, forward strand.
GTTAGTATCAAGTAAAACACGCATCAACCGTACTTTTCCATCCGGCGCTGGTCCAGCCAACTCTCGATATCTTCATCGGATGGGGCAGGTCCATTTGTACGTGCAAGCCCTAGAGCATCATCTACAGTATGACGCTTTGGGCCGTAAGGCTGATCCCCTTCGCCGGAGGCTGAGGGCTTATTTATCTTCAGCAGACCAGGCATCTCAGATAAAGCTTTTCTCCTACGCTCCGGAACTTCCTCATGCCGAGTCAATGTATCGAGAAGCTCATGCATAAGAATCGCGCGCATAGATACGGGCCAGGTCAGGATAGTATCGCGCACACGCTCGTAGCTGAGGTTGCTGTTAGTTGTTACTTCTGTCGCTGGGTCATCTTTTGTTGTGCTCATTATTATGCCTCGCATTATGCTTATATGTAGAATGTTAGCATAACCTTATCGGGGCGTCAATTCTGTTATGCTAACGGGTATGAATTCGGATGTACTGATATAGGTTTGTGAAAATGCATTCTAAGGCTTTCCCTACAGTGCGCCTCACCCTCCTCGCCCTGGCCCTCGTAATCAGCCTGGGGCTATCGGTGCTGCTCAACCTCGCCGTGCCCCCACCCACGTTGCGCGACGAGATGCGCGGCGGCATGCCCGGCCTCAACGACCTCTTCGACCCGCTAGCTTACGCGCATGGCATGTACGCGCCCGAAGTCGCGCCGGATGGCATGACCTTTCGCTGGAGTGGAGCGAACGCTACACTTACCTTTCCCTATGCAGCGCAGTTGGGGCGCAACATGACAGTAGGAGTGCGCCTGTCAACCATCCGCGCCCCTGGACAGCCGCTCCCAAACGTAACTATCGCCCTCAACGGAAAAGAAGCAGAGTCATTCATCGCCACCACTGAGCTAAAGGTCTACACAGCCACCCTCGACACAAATGCCACGCCGAACTCCGGCCTCGACCCCGCGCACGTGCAGGTAGACATCAGTAGCGACGCCGTCACTATACCACCAGACCCCCGACAGCTTGGCGTTGTTGTTGACTGGATAGAGATAAGGCCAGAGAAGAATAGTGCAGAGATTGTTTTAGAATCAGCGGTGTGGGGCATTACGTTGCTGGCGGTACTGATAATCGCTATTGCCAGACTTCCGCTGATGTGGGGGATGGCATACGGCTTAGGTGCCCTCATATCTTTCGTTCTGCTTCACCTGACCTATTTGCCGAGGGGAATCGGACTGCCGGTGGAGATAGGGCTTGCCGGACTGGCGTGGGCAGTCGCAGCATGGTTAGCCCCGAAAGCGCGGCCCGTGTGGGGCATCGGGTTGGCAGTATGCGGTCTGTGGCTCGTCATAGCGGGACGTATCATGGGCGACTGGCAGATGGACGACGCATACATCTCCTATCGCTACGCCTGGAACCTTCTGCATGGGCATGGCCTGGTCTACAACCCAGGCGAGGTGGTAGAGGGGTATACCAACTTCCTGTGGACCCTCTTTTCCGCAATTCCTATAAGTCTAGGGATTCCCCCGGCAAGCGTAACTTTAGCCGCGAATATAGCCCTGAGCATCGGCATTGTAGCTCTCACATTCCATATCGTCGCAAGGCTCTCCGGGCGTGCCTATGTTTGGCCTCTCCTCGCCGCCGGGCTCATTGCGACGGATGGCAGCATCGTCTCTTATGGGGCGCGTGGGAGCGGCATGGAGTCGGTGCTCTTCGCGTTCCTGGTACTGTTGGCGGCAGCGTTCCTATGGGCCAGCCAGGAGACCCGAATTGAATGGCGCGTGTGCGGGGGCATAGCCTTTGCGCTGGCATCGCTCACCAGGCCGGAGGGGCTTCTAGTGGCGGCGGTCTTCCTCGGTGCCCGCGCCTGGCAGGATTTCAAGCGAAGTCCGAAGTCGAAACCAGCCGCAGGTAAGCTTTTGCTGGCGGCGCTCGTTCCATTCCTGGCTATTGTTGTACCGTATGAAGCTTGGCGTATCACCTTCTACGGCTATCCCTTCCCCAACACCTTCTACGCCAAGACGGGCGCGACCCTGGCCCTTATCGGGCGGGGGTGGAACTACACTGCATACTTCCTGGGGGAGAGGTGGCTGCTGGTTGCCCTGGCGATTCTCGGCCTGGCATTCAGCCTGTTCCTACGTCGCGCTATACGGGGCGTTACCCTGGCCTTCCTCATCCTGATTCCGCTCTACACCATCTACATCCTCTGGATAGGAGGTGACCACTTCCCGGCGTGGCGCTTCTTCGTGCCAGTTGTAGCGCCATTGGTGATAGTGGCTGTGGATGCAGCGCGCAGGGCATCGCAGGGGTTCTCCTTAGCTACACCCTGGATGCGCTGGGCGACGGCGATGCTCTCGCTGGTAGTTTCCGCCTACATTGTAAGCGCATTGTGGCTCCAGGAACCGGAAAGCGTACAGGCGGAGCTTAGCAGGCTACACAACACCTACGTAAATCGCTGGGGCGCGGCGGGTATCTGGCTACGCGACAATACGCCGCCTGGGACATGGATTGCCGCTAAGGGCGCAGGTGCCATCGCGTACTATAGCGAGCAGCCCGTGATCGATATGTATGGGCTGAACGACCTGCATATAGGCCACCTGGGAGTAGCCACTATGGGCGCGAGCAACCCGGGCCACGACAAGATCGACCCCCAGTATGTGTTAGATAGACACCCTGATTACATACTCGATGAATGGGTGCCCTACTTCCAGCCGATAAAGGGCCGGGTGAAGCAGGATTATGAGTATGAGGTCATCCGTGCTCTTACCGGACACGACATCGCATGGTGGCACCGCAAATAGATAGCATCTCGTCACAAGAAAGGACTAACGACGATATTTTTGCTGTATTACGAAGCGGGTACTGTATTGTGGTTCTCTTATGTTCTTTCTTTACCTCACATCTTCATTTCTTGTCAATCTTCCCGACAACTTCCTCGTAAAATATACCGCGAAGGTGTATAATATGGTAGGCCCGTTGGGCCACCCTAACAGCTATATACTGCTTGCGGAGCGGAACAATGTCGCTATGTTTAGCGTCTAATTAGTGTTATTACTACGTATTAGATTGCACGGAGAGGAGCAAAACGATGGCTACATCAAACAGAATAAGGCCCGTCCATCGTCTGAGGAGTTTATCCATGATTGCGCTCACGGCTGCCACTTTGCTGGTTGCCATGTTCGCAGGGGCTACAGGTCCGGCGCAAGCGCGCTCGACCTTTTCCGATCCCGCATTCGAGCGCGTGTGGGATCGCAGCGATAGGCCCGTAGAAGAGCGTGTAGCGACACGCACGTGGACGTGGGGGCCAGAAGCGTTATACACCGCCTATGAGGCTTACGCTGAGGGGCCAGCGGGCCAGCACCTGGTCACTTACCTCGACAAGAGCCGAATGGAAATCAACAATCCCGCAGGCGACCGCAACGCCCAGTGGTTCGTCACCAATGGCCTCTTGGTGGTGGATATGGTAGCGGGGCAGATTCAAACGGGTAACAACTCGTTCGCCCCGGCGCAGCCTGCCAATCTTCCCGTAGCGGGCGACGCCAACAGCCCTAATGCACCCACATATGCGGCATTGGCTAAGGTAGCATCACTAAATGGGAAGAACCGCGCGCCTGTCCGGACAGGCCAGGCCGTATTTGAGGGGTTGAGCCGTGACGGCAATATCGGCATCACTGACAGCCTCTCAGGTTACGCGAAGTACGCCATGTACGAGTTGACCCTGGGGCACAATATACCCGACGTATTCTGGAACTTCCTGAACGCCAGGGGCATGGTGTATGAGAATGGGCGCTACGTCGATGGCACGGTGGTAGATTGGCTCTTCGCTATGGGCTACCCGATCACAGAGCCATACTGGATCAACATCAAGGTGGGCGGTCAGGACAGGTGGGTACTGATGCAGGCATTCCAGCGCCGCATCCTTACCTACTCGCCGCAGAACGCCGACGGCTGGAAGGTAGAAATGGGCAACGTGGGCCGCGCTTACTTCGATTGGCGCTACAAGGGCCTGGGCGTTCCGCCTCCCCCGACAGTCGTGCCCACAACCAGGCAAGCCTCCCTCAGCATTAGCCCCGCGTCCGGCGACACCAATACAGGTATCACCGTCTCTGGGGGCGACTTCCCTGCCCGCGCTTCAGTCTCTGTCAGCATAGAGAACGTCGCAGCTGGATACTCGCGCACCGTAACCAACGTAACTGCTGACGCAAACGGCAGCTTCAGCACGCGGATAAACGTCCCGGCGGAGGCATCAACCTTCGGTAGGGTAACTATAGCGGCTATGGCAAACGGCGGAGCGGTACGCGCTACGCAGATCTTCCAGCTTGCTTACAACCCCTCCATATCAGCCTCGCCCGCGAATGTGGTGAGTGGCGGCTCAGTGCACGTGCAAGGCCAAGGCTTTCCAGCGCGGCAAGTCGTGCAGCTTGGCCTCCTCTTCGACAGCCAGGTTGATTGGAAGCCGAGCGCGAAGGCGGACGACTCTGGGCCGCTTCAGCGTCACGCTGGCGATAGGCAACCGCGCCTATGGCGCGACCTTCTCGATCGTGGCGACGGCGGACGGCGGACTTAAAGCAGTATCGAGCAAGCTGACGGTAATAGCCCCTCCTGCCCCCTCGGTAGGCGTCAATCCGAATGGGTTGGCAGTTGGGCAGAGTGCGGCTGTCATGGGCAGCTACTGGCCTGCCAACGCTACGGTGCAGCTAGGTCTGGTGCGAGGCGGGCAGACCGCGGTCGAGGAGTGGGTAGCTACGGCACGAGCCGACGCGAACGGCGCTTTCAACACCAGCTTCGTGCTGGGCAACCGCTGGCTGAACGCCGGGCAGATAACAATCAAGGCGGTAGTTACCAACGGACCGAGAGCCACCGCGCCTCTATGGGTGCTTGCTACGGGCGCGAGGGTGATACCAGCAGGATTGCCCATGACGATATACACCGCCTGGTTCAAAAATGGCCCTACGCAAATCAAGCTGAAGGCACAGGGCTGGCAGCCTGGCAAGGTGTTCAACCTGTACATCATATCGGGCGACGGAGCGGTGAATGCCGCAGTGGGCAACGCAACAGTGGGCGCCGATGGAGTGTTCCAGGCGATTATCACCCCCACCTCACCCTGGTGGGGCCGAGGCGACCTTGGCATACGCGCCACCACCGCAGACGGACAGCTTTTCTCGGTGCGCTACCTGCCTACGAGCGAGCTAACGAGGACCAGCGGCAGTAGATACTTCGCTATGGGTGCGAATTGGCCCGCGAGCGCCCGCGTCGAATTGGTGCTGCACATAGAGGGCCAGCCTGACCGTAGATACGGCGCGACCACCACCGACGGCATGGGCGCGTTCGAGATGAGCGTCATACTCCCCAAAATACCGGGCGACAACAAGAACGACGTGGAAATCAGGGCGGTAGACGGAGAGTACAGTGCGATATTCGACTTCTAGACTAGAAGCTATCTCCAAAATACCCGAATGAGGAGTAGGGGCACGGCGCGCCAATTGAGGCTCGTATCATCACATGGAGCAGGCACAAAATCCTAAGCTTGATATATGGGGCACGGCGCGCCGTGCCCCTACTCCTCCTTATTCTTCGAGCCGTCGTGCGACAAATACATCACGCTCATAATGGTCGCGGGTGATCTCCGGCTGGAAGCCCACTTCGCGGAGCAACCGTAGCCACTCGCCGCGCGGGAAAAGTCCGCAAATATGCTGGTCATGGACTGTACGCACCGGTTGGTTGTTTTCCCGTAGCAGATAAACGTAGTCAGTCGTGCAGGTCGTATCGGTGTCGTCAGGATCATAGGTCCATTCGAGATAGCGCAGCGCGCGCCCGTCGCCATCGGTGCCTCCGTGGTCAGTTTCCGGCTCAAAAGTCTCCCTGACATAGTCCGGCACTATGAGGGCCAGCCCGCCGGGGGTGCAGTGGACAAAGGCGGTCTCCAGTGCGAGGCGAAGGTCGTGCAGCGTGGTCATATAGTCAATCGCGTCGTGGATGAAGACCACATCAAAGGTGCGATTAAGCCGTAACGTGCGCATATCCCCTACGAGGTGCTCACAGTCAGGGTTGAGGGTGCGACTCACCGCGAGCATCTGCGGCGAAAGGTCCGTAAGGGTCACCTGGGCAAAGCTCGCTTTGAGATGCACCGCGTTGCTGCCGCCGCCACAGCCCAGCTCAAGTAATGTGGGTGCGGGCGGTAGGCCCTTCGTTAAGAGCACCTGCTGGAAGAATTCGACTTCATCGAGATAATCATCAGGTGGAGAGAGCAAGGGCCACCATGAGGCTAGCTCAGCGTAGAGTTTGTGTGTCACTAGTTGCGTAGCCTCCAATCTTGAGGGGTTGAGCAAGCCCCTGTATCACCTCCAGTGTAGCCCATTTATGGGATGACTTCTAGTAGCTAGCTGGTAGCCCATAAAAGGTGAAGGGCCAGCCTGTAGGGGCGTGCCGACGGCACGCCCCTACGTAGGTTTTGTTATTACCTCTTAGAAGATGGGCCAAATATCCTACTTTAGACCCATCTAACCAATGGTGCTAGTGCTACAGACTGAACTCAGCGATAGAGAGATGAACTCTGCCGTGTTCGTCAGCCACAGGGCGATCAGGACCATTATGCCAGTGCCAGGCCGCCAAGATGTTGAAGGCAGCCATGCAGAAAGCGAGCCGAGCTTGCAAGTAGCTCCACACCCGATGAGCCATATGCTTGATGTGACAGACAGTATGCAGCATAGAAAGCACACTCTCAACCATGATGCGAGTGTTCCATCTGCCACGCTCGCACACCTTCATGTTGGAAGGATTGCCACTCTTGAGGTAGAAGCCGTGGTCGGTAAGCACCACCATCTCCTCCTCGAATTGTGCAACCATCGGTTGGAAGGCCGAGTCATGCACGTTGGCTGTGGAGCAGTCCCACCCAGCTACCAGACCCCACTTGTTGAGCACCAGTCCCAGCTTGGCTCCCACTATCCAACGGTGATTGCTCTTGCCTTTCCTGCCAATCTGCCTCTCACTGCGCCCTTCTCGCCAGGGGTGTATAAGCTCGATGCCATAAGTATCGGCCACTCCCAAGATGGTGGGGTCGGCCAGGAAGCGGTCAGCCCACTCCCGGTGAGTGGCAAACAAGCGGAAGAGGCGAGTGCGTTCAGGCAAGTGAGGGAACTCTTTCAGGTGGTCCCGCTTGATCCAACGGTAGAAGGCTCGATTACCCACTCCCTTGATGGCGAACAGCAGCGCCAACGTCACCACTTCGGAGGGGTGCAAGCTCGCTTGGTTGTGTTTGGGTACATCTGTCATCTTATCGTCCACTGGGCAGAACAGTTGTGTGATAAAATCTACGGTAGACATAGGGTTGCTCCTTTCGCTGTGGTTTGGTCACCAACAGCTTCGGGCAACCCTATGTTGTTGTCAAACTAGCACCATTGGTCATCTATACGGCTTGACATGCACAGAGTACAGAGCGTAGACTGATTTGCGAGCGATGCGCGATTGCATCTCCGGTAATGTGTAGAAGTAATACAAAGAGTTTCTCTTTCGAGATAGGATAGATAAAGGCGGATAATGGCAACCACTAAAAAGACAGACGACACAGCAGGCAAGACGACTAAGAAGGCTACCACGTCGAAGCGTACCTCTAGCAAGGCTGCTGGAAGCAGGGCCACCGGGAAGGGCGGTTCACGAACCGCCCCTACGAGAAGCGCATCCAGGGGCAAGAGTAGCGCTGCGCCTATCGCCAGGGGGAATAGCCTGGTAATCGTGGAGTCGCCCGCGAAGGCCAGGACGATAACCAAGTACCTGGGGCGCGGCTTCAGCGTGCAGGCGAGCATGGGCCACGTCCGCGACCTCCCCAAATCTACCCTCGGTGTTGATGTCGAGCATAACTTCAACCCCCAGTACGTCGTGCCCCGCGACAAGAGCAAGACGGTCAAGGACCTAGAGCCAGGGTGCAGGCGGCCAAAGCCGTCTACCTGGCGACCGACCCCGACCGCGAAGGTGAGGCTATCGCCTGGCACGTCCGCGAGGTGACGGGTGCGGGCGACAACAACCAACCTGTGTTCCGCGTGGAGTTCCACGAGATTACGCCACACGCGATACAGGACGCGGTCGCTCACCCCAGGCAGATAGACATGCACCTGGTAGACGCTCAGCAGGCGCGCCGCGTGCTCGACAGGCTGGTAGGCTACCGCCTCTCGCCCTCTCCTTTGGAAGAAGGTACGGCGCGGGCTGTCGGCGGGCCGCGTGCAGAGCGTGGCCGTGCTTCTCATCGTGGAGCGCGAGCGAGAGATCGAAGCCTTCGTGCCGGTGGAGTATTGGACGATAGAGGCCGACCTCAGCAAGCGCCCCTCCGGCCAGAAGAAGGACGCCTTCCACGCAACCCTCAACCAGATACGGGGCAAGAAGGCCGAATTGAAGAATGAGGCTGAGGCCAAAGCGGTGGTTGACGACCTCAAGGGCGCGGAGTACGTAGTCGAGAGCGTCAAGAAGAAGGAAGACGTTGCGCCGCCCATCCGCGCCCTTCATAACGTCTACATTGCAGCAGGAAGCCTCGCGTAAGCTCAACTTCGGCGGGCGCAAGGCGATGAGATAGCGCAGCAGCTATACGAAGGAGTTGACCTCGGCGCTGAAGGCTCGACCGGCCTCATCACTTATATGAGGACCGACTCTACCAACGTGGCGAGCATCGCGCAGCAAGAGGCAAGGGAAGTAATAGCAGCCCGCTTCGGCAAGCAGTACGTACCGGCCACGCCTCCCCGGTACGCGAGCAAGGCCCCACGCGCCCAGGAAGCGCACGAGGCGATACGCCCCACATCGTCCGCCCGCGACCCGGAGAGCATAAAGCAGTACCTATCCAACGACCAGTACAAGCTCTACCGGCTCATCTGGCAGCGCTTCGTCGCCTCCCAGATGGCGAACGCCATATTCGACCAAACAACAGTGGATGTGGGGGCTGGACGACGGACGACGGATGACGGACGACAGCTAACAATCCTCAACCGCGAATCCTAACCCAGCGTCCCGATGCTTTAGAGCCGTAGGCTCAGTCATCAAGTTCGATGGGTTCATAGCTGTGTATAGGGAAGGGCCAGGACGCGGGTGACGCAGAGGACGAGATGGATAAGGCAGCACTGCCCCCTCTCACCCGAAGGGGAATTGCTCGACCTGCTGAAGCTATGGCCCGACCAGCACTTCACCCAGCCACCGCCCCGATACACCGAGGCCACGCTTGTAAAGACGATGGAGGAGCAGGGTATAGGCCGCCCCTCCACATACGCGCCCATCATCTCCACTATACAGGAGCGCGGCTACGTGGTCAGGAGGAGAAGAAGTTCGTACCCACCGACCTGGGCATCGCGGTCAACGACCTGCTGGTGGAGCACTTCCCCGAAGATAGTGGACGTGGGCTTCACCTCCAACATGGAGGAGGAGCTTGACGAGATAGCCGCGGGCACGCGTCCCTGGGTGCCCGTAATAGCGCGAGTTGTACGGGCCGCTTGAGAGCGCGCTCGCCCAGGCCGAAAAGACGGTGGGCCGCATCGAGGTCGCCAGGCCGGAGCCTCAGAAGACAGGGGAGCTATGCCCCGAATCGGGCCACGACCTGGTGATCCGCGAGAGCCGCTTTGGGCCGTTCATCGCCTGCTCAGGCTTCCCCAAGTGCCGCTATACGCGGCCAATCGTGGTCAGCCTGGGAGTGGAGTGCCCACAGTGCGGCGAGGGGCAGATGGTCGAAAAGAAGAGCAAGCGAGGCAAGGTCTTCTACTCGTGCAGCCGCTACCCCGACTGCGACTTCTCCTCCTGGGACAAGCCCGTGCCGCTGCCCTGCCCACAGTGCGGCGGCATGATGACCGTCATGGGCCGCACCCAGCGCGCCGACGGCGCCCAGAAAGTCAAATGCACCCGTTGCGGCCACGTAGCCCAGTGGAGTGGTAAAGAGGTCGAAGAAAAGGTGTACGTGGCTAAGGGAGCTTAGCTTTCCTGAGCCTTCTTATGCAATTCATACAGCACCCCCAATGCTTCTAGGGGCGACATCTCTTCCGGGCGCAGGCGGCGTAGCTCATCTCGAATTGGGTCGGTGATGGCCTGGGCGAATGGGAGGGCAAGCTGGCGCTCATCTACGGGCTGTTGCATCGCTTTGCGTCGAGCTTCTTTCGTACCACCACGCTCCAGGTCTTCCAGGATGTCTTCTGACCGCCGCAAGATAGCGCGGGGCAGCCCTGCAAGACGCGCTACGTGGATGCCATACGAGCGGTCTGCGCCGCCAGGCACTATTTTGTGCAGGAAGACCACCCGCTCTCCTTCTTCGGCTACCGCTACGTTGTAGTTGCGGACGCGGGGCAGAAGCTTCTCAAGCTCGGTCAGCTCATGGTAGTGCGTGGCGAATAGGGTCTTGGATTGCAGGCGTGGGGAGTTGTGGATGTACTCCACCACGGCGCTCGCTATAGCCAGGCCATCGTAGGTAGAGGTGCCGCGCCCGATCTCGTCCAGGATGACGAGCGAGCGCGAGGTCGCGTGGTGGAGTATGTAGGCGGTCTCCTCCATCTCCACCATGAAGGTGCTGCGCCCGGTGGCTATGTCGTCCTGCGCGCCTACCCTCGTGAAGATGCGGTCCACCAACCCGATGTGCGCCTCTTCGGCGGGCACGAACGAGCCGATCTGCGCCAGCAGCACTATCAGCGCCACCTGCTTGATATACACGCTCTTGCCCGCCATGTTCGGGCCTGTAAGGATGATCACCTGCGCATCACGACTGTCCAGGTGCGCGTCGTTGGGCACGAATTGCTCATCTCGCAAAGTCCGCTCGACTACGGGGTGGCGGCCCTCTCTTATGTCAAGCACAGGGCTATCATCGAGCTTGGGACGGGTATAGCTGTGGCGCACCGCCACCTCAGCTAACGCCGCGAAGACATCCAGCAGTGCCAGTGCCTCCGCTACTCCCATGAGCCTCGCGACGACGCGCCTACCTCCTTCAAGACCTCGCCAAAGGCCGCACGCTCTAATTCGACCAGCTTCTCCTGTGCGTTCAGGATCAGGTTCTCGTACTCTTTCAACTCAGGCGTGATGTATCGCTCGGCCCCCACGAGAGTCTGCTTGCGGATGTAATCTTTGGGAACGGCGTCCGCCCCAGCATTCGAGATCTCGATGTAATAGCCGAAGACCTTGTTGTACCCTACTTTGAGGCCCTTGATGCCCGTGCGCACGCGCTCCTGGTTTTCCAGGCCCGCTATCCAGGCTTTCGCGTCCTTCGAGGCGGCGCGGAAGTTGTCCAGGTCAGTGCTGAAGCCTGGGCGGATAGCCTCTCCCGTGCCGATTAGCGCTGGCGGGTCGTCGGCAATAGCTCGCCCGATAAGGTCCGACAGGTCTTCGCAGGGTTGTATGCGGGAGGCTAGAGAGCCCAGAATTTTGGATTTTGGATTTTGGATTTTGGATTGTTCATTATCACTACTGTCTTCTATCTTCTGCCTTCTGCCTCCTGTGCCATCAGCCATCGCAAGCGTCGCTGTATGTCCGGCAACCTATCCACAGCGGTCTTGACAGCTATTAGATCACGCGGCCCGGCGTTCCCCTGGACAATCCGCGTGGTGAGCCGCTCCAAGTCGGGGAGGTTGTTTAGGAGGATCGCGTAGCTCTACCCGCAGGGCGGCGTTATCCACGAACGCCTCTATCAGCGTCCTGGCGGGAGTTGAGGCGGTTGAGGTCGAGCAATGGTTGGTTTAGCCACCTTGCCAGGAGACGCGAAGCCATCGCGGTGCGGGTTTCGTCCAGTACGTATAAGAGCGAATTGCGACGCCCGCCCTGGCTCTCGGCTATCTCCAGGTTGCGGCGGGTATGGGGGTCGAGCGCCATGTACTGCTCGGTTGAGTAGGTAACGAGCCTGGTAAGCTGTTGTAGCGCGGCGCGGTTGGTCTCGCCTATATAGGCCAGTAACGCCCCGGCTGCCCGTGTCGCCAGCGGAAGGCGAGCGCACCCATAAGGCTCAAGCGAGGCAGCGCCAAAGTGCTTCAGAAGCCTCCGCCGGGCCTGTTCGAGGCTCCACGTGTCTACCGGAGTGGTTGTGGAGTGCGGAGTGCGGAGTGCGGAGTGCGGAGTAATCCCATTGTGGTTCTTGGTTTGTTGCTGCCCGTCGTCCTTCGTCCTTCGTCCGTCGTCCGCATGAGCGGCCCACGCCCGATACGCGTTCCTACCTCCACCTTCGGCTGCGTCCTGCCACTCGTCAGGGGCTAGGATTTCGGCGGGGTGGAGGCGGTCCATCTCCTGCTGGACGGCGAGGGATAGCTCGGAAGCGGGGCGGCGTATCTCGGTGGTGGCGAACTCGCCGGTGGTAATGTCCGCGTAAGCGATGCCCGCGCCCTCCGCTTCGAGCAAGTGCCGCCACTACATAGTTGTTGCGGCGCTCGTCCAGCATACCCGGCTCTGTGACGGTGCCGGGGGTGATTACGCGCACCACGTCGCGCTCTACAAGCTCGCGGCCTTTGCCAACCTGGTGGCCGGGCACGCCTGCCTCAGCCCAGTTCGCGGTCAGGCTCGACTCTTTCTTGCCCAGGCGGATGCGCCGAGCAGCCGTCTCCTCGTCCACCGTGGGCGCGGACAATTGCTCGGCCACCGCTACTTTATACCCGGCCTGTACTAATCGGGATATGTAGCCTTCAGCGGAGTGGTAGGGCACGCCTGCCATCGGTATGCGCTGGTCCTTGGACGTGGGGCGCGAGGTGAGCACCACGTCGCATACGCGGGCGACGATAGCGGCGTCCTTGTCGAACGTCTCATAGAAGTCGCCCAGCCTGAAGAATACGATGGTGTCAGGGTACTGGCTTTTGATTTGCAGATATTGTCTCCGTAAGGGAGTTTCCGCCAACCTATTTTCCTTCCTAGCTGATAGCAAGCCTGGAAATTATAAAACAGATTACTTTCTCTCACAATTCGGTGTTGCGTGCCGGTTTGCGAAAGAAGGTAATTCAAGATAGGGCTTCGGTCCGATGCAACATGATGCGGCCTGTGCTATGCTGGACCGATAATCACACATGAGGAGAATACATTGTCGCAAGACCTGATGACCAAAAAAGATATCCTTCAAGACCTGGGCGATGGCCTCATCCTGCGCCGGGCCACAGACTGAAGACCGCGAAACGCTGTCAGACTTCCATGCAACCCACCTGGTAGATATAGGCGAGACAGACCCCAACGAGGGCCTGCGCGCCTGGATGCTTGACCTGATGAGTGGCGAGCACCCCACTCTGAGGCCGGGGGACTTCACTTTAGTAGAGGACACAAAAACGGGCAAAATCGTGTCGTCTATCGGCCTCTTCTCGCAGATATGGACCTATGGGGCATCCCCTTCCTCTTCGGGCAGCCGGAGATTGTCAGCACCGACCCTGAGTATCGCAGGCGCGGCCTCGTGCGCGCCCAGTTCAACGAGGTGCATAGATGGAGCGCCGAGCGTGGCGAGCTTGTGCAGGGCATCACAGGTATACCCTGGTATTACCGCCAGTTCGGCTATGAGATGACGGTGAACCTGGGAGGTGGTCGGGTAGGTTTCAAACCGCACATTCCCAAGCTGAAGGAAGGGGAATCAGAGCCGTACAACTTCAGGCGTGCCACAACAGAGGACGTACCCTTCATATCAGACCTGTACAAGCAGACTTCCTCACGCTCTATGCTCGCCTCCGTGCGCGACGAGGAGCTCTGGCGCTACGACCTCGAAGGGCGCAGTGAGAAGAGCGATTTTCGCAATGAGATACGCATAATTGAAACGCCCGAAGGGGATGCCGTCGGTGTACTGGTACATGGGACCAAGCTATGGGGGCCAGGATTAGGGGTACGCATGTACGAGCTGAAACCGAGCGTGGCGTGGCTCTCGGTGACGCCGAGCGTTATACGCTACATGGCAGCCACGGGCGAGGAGTACGCAAAGCGGGACGGGACCGAATTCGGGTCATTCGCCTTTTCGCTTGGAGAGACGCACCCTGTATACGATACCATCTCTGAGAGGCTGCCGCGCATACGCAAGCCCTACGCCTGGTATATCCGCGTGCCCGACGTACCAGCTTTCCTGCGCCACATTATCCCCGTGCTCGAAAAGCGCCTTGCAGAGTCGCCACAATGGGGCTACACGGGTGAGATGAAAGTCAGCTTCTACAGGAGCGGCATCCTATTCAAGTTCGACAAAGGGCGCATCACGTTAGATGGGTGGAAACCGGACCGAGCTGAAGAAGGAGACGCCGCGTTTCCAGACCTTACCTTCCTGCAAATCCTCTTCGGCTACCGCACAATGGAAGAGCTACAGCACGCCTACCCCGACTGCTCAGCAAACAACGACGACGCCCGCGCCCTCCTCCCGATACTCTTCCCGAAGAAGGCGTCGAACGTTTGGGCGGGAGGGTGAAAAGGAAAAAGGATAAGGGATAAAGGATAAATTAGGAGTTCACTTTCTAATTTATCCTTTATCCCTTATCCTTTTTCCTTTAATCAGCGGTTCGCCTGTACCTTATCTATCACATACTGCGCGCCGCCGGGGCACATCTCCCTGGTGTCGTTGGGGCCTGCGACGTGGCCGAAGGCTACGACATAGTCGCCATCCTTCCACTGCGAGGAGTCCCAGCCTTCGCCTCCTGCTATGAATACGCCGCTCGACACGTCAGGGGTGGGTATGGAGGGTGGCTCCGGCGTTATATCGCGCAGGGGTGGCGACGTATCACTCCTGAATGCGGTGCTGACTATGGGGCCGCTGATACCCGGCGTAGGTGGCGGACCTGGCGTAGCGGGTGGCGCGTCGGTGCGTATGTAGATACAACCACCCTGTATCATGGTTACGGAGACCCAGCCCGCTATCCAGCTATAGTCGGGCGCGTGCCCCAGCTTGGGGTAACTAATGTTGGAGTTGTTGGTCGCTGTCACTGTAGCCTCCACTACGGTAGGGTTGGTGTTGGGCGTGAGGGTAACGGGCACATTCGCGTTACCGCCACAGGCAGTCAGCAAGGCTGAAACGAGGAGGCAAGCCCCCAAAGCAGTTGCGAATTGGAACTCTGTTATATTTAGATAGCGTGCTCGTTTGCATACTTTTATTCACCCCAGGCGGTTAGGAACTCCATTCGATTCTTCATGCTTGTACGTCAGCGTGAGAGTGCAGCCACGGCCAGGAAGACTACAAGACCTATGAGAAGCCAGAACTAAATGTCCAAGATTTGTCTCCGTGCAGTCTACAGGATGTCGTTGAGAGTGGGGAAGGTAAGGATGTCTTCACGCCACTCGTATGGCAGCACTATTACACCAAGGCGAGAGAGCACATCGACGGTGGCGCTATTAGGCGTTCCTGGCAGGACCAAGATACGCTTTGGGAGCTTTGCCTGTGCGGCACTGTGGTACATAAGCTGACCAAGACCTGTATAAACACTGTAAGTGGTCATGTCTGTTTTGGCCTCAAAGAGGAAGGACACTGTGCGGTCCGGGGCGAGAAGATATAGGTCACGGTACATATCGTTGAAGGCTTCTAGGTTGCGTGATTTGAGGGCTGCACGAAGAGCAGACATAACGGGGCCATGGTCGCAGCGCGCTGCGATAGTTGTCTCCAGGACGTAGCTCTCGCGGACGCCAGAGAATTCGGGTGTGAATGAGGGTGCGGCGGCATTGCTAGCCTTCTGGGTCTGCCCAGTAGTTGCAGCTTCTTTGAAGGCATCAGCTTGGTCGACAAAGCACTTTATCTTGCCAAGGAGTTGAGGGTCATAGATTTGGCCTATAACAATAACCTCCGTTGTCTTGTTATCGGGCCAGAATATTGTTTCTCGGTTGTCGCCCGGGTAGAAGGCAACAAAGGAGGTTCTGCCTACACCCTGACGACCCCCACGGAGATTGCCACTGTGCGTCAGATAAATATTCCCTTGGTGATCGCGAGCAAACGCGCCTGCGATCCGACGATTGAAACCTTCACGTGGGATATTGATCTCACAGGTGATACTGAGGGAGCGGTGGAGATTGGGATCCTGATTTCCAAAAGCGAACCAGAATTGATTGACCGTTAACATAGGAGAAAGTATAGTCCACATATGTAAATGTGCATACCAATAGACGGTATGTCTAAAACTTCCTCCCTGGTAGCCAATCGTGTTCTCCACAGGCTCGGCGCCTGGCCTGATATTATCCCAGACAACCTGAACAGCTGCATCTATATCGGCGGGTTCCGTGAGTGGAGATAAGGTCATCAGAGAACCTCCTAGAACTATGATTGTTGCCCTGTTTGTTCTTCTCTTTCATTACCGCCCGTGGCACTGCTTATACTTGCGCCCACTGCCACAGAAGCAAGGGTCGTTGCGACCTATCTTTGCCTTCCCGCCCGCACCCGCAGCTACAGGGGTGGGCGCGCCAGGCTTCTGTCCAGGGCGCTGTTGGTGTCCGCCGGGCTTACCTTTGCCATTGCCTGATCTCGCGGCAGCTTGAGAGCGCCCATCGCCGGAGGGTGCTGGCGGGGCCTGGCGCTGGGGCTGTGGTGGCGCGGGGCGAGACGCTGCTCTTGAGGCCTCCGCCTTACTGCCCAATAGGAGCACGTTCAACACTGCCAGTTGGCGTATCTCTGCCTTTAGCTCATCGAACAGATCGTATGCCTTCACCTTGTACTGCACCAACGGGTCTTTCTGACCGTAGGCTTGCAGGCCGATAGAGTGGCGCAGTTGCTCCATCGTCGTGAGGTGGCGGGTCCACAGGTAATCTATCACCCGCAACATGAGGTCTGACTCCTGCCAGCGGACGAAGGCGTCCTTCACGATTTCGCGCACTTCGGGGTCGAGCTGGCCGAGCGGGGTGTTTTCAATCTGCTCAAGCCCTTCGAGACCAAGCCGCTCCTCTATGTCGCGGTAGACGGAGCGCGGCAGGCGATTGTCCACGAGCGCGATAAGAGGCCAGGCAACGTTGCTCTCCACGAACACGTCCCCCAGCACCTTCTCTACCTCGCCGTAGAGCACCTCAAGCTGCTCCTGTACCTCAAGCACTACATTGTCGCTATCAGCACCCATCATAGAGGCAGACCGGCCACTCGACTCGCCTTCCACATAGCGCGCCGCCGACGCAGAGGAGAGGATATAGGTGTTGTCTATGGTCTCAAGGAGACTGCGGACACGCTTCTCGACAAGTGCGGAGTGCGGAGTGCGGAGTGCGGAATTACCAGTACCATTCTGCCCGTCGTCCGTCGTCCGTCGTCCGTCGTCCAACTTCCGAGCATCAGCCTCAAGTTGTGCTTGCAGCTTCGCCAGCTTTGGCTCCTGGTCGCGCTCGAATGACTGGGTGTAGAGGTCGAAGAGGAAGTCCTTAGCTTCTTCATAGCCCATCTCCTCGTCCTGCATCCTGCGTATAACTTCGATGGGCAAGCCGAGCGAGCGGGTGAGCTTGTTGTAATCAATAGTGCCTTCGCCAGCGATCTCATAGTACACGTCGCCTATATGGAAGAAGTCCTGGAGCTTCTCATCTACGCTCTTCAACTGGGTCGCAAGCACGCCCTCGAAAGCCTCCTGGGCGACAAGCTTTAGCTCCTCTGCCACGGCCTCTACATCACCTTCCTCGGCAAGGGGCGCTATGCGGTCTGTAAGTATCGAGCGAAGGAGGCGACGTACTATGTCGTCGGGGAAAGTGTCGCGTATCGCGTCGAACATGGCGACGTAGCTCTGGGTCTTGGCGCTCTTATCTTCTTGCCACGGCCATCGTCGGGAGGTGGTCCGGCAAGCTCCTGCACCTTTTCTGCTATCATCTCGCTGATGACGGGACGCGGGTCGCCGTCGCGCAGGATGAAGCGCCGCTCGCCGTAGATAACGTCGCGGTGGGTATTCACTACGTCGTCATACTCAACCAGGTGCTTGCGCGTATCGAAGTTGTACCCCTCCATCTTCACCTGCGCCTGCTCGACGCTACGGCTGATCATCGAGTGCTCGATGGGCATATCCTCTTCCCACAGGTTCTTGAAGAGGGCGGAGTTGACGATGTTCTGGTTCACGCCGGAGCGGCGCATGATCTCGTCTTCGATGGAGACGTAGAAGCGAGACGAGCCGTTATCGCCCTGCCGCCCTGCGCGGCCACGAAGCTGGTTGTCGATGCGGCGGCTCTCGTGACGCTCGGTGCCTACGATGTGGAGGCCACCAAGCTCGTTCACCCCGAAGCCGAGGACGATGTCGGTGCCTCGACCCGCCATGTTGGTGGCTATCGTGATGGACCCACGCTGGCCCGCCTGCGCCACAATGCTCGCCTCGCGTTCGTGCTGCTTGGCGTTGAGAAGGGAGTGGGTAAGGCCAGCCTCGTCTAGCATCTTGCTCAGCTCCTCGGATTTCTCGATTGAGACCGTGCCCACCAGCACAGGGCGGCCCTCTTCGTGCATCTCCCGATCTCCTCAACGACCGCACGGAACTTGGCGGCCTCAGTGCGGTAGATGCGGTCAGGGTTGTCCATGCGGATCATAGGGCGGTGAGTTGGGATGGGCACGACTTCGAGCTTGTATATCTTGAAGAACTCTTCGGCCTCGGTAGCCGCTGTACCGGTCATGCCCGCCAGCTTGGGATAGAGGCGGAAGTAGTTCTGGATGGTGATGGTGGCGAAGGTCTGGCTCTCGGACTGCACCCGGATGCCTTCCTTCGCTTCGATGGCCTCGTGCAGACCCTCCGAGTAGCGGCGGCCCTGCATCAGGCGGCCCGTGAACTCGTCTACGATAACGACCTCAACGGCCATCTTAGGGTTGAGCCGCTCGTTTGCGCTAATGACCGTCCCTTCCTGCCACAGGACATAATCCTTGTCTCGCCGGAAGAGGGCGTGCGCCTTTGAGAGCGTTGTCCACGCCGTAGACGAGCTGGAAGTTGTCGGGGTGGTAGAGGTTGTCTACGCGGAAGAATGCCTCGGCGCGGCTGATACCGTCGTCGGTGAGGACTGCGCTGCGGCTCTTCTCGTCTACTGTGTAATCCGCTTCGGCGACGCAGGGTCTTGGCGAACTGCGCGGCGCGTATGTGTATCTCGGCGGAGCCTTCGGACGCGCCCGATATGATGAGGGGCGTGCGCGCTTCGTCAATCAGGATGTTGTCTACCTCGTCCACGATGCAGAAGTTGTGGGGGCGTTGCACCATGTCGTCGGGCGAGTTAGCGATGTTGTCGCGCAGGTAGTCGAAGCCGAACTCGGAGTTGGTCCCGTAGGTGATGTCCGCGCCGTACTCGTCGCGGCGCTCCCAGGGGGCCATACCGCTCAGGATCGCGCCCACCGAGAGGCCGAGCATCTTGTAGATAGGGCCCATCCAATCGCTGTCGCGCTTGATGAGATATTCGTTCACGGTGCAGAGGTGCGCGCCGCGTGCCGTCAGGCCGTTCAAGTAGAGAGGTGCGGCGGCGACAAGCGTCTTGCCTTCGCCCGTCTTCATCTCCGATATTTTCCCCTCGTGCAGGGCGATACCGCCCATGAATTGCACGTCGTAGGGGCGCAGGCCAGTAGTGCGGCGGGACGCCTCCCACACTACTGAGAACGCCTCCGGTATGAGGGCGTCCAATATGTCGCGCTCGTTCGCACGCTGCTCCTTACGGAATTCGCCCTGAAGGGCGCGCAGGCGGTCGAATATGCCCCGGTCCTCGGCCCTGAAGTGGCTCATCAATTCAGCGAACGTATCATCTTCCAGGGTGTCGCGCTTCTGCATAAGCCGCGCAACCTCGTCAGGCTTGACGGACACGGGCGCATTTGAGTCCGCGGCCTGGGCGTCAATTGCCTCGATCAAGGCATCTTGCTCTGCGTCAAGCTCCTCAAACTTAGCTATGTAAGGCTGCATCCCAGCAGCGCCCGCTATATCCGCAACACGCGCTTGCATACCCTGCCAGAACGCCGTGCGGGCTTCCAGTATGCCTGCGCGGAAGGAGGATGTGCGCGCTTGCAGGCGCTCTTCACGTCCCGCGAACTTCTCCGCGAGAGCAGCAACGTCATTTTGGATTTTGGATTTTGGATTTTGGATTGAATGTCCCTCATCCGTCGTCTGTCGTCTGCCGTCCTGGATAGCGGCAGATGCGGCAGCCAGCAACTCCGAAGTCGCTTGCTCCTCCCAGTAAAGGTCGTCGGCCAGGGGGTCTTTGGGGCCGAGGTCGGGCGCAAGGCTCTGCGGGCGATTGTCGCGCCCGCGCCGCCCCCGATTATCTTGTTGGACAGGCTGTTCATCCAGCCCGGCGGATGCTTTCACGTCGGCGGGCAGGCGCAGGCCCTGGCGGGCTAAGTGCTTCACCAGGTCGCGCTCGGCGAGGGCGCGCACCAAATTCACGGTAGCACCTTCGAGAGCATCCAAACCTTGTAAGGGCACGGCGTGCGTCGCTACGCTTCGTGCCCCTACGTCACCACCCTGCACCAGTTCATTCAAAGTGCTGAGGCCGATGGAGCGACGTAGAGCCAGCATTGTCTCATTGGTGCGGCCAAAATAGCCTGCCACTTCACGGCCCAGGAAGCTGGCGGTGGCCTCTACCTGCTTTATCATCTCTTCGGCGGAGGGTTGTTGGGGGTGGAACTTTGCCTTGGGCACCGCTGCCAGAATGGCTTCGCGCAGGCCAGGCTTCGCTTCTAACATGCCGCCCAATTGCTCGCTAAGCTCACCTATGAGAAGCTCTATCTCCCCTTCAAGCTCGCGGCGCTCAGCGGGTGGGCGCTGTAGCTTTTCGGCGTTCATCGCCTGTAGCTGCTTGGAGATCGGCCAGCAGCACCGAGAGGACACGGCTCGTCTGCTCGCCCGTCTCGATGATAGCGCGCAGGTTGTCGGCTTCCCCTATCAGGCGGTTGGCCTCAGCCGTA
The DNA here is from genome assembly GCA_963811305.1 of uncultured Chloroflexia bacterium. Lineage (GTDB taxonomy): Bacteria > Chloroflexota > Chloroflexia > QHBQ01 > JADMIH01 > JADMIH01. The sequence goes on from CAWEQU010000005.1 coordinate 280,126, forward strand.
ACCGACGCGACCTCGCCAGACTCGATGCGCTGCCACTCGGCCTCAGCGCCTGCTTCTTTGAGGAGACGGAACGCCTCGGTGCGCACGCTGGCAGCCTGCTCGCGCTGGCTCTCCAATAGCTCTTCTATGTGTGTATTCGCCTGTGCGACGATGCGTCGCAGGCGGTTCATCTCTTTGTCTGTGTTGTCGAACAGACCGCTTAACCATTTGATCATATCTTTGCTTTCCTATCTTCTCTAACTAGCGAAACTCGCAACTTCCACGGGACGCTCAACCGCAACACTCTTGCGGTGCAGCTTGATACGCTCAATCTCGTGCAATGTCTCGGCTGTGAGATAACTCTCTCCGCAATGAGGGCAGCTTACTACCGGGATACCCTCAATTACCAACAGGTCAGTGCCCTTGCCGTAGGTTCTGGCAACTCTACGGATGCGCGCACCTTCCTTACCACATCTATCACATATCATTTGGTTCTCGCCTGTCTCAGGACAGATAAACCGTTACGATTTGGCAGCAAATGTATTACTGATCGCGCATGGTCCTAACTCACGACCTCTCTTTCGGAAGTAAGTCCCATATTAGTGGAACATCCAAGGAAAGGGAAACGAATTGTGTTCCTTCAGGGCTGGAATGCGTCAGATAGTATCGTACAAGCCTGGCGCTTTCCCGCGCCGGATCACTACTCCGCAAGGCTTCATCACCTACATAAAAGTCAACGCTCAAGTCGGGCGTCAGCCACCTGGTGTGTTCGTGCTCTGGATTGGAAAAGCGCCAACCATCAACACCAAGTATGGCAACCCCTAACGCTTCTAGATCGTCAACCAGCCGAAGGGCATCTATAGGTCTCATGCAAAGCTCATTCCCCCAAACGATACCGACGGGGACATATTTATCAAGTAGCTGGCGCAGTCTCGATTCTGTTACTACTAGTGCTTGTTTCATCTGGGTCTCACAATATCGCCAAAGGGGTCAATCCAGTTCGGCTTGTTCCTATCGCTTACGTGGAAAACATCTCTAGTTATATCATCGCGTGTTACGTAGTGACCATCATCTCGATAGTAAACGGTTGCTGGGTCGCCAGTCGCCAGCCAGACCGTTGCCTTAGTTTCTGCCGGGTTCTCAAGTACGTCATCTATATTTGGATTGGTCCACCCTCTTTGGGTAGCCTGCCGCGCTTTCCTTAGATCAGGAAACTGCCATTTCACGGAGGTTTGCTATTTTACCCTTTTACCTCGAAATAATTCGCCAGGCCCAGCGCCTTTAACCCACTCTCAAGCGCGTTATGGAACTGCGCCAACTCGACTACTATGGCGGCAGTGGCTTCACCTTCCTTCGATTTCGCGGGAGGAGGGCTTGCCACGGGCAACTCGCTCAGCGATGTGTATAGACGGTCTGCCAAGCCAGCGGCGTCGCGCACGTTATCAGTGCCTGTACCAGTCAGCGCAGCCTGGTACGGTTCGTAAGCTTCGGGGTTGAGCAGGCGCACGTTGGCGAGCTGGATAGCCAGGTAAACGCGACGTGTGTCTTCCTTTTCGCGCTCGATAGTTTGTTTGGTGAGTGTAGCCAGCCGAGACATCACGGCATCTCGGAACGCGTTCGCATCATCCGTCGTTTGTAATACGGCTACGAGCTTCTGAAGGTTGCGCTCCGACAGGTAGCGGTTGAACATGCTCTCCGACCCTACGAGCATCTGTGCGAGGTCGAGGCCCCAACGCCCCTGGGCGCTGTGCAGCAGGGGGTTGAGTTGCTCCAGGCGCGACGTCACCCATGCGTGGTCGGCTACCGTCAGGAGGTAATTGACCAGGGGTGCCATCCCCTCTTTATCCTTCGCGCCCGACTTCGTCGCCATCTGCATGGGCTTCTGCCCCAGGTGGGCCTCGAAGTGCAGCAACTTGTGGAGGATGATACCCACGAGGGGTGCGGGGCCGTCGCTCCCTGCGTCACCCAGCTGCGGGTTGTACTCCACTATTACCCCACGAGCGCCTGATTTCAGATCAACCAATGTCTCCTGTGAAGGGCGCAGGTATACGTTCTGGCCCCATGCGCCCGCCATCGTCAGCATGAGGCGGTTGAACTCGTCGTGCACCTGCGCGGGTAGGGCCTTATTCTCGGCCCCAACCCTGGATAGGAGGAAGCGCAGCGTGTCTACGCCGATGCGGCAGTAGCGGCACGGCTCGGTCTGGTGGCGAGTGCTGTCGAGGGTAATCCAGCCAGGACACTGGGGCGTGGGGCATTTCACCACGCGGGGGGTCTGCAAATTGACGGTGCGCTCCACGTCGGTTGTGGGCATAGATGATATTGTCTCCATTTGGGATTTTAGGGGCATCTTGCAGGTGGGGGCACGGCGTGCGTCGCTGCGGCTCCGTGCCCCTACGCGGTCACACCAGCATCCTATATTGTACCGTATAGGGCATATGCCACGCCAGCACAGCCTACTGAAACGCCGTCAAAAGTTAGGGTACAGATATTGCTATTGATAGCTCCAATACGTTTACTTCAACAACATACGCAAGCCATAGGAGGAAGAAAGAATGGAAAGGCACAGAAGGAGATCAAGCAAGATAGCCGTGGGCGGACCGCTGCTGATGATGTTGGGCGCGGCTATACTGTTCGCCGCGCTCGTGCTCGGATCTGGGACACATAAGGCGTCGGCGCAGGTAGCCACCCCTACCGTCACGGTTGCCGTGGCGACAGAGACGGTAGTTGTCACCGGCACTGCCACGGTAGACGCCACCAATACCGCGGTAGTGACAGGCACGGGCACAGTTGAGGCCACCATCACGGCCAGCCCTGCCGTTACAGGCACGGTTGTGGATGCTACCCCAACGGTGGAAGGGACAGCCGAGGCAACAGCCACTTTAGGAGGGGACATCACCCCAACAACTGAAGCCACCGTAGAAGCTACCGTCGAAGCCACGGTAGAACCGACAGTTGAGGCAACTCCCACTTCTGAGGGGAGCGTGCTACCAGTCTCAGGTGCCGGTGGCAGTGACACTTTCATGTTCATCGGGTTAGTGGTGGGCATCGCACTACTTACTGTCGGGCTGGCAGCAACCTTCGGGCAGAGGCGCAGACTCCAAAAGTAACTCGGTTTCCAAACCTGGACGCTCCTTCCGGTGAAGGATGGGATTAGCTGAGCAATCTCCGTCGCAACTGGCTGCGGCGAGGTGTGGTGGAGATTGCTCAACGCATCTGCCCAGCTTGGGAGAAGGAGACGAGCATGAACAGGCAAAGCAACGCTCGAACCGGCAACCGCGTCAAAACAATGACAGCCAGCATGGCGCTCATGTTCGGCCTGCTTATAGCGCCCCTCGTTGGGAGCGCAGGGAGCGTGCGGCAACCGGAAGGCCCCCGTAGCGTGACTATACCGGCGGGAGGCTCGGTCCTGTTGCAGGTGCGAGGTTTCTGTCTCGATTTTGGCAAGCCCTTTCCCACGGGTGAAATGTCAGCGAAGGGATTGGCGGGCGAAAAGCTGCGTGCCGCGCTCAACTACGCCATCAACAAAGGACTCGCGGAAAACAATCCGCAGCAAACAGAGCTGGCCGTGTGGTTCCTGAGAGATAACACCTGGCACGCACCGGAACACGCAATCGGCCAGGAGATCGTGGATAACGCCGTCAGCGCACCCAACGATACAGGCGACGGCATATCTCTCTCGGATGCAATAGCACAGAACAAGGTGAGCGTGATTGGCAAGTTCGTACCCCAAACGAAGGATAACTTCTACGGAGATGGGGAAGCGGAGATCAAGAACCTCACTAACGCCGAACTGAAGATATATACACCCATTGGCCTCGTCTTTTCGTCCTCTGACGGCGGAAACTTTCAGGACTTGATGGCTTATGAGCTTGGCACGGAGAAGGTCGAAGTGCAGGGTACTGCGGTGCCCTTGATGACCGTGATGGCATCCCCAAGTGTCACCCTGGAACCTACGGCTCACCCGACCCTTACAGCCATAACTACGCTGGAAACCGCCACCATCGTCCCGACCCCCCAGAGTGAAAGTGACCTTCCAGGCGTAGGGGTCCCTGACACTACCCCGGTGGTCCTTATCTCTCTGGCTATTATCTTGGCGCTTGCACTCATAAGTGCCGGTGCGGCTCTAAAGCGTAATTAGGTCTGATGAATGATAAAAGGGATGACAATGGGCGGCTGCGCCGCCCATTGTCATCCCTTTTATCATTCATGAGCTTGGGATTCTATGCCTGCCAAGCGTAAATCTTAAAGTTGGGATGCCTCATGTTTATTCAGGAGGGTTTGCACAACCATCAGGGGTTGGCCGTACTCTACGGGCTGGGCGTTCTGCACGAGGATGCGGGTGATGCTGCCGCCAAACTCTGCCTCGATCTCGTTCATCATCTTCATCGCTTCGATGATGCCTATAGGCTGGCCCAGCTCTATTACGTCACCCTCGGAGACGAAAGGCGGCTGGGTAGGGGAGGATGCTGCGTAGAAGGTGCCCACCATAGGTGCGATTAGTATCTCCTCGCCCTCAGCCAGGCTTACCTCTTCCCCATGCGCGGGGTTCTGGCCGATGAGATTGAGCTGGCTGGCAGACGCAGGCTCAGGGAGGGTAGTGGGCGGGATATATGCAGGGGTTGGGCGAGAATAGCCATTCACCGGGTGGCCGCCACGCTTGATGGTAATACGTACCTGCCCGCTCTCAAGGTGAAGCTCGCTCACGTCAGTAGTCGAGATCAGGCGCACAAGCTCCTTGACTTCATGGCTCAGAGCCGCGAGGCTGGGAGCTTCGTCGTGCCCTTGCTCCCTATCTTTATCCTTCCCTGGTGAGTCGTCGCTCCCCTTTTCTGGAAGCCTTACCATAAAACCCCCTCCTGAATGCGGAATGGACGATGGACGATGGACGATGGACGATGGACGATAGATGATAAACTCACGCATCACGCATCGCGTCTCATCTATTCCGCACTCCGCACTCCACATTCCGCACTTGTTAGACCCGTTCGAGGTACTTACCGCTGCGCGTGTCTACTTTGATGCTGTCCCCTTCGTTGACGAACAGGGGGACGTTTACGACGAGGCCCGTTTCGAGGCGGGCGGGCTTGGTAGCGCCTGTCGCGGTGTCGCCCCTGACTCCAGGCTCACTCTGCACCACTTCCAATACTACGGCGGCAGGCATGTCTATATCCACGAAGCTGTCGTTGTGCATCAGAATATCAACGTTATCCCCTTCGCGGATGTAGCTGGTGGCACCGCCAAGCAGCTCCCCGCTGAGGGTCACCTGGTCGTAAGTTTCGGGGTCCATGAAGTTGTATACGTCGCCATCGGCATACTGGAACTGTAGCTCGCGGCGGGTGAGGCGCACGTCCTCGAACTTGCGCCGGCCTGGAAAGTACGCTCGATGTTGCTGCCTGAGCGGAGGTTCTTGAGCTGCAATCGTACCTGCGCGCTGCCACGCCCCTGCTTGTTGTGCTGCCAGTCCGTTATCTTATATAGCTCACCATCGAGCATTATAGTCAAACCTTTTCTCAGATCGCTGGTGGTTACTGTCATCTCTGTCTCCGAAGTAGATACGTAGCAAGAAGTTAGAAGTTAGAAATAGCCCGTGTTATCGTCTATCGTCTATCGTCTATCGTCCGTCGTCCGTCGTCCGTCACCACCAACTCCATAAAATCTTGCTTATCCGCCTGGGTCAGCACTTCTACGCCGTCGTGGCGGAAGAGTACCAGGTCTTCTATGCGAACGCCGCCCCAACCTTCTATGTAAATGCCTGGCTCGACGCTTGTGACTGCGCCCTCCGGTATGGCATCCTCCACCGTCTTGCGGAGGCTGGGGCCTTCGTGGACTTCGAGGCCGATGCCGTGGCCCAGGCTGTGGGTGAATTGGTCCCCGTATCCCGCCCCCTCAATCACGTCACGGGAGAGAGCATCGGCTTCTCTGCCACTCATGCCAGGCCGTAGCTCGCGCTCGGCCCGCAGGTGCGCCTCAAGCACAATGTTGTAGACCTCGCGGAACTTATCGGTCGGCTCGCCCAGGCATATGGTGCGCGTCATGTCGGAGCTATACCCTTCCAGCTTCGCGCCCATGTCTATCACAATAGGCTCGCCCTCTTTTATAGGGCGGTCGCCCGGCACAGCGTGGGCCAGCGCGCCATTTGGCCCGGCAGCCACTATAGAGCCGAAAGCGCGCTCGTCCGCGCCCAGCTCGCGCATAGTCCGCTCGATATCCCACGCAACTTGCTTCTCGGTCATGCCTGCCTCTATGCGGCGGCTGACGATGTTGAACGCCTCGTCCGATATGGCGATTGCGCGGCGGAGGATGCGTAACTCATCCTGGTCCTTGACCATACGCAGCGGCTCAACGACGCTCCTGGTAGGTATCAGCTTGCTATCGGGCAGAGCCTCGACAAGCTGCTGCCACCAAAGGTGAATGAGATGGGCACTCTCGAAGCCGAGGCGCTTGCAGTTTCGGTTCTTTATGTGCTCAACCACGGTAGGTATGAGCTTGCCGATGTGGACCGCCACAGAGACGCCAAGCTCCGGCGCAAGCTCGCGGGTGGCCTGGATGCCGTAGCGCCCATCGGTGATGAGGCAGAGGTCGGTGGGGCCTATCAACAGGAAGCCTGCCGTATCGAGCGGCGGCTGGTCGTGGCCGCTGAAACCGCTCATGTAGCGCCGGTTGTCCGGGTGCGTCAGGAGCAGGCTGTCTACGCCCAGCTCCTCCATCTTAGCGCGCACTTTCTCCAGGCGGCGCGTGAGGGCCTGTGGGCTGTATAAATAACCTGATGCGGCATCGATGCCGCTACCCTCTATCTCCGCGGGATTAGCTAGCTGTACCACTCCAGGGCACTCCTTTCAGGCAGGCTGCCATACTGCCATAATTGTTGTCTAAGGAGGGATTATAACATAAGGGGCGGTAAAGTGTGTAGCTAACCGCTAAGTGGCAGGGTCTATTTATACTTCCTCCACTTTCTTTCTGGCACATCACCTTGCAAGCCACTCTCTCCTGCGCTACAATCTTACCGTTCAGACAGACCGGAAGGAGCTAACTTAATTTTTATGCCTATCTACGAATATGATTGTGGGGGTTGCAAGCGCAGGGTCAGCATCTTCTTTCCCAGCTTCAGCGCGGTTGAAGCGCGCACGACGGCTGGCGAGAACCGATGTCCGCGCTGCGGCAGCCCCGACCTCACACGCAGGATGTCCCGCGCTCGTACATTGCGCCACACGAGTGTGGGCGCAGGTGTGGGTGCGGGCAGTGATGGTGGCGATGATGATATGCCGGGCGACCTCGAAGGGATGGCCGCCGGGCTTGAAGGTCTCGATGAGAATGACCCGCGAGCGGTGGCGCGCTGGGCGAGGCAGATGAAAGAGACGATGGGCGAAGAGATGGATATGGGGCCGGAGTTCGACCGCGCCCTCGCCCGCATCGAAGCTGGCGAAGACCCTGAGCGCGTCATGGAAGACCTCGACCCTGAAGCCCTTGGCGGCGATGTGGGAGACGATGGCGCACTGGATGGCGCAGATTTCGATGACGTTTAGTGAAGATATAGAGGCATGGGCGCAGAAATAGGCACGAATACTCCCCCTGGGGCAAAGGCAAAACCACTTCTGAGAGGGTGGTCGCACGCGTTAGCGGCTATAGGAGCTATCGCGCTCACAGTCGCGCTGTGCCTCCGCACCGGCGATGACTCGCCGCGCTTCTTTTCCATGCTGGTCTATGGTCTGAGCATGGTAGAGTTGTTCACGATGAGCGCCATTTACCATATAGGCACGTGGAAGCCCGAGATGCGTCGTAAACTGCGGGCCGTGGACCATGCCAATATCTTCGTGCTGATCGCCGGCACCTACACGCCCTTCTGCTTCAATGTGATGGAAGGTTGGCTGCGCGTTACCATACTGATTGTTATCTGGCTCCTCGCCGCCATAGGTGTAGCATTATCGGCATTCACAACACGACTGCCACGCTGGGTAGGCACAAGCATCTACATAGTCATGGGGTGGGCTTCCATACTTGCCCTCCCCTCTCTACTGGCCGCCTTGCCGCCAGAAGCGGTGATGCTGCTCTTTCTAGGGGGCGTAGCATACACGCTTGGCGGCATAATCTATGCCCTGAAGAAGCCCGACCCATTCCCGAGGGTATTCGGCTTCCATGAAATCTTCCACCTGCTGGTAATCCTCGGAGCAGCCCTGCACGCCGCCGTGATCTGGATTTGGGTAGTGCCGTTTCCTAGAAATTAGAAGATAGAAATTAGAAATTAGAAGTCAAGTTCTAAGCCAGACCTCTAACTTCTAATTTCTATCTTCTAACAACTTACTGAAGCAATAGCTCGAAACGCACCCGCTCACCGTCCTGGTGGCCGCTCGTGATACGGTTCCACAAGTGTTGCACGAGAAGCAGACTCTTCTCGCCGATTAGCAATGTCAAGATCGACCCCACGACAAAACCGGAGACAGCACCTATGGCGATGCCCGCTACAAGGTAGCCTGGCGACGACTTAGGAGCGATCTCCAGGGTGATGGCCGATGGCTGGTTCTTTACCTCTAACGATTTCTGTGCGGTCTTCAGCTGCATTTGGCGTTCCCCTCGTCTACTGAACGACTAATACTGGCTGCGCCCCTGCCCAAAGCTGTTCCAAACGGTAGAACTCGCGTGTGGCCGGCTCGAATATATGCACCAGCACGTCCCCGTAGTCCATCAGCACCCATGTGCCCTCCGTTATGCCTTCCATGTTTATCGGCTTGATACTATCTTCTTCTCGCAGCTTGTCGTCAATTCCCCTGGCGATAGCCTTTACGTGGCGGTCGCCCGTGCCGCTACATATCACAAAATAGTCCGCTATGATCGATACTTTGGTGATGTCGAGCATCACTATATCTTCGGCCTTGCGGTCGGAGGCGATTTCCACAATTTTGCGCGCCAGGGAGTTCGAGTCCAGTTTTCCACCTCCCGCCCTTTCCGGGCGTGTATTACACTCTTACCTGCTTCAATTATACTAACCCACATACCCCTTTGCAACGCCAATCCACTATCTACGCATAAAATGGCACGAACCTCTCATAACATACATAAACTCAACTCAAAACCCACCCCGACCCCTCCCCAACGAGGAAGGGACTTTGAAAAGGATAAAGATAAAGGTTCGGCTGCGCCGAACCTTTATCTTTATCCTTTTCAAAGAATTGTTAGTGCGTCCGCACGCTTGCTGAAAATTCTGGATGACTTCATGCTTGTGTCTATGCGGAGCATATGGCCTCTGCGGGCGTCTAATTAGAGAGGTATACAACCGCCACTACCGCGTAGACGACGATCACCGCGCCGAAGAGCAAGATGACGGGCAGCGGTATATTGAGCTTCTTGAGGAGCCTGGCAAAGAAGGATAATCCTTCGCCGGACTTAGCTTCTTCTTTGCTCTCAGTTGGGGAGGGTGCACTTTCCGCCGTCGCTGTGCGGCTATCAAGCGCCGCCATGGGAGGGGTAGCGAGAGTGCCGCTGTTTATCATGTTGGTGTTCATCGCACTCGCGGCTACGGCGTCACCCGTATGGCGGGCGGCCTGGCGTCTGAGGGCGACCCAGCGCATACCGAGATTGGCTTCTTCGTTTGTTGGGTCGAGTCGTTGAGCCTGCTTGAAAGCATACTCGGCTTCGTCAAGCGTGGGGCTCGTGCCCCCGCACCACACCCAGACCTCCGGTGAGTTGGGATTGCGCAGGGCTATCTGGCGGAACATGGAGTAAGCGGCGGGCTTGTCCCCGGCCTGGGCGGTAGCTACCGCCATGCGCATGGACTCTGTAAAGTCCAGGTTGGCGGGGAGTATAGCTTCGGGCCGAGGGGCCGTTTGCGCTGGCTGGCTGGCTGCGGATGGGGCGACCTGGTGCGCTGCCTCGTTAGCAACGGGCATCCGGGTCTCGACCTCTGCATATGGTTTGGCCTCTGCTTGGGGCTGAGAGCCGCGCTGAGACGCTACCCATCGCAGACCCAACTGGGCCTCCTCGTTATCGGGAGCGAGCGAGGAAGCGCGGGAAAAGGCTACTTCCGAGTCATTCGAGACTCGCGCTGGTCCAACCGAGCCATACCCACGCTTCGAGGGCGTCCGGTTTATGGGCAACAACCTGCCGGAATATGGCTTCGGCTGTGGCCTTGTCGCCCGCCTCAGAAGCTGCTATTCCTCTCTTGATCTCTTCGTCCAGATTAGTGCCCCCACTTCCCTGTTCGGACAACTCTCCTGTCACATAAGTTTTCATTTATCCCACCTCACGGGGTTTGGAAAACCAATAGCCTAAAACACGTACTTCTACACGGACTCATCTTACATGAGCACCGGAAAAATACGCAATAGTTTTTGACATAAAGTGGGACTAATGTACTGTTTACGGTCGTGGAACGCTATAGCAAAGAGCATATTTACGCCTGGGTTGGCGAGCCAAAATCCTCCTGTTATACCAACTATTTAGGGCAAGGTTTCACATGCTTGTCCATCGTGATCTCCATCAAGCATGTGCGGGTCGTTTGCTGGGCCGCCGGCTGCTATGAAAAAGCACTGTGCCTGCTCATGCGTAGCAAAATCGGAACAGTCACGGTCCTCACCGAAAGGATCATATGGAGTGCCACAAACACCACCGCTGTGCTGTGTTGGAGTAGGAACGGGAGGGGGATTGGTTGGTACTGGGGGCCGTGTCGCTACGCTGGTAGCAGCAGTCGTCGGCGGGATCAGACCTGGAGTGCTAATTGCTCCGTACTTTGTTCGATAGCGGAAAGTGCCCAATTGAGAGAGTAATACGTCAAAGGGAGGCTTGTTCTCTGGATGCATCTCAAATACGGCGCGTTCAAAGTACTGGACGCGATAGGTCTTCCCATCCAATTCACTCTTTTCCATGAACTCATCTGAGATAGCGTAGCCTTGTTGGGCCAATTTACCATTGGCATTCCAATATTCAAGAAACCTACCGCCGAGGCGCTTTCCAGTCGCCGCAAACAATACGGAACCTGCACTACTGTTCGCTTGTTGGTTTGGCGCTCCATTGGGGTACTTTCGCTGGTACTCAAAGGTGCCAAGCAAAGAGAGAAGGATATTATAAGGCGGCGCATTCTCCGGGTGAAGCTCAAAGACAGCTCGCTCAAAGTATTGTACGGCATATTGCTTACCGTTCGTCTCAGATACCTCAGTTAGTGGCTCAGAAATGGGATATCCCTGCTGAGCCAGGCCGCCATTCTTCAACCAGTATTCCAGGTAGTAGCCACAGATGGTCTTGCCTGTTTCCTTGAACGTCTGGCAGGTTGGCTGCGCATAGCCCTGTGCACTACCCAAAAGCTGTAGTAAGTCACCTAATAACAATAACATGCTGAAGAGCACAAGCGCGACAGGATAAGTAATGCGCTTGAACATGGAAATGCTCCTTACTATATGTTTCGGTACGACCAATTACAGGGTATTATACACTGAAAGAGCGAGTCTCGAAAGAACCCGCGCTTTTGCATAGATATTATATCTATGAAACCTCCCATCGTATATAGGAATAGACTCGCGTAATGTATAATGCAGACCAAAAGGGAGAAGTATAGGGTGGCACAAGTCCAATGTCCAAACTGCGGTAGCTATAAGGTTCGCGCCAGGCGCTTCAGGGTAGATGTGGTGAACGAGAAGCAGCAAGCGAGCCTGCTGGGCATATGTGTGCTTGTGGGGTTGGGTACGTTCCTTGTATCCACTTTAGTTGCAGGCAGCTTCTATTTCTTCCTGCTCAACGCACTCCCCACCCAGACGGTTGCGATCTTCTCCCTCGCTACCTCGATTGCCATTACATCCATCGTAACCGCGCTCTTCGCACAAAACAGGTATAGAGCCGCCCCCTTAACGAAGCCCGCCGGTAATTTCCAGTGCACACAATGCGCGCACCAATGGTACTGGTCCGAGGGACAGCCCTGGCCGCACTACCAGAGAGGCTAAGGTCTCGCTAGCAAGGGTTAAACAAAAGGAAGGGCCGGACGCCGCATATCCAGCCCTTCCTTTTGTATGTAAAATGCTTGAGTTCTGCCCTTATGCCGCAGTGGTATCAGACGCCTCGGCGTTAGCATCACTATCGTGAGCGTCAGCGGTAAAGAGGGGTAGCTGGCGTGTCAGGGAGGCGCGGGTAGCAGGGCTGCGGAAGCGCAGCAGGTCGGCTTTTCGCACCAGCAGGCCGCGATCAAGGGGAAGGGTCCACGCCTTCAGCTTATTCTGGCGCACCGCGAGGCGTATATCCCCCTCCGAAACGCCCAGGTAGAGGGCTGCCTGCTTCGTGGTGTACATCTCATCTGCCATCGTATTTCTCCTCTGCGTTACGGACGAAGGACGAACACTCATATCGGGCTGTCGTCCATCGTCTGTCGTCCGCCGTCCTAAGCCGCTACGTCACCCTTGAGCATATCTATGAACTGGGAGGCCTCGGCCTTCGTCAGCTCGCCGGGGCGGACCCCAAACACTTCCACAGCGCGATCATCCACCTGGCTCTCGCTGAGGCGCTTGCTGGCGCGGCCAATCGCGTAGATCGCCTTCACCTGCTTCTCGGTAGCGCCACCCGTACCGGGGGAGGACATCTCCACCGGGGGCAGCCGGTCAAAATCATCGTCGTCGACGACCGCCGCTATGCGGCCACCGCCGTTAGCCGGGACGGGCGTAGAGTGGAAGCCGCTGTTTGCGAAAGTGCGCTCCCTGGAAGCTGACCCCGAACTGCCGTTGCCAAAGCTGCCAGCGCGGCTGCCGATGCTGCGCGGCGCGGCCAGGTTCACGGGTGCATCGACCACCTGCGCCGTGCCGGGGCGGGCGTTAGCCGAGAAATCGAAGTCCTGGCAGAACTGCGTGCCGTACCCAAGTGATGCTAGCGCGCGGCCCAGGGCCTTCGTCTCGGCGGCCTCGATGTAATCGTGGAAATCACGCACCGTCTCAGAACCCCAACCCGTAGACCTGCCGCCGTTCGGTATCTCTACCTCGGCGCGGAAAAGGGCGAAACCAACCTCCTCGTTGTGCTGCACGACCTCAGTCACTATACGAGCATCGGGGTGCTCGCTACGGAGCCACATGATGCGCCACTTGACTTCGAGGTAGTCTTTGCCGTCGAACTTGCTGAGATACTGGGCCGGGTCAAAAGGTTGTGCGACCCTGCCGTTTCCGTTGCCATTCTTGCTGCTCACCTGAGCCTCCTTGCTGGTGCTACCCTCGCGTGCGTCCTGGGACGTGCCGGGTATGCTATTCTCACTCTGTCGATCTATGACAATCTCGTTAGTTTCAATCTTCTTAGCGCTCACTTTATTCAAACCTCCTAAGCTTTAGTCTCATCGCTCTCAATCGTTCTCCTGTGGGTAGTGGTGGCCTATTCTCAGCTATAGAACACCTCAACCTACAAGTAGATTATAGCAAATTTGTTCTACTTTGTCAATAGTTTTGCACACGAATATGGTAAATTTGTTCTAAATATTCGTATTGCCTCCCTTCTGAAACCTGGTTCTCAAATTGAGCAGATAGTGAGCAGCAAATGAGCAGGTTTCGGCCTTCCGAGTGCCTAATGGTCGCCCCTATACTCTAGATGGCCGAACAATACACCGCAAAGCGGCCATCTACACTGATATAATGACCATTCATATTAGGGAGGCATGGAATGAACAACAAGACAAAGGGTTACCTGTTATCGGCGGTGCTCGTAACGGGGATGATGCTCGGAGTAGCGCGGGGAGCGGCGGCTCAACCTAACGCGCAGGTGCTGCCGCCAATCAAAGCGCCGGCATCACAGATGTCCGACCTGGTGGGGAGCATCACCATTGGCCCACAGGTGCTGAAGCTGGATGGCACAGGCTCGCAGGCGGGAGACAGGTTCCAGTGCGACCTGAACATCACTCCAGAGGGGAGTCCGGACGCCATCACGCTCAACCAGATACAGGTGGGGCAGGCGTATTACTTCAAGCTGACGGGCATCCCAGGATGGCAGATGATTGACCTCTCCAAGACCCCAGGCAACGTGCCCAACATCCAGAGCGAAATTCCAGGGCTGAACGGATTCAACCCCAACGGCGCGCAGAGGACGTTTGACGCTGTGAAGCAGATAGCAGAGGTGGGCAAGGAGGATATAAATGGCATGGCGACCACCAGGTACCAGGGTGACGTGGATATCGTCAAGCTCTTCACCTCTATCGGTATCCCCGCAGCGCAAGCACAGCAGGCCGCCCTGGTGAGTAAGCTGACGGTACACCTCTGGATTGGGGACGCGGACGGCTTCATCTACCAGACGCGAGGTGTGCTGAACACGAAGGCGGTAGGGCCTGGCGGAGCGTTACTTGACGTCGCTGTAGACTTCACCCTCACCAACCGCGACTTCGGAGCGCCGGTGAGCATCACCGCGCCTACGGATGCCGTACCTTACGAGCCGAGCGCACCCCTACCTCCGCAGGTAAACCCGGCAGAGCCGGAGAATACCCCTGAGCCGGAAATGGTATCCCCCGTCCCAGGAGGTATGCCAACGACCGGCGCGGCTGATCCCATAGCGCTATTCGTGGCGCTAGGCTCTGGGCTGGTGTTGTTTATGCTAGGTATGCTGCTGCGCAGACTCTATACCACAACTGGCAGACGATAGCAGGGGAGTTTGAAAAATACAAAATGAAGGTTCGGTTGCACCGAACCTTCATTTTGTATTTTTCAAGAAGTAAAGGCATATTTTCACACTAGACGGCTAACCCTAGGGCAAAGTGCCGTAGCGCGCCTGGTACTTCCATAGGCCTAGCGCGCCCACCGCTACACGCTCTACGCCGTCCTCGCCTTTTACTATCTCAAGCCTGGAGCGCTCGAAGTACTGCATGCGCCTGGTCTGCCTATCTAGCACGTTAAACTCGTCAAACGGCTCGCTTACAGGGTAGCCGAGGCTGGCGACGTCTCCATGCTCGCGCCAGTAGGTCAGGAAGGGTTCAGGGAGGTTGTGTCGCGTTTCAGGGATGAAGACAGTGCCGGTGGCTGAGATTGGTTGGGTAGCCTCGAAACGCTCATCCTTCGGCGTCGGGTAGGCCAGGCGGTAATCCAGCCTGCCGATGCGCACCTCAGTTCCACTGCCATCGGGTTTGTTATAACGTACAAGGACGGCGTTGCGGAAGTATTGCACTGTGCGCCCCGCCTCGACAAGCTCCTTCGTCACCGGAGGGCCAAACCTCTCCAGACCACCACGCTCGTTCCAGAATTGCTGAAAGTCGCCGCCAATGCAGTATTGGCTATTATCGAAGCATTGCTCGACACGATCTGGCGTAACTGCTTCAACAGGCTTGCGGAATGGCGTGAAACCGGGAGGATTGCTCCCTACCTGCCCGACCTTGTACGCAACAGGATTATCTGGATAAGGCCCCGAACTGAATGCATACACGTGACCGTCGGTGGAGGCCACGTACAATACGCCTCCCGCAATGGTGGGAGCGGCGTAGATGGTCCCCCCGGTGGCATAATCCCAAAGTAGCTCGCCGGTGGCAGCATTTAGCACTTCTACCGTATCATCAGCCGCCGCCACGACCAGCCCGTTGGCGGCAGCCAGCGCGGCGATAACCAAACCAAACGTGGGGTGTATCCACCTGGTCGCCCCGGTGGTGGGGTCAAGGGCGTGCACCGTGCCGGGGAACTTCTGCACCTGCCCCAGGGAATAGTAGCCTGCACCTACGTATATGGTGGCATTGGCGTACACGCTCGATGAGAGAGGCTCCATCGCCGCATTGAGGGCAGGGGCCGCCGTCCGCTATCCTGGCGCTCCATGCCGGGCCAGGCTGGATATTATCTCCCCGGAAGGCGTAGAAATAGCCGTTCTTCGCAGCCCCTCCCACCAGCGTCTTGCCCTCCCGGTCGCGGAAGAGGGTGGGAGTAGTGCCCCAGTCGCCGTCGAACACCTGCACCTCGATGGGAATTTGCCACGCATCCACCACCGCGAGTGAGCGCGGGTCGAGGCGAGCCATGCTGTAGCTGTGAGCGATGTAAAAGTCACCTGAGCCGGTGGTCACGTAGAAGTCACCTGTTGCCTCGTCTACGGTGGGAGAGGTCCAGATACCGCCACCGAGCTGATTGTCAGGGACGAAATGTACTTCTTGCTCGACCTGCCCGGTCTGGGCGTTCAGCCCCCACATCCTCCCGTTGGTGAAGGGTATATCGCAGAACGAGGCGATCCCATAGTAGACCCGCCCGCCGTAGACTAATGGAGACGCCCAGTTGTACGCGCCTCCTTTCTCGCTGTTATCCCCGGTCTTGAACTTCCACAGCACGTCGCCATTCTGAGGATTCAACGCGTAGAACTGGTCGTCGCCCCCGCCTATGTAAAGCGCGCTATCGGTCACAGCAGGAGCCGAGGTAATACCCGCCGTATCGGGAACGCACAGTTTGGTGGTAGTGCGTCCCAGGTCTTTCTTCCACCGGACAGAGCCGTCCGCCGTGTTGAGCGCGTAGAGGAAGCCGTCCCAGGAACCAACGTATGCAGTATCACCCTTGACGATGGGCTGGGCGGCGAGCACCTTCCCCTCCCCCAGCTTCTGCCGCCACAGCAGCTTCAGGTTGGCAGCGTTATCAGGCGACAGCCTCACCTCCCCCGCATTGGAGCCTGTGCGCGCCCCATTGTACATGAAGGCGGGCCAATCATCACTCGCAGCCGCCTGGCCGGTGCTGCCCTTGCTCTCAAACAAGCGCAGCACCCCAAACACCGCCACGCCTACAAGTGCAAGGACAAGTAGCCCAAGCAAAAAAGGTCGTCTATCTATTTTCATAGCTCAACCATACCATAACGCACCTGATTGCCTCAACTCACAAAAAACCTCAACGTCTCTGCGCCTCTGCGGTGAATCAATAGATAACTTGGCATTCTTGGTTATCTTGGCGTCTTGGCGTTTAGAGTTTGGAGTTTAGAAACTATCGGCGATGGAACGCACGTCATTGAGGGTGTTAGCGTCCTGGGGGCGCTTGTCGGGGCGGAGGCGCACTATGCGCGGGAAGCGGAGAGCGTAGCCACTCTTGTGGCGGGGGCTGGGCTGTATCTTATCGAACGCTACCTCTATGACGAGGAGCGGTTCCACGAGGCGCGCCCGCCCAAAGTCCCGTACCGTATGGGCTTTGAACCACTCGGTCATTTCGATGATCTCCGCGTCGGTAAGGCCGGAGTACGCCTTGCCGACGTTGAGCAGACGGCCCTCATCGGCGGTATCGCGCACCGCAAAGGTGTAGTCGGAAAGCATGTGGCGGCGCTTGCCATGTCCCCACTCCACGCCCGTCACCACCACGTCGAGCGTCGCCAGCGCCTTCTTGACCTTAAGCCATGCTTTACCCCGCTTGCCTGGGGAGTATAGAGAGCCAGGCATCTTCACCATCAACCCCTCATTCCCACGGTTCCGCGCAGCCGCGAACATGGCATCCAGGGGGTGATCGTCCTCGCCATCAGCATCCAGGGTGGCAAGCGGCACCAGCGCTGTGGGCGCTTTCACCAGCGGAAAAGGGAGATCGAGCGCGGCCAGCATTTCCTTGCGGCGAGACAGAGGCTCGTCCATCAGCACCTCGCCATCCAGGTAGAGGAGGTCGAAGACCATGCAAGCCACAGGCACTTCCGCTAATAGCTCGTCAGAGACTGTCTTGCGCCCCAGGCGCTTCTGGAGCGCGCTGAACTGCAAGTAACGCTCATCAGATTGCGAATAGGCCACAATCTCCCCGTCAAAGATAACGTCGTGGGGAATAGAAAGGAGGGCTTCGGTCACTTCGGGGAAGCGGTGGGTGACGGGATCGAGAGTGCGGGAATAGATAACGGCACGCTCGCCTTCCTTGTGTAGCTGCGCCCGCACGCCGTCATATTTATCTTCGACGTATGCCTGGGTCTCCCCACGATTCTTCCCTTCCACGAGGATATCGGCGGGCTTCTCTGCGGGAGTAGCAAGCATGAATTTGAGAGGGTGGAATAACCTCATTCCGGCTTCGTCCAGGCGGCTATGCCGTGCCATAAGCGCGGTCTCCCCGATGTCGCCCACCAGCATGTTTACCTTCTGCACTTCCTCCACGCGCGCACCCGCCATGCGCGCAAGCGCCTCCTCTACCAGTGACTCTTTAAGTCCCATCCGCATGTCACCCGTGACCAGCTTGACGATGTATTTACCTTCCTGTGGGGTAGCCTCCACGAGGAGATTGCGCAAGAGCAACGCCTTCTGACCCGCCCCACGAGTAGATGCCATTGTCTCGAAAGCATCCAGGGCAGAGCGCAAGGATATTCGATTTTGGATTTTGGATTTTGGATTTTGGATTGAGTTCTTGGGCCACCTGACTTTGGGCCAGGATGTGGGCGGCGACTTCGCCCAGGTCGCCTAGCCGCACGGCGAGCAAGCCGTATTCGCCTGGGTCAACGCCCGTAATATCTATAAGTACGGTAGAGGCGGCGCTGAAGCCAACGTTCAACGTACGCTCATCTGAGAAGGGGAACGGCAACCCCGACAGAAACCGGCAGGCTATAGCCAGGTCTTCGTCACTCAGAGGGGACAGATACTCGGCAAGGATAGCGAGCTTTTCGAGACGCTTAGTGGTTGCACTGACGGCGTCGGCGGTCTCGGCGAAAGTAGCAAATGGAGCAGACATGGAGGTTGGATAAAGTATACAGGAGGAGGCGAATATTCGCCTCCTCCTGTATACCAATGTGCTTATTTAGTGCTTACCGTTGTGGAGTTTCGCAGTTAGGATAGAAGGTGTTGGCTACTATCTTACTGGCTTGCCCTCTCGTCACGTTGGCGAAGGGTCGGAAGTATGGTCGATTGGCATCGTCACACGGCTCACCATCACCACCACATGGGTATCCACCCATCACTCCCAGGTTGGTGAGACGCATGATCCATGTGTAGAAAGGATTATCTTCCGGTACGTCCGTAAAGTACAGGCCGGTAGGTGTGCCTCCCACTCCTGCTGCGTTTGCCACTATCTTCGCCAGTTGTCCGCGTGTGGCATTGGCGAAGGGCCGGAAGTATGGACGATTGTCAGGAGGGTTGCATTGCTCTTCAGGGATAGTCCCACAAGGATAGCCTCCCATGTGCCCTCTCATAGACAACCTGTTTATCCATGAGTAGAAGGTGTGAGTGGGGTCCACATCTTCGTATATCTGTGGACCTGGGTCTTCGAAGAAGCCAGCAGCATTCGACACCATCTTGGCTATCTGTGAGCGTGTGATGTCGTTACCTGGCCTGAATGTGCCATCAGAGTAGCCAGAGATGATGTTCCTGCAAGCGAGGCACCTGATCCAGATGTAGAAGGTGCTGTCTGACGGCACGTCTATGAAGCTGATGGTGCATGGTGTAGCGGTAGCGATGCTCATTGTGGCTGTCGGAGTGGGAGTGGCGATTACTGCTGTAGAGGTGCTGCTCGGCAGAGTGGTGCTGGTTGCGCTGGCAATTGCTGTAGAGACTGTTGTAGCTGTAGCAGAAGCAACCGAGGTAGCTGCGGTTGTAGAGGTGGCGCTGGACACTG
Organism: uncultured Chloroflexia bacterium; assembly: GCA_963811305.1. Classification (GTDB taxonomy): domain Bacteria; phylum Chloroflexota; class Chloroflexia; order QHBQ01; family JADMIH01; genus JADMIH01. Next base: position 299,556 of record CAWEQU010000005.1, read on the forward strand.
CTGTGGAGGTAGCTGTGGTTGTGGAGGTACTGACAAAAGCGGTGTTAGTAGCTGTGCTTGCAGCTACAGTGGTATTGGTGCGCGTGCTTGTGGGCACGACGGTATTGGTGCGAGTTGCGGTAGCTATAGTTGTGCTCGTGTTAGTAGCACTGGCGGTTATTGTGCTGGTTGGTGTGCTTGAAGGCCCAAGCGTATGTGTGTGAGTGCTCGTGGGCACAGGGGTAACCGTTCCGGTGCTGGTACTGGTAGTAGTGCTGGTAGGTGCGAACGTGGTGCTCGGCGTATTTGTAGGTGAATTCGTCCTCGTGGGCGTTGCCGTTGCGGTATTAGTGGTCGTTGCAGTTGGTGTGTTAGTAGAGGTGTTGGTGCGCGTAGCGGTCGCCGTTGTAGTAGCCGTATTGGTGGCCGTCGCGGTATTGGTAGCCGTACTGGTGGATGTGCCAGTCGCTGTGCGAGTAGCCGTGGCGGTCGCCGTAGCACTATTCGTCACTGTGCTGGTAGCTGTATTAGTGGCTGTATTCGTAGGAGTGTTAGTGACTGTGTTGGTGGCCGTATTGGTGGAAGTGTTGGTAGCCGTTGCTGTGCTGGTCGCTGTATTGGTAGATGTGCTAGTAGCTGTGCGGGTAGCCGTTGAGGTGCTGGTGGCGGTGTTGGTTGGACTACTGGTCGGTGTGTTGGCGGCGGTATTAGTAGCCGTACTGGTGGATGTGCTAGTCGCTGTGCGAGTAGCCGTGTTGGTAGATGTGGGCGTGCTGGTTGGCGTGCCCGTCATAACCGGCGTAGCCGTGGGGATGCCCGCACCGCAGGTTGAGAACTTGAAGTTACCTATGCGCGTGCGCCAGTTGAACTGGCCGGTAGTCGCATAGTATTCGGTCGTGTACCAGAATGTGCAGTCGTCCACCGGGTCAACGGTAAGGTCGCTGTAATCGCCCCAACGGTTGCCGGTGGCGAGCTGGCTACCCGTGCCGTCGAACAGGTGCGCCTCACCCTGCGCCAGATTGTTGATCGGGTCGTTCACCAGTCGTCCCGCGTATCGAATCTGCGGGTTGATCGTGGCGGACGAAGCGCTGAAGCCGAGCGCGAGGTTGCCCAGGGCGTCCATAGCGGCGCTACCCATCCAACGCCATGTGGTGTCGGGCTGGTAGGTACTCTGTTGCACGAAGGTGGGCGTGCCACTGGTTACGTTGTTCAATTCCCACCATCTGATACCTGCCACGCCTCCTGAGCTTACGCTCTTATTGCCCACCAGCGCCTCATGCCCGTCTGCGAAGCGGCGGTAGGCCGACCGGAACATCCCCCGGTCCCCGATACCGTCGAGGTTGGCTGTAGACCCTAACTGCGGCACGCAGTTGCGTGTGCCAGCGCAAAGCGAGGTAAAAGCTGCTGGGGCGAGGTTGGTAGATAGGGTAAATGTGCTATTTGCAGGGGTCACAAAGTCTACGTGAAAGCGATAGAGGGGCCAGGCGGAGCCATTCGCGCCGAAGAAGGGGTTGGGCGCGCCTGCGGGAGGTAGGATTGAGCCGTCGAGGTCGGCCGGTAGCAAGTAAGGGACGCTGGCAGCGAGCAGGCCCGTGCTTATGAAGGTGGCCGGAGTGCCGGCGAGCATGGCCGCGCGGTCGAAGGCGAAGGGCTGCGGACCGAGACGCACCGTACCTGCCGCATTGAAGACATTATCGCCCATATAGTAGGCATCGGGCCACACGCCCAAATGCGGATAGTCGAAGAAGTTGCTGCCCAGGTGGAAGGCATACCGGTTCCAGCTGCCGGTGGCGTCATTGCTGGTTGAGACGGCGATGCACTCGTCTGTGGGGTTGCTGGTGCCCGCGAACTGGCTGATCAGCCACCTGTTGGCGAACTGGTCGTAAAGGACGACCGGATCGCCCCCGCCGTTGTTCTCACAGACTCCACCAAAACCGGCCCAGACGCTTGTAATCGCGCTGGGGCCGAGCAGGGAGGCGCCGTTGGCTTTGTTAAAGACCTGGTAGCCCTCGTTGACCATCTGGACGTACTGGGTAGCGCCCACCTCGCCAACGGTGTCAGGCGGAGCACAGTTGCAGGCCACGCCCGGGAAGGGAATGCCGTCAAAGTTGAGTATGGGCGTGGGCATGGCGAGAGGGCTGAGGGTGCGCTGCACGGCCGTGTCCGGGTCGTTCCGGTAAGGCTCTGCGCTTATCGGGTTCATGTTGAGATCATGCTCTTGGCGCGGCTTCATCGGAATTTGCGGCATGTCACGCAATGGGGGAGAGACGTCGTTGTGGTACGAATGGCCCATGATAATACCCGAGGCAAGGTCGGGGGCAGACGCGGCGACTGCTGGGGTAGAGGCCATGTCGGGGGCTATGCTGGAGCGTGTCACCCAGGCTATAAACACAACAAGGACAAGAAGGAATGGCATCGAGAGCAGATATTTCCAATTCATTTGCCCGCCGTTTTTACGTGGCATAGTCTTCCCCTATTGGTGTAATCGAACAGCCCCAACCCCGTATGTTGTGAAACATGTGGAGGGTCAGGCCTGAATTGCGGAGCTCATCTACACTGGTTTGTGCGTGAACAGGCCCATTCTACTTGGAATGAGGGCGGGTTGTAAAGTTAAGTAGTGAAAATAGCAACCGTTTGAGACTTATGCAATTTCACCCACAACAAAAAAGAGGGCAGACAACTGGTCCTGCCCTCTTTTTGTTACCTATTCTGTTGCCGAACCACTACCCTATACCACTAGTGACGTGCTGGTGTCTCGCAGTTAGGATAGAAGGTATTGGCTACTATCTTGCTTGCCTGTCCTCTCGTCACATTGGCGAAGGCTCGGAAGTATGGACGATTGGCATCGTCACAAGGTTCTCCCTCACCTCCACATGGGTATCCACCCATTACTCCCAGATTGGTCAGGCGCATTATCCATAGATAGAAGGGGTTGCTTTCAGGCACGTCTGTGTAGTACAAGCCAGTGGGCGTGCCGCCTACACCTGCTGCATTTGCCACTATCTTCCCCAGTTGCCCGCGTGTGGCGTTGGCGAAGGGTCGGAAGTATGGTCGATTGTCAGGTGGGTTGCATGGCTCTCCCTCTTCGCCGCATGGATAACCACCCATCACACCATGCACGACGAGGCGCTCTATCCAGAGCCAGAAGGTATGGTCGGGAGGGACATCTTCAAAGGTCTGGCGGTCTGGTGGTATCACATCCTCATAGCCAGCAGCGTTACTCACCATCTTGGCTATCTGTCCCCTGGTGATGTCGTTACCTGGCCTGAACGTACCATCGGAGTACCCTGAGACGATGTTCCTACAAGCCAGGCACCTGATCCATATGTAGAAGGTGCTATCTGAAGGTACGTCTGTAAAGGTGATGGTGCATGAGGTAGCGGTAGCTTCTGCTGTTGCTGTGGCTACGGCTGTGGCACAAGGAGCTACCACTGTGATGGTGCCGGTCATATCGGAAGGGTGCACGCTACAGTGGTAAGGGTAGGTGCCAGGTGTATTGAAGGTGTAGCTGAATTGCCCATTCAGCGCGAGTATGCCGCTGTCCCATACCGCCGTATCTGACGTGGTGCTGTGTGACCCCTGGGTGTTGGTCCATCTCACCGTCGTGCCTGCTCCTACCGTCAGGTCCTGCGGGTTGAAGAAGAGGTTGCCTATACTCACATCCTCTGTCCCGCCTGCGGGTACGCACGTCGCCGTTGCCGTACCAACCGGAGATGTGGCAGTGCTCGTAGAAACAGCTGTTGTAGCTGTACTCGTGGAAACAGCCGTTGTAGCTGTGCGGGTGGCTGACGCGGGAACAGTGCTTGAAGCGACTGCCGTGCTGGTAGACGTAGCGTTAACTACCGTCGGGGTGACGGTGCCGCCACCGACGGGTCCATCAGGCAGAGGCCACACGTATGCGCCTCTACTGCGGGTCCACAGCGCCAGGGTGGTGAACCCACGGTCTATCGCCATGTCCCAGATCATCACGTTGGGCAGCCCCGCCTGGAACCGTAGCCAGGTAGGCGATGCTACCGTTATGTCGTTGGTGTAGTACAGGCCGAAGTCTGTGCCGGCGAATACCTGCTGCGGAAAGCGCGGGTTCGCCATGATCGAGTTGACCGGGATGTTGGGCAGGTTGCCGCTCTTGTTCAGCCAGGTGAAGGAACCGCAATTCGCCGTGCAAGTCACCTGGAAGACGTGGCCGGGGGTAGAAGGCGTGTTCTGGTCGAAGCCGCCGATAGCGGCGTACCCTACCAGGGGATTCACCGGGTCGGTGGTCACGTCCTGGATCGGGCGGTTGGGGAGAGTGGTGTTGCCGCCCGTGACGTTCACCCACGTAGCGGTGTTGGCGACACCCTGTCCGAGGCCGAAGCCGTACTGCACGTTGCCGTCGTTGGTGCCGACTATCGCGGTCGTGGAGAGGCTCACCGAGTAGCTCAACTGGTTGATGAACGAGCGGTCGGCGAGGGTCTGCTTGGTGAGGTTGGGGCTGTTGACGTACCAGCTATTGCTCGGCACCGCGCCCAGTATGGTCTCCCACACGCGGTCGCTGCCCGCGATCATGTGCGTGCAGCCCGTGGCCGGGCAGTCGTACTTGTAGATCTCGTATGGGAAGACGAAGCTGCGGGTATCAGCCGTCCAGCCGCCCGTTGCGTTCTGAAGGGTGCCAAATGGGCCTGTGAGGCTGACCGACAGGTTGCCGTTCTGGCTCTCCTGGTACCAGCGCTGGCCCATCACCGGCTCGATGCGGGCGAACATACCGTCGCCGCCCTTGCGGAGCTGCCACAGCGCGGGGCCGGGCGTGCCCGACCACTGGTACACACCGGAGCCGTTGTCCTGCATGCCGCCGTTCGCGCCCGGTGAAGCAGAAGTGGCGAAGTTGGCCGTGATGTCGCCGGAGTAGAACTCGATGCGTGCTGAGCGAGTCGTTTAGCTGGCTGAAGGTGGGATTAGCGGCATTGGCGTTGAGGGTGACGTATGCGCCGCCGTCGCTGCCCGCTATCAGCACTGAAGATGACCCCGGCACGTAGGCCAGCGCGTGATGGTCCACGTGGACGGTGTTGCCGCCCGCGTAGCCGCACGTCAGGTCAACGAAGACGGTGCCGCCGTCGGTGGACTTCCAGATGTCGAAGGTGTCCATGAATACGATGTCAGGATTGTTGGGGTCTATCGCCAGGCCCTGGTCGTACCAGTTCTGTGGGTAGTCGCCGTCGCAGCCCGTCAGGCCGGATACGCCGGAGCGCTGCTGCCACGTAGTGCCGCCGTCGGTGGTGCGCCACACGGCCAAGCTGCCCTCTGTGTGGGGATGTTCTGCACCTGGGCGTAGATATAGTTGGGGTTGCTGGGGGCCATCGCCATGTCGATGCGTCCCAGGGTGTTGCCCCCGCCTGCGCGAACGGTATGCCTGAGCCGGTCCCAGCGGGCCAGCCATTGTCAGGGCGGCTCGATAGGGTCCAGCTTGCGGGGCAGCCGCTGGCGGGCACGGTGGTCTTGTAGATGCCGTTCGCGCCGTTCTCGCCCAGGTTGTACTGGACTGTGGTGCTGAAGCCGCGCGACCCGACAGCTACGTACAGATCGGTCGTGCTGCCGTTGTTATTCGTGAGCAGGCCGGTGATGTCCTGGCGCTGGGTTGGGAAAGCGTCGGGGAGGCAGGGGCCGGTCCAGTTGGTGCCAGCGTTGTACGAGAAGTACACGCCGGTCTTCGCGCCCACGATGAGGTTGTTGCTGTTGCGCGGGTCCACCTTGACCTTGCCGATAGCCTGGTACTGGGGGTACTGTCCGGCAGGCTCAGGGTAGATAGGCGTAAAGACGTCCGCGCCTATTACGGTCCAGCTAGCGCCCTGGTCGGTGCTCTTCAGTACGCCCGCGCTGCCGAACGAGAAGGAGCCGAAACGCAGGTCGCCCGTGCCTGCGTACACCACGTTGTGGTCGTTGGGGTCAATCGTGATGTCCCCTATTGCGATAGTGGTAAGGAGAGGATCGTCGGTGACAGGGGTCCAACTGGTCGTGGCGGTGCAGCAGTTGGTGGTCTTCCAGACGCCACCGCCGTCCGAGCCGAGGTACGCCACGTTGGGCGTCACAGGGTCAACGGCCATGACGTTGGTGCGTCCTGCTACGTGGCCGTAGGAGAAGCAGCCGGAGCAGCCGTTGCTCTGGAGAGGCTGCGGGCCGAGCGAAGTAAAGCTGTTGGGGTCCAGCATCAGGGGCGAATTGCTCTCCTGGGGGTTGTATATAACCTGCCCCGCGGGCACGCCGCGCTGTATCGCGCTATCTTGCGCCGCAGCCTGGCCGATCCAGCGCTGGTCAAAGCGCCCCGTCGGATAGGACACGCGATTGTAAAAGTAATCTCCCAGGCTGAGTAAGTTCTTGGTCTCTTCGGACGGATCCTCGCCAGGCTCGGCCACGTACCCACCCTGTGCCAATCTATTCGCGGTGGCGGGAGACGAGACGGCGGGACCTTGCGCCCACAATCCCATCTGCACCAGGACGCCGAAGCCGGCCACCAACAACAGCAGCATAAGCGTTGCGGCCAACGTCATTACGTTCCTGGTGCGCCCCAGCTTCTGCCTCAGATTTCTTGACATGAAGTTCTCTCCATTCTGTGATCAGGTGCGTAAATCGATCGAATATATATCTGTTGAAAAACAGTCATCTCACCCGACCTCGCAGGCCCAGGTGAGATGACTGTTTTATCTAACGTGTTCCAAGAAGTAGGGGCGGTTCGTGAACCGCCCTGTGCGGACAGCACCTGTTGGACACAGGGCGGTTCACGAACCGCCCCTACCCTTGTTTTGAACTCTTAACGTATCCAGAGTTGTAGATTGGTGTTGATAGGGCGCTATACACAGCACCCTATCAACGTTGTCACCCTACCTAGCGGTTTTTGACTCGCTCCTTAGATGGGGATCTGACAGGAGTCTGACAGTTAGGATAGAAGGTGTTGGCTACTATCTTGGAGGTCTGTGCTCTCGTGATCTCAGCAAACGGCCTGAAGTATGGCCTGTTGCCAGGAGGTACGCACGGTTCGCCAGTGCCTCCGCATAGATACCCGCCCATTACTCCGAGCGCACTCAGTCGCTCGATGTACACCCAGAATGGGTTGGACGATGGTACGTCCTCGTACGTCTGAGTGCCTGCTGGGATTGGTGTTGTGATGCCTGCTGCATTGGCAACTATCTTGGAGACTTGTCCCCTGGTCGCGTTTGCACCAGATCTGAAGTACGGTCGGTTGCCAGGAGGTACACAAGGCTCACCTGGCCCTCCACACGCGTAGCCACCCATGTGCCCACGCATTGTAAGCCTGTTGATGAAGGCATAGAACGGGTGAGACACAGGTACATCCTCGAAGATTTGAGGACCTGGGTCTTCCCCGAACCCTGCCGCATTGGAGACCATCTTGGCTATCTGCCCACGTGTGATGGACATGAACGGCCTGAAGTAGCCTGTGTTGTTCGGGTCGCATGGCTCACCTGGACCACCACAGGCATAGCCGTTGGCTATCTTACGGCAGGCGAGACACCTTATGTAAGGGTAGAACTCGCTGCCTGGTGGTACGTCCACGTACTGGATCGGGCAGGCTGTTGGGCCTACCGTAGCTGTAGAAGATGCGACTGAGGTAGCTCCGGTTGTAGAAGTTGCGACTGCCGTAGCTTGAGTTGTAGCCGTAGAAGAAGCGCCAACAGTAGCGGTAGCACAGCCGCCACCTGTATTGAGGGTGACGTCGTCAACATTGAAGTTGATTACATCAGTACCTGCATCGTTGTGCTCCTCGAACCGTAGTATCACGTTACCCGTCGCCGCTATCGGCACCGTTACGAGCGTGTAGCCCGCATCGTACTCTGTGTTCGTGTCGTCTGCTCTGAATACCTCAGTGCCTCCGACCAGCACACGCATGAAGTCTGCGGTGCCCAAACCTGAGTGCGCGCCTATCCACAGGTAGAACTGCAAAGTCGCACCACCGGCCGGTATGTTGACCGTCTGGGAGACCGCTCCGTCTTCTTCGTCTGCGGTGCCACCAAACCATACCCACCATGCGCCTGTGCGCTGTCCGGCAGTGCCTCCGCCGTTACCGCATGCGGCATCGCACAGAGGAGTACCGAAGTTGGTGGACTTCTCAGTCCAGCTAGCGCTTGGGGTGCCTCCCTCGAAGCCGCCGTCAGCCACTACGTTCGTTACCGCACAAGTAGTCGCTGTTGCAGCTACCGTAGGAGGTACTGTGTTGGTGGCCACTGCGGTATTGACAGGAGTGCTTGAAGGGCCGACTGTAGGAGTGACGCAGCCTCCTGCGGGCGCGAGCAGCTCACTCGTAGTTGTGACTGTTGCCGGGCTTGCATTCAAGCCGGAGTAGGCTATTACTCGCCCATCGTTCAGCGTGCCTAGCGCGTGACCCGTGCGCGGTGAGATCATGTTCGGCCCGGCGCTCCAACTGTTACCCGCGATATTGTAGAGGTAAGTGAAGTTGTGCGGTATGAAGGCGCCTGTGCCGCTAACCGAGCTTCCACCGGCCACCAGCAACGTACCTGCCCCATATGTAGTGACAGGTGCATAGTTACCATTGTTGGTGCCCAGCGGGTTGGAGAGTAGCGTCGTCCAGGTGCTGGTTCCGGGGTTGAACGAGTAGAGCGAGTTGACCCCGGCGAAGGCAGCATCTGCACCGCCATACACGTACACGAGGCCACCGGCTGCCGTGCCGTTGAGGTTAGTACGTACCGCGGGCAGAGTCGGTCCGGTAGACCACGTGCCCAGGGCTATGTCGTAGATGTAGTTGCTGTTGACGGAGGCGTTGAAGTCGTCTCCACCGATGACGTAGAACTTACCGCTGAGCACTACGCCAGCCGCAGCTTCCACTGACGCGGGCATAGAAGCCCCGAACGTCCAGGTGTTGCTCGGTATGTCGTAGATGCGTAACGTGCTTGTGATGGCGGTGCCACCGACGAAGCCGCCTGCTACGTATATCTTGGTGCCAGCGGCACCTACCGATACCTGGCCTGCCGGTGCTGGTATGTTGCCCAGGCTCGTCCAGGTGTTGGAGCCGCTGTTGAAGCGGGAGAAGTCGCCAACTATAGCGTTAGCGGCGTCCTGCCCACCTGCTACGTAGAAGTTGCCATCAGAGCCTACAGCACCCTGCTGGGTGTAGCGGCCTGGGGCCTGCGACGGACCTGACTGCCATGCGGGTTGTGCTGCGCACGTTGTCGCTGTAGCGGTCGGTGCCGGGCTTGTCGCGGTAGCGGTGGCTCCACCAGGGGTAGCAGTAGCGCAAGAGCCTAGTGTGCCTGTAACTATCGTGCCGGCAGCTATGGCGGTGTTGCAGGTGTACTGGGCGAAGACGGTCGTGTTCTTCTGTACGCCTGTGGTGGCGCTGGAGCCGGTGAGGCCCATCACTCCATAGATGATGTCGAACTTGGTCTGACCCTCGTACAGCCTGATTTGGTAGTTGGTGTCAGTACCTGCCGCACAGGTGGTGGCGGTGCTGAAGCCGCAGGTGCGGAAATCCAGACCGAATATACGGTTAGGCGCTACTCCTGTTACAGAGCTAAAGACACCCTTGCCAGCGGGAGCCGTAATCTGGTCGTCCCAGAAGGCATAGATGGTGTAGCTGTACGCTCTGTCGGTGACAGGCAGACAGGCATTGATGTAGTCGTTCAGGCCAGTAATGGCGCTGTTGAACTGCAAGTTGCCGTTGGAACTGACGTTCACCGTGGTGAAGCTCATGTCGTATACAGTGTATGCGAAGGGTAGTGTCACCGATGTGATGACGTCATCGCCATGGTTCCCGATGTCCACCGTACCAGGTACGATTACTCCGCCTGTCGCTGACGTAAACGTGTAGTTCGACGCGCATACGGTCGCTGTGGCCGTAGGTACGGGGACTGTATTAGTAGAAGTGGTGGTGCGGGTAGCGGTAGGAGGCGTGCCGGTCACTGTAGGAGTGGGGGTGCCTTGCGAGCAGTCGGGGAACTTGAACGCACCCCCTATGCCGCGCCAACCAGATGCGCTGGTCGTGGGGACCCACTCGGTCGTGTACCAGAAGGTACAGTCGTCGACGGGGTCTACGTTCATGGAGGAATAGTCACCCCACCTGTTGCCGCCGGCGGTCTGAGAGCCGGTGCCGTTCACGATTGTGCCTTCACCCTGGGGCATCGTGCCGAGGGGGTCGCTCGCCAGCCGACCTGTGTACCTGACGCCTGGGAATAGGCTAGCGTTGGAGACGCTGTAGCCGAGGGCCATGTTGCCAACGTGGTCCATCGCTATGCTGCCCATCCACCGGAAGATACCATCTGTCGAACCAGGGTTATAGGTGCCCTGCTGGAAGAGGGTAGGGTCGACGGTGGGAGGTGTGGAGCGCAGCTCATACCAGCGGACGCCCGCCATGCCGGGAGAGGCTTCCACCGACTGGTTAGTAACCAACGACGCGTGGGTGCCGAAGTTGCGGTACGCCAGGCGGAAGGTCGGTCGCTGCCTGTATCCGAGGTGGTCCAACTGGTTCGTGGTGCCCAACTGCGGTATGCAGGAGCGCCCCGCGCAGGTGGAGAGGAATGAGTTGAACGGGGCGACGGGAATGACCGTCGGACCGGTGAATGTAGAGTTGGCTGTGGTGACCCAGTCAACGTGGAACTTGTAGAGGAGGATGTTGTCTCCAACCGCTCCAGCATCGTTGTCCTGGGTCCCTACGAAGAAGTTGGGGGTACCTGCAGGCGGTAGAGTGCTGCCGTCCATGTCGGAAGGCAGCAAGCCGTTAGGCCCTGAGCCCGTCTCCGTCGTGGTGAAGCGCACCTGGCGAGCCGCGGGGTTGCCTACGAGCATCTCGGCGCGCTCCAGGGCTATATTGCCCAGAACGCCGATACCGCTCTCTCGCGTGTTGAGGTAGTAGGCGTCAGGCCAGATTCCGTACTTGGGATAGTCCGGGAAGCTGGGGGTCGAAAAAGAGTAGCGGTGATATGCGCCCGTGGGGTCACTGGTCTGCGAAATAGCCACGCAGTTGAAGAAGGGCGCGCCTGTGTCTGTGAACTGCGTGAGCATCCAGCGGTCCGCCATTTGATCGTGCAGGACCACAGGGTCGCCTGCATTCTCAGTCTGGCAAGGGCCACCGAAGCCTGCCCACAGCAGGTTGTTCTTTATAGGCCCCAAAATGGAAGCGCCTGTGGTCTTGTTCCAGATCTGGTAGCCGAGGTTGAACATCTGGATATAGTGGATCGGGCCTACTTCGCCGTGGGCATCCGGGGGAGCGACGCCCCAGTTGTTCGGAATGCCGTTGATGGTAATAACGGGCGAAGGGATGAGAGGGGAGAAGAGGTTGTAAACACTCTGGACCGCTCCATCGCCGCTGAAGCCGTTCACTATAGGCTTGTTCAGTATCTCGTTACCTTCAGGTCTTGTGAATTGTTTAGGGTTTGGCTCGAATGGCCCTTGCTGCTTCACTAGTTCGCGCAGGGGCGGGGACAGGTCGTACTTTACCGCCGTAGTCACCTCCGCTACCTGGGAAGTGGCCGGCGTGGACGCATCCGACGCCGCGGTTGGCTGGCCCCCCAGATAGAGAGTCTGTCGCCGCTAGAAAGCTCGCTATCAGCGCCGCCATTAGGTACAGTTTGCGCCTTGACATTGTTGCTCCTTTCGCTTGTGCATCTGCCGTTACAAAGCCGCCACTGTGGCATTCTAAGAGCAGATTTCAAAACCTTATAGCAGCCTGCCGCGCCCTTCGTCACATGGCTGATCGTAGGTTTTGAAATACGCTCTAAGGAGATGAATTGGGCGGGGCATCTCCATACCACCAAAGCGCTCTGTCCAGGTCATGGCCTGCCGACCCCAGGCTTCACTCACAAGACCTATGCCAGATCGAAAGCACGCCGCAGAGTTTTCGCCTTAGCAGCATAGGAATGATAAGTGGATATTATCATAGCTGATTGAGCTATCACTGTCAATGTTTATCTAAGCCAAAATCAGATATATCGATACTAATTTTTGTGCACGGGGCCTCTCGGCACTTCGGCAGTCGCGCCAAAGCACAAGAAAACTCTTTCTTCACCAATGAAAATGAGCGCCTGTGGCGCTCATTTTCATTGGTGAAGAAGAATAAGTCTTTCCCCGGAAGGGTAGAGGTCGCAAATATTATGACCGCACCTTCTCGCCGCCATTAGCGGTCAGCACGCGCTCTACGTGGTCGCGGGACAGGCTGTCCGTGCGGACGCTCACGAGAATTTGCCCCTGCTCGATGGCGGAGGCATACTCACGGGCATGTTCGTCCGGCACGCCTATTCCTGAGAGTGCGCCGATGATGCCGCCCACCGCCCCACCCGTGGTGAGGCCACTCAACACGCCCGCCAGCGGCCCCGCCGCTATGAACGGCCCGACCCCTGGTATCGCAAGCCCCGCCAGCCCTGCCAACAACCCGGCCAGCGCACCGATCCCTGCCCCAGCCGCCACGTTGCCCGCGACGTTGCTATTGTGCTCCGACGAGGTTTGTACGTCACTCCCGGCGCTCTCCGCAGCAGGGGAGTCGGGGTCTACCCCACCTGGCTGGTCGGGGAAGTCGGTGTAAATATCCTCGTCCGCGTTGGTCTCAGCCTCGTTCCTGCGCACCATACCGCTATCACGCGGTAGGCCGAGACGGTCACTCCCTCCAAGCGGCTCGTTGGGCGGCACTTCGTAATCGGTAACAATAGGCATATCAGACGTGTCGCGCCCGGTCATGACGGCCTCGGTAGTAGGTAGCTCTTCATCGTTGGGCAGTTCGGTAGAGGCACGGTATGTAAGCCCTTCTTTCGCAAGCTCCTCACGCGCGACACCGGCAGCGCCTCGAAGGTTATCCTGGGCGGGCTGCTTTTCATCACGTGAGATCAGGGAGATGTTGGCGGCAGGCACCCCAATATCGCGCAGCTCGCGTATCGCGGCGTGTGCGGAAGAAGTATCAGCGAAGAGGGCGCTAACCACGGCCCAGCCATCGTCGTCATAGCCAGGGGAAGAGGTATGGCTAGAAGCAGCCTGGTGAGAGCCAGAGCTATTGCCGCTAGTCATCGTCATCCTCCGTAGGGAGGTTGCTCATTTCGGGCGCTATAAGGTCCATGTCGGAAGGAGGGGTGGGGCGGTCCATCTCGCGGCGCTCGTAAGTGTCCCCGGTCTCATCCCACCCGACCGCCGGTAAGCCGGAGCGCGACTCCCCATACGAGGCCTCAGTGCTGTTACGGTCCACAGCGGCATCCACGCGCCCCTTCAGGTTGGGGTCCAACCCGCTTACACTGCCCGCGCCAAGAGGTACGTTAGCGCGAGGAGCATCGGCATAGTCCATAGGCTCGCGCTGGCGGTCATCAGGCCAGTTGGGGCGGCCACTATCGCTGTCCAGGTACTCCTGGGAAGCCACGCCGCGCTGCTGGTCCTGGTACATGGCGTCGGCATTGTCCGCTCCTGTGGCTCGCAAGCGGTCCTCCTCAGCTCCCTCGCGGGCCATCAGCATATCGGCTGTAGAGGTCTCGCCCTGTTGCGCTCCGACTGTCTCGGCAAGTGCAGGGTTAGCGTCACCAGGCGTCTCCCCAAGCGACTCGATGACGGAACTGGGCGCATCCATGCGCGTCTCACTAGTTTGGCTGGGAGACTGGATGGCCTCACTCGTGCTTTCTATGATAGTGTCGCTGCCAGGGGTAGCGTACCCATCGTAGTCCCCCTCCCGCGACTGGTTGGCCTGATTATAGCTTCTGTCGTCCATGATGGTCCTCCTGCGTAGACCCTGATAATACTCATATTTAGAGGCGTGCCGCTTACATGCCCTCCGGCGCACCAAACTAAAGTCAATGCAAGATATGTGCCCTTGCGCGGACACCCCCTTTGGGGCTAAACTGGTGCGTAACCGTGAAGTAATTACGAATTACGAATTACGAATTACAAGCTAATCTCAACCCGTAATTCGTAATTCGTAATTCGCAAACCGAGGTCTAGCATGAAAGTAATCATCCCCGCTGCGGGATACGGTACTCGAATGAGGCCACATACGCATACACGACCCAAGCCGCTAGTGCCGGTGGCGGGCAGGCCATCTCTTGCCTTCGTATTGGATGCCCTCGCTCCCCTAGACATAGAGGAGTTGATATTCATTGTCGGGCGCATGGGCGAGCAAATGGAGAGCTATGTCAAAAAGGAGTACGGCCAATATCAATCGCGCTTCATCGAGCAGAAGGTGATGCGCGGGCAAGCAGACGCAATCGCCCTCGCGCAGGAGTACGTCAAGGGAGATCTGCTCACTCTCTTCGTGGACACCCTCTTCGAGGCCGACCTGACCGTGCTGAATGGGCTTAGGGACGACGGCGCGATGTTTGTCGCTGAAGTGCCCGACCCCTCGCGCTTCGGCATAGCGGTGGAAGGCCCCGATGGATACGTAACCAAGATGGTTGAGAAGCCAAAGGAGCCTGAAAGCAACCTGGCTGTGGTCGGCCTCTACTATTTCAAAGATTCGCAATGGCTCTTCCGGGCCATAAAGACCCTAATGGATTCGGGGCGCAGCCTGAAGGGAGAATACTACCTGGCCGACGCGATACAGGTGATGATAGAGGAAGGCGCGAAGTTCCGCACCTACCCGGTTACTGCATGGGAGGATACGGGCACGTGGGACGCAGTGCTCCACGCTAACCGTTACCTGCTGCGGAAGATGGATAAACACGAGAGGCCGTACATGCTCGGCACGTCACTCGTGCTACCCCCCTCATTCGTGTCGCCCGAAGCTAAAGTGGAGAGCTCGAGTAGTGGGGCCATACGCCGCGATATCCGAAGGCGCGACGGTGCGCGACTCCATAGTGCGCAACAGCATCATCAGCCCCGACGCCTCGGTAACGACCGCCATGCTCTCCGGCTCACTCATAGGTGAGCGCGCCAGCGTAATCGGTTCATATCAGACCCTGAACATGGGCGACAACTCCATATCCGCCACCGTGGACCCAGGCGGGGCCGAGATAGATGAAACGTTCAAATGAAAAGCTATAGCAATAGGACTTTCGCTTGCGAGCGACGATACAGCTTCGCTGTAGGGGCGTGCCGACGGCACGCCCCTACGGGTTCACACACCTAAGGTTAGGGTCAATTATGGGCGCTAAAACTAGGATCAAGCTGGGAAGGCTGATGGGATTGAGCATAAGTGCGGACGTGTCCGCGCTTATAACTTCGCTCCTACTGTGGGTCACGTTGAGTACCGTTGCACTCTTACTGCTCAACAGGTCTTTTCTCGTGGCGATTGCAGCCGGGCTGATTGCCGTCATTCTGCATTGGACCGCCGTCGTCTGGCACCAGCTAGGTCACGCCTGGGCCGCCCGCCGCACAGGGCACCCTATGGTAGGGATGAATATGTGGGGCGCGCTCAGTCGCTCTCTTTACCCACCAGATGAAGAGCCATTACCCAAACCGATTTATATCCAGCGTGCATTAGGCGGCCCACTGGCGAGCCTGGTGCTCACCATATTAGCCGCTATCCCGCTCCTGATATTGACACAAGGCACTACAGCGTGGTGGCTAGCTTTCTTCTTCTTTTTGGACAATCTGCTGGTATTCACGCTTGGCTCATTCCTGCCATTGGGCTTCACCGACGGGAGCACGCTGCTCCAGTGGCGCAAAGAAAGTGATTGAGATGAAGGACGAAAGACGAATAGGTCCGAGCATGGATAAGTAAACAGTCTGATCGAGGAGCGAACAGTTTCCTTCGTCTTTCGTCCTTCGTCTTTCGTCCAGCAGTTAAGCTATTCATGCGCGGGTTTAAAGGACGATGGACGAATCATAACCCCGTAACAGCCTATTTCACCTACCGTCTTTCGTCTTTCGTCTTTCGTCTTTCGTCTTTCGTCTTTCGTCTTTCGTCTTTCGTCTTTCGTCCCTCAGAATAAGATATGAATTGGATCGAATTGTCAGTAGAAGTAGACCCGGAGGCCGTCGAGCCTGTCAGCGAGCTGTTCGCCCGCGTGGGGTATAACGGCGGCGTGGTCGTAGAGCAGTCACTACTCCCCCAGGATGGGGAGCCAGAGGTGTGGTCCGAGCTAGGTCCACCTGAGATAGACCCCACGCGAGCCGTGAGCGTCCGCACCTACCTGCCCGACGACAGCCAGGCTGCGGACGTGCAGCGGCAGGTTGAGGAGGCGCTATGGCACCTGGGGAGGATGCGTGACATCGGCCCCCTCAACGTGCGCGAGTGCAAGGAGGAGGACTGGGCGAACGCGTGGAAAGCCTTCTACGGCATCCAGCGCGTAGGAGAGCGCACCATCATCAAGCCCTCCTGGTTAGAGTATGCGCCCAAAGAGGGGGACCTCGTGCTGGACCTCGACCCTGGCATGGCGTTCGGCACGGGCCTGCACCCCACCACGCGACTCTGCCTGACCGCGCTCGAAAAGCACGTGTGTCCCGGCCTGAACATACTTGATCTGGGCACAGGCTCAGGCATCCTCGCTATATCCGCCGCGAAGCTGGGCGGCCCTACCGTCAGAGTGACAGCCCTCGACACCGACCCCATAGCCGTTGAAGCCACCGAGCAGAACGTGGAGCGCAACGGCCTCTCATCGCAGATAGCGGTCGGACATGGGTCTACCGGAGCCGCCGAGGAGGACGCGCCTTACGACCTGGTGGTTGCGAACATACTCGCCAGTGTTATAATCGAGCTATCGAGGCCTCTACACGCGCTCATCGAGCCAGGCGGCACGCTCATCTCCTCCGGCATCTTCATAGATCGAGGCGAGGCAGTGGTAGAGGCCCTTACGAAGGCGGGACTCCCCGTGAGAGAGAGAGTGCAGGAGGGCGACTGGCTTTGCCTGGTATCCGTTCGGGAGCGATAGGCGCGGGAGCGTGGCTGGCAGGATTGCCCTGGCGGCTCAAACCCGGTCGTGGCAAGCCTCTCACGACGGACGACCCCCGCCTCAAGCGCATAGTAGTCATCAAGCCATGCTGCATGGGCGACGTATTGATGGCGACCCCCGCTGTAGCCGCGCTCCGCAAGGCGCTGCCCGCCTCACATATCGCCTTCGCGGTAGGGCAGTGGTCGCGCCCGGCAATCGCCAACAATCCGAGGATAGATGCCCTGGTGGAGACAAACATAAGCGCCCAACACACTTCCCTCTCCGAGCACAGGAGCCTGGCACGCATCCTCAAGCAGGGCCGCTACGGGGCGGCGCTCGTGCTGGACCGCTCTCCTCTGCTCAATCTCGTGCCGTACATGGCGGGAGTACCCATACGCGCCGGGCTGGATAGCGGCAACCGGGGGTTGGCCCTCACCCACCCCGTATCCTGCCCAGGCTCAACCATGCGGCACGAAGTGGAGTGGTATCTCGACGTGATACGCGCCCTCGGTCTAAGCATAGAGAGCGAGATAGCCTATCTTGAGTTCTATCCCACCGAAGAAGAGCGGGCGGAAGCGGGACGCGTGCTTTCCGAAGCGAGTGAAGAGAGTGACAACGGCTTTGTGGCAATCCACCTGGGGGGCGGGGCCAACCCCGGCATGAATTTCCCCTCCAAGCGATGGCAGCCTGAGCGATGGGCGCGCATAGCCGACTGGCTGGCCGAAACGTATGAGACTAATATATTGCTATTAGGCGGCCCCGGGAAAGAAGACCGGGAAGCAGCCGACAGCCTGAAAGCCGCGCTCTTTCCCACGACGAGGCCATACGTTGTGGACCTGGTAGGCAAGCTAGAATGGGGCGTGATGGGTGCGGTCATAGAGCGATGCGGGCTTTTCATGGGGCACGACACGGGCGCGATGCACCTTGCGACGGCGGTATATACGCCTGTGGTCGCCGTCTTCGGCCCTAGCGACCCTGCACGATACGGCCCCTGGGACCTATCGCGTCGTAGCGTGGTTGTCGCTCCAAAACAAGGTGCGTCCGACGCCGAGAGTCTGCGAAAAGCCTCCATGAGCAGCGAATTGTATAACACGGCTGTGTCTGTAGAGGAAGTATGGGCAGCCGTAGAGAGGGTTTTTGGCGGTATGCTATCGAGAGAGCGGGTGGGAGCGTGAGCGGCGAATTGCAAGAGCAGGAATTCAAGCCAACAGGCAAGACGATGCTTGCGATAGTCCCCCCATCCGACATCTGCGGCTTCGCGGAACATTACCGCCGCCTCTACATGCCCGATGCCATGCATCGTATCGAGCCTCACATAACGGTGACTATCCCATTCGTACCTTTCGAGGAGCTAGAGGAGGCCGCACCCAGGCTACAGAGAGTGCTGGCGAACTGCCCGCCGAGGGCGCTGGCTATAAGGGGCTTTGCCACATTCCCTGAAGAGAGAGTGCTTTATCTCTACCTCTCAAACCCGGAGCGTGTACTATCCCTTTATGAAGCGATACTCGCCGAGTTCCCTGACTACCAGGCATTCGAGGGCAAGCACGGCGACAACATCGTGCCTCACATGACTGTAGGCACCTTCTCCGACCCACAAGAGCTTGAGAGAATATACGTCAAGCTGTCGGCACAGCGCCTCTTCATCGGCTGGGACGTGGAGTACCTGACGGTCTATTACGAGGGGGACGATGAACGCTGGCACGTCTGGGCAGACTTGCCCCTAGGCGTCCCTCTCACGCCACGGAATGATTGAACGCCAAGATATGATGCACCGCAGAGGCGCAGAGTACGCAGAGGTTTTATGGGAGAATGTGCAATCGAATCTCTCAAATCTCTTTGAGAAATCTCTGCGCCTCTGCGGTGAAAATTCTCTTTGAGCACGATATTGCTACATAGAGGCAAGATGCTGGCGCGGCAGATGTTGGTGCGCGCTATGCACGCTCGCGCAGCCGCCCGCAACCGGAAGGCCAGGCGTTCAGGGGAGATACGCCGCATCCTCGTCATACGTCCCGACCACCTGGGAGACCTCCTGTTCGCCACTCCGGCCCTCGCGCTCATCAGGCAGGCATTTCCAGAAGCACACATAACAGGCGTGGTAGGCCCATGGGGGCACGCTATGTGGGAGGGCAATCCCGATCTCGATACGCTTATTACAGTGCCGTTTCCTGGCATCGCGGGGCACAGGCAAGGCGGCCCGCTCGCCCCATATAAACTGCTGGGTGAGGTCGCAAGAAAGCTGGCGCGGGAGAAGTACGACCTGGGTATCGTCCTGCGCTTCGACCACTGGTGGGGCGCGGCCCTAATCTGGGCGGCAGGCATACCGCATAGGTGGGGCTATGATACACCTGGAATGACTGCCTGGCTCACAGACAAGGCGGCTTATGTCCCCGGCAGACACGAAGTTGAGCAAAACCTTCGGTTGGTCGAAGCTGTCGTGCGCGGCGTAGGGGCGGGGCATGTCCCGCCCCTGCAATTGGACCGCAACCAGGGCGAACCGTCGTTACGACCACCATCACCTACCCCACCACCGGACGTAGAGGAATTGCTAGGTGACTGGTTAGCAGCGCAACGCCGGGTGGTGATACATCCAGGCACGGGCGCGGCCAACAAGCTGTGGACGATAGCAGGCTGGGTAGAGGTGATAAACAACCTGCGGTCACAAGGCTGGGCGGTGGCCCTCACAGGCTCACCAGGGGAGGGTAAATTTAATGGACGCCATCGTAGAGGCGTGTAACAGCGTAGGGGCACGGAGCGTAGCGACGCACGCCGTGCCCCTACAGGGCCTTCCTCTGAACTTAGCAGGGCAAACTGCAAGCCTTGCGGAGTTGGCGTGGGTACTGGACCATGCACATATCATATTGGGCGTTGACAGCGGCCCCCTCCACATCGCAGCCTCCCTGAACAAACCCACTCTACACCTCTACGGCCCCAGCGACGAGACTATCTGGGGACCGTGGGGCGACCCTCATAAGCACCGCGCTTTACGCGCCTCTGGCACCCGCCCCACAATGCGCCTGGAAGTCGGCTCCCACGAGTTAAAAGGCGGCCCGGAGATGCGGGCTATCACACCGGAGATGGTGGTTGCAGAGGTAGCGAAGCTGATGCGTGATTATTGAGTAACTACCGACTATTGACTACTTTGGACTTTGCACTTTGGACCACTCAAGACGAAACGCTAAACAATCGAGCCTTGGCATAGACGCGAGCCGCGCCGTGCTTGCCCGGCGAACAGGCACTGAGCACTACTCGGCCAGCCTGCTCCAAGCACTATCATTGCTGCCCGAAGCACAGCAACCTCATATTGCACTTTATGTCAACCTGATCTCTGTGGAGAAAGCTCGTGAGAGGTTAGGGTTCGACCTCCCACCCTCCTGGGAGGTGCGGGCGATACCCTTCCCCAGGCTATGGACTCACGCCCGGCTATCGTGGGAGATGATGACCAGGCCGCCGGGAGCGTTGTTCGTGCCGTCGCATGTCGTGCCGCTTTGGCACCCGCGTCGAACTGTGGTGACGATACATGACCTGGGCTATATCTATTATCCCCAGGCCCACACTCAGCTATCACGCCTCTACCTCCACCTGTCAACCCGCTTCAGCGCACGCGCCGCCCGTCGCGTCATCGCCATCTCCCAGGCGACCAAACGCGACCTGGTCAAGCACTATAAAGTACCTTCACGCAAGATACACGTCATCTATCATGGCCGCGACCCTATCTTTACTCCCATTACAGACGAGCGGAAGCTGAGGGAGACTGCCGCGAAGTACGGCGTCGAGCAGCCATATTGCATACACGTCGGCACATTGCAGCCACGCAAGAACATCGGCCTGCTGGTAGATGTGTGGGAGAGATTGAGGGCCAGGATGGAGCGCCCTCCCCAACTGCTGCTGGCTGGTAAGCGCGGCTGGCTGTATGACAGCCTCATCACTGAGGTGAAGGCAAAGGGATTGAACAGCCTGGTGAAGCTCGCTGACTACGTGGAGAGAGATGATCTCCCAGCGCTCTATTCAGGTGCGATGGCCCTCACTTTCCCGTCGCTGTATGAAGGATTCGGCCTGCCGCCCCTGGAAGCGATGTCGTGCGGCACGCCCGTGATCGCGTCGAACGCCTCTTCCATACCGGAGGTGGTAGGAGATGCCGCCATAATGCTCGACCCTCATGACGCCGGCGCGTGGGCAGACGTGGTACATCTACTGTCGAGCGACAAGACGCTACGCGAAGCTCTCTCACGCAAGGGGCTGGCGAGGGCGGCGCAGTTTACATGGGAGCGGTGCGCGCGGGAGACGTGGAGGGTGATTACGCACCCATTAATTTCGTTGGAGTAATCCGAATCGGCTCGCTATACTCCTGGGCCATCAACTCGCCGGTCCAGTTGTTCTGTGCCAGCTTCTGTGCGTACTTCTCGGCGTATGCAGGCATAGCAGTCGATACCGAGCCATCCTTCACCAGCACGGCGGTCCCCTCGATTGCGATAGGCTGAGATCCGCCCTTCGTGTCGTCCAGGGCAAGGAGCACGTTAGGGTTGTTCTCTATGTTGCGTAGCTTCTGGTTGTTGGGCTTGCTAAAGATAAGGACATCCCCGCCGTCCCACAGGAACCACACAACTACGGCGTGAGGTCGCCCGTCGGGCCGCACGGTGCAAAGCCAGATAGTAATATCGGTACGCAGACGCTCGGCAAGGCGAGCGTGCCAGGGGTTGCTCATGTCTATAGAAAATTGGCCCATCTATTTATGTCCTCTTATGCTATCACTACGATTGGTAAGGCGAAAGACGAACGACGGCAAAAGCAGAGCGTTCGTCTCTCGTTCAGCGTGCTTTGCTCAAAGCCATTAGCTATTGGCCTTGGGCACTGTCAATCAGCCATTTGCCATTTATCTTTTTCATCGTGAACTGGAAAACCCCAACCGTCTGGCCATTGGCGGCAAGCGCAGTCGCCGTCGCTGTGGCATTGTCTCCCTGCTCATTTACATTGGTCACATTCACGTTGCCAACCGTAGACCCGGTCTGCCTCTCGGCATTTTCTACCTGCTGCTGGAATATGGCAGCCGTGACCCCGGCGGCTGTCTCCGGCGTAAGCAAAGTTAGGGCACCGGCGTAGTCGTGGTTGCCAAGACGTTGATAATAGTCACGTATCGTATCAGCCGGATTGCCCAATCCACTTAGCAGATTGGGTGTGGGCTGATTTCGCGGGTTAGGATTAGAAACCTGAAATGCATCCTTAAGACTTTGCCATCCCGTCACGAATTGGAAGATAACAATTAGTGCAGCGATAGCACCCACGAATGCAGCGAAAGAGGAACGTTTCATAGAGGTTAACAAACTGCTAGATTTATGGCTTCTGTTCCATAATACCAGCCACGCACTATAAGTTAGCGCATCGTGAACCCTCCCACATCGTTATGGCTAAACATGTCAGGATAGTATAACATTTCCTCATGAACTAGGAAAGCAATGACCCAGACTACAATGTTATATGAGGGTAGCTTAGCTTCCTGTATATGAATTGTCCCAGTTGTTGCTACCATTATTTATGTAGAGAAAAGACGAAAGACGAACGACGGCAAAAGCAGAGCGTTCGTCTTTCGTTAAGCGTATTTTGCTCAAAGCCATTAGCTATGGGCCTTGGACGCTGTCAATCAGCCATTTGCCATTTATCTTTTTCATCGTGAACTGGAAAACCCCAACCGTCTGGCCATTAACGGCAAGCGCAGTCGCCGTCGCTGTGGCATTGTCTCCCTGCTCATTTACATTGGTCACATTCACGTTGCCAAACGTAGACCCGGTCTGCCTCTCGGCATTTTCTACCTGCTGCTGGAGCATGGCAGTCGTGACCCCGGCGGCTGTCTCCGGCGTAAGCAAAGTTATGGCACTGGCGTACTCATGGTTGCCAAGACGCCGGTAATATTCACGTATGGTATCAGCCGAGCCTGCCTGTGGGGTTAACAACAGGTGGATTGGGGTTGGGATTCGGATTGGGATTGGGATTCGGGTTGGACTTATTGGTGAGAAGGAGGATCATAACGATAGCACCCACTACAACCAGAAACGCGCCCCCGCCAATACCCAGCCACGCCGCCATAGGCAACCCACGCTTAGGAGTCGCATAATATTGCCCCTGCTGGTAGTACTGTCCCTGCGATTGGGCATACGGGTCATATTGCCCAGGCGGAGGCGGTGGTGGAGCGCCCTGCTGGTAGCCCGGACTGGGCGCTTGCCCTGGATAGCCGGGTGGCGGAGGGGGAGATTGCATACCCGGAGGCGTAGGAGGCGGTGAGTATGCTCCACCCGCGGAACCAGGTGGCCTGGGAGGCGCAGGGGGAGGCGATGCTGGCTGAGATGGCGATGCGGCCTGTCCCTGACCCTGCCCGCCTGAAGAGGGCTGGCGCGGCGGAGGTGGAGGCGGCCTATTCCCACCTCCAGGCCCACTCCCTTGTGGTGGCTGCTCGTTCATATGTTGAACCTCCTTTGTATCTCTTCGCTCACTTATTATAGACGAAAGACGATGGACGATGGACGATGGACGATAAACCACCAACTGCTGCTTACTGCCTTCTGCCTTCTGCCTTCTGCCTTCTGCCTTCTGCCGTCCGGCTAACGTACCGTAAATGCCCCGCCGTCGCTGTGCCCGAACACGTCGGGATAGTATAACATTTCCGTGTGAGCGGGGAGGCCCATGTACACGCCGGGAGTGGTGGCGCGAGCATAATATTCGTACACATACGTGCCCGGACCCATGTAATCGGCAAAAAGCACCGTACGGTCATCGCGCATCTCCACGTTGCTGAACGGACCCCAGCGCCAGTACCAGTCGTAATATCCGCCTGACTGGAGACCCTCGTCTTCGGTGCGCGTCCCCATCGGGTTGGGCGGGCGCTCGGTGAAGGATGTTGTGTTGAGCGTGCCGTTGACCCCCTCAAGCCCGGCAGGGAGAGGGTCGGTCACCAGCACATAGTAGCTGCTTTCGGGCACCGCTATCGTCAGCCGCACCTTCACCAGGTCGCCCGCCTGTACCTCTTTGACGGGCGCGCTGCCTGCCACACCACCCGCCATCTTATAGTAGCTGCGGGTGATAGTCATCCCCTCGCTACGAGCCTTGATACCCTCGCCCGGCACGTAGTATCGTAGGCTGACGCTGTAGTACATCTTACCCTTCGCGGCGTCACGGGTGAGGGTGAGATTGCCCAGGTCGTTCTGGGGCATCTGCGACGTGGGGAGCTTGAGGGTGACGGTCTGCGTCAGGTTGGCGGAATTGGCGACGCCGCTCCCAAGGGGCTTGTCGAATGCGCTCACCTGCCACTTGTAATCGGCTGTAAGCTCCTTGCTCTGGCGGATGTAGTGCGCGAGCGCGATAAGGCTGATGGCGGTCTCCTGGGTGCTCAGCCAGTGCCCCTCTCGCTGGGCGGTCATGAGCCATCGCACCGCCTTCGGCACGAGCGGGTCATTAGGCGCGAGTGTCACCAGCGCATCGATAGCGAGAGCGGTAGCGCGATTGTCGGTGCCCATGCTCCAGTAGTCGGGGCGGGTCTCCTCCCAGTGCGCGGTAGTGCTGCTCTGGCGGGCCGACGCGATCAGGCTGCTCAACACCTTCTGGCTCTCGGCCGTCAGACCTATCTTCGACAGGCCGAGGGCGAGCCATGCCTTAGCGTGCGTGCTGAGCCGCGCCACCTGCCCGGTGAGGTCCTTCCCTACCTGCCGGAGTGCATCGTCCCCACCCGTCGCCAGCGAGAGGACGTACAGCGAGTAGGCGCGCATGTTGAGCCGATACGTCTCGTCAAGGCCCTGCGTGTTGTTGTCCAACTGGAACCGTCGCAGGCGCCCGATGCCCCTCTGGAGCATATCGCCTGGCACGGCATACCCCGCATCGCGTGCGGCCACGAGGCCCTGCACTACATAAGCGGTGTTGTACCACTGCGAGTCCCCAAGCTCCCACCACCCCCAGCCGCCGTCATAGTGCTGTAGCTCGGCCAGGCGCTTGAAAGCGCGATCTACGATGCCGGGCAATTCAGCGGCAAAATAGGACTTACGCCCCTGCTCTTTGTACACCTGGTCTAGCACCACCAGCGGGAGGTAGCGGCTGGTCGTTTGCTCGCTGCACTCATACGGATATTCTTTCACGTAGCGCACGCTGTCGGTCGCTGCCGCCGCGAGCGACGGCGCTATCTGCACCACAAGCTCGCCCAGCAACGGATCGACGGTGTACGGGAGGAAGATGCCCTCGTCTGCGCGTGTGCCCGTCACTTCACCGGAAGTGGCAACCGCTTCGGGCGCGGCGAACGGCTTGACCGGCAGGCTCATCGCCACCGCGTCTTCCATGTAATCTTTGCCCTTTTTGTCAAAGGTGCGGACCCAGTAGCGCAGGTTGGCCGCATCTCCCTTCCCGACCTTGACGCTCCACGTTACCACCGCCTGCGCACCGGGAGCCACGCTGAGCCGTTGGACGGCAGGGGGCTGAGGATCGAGGGTAACAGCGCCGCTTATGACCAGACTCGCCTCCAACTGCAACGTCTCCGTTGTGTTGTTGTGGATGATGGCCTGGGGGCGGGGATTGTCGCCCGTGGTCAGGAAGCGCGGCTGCACGGGCCTCAGCAGCAGAGGCTGCGAAACCATGACGCTATCCGCGAACGTGCCGAAGCGAGTATCTTCGGTGATGCCCTGCGCCGTCAAGCGCCATGTTGTGAGGTTGTCGGGGAAAGGCACTGCGATAGTAGCCACCCCATCTTCATCCGTCGTAATGGTAGCGCGCCAGAAGGCGGTATCGCGGAAGTCAACACGCACCTTGTTTGGCTCAGCCTGTGCCTGGTCACGCTCACCTCCACTCCGTGGCATGGGAGGTGGACCTAGCTCAGCCGCAGCCTGGGGAGTTCCAAATGCGTCCCCACCACCTCCTGTCCTCGGAACCTCTTTCAGAACAGATTGATTTTCCCCGGCGCTGAAGCTGGTGGAGGTACTGACGTTCGTGCCCCGCTCGCCCCAGAACTCTCCGAAGAGGTCCGGCATGTTATCGCCGCCAATCGCGTATATCGCCTCGTCCACCACCGCCAGCGACACTTCGCCGGAGGTAGGGTTGCCCGCGATGTCCCGCGTGCGGACCGTCACGGTGACGGTGCTGCCCGGCTCGAATGGAGGGGTCCGTTGCGGCTCGAGGCTCACGCTCAGCTTCTTGACTGAGGTGTCGAGCGACAGGTTGACATACCCGGCCCGCAGCCTCACCTGGTTCGCCCAATCGGCGGGCGCACCCTGCGGAGCGCGCTCCAGACCCAGCAGCGTCAGGCTGACGTTCACGTTGGGCAAATCTCCCTCTACCAGGGGCACTTCGATGGTGGGTGCTCCCCCCTGGATGTTGACTACGCTGTAACGCCTGATGTGCCCGCGCTCTATCGTGAGCAGCCCGGTGGCCTGGGCGTAAGGCGACGTCACCAGTATGCGTGCCGTCTCCCCAACCTTGTACTTATCCTTGTCGGCTACAAGCTCGACCTGCAACTCCTTCTGGAAGCGCCAGGGCACGTAGCCGGGGTCGCGGCTTGAGACCCAGAACTGGTCGCTCGTCCGTATCACGTTGCCACGCCCGTCCCGGCTCTCGGCCACCATGCGATAGCTGCCAGCCTGGGTCGGTGTGAACGCATAGGTAGCGCGGCCCTGCGCGTTTGTAGTCACGGACGCTTCGCCAGCAGGCACGTCCTTTGAGGTCCATGCTCCATCCGAAGTAGTGGGCGCTACCCATTCGGTGCGGAAGAAGCTGAGCTTGACGGAAGCGTTGGGCTGCACGCGATTGCCCGTCCATTCGACCGTGCGTACCGTCACAGTGAGAGGCTGCTGCGCTACGGCAACGTAGCTATTCGTGCGGAGGCCGACATAGTACAGCCCCTGGTGGACCACGAGGGTGGAGCTACCCGCGACCGCCTGGTTGCTGAGGTCCTGCACCTGCCCCTCGACCAACGCGCTCTTGCTGCCATCCGTTGTGATCACGTACTGGCTCACGTCGGCTACGTACACGCCGTTCGCGTTGGTGCGCGCCTGGAAGCTTTGCGTCTGGCCCGATTGGTCGGGATATGGGCGATAATAGTCGTAATAGTATGGATAACTATATTCACCGAACGTGTACGATTCGCCCAGTGTCAGGGTCGCTCCAGTAGAAAGAGTAAGGGTCGGACCGCAGGTTGATGGTAGCTGTGACGTTAGCAAGCGGTCCGCCGAAGTAGTAGCTGGCGCGCACCGTTGCCGTCAGCGGGTCGCCATGCACCACCTCGCCGCGCGTGTCGACGCTCACCTGGAAGTCGGGCTTGCGGTACTCCTCCACCTGGAAGCCAACGGAGGCAGCGCCTGAGCGGGCCGTAGCCGTAGCCCCTGGAAGGTCAAAGGCCAGGGTATAGTCGCCGGTAGGCGCATTTGGCGGCAGAGTGAACTGTCCAGCGAATGTGCCCAGGGGCGAAAGGGCGGCCGTGCCCGTATACACCTGCGTGTAATCGCCATTGCTGTAAGTAGAGGCGTACACGGTTACCGCCATATCTTTGGGAGGGAGAGTGTAGCTGGCGTCGTCGTCCACGCGGTAAACGCCCCGGAAGTAGACCACCTGTGCCGGGCGATAGATAGGCCGTTCCGTGTATATACCCGCCCGGTAGCCTTCCGAGCCATAGCCACTGCCCACTCCGGCAAAGTCATAGGGGTTGATATTGCGGCTCCACCCCGTTGTGGCAACCAACGCGTCACCCGCCTGCTCGCTCCAGATGGCTGTCACGCAGGGGTTGGTGGCGACAGCCAGCTTGAGGCGCAACACGCCGTCGCTGCCCGTAGTCCCTCGCTGGCTCACCACTAAGTCTGTTCCGTTCAATTGATCTACGCGTAATGGATAACCGGGCATGGGCGCGCCGCTACCCAGGTCGGCGGCCCAGATGAGGAGGTCATTCCCTTCGCTCTTGGTGACAATACCCGTGCGCCCGACGATGAGGAAGGCCGTGCTCCGAACGGACCCACCCTGGTAGGGCGAAGTCGCGTCCGCGGCCAGGAAATAATAGCCAGGGGATAGTCGGTCTTCGGCACTGGACATGCCGAGCGCGGGGTAGACGGTGGACGTTCCATCGGCTCCCCGTGGCGTCGAAACGTCCCATTCGCGCTTGAGCGTGCCAAAACTCGTCCTATCGCCCGGTTTGCAATAAGAGATTCGTTGTAGCGCGTCCTGCATCTCGGCGGCGCTCAATTGGTAGAGGTGCAGACTCACTTTGTCGAGGTTCGTAGCCTCGATACGCACGCGGCTTGGCCCTTCCGAGTAAATAGGCTGGAAAGTGCCACCTTTGATGACCACCGCAGGCGGCAGAGGCCCAATCGCCACACTCCAACTATCGGGCGCGACCGGGAAGCCCCACTTGTCCTTCAGCCCCGCCTCCAGCTTGAACTTATAGGTCGTGTCAGGCAGGAGCTTCACCTCGTCGGTGTACACTCTATTCCCACTCACCTCTAGCTGACCTACGTAGCCCTGGGGCACGGGGTCAACCTTCAGGTACTTCGCGACATCCTGGCCGGATGCCAGGGGATTGTTGAAGATGATGGTGAAGCCGTTGTAAGGCTGCACGGGCCTGCCATTGTAGTTGCGCGGCGAATAGTCAAGGACATATGTAGAAGAGGTAGTGTCGAATTCCCAGGAGTTGGCCGCGACCCCGCCCACAAGCTCGGTAGGGCTGCCGACAGCCGCCTTCACCTGGCCCGCAATTCCCGCCACATAGCTCTTCGAGAATTCGAGGAGACTCGACGTGGTAAAGGTCATCACTGTGCTGTCGGGCGACCACGTAAACTTGCCTGGGAGGGCATCCTTGCGGTCCTTGCGCTTGAGGCTGAACGCGCTCTGCACCGACGCGCGGTCCATCGCCATGTTGAAGCGCACTATAACGGGCGCGTCCAGGGCTACCGCGTCCTGCCCGTTGCCCGGCTCCGCGCTTGAGATGGCGGGCTTGATAGTCGTGAACCTGAAAGTGGTCCCCTGGGCGAGCGTGACGCCAACCGCGTCCGGCCAGCCCGCCTTTGCCTCGACCGTATAGACAGTCGCTGGAAGGTATCCCGTCGTCGGGTGGAAGCCCACAGCCGCCGTGCCAAGCCATACCCACCTACCCTGCACGGCAGGCTTTATGCTCACCCACTTCGACACGTCAGGCTGGTTGTCCAGCGACGTGAGGGGGATCATGGGGCGGTTGAAGTTGATGGTAATAATCGCGTCGGCGGGCACCTCATCCGCGCCGTCACTGGGGAGGGTGCGGACGATTGCGGGCGGGAGGTCCGTCTGGAAGCGAGCCGTCTGGGGAGCGACCAGCGATTTGCCGCTGCTGGTCTTCGCCTTAGTGCTAACCGATATGGTATAGGTGGTGTTCGACTTGAGGGGCGCGTTAGGGGTGAAGACGAGGGTGTTGCCCTGCTTCCACTTGAACGTGCCTGCGGCATAGGGAGCTATAGAGAAAGCAGACTGAGCGGAAGCCTGGTTCATCGCCTCGGAGAAGCTGATGGCTACGGGCACCGGCCCCTCGATCTCGCCCGGACGCATCCCGACGCCCGCGGTTATCCCCTTGACGTGCGGGCCTTTGGGTGTGCTAACGACCCCAGAGGTAGGAGTTGGCAGCTTTGTGGGCGTAGGGACGGCCCTGGTGGCGGTAGATGTCGGGATGACTTTGGCGGAACCTGGGGACGCGGACGGCGCAGCCCCTCCGGTCGCAATCACAACAAACGCCAGCGCCAGTATAAAAACCGCACTGAACAATGATCTGCGCACTCGTCGCGCAGGAATCTTGTCATCAGCTTGAGCGCGCTTCGCAACGCGCCTGCGAGGTAACCGCAATTTACCTTCTGAGTCTGCCCAGTTAGCCATGTGCGTACCCTCCGAACCAGACACAAATTACATACTCATTCAACCAATTCGTAACTCGTAACTCGTAACTCGTAACTCGTAACTCGTAATTCAAGAAAATAGGCGGTGGGCAAAGAAGTGACGGTAGGAGGCCTGCAAATAGTATCACTTCTCGCCCACCACCTGCTACCGTGGAAGCCACTTTCAATGACGATAAGGAAGGGCAGAAAGTTCCACCCTCCTCCTAAATTCGTCGTAGGGGCGATTCACGAACCGCCCTGGTGGTAACAACAACTATTCGACCCAGGACGGTTCACGAACCGCCCCTACACATGATCAAACGGTCAAAGTTTCGACAGGCTCTTCCGGCTCTATGGACCTGCTGAGCAATTCCAGGCACGCTTGCAGCACGTCTGCCTCATCCAGGTAATCGAGGCAAGACCCTTGTGGGAGAGTATAGCACAGGTCCTTTTCGTACTTGAAGTGCTTCCAACAGGGAGCGCACGTCGGCTGCTTGGGGAATGGCGCGACGAGGGATACGCCCCCCGTTGGGTCATATGGGCCTGTCACTTCAGGATTGGTAGGGCCGAACAAGCCCACCCACGGCACGTTGAGCGCGCCCGCCATATGGAGCAGGCCAGTGTCGACACCCACCACCAGGTCACAATTCGCAAGCAGCCCGGCCACGTTGTCGAGCGTAGTGTAGACGGGTAGGGCGGACGACCCGGCCTGCGCAAAAGCCTTCTGCACCGACCCATCCAGGCGGTCGCAGAAAAGAAGAGTGCGATAACCCTGCTCGCGCAGGTGAGCATCCAGTTCCAGCCACCTGCTCAGCGGCCATCGCTTGATGACCATGTTGGAGGATGGGACCAGGCCCACGACCCGCCCTGCCTCCCCATCGAGGCCATGCTGGGTCCAGAAGCGGGCAGCCCATGTACGTGCGGCGGGGCGCATCACCAGTCGAGGCTTGCGCTGCTCCGGCGAGATACTCAGGTCGAGCAGGCGCTCCATCTCGTTCGCCAGGTAGTCGAGGGAATGAACAGCGCCGGGTAGCGGTGGGACCTGTGGGGTCCAGTAGGTCTTGAAGTTCATCCCCTTCTCCCAGGCGAAGAAGAAGTTTATTACCAGGTCGAAGGGGCCAAGCTCGCGGTCGAATGCCGGGCCTGCTGCCCACGCAAGCAGCTTCTGGGGGAAATACGGGCGGATGGCCCGCGCTACGCGTCCCTGCTCGACCCCCAGACTGGATGGCTTCACAACCGCGATTGTGGGGTCGTTGATGAGGCGGTTGCCATGCTCGGAGGCGGCTACCGTTATCTCGGCGCGGGGGAAGTGCCTCTTTAGCGCCGCGATGAGGGGCTGCGCGTTGATGAAATCGCCTATGCCGTCAGCGAAGGGTATGACCAGGATAGTATCAGCCCGCATCTAACTTCTCCCTACGTTACCATCAGTCGGTGAAACGCGGCAGCACACAAAGCCAATTCTACCACACCGGAGTTAGCGTAGTAAAGGGCTGAAAATGTAGGGGAGGGGCGAAAAGCGAAGAGAAAGGTCTGTAGGGGCGAGATTTATCGCGCCCTAGAACAAGCGGATGTTGTACCTACCAGGGCGCGATAAATCTCGCCCCTACGGTTGCATTCATCGCCTCCCAGATGTAGGGGCACGGCGCGCCGCAATGTTGTCGCATAAAAAGCTGGGCTACTTGGTAAACTTGGTAAGTACCACCAAACCAAGTCAAACCAAAGGAGCCCAACTAATGATACCAGAATTCTATGCCTTTCGGGCGCAGATTGTTTCGACAAGTGCAACCCTTGATCGAAGAGGCTAGCCGAGAGTGCGGAGCTGACCGTTATCGTAAGAAGTTTCGAGCTACTACCCATATTTGGCTGTTGGTGATGCATCTGGCTACAGGCAGTGGCAGCTTGCGCCAAACGCATACTCGCTTCGGCGCTCAATCTCATCTGCGTAGGCGGCTGGGATTGCCAAAGTGGATCAGTTTCAGCCAACTGGCACGCTCTTCTACTTCTCGCTCTCCCAATGCTATCATGAGCTTGATAACTCTTCTGACCACACAACTGCAAAGTATGCCACTCGTCATCAACAGATGTGCGGACCAGCAATGGAAGCATCTCACTCGCGTGAAGGCTATGGACAGCACTTTCCTCAGTTTGAGTGCCAAACTCTCTACATGGAGCGTTCATGGTGGACACAAAGCAGGAGGGAGAGTGCATTGCACGCTGGACATAGCCTCTCGCATACCCCAGGTGCTGTGCCTGACTACAGCTAACACCAATGACCACTCGGCACTGTGGGAGCAAGACCTGAGCGGTCCAGAGTGGAGAGGTTGGACCCTCATCGTGGATTTGGGCTACTATGGGCATAGACAGTTTGAGCGTCTTCTCGCGTATGGTGTAGATTTCTTGAGCAAACTGCACGCCCAGGCAGCATATCGGTTAGTGCAAAGTCGTGCAGTCGAACAGAAGGAGGGTTGGACTTCAAAGGATGACGAGGTACTGAGGGATGAAATTGTTGTGTTGGGCAGTCCCAACAATCGCCGAGGCACAGTGATTGAAGGAGTACGTCTAATCACATCACGCAATCCCCAGGGTGAGGAATGCCGTTTCATCACCTCACGCCATGATCTTGCGGCGTGGGAAGTGATAGAGCTATATCGAAGGAGATGGGACATTGAGACTCTTCTTCAGGTGGCTCAAACGCCAATTGGGAGCGATCCGTCCAGTGGGATATACCAGGGAGGCGGTGTGGCTAACGGTGTTGGTAGCGACTGTGGTAGCGTTGTTGTGGCTCTTACTCGATGCCATGCAACAGCCTCCTGTTGGGATATCTCGTATCTCTTGGTTGCGTGCTGTCACTGATGCTCTCTTAGATGTTATTCACCTTACACCCAGTGGCTGATTTTATGCGACAACATTGCGGCGCGCCGTGCCCCTACAGGTCCCATTTCCTTTTTAACCCCTTGGGCGGGAGAAAGTTCTCTTATCTTGATACCTTAAAAGAAGTCTATTTCAAGATAAGATTAAGCCGTTTCAGCGAAGCTCTATCCCATGCCCCAAACAACTTGCAACCTAACCTCCCATAGACCTCTCTTAAGGTGGGAGGTTAGGTTGGAGTTCTTCCCAAAGCGCAAGTGTATAATGACATCATGCCGTTTACCAGCCAACCGCAGCACATCCTGGCAGTCAAGCTGGCCGACCTGGGGGACTTGCTCACTATCACGCCCGCTCTGCAAGCATTAAGGGCAGCCCACCCCGATGCACGGATAGACCTGCTTGTGCCCCCGTCCTCAGCACACCTGCTGAAAGGCAGCCCGTTCCTGGACGAGATAGTAACTTTCGACAAGTTCGCCTTCGACAGCCTGCGGGGTCTATTGGATATACGTAGCCTGGCAAGCACGCTACGCTTCCTGCTCAAGCTGAGGGTCAGACGTTACGATACCCTCGTGCTATTCCACCACTTCACCACACGTTGGGGTAGTGTCAAGTTCGCCGCGCTGTCACTGGCAAGCGGAGCCCGCACAAGAGCAGGTCTGGATAATGGGCGACGCAAGTTCCTCACCCACAGAACGCCCGACCAGGGCTTCGGCGCGAAGCACGAGGCAGACTATTGGATCGACCTAGCCTCCCTCGTTAGGAGCGGAGAGCAGCACAGGCTGGCGGACCCTCCTGCCCATCACCGATAATGACCGGGAGGTGGCCGCGAGGCTATTAGAGGCCGTTCGTAAATCTGCGGACGGGCCACTGGTGGCGATCCACCCAGGCGCGGGCGCATATAGCCCGGCGCGTATCTGGCCCATCGAAGGGTTCGTGGAGGTGGCGCGAGGACTAATGGACTCGCATGATGCTGCTATAATATTGCTTGGTGGGCCTGACGAAGTGGAGAAGGCCATGCACCTGGAGCAATTGATAGGGCAGAGCGGACGGGTTATTAACCTCGCCGGGCGCACGAGCATACACCAGACGGCAGCAGTTATAGAGGGGTGCGACTTGTTCGTAGGGAACGACAGCGGCCCAATGCACATAGCGGCGGCGATGAACACACCCGTGGTAGCCATATTCGGCCCATCAAACCGTCAAGCCTGGGGACCATATACACCTCCTGGAGAGAAGAGCATTCACACGATAGTTTCACGCGACCTGCCATGCCAGCCCTGCTTCTACAGGGCGCACTCACTTGGCCTGCGAGAGGGCTGCGGCCCGCGCCCCTGCCTGACAGGGCTGGGTCACGAGCGCGTGCTGGAAGCGTGCAAGCGCGTTTTGGACGAGGAGCAATAATGAGGCGAAACCTCTTTTACACAATCGTTGTAATAGCCCTGCTCATAGGGGTCATAGGCGCACTCCTATTTTTGAGCAAGCGCGCAGAGCAGACACCTACCGCAGGTCCCGGCGACCTTGCCGCTGTAGTCGCCAAGCCGAAGCCCGTAACTGACTACTTCGAGGGCTGCCCACCCTCCGGCGATGGCGGGGACCCTGTGCTCAATACCCTCAAGAATCGCATTGACGAGGGAGTATGGGCCTCCACCACTATATCTGCGCTCCTGGCGCTAACCTGGCCCGAAGCGATAGAGAACCAGCCTCGCAGCAAGTGGTCCGCCACCGACAAAGAGGCAGTAGCCCTCTACGAAGGCTCACCCGTGCAGGTGGAGGGTTACCTTGTCGAAGCAAAGAAGATGAAGTCCAGAGTCGTGCAACTGCCACTCGACAAAGTACGTGGACTTCCATATCTGGATGACGGACGACCCCAACAAGAGCCGCGCTCAGTCTGTGGTAATAGAGGTCGCGCCGAGGGTGCTGGTCCACCACCCGGAATGGACCACCCGCCGCCTGGGGGAGATAGCGCGCAATAAGGAAAAGGTGCGCATCAGCGGCTGGCTCCTCATGGACCCTGAGCACCCCGACCAGATAGGCAAGACGCGAGGCACCATCTGGGAGATACACCCCATCATGCAGATAGAGACCCACTCGCTAACAGGCTGGAAGCCCCTCGATAACGGCAGCACCGGCGTCTCATCCGCCCCCGCAGTAGCGCAGACCGTCCCACCCCTAACGCCCGTAGAGGCCGCCACCCAGCCGCCCACAGGCAATAAAGACGTGCAGGATAACACGAGCGTGCAGATCGGCACGATCTTTTTCGATGGCAAGAAGAGTAGAGAGCCGGACGAGTTCGTAGAGATCATCAACAAAGGGAGTGAGCCGGTAGACATCACCGACTGGGAGTTGCAAGACACCACAGGCAACACCGAGTACAAGTGGGAGAGCTACATATTGCAGCCCGGCGCGACGGTTCGCGTCTACACGAATGAGACGCACTCTGAAAGCGGCGGATTCTCCTTCGGGTCAGGCAGCCCGATATGGAACAACAGCGGCGACATCGCCGAGCTATACGAACTCCGACAAACAGCTTGTGTCGAGGTACGCTTATGGCAACAAGAAGTAAAGCGCCTAAGAACCGGAAGGCAGAAGGCAGCGAGCAGAAAGCAGTAGGGGACGAGCAACAGGCAAGCGATGAACCTGCCTCACCCATAAGCAACACGCCAGCACCTGACGAAAATAGCGCGCCGACCATACATAAGGGCGTTTACCTGTCAGTTCTCGTTTACGTAGAGGGCGACCAGCCCGCGCCCGAAGATTTCACGTCCACTGCCACTTCCGCCCTGAAGGAAGCCCTGGGCGAAGTGTCCAAAGCTAACCCTGGTGGCCTCAGCATGAGTGTGAAAAAAGTCGAGGTGCAGAACGACGTAGAGCAAGATGAGGATAACGACCAGGATAAAGAAGAGAAATTCCAGTTCTGATGCTGTATCAGTAAAACCTCTGCGTACTCTGCGTCTCTGCGGTGAATAATCCGCCCTCCCAGCCACTGGTACTACTACTCCACCCCACTAAATTCTCATTCCCCACGCACAAAGTAGATGCTACAATCGGGTCATGAGTGTTATGACCTCCACCTCCGCAACGCCTGCCCAGGCGGAGGTTATCCCTACCGCTGATGAGCAGGTAAAGACGCGCGGATTGCGCCTGCGCCACCTGTGGGCTATTGTTCCCATCGCGGTCGCGTGGTTCGCCGCGAGCATAGATTACATAGAGCCGTTCGACTTCTGGTGGAACGTCAAAAGCGGCGAGATTATGACCCAAACGGGGGCGTTCCTCGGCACCGACGTGCTGGTATGGTCCCCCATCCGCGAGCCTTACTCCAACCCGCAGTGGGGTTCGCAGCTCCTATTCTACTGGGTATACGCACTCTCCCCTTACCTCCTCCTCACACTGCGCGCCCTGATAATAACAGGCACGGTGGGGCTACTGCTGTGGCTGTGCAAGTGGCGCTCCGGCTCGATACGGGCCGCGTCAGTCGCCACGCTGGTAGCTTACCTCACTGCGTGGACAAATTACGGTATGAGGCCCCAGCTATTCGCCTTCTTGCCCTTCGTCGGCTTCTTATTCCTCCTTGAGCGCAAGGACTCACACCCCAAGTGGCTGCCTCTGCTCGTGCCTATCATGCTCTTCTGGGTAAACGTGCATGGCTCGTTCTTCCTGGGCATCGCACTCATGGGCATCTACGCTCTCGGCACGTTGATAGAGAAAGCAACCAGCCTGGAAGGACGTAAGTGGCTACTATCGAGGGCGGCTATGTGGCAGGCAGGGTCGATGGCGGCGGCTGTGCTGGCGACCCTGGCAAACCCCTACTTCACCAGCATCTACCGCTACTTCTTCATCGCCACGAACGACCCCATCGCCCGCTCGCTCAACATGGAGTGGCAAGCCCCAACACTCTACGACGGCACGGGCCAGATATTCTTCGCACAACTCCTCATCCTGGCTGCCTCATTCTATTTCGGCAGACGCCGCATGCGCCCCACCGAAATCATTCCTGATTCTTCGCCTTCGGCTACCTCTCCCTGATCTCCCTCCGCAACGTCATGTGGTGGGGCTGGGTCACCGCGCCGATACTCGCAGCCAACCTAACAGCGATCAGAAGGCAGAAGGCAGAAGGCAATAAGCAGGAGGCAGAAGGCAGTAGCGAAGCTCAATCAATCCAAAATCCAAAGCTTGCCCTTGAGCGTAGCGAAGGGTCCAAAATCCAAAATCGCACAGAGCTTCCCTCCCTCAACTGGGCAATCGCCACCGTCCTCCTCGGAGGGGCGCTTCTCTTCACCCCCCTGTGGAGGGAAGCCAATCCGCTCGTGCCTGCCCCTGCGAAAGTCGCTTTATCTGCTGCTACCCCATCAAAGCTCGCCACCTTCCTCAAAGAGGGAAGCGTACCCGCACCCATCTTCAACTACATGGAATGGGGCGGCTACCTAGAATGGGAGCTTTATCCCACCTACCAGATGTTCATAGACGGGCGCTTCGAGGCCCGCAAGGTAGAAGTGTGGAAGGACTACCTATCCATATCCAAGGGGAGGGCCGACTGGCAAAACACCCTGGACCGATATGGCGTCCGCACCCTCATCCTAAACAAAGAATTCCACTCCGACCCTCATCCCCTTCGTCACCAAATCCCCCCTCTGGAAGAAGGCGTACGAGGACAAAGCCGCACTCGTGTATACGCGTTAGGGAAAAAGGATAAAGGATAAATTAGAAAGTGGACTACCAATTTATCCTTTATCCTTTATCCTTTTTCCTTTCCCTACTACTTCAGTAGGACCAATACGCCCCCCCAAAAGGTACAAATGGCATATTCCCCTCACTCGCTGCCCATGTTACTCTGTTTACGCATGAGGCGTACTGCCCATGCTTAGAACGTAGGACACCGGACAGGAGAAGATAGCATGGTCATGTCGCACCAACAGGCGTCCGAAGTGATGCCTCACAACAGCCAGCAGCGCACGAATACGATGAATTCGGCAACAAAGTAAACCAGCTCATGAGCGAGCTGCGGGTCGAAGTTCGAGATGCTTCAGCGCGAAAGCACGGAAATAGAGATGCTGTTGCGCCAGACCGCCATGGAGGTCGAAAAGCTCGCCCAGCGCGAGCTGGAGCTACCAACCGCGTGCGCGACATGGAGCTGAACCTCGACAACTACAGCCGCACCGACATGAAGACCATCTACAACTCGGCCCACGAAATCCAGATGCGTCTCTTCATGATGCGCGCCCAGGTCGAGCAGCTAGAGGTCAAGCGCAACAGCATGAAGACCCTCCAGCAGCGCCTCCAGCGCGTCACAGCCGTACTGCTGAGCGCCCCGGAAGGGTACAACCCCGGTAGCAGCACCCAGGCAATGAGGCCGATGGTATCGGGTCCTCTACACACATTACCCGAGCCTGACGACAGCAGTGCGGATAGCAAGATGCTGCTCGCCCAGGATCATCCAGACCCAGGAAGACGAGCGCCTGCGCGTCTCCCGCCAGATACACGATGGCCCCGCCCAGACGATGACCAACCTGGTGCTGCGAGCCGAGATATGCGAGCGCTTGCTCGATCTCGACGTTGTGCGTGCCAAGGCCGAGCTGTCGGGCCTCAAGAGCGTGGTCACTGACACCCTCCAGGAGACCCGCCGCTTCATATTCGACCTGCGCCCCATGATCCTGGACGACCTGGGCTTGGAGCCGACGCTGCGCCGCTACGTGCAGCAGTTCGTTGACAAGCATAAATTGGAAGTGGGTGTCGCTAATCAACGGCATGAACGGCAGGCTGCCCGGCGAGATCGAAGTCGCCATCTTCCGCATCGTGCAGGAGGCGCTCGAAAACGTGGCCCAGCACGCCCACGCCAAGCACGCCCAGGTCACGCTCGACATCAACGGCGATACGGTCGTAGTGACTGTAGAGGACGACGGCGCGGGCTTCGCTATAGACGAGGCGCAAGCTGAGCGACCCCAAGTTCAAAGGCCTTTCGACCATGCGCCAGCGCGTAGATATGTTGGAGGCCGCCTCCAATTTGACAGCACCCCAGGCCGGGCACGCGCCTCGTAACTACCCTACCTACCGAGTGGGCAGCCTGATCGATTTTAGATTTTGGATTTTGGATTTGATAGCTGAAATCTAAAATCCAAAATCTAAAATCTAAAATCGGATAATACCCGGTGGTACTAATGTGCCATGAAAAATAAGCCTCACGGGGTCTTGAAATGGGAGAATGGCGAGGTCTATAGTATATAAGGCAGGCTTCTCCCAGGTTGAACAGTCACATAAGAGGCTTTATGCCTGAAAGGGGGCAAGAGTGAAAGCAGCCAGGCCGCAGGAAAATTGGTTTAGGCGGCGATGGCGTGTAGACGGTCAAGGACTGGTGGAGTACGCACTCATCCTGGTAATGGTCGCAATAGTGATCATACTCATACTCACATTTATCGGGCAGGTGGTTACCACCAACATGTACTCGAAGATCAACAGCGGCTTTCCAGGCGGATGAGAGGAGACACCTCGATGGACAACTCTCGATCTCGCATGGCATCGCACAAACTGCACACCTCGCTGGCATAATCAGGTATCATCAATACTATCCTTTTTACGGTATCTCAAGAGGAGGGTCGTCATATACAGGCGGCCCTCTTTCTTAATTACGAATTACGAATTACGAATTACGAATTATTGTGATGTAATTCGTAATTCGTAATTCGTAATTCTGGTTACCCCCCAATATGCGACATCTCTACTTTCGGCAGCCGGGCGGTCTCAAGGGTGCGTATCTCTGAGTAGCGGTCGTCGCGGGAGCGCCAGACCTTGCGCAGGAAACCCGCTATCTCCTCGTCCGTCTTGCCTCCACGCAGGAGGGCGCGGAAATCGTGCCCGAACCTCCCGAAGAGGCAGGTATATAGCGACCCTTCAGGGGAGAGGCGGGCACGGGTGCAGTCCCCGCAGAAGGGCTGCGTGACCGAGGAGATGACGCCTATCTCCCCCCCGCCGTCCCTGTACCTGTAGCGTGCCGCCACCTCGCCGCGATAATTGGGGTCTACAGGTTCAAGCGGCATCTCTGCATCAATCATCCCAACTATCTCGGCGGCGCTCACAACGTCGCTCATGCGCCAGCCGTTGGTGCTGCCCACGTCCATATACTCGATGAAGCGCATGATGTCGCCCGTGCTCTTGAAGTAGCGGGCCATATCTACCACCGAATGATCGTTCACGCCACGCTTCACCACCATGTTGATCTTGATTGGGAATAGACCAGCAGCACGTGCGACCTCTATCCCCTCAAGCACGCGCTCTACAGGGAAGTCAACGTCGTTCATCGCCATGAAAACGGCGTTATCCAGCGAGTCGAGGCTGACGGTGATGCGCCGAAGACCCGCGTCCTTGAGGGCCTGGGCTTTCCTGGCGAGGAGTGAGGCATTGGTGGTCAGTGTAAGGTCTTTGAGACCGTCGAGCCGCGCCAGCATCTCGATGAGACGCTCTAAGTCGCGGCGCACCAATGGCTCACCACCCGTGATGCGTATCTTCTCCACGCCATGCGCGATGAAGATGCGCGTCAGCCGCGTAATCTCCTCGAACGTCAGCAGGTCCGTAGAGGGGAGGAACTGGAAGTCGCGCCCAAAGACCTCCTTCGGCATACAATAGGTACAGCGAAAATTGCACCTGTCCGTGACGGAGATACGCAGGTCGCGCAGGGGGCGGTTCAGCTTGTCGGTAACGGTGAGAGACATCACTATCAATTATAAAGGAAAAAGGAAAAAGGATAAATTATGACTTACAGGGTAATCATAATTTATCCTTTTTCCTTTTTCCTTTATCCTTTACCCGGCACCTTGCCCTACCCACTCAGTGCCATCCTCATAATACTCTTTCTTCCAGATGGGCACGCGCTTCTTGAGGAGGTCGAGCGCTTCGCTGCACGCCTCAAACGCTTCTCGGCGGTGTGGGGACGACGCGGCTATGACGACGCTTATCTCGCCTACAGCCAGCTTCCCTACGCGGTGGCGCATCGCTATACCGTGCAGGCCCCACTTCTCCACCATCTCCATCCCGATGCGCTCCATCTCTGCCTCAGCCATGTCGCTGTAAGCTTCATATTCGAGCGCAATCACGTCGCGCCCATCGTTGTTGTCGCGCACCGTCCCGACGAACGTCACAACCGCACCATCCCCACTCGTAAGCACCCTATGCACGAGATCGTCCACCGAGAGAGGGTCTGACGTGACCTCGAATAGGAAGTTCTCAGTTTTCAGTTTTGAGTTTTGAGTCGGCATCTTACCTAACCGCCGCTCACAGGAGGGAGGAACGCCACCACGTCGCCTTCCTTGAGCGTATCGTCAGCGCGAGTGTAGCGGCCATTGAGAGCGAAACCTGCGCTCCGGCTGAGTGGGACCAGGCGTGGGTGCGCTTCCACCAGCATCTCCCACAACTGTCCCACGGTAGTGCCCGGCTCGACCTCAATGAGGCTCTGAGGCATCCCCGTATACTCCCGAAACGATGCGAACATCTTGACTGTTATCTTCATAGGTTCGTATTGCATATTGCGTAAGGATGCGTCCATCGTCTATCGTCCATCGTCCATCGTCCATCGTCCATCGTCTACCTTACCGGCGTCTCGCAGTTAGGGTAGAACGCGCCGGAGACTATCTTCGACACCTGCCCTCTAGTCGCGTTATTGTTGGGGCGGAAGTAAGGGCGATTATCAGGCGCGACGCACGGCTCGCCCGAACTACCACATGGATAGCCCCCCATGATGCCACGCGAAGCTAGCCTCTCTATCCACAGATAGAAGGTGCTGGACGACAGCACGTCCTCGAACGTCTGCTGCAAAGGCGTGCCCTCGAACCCGGCGGCGTTAGAGACTATTTTCGCTATCTGCCCTCTCGTTGCGTTGCTGTTGGGGCGGAAGTACGGCCTGTTACCCGGCGCGACGCATGGCTCTACGGGTACAGTGCCGCATGGATATCCTGACATCACTTCCCGGCTCGTCAGGCGGCCTATCCATACGTAGAAGGTGTCGGTGGTGGGCACATCCTCATACACCTGCCCCGGAGGCGTATCGGCGAAGCCTGCGGCGTTTGACACAATCTTGGCAAGCTGACCGCGCGTAATGTCATCGTTGGGATGGAAAGTGCCATCTGAGTATCCCGATATGATGCCTCTACACGCCAAACATCTCACGTATGGATAGAATGTGCTTCCCACCGGAACGTCGCTGAAAGAGAGCGTGCAAGCTGTTGGGATAGGTGTAGCGGTAGGGATTGTAGTCGCAGTTGGGATGGATGTAGCAGTCGGTGGCGGGAGGATGAGGCCACCACCGCAACTTACCACTTCGGTGGTGCTGTCGTAACTGCCGAGCCAGCCGCCGAAGGCCACCAGGGAATAGGTGCTGGTGCTATAGGCCGCCGCCAGCGAGCGCCTCGCCAGGTTCAACGGCGAAATCGGCTCCCAGCTATCCGTCGCAGGATTGTAACGCTCCGCGCTATTCGTATAAACGCTCCACCCTCCGCCCAGTGCGTACAGGTAGCCGCCGCACCCCGCTTCCGTGCTATTCACACCAACGACGGCAGGCCCACCCCTCCCCATGCTCATAGGCTGGCGCGACGACCAACTATCGGTCGCGGGGTCGTATGCCTCCAGCGTGTCGAGGTCCATGAGGTCTTCTGTCACGCCACCCACAGCGTAAACCTTATCATCAAGAGCCGCCGCGCCCAGGTAGATACGCGCCGTAGGCATGGAGGCTTTCGACTCCCAGCGGCTGCCTGCGGGTCTTGATGGATCGTATTCATAAAGAGTGTCTGTGGGCACTAAGCTGTCGTCGCTCCCACCCATCACGTATAACTTACCATCTATGGAGGCCACTCCCGCGCCGAACCTGGGCACGGGCAGGGGGTCAGTAGCAACTACCTCCACCCGGTCTTCGAGCGGGTAGTAGACCTGCAACAGCGACTGTGCCCTGCCCGACGAGCTACTGTAGCCTCCAGGTACATAAATCGCGTCCCCAATCACCGCCGCACCCACGTTACTTACCCCTACCGCGAAATTGGCACGCGGCATCCACAAGTCGGCCATCGGGTCATATTCGAGGATGGGCATGTTGGTGTCGCCGTTGTTGTACTCGCCGCCAAGCGCATATATGCGCCCGTTCGCCCGGAACGAGACGGCTGCGCCCCGGCTGCGCGGGGTAGGTAGGAGTGACTTACGCGCCCATTCGCCTGCGTAGGTGGTGATGCGCGTGATGCCAAAGTAGAACCCCGGTTCAGGCTCTTGCCCTTCCGCTGTGAGCGTCACTTCGTCCCTATCCCCTAGCGCGCTCCCCGCAGGCACGTAAACCGTGACCGTGATAAGTGCCGCGTCGTCCGGCGCAAGCTCCTCTGTCTGGGTGGGCGTAACGGTCGTGGGCCAATCATTGTCTGCGAGGTGCAGGATGAAGCTGTTATCCTGGCCGCTGCTGTTATAGAGGAAGGTCGTGTAGGTGACGGGAGTGCCATAATCACCCGATCCCACGTGTTCAGCCGGGAAGAAATCGACGCCAAAGCTGCTGACGCTGCTGGTCAGTACGGCAGTCGAGGTGAACTGCCCAGGGGTAGGCAGATCGGAGCTAACTGTTATAGTCGCCACGTCGGTGTCACCTAGAGTCGCGTCTGGGGGTATGTGCACACTCACAGTGACGGGCACCGACGCGCCCCTCGACACGCTCCCCGTATCCTCCGGCTCGACGGTAGTGGTCCAGACATTGCCACTCGGCGTGATAGTGAACGAATTGGTGATGCCCGTCTGGTTTATGAGCGTATGTGTGTAGATCAGGGTCGCACCCGGCGCGCCTCCCATCGCCAACTCGCTTGGGCTGAGGATAACTGCGGGCACTGCCTGATAGCGTATCGCGCGTGAGGGTATAATCGCTTCCTCGTAGCACGAATAAGGGAGGCCAATAGAGCCAGAGGCGTTCTGTATACCTATGACAGCGAATTGGCCATCTACGTCCGAGTCGGTGAGGAACCTGTAGCGGAAGTAGATTTCGCCCCCTTCTTGCAGAACCAGGGCAAAGGTAGCGATAGCGTCGTGGTTATAGTAGTACACAGCCTCGCGCCACTCGACTATATAGCTGCGGTTGGGTGCCACACCCACGACGTTCGTGTAGACCCCACCCGGCTCGGTATCTTCTGGAACTATGAAGTCCTGCCAGAGAGGCGCGACCAA
Organism: uncultured Chloroflexia bacterium; assembly: GCA_963811305.1. GTDB lineage: Bacteria > Chloroflexota > Chloroflexia > QHBQ01 > JADMIH01 > JADMIH01. The sequence continues at coordinate 343,192 of CAWEQU010000005.1, forward strand.
AGCTTTCGGCACAGACTGGCTGGCCGACGGGAGGCAACTGCTACTCGTGGGGGGCTGGTCATTAGGCGGCCCAAAGTGCACGTTGCCATTGGTACCTATCTGGAGAGCACCGTAGTCTATGCCGTAGAAGGTGAACGAAAAAGGGAGGCTAGTGGTAATTACCCCATCATCGAGAGGGTCAAATAAACCGCTTATCGAGACCCAGGCGTCGTCCTCCACGCGATTGACGCCTGGCTGCCAGTTGGCGTCGGTGACGGGCGGGGGGCCTCCTGGGTCACGGTCGTCCGCGAAAACGTAACCATATTCGTCAGGCCCGCCCGTCCGGTCTGGGACTGCGGATTTCGGATTTCGGATTTCGGATTTCGGATTGGAGGGTGCGTCTGTAACGCTGGAACCTGGACTCGGCTTATCAGATTTATGTAATTCGTAATTCGTAATTCGTAATTCGTAATTATCTGCGGTTGCGGAGAAGGGAATAGCAAGCGCCAGCGCGCCCAGGCAACATGCCAGCAGGGTAAAGAAGAGTATGGCGGGAGCGTGGCCTGGCCGGCGATTATGTGGCATAAGAGTGGAACTCCTTGACCGCAGGTGGTAAGATGAAATCTGAAAGCGCAAGATCTCACCCTAATTGTCCTAATTGGCAAAAGCTTTGTCAACTGTCAGGGGTCGAGGGTCGAGGATTAGAGGCCAGTAGGTTGTGACCCCCTCTTGATTTCTAATCCCTAATCCATAATCTCTGACCCTGACCCCTGACCCCTGGTAACACACATGGCAGCAACCGACATAATAACACCTGTTACGCAGGTCCCCATATTTATCCAGCGTAATACTCTGCGGCTGGCAGTAGCACAGTGCGTGGGGTGGGTGATGACGCAGACGCTCGCCACGCTGGGGGGCATCATCGCCAGCGATATGACGAGCGACAGGCGCTGGGCGGGCATACCCGTGACCCTCTCTATCCTGGCGGCAGCGTTCACAGGACCCTACGCGGGGCGCATGATGGACCGGGTGGGGCGCAAGCCTGTGCTACTCGCCGGGCAGGTGGCGCTGGGGTTGGGGAGCCTGCTGGTGGCGGCCTCCATAGGCTATGGCATCTTCGCGGGCTACCTGGCTGGCATCGCGATCCTGGGAGTGGGCGCAGGCTCTACCGCGCTTGCAAGGTCGGCTGCGGCTGACATGTACCCACCTTCGCGGCGTGCCCAGGGGATCAGCCTGGTGGCGATGGGGGGCGCGGTGGGCGCTATCCTGGGTCCCTTCCTCCTGGCAGCCATAGCGTCATGGTCCAAAGGAGCGGGAGCAGACCCCAACGTCACGTCGTGGCTGGTGATACCCCCCCTCGCCACCATCGCCTTCTTCTCTCTCCTCACGATACGCCCCGACCCCCGCGACGTCGCATCCAACCTTGCTGACTACTATCCTTCGGAAGCAGCTTTGGGGACGGAAGACGAAGGACGAAGGACGAAATCGGTGCGAACACTCTCGACTATCCTCAAGCAATATCCGGTAATCGTGGCGATTGCTACTACCGCGCTGGTACAGGCGGGTATGGTGATGCTGATGGTAACGGTAGCCCTCAGCATGAAAGATCATGGGCATAGTATTGAGGTTGTGTCCGGGGTGATGGCGGTCCACTTCTTTGGGATGCTGGGCCTCGCGCTGCTAATCGGGCGCGTGGCGGACCGGCTGGGGAGGCGTCCCGTGATTATCATGGGCGCGCTCATCTTCATAGCGGGTGCGGTCTCCGCGCCGATGTTCGAGAACCCCCTGTACAATGGGGCCAGTCTCTTTCTGGTGGGGCTGGGGTGGAGCCTGTGCTACGTGGCGGGCAACGCGATACTGGCCGACATGACAGGCCCTATGGAGAGAGGGCGCACCCTCGGCGCTAATGACCTTCTGGTTGGCCTCACGGGCGCAGCCGCGTCACTGGTAGGTGGGCTGCTCATAAGCGGAGCGGGCTTCCTCACCGTAGGCGCGGTGGGCCTGGCGCTTGGCCTCGTGCCGCTATTGCTCGCCCTGCGCCTGCGCGAGCCTCAACCAGGGAAATACCAAAGCTAAGTCTCTTTCATCTTTTTCTTCATCTGAGATGAAGAAAAAGATGAAAGAGACAAATAGAGGGACTATGAAAACAGGAGTAGTTTTCCCACAGACGGAAATTGGCTCGGACCCCGCCATGATACGCGATTACGCGCAAACGGCGGAGGGTCTAGGCTATACGCACCTGCTGGTGTATGATCACGTGCTGGGAGCGGGCACCACTAACCGCCCCGACTGGAGAGGACCCTATACATCGGAAACCCAGTTCCACGAGCCATTCGTCCTCTTTGGCTACCTTGCGGCCATCACCCAGAAGCTGGAGCTTGTGACAGGGGTGATTATCCTCCCGCAGAGGCAGACGGCGCTGGTCGCCAAGCAAGCCGCCGAGGTAGACGTGTTGAGCGGCGGGAGATTGCGCCTGGGAGTAGGCACCGGCTGGAACGAGGTGGAGTACGAAGCGCTTGGGCAGGACTTCCACACGCGAGGCAAGCGTCTGGAAGAGCAAGTGCGCCTCCTCCGGGCGCTCTGGACCGAGCCTGTAGTGACCTTCGAGGACCGATGGGACCAAGTCAAAGAAGCGGGTATCAACCCCCTCCCGGTGCAGCGCCCCATACCTATCTGGATGGGTGGCTCGGCGGACGCAGTCATAAAAAGGGTAGGAGAGGTGGGAGACGGCTGGTTCCCGCAGATGAAGCCAGACGACGAAGCCCGCCACATGATAGAGCAGATAAAGACTTACGCCCAGGAAGCGGGCCGCGACCCCAACTCTATAGGCATAGAAGCCCGCCTCAACCTGCGCGGAGGGGACCCCGACACATGGCGTCAGCAGATGGAGGCGTGGCAGGCGCTCGGTGCCACGCACATGAGCATCAACACGATGAGTATGGGGTTGGCTTCACCGCAGGCGCATATAGAGATGATTGAGCGGTTCTCCCTCCTAGGAATGTAGTTGCCCCATATGCTATAGTAAGAGAACAGAACCGATAGCGGTTGGCTTACATATTCCAGAGATTGAGAGCACTTTACTCCTATGAGGAACCAAGTTCAATCAGAGCACGCCGCAGAGCAATTTCGTACTTTGCTGGAAAGTGACATT
>CAWEQU010000006.1:0-641389 GCA_963811305.1 uncultured Chloroflexia bacterium
CGCCCGGTCAGCCCGTCGTGCAGGGCCGCGGCGAGCAGCTCGGCCTGGATGAACGCGTCGGAGATGCCGCGGGCGGTGCCGGGATCTTGTTATAGCCGGCGTCGCCGACCAGCGCCCATCCCGGCCCCAACTGCGGCGGAATTGGCCGGGCGTCCCGCCCCGACCAAGCGCTCCTCGCGCCTCCGGCGGCCAGCTCGCGGCGAGCGCCGGGTCGGCATGCGCAACCGCGCCGAGGTGGGCCGCTTCGGGATCGGCGCGCCTGGCGTCGAACAACGAGTCGACGCCGGCGACCGGCACGGAGGTCGCCGTCGTGGGTCGGGAAAGGACACGCGAAGGCACCGGTCCCGCGGGTACGCACCCGAACTCCGCGGGCACCCCGCTCCAGTAGCTCTAGTAGATGCACGACACGTCACCCGGTCGACGTGTGGTACCGGCTGCGTCCACCAGCCTCGGCGACCCGGTCGACCGCATGCTGTCGGCGCCGACGACCAGCGCGCGCCGATTCCGTCCCCGCGCCGCCGCCCGGGCCCGCCCGCAGATCCCGACGACCCGCCCGTCGCGTCCCGGGCAGCTCCGCCACCGAGAACGGCGTCCCGGAACTCCGCCCCGGCGCCACGGCGGCGTCGACCAGCAGCCGGTCGAGCACCGTGCGGCGCGGCGCATAGCCGACGTCCGTACCGTCGACCGCGGCCACCGGGCGCCGACGAGGGCGAACGGGCCGAGGTCCAACACGCGCCTCGGGCAGCGGCGGAAAGCCGGTGGCCGCGACCGCGTCCAGACCCCACCGGGCCGCCGGCAGCCCGACCGCCCACCGGATAAATGCGTGGACATCGTGTCGCTGGGGAACCGCGCCTGTCGACCATCATTACCCGGTGACCGCTGCCGAGCGAGCAACAGAGCCAGCGGACGACCCGGCGCACCGGGCGCCCGACCACGATCACGTCGTATGCAGAGCCCACCGTCTCGACCTCCATCGTGCTGGATGACCGGGACAGGATCGTGCGGGCCGGGCGGGGGATGCATCGGTGAACTCGCCTATCCGCTCACCGGTTCTGTTCGGGGCGGTGCCGGACGGCGTGCACGGCCGCCTCGGCCCGACTACGCAGCCCGAGCTTGGCGAGGATGCGGGCCACGTGGTGCTCGACGGTGCGCCGACTGATGAACAGCCGGGCCGCTATCTCCGGGTTGCTCAGGCCGTGCCCCAGCAGCTCGAGCACCTCCCGCTCCCGGCCCGTCAGCGGCTCGGAGCTGCGCGGGGCGGCACGGCGGCCGGCTCCCCACGTCCGGAGCAGGGCGGCCGCGGCATCGGCGTCGCGGGCCGCCTCCAGCCGTTCGAATGCGGCGAGTGCGTCGGCGGCCTCGGCGATGGCGGCCTCCGGCCGGTCCGACGCCAGGGCCCTCGCCAGCTCGAGGCGGGCCCGGGCCAGCTCGATCGGCATCTGGGCCAGCGAGAACAGTGACAGGGCCTCCTGCAGACAGGCGCGCGCCTCCCCCTCGCCGACAGCGATGCACACCTTGCCGCGGGCCATCGCGGCCGCCGCGCGTAGGTAAGGGCTCGGCCGCTCCGCCGCCAGCCGGGCCAGACGGTCCGCGGCAGCGCGGCCCTACCTATTTTCGTGGCGGTAGGGCAGGCAGTGGTTATCCTCGCGGGCGGGATCGATATTTCTGTGGGTGCGATAGTATCCATCGTCAATGCTTTCCTCGCAACGCAAATCGGCGTCAAGGGCGACCCCTTCTGGGCGGCGCTGATGATATTGGCCTCTCTATTCGTCGGCATGGCTGCTGGGGCGGTGAATGGCTTTTTCGTCGCAATCTTGCGCTTGCAGCCGATTATCACCACTTATGCGACAAGTTTTCTGTTCGCAGGCGTGGCGCTGTGGATTTTGCCGAGTCCTGGGGGTGGTATTCCTTCTTCCTTTGCTTCTTTTTACTATAGCGCAATGCCATTAGGGGTGCCGCTGGCGTTCTACGCAATCGCGCTCATTTTGCTTGCCTGGTACGTTATCCGCAAAACGCGCTATGGCCGCTACCTCTATGCCGTGGGCGGTAAAGCAGACGCCGCGTATGAGACAGGAGTGCCTGTTAGCACCGTGCAGTTTAGCACTTACATCGTTTCCGGCTTGATGTGCGCATTCGCCGGCATAGCGACCACCCTCCTCACATCTTCCGGCAACGCGACCTCTGGCGACGCACTGACGCTGGCATCCATCACCGCCGTTGTAATCGGCGGGACAGCGCTCAGCGGCGGCACCGGGGGCATTGGCGGGGCTATCATCGGTGCGATCCTGTTGAGCACAATCCCCAACATTATTTCTTTCGCCAAGATCGACTCCTGGTGGCAGACTTTCGTCAACGCCGCGGTTATCGTGCTGGCGCTGGCGATGCCGGGCATCATCGGTCTGGTTCGGAGGAGGAGACGGTAATGCGTGGACGAAGGCCGAAGGCCGAAGGCCGAAGAAGCATCATTCATCTTGCGTCTCTCATTCCCCCGCCGGTAGCCGCACTCATGCTGGCGGTGACGCTCTTCTTATTGAGCGGCCTACTGCCTAACGGTTTCGGCAGCAACCCTGATATTGCGATTCCGCAAGCAACCAACATAATTCGCCTGGCCGTATTTCTGGGCGTAATCGCGGCGGGACAGACGTTGGTCATTATCAGCGGGCGTGAAGGGATTGACCTCTCTGCCGGTGCGGTGGTAACGTTGTCGGCCATCACGACCTATTCGATTGTCAATGGCAGCAACGAAAACGTCCTCCCTGCGCTGGTTGCCGTGCTCTTTATTGGCGCGGTGATAGGCTTTGTGAACGGCCTCGGTGTTACGTACCTTGGGATCTCGCCACTGGTGATGACGCTCGGTATGTCGGGTGTGGTAAGCGGCCTGATACTCGTATTCACGCACGGTAAGATAAGTGGCTCGGTAGCGCCGGTCATGACCCAATTGATCGCCCGCCCGGTATTCTGGAACATCCCTGGCGCTATCATAATCTGGATTATCTTCGGCGCGCTCATGTGGTTGTTGCTACAGCGTACCACCTTCGGCAAGAACCTCTTCGCCATCGGCACGAACCGCACCACTGCGCGGCTGTCAGGGGTCAATGTGACTGGCATGGTGCTGGGGACGTACGCGCTGGCGGGGCTGCTGGCGGGGCTGGGGGGTTTTCTAGTTATCGGCAATACGGGCGTAGTCCATATCCAGCTTGGTGATACCTTCCTCTTCCCTTCTATTGCCGCCGTTGCGGTTGGCGGCACGCTCCTAACGGGGGGCAAGGGTAGCTACTGGGGCACGATGGCGGGAGCGCTGGTGCTGACGCTCATCACCAGTCTGTTGACTATCATGCGAATGCCCGACTCGGTGCGACAAATGGTGCTGGGTGCTACCCTGCTCATCATGATCTCCCTCTACGGACGCCAGCGCGGGTTCCGGCAATAATCCCCTTTTATCGTTTTCTAATAATTCTATAGAAGGCCCGTAATCTTCCAAAGCTAGACTATGAAAGGGCCTGAAACTTGCATCTCCACAACGCAAGGCAGAGAGTTTCGAGCATTGTGCGAAATTGCTTCTAACAGAAGAACACGATTGGTTACATATAGGAGTTTACCTCGCAGATTGGGCCTGATCTTGCTCTTATATTAATAAACTTATTCACGGAGGTAAAACCTATGGAAAACGATGATCAGCCAGTAGGGCGCGTTCTAACTCGAAGAGAGATGCTGTCGCTCCTGGCAGGTATGGGAGGCGCTGTGTTACTTGCGGCCTGCGACCCCGCCGTCTCCAGCACCGCACAGTCTACGGCTACCGGCGCTAAATCATCTCAGGCAACGGGCACCCCACTGAACCAGGAGGCGCAGACTGCTGTTGCCGCTTCACCTGTCGGGGCGTCGCCTACGGCGGATACGGCGGCAGTACCCGACTGCGTGGTGCGCCCGGAGCTGACCGAAGGCCCTTATTTCGTAGACGAGAAGCTTAATCGCTCGGACATACGCCCCGACCCGTCGAACAACACGGTCAGCGAAGGCGTACCCCTTGCGCTGGCGTTTGTCGTGTCCCAGGTTGGCACAGGCTCGTGCGTGCCCCTGAAGGACGCGCAGGTAGACGTATGGCACTGTGACGCTCTAGGCGTCTATTCCGATGTCCAGGGTTCCACGGGCACGAAGTTCCTGCGTGGCTACCAGTTGACCGACGCAAATGGCAACGCAAGGTTCACGACTGTTTATCCAGGCTGGTACCAGGGCAGAGCGGTACACATCCACTTCAAGATTTGTACCACTTCTACGGCACAAGAAAGCTATGAGTTTACATCCGAGCTCTTCCTCGATGAGTTGATTACCGACGTGGTGCACGCACAACAACCATATGCAGGCAAGGGTTATCGCACTCTGAAGAACGATGGAGACAACATATATCAGAATGGCGGAAGTCAGTTGCTCATTTCGCCCGTCAAAAGTGGGGATGGCTATACGGCGACCTTCAATATCGGGCTAGATTTGTCGGATACACAGACTGGACAGGCGGACGGCGGGAGTTAAGGCCCAGGAGGCCCTGGCGGACCACCATAATGTCGCCGGGGGCAGAATATCGCAGACGCATTACGGGCCTACTTGATAGACCATAATCTAGCCAACAATTGATTATCTAGACAGCGAAAGTGGTTTTTAGAGTAGAATCATCTTTGTCTAGATAATCAATTGTTGGCTAGCTGATTATTCCCTTGATAAAGAAGAGGGTCTGTGATGCGAGTGGCTGCAATCTATGATATTCATGGGAACCTCCCCGCACTTGAGGCTGTGCTCCAGGAGATTTGCCGGGCAGAGGTAGACTATATAGTGGTCGGGGGTGATGTGGTCCCAGGCCCGATGCCACGTGAAACACTCGCACGTCTTCTGGACCTCGATATTCCGGTACGCTTTATCCAGGGTAATGGCGAACGTGCGGTGCTTGCCGAGATGGCAGGCACCGAGACAGGAGTGCCAGCACAGTTTCGAGAGATAATACGCTGGGTGGCACAGCAGCTTCAGCCTGAGTACGAGCAGTTATTAGCTGGCTGGCCTGAAACGCTCTCCATTGAGATTGAGGGGTTAGGCGAGGTGCTCTTTTGCCATGCCACACCGCGAAACGATACTGAGATATTCACCCGCCTTACGCCTGAAGAGCGTCTCTTACCGGTTTTTGAAGGGCTCAACGTACCTGTAGTCATCTGCGGCCATACCCACATGCAGTTTGACCGAACGATTGGAACGATTCAAGTTGTGAATGCGGGGAGTGTGGGAACGCCGTTTGGGGAGCCAGGTGCATATTGGCTCTTGCTTGGACCCAGCGTTGAGTTTTGGCATACGCTGTACGATCTCACGAAAGCTGCCGAGCGCATTCGCGCCACGAATTATCCACAAGCGCAAGAGTTCGCAGCAAATGATCTCCTGCAACCACCATCAGAGGCAGAAGTGCTGGAAAGATTTACCCCGGCGGAATTGAGATAATAGCACGACATGAGACATCCCGAATTTAGGATTTACACTTGTCAAGCGTAGAATCGCAGGCTCAAAAATCATAAAAAGGATGAAAATGGCGGTGCAGCCGCCCACTTTCATCCTTTTTATGATTTTTGAAAGTCCTCTCACACAACGGCACTCTCCAGGGCTTGACGGGAATGTTATTTTGACGGTAATGTTATACTGTAACTTATATCCTCCCATACATGCGTGTACCACAAAGATTAACACTGTTTTTCTACGATAGCCACATCCTGGGCTGTCTGAGATTAAGAGGTTGCTCGGAGGTTGGCGGGAGAGATTCATTGTTGAGAGGTTTGAACTCGTATGAAAGCTTTGATAAAACCGTATGGCTCTCCCGGACTCCAGTTCATCCACAATGCGAAGAAGCCTACCATTGGGCCTAAAGACGTGTTGATCAAGGTCCTCGCAGCCTCAGTGTGTGGCACAGATTTGCATATCTACGACTTAGACCCCTCCATTAGGGACCGTGTTGCTCCTAACCAGATTGTAGGGCACGAGTTCTGTGGCGAAGTTGTAGAGGTTGGAGAACAAGTTACAAGATTAGCCGAAGGGGACGTGGTTTCAGGCGAGAGTCACATTGTCTGTGAGACATGTACTTACTGCCTTGAGGGACTGTCGCACCTATGCCAGGAGGTCTCCTTGATAGGAGTGGACCGCCCTGGGGGTCTCGCTGAATACGTCGCAATACCAGAAAAAAATGCAATACCAAAGTCACCGAACATTTCCATCGAAGTTGCTTCAATATTAGATGCTTATGGAAACGCCGTCGATGTGTCACTTCTTGTACCACTTACTGGTAAGACGGTGCTAATAACTGGGTGTGGTCCCCAGGGCTTGATGGCGATAGCGATAGCACTTGCAGCAGGTGCCAAACAGATAATCGTTACCGAGAATCGTGAGCAGCGGAAGCTCCTCGCTCAGGAAATGTTCAGGGTTCACGCTAACCCAAACCAGTATAGAAAAGATCTAATCCTTCATGGCTCAAACCCGACGGTTGTTGGTGAAATCTTTGACGCCACGGATGGTCTAGGTGTAGACGTCCTTCTTGAGATGTCAGGCCATCCGCTTGCAATCCACGATGGGCTAACCGTCCTTAAGAACTCCGGACATGCAGTGATTCTCGGCATCTCGTCGTCCAATCGCATAGAGGTCGATTGGAACGAGCTTGTCTTCAAAGGAGTAAATATTCACTTCAGGTATGGCCGCGAACTCTACCGAACCTGGTCCACTGGACAGACACTCCTGGAGTCGGGCTTAGTGAAGCTAGAACCACTTATCTACACTCCTTACTTTGCCTTGAAGGAGTTCGAGTATGCTTTTCGTCTCCTCAAGCAAGGGGACGCCGCCAAAGTCATCTTCAAGCCCCATCATTCTCCTTAGTTGGAAGATTTACTCGATGCGTCGATCATTTACGTGGGTAGCCATGTGCCAGTGGCCTGGCAACTCAACCAAACGCAGGCTGCCATTGCCTGCAAAACACCATCGGATCATAGATATATCACTTGTTTTGGTGCAAGAATAGGAGAGACTTAGATGGAGAGCAAACCTCGTGTTCTCATTGTAGAGGATGATTCCACCTGGCAAACTGTTTATAGAGATGCTCTGACTGCTGCTGGGTATTTGGTCGAGACGGCTGGCGACCTAGCCACGGCTATGGAAGTGCTGGACCGGCGATTTTTCCATGTTGCAGTGGTAGACCTGAAGTTAAGCGAAGACGAGAGTAATAGAGATGGGTTATTAGTCCTCAGACGCATATGGGCGTTAGATGAAACCCTGGTGGTAGTCGGATCGGGCTTTGCAGATGTTTCAATGTTCGATGAGTTCCGGCAGATCGGGATCTTCGGCTTCACCGAAATACCAACTGAGGCGCGCAAGCACCTCCAGGCAATTGACTTCTATAAAGGTCATGTCAGAAAAGATGAGTTCTTCGTGAGCATAATGGATAAGATCAACAAAGCTGTGCTAGAAGCCCTCTCCAAATCAGTTAGTCAAAAATGGCTCGCCTCGCCCTTCGCGGTGCTCAAGGATGTGTCAGCGCGTGATGTCCAGCAACTTTTAGGTGTTGGCCCCATGACTGAGTTGCGCCCATTTCTAACCTCACTAATCCAACCACTCTTCCCCTGGCTGCAAGCCAAGCGAGACGTGGTGATGATCAAAGATGAACACCAGCGTAAGGTTGTAGCGTTCGAGGCCTTATGTTGGAGTAGAGATTTAGGCAAACCTGTAGTTATACGGTTCGGAAGGCGTGACACCTTTCACAAGCTGAATGACATTGCACCTGTTGGTTCAGATGGGCTAGATATAGAAATACAAGAAGAACAATCGCGGAAGTCAAGCAGTCACTTCGAGGGAGTTGTCTATCACGTGGCAAATATCGATTTCGACCGTTATTTCGACCCACCGCCGGTGAAGAAAAGCTAGAAGCCTCTAGCATCTATCATCTAGTTTTGATAAACATGCAGCGAATATCTGCGTAGGATGAGGGGACAAACCAATGAAGGACGATAATGTCGTTGAACAACTCATACCGGACTCTCTTTCCGATAGGCTCCTGCAACTTCAGGGTAAGTTGCTCTCTATGAGTGCTGAGACTCGTGTGACTGACGTGCTCAAAGCAGTCGCTGAAACTGCTAACGACGTTCTGCGCAGCTACTTCTGCATAGTACAGCCTTATGATAAATCCACAGATAGGTTTGTGCTTGAGCATTTTACTACTGGAGGGCCTGCCAAAGTCGCAGCTTTTCAATGGACAGCGCCCAGGGAGGGAGGAACGGCAAGAACTGCCCTCGCTGAAGGCATGTTGCTGGTCAGGGACTACGAGAAGGACCTTGAACGATATCCATTTCTAGCAGGTGGTTTTCGAGAAATTGCGGATATAAAGGCTCTGATAGGGGTCCCACTGAAGGCTGGCGGTGCGAAACTCGGAGTGCTGTTTGCGAATTATCTTGAGCCACACGACTTCTCGCCAGAGGAAATAACTACCGTTGAGTTGCTCGCGGGACAAGCCGCTATAGCAATTCAGAACGCGCGTCTTTATGAAAGAATTACTGAGGGATCTGGAAGTGGCATTAGAAGAACGTGGCAAGGTATTCTCGCTTGTGCACGAGATAAATCAATGGGTTCTACAAGTGAGTGGCAACCTGGAGGACCTGGCCGAATTCATCATCAATCGGCTGCTCAACATGTTTCCGTTCGAGGCGGGATGGCTATTGCTTATGGAAGGCCGGCAGCTAGTAGTTGTTGCCGCTGATCCTCAACATCAGCAGGACAAAGAGCGCAAGCTTCGTCTGGACAACTCCGTAACCGGGTACGTTGCGACCGACCCCAATAGAGGAGCATTGAGGATACGGGATATTAATGAATCGGAATTTCGTCACTTATACCAGCCCGTTGCCGGTGGAGGCATGGTAAGCATTCTTACCGCGCCTTTATACATAGGGGGTCGCTGCATAGGAGTACTTAATCTTGAGAGCAGCCAACCCGGTGCATTTACCGAGCACCATGAGGAACTAATAACAATCTTCGCAGAGCATCTTGCGGTTGCTATCGAGTCTCTTCGCTCTGGACAGGATACTCAACTGTTGAGCAAAATCGCGGGGGACGTATCGGCTTCTCTGGACATAGGTGAGACTGAGCAAACTATTCTTGACCAGGTGCTGGAGCGAGTCGGTGCCACGGTAGGCCAGATACTCCTTATCGAAGGGAACTATCTGAGTATATTTGGATCGGCAACAGGTGAAGACCCCTTATCAGTGCGACCGAGAATTAACGATTGTGCCAGTGGTCTGGCAATTCTGCCAGCGGATGATCCCGGTCGTAAAGATCTGGAAGAGCAAGGTATCATTCGTATTTGCGGAAAGTCAGTTATCATACCGGAAGTAGATAGGGTGCCCCGATACAAGTCTTTTACTGGACCCTATCCTCGGCGTGTTCACAGCGAGTTAGCGATACCTCTCATCCTTGAAGGTGAAGTGATCGGGGTATTCAACCTGGAAAGCCATCTTCCCAATGCTTTTTCGAAGGAAACAGAAGAGAGACTCCTGACCTTCGTGCAGGAACAAATTCCAGAAATTAGTGATGCTTTACAGTTCAAGAGGACAGCAGATTTGGGTCAGATATTGAAGCGAGGACTAGCCGTTGCAGACGCGTTATATGGGCAACTACTTTCCTTGAAGGGAGATCATCTCATAATCGAGCACACCAGTGGGGATGAGCCGATAGGCACTATGATCAAGATCGAGGAGCTTGACAGTGGCAGTTGGGCTCCAATCACGGGGAGAGCGGCAAAGGAAAGACGCGTTGTCAACGTCCCGGATGTGCAAGCAGACCCAGGTTACCGGCGGTTCCTTGGCGAAGGGATGAAGAGTGAGTTGGTTGTCCCACTGAGCGCGCATGGCGAAGTCATTGGCGTCCTGAACCTGGAAAGCTCTATTCCAGATTACTTCACCGATGAGCACGCAAAGTTCCTCGAGCGCGTTGCCAGCTATGCTGCGGTTGCCCTCCTAAATGCAAGGACCGCCGAGAAGGAACGAAAGGCAGCCGTGTTCGAACGCACCGGTGAGATGGTGCATCGCCTGAACAATCGGCTTGGGCCAATATCTGCTCGCATAGAGATTATCCGTATAACACGTCGCCAATTGCTTGAAAGCGACCCAGACCTGGAGAGAGGTCTTGATGAGATCAAGCAACAGGTCAACCGTGTGCTTGAGGAAGTTCGTAAGGCCAGGGATGCTGATGATGAGCCAGTCACGCCGATGGTGATCGCGTCGGTTGTAGACGAAGCCCTAGAGCAAGCGAAAGACAGCCTGCATGAAAAGATCAAGCTAAATAGAGACAGGCAAGCTGAACTCGCTCTGCCACGAGTACGTGCTACCTCTATGCTGCGTGACGTCTTATTCAATGTGATCGATAACGCGATCCGATACATGACCCCTCAAGGCGGGCTGCTCGAAATACGAACTTCTACTGAGGCTTCCAATGCTGATGATCAGACTACATGGGTAGATGTCTTTATCTGCGATACAGGTAAGGGAATCCCTCGACATATGTGGGAGAAGATCTTCACCGGATTCTCTGAGCAAGCAGGGGGTTCTCATGGACTTGGATTGATGTGGTCACGCGTTGTTGTAGCAAGATGTGGAGGCAACCTGGAAGTTTATGATAGCGAGCTTGATAAGGGAGCATGCTTCAGGATACGCCTGCCCGCTGTCGTATAATCTACGACGGGCTGCTATATACTACCCTGGCCATGCAACGGTATCCATCTGTCGAGTTCAAGTGAGATTGTCTTATGAAAATCGAGCCTCATATTCTTGTTGTCGAAGATGAAATAGTTTGGCAGGGCATATATCGAGATTTGCTTCGTGCCCTCGGGTATACCGTTTCACTCACTGGTAACCTGAAGGACGCGATATACCAACTTGAACACCATGAATTCGATGCTTTCCTTATAGATGTTCGACTTATGGACAGTGATGAGCGCAACAAGGATGGGCTGACCATTCTAAAATGGTTGTCGGAACGATGCGCAGCGGAGCGGGCAATAATAAAAAGTGGATATATGACAGCAGAATTGAGGGACGAAATCAATAGCCTCGGCCCCTGTGCTGTCTTGGGGAAAACTGATGAAGATCCACTGGGTATGTTGGTAGAGAGCCTGGAGAAGGCAATAGCTCGCAGCCATAGGTTGGGGCAGCCGTAGTGTCAGATCGATCTACTCGAACCCTGGAAATATTGGCAGCTTACTTAGAGAACAACGTCGTTCAGGAGGGTTAAGGTGGGCGTACAAGCTAAAATGTCGATACTTATAGCCGAAGATAATAAAGCCTGGCAAAAAATCTACACGGAAATATTGACCTCAGAGGGCTATCAGGTTACGCTTGCTGTAGGGTATGAGGAAGCCAGGAGACAACTTGGTACAACATCCTTTGAGCTAGCTATTGTTGACGCGCAGTTAGATGATCCAGCAGAAACGGACCTTGATATAAGCGGAGACCAAATCAGTCTGCGTGGGCTGCAACTGGTGCAGGCGCTAAGGGCGCAGAGGCCGGCACTCAAGTTATCATTTCAACCGGATATAAAGAGTGGGTGACGAACGATCCGCTGTTTCGACAACTTGACGCAACGAAAGAGATATACAGCGTGCTCGAGAAGGGGTCCCTTTCTCTAGTAGAGGAGTTACTAAAGACAGTGCGTGCAGCGTTGGATGCCCGCAACCTGGAGAATGTAGAGCCGGCGCGGGAAATCTTGACGAAAGTTAAATCAGCTTCAGCCGCTGCGAAGTCTCATGCACTCTGGGAGTCCCAAACCCAACCGGTAACGGTCCTCGCAGAGATTACGGACGCTGTCAAGGAGAGGTTGAAACAACTTGTTCGCTTCACTGAAGCAGATGTCGCTCACCTGTTGATGCTGGAACCGGATGGAGAGAACCTACGTATCGTTATCGATACTAGAGATACGAAAGACGATGAGAATCGTACTATACCAATTGATGGCTCAGTGACCGGCAGAGCCTTTAGCACCCGTCAATTACAGCGTGTACCCGACACAACCAAAGATGCAGATTATACGCCCATTAGTGGCAACAAACCCATGAAAAGCGAACTGGCGTCACCACTACTAGATATGAGGCAGACGCGGGCGCTTGGTGTACTCAACATCGAGAGCAAGCACATAGAAGCTTTTTCCGAATGGGATGAGAAGACGCTGATGTTGTGTGCCAATCTAGCCTCTATTTTCTTCTTACGAGAAGACCGAAGCGTTTCGCAATGGCGAGAACTCCAGCCCGTGCTTAAGGCTATGCTGTCTGTTGGGGAGGAACTGCCGAGTTTGGAGAGAATCCTTGATATGGCTTTGGAGCAAGGTAAGCGCCGTATTGACTCCCCAGCAGGGTTCGTAGCCTTGCTTGAGAAGGAAGAACTAGTTGTATGGGCACCAATCGCGCCACAGGGCAAGCGCCTAAGACTGAAGATTAGTAAAAGCCTAGCAGGGCAGGTTATCGAGGGTCGCGCTTTGCTAGATGTCCAGGAATGTAAATCTATTGCCACAATATTCACAATTTGAACTGTCAGAACTGGAGCGTGACCATCGTAGTATGCTTGCCTTTCCAATAATTATTGATGGTAAGGTCGTGGGTGTTCTGAGTTTTCTAAGTCCAGAGGTCGGAGCCTTCAATAAGCGTGAGCAGGATATAGGGTCCATTATTGCTGATATTGCTGCCATTGGTATCCGGCAGCATGACACCCTCATAAGAGCGGCAGAAAATGCTGAAGACTTTGTTTCCAGCAAGGTCGTGCATCAGCTGACCAACCCCATGGGTGCAATCCGGGCTTGGATAAATAGGCTTCAAGACAATTATGGTGCTATAATAGATCAGTACCCTAATATCAGTCAGGGGTTTAATATTATAAAGTCAGAGGCGGAAGCCGCCATGGACCTGGTTCAGGAAATACGGAAGAACTCACATAAGAGACAAACCAGACCACTGGATGTTACGGAGTGTCTGAAGGCAGCACTAAAGAGCAGAGCTATTCCTGCTTCTATAAAGGTAAAAGAGAATATTGCGCCGGAGCCTATATATGTTCTCGCTGACGGCTATCTGGAATTTGTAGTGTTTGTCGCCCTGCTCAATAACGCACTTGAAGCGATGCCGGAAGATGGCTATCTTGAGGTAGGTGTTAAGCGTGCTGGCGAATTCGCTGAAGCCTGGGTACAGGACAACGGTCATGGAATTCCACCCGCTTCGTATGATTTGGTGTTTATGCCCTGGTATAGCACCAAAGGTGACGATGAAGGCCACAGTCATGGTCGGGGCTTGACCCTAGCCAGAAAATATATCGTGTGGCATGGTGGCACGATCAACCCGGACGGTGAAATCGTTGGAGGCTGCAAAATGATTGTTCGCCTTCCTCTGGCTCACACCGCGATGTAACTCGATCGCCTGAGCGCGTCCGGTAGCTTGTACAGTAACTAAGGTTCAGAAATATTATCGGATTCTCAGGAGTAGTTCAATGGCAGACAACCCCAAGGTGCTGGTTGTTGAAGACATGGAAAGCTGGCGCAGACTCTACGAAGGTGCTCTCAAAGAGGCTGGGTATTTACCATTCATTACTTCGGACCTTGACACCGCGCTGCAACTGATGACTCGCCATTTTTTCCATGCAGCATTACTTGATGTCGTCCTAGTTGACCGTGATCAGAATCAGGAGCAGGGAATGCAAGTTCTCGAAAAGCTCCTGGAAATTGGCGAGCATACCGGTGTTGTCATGGTAACTGGCTATTCAACCGACGAGCGGATGGATAGAGCTTACTCGAAGTACAGAGTGACAAGATTTCTCAGGAAGCGAACTTACGATGCCGCTGAGTTACTTCAGGAGATGGCTAAAGCCAGTACGCAGTCCACAGCTTACCTTGAGTCGCGCAGAAGCGATGACCTCAGGCCCCCAAACCTTGTCCGCCAGTCTAATCTGCGCGACTTGGAGATGCAACTCCTGGGCCGTGCCAGCGGGCGGCTGGTCGATTTGTTACAAAGCCTACTGCACCCTTGTGTCCCTTTGCTCGTCTGTGAGAAGTTCGAACAAATCGATACGTCTGGCGCATCCCCGGTGTTTGAAACGCACTACTGGAGTCGTATGATGGGTGAGGAAATTCTGGTACGCATAGGTCCTCGTAAGCAGATTTTGTACGAGGTTAACGAACTAAAGCAGGCCGGCCAGCATGTCTTTTTTGCGACACGTCAAGATGTAAGCGGCCTGCGGTATGTTCTGCCTGGAGAGTCCCCAAGCAAGTTCAGCGATTGTACTGAGTGATACAGGAGATTATCATATGCCCAGGATATTGATTATTGAAGACCAACCTGCCTGGTTAGAGCAGTTAAGAAGTACTATCGTTGCACCAAATATCACAATCGATCCGGCCACCGACATAAATCAAGCAATATCTCACCTTGAGGCGAATAAATACGATGTAGTCATAGCCGATCTCCAATTATCACAATTCGATGCGGATGTCTTCTCTGAATTTGGAGCGATGATATTTGCCCTCACCGCGACTGGTTTAGAACAGGGTAATCGCTTCCCGATTATAGTGGTGACTGGCACGGAGCCTGACCGTTCAGTAATAGTGAGGGCGCTCAATAGCTATCCTGGTTGGATTTGGGGATGGCATGATAAGAGAACCTTCGCCCAGGAAGCATTTCGAAATAGTGTAAACAGAGCTCTCGAAGTTGCCCATAATAATTCATCCGAGCATCAGGTCAGGGCAACCCCTGAGTTTCCAGGTTGGTTGCGCGCTCTCTTAACCGTAGTAGGCTTATTATGTGCCGTCACGAGTGTTGTCTATCTATTTGCTAATAGCTCTCTAACCGGACAGCTACAACCGTTGCTGCTGACCATGACAGCAGTTACCGTCATATTATGTCTTTTAGTTATGATGGTGGCAAATCCGACTATGATCGATGCGATCATGCCCTGGATACTCAAGGCATTAGGTCGGGAATCTCAGAAAGATAAGACTGTTCAAGGGTCCTAGCATACTTTGTGGCGTAAATCTATGTGCCTGAGTATGCGGCGCGGGAAGTGGCACTACTTCTTGAAGCCAACTTTAAGTTGAGGCTTACTGGCATTCTTCTTGCTTCGAGGTTATAATGGAGAATCCAATCCAGCATTACGACGGATCGAAAGGTAGCGCAGCTGCGCTATAGAATAATAGGAGGTCATCGGGAATGAGCAACAAACGTACATTGAAGGCGCTCGAAGAGTTGGTCAAGACAGAGCATATGGCTATCGGCGCTCTCGACGCGGCTATGGAAGAGGCCGAGGATAGCAAGCTACGAAAGCAGTACCGCAAATGGCGCGACTCGCACGCCAAACAGGCTGACGCGCTGAATGACAGGATAGAGGACCTGGGTGGTGAGTCGGTGGAGTATGAGGCAGGCTCCGGCAAGACCCAGGGTGGCCTGTGGGGCAAGATAACCAGTATCCGCGATGATACCAGCATCGAGGGTATGCGCGTGGGCGCGGCGCGGGGCATCAAGCGCTATATAGACCATATTGACGACATTGAGGACCCGAAGGCGCTCAACGTCATTCACCGTAACCTCGAAGCGAAGCAGGACGAGATGCGCTGGTATGACGAGCAGGCATCTAAGGAGCGCGAGAAGACCGTCGAGACTAAAGTAGAAGTCTCTCGCGGGAAGGTCGCCGACATGGAGGAAAATGATGGCGGCAAGAAGGGTGGCGGACTGCCTTTGCCCTTGCTGCTTCTCATAGGAGGGCTTGGAGCGGCGGCTTACTTCCTGCTCAAGCGCGGGGACGATTCCGAGTTTGACGACTACGGCGAGGACGCTTTCGAGTATGACTCCGAGAGCAATATGGGTGGCATGCGTGGAGGCGGGGACTCTGCCTCCGATTCCGGCAGCACATCAGAGTACAGCGCCTCGACGAGCCACGGCAGCAACGGCAGCTAACGCTCTCGAAATAAGAATAGTCGCAATAAAAACCAGGCATATTTGTGCCTGGTTTTTATTTGGAAAAAATACAATCATGTATATGTATACGTAAAGATACGACGCTTTACGTAGGCATTCCTATAGACATTGGGATGCTGCGTGTGTTACCATCACTGGCGTGAAGTAGGTTTCCTATTATCACACGCCATTATAGATAGCACATAGTTTGGAGGCGTATTTTTGAAGCTCAGCAACCGTTTCGCCAACTCAGTAGGCGCGGCAGCTCTTTCTCTCCTGATCCTCATCTCGTCCCTATTCGCAGCTCCCACTGCTTCCTATGCAGCAACCCCTATCACCGTGGGTGGTAAGGCTGTTGTAACGAATACGGACGGCGACACTATTAACGTACGCAATGGCGCAGGCGTCAGCAACGCCCAGGTAGCAGAGGCCCACGAAGGGGAGACCGTTACCGTGCTGGCCGGGCCGAAAAAGGATAGCAACGGTAAGAACTGGTATAAGATAGAAGCCCCCGACGGCACAGGGTGGATCCGCGCCGACTTCCTGGAAGGGAAGAGCGCTACCTCCTCCAAAGAGAGTTCTACCCCCAAGCAGGCCGCTAAATTGACCGGCTTCGCCAAAGTAGCCAACACGGATGGCGACCCGCTCAGGATGCGCTCCGCCGCCAGTAAGGACGGCAAGGTAATCACCACCCTCGCGCCCGATACGAACGTGGCGATAAAGCAGGGTCCCCTGACCGACACCGACAAGGTTGTGTGGTATCAGGTATCGGCGAACGGCGTCACCGGCTGGGTGATGGGCCAGTACCTTGTGCAATCGCAGGCTCCCACCAAGCCCGTCGCCGAGCAGAAGCCTGTCGTGCAGTCGAAGCCCGCTGTGGAAGCCAAGCCTGCCGTCGCCACTGAGAAGCCTGTTGCCACCAAGGCCGAGCAGAAGCCGGCAACCAAGAGCGAGCCGGTAGCTCAGAAGCCCCAGGCTGAGACCGCTGTCGAGACGAACTATTCTTCCAGGGGCGAGCTGGTAGTCAGTACCGCGATGAAGTACCTCGGTTACAGGTATCGCTACGGCGGCACCACCCCCAGCGGCTTCGATTGCAGCGGCTTCACTTATTACGTATACAACAAAGTGGGCGTGAAGCTCAGCCGCGATATGAACGTGCAGATCAACAGCGGACCTCGTATCAGCCGCGACAACCTGATGCCAGGCGACCTCCTCTTCTGGTCGAATACATACAAGCGTGGCCTGTCGCACGCCGGAATCTACATCGGCAATGGCAAGTTCATTCACGCAGAGAATGAGAGCACGGGCGTGGTGATAAGCTCGCTGAATACGGCATACTGGGCGTCCAGGTACACGGCAGCGGTACGGCCTCGCTAGACGAAATATTCTTTTAGAACAATAGATAAGACGCCTCGAAGCACGAGGCGTCTTATCTTTAACTCAGAACTTATAACAAACCCAACTGACAGCCACATTCGTCTATCCCATCGTCTATCGTCCGTCGTCCGTCGTCCGTCGTCCGACCTATGTCGCCTTTTGTCCGCAGACCATCAGGCTGACGAAGAGGGCGTACTTGTCTGGGGATGCGTGGGTCGCTATGTGCGCTTTGTGTATCGTTTCCACGTCTGCCTCGGTCATAACCCCGAGGGCCAGCGCGGGCTTGAAGCCTCCTGGGTCCCATTCGTCGGGGAAGAGCGCGTCAAAACCGAGCCTGTCGGTGTGAACCGGGACTGCTTCAAGGTCCATATTCACGTAACCTGTGGCCTCAAAGAGCCGCCATAGCTGCCTGCCAATTCGCGGGTTGCCTCCGCGCTGGCTCCTGAGCTTCGTGCAATTTTGTTTCAATAGCATCAGCCTCGGGGTCGAAAGGGTCCATAATCTCGCCCAGGCCGACGTCGATGTCGGTGATCACCAGTTTGCCGCCTGGCTTGAGGACGCGGCGAATCTCCTCCATCGCACCCCGTGGATCGCGCAGGTGCTGGAAGACAATGCGAGCATAGGCGAAGTCAAAAATGTCGTCGGGCAAATCCATCTTCATGAGGTCGCCCTGGATGATGGTATAGCGGCCTGCCAGCCCTTTGCTTTGCAAGTATTGCTCGGCTGGAAGGATCAGGTCGGGGTCAATCTCCACGCAGGTGACGTGGCTGTTGGGGTATAGAGCAAGAAGCTGCTCGGTGACGAAACCCGGCCCGCTACCTACTTCGAGTATGGACATCCCATCGCGCAGCCCGAACCATCCCAGGTTGCGAGATTCTTTGTCCCAGGCCGACATCGCCTGCCCGCGCAGACGTTCGATCTCCTTGTCGAGATTCTCGTTCATCTCGCTCGCTTTGTACGAGACTTTGGCCTCGGTATCGCTATCAGTAGCTGTAGCTATCACTATATGGTCCTCCATTCTGTTAGGGCGTCAAAAAGTGTAGAGCAAAGTGTAAAGCAATGAATGTCATTCTGAGAGGGTATCCAAGAACTGTACTCATTAGCCTGTCATTCTGAGCGAAAGCGAAGAATCCAGGATTTTCACCACTGTACACGCTCAGAGATTTCTAGATTCTTCGCTTCGCTCAGTACAACACCAACAAAATTCACTCCAGTATGGTAAAGTAGAAGAATGAGAACAGCCCCAGAGATCAGAGTAACCAAAGAAGAGCGAGCTACGCTCAAGCAATTAGTGAATAGTGGTAATAGCCCCGCCCGTGTGCAAACTCGTGCCCGCATCTTGCTGATGGCAGCAGAGCGCAGCGTTGGCAGCCGAGGAGGAGATCGGCGCAGAACCAACTCAAACCAAGCCATAGCGCAGGCTCTACAGTTGTGTAGCAGAACAGTATCACGGGTGAGGCAGCAGTTTGTAGAAGGAGGTTTAGACACTGCCTTGTATGATAAAGCGCGCAGTGGAAGGCCACCTGTCATAGATGGAGAGGCAGAAGCTAAAATGGTCATGCTGGCTTGCTCCACACCTCCTGAGGGAAGAGGTAGATGGACTTTGCAATTGTTGGCAGACAAGATGGTAGAACTTGGGTATGTAGAGCATATATCAGATACCTGGGTCATGAAGCGGCTAAAAAAAACAGGCTTAGACCCTGGAAGGTCAAGAGTTGGTGCATACCCAAAGTGAGCACTCGGTTCATTGCCAAGATGGAAGATGTACTTGATGTGTACCAGCGTCCTTACGACCCATTGCGTCCCGTGGTATGTATGGACGAGAAGGGCAAGGAGTTGCAATCTCACACATCGGGTAGGGAACCGCTTCCTGCACACCCAGAAGTAGCTCCAGAAGATAACCCGCACGGCATCTTGCAAGACTATGAGTACAAACGAGGCGGCTCGGCTAACATCTTCCTGACGAGTGAGCCGCTTCGGGGGTGGAGGAGAGTGGCGGTAACGCAGGACCGCACCGCTCGCAGCTTTGCTCACCAACTGAAGAAGTTGGTAGACGAAGACTTTCCTGATGCCGAGCGTGTGGTGCTGATTACCGATAACCTGAACATACATGGGGTGTGGTCCTTGTATGAAGTGTATGAAGCTGCTGAGGCTAAACGTATAGCAGACAAATTGGAATGGCACTACACTCCTGAGCATGGTAGTTGGCTCAACATGGCTGAGATTGAGCTTTCCGCTTTGGGAAGGCAATGCCTCAACCGCCGCATACCTGATGCGGCAACCCTTACAGCGGAGTGTGACGCTTGGACTGTCGAGCGCAACCAGGCTGCTGTTTCTATCAACTGGCAGTTCACCTCTTCTGATGCTCGTATCAAACTTCGTCGCCTCTATCCTTTATTAACTTAGTTGGTGTTGTACTCAGAATGACAGGTGGAAAGTTACACTACTTCGACACATTCTGACAACGCACATGCACGACCTGTAACAAAAACATGCCTCGCATCACTCCACAGTATATCCCTGTGTATCGGCAAATAAATCAGCCAGCAAGCTGATCTACTATCGCCAAATGTGTGGGTATAATTTAACACAGAGGTGTGACTCCCGTTTGATTGGAGTCACGCCTTTGTTGTTGGAAAGAGGTTGCCACGGTGAAGGTTGCTACCTGGGGCGCTTCCAGGGGAGGCGCGGCTTCCTGGCTTCTGTAAGCTCGGCTTCAAGCTGTCTCACCTTCGCGCTCATATCCTCCAGCGCATCATCCTTACGAGTAATCTCGGCCTCCAGGCGCTGAATATATGACTGTCTCTCTTCTAGTGCGCTATTGCTAGTGGCGAGGGCGTTTTCTAGAGTAGCTGTGTACGCCTCACGCTCGGCGAGCCTGAGACGTTGCTCTTCAGCTAATTGGGCTGTCTGGCGGGCGGACTTTACAGTCGTGCTGTTGAGGATGCGCGCCAGTGCAGGCTTGCGGTTAGTTATGGAGGGGCGGTTGGGGGCGAGGTGGAACAGGAACCACTGGCCATCCGCTTGGCCGCGCTCGATTGCTCGCTCGTTTATCTCTACAAGCATCGCCGAAATGTGGTGTTGGAAGATGCGTTCGGCCTCGCTACGGGGAGGCGGGAAGTACTGCTCAGGCATGATCAAGGGGCAGGTGGTGGAGAAATGCTCTACTTCAAACTGCTCTATGAGCGTTCGCATGAGGCGTTCAGCGCTCACATCCTCGAATGGCGATTCTTCCGAAACCTGCGGTTGATCGTCCTCGCGCAAAGGACTGGCTTGTAGCCGTTCCAGGGCATCTTGCTTCAGGCCCGCCCGAATGATATCCAGCATATCGCCGCGCACCTGGGCCTCAAAGGCGGCAAAGCCGGGGATAGCCTCTACGTCATAATCAACTCCCAAAACGCCCCAATCGCGCTGCTGGAAGAGGGAAGCGACCTGCTTATACAGCCACTCAGGGTTGCTTTTATCCACCCAGGAAAGGAAGTCTTTGAGCCAGGGTATGATCGCGCCGTTGTAGTCCGCCGTCGCCTGGGTTGCGAAGGCATGGTCAACTCCTACGAAGATGCCGTCCGGCTTGAGCGTCGTGCGTATCTTCGCAAGCAGTAGCTCCAGGTCCGTGATATGGTGGAGCGAGTCCCAGACGACCACGGCATCGAACTCGGCACGGGGGAGGTTGATGTGGTTCAGGTCTCCGTACGACGTATTCCACGCTGCCGAACTCCTCAAGCCTGCACCGTAGCCCGGCAAATCGCTGGTAGAGGTAGGGGAAGTTGCGGGCGTTGGTCTCGACCATGCGCCTGCCAAGCGCGAGGTTTGTTTTCGAGATGTCTACGGCTGTAACGTGCGCGCCCTGGCGGGCAAGCTCCAGGCTGAGCCAGCCCGCGCCGCACCCCAGGTCGAGCACGCGCATACCTGGCCTGCGCGCTGCATGAATGAGGATGTAGCGGACCTCTCGCTCACGGAAGTTGATGGCTATGGGGCCTAGGCATGGAGGTCCCCAGTTGTGCTTGCGGCTGAACTGGGTGAAGAATATGCGAAAGTCGACCGAGCCGGGTATCTCGTCGTGGTTCAGCAGCCTGTCGGCGATGAAGTTATCCCAGTATTCTCCCTCGCCTGCCAGGTTGCTGCTGTAATTGCTATCAGGGTCATCTCTACCGGCTGGTCCCACTTAAGGTCTCCTCTCTCCAACGCTCGTGTGCCGTATGCTATAATTCGGTCGAAATGCCTCAAATGTCTGTTAGCGTGCCTGGCGACCGTCCCAGGGTCCTTGCGAATGCCGCTTTGCTCCAGCGGTACTCGCCCTATTTGCAACTGGGCCTCTCGCGCTGCTGGCGATTGTCGTTTACGCTTCCACGCCGCTCAACTACTGGGTGGCTGATGATTATAATTACGTGGTCTCGAAAGGTGTAGACCGCGTACTCGGTTTCTTTGACCCGACCGTGCCCACGAGGGCCTTCTACCGCCCGCTTACCTGGACCACCTGGGCGATAGACTACTGGCTGTGGGGTACGTCATCTTTCGGCTGGCACGTATCGAGCATAATCTTCCACGCAGCGGTAACGGTCGTCGTGGCGCTGCTGGTCTTTCGCCTCCTCAAGAGCTGGGGAGTAGCGCTGGCGGCGGGCGCGCTCTTCGCGGTGCATCCAGCGCACCCGGAGGCGGTGACGTTTATAGGGGGCCGGGCCGACCTTGTATGCGGGCTATTCTACTTTCCGGCGGTGCTCTTCTTCGTGATATACCTCCAGCGCCGTACCGAGGGGCGTAGCGCATATGGTTTCTATGCGTTAGCCTTCATTATGGCAGCAGGCGCTGTCCTGGGCAAGGAGATGGGAGTTACCCTGCCGCTCATTCCTCCTGACCGATCTCTTCTTTTTCTCTCCTCCAGACGCTACCTCAATCTCCCTGACTGGCGACGGCGTATTATCCCACACCTCCCCTTCCTCGCGCTGGTAGCTGGCTACGCGCTGATGAGATATTACCTGGTCGCGGCGGGCATAGTTACGAATACCTACTCAGGGCCGAGCCTGTTGGAGCCGGAGCGCCTCCTCACTCGACGGCCAGCAATATCATGCTCCACCTGGGCGTGTGGGGCGGTCCGTGGATCGCGCCGGGGCTGCCGAACGTGGTGAAGGTGTTGATTGTGCTGCTGGCTCTGGTCGGGGTGGTGCTGGTTGTTCGCTGGCTGGGGAGGGTGGGACTGTACTGCCTCCTCTGGATCGCTATCACCCAGGCTCTACCTTCAATCTGACCGCTCTGCGGTGGCTGTACATCCCGTCGTTCGGTATCTGCCTGCTGGCAGCGCTTGCCGTATGGAAGCTCGTGGATGGCCGGCGTGATGAACGGTCGGTATCACCAAGAGTTGGATATGCAGCCCTGGCACTATTGGTGCTGGCGTGGGGATTTGGTGTGATTTACGAGAACCGGCTGTGGTACAAGTCCGGCGAGGAGGCGAGAAGCATACTCGCGGAAATTAAGGAGCAGGTCCGCAACACAACCGAGCCTGTAACTATTTATTTCGCCCACGCGCCCCAGGACTACGATACGGCGCTTCTTTTCAACACTGGGCTGGCAGCCGGGGTGTCTCTTACGAATGAGGGGCGGCGAATTGAGCTTCACGAGATGGAGCAGCCAATACCGGACGGCGTAGTAGTAGAAGCTCTGGCCGACCCGCCAAAGCTTAGGCCCAACGCGGTATTCCTGGGGTACAAGGAGGGCAAGGTCATAAGTTATCCATCTGTAAGCGATTTGATGCGGGCGCATCCGCTCAAGAGGTAAAGGTATGTAACAATGCCTGTAAAAAGAGTGTCATTCCGAACGAAGTGAGGAATTGAGAAATCTATCCGCCTGGCAAGCTTGGAGATTCCTCACTTCGTTCGGAATGACAGGTATAGATGTGCTTCCTTATTTGAGACTTCCATCTCCTCATTATTCTTGAACAGGCTACAATTGGTAAATTACTTGCATGACTGGCCTATATCTTGCATGAGAATAGGTAGGCAGCGTAATGTCTGGACGCGCCTATGAGGATAAGATTGCAGTGGAGGTAACATAAAATGTGTATGAGCTGCGGGTGCGGGGAGCCGAACGAGACGCACGGCAACCCCGACCATATCACCCTGGACGACCTGAAGCGAGCGGCTAAAGCAGCCGAAATCGAGCCTGAAGAGGCCGCGGACAACATCCACGAGCTTGCCAGTAAGATGAAGAAGAAAGGGAAGGTCGAGTAAAGGATAAGGAAAAGGGATAAAGGATAAATTAGCTAGATTTTATCCTTTATCCCTTTTCCTTTATCCCTTTTCCTTGTACTCATCGGCGACGATATTGCCGTCCTGAACGTGGATGATGCGGTGGGCGCGGGCGGTCAAGCCTATATCGTGCGTCACGAAGATGACGGACTTACCGGCGTGGCTGAGGCTCTCCAGGAGAGACATGATGTTCTCGCCGGTGGCGGTGTCCAGGTTGCCGGTAGGTTCGTCGGCGATCAGGATGGGCGGGTCGTTGGCGAGGGCGCGGGCGATGGCCACGCGCTGCTGCTCGCCTCCCGATAGCTCGGAGGGCAGGTGGCCGGCGTGGTCGTCCAGGCCGACGCGGGCCAGCAGGGACATGGCCCGCTCGCGGCGCTTGCCCCGAAAGGTATCCAGGAAGTCCATCGGCAGCATGACGTTCTCCAGCGCGGTGAGAGTGGGCAGCAGCTGGAAGAACTGGAAGACGATGCCGATGTTCGCGCCCCGCCAGTGCGCAAGCTCGTTCTCGCTCATCATGTGCACGGGCACCCCCGCCATCAGCACCTCCCCGCGTGTAGGGCGGTCTATGCCGGTGATCATGTTGAGGATAGTCGACTTGCCGCTGCCGGATGGGCCGACGATCGGCCGTGAACTCCCCTGCGTACAGGGTCAGGTCCACGCCTCGCAGGGCCACGTAGTGCCGGTTGCCCATCGGGTAGGCTTTGACCACGTCCTTCAGCCTGCCCACGGCGCGTTTGACTGTCGTACCGTTTGTGGCGGCAGGCTCAGTGAGGTCAGTTTTTTCATCCCGCCGTATAATCGCGCTCATGCTTGTATTGTACAGCAAGGGCCTGGGAGAGGGTAGCGGGAATGTGGGTTGGACGACAGACGATAGAGTAAAACGTGATGCGTGATGCGTGAATCCTCAATAAATCTCTGCGCCTCTGCGTCTCTGCGGTAAAATCTATCGTCTATCGTCCATCGTCCATCGTCCATCGTCCATTAACACAATGGCATCAATAATGCTACTGACAATCTGACTACTCGCTATTAGCCGGAGGTTACATGGTTGTAGATTTGGATCGTGGGACGCTGGTATTGATAGTCGAAGATGAAGCTGACAACCGCGAGATTATGCGTGCTGTCGTTGAGGACTTGCTTGGTTATAAGGCAGTCCTCGCCAATGATGGCATGGCGGCAATCGACGCGGCGACCGTTAGCCAACCTGACGTCATATTGATGGACCTGATGATGCCCAACCTCGACGGGTTTGAAGCCACACGCCGCATCAAGACCAACCCGCTCACCAGCCACATCCCCGTTGTAGCCGTTACGGCCCTGGGGAGACCAATCGACCGCCAGCGCGCCGTGGAAGAAGGCGCGGACGCCGATCTGAGCAAGCCCTTCGACCTGGATAGCCTGGTAGCGATTATCGAGCGTTACGCTTTGGGACAGCAGTAGAGAATTGGAGGGAAAGATAGAAGCTGCTACTCTGGAGCAGGATATCCACGACTGCGTCCCTGACTTTCCGGTTGAAAGCATTGTGTTTGAAGGGGAAGGTGATTTCTGCCGGGCTTACACCGTCAACGATCACTGGATATTCCGCTTCGCGTATAACGGCGAAGGTTCGCGTAGCCTTGAGCGTGAAATTGCGCTGCTTCCGAGGTTAGTTGCAGCGATCAGGATGCCAATCCCGGGCATTACTTATTCTGGACGGCAGCGGAAAAATGGCCCCGTTTTCGTAGGCTACCCAAAGATTGCGGGTGTCGAGCTTGTTAGTGAGCGATTGTTTGCGCTCGAGCCAAATGTGCAGAACCGCTGTGCTCATGACCTGGCGCAATTCCTGGCCGAGCTACACTCATTTGACGCTGGAACGGCGCAAGAGTTAGGGGTCCCTACGTGCGATTATCCCTTCTGCCGGACTGAGGAAGGGCTATTGGAGGGGACAGCCGCTGATCTGTATAACCAGGAATTAGATCGATTGCTCTCCTATCCGGCCCTGGGTGAGGAGAGGCGCGGGTACTGTAAATCGCTGGTCGAGCATCTTCTAGATGAACGCGCAGATGGGGAGTTGCCTGCGGCTCTGATACATGGCGACCTGTCCCAGGACCATGTACTGTTCGACCCTGAGACCGAACAGATCACGGGCGTGATAGACTTCTCGGATGCTATCATAAGCAGCCCGCTGCTCGATTTCATGTACCTGTACCATGCTTATGGCGAGGAGTTCCTTGCGCTTCTACTAAACCATTACCCAGGTAGTAATTCCAAGCATATAATATCCAGGGTCCGGCGTCTGCACCAGTGGTACATCGCTTTGAGGTTGCTGTGGGCGCTTGACCATGATTATCAACAAGGCACAGAGGTGGGGCTGCGGCAATTGGATTTGCTAAGAGCCTAACCAGTGCTTACATGATCTCACGCAAGCCCGTAGAAGAAGCATCCCGATGAATGTCATCCTGAGCGAAATAAGCCGAAGCCCTGAGGAACGAAGGGGAAGGATCACTTTCCTACAGCACGACTTTGAGGATACGAGTGCTGTACCCCCTGATCCTTCGCTTCGCTCAGGATGACATTCATACAACTACACTTGTCCTACCCTTGCTCCTGGCTTATACACATAGGGCGTTTGGGCGGTTCCCGAACCGCCCCTACATCCCATCTAACATCTATTGGCGGGAGGTGGGCTGGCAACCGGGTACGGGTGATAGTTATCCCCTCGCCGGCCTGAACGCTACCTTCGCCACAGTACCTCCATGCTCGCCACACTCGATGGTGAACTCGCCTCTCAGGTCGCTCTCTACAAGTGTGCGGACTATGCTGAGGCCGAGGTTCCTGTGCTTGTGGGGGTCGAAGCCGTCGGGGAGGCCAACGCCATCGTCTGCTACCTCTAACCTTATCATAGGAGATTGATTTGCTGTCCGGCTCTCGCCAGCGGCGTTTCCCGGGGCGAGCCAGGCGCGCACGCTGATCTTACCCCTTTCCAGCCCCTCAAAGCCATGTAGGATAGCATTGGAGATAAGTTCGTTGAGGAGGAGTGCCAGGAGAGTCGCATCATGGGACCCTATGCGAATGTGCTCGGCTTCGTCCGGCTCTATGTTGATGGCGAGGTCGAAGTCGGGCATGTTGAAAGTCGCCACTTCGGCTTCGGCCACCTTGCGCGCAAGCTCGTAGACGCTGGTCGACTCCACATCGCCGCTTGTCATCAGGTCATGCACAGCCGCCATGCTCTGGATGCGAGCGACACTCTCGCGCACCGCTTTGGCGGCTTCCCCTTCCGGTTTCATGCGGCGTAGCTGCATGGAGAGTAGGCCCGCTACGGTTTGAAGATTGTTGCGAACGCGATGGTTCATCTCCTGGAGCATGGCCGACTTGGTCTTCAGTCCACGGATGGCAGCGTCATACAGGCGTGAGTTCTCCAGCGCGATGGCGGCCTCGTGCGCGAAGGCGTCGAGGAGGCGCACCTGGTCTTCGCTGAAGGTCTTCTCCTCGCGGTTGTAGAGGCATATGCCGCCCATTATGCCTCGCGGCGCGACCAGGGGGACGCAGAACATGGAGCGGTAGCCATCTCTGGCGAAAGGAAGTCCTAGCTCCCCATCTGCACCGGCAGAGAGAGGCACGGGGATACCACGCACTATGGCCTGGGCTATATCACTTCCTTCCACCGTCACGACCGCGTGAGAGGCTGACTTACCCTGGTGGATGCTGTGATTTGGGTCCTGCAGGTCATATTGCGCCACCAACTCCAGCGTCCCGACGTCGCGGTGTAGCTCGTAGATGGAGGCGGCATCGGCATGCACCAGGTGCGCTGCCTGATAGGCAATAAGGGCAAGCACCTCGGAGAGATTGAGCGTGGCGGCGATGTGTGCCGATACGCCCTGCAAAGTGGAAAGCTCCGCGACCTTCTGACGTAATTGCGAGTCGGTCTGCTCATATAGGCGGGCGTTCTCTATCGTTATCGCCATCTCCCCGGCGACCGTTTCGAGGAACTTGGTTTCATTGTCCGTGAACTCTCGTGCCTTGAAAGTGTGGGCAGTGATAACGCCGACTAACTTCTCCTTGGTGAAGAGCACCACCGGCACGGCGAGCATGGAGACTGTGCGATCTTCTTGCAGAGTAGGTATGTACTTGAAGCGGCTGTCATCCCATGCATCGGTCACGGCCAGGGGCTTGCCAACCATCGCCGCCCAGCCCGTTATCCCTTCGCCCAGGCGAAGGTGAACTTTGCCAACTGCATCCTGGTTAGGGGCGCTGGTGGCCGCGAGCACCAACTGGTCCCATTCAGCGTCATACAGGAAAATAGTGCAAACGTCCGCCTGGGTGACCGCCACGACCGCCTGCGCCGTCTCCCGCAGCATGTCCGCAAGCTTGAGGGAGGAGTTAGCCGCGCTGTTTATGCGGTGGAGGGCGGTTAGCTCGGCGAGCCTATCGCGGAGGTGAGCGCTGTAGGACGCGCCCTGGGTCGCAGACTCCCTGGCCGCGATGTAGCCCTCGGCCGTAGCGCCAGCAAGGGCGGCAGGCAGGTTGCCGTTCCCTTCAAGCCTGGCAAGAGACTTTCCAAGGGTGCTGGCTGCTTGCATGACCTGTTCGATGGCTGTCTGCACCGGGAGGCCAGATTGTGCGGCATCTTCTCCCAGGCGGCGCGCCCATTCGACCACAGGGGCCAGGCTGCTTGAAGAGAGTGCCTCTTGTGCAGCCTCATGGACATCGCTATCCAGGTTGCTTGCAGACAAGCTGTTCTGAGTGTCTTCTACGTTAGTAGTCATTTCTCTTTTATATTTAATTTATCAATTATCACAATCGATAGAATTGAAAGAATAACCAGCCTTCAAACTGCCAGGGGCTTGAGGAAGTGGAGCCAGTGGCGGGTGACGCTGAAGCCTGCCTTCAGGGCGAGGTTATGGGCGGGGGTGTTGCCGCCGGTGGTGTCAAGCTCCACACGCGTAACGCCGCGCCCGGAAAGGTATCGAAGCGCTTCTGTGAGCATGAGCATCCCCAGGCCCTGGCCCCTCGACCCCGGCTCAAGGCGTATCTCGTGCATATAGCCTCTATTATCTTCCCCCGCGCTCGCCCGGATGACGCCCACGATGCGCCCCTCTGGGTCGAACAGCAGGAGGACGCCAGCAGGGTCCCACCTGTCACCCTCGATTGTCGCCTCCATCTCCTCCGGCCTGATGAGAGAGTAGTTGGTGTCGTATGCTCCGAGGCGGTTGGTGGTCTCGCGGTAGGTTTCCGGGGGTTCGCCGAGAGTTGCCAGGGAGTGGAGTGCGTAGCCTTGGGGGGCTTTCGCGCGTGGCAGCCGCGCCATGTTCATATTGCCCTTTGCGAGATGTGCCGACTGCCCTACGACCTGGAAGCTCCTCCCCTGGAGGAACTTCACCGACTGTTTGTCCTCTGAAGCGACAGTG
Source organism: uncultured Chloroflexia bacterium (assembly GCA_963811305.1). Classification (GTDB taxonomy): domain Bacteria; phylum Chloroflexota; class Chloroflexia; order QHBQ01; family JADMIH01; genus JADMIH01. The sequence continues at coordinate 28,983 of CAWEQU010000006.1, forward strand.
GTCTCGAGGGTGTGGTGTCCGCGTCCGAGGGCTGCCTGCTCCAGGTGGGCCAGGAGGCGCGAGCCTAGCCCGTGCTGCCAGTGCGAAGGAACCACGTACATGTCGAAGTTGCCGGGTGGCCGGTCTCCAAATATGGCCCTGGGATAGACGACCGCCGCGCCTACAGGCTCACCACCGTGGAAGAGGAGCCAGGCGTTGCCGCCGAGGTCGAAGTCGCCCCGACTGTAGAAGCGGGACATGGCGGCTTCGTCCATCTCGCTGAAGTCCTCAGGGAGGGTAGTGGCGCGAAGGGTCTCATTACGCACGCGGGTGAGGGCCGCGAGGTCTTCCGGCGTGCCGTTATAGGGGCGCAGCGAGAGGTCGCGTGGGTCGCTTCGCCAGGGTTTTCCTACTTTCATAGCTTGACACTCAATTTCGCCATGTCTTATTATAACAGTTGGTGCATGCGCCCATAGCTCAGAGGACTAGAGCATCCGCCTTCTAAGCGGGTGGCCGCAGGTTCGAATCCTGCTGGGCGCGCCTTCCCTATGCATCAAGTGATACTCGCGCGACACTGTCCACGATGGTGCACAGGATTACCCACACTGCCAGACATAATATTTCAAGGGAGTGGCTAAGAATGCAGAGCACAACATGCTCTACTACCTTCTCTACAGCATTTGTTTACTGAAAAACTTAACAGGAATTTAACACACGCTGGGTTATACTAACCATCACTCCGGATTTATACTCTGCATTCTTAGCCACTCCTAGATTTAATCAATTCTGGTGATGCGCGATTTATACAATTGCGCCATTATTGTCGTTGGCAACGTCCGGCAACGAACTCACGTACTGACTTGCTCTAGTAGGCCAAAGCCTCAACGCGACACCCCGATAGTAAGCACTGCTAATGTAACCCGTGCAAGGTAACATTTATGTGTGACATCTAATGAATACGAGGGCAGTGTTATAATATCCATATAGCCCCATTATTCAGCACGCGGACACGTGTGATCTTGCTCTTGGGATGATCCAGAACATTGTGATCATCGCCAACGGCTTGTGCTCGCGTCGCCACCACGGATTCCTGATGTAACCCACGATTGCTTGCCCGCCGGATTAGGCCTTGTATACGACACTATTAGAGGCAAGCATATTAGGATGAGCTATGCGTAGTCGAGTGGTAGAACGAGAGATTGAGTTAGTACAGGCGGTCGACGCAGACGCTGACGGACAACTCTTAATCCGGCATCTTGTTAGCCAGATCGCCAACGAAAACGAGGCTCATACCTTATATGAGTTAGATGGGAACCCGCAGGAGGCTATCCTGGACGTGGAGGTAGATGGCGTGCGCTATCTACTCTTGCGCTCCCAAAGCGTTAGCGCCCGCCCGCAGACCGTACTCAGCCCGCGCGAGCAAGAAATCGCCCGGATGGTCGGCAAAGGCTACCCAAACAAGACCATCGCTGCTGTGCTGGATATAAGCACGTGGACCGTCTGCACATACCTGCGCCGCATTTTTGCCAAGCTCAACGTCAACTCGCGCGCCGCGATGATCGCACGGCTGGCCGACGAAGGTCTATTACGGGACCAGCCCAGGCATATTGAGACTGCTTCACCTCCCAGGCGGAGATAACGGACGATGGACGATGGACGGCAGAGTATACACTTCCATAAAATAATCTCTGCGCCCTCAGCGTCTCTGCGGTGAACTTACTTTCTATCGTCCGTCGTCACGTATAGAGAGGGGCTAGCTACACAGGTAGCGGGGCGTTCTGCGCCCGTCGAGCGGCGGGGGAGCCTGTATGTAGCAATCGCAGGATGTTGCCGCCCAAAATGAGCGCCTCATCCTGGGGTGAAAGGCGCAGCATCCTTATCTTGTGTAGCTCGACGCTGGGGTGCAGCCAGGGGCCGTCCGAGCCAAAGAGAAGCTTGTGCGGCCCGGCGCGCTTGACCGCCTGCACTATGTAATCGAAGCGCCTCACCCCAGCCGTATCCGCGTACACGTTCGGGAAGCGCACAAGCTGGTCCACCACCTGTTGTTGCGCCCGCCAGTCGTCCATGAAGCTGCCCAGGTGAGGGATGATGAAATTTACCCCCGGATATTGCGAGGCCAGAAGCTCCACCAGGTAGGCGCGCCCCACAACGTCTACCAGCATCGGGATGCCGAACCTCTGCACGGCCTCGCACACCTCCCGCGTGGGCGAGGCATCGTAGCCATGTACCTTCAGGCCGCGCAGGCCGAGTCGCGTCACCGCCTCCTCCACTATCGAGAAGATGCGCCCCTTATCGCGGGTGGCATGGAGAGAGGCAAATCCGATCAGGCGGTCAGGGTTCTGCGCCACGATGCGCGCCATCTGGCGGTTTGCCGAGGCGTAGTCGCTGTGGCCCGGCGGGATCACCACCGTCTTTGTGATGCCCGCCTCCCGCGCCCGGCGTAGATAGAGCTCCAGGGGGGCCTCGGTATTCCATGGCGCGTTCAGCTGGTCCCCCTTGCCCGCGTGACAGTGGCAATCAACGATAATCAACCCTTTCCTCCCCTCGCGCTTATATTAGCCAGGAACAATATGCAGGTGTTTATGCCCCCGTAGAAGTTGGGCAGGTGGAGCTTCTCATTGGGTGCGTGCATACGGTCGTCGGGCAGAGCGAAGCCCATGAGCACCGTCGGCACGCCTATTACCTGCCGGAACATATTGACCACCGGGATCGACCCTCCCGACCTGAGAAATACCGGCGCGGCTCCAAACGCTCGTTTGTAGGCAGCAGACGCGGCTTGCATAGCAGGCTCGCGTCTGCTGACGGTTGCTGGCTCTGCCCGCATGTTGGTGCGAACGCTCAGGCGCACCGCAGGTGGCGTGACACTGGCGAGGTGTCGCCTGACAAGCTGCTCGATCTCGCGGGGGTCCTGGTCGGGCACGAGGCGGAAGCTGATCTTGGCGCTGGCACGAGAGGGGATGACCGCCTTGCCCCCCGGCCCGCTGTACCCACCCGACAGCCCGTTCACCGTGAGGGCGGGGCGTACCGTCGTTCGCTCGTAAAGGGTGTAATCGCGCTCGCCCCAGCCCGCCTCTACCTTTGCGTCGGTCAGTATCTGCGCGTCGGTGGGGCCATTGCGCCGCATGTATACGCGCTCCTCCGGGCTAAGGAGCCGCACGCGCCTGTAGAATCCCGGTATAGCCACGCGGCCACGCTCATCATGCAGACCTGCCAGTATCTCGCATAGGGCCTGGAGTGGGTTGTGGACCGCCCCCCCATACGTGCCTGAATGGAGGTCCCCCTCCGGGCCGCTCACTTCAAGCTCCAGCCCCAGCCCCCCACGTAGGGAATATGTGATAGCGGGTTGGCCCGGGGCCAGCATACGAGTGTCGGACATTACCGCCACATCGGCGGAAAGCTCCTCCCGGTTGCGCTGGAGGAAGGCCCCCAGGTTAGGGCTGCCTATCTCCTCCTCCCCCTCGAAGATGCACTTTACGTTGACCGGGAGCGCATTGGCAGTACGTATGTACGACTCGATGGCCTTTACGTGCGCGAATAGCTGCCCTTTGTCGTCGGAGGCCCCACGCCCATGCAGGTTGTTGCCACGCACGGCAGGCGCGAAGGGAGGGGAGCGCCAGGCATCGAGCGGGTCGACAGGCTGTACATCGTAATGCCCGTACACCAGTACTGTGGGCCTGGCGGGGGCGCGCAACCACTCTGCATAAACGAGAGGGTGGCGGTCCGTAGGTACGACGCTGACGCGCTCAAGCCCTATCTGTCGCAGGTGTTCTGCCAGCCACCGGGCGCACGTCTTCAAATCCTCCGCGTGATGGGGTTGCGAGCTAATGGAGGGGTAGCGGACAAGCTCCTTTAGCTCCTCCAGGAAGCGCGACCGGTTCTCCCTGGCGTAAGCTATTGGGCGGGACGTGGACGGTGCCCCATCCATATTAGCTGAATTAGCAGCGCGGGTAGGGTCCACAGCAGCTATGTGCTCCCAGGTGCTAGTAACTCCAGAAGTCGCAGCGTCCCAGGCCAGGGGCGCGAACCGGCCAGAACCCATTATTACGCGTGCAAACGTCAGCGCACGAGGCGCAACGTGACTCACCCCAAACGCTGCCGGGCCTGCGGCGTGAGTGTTCCATACAGAGGTTACGCATCTGGGCGCAGCTCGACGTCAGCGTCCAACCCGGTCTGGACGGCGGTGGACGACGACCGGAGGAACGACCCCCCGAGGAGCGACGCCTAGAGGAAACCCCTCCTCCTGGCCATAGCTTCTCCGACCGCCCTGTCTACCCGCTCAAGCATGTATTCCAGTTCTGCCTCGCCCTGCAAAGTTTGAGGAACGCGGGCGGGACCCCTGTACAAATAAAAACCCGTTACCCGCCCTCCGAGGGGGTCGATAATGCGGTAAAAGGGCCAACCGCGCTCCGGGTTACTCACATGGACAACGGTATGCCCCTGCCCTAACGTCATGGCACGCGCCAGTGCGCCTCTGTGAGCGTCTTCCCTGGTGGGGCAGAGCCAGTCCACCGCACCAGGGAGGCCTGGCGTCAGGACTTGCGTGCATCTTTCGGGCGACTGCGCCAGGCGCGCAAGCCTGCCGACCCTGGAAGACTGGCTTCGCATCTACATCCCCTGCTTTCCCATTACGAAAAATGGCTGCTTGTCTTGCTCTGGTGTAGCTATGCCAGGTTGCTACACCATTACTACTTCCTGGCGAGCAAAGTATAAGGGCGGGGCATGCCCCGCCCTTACTAAGGGTACTTATATTCGGTAGGGTTAATACTCAGGTAAACGGCTGCCGTTGCGTGAACCGGTGGGGCGAGGGCGAGGACCTGCGCCTGCGCCCACACCTGTTCGCCTCGGTGCGGACTGGGGCCGCCTGGCCGGACTGGAGGGCCGTTGTGTAGTCGGACGCTGCGGCCTCGCACCGGGCATAGGCCGCCTCTCCGCACTCATTACGGTACTGAGGTCGTGGGGCCGCACGCGGTTAGCAACTCCGCTACCCGCCCCCGTAGACGATATGTTCCGCTCGGCCAGGCCCATCGCTTGCGCGCTCGTGAGCCATTCCTCTGCGTACTCAGCGATTTGGAGGAGCAATGCCTCGAACTGCGCCCTGGCGGTCTGGAGGACGTGTGGTTGCGCCAGCCAGCGCAATACCTCTCGCCCAGCCACCGCCATGCGCTGGCGAGGCGAAGTGACCAGCCGCTCGTTGAAGTGGCGCACCAGCACATCTTCTATCACGTCCCAGGCGTTGTCTGCCCCGAAGAGGGCTTTAACGTCGGTCGAGTTGAGGATGCTGAATGCCTCGTCCAGGAGCTGCATTACCTCTCCACGCAGGACGTTGAGGTGGCCGTAGGACATGAACTTGAGGTTGTTGCGCATGTCGAGGCCTGCGCGCCGCACGATGGCGATACTGCCAAAGCTGGGATCGTATGCCCGTTCGCGGATAACGTCAGAGACGCGCTTATCGCGCCAGTAGAGGGCCACCTGGTTGTTGAAGTGGCTGAACATCGGGTGGAACTCGGTGTTGGGGTGCGAGCTGGGGGGCAGGGGGGCGTTACCATACCCGAAGGCCCTACGATATGCCGACATGCGGTCCTGCTGAGTGTAGCGCAACACCTCTCGACGATCGAACCTGTAGAGGGCATATGCGCCGGGGCCGCTGGAGAGGCGCACCGCACCCGCCTTGAATAGCTCCTGGAGCTTCTGCACCACGCGGAATACGCCTATCTTCTCATGTTGGTATATGTAGTAGAGGTCCGCGACGGCGTTGATGCGCTCAGAAGTGACCGTCTCATCATACGGCTCGACGCCCTGCGGGATGAGCGTTTCCCCGAAGTCTGTGGCTGCTTGGGGGCCGATGCCTATCAGTTGCGAAAGGCCCCTGTCGGATGGAGGAGGCGTGTTCATATCCGCCTGCCTGGCCGCTTCCAGCAGGGCGTTTATCTCCTTTTGGAACGTGTCCGCAAGTGCTGGGTTCTGGATCAGTTGCGAGCTTAGCTCGTCTCCCAGCTTCGCCTGCAAGGCCCCTATACGCCTAAGCAGTTCCTCGTAATCTCTCTCGGTTGCCATCTAAGCGCCTCCTCTTCGTCTTTGCGTGTGACGCTATCCTAAATAGATAGGGCATAAGCGCAAGCTATGCTCCACGCCTCTTTATGCCCGTTTCTGCTTCTTCCTACTGGGCGGTTGGTTATCGTCACCACCATCGCTACCATCGTTATCGCCTCCACCATTATCACCGCCGCTATCATTGTCGCCACCGCCACCGTTGTCGCTACCACCATCGTTGTCGCCACTGCCATCGTTATCGTTATCACCACCGCCATCGTTGTCGCCGTCGTCATCCCCGCTATCATCGCCATCGTCGTCGGTATCGTCGTCATTGTCATCGTCGTCATCGTCGTCATCGTCATCGTCGGTATCATCGTCGGTATCATCGGTATCATCGTCGGTATCATCGGTATCATCGTCGTTATCGTCGTCGTTATCGTCGTCATCGTCATCGTCATCGTCATCGTCATCGTCATCGTCATCGTCATCGTCATCGTCATCGTCATCGTCATCGTCATCGTCATCGTCGTCTGCATCTTCGACTGCATCGTGTACCTTCGAATCGAGCAAGTCTACGAACTGAGAACTATTGAGTATATCCGACACGCTAGGTATCGATAGCCCGTCTATCTTTTCCTCAATTCTTCTTAGCTGTCCCACCAGGTCGTCGTGGGTATGCGCTGCCGGCTGCGTAGGCAAGGACAGATTCTTCATCTCCTCACGAAGCTTGTCCATACCGTTCTTTAGATCCTCACTCAGCTGATCTATACGTTTATTAAGATCATCATGAGAATGCGCCGTAGAGCCTCCGCCCGGAAGGGGTGTTACAACTGGCGGCTCATCGTCTAAAAAGTTCGTAGCGTATGTCTCTACTTCCCGTAGGTATCCTGCAAGCTGATTGAGCGGGTCGAGTATGATTGGGCTGTTGAAGATTGAAGGCAGCGTGTGTATACCAGTCCTGCTCGTTCCCTCGATGCGATCCAAGAACTGGTCCAGCAAACCGTTCAGCACATGTGCTGTGCCCGCTATTCTCTCTACACCACGCAGACCTCCTAGTTGTATCATCTGAGGCGCTTCCTGGCTGGCGAAGTCGGATATCCAGGAAAGGAGGTCTTGCACTAATATGTCGTTAAAAGTAGAATCCTTAGTGAGGTCATTCAGTGGTTCGAGGTCTATGGTTATTGTCAGACGCTCATCTTCAGTAATAAAAACGGCATCCATCACCGTGTAGACTTCTTGCACACCCGCAACGACTGCGGAGAGCGCCCGCGAGAGCAGCACTGTGCCGGACCCGAAATCCCTACCGATGAATTGGGTTCTATAGCTATCCCAGCTGTTTAGGGCTAAGAAGACGTAGTCCGTCAGGGCAATATAGTCGGTCAGATTTGCCTCATGCTCGCTCCTGATGACGTGCTTACGCGTTGGTTTGGGTCTCCCAGTCTTATCATCGAGTTCTGGCGTGCCATCGAATCTGGTCTTGACCATCCCCAGGAGGGGCTCCAGCTCAGGAAGCTCCTGGCGTATACGATCCGCCAGGTCGTTGGCGCGAACGATACGGGCACCCGCGTCCCGACCCAACTCGTCTACGAAGGAGGTCCAATCGGTTCGGAAGATGGCGACGGCTGCTTCAATCTCCGCGTCGTCAGGGTCTGGGAGGAGGGGGGTCAGGCGGTCGAGCGCGAGAAGGGAGCTTGATAGCGCGTTTTTAGCGAGGCCTACCAGGCTCGCCTGCGCTCCCGTCACCGTCGTACCGAGATCGCTCTGGCCGGAGAGGAGCGGGGAGTCCACTCGCAGAGGGTGCGTCCCTCAAACTCCTTTATCGTGAAGGACTGGCTGAGAGAGACCTCGAATGCGCGGTAGTCTCCCTGCCTGGGCACGCGCCCCAGCACCTTTTGCAGAGCCTGGTCAACGATACTTTGCAGAGGCGCTGCGGATGATGCGCCCGCGGATGTCGGCTGACCGATTTCTCTTGTAAGTTGGATGTAGGGGAACCGTGGGCCTCTTATATCTTCATTATCTGGTGTTATAACGTTTGGATTGATTGGGTCTTTTGATGCCATTGTGACCTCCTCTTATCTTCCGCATTCACTAGACACACCCACAACAGGCGCGCCAGCAGGCGTCAACGACTACATAGTATGTTGCGTGCCTCCTGAGTACTTATCCTCTCGGCGCTTCAAGGTATCCCTCTGCGCGCAGCTTCCGTCCTTTGGGGACGCTAATCTGCTGCCCTATATTGGTAGCCTGGACAGAGAGTGACGTCATCCCTATTCTTTCAGCGACTTCCTGCCAACACAATACTAGGGCCCTGCTTACATTATAAAGAGGCGTTTGGCACCTGTCAAGCGCCTGTCGTACGCTTTTAGACCAGGCGAGCCACTCGCCCCGCCGCTCGCGTCCTATGCGTGAGATAGCAGCGATGCGCTCATATGACATCAATTCCGAGCACAGTTTTTGCTCGATGCGGTTTTGCGCCTCGTGGCAGGTCGCCAGTGCCCGCGCGGCACGTTCCAGGTCGACCGGCTTCTCGCAGGCACGGTGCCCCTCGGCTGCCGCCTCCAGGGCTTCCTTCACCCACCCCAGCAGGTCCTCAGTAGCGTCTCCGAACGCATCGGCAAGGGCTGCCTCGTCCCTGAGAGGCTTATCCTCCACCGTAGTCAGCCGCAGCCCGAGTAGCGCACCATGCAGTTTCTCCACATGCACGTGCAGGTCTCGGAATGCAGACGCAATCGCCATCTCCTTATCTCCTCGCCAGTTCCGTATAGAAGTTCCTGGTGATCGTTGTCGGGGTAGCGTAGCCTCCGTCGAAAGCCATACGCGATGCGCCAATAAGGAAACGTGCGGGGATAACCCCTGGATCGGTGCCTGCCGACAGGCGGCGGGCTGCTTCTTCAACCATCGTATGGTGGGTCACCCCGAAGGGGATCACCTGCGACAAACTCTTGTTTCCAAGCTCCGGGAAGGGCCTGTAGCAGATGGCATCTATCACAATGGGATTAGCGTCCGCGAAGGTCTCGATGAAATCGCGCGGGATGCTGCCCGCGTATGGGTCCGGGTAGATGCGCGCCCACGCCCGGCGGAATCGCTCTGCCTCCTGGGTGAAGCCCATGCGCCTCAGCAGTCGGTGCTCATGAAGACCCTCAAGTAAGGCGTGGGATGTGGAGCGCGGGGCGAGTATCCGAAGACGGCGGCTGGTGAACGCCCCACCACATCCATTAGAGAAGCCACTACCGCAGGTCCTCCGAGCAATAGCCCGCTCAAATCGGCGTACAATTCGCGGTTCCAGCGCACCCAGGTCGCCACGATGGAGCGAGAGTATCCAGCCTGGAGGAGGCTCTGTGCCATCCTGCGTGGGACGGCTTGCGCCAGGCCCAGGTCGTTCTGCAAATTATGGCTTACCTCATGTAGCACCGCACCCAGGGTCCAGGGGTTCACCAGCCGGTGGTAAGGTAATTGTATAAGTGGAAAGGGGTTGCGCTGTCCCAGCCGCCGCAGTGGAATACCCCGGCGGAAGGTGGCGGGCGAGAAGCCGGTGCGCATATATGAGAAGGCTGGCGGCGCGGGGATCGACTTGGAGACTCCCAGGCCCATATAGGCCACCTGGTAGCAGTCGAGCGCGATGCGGTCGCAGCTCAAGAGCCAGTGGGCGTAGCGCGACTGGCGCTGCCCGAATAGCTCAAAATAGAAGTCCCAGACTCGCTCTATAGTCTGTACCCAGGTGTGCCCCCGCTCTTTGCGGACCATTGCTCTCTGGAGGCGGGTGACGGTAGGCTGGCGACTGGCGGCGCTTACATCCGTAGCGACCCCCCTCACCACGCTGAGTAGAGACCTTCGCAGAGAGTTGATCAGCCCATTGACTGCCTGGATGTGCCCCTCGCTGGGGATAGCCGGACCTGTGCCGAACTCACTCCGCTTGAACGGGCGTAGGGCGGCAGCGTGGCGAGCTACGTTGATAGACTGCGCTCGCAGCCAGGGGCGTAGCACAGGCGCTACACGCCGGACCCTTCCCGTGGCGACCGCAGGGCGGGGGCGCACCCCCCGTACCCCTCGCGTCCCCCGCAGCCTGCGAGGCTGGCGGGTGGGCCGTATCGGGCTGGGTCGTCGCAGGCGCGCACCGCGTACCTGACGCACGCGACTCGTCGGGCGCGCTCTACGCACCAATCTGCGCGCGGTAGGCCGTTGTGTTGTGCGGGACCTCAGCACCATCGCTCGTCTACTCCCTCAGACGTGGAACCAACCATACTAGATGTTATCTTGAATTGTCACGCTATGCTAACTGGCTATTCTCGGAAGCTACAAGCTTATGATCGTAGCTTCTTGAGCCAATCAACTAGTAGCACCGGCATCTGCGTTGCCCAACCTGGGGGCGATACCCCCCTGGACCCATCCCTGGACCTGGACGCATACCAGGGCGCATAGCTGGACGCATCGGCGGGCGCATCCCTGGCCCTGGGCGGGCTGGATTAATACGATGATAGCGCCGGTCCAATGCTCTCCCTTGCTGCCAGGCCTGAACAGCCTGACGCGGGCTACCGAGGGTGCGCTGGGTCTGCCGGGCCAGGGTACGCGCGGCTCCCTGTGGCGTGATCCTCTGTCCCCTTGCCGCTTGCTGAGCCATAGTCCCCACGGTGCGGCGGACGATGGTAGGGAGGGTGCGCACGAGAGGGCGAGTCGTTGGGTTGGCACGCAACGCACGCGTCACTCCAGATATACCCCTGATCAACCTGGGTGCGGCGCGCATCACCGCGGGCGCGATGCGTGGGATCAGGCGAGCAGCGATGGGGACCAAAGCGCCTATGAAAGCTTCAGCTTCGGCCTCACTCTCGGTCTCGGCGGCGGCGTGAGCCATGTGCTCCATCTCCATGAGGGCGTTTGGATACATGCGCCGCACCGGGTTGACTTCTCCCCCACCCCGTGCCGGGCCCGGGTAAGCCCGGGCTATCGGGTTGATCTCACCCTCCCACTCCGATTCCCATTCGGACTCCCACTCGGACTCCCACTCGGACTCCCACTCCCCCTCGTACTCTCGGCTGGGGGGACCGGAAGCGCCACCGCCGCCACGCCTGGTGGGACCCTGTGTATCTACAATAACGGGGCGTTCCTGGGGCAAGGCAGGCATGGGGAGGGGCTGTAAAGCTGTGCTCGCTATCCTTCCCGCCATCGCCACGTTGCGGGCCATGCGGCCCACCCTTCGCAGCAGCGGGGATTGCAGCCCCCGGCGGGCAAGGGCGGCTAACCGCCCGAAGAACTCTTCGCTCTCGTACTCCCCTTCGGTCTCCCCCTCCCACTCGTACTCATATTCCCCTTCCCATTCGTACTCGCCTTCAAGCTCGTACTCAGACGCGGGCATAACCATGTCAGTCCTCCTCTACGGCCTCTATATGCCATCCCCGGGCCAATACAAAACCCAGGGCTATAAAGTCGTGCCTTTGCGTCTAGTAAGGCCGTCTACCAGGGGTGCGTGGGCGACCACCGGCATAAGGTCTGGCGGGACCGGCTGGCCTGCGTACAGGGCGACCCACCGGCCTGGCTCCTGGCCGCGATATAGTGCGGGCTGCAGCGTGGGTGGCGCGCAGATTACGCTGGATAGCGGCACCACACGTGCGTGGATTGCCGAGGACGCGGCGTGTCTGGGTTGCCATCGCGCGAGCGGCGGCGCGCCTGGTGACGGGCTGTCCTGCGGCGGCGCGACGTGTCAGTTGGCGAGATGCGCGACGGACAATGGTGGGCACTGCCCTTACGGCGGGACGAGTTACGCCACGGCGGCGGAGGATCCGGGTGAGCACTGCGGTGCCACGCACCATGCTGGGCAGCACGCGGCGAAGGGCCACGCGGTCGGCAGCAGACATCGACGTGACGGCGGCTGCGCCTGCCATTGCCTCGGCTTCCGATTCGGTGCGGGCCTGGGAGGCTACGGCTGCCATGAACTCGGCCAGGGCTTGTTGCCCGGCAGCAGCTGGAGTAGCTTCCATCTCGTACTCCCCTTCCATCTCGTACTCGGCCTCGTACTCCCCTTCCATCTCGTATTCGCTTTCCCACTCCCCTTCCATCTCGTACTCGCCTTCGCGCAGGGCGGAAGCGGCGGCACGGCCAAGCATCCCGCCTAGCGGGCCACCCACTGCGGTGCCTACGATGGGCGCGGCGACGCGGGCGACGCTACGGAGTACCGGGGCTGCGCGTCGCACGAATCTGCCGATGCGACGGAAGAATTCCTCTCCCTCATATTCGCCCTCATACTCCCCTTCATATTCACCTTCGTACTCGCCCTGGCCGCCAAGCAGGCCGCCAATTCCCCTGGCTATAGTTCCCAGGAACTCTTCGCCTTCATATTCGCCCTCATACTCCCCTTCATATTCACCTTCGTATTCGCCCTCATATTCACCTTCGTATTCGCCCTCATATTCGCCCTGGCCGCCGCCAAGTAGGCCGCCAATTCCTCTGGCTATAGTTCCCAGGAACTCTTCGCCTTCGTATTCGCCCTCGTATTCGCCTTCAAGCTCGTACTCGCTCTCCAGCTCTAGCTCGCGCTGTACGGTATCCACGATGGGACCTCCTTTTTGGTAATAGAAAACCCGGCAATGCAGCTATAGAATAAGGCTGGGGGCGCGCAGGGACGAGTCGCACTTTATGGGAAGCAGAGTCGTGTTCCCCAGAATAAGTGTCACCCATTTGGGCTACGGAGGTGATGGCCGAAGAGGCTGCCTACTGAATGGAAGTGGCAGAGGTCGGACGGTGCAATTTGTGTCTGTTGTGCGAATTTGAGCCAGCCTGATTGACTGGCTCCGGCCTTTGTATTACACTGAAATGATAGCGGACCTGTACAACCTCACCATGCGTAGAACGTCTTAAATTGTGAGGCCGTGCGACAGGTTTTCCCCAATCTTGCGTTCAGTGTGGAACCAGTCTGGTATAATGCTGCCATGCCAAATCTGGCTATCGTTATCGTAAATTACAATACTCGAGAGCTACTCGCTACTTGCCTCCAGTCGGTGTACGCAAACCGCACCGACATCCCCTTCCACGTCCTAGTCGTAGATAACCTCTCCTCTGATGGGAGCGCCGATATGATAAAGGCGCGTTTTCCCCAGGCTACGCTCATGTTAAGTGACCGTAACGGCGGCTTTGGGTACGCCAATAACCTGGCCTTGCGCTGGCTGGCACAGCAACCTGCCCTGCCACCATCGGGTACGGCAGGCGGGAGCGTGCAGCTGAGTGGTCCTGCAAGTGGAAAGCAGCCACGCGCAGAAGTACCTGAGCATGGCAGCGCGCTCTACAAGATGCCGAGCGATTACGTGCTATTCCTGAACCCCGATACGGTGCTCCCTTCCGATGCCCTTGAGGTCACGGTAGGTTTCATGGAAGATCACGAGCAGGTAGGCATAGTGGGGCCAAAGATAGTGAAGCTTGATGGCACCCTGGACCTGGCGTGCAGGCGGTCGTTCCCTACCCCCGCTTCTTCTTTCTTCAAGCTGACTGGCTTGAGCAAACTCTTCCCGCACAGCCGCACGGTGGCCCGTTATAACCTCACTTACCTCAGCGATGATGAGACGGCGGAGGTGGACTTGGTGATGGGAGCGTACATGCTGGTGCGCTCGAAGGCGCTGGAGGAGGCTGGGCTATTCGATGAGCGGTTCTTCATGTACGGCGAAGACCTCGACATGGCGTTCCGCATCAAAGCTCGTGGCTGGAAGGTGGTATACTATCCCGCCGTGGAAGTGTTGCACCATAAGGGTGCGAGCAGTCGCAAGCAGAGCGAGCGGTCCATACGTGAGTTTTACAGGGCAATGCGCATTTTCTACCAGAAGCACTACGCTCCCCACTACAATGGCGTGATAAATGCTGTAGTTCAATTGGGAATAACGCTCAGAGGCAGGTTTGCGCTCATGCAGAACGCGCTGAGACCGCCGGAGCATAAGAGGGTAACTTAGTAGTGAGTAGCGGGTAGCGAGTTACAGGTTATGAGCTATGAACCACCAGCTACCAGCTACGGGTAATTAAAGAGTATGGATAATCCTTTCAGGAACACAGGTGGAAGTGGCAAACACCAGCAGACGCCGTCGATGATGGTGGCTAGCCACGCTCCGGTAGCCGAGCCTCCCCACGCTTCAGCAGGGGCGCCTGTAGCGCCGCCGCGCTCGCCCTCCACTTCACCCCCTGCTGGACCGTCTAGCTCTGTACCTGTACCTGTACCTGCGCCTCGTCCTCTTTCGCCTGAAGATGCGGAGCGTGCTGCCCGACAGGTACAGGAGGCACGAGCTGGCCGCGCAACCAGGGAATTGCCATCCCCTGATGGAAATCGTGAGCCTGATAATATACTGATCCTCCCGCCCCTGCCAGGCGCGCCTCTGCGGTTCGCGCCTATAGTATTGGTAGTGGCCCAGATGCTCCTCGATATGATAGCAATAGCAGGGTCGTTCGTCTTTTCCTATTGGCTCAACTTCGAGGCCGATATTTTCCGCAAGTTCATCGAGCCGGATGTCTCGACCTACGCGACAATGCTGGCAGTGACTGTTGGAACTATTATTGTCACTTTCTACTTGAGCAAGCTGTACAGCCTCAAGCGGGGTGCCTCGCGGGTAGACCAGTTCTATAAGATAGCGGCTGCGGTCTCGATGGGCACCGTGCTCTCGCTCGCCACTAACTCTATCATCCTGGGAGACGATTTCGTTTACTCCAGGCAAATATTGTTGATGGGTTGGCTGTTGTCTATCATATTAGTGACCGTCACACGTATGATTTATGGATGGCTCATTGGCGAATTGCGCAAGCACGGGCTTGATCGCGCACGCGTGCTAATAGTGGGTGCCGGGCCAACAGCTGCCGTGGTCGTAGACCGCCTTGATCGCCATCGCACCATCGGCTACCACGTCGTGGGTGTGGTAGAGAATACCTATACAGAGAAGTTGAGAACGCCCGCGAGAGTGGGAATCGCGCCGGTGCTGGGGACGCTACACAAGCTCCAGGAGATTGTCCGCAAGAACAAAGTGGACGAAGTGATAGTCGCCCTGAGCGGCGCGTCCGACAAGGAGCTAAGGGATATTATTGCCCTTATCCAGGACGAGAGCGTGTCGGTCAAGATATATCCTGACGCCTTCCAGTTGATGACCCATAACGAGGTGAGCGTGGCCGAGTTGAGCGGTCTGCCCCTGATGACGGTCAAGGATGTGGCGTTGCGCGGTTGGAACCGTCTGCTAAAGCGAGCGTTCGACGTAATGTTCAGCTTTATCGTGCTTGCGCTGACCGCGCCGTTGATGCTGGTGATAGCCCTGGCGGTGAAGCTGACCAGCCCCGGCCCCGTATTCTTCATCCAGGAGCGCGTTGGGCTGGACGGGACGCCATTCTTACTCGTCAAGTTCCGCACGATGCGCGTAGCGACGGACGACAAGGTGACGCCCAAGCTGCGCGATGGCCTGCCCGGTTGGACAATCGCCAACGATCCCCGGCGCACCCCTATAGGCACTTTCCTGCGGAGGTTCTCGCTGGACGAGTTGCCCCAATTCTATAACGTGCTGGTGGGGGAGATGAGCGTGGTGGGGCCGAGGCCGGAGCAGCCAGAGTACGTCAAGGAGTTCGCCCTGCGTGATCGCAGATATATGCGCAGGCACCGCGAGAAGGCAGGCATCACCGGTTGGGCGCAGGTCAACGGTCTCCGGGGTGATAGCTCCATCGAGCTACGCACGGCAGCCGACCTCTACTACGTCGAGAACTGGTCCCTCCTATTCGACCTCAAGATCATCGTCCGCACTCTCGTAACGATGGTGCGAGGGAAGAATGCTTATTGACGGCGGACGACAGACGGCGGACGGCAGAAAATAAATTCACCGCAGAGACGCAGAGTTCGCAGAGATTATTTTGGTAGTGTATACTCTGTCGTCCATCGTCCATCGTCCATCGTCCATCGTCCATCGTCCATCGTCCATCGTCCATCGTCAAAACACTCAATGCCAGACCTCACCCACCTTGACGAGAGCGGCCATGCCCGCATGGTTGACGTAGGGAGCAAGCCTGATACCGAGCGTATCGCGGTGGCTCGTGGGGAGGTGCATGTCGGCAGCAGAGACCCTCGCGCTTGTGAGAGAGGGGAAGGCTGCCAAGGGGGACGTGCTGGCGGTGGCGCGGGTGGCGGGCATCATGGCAGCCAAGAAGACCTCTGAACTGATCCCCCTGTGCCACCCTATCATGCTCACCTCAGTGAAGGTCGAGTTTTCCTTTCACGATTGGGGTATCGAGGTGGAGGCGCGGGCCAAGACCACCGGGCCTACCGGGGTGGAGATGGAAGCTCTGACCACCGTCTCAGTAGCCGCGCTGACGATATACGACATGCTCAAGGCAGTGGAGCGAGGCATAACCATAAGCAATATCGGCCTGGTGCGCAAAGAGGGAGGTAAGAGTGGGGTGTGGGAGCGTGAAACGTGATGCGTGATGCGTGATGCGTGAGAGGTAGCGCAACCCAATAGCGAGTTGATCGTTAATATATTCATGAGGCCATACACATTGGTAAACAATCTTCGATGCAGGGCGCTTGTATTCGCCCTACTCTTGTCCCTGGTTATAACTGGAATGCCTGCTCCTGTTGGGAGAGCGGCTACCGAGGTTGACCCCCTCTTCCGCGACTTCTACGGTAAGTACCAGGGCTTGCGAGTGCTTGGCAACCCCGTTGGCGGGCTTACTTCAATAGTGGGATTCTCGGCGCAGTATTTCGAGAAGGGGCGCATTGAGGACCACCGCGCTGAGACCACCAATCCTGCATGGGCCTTCCTGTATGGCAGGCTCGTGCCCGAAATGATGGACCGCAACCCTACCGGCGCGGTAAGCAGCACCGACAAGCGCTACTCCGATCTGCGCGCCATGAACGATCCCAGGAACCGGTGGCCCGTTCCCAACGGCTACCGCCCAGGCACTACCCTGATGACGAAAGAGGGGGTATTTATCCCATTCGACTCCCAACTGCGCGCCGTGCCAGGCTACAAGGTGCCCGACTTCCTATGGCGATACATCAACCAGACCGCGCTCTTTCCGGGCGGGTGGCTTCACGATATCGGCCTCCCCATGACTGAGGCGTTTCCCGCTAACGTCGTCAAGAATGGCGAGCAGCGCGAGATTATCATGCAGGCATTCGAGCGTACCGTCCTCACTTACGACCCCAAAAACCCTCCCCAGTGGCAGATTGAGCGTGCCAATATCGGTTGGGATGCGCTGCCGTTCCACCCTACTGACGAAAACCCAATCACAATCCCCGCAGTTGGCGAGCGCGTAGCTTTTCCTCTACACGTCATGGCCCGCGTGGGGATGCCGGGCGATATGGTCTCGGCGGTGGTTACCTGGCCCAGCGGAGATGTGCTGTCCCGCCCCTTCACCCTCCTGCGTGGCGAGGACGGGCGTGGAATATTGATAGATGATCTCGACTGGGAATCTGAAGGTCCTCCTCCCCAGCCTCCGACGGGAGCTGCCCTATTGCAAATACGCGGCACCGGGGGAGTTATCCTGGCCCAGAAACAGATAGAGCCTCTGCATTGGGAAGATGCTCCCAACTTCACGCGTGTGACTCTCTATTGGACCGATGGGGAGGAACTTGTGGCGGTGAAACGTCCCGTGCCGAAGACTACCAGCGTCGCCAGGGTCGCGCTTGAGGAGCTACTATGGGGGCCGGGTCCGCGCACAATTGGCATGGCCGGGTTTGGCACAGCCCTCCCGACGCCCCAGGAGGTGCTCTCATTCCCAGGACGCCGCCCTGATTGGGGTCCTCGCGTAACCCTCCGCAAGCTCACCATCGTGAATGGCGTCGCTACAGCGGACTTTTCGGACGAGCTACGCGCCTATGGCGGCGGTTCTCTACGTGTCACCCTCATCCGCGAGCAGATTACCCGCACCCTCCTGGAGTTCCCCACCGTGACGGAAGTAGTTATCGCTATAGAGGGAAAGACGGAAGGTGTGCTGGAGCCGTAACGAAGGACAATGCTGCGCGATTACTTTGAACTTTGAACCTTAGACTTAGGAGGAGACGTGAGGTACGAGACACATACGCAGATGAAGCGCGAGGAAGTGTTCGAAGCTGCCAAACGGTTCTTCGGGCAGGAGGAGGGCGGCCTCGGTATGAAGTTGAGCGCGCACCAGGGGAACCAGATTGCCTTCTTCGGGGATGGCCTCATCTGGGTGACGGTGTGGCCCGCCAGGTCGGGCAAGCCTATCCGCGTGGACGTTGATGTGTCTGACCGCGATGCCGATGCTAAGGCGTTCATAAAGAAAGTGCTGGACGCGCCCGTGCGGGCCGCGAGTGGCGGGGCAGGAGTTTAGGGTCTGAATAAGAGAAAGATAATGCGATCTGGCAAGGGGAAGTTGGGCTTTGTTCTGCTTTGCATGGTAGCTACGCTCTTATGCCTGGCGGGCTGTAGCGAGTTTGCCTCAAGCCCCATATCTACAGCAGTGCCAACGCAGCTTCCTACAGGGGTTGTCGGGACGATAAGCACACCAACCAGCACCCCTGTAGCAGTGGCTACAGCTTCTACTGTTGATCTCGGCAATGGCTGGACGGAGTATAGAAACGAAGCCGAGGGTTTCTCCATTGAACTACCTTCAAGATGGGTCGTCTTAGATACAAGCAAAGAGACTTTAGATGCTAAGATTGCAGAGTTGCAGGCCCTAAGCCCAGAGTTGGCAAAACAGCTACAGAAGATTGCTCCGAGATTGCACCAGGCTGTCAAGTTGTGGGGATTTGATTACTCTGAAGAGGCTACGGCAAGTGGATATAATCCCAATGTGCAAATTACCAGGGTCCAGCGTCCTGTTAGAGCCTCGCTTGATGCTATAGCAAAACTCCAAATAGCTGGCATAAAGACACAAATGGGCAACTCCTTGATGGGGGAGATCAATTACGAGCAGGTCACTCTGCCAGCAGGAGAAGCCGCACATATCTCTTTTGCCGTGACTTATCCAGGAACGGACGGCCTCCCCTATGACATAGCAAATAACCAGTATCTAGTTCTGAATGAAGAGTATATTTATGGGCTTGCCTTTGATACATCCGTAGCCCAGGCGGTAGAACAATCAGCTCTTTTATGAGCAGATCGCCCAGTCCTTAAGCTGCTGAAGTAACTCGCCTTAGACATAATCACCGAAAGCGATAGGCAACTTGTATAGCCCATTTCCCGCCGACCCCACACGTAGGGGACGCGGCCCTACCCCTCAACCCCCTTCCGAAGAACCCGAACCGCCTCTACCTCTGCGTATGCGCCTGAAAAGATGGTGGCAGAACGCCGGGGCGACGCTGGCGGGCGTGCCGCGCGCCCTGCGCCTTGTCTGGGGTGCGCATCGCGGCTACACGGCAGGCATGGCTATCTTTTCCATCGTCTTCGGCATCTTGCCCACCGCGACGGCCTGGGTCAGCAAGCTGCTGATTGACGGCGTGGTGGCCGCTGTAGAAAGCGGTGGTCGCCAGGACCAGGTAGACGTCGTGATGTGGCTGGTAGTTCTGCAGTTCGGCCTCTTCATCGGTACTGCGCTTCTGCAGACGATCCGCAACATCAACCAGCAGGCGCTGCAGGAGCTGACCGCGCGGCGGGTGCAACTGATGGTCATGGAGCACGCCAACCGGCTGGACCTCCAACTTCTTCGAGAACCCCCAGTTCTACGACTCGCTCCAGCAGGCGCAGCGCGAGGCGAGCCGCCGCCCGGTCGCGATGGTCGAGCAAATGTTCGGCCTGGTGCGCTCCGCGATCACCTTCCTGAGCATGATCGCGCTGATGTCCAGCCTCGGGCCTGGTGGTGGCGCTGGCAGCGCTGCTCGCGCCGATCCCCAGCTTCATCGCCAGCTCGCGCTACGGCTGGCAGGGCTACCAGATGTCGCGCCGCCAGTCGCCCGACCGCCGCCGCATGAGCTATTACCTGGACCTGCTGACGAAGGACACCTACAACAAGGAGATCAAGCTGTTCGGCCTGGGCGGCCATTTTATCGCCCGCTGGCGCGAGATCGCCGACCGCTTCTACAAGGAGAACCGCGGCCTGGTACGCCGCCGCTACCTGATGGGCTTCGCTCTGGGGCAGCCTGACCACCCTGGTGACCAGCGGCACCTTCCTCTATGTCGCGCTGCAGGCGGTCGCCCGGCGCTTACCCTCGGCGACCTGACCTTCTACACCCAGGCCGTAGGCCAGGTGCAATCGAGCTTTCAGCAGCATCCTGGGTGGGCATGTCCGATATGTACGAGAACAGCCTGTACCTGAGCAACCTGTTCGAGTTCCTGGACTATCGAGCCTGCCGTCCGCAGCCCGGACAACCCGCGCCCCCTGCCAATTGCCTCTGCGCGAGGGGATCGAGTTCCGCAACGTCAGCTTCACCTACCCGGGCAAGAGCACGCCGGCCCTGCGCGACGTGAGCTTTCGCATCCGGCCCGGCGAGGCTGTGGCGCTGGTAGGGCAGAACGGCGCGGGCAAGACGACCATCGTCAAACTGCTCACCCGCCTGTACGACCCTGAAGCGGGGCAGATTCTGCTTGAAGGCCACGACCTGCGCGAGTACGACCTGGCCGACACTGCACGCCGCCATCGGCGTCATCTTCCAGGACTATGTGACCTACTATCTTCAGCGCCCGCGAAAACATCGGCGTGGGGCGCCTGGAGGAGATGGAGGACCAGGCGCGGGTTGAAGGTGCCGCGGAGAAGAGCGGGGCAGCCGGTTTCATCGCGGGGCTGCCGAAGGGGTACGAGACGACCCTGGGCCGCTGGTTCGATGAGGGCTACCAGCTTTCGGGCGGCGAGTGGCAGAAGGTGGCGCTGGCGCGGGCCTTCATGCGCGACGCCGAAATCCTGATCCTGGACGAGCCGACCGCCAGCCTCGACGCCCGCGCCGAATATGAGATATTCACCCGCATGAAGGAGCTAACGGATGGCAAGATGACGCTCTTCATCAGCCACCGCTTCAGCACGGTGCGCCTGGCCGACCGCATCTTCGTGCTGGAACATGGCACTGTCATAGAGCAAGGCACCCACGCCGAGCTGCTGGCCGAGGGTGGTCTCTACGCGGAACTGTTCAATTTGCAGGCGGAGGCGTATCGCTAACAAGGCTGCGCCAGAGACCGCCTCTTGCCTTTATAAATCCAATCAAAGGGAAATCTTGTTTTGTTATCGCGCATAAAATTGGCGGCAAAGCCGCCAATTTTATGCGCGATAACAATTTTCTGTTTCTTATCAAATGGCGTTTGGACGACTTTGATACCGTACTATGTCACTAAAGAGGTTACAACGTTCTGAGGTTACAACGTTCTTAAGTGTAACCATGGAGTAGTACTTAAGTTTCCAGAAATACAGGTCGTATCGTGAGATATTTCCTATGTTCATCTGCTCTAGTTTGAGGCTATAGTTAGGTAGGAGCAGGAGCAAATAGGAGAAGGAAATGCGACCTGAAAATAGAAAGGCGCGCTTTGCGTTGCTTGGCTTGATGATTGTTCTCTTTGGTTTGACGGGTTGTGGAGACGGCGTATCTACGGCCTCGCTACCTGCGGCCTCCGTGCCGACGGAAGCTCCTCTAGAGGATGGCTGGACCAGGCACGTGCGAGAGAGTGACGGGTTCTCTATTGCGTTAGCTCCTTACTGGGACAAGATTGAGCTCGAACCCTCGCTGCTGGAATTTACGCTGGAACAACTGAAAGGGTCGAACCCCAGGATGGGGCAGTTGCTGAGCAAGCAGGCTACCAAGCTCATTTCATCCGGGGTGAAGTTCTGGGCTTTCGACCAGGTAAGCAACGTAGAGATTACCGGCTTCGCCACCAACCTGAATATCATCGTGATGCCGATGCCCAGCGCGATGAGCCTGGACGATGTTGTAAACAGCACTATCTCAGAGCTTGATCAGCTAAAGCAGATGCTGGCCGGAGAAGTTACCCACCAGCGCGTAACAATCTCTGCCGGGGATGCCGAGAAGATAGTCTATCACCTCAGAATATCTGTGCCCGGCCTTTCGGAAGTCATACAAACGACCACCACCCAGTACGTGGTAGTGGATGGCACTACAGGGTACATACTCACCTTCTCAGCCCTCGACATAGAAGCAGACAAGTACACCTCGACTTTCGCAAAGATGGCGAGGACGTTCCGAGTAGTAAAATAGCCCTAAGAAAAGAACAAAAATCCGGTTGCTCAGCAACCGGATTTTTGTTCTTTTCTGAAAGAGGATTTATCGTATAAAGAGCGGGGCCAGCACCAACGTGATTGTAGCCAGGAGCTTTATCAACACGTGGAGAGATGGACCGGCTGTGTCCTTGAATGGATCACCTACTGTGTCGCCCACGACAGAAGCCTTGTGAGCATCTGTCCCCTTGCCGAGAACATTACCTTGATCGTCCTTCAAGCCACCCAACTCGATGAACTTCTTAGCGTTGTCCCATGCGCCACCGCCGTTGTTCAGCACGTTAGCCATGAGCACACCCACGATTGTGCCAACCATGAGGAGGCCACCAGCAGCTTGCCAGCCGAGAACGAGGCCCACAATTACGGGTGTCGCCACCGCCAGTAAACCAGGGGCTATCATCTCGCGGAGAGCCGCGCGGGCGGAGATATCCACCGCACGAGCGTAGTCGGGGCGAGATGTACCCTCCATGATACCGGGGTCGGCACGGAACTGGCGGCGCACCTCTTCGATCATCTGACCCGCTGCGCGACCTACTGCGCGTATGGCGAGGGACGAGAAGAGGAAGACGAGCATGGCCCCGATGAACGCACCGAGGAAGACCGTTATATCCGACAGGTTGATAGGGAGTTGCCCGCCTATCATTCGCGTGATTGGCTGCCCATCGACCACGAGTTGTGCGCCGTTGGGGCCAAGTACCGGCTCGGCCCTGCCCCCTGCAAGCGCCAGTCCCGGTTCGATCTGCCTCACTTTGTCGAGGTATGCCGAGAAGAGGAGGAAGGCGGCAAGCGCTGCCGACCCTACCGCATACCCCTTCGTGAGGGCCTTCGTGGTATTGCCTACAGCGTCCAGGCCGTCGGTGATGTTACGCACGGACGCTGCCTGGTGCGACATTTCACTTATGCCGCCCGCGTTATCGGTGATTGGGCCGAAGGTGTCCATCGCCAGGATGTAGGCGCAGGACATGAGCATACCCATCGTGGCAACCGCCGTGCCGAATATACCGGCGGCGATATTCGTGTCCACAGAGAAGGTCTGTCCCGCCAGGCCCAGCACCGGGATATTCACCACCGCTTCCGTAACGGGGTTGCCCAGCACACCGAGGAAGTACGACCCACCAAGCGCCAGCGCGATAGATACCGTCGGGAGGAAGGTGGTTTCGAAGCCAACCGCGATACCTGAGATAATCGTAGTCGCGGGGCCGGTTCGGGCTGCCTGGGCAATTTCCCTCACCGGGCGCCATGCGCCCGCGGTGTAATATTGGGTGATGTACACAAAGGCGATTGAGGTCGCTATACCTACAAGTCCGGCAAGTCCGAACCAGAAGCCGGAGGAGAGGCCGTTCTCAGCGACATTCGGAAGCATCACCATGCTCACGAGCATCATCGCTACCGCTGACACGGCGGACATTATGAAATAGCCGTTGTTCAGCGCCGCCAGTGCGGCCTTGTCCGTAACATCTTGCCCTCCCTTCCCGCTAACACGGGCCGAGAAGATGCCTACTATCGAGGCGATCAACCCGAAGGCACGTACCACGAGCGGGAAGAGTATCCACGCTGCGTTAGCTTCGTGTGTTGGGCTAACTTCACGTGTTACTTCGTAGAGGAGCACTCCCAGGATCATCGCGCCGATATTCTCTGCGGCGGTCGATTCGAAAAGGTCAGCGCCACGGCCCGCGCAGTCGCCCACATTGTCGCCTACGAGGTCGGCGATGACGGCGGGATTGCGGGGATCGTCCTCAGGTATACCTGCTTCGACCTTGCCCACCAGGTCCGCGCCTACGTCGGCTGCCTTGGTGTAGATACCACCGCCCAATTGGGCGAAGAGGGCCACAAATGATGCGCCGAACCCGAAGCCCACTATGAGGAAAGGAGCCTGGGCTATCCCGTCAGTGCCTGCTATATTGGCATAGATTTCAAAAATACCAAAGACGCCGAGGAGGGATAGGGCCACCACCAGGAAGCCCGATACCGCGCCGCCGCGCAATGCCACTGTCAGAGCCTCTCCCAGCGAGTTGCGAGCCGCGGCGGCTGTGCGCAGGTTAGCTCGTACCGCGACGTACATCCCTATGTACCCGGAAACGGCGGAGGCCGCCGCGCCGAGGAGGAATGCAATCGAGGTCAGTATGCCCAGCGTAGTCGGTTCGACCGTGGTGCCTGCGTTGGCCTGGGGTATGACCGCGAGGAGCACGCCTACCAGCACAGCCGTTACCACTGCGAGTATAGCAATCGTCGTATACTGGCGTTTCAGGAAAGCCATCGCGCCCTCGATTATCGTGCTTGCGACTTCCTGCATCTCCTTGGTGCCGGTGTCGCGCCCAAGCACGTCTCTCGCCAGGTATATGGCGAAGCCCACCGCTATCAGCCCCGCGATAGGCACGAACCATGTCAATAACGTAAGTGTATCCATTCAGTCTCTCCTCCCATTTTTGATCTTGGATTTTGGATTTCGAATTACGGACTTATTAGACTCGACCCATCATTTGTTGCGATTTGGTGCAATTGAATGCCCGGAAACGCGAGGACGTAACCGGGCACGGCGCGTGCCATTGTAGCACAATTGCGGCGTGGATAACAACGGGGTGAAACGTGATGCGTGAGAGTACTGCGTATCTCTTCCTGCGTAACCCCATAAATCTTTGCGTTCTTTGCTCCCTTTGCGTCTTTGCGTTTAATACTCACGCATCACGCATCACGTCCTACCGCGTAGCCGTCCCTCGCACGTTCGTTACGGGCGTATCATCTTTGCGACGACCTCTCCACTCACGGTTCTCCCAAATTACCAGGAGCATGGAGGCGTTGAAGATCGAGGAGTAGGTCCCCGATATGATGCCTATGAGGAGCGCCAGCACGAAGTTGTGTATGCTGGACCCTCCGAAGAGGTAGAGGGCGAACAGAGTCAATATGACCGTAATAGAAGTGTTGATGGAGCGGGCGAGGGTCTGCACCAGCGAATAGTTCACCACTTCCTCGAAACGATCAAAGCGCCGCCTCGTGATATTCTCGCGTACGCGGTCGAACACCACGATGGTATCGTGTACCGAGAAGCCAATTACGGTGAGCATGGCCGTTATAAAGAGCGCGTCTATTTCCGTGCCAAAGATGAGGCCCAGGAGAGCGAATACTCCCACCACCACGAGAACGTCATGCAATACCGCGAGAACGGCGCATACCCCATACCTGAAGGCGTTGGGCACCTTGCGGAAGACGAGCGTCAGATAAATTAGCAGAGCCAAAGAGGTCACGAGAACGGCCAGGAACGCCCGGCTTATCAATTCGCGGCCTACGGTGGGGCCCACCGTGATGTCATCTATTCGAGCGTTCTCCTTGACCCGGTATCGGGTGACCGTCTGTATGGACGGTGTGGTGCCGGTAATCGTGGCGGTAGCCGTTATGCCAGGGGTGCTGGCCACTGTAGTAGTCGCAGTCACATTGGAGGTAGGCGTGATGGCTACCGGAGTTGTCACTACGCTGGTGCCAGTTACTACTGAGGTGCCCGTAACGATGGCGGTTGGCGTCAGGGTTGCTGTTGGCGTGATGTCGAGAGAAGCTTCAAACGGTTCAATCTCGACTAACCCTGCATTTCCAAGCGCGAGAGCAACGTCAGACTTTGCTATCTCACGCGGCTTGTCCAGAAGCGAGGCGATGCTAGGGATGTTTATGCTTATGGTCGGCGTAGTGACGTTTCCTTCGCCTAATGCCGTCCCCTGGGATACTAGCGCATCGTTAAAGCCTGCTTTAACGAGTGTCTGCTCGAACTCTTCAGGGGCAGCTTGGGCCTTCTGGGGCACGACAATCAGACGATAACCACCGGTAAAGTCAATACCTGGCTTCAGCCCGCCTGCTATGATTGCTATTATCCCCGGAATGATGATGAGAAAAGATACTAATATGAACAAAAAGCGCTTGCTTACTAGATCGATCATTGCTTCCTCTGGTTAGTGATTAGGAGTTAGGAGTCAGGAATCAGGAGTTTGGATGCAGTGTTGGCTGATTCCCGACTCTCTGACTCCTGTCTTCTCAATTACGCTTCCGTAGCGGTTGTAGCAGACGCGGCCTGCTTGCTCGTCTCAAGGTTGAAGGCCCAGCGGCTCTTCGAGAGGTTGGTCTTGACTATGGCGCGCAGGAATGTCCTCGTCACCGTGATGGCGCTGAATAGGGAAACAAGCACGCCTATCGCCAGGGTGAGCGCGAAGCCTTTGATGATAGACGCGCCACCGAACGTGGAGCCAAACCAGAACAGGATGGCGCACGTTATGAGCGTGGAGGCGTTCGAGTTGCGGATTGAAGGCCAGGCGTGGTCGAAGCCAGCCTCCACAGCCGCGCCCAGCGTCTTACCTGAGCGCAATTCCTCTTTCAGCCGCGCGAATATAAGCACGTTGGCGTCGACCGCCATACCTATAGACAGGATGAAGCCCGCGATGCCTGCCAGCGTGAGCGTAACCGGGACCAATTTGAAGACCGCGTAGGTTATGACTGAGTAGATGACGAGGGCGAGGCTGGCGAGCACGCCTGGCAACCGATAGTAGACTATCATGAAGAGCACTACCATACTGAGGCCGATCACGCCAGCCACGATGCTCTTGTCAATAGCCTCTTGGCCCAGGGTGGCGGAGATTTTACGCTCAGATTGTAGGGTGAGGCTCACGGGGAGCGCGCCATACTTCAGTCTGCTGGGCGAGTATGCGCGCCTCAGGGAGGCTCAGGCCATTGATGACTCCGCTCCCTCCGCAGATTGGCTGCTGGATGACAGGCGCGCTAATCACCTTTTTGTCGAGCAAGATGGGCATGAATTTATTGACGTTGGCAGTGCTAAAATTGCAGAAAGTAGTTGATGCGTTACCTTTGAGGGTAAATGCTACCTCAGGTTTGTTAGTGGTGCTGTCGAACTGCACCGCGACCTTGCTGCCATCGAGGTCATCACCCCTCACTATCGTCGTCCAGATTTTGGAAGGAGTAGGTACTGCGGTAGGGGCGACTATGGTCGCTGTGGTCGTGCCGGTCGCCGTAAGTGTGCTTGCTGCTACGACTGTCGATGCGCCGGTGGTCTGAGTGCCTGTTACCTGGGCAGTACCCGTCACTACGGCTGTGGCGGCAGCAGAGGTTGGCGTAATTGTAGTCTGGCGCAACTGTTCAGTGCGCGGGCAACCCAGGGTAGTGCAGACAAACGTACCCTGTTGCAGTGAGGTATCTCCACCATCTATGATTTCGAGGAATGCCGTCTCCTGGATAATGCGGCGGGCGTCCTCAAGGTTGGTGATGCCCGGTAACTCGACGAGGATGCGATTCCCTTCGGCTGTCTGTACGATAGGCTCGGCAGCGCCCGTGCCGTTTGCTCGGTCTTCGAGGATGTTGCGTGCGGCTTCAAGCTGGTCCTGGGTGATGGGCGTATCACCTACAGGCTCGGCCTGTAACACCAGTTGCAGGCCCCCCTTGAGGTCCAATCCAAGCCTGGTTTCGGTGTTACGCTTCCACTCCCCTATGCCAATAGAGTCGGAAATATCAACGTAGCCCGCCAGCAGGGTGGCTACTAAGATGCCAATCAGCCATACGGAAAGGTTCTGTCGCAAAGGAATGCTCCTCTTTCACATGCGGAATGTCTGAATCGGGCGTTACCCAAAAAATCGCGGAGTTCAGGGTATTAGAATTAGGATTGTGAACAGGGCTTGAACACGGTAATTTCCTGCCTACCCGCGGGCGCAGTCAAAAAAGAATTATATATGAGATGAGGGCGTCTGTCAAACTTTCTTTGGGGATTAGGGATTAGGGATTAGGGATTAGGGGTCAGCACATGCACTCTCTAGTTTCTAACCCCTAATCTCTGACCCCTGACCCCTAGCCCCCCAATAACTCACTTTGAACACAGGCCCGGAACGTGCTAATATTGTAGCTATGGACATAGTTGGTTTGCTCCTGGTAGTGGCGCTCATACTTATCACGGCTTTCTTCGTGGCTGTTGAGTTCGCCCTTGTGAGCGCGCGGCGGACGCGTATCGAGCAGCTTGCCGGGGAAGGGAACGCTTCGGCTGCCCTGGTCAAGCGCGCCCTGGACCAGTTGAACACCTACCTTGCCGCCGCGCAGGTAGGCATCACAATGGCTACTATCGGCCTCGGCACGCTTGGCGAGCCGGTGGTCGCGCAGATGTTCGTGCCTCTGTTCGAGTTTATATTCGGGCACGATACCCCCGGCGCGTTTTTGACTGCGCACGGTGTCTCCTTCGTAATCGCCTTGCTCCTCGTAACAATCGTGGAGCTTATATTGGGCGAGACCGTGCCCAAGATAGCGGCCATCCAGCGGGCAGAAACTGCCGCGATGCTCCTCATCAGGCCGATCAACTTCTTCATGCTCATCTTCAGGCCGTTCGTCTGGCTCATAAACCTGCTGAGTAACGCGGTGCTACGCCTGCTTGGTCTCCCTGCCGATAGCGTGCATGGCAACGTGTACACGGTAGAGGAGCTTGAGATGATAGTAACCTCCAGCCGCAAGGCGGGGGTGCTGGACAGAGAAGAAGAAGTCATCCTGCGCCGGGTCTTCGATTTTGGCGACATAACGGCTCGCCAGGTAATGCGCCCGCGCACGGAGCTAGAGGCTATATCCGTCACCGCCACGCTCGATGAAGTGCTGAAGGTAGTGACCGAGCACAAGCACAGCCGCTTCCCCGTGTATGAAGGGAGCCTCGATAACATCGTGGGGATACTCCATACGCAGGACCTCTTCGCGGTTATCGCGCAAGACCTCCTCCAGAGCCGCGATGCTCTTGGGGGGGAGCCTGCGCACATACATGGCGCGGGCTTCAACTTGCGCGCCATAGTGCGTAAGCCGAAGGTCGTGCCCGAAACTATGGATGTGGCAGACTTACTGCCGCAAATGCAGCAAAGTGGCGTGCAGATGGTGGTGGTCATAGATGAGTATGGCGGCACAGCGGGCATCGTGACGTTAGAGGATATCATCGAGGAGATTGTGGGCGAGGTGCGGGATGAGTTCGAGCCGGAAAGCGCCGCCTCCTCCGGCATCGTAAATACCCCCGAAGGTACGTTGATAGATGGCCTGGTCGCCATTAATGACGTCAATGAGGCGCTGCACCTGGATATAGATAGCGAATCGGACACAATAGGCGGGTACGTATTCGAAGTGCTAGGTCGCAAGCCGGAGCTGGGTGATGAGATCAGGCGCAACGGTTACGTTCTACGCGTTGAGCAGATGGACGGCCTGCGGATAGCCCAGGTGCGTGTCCTCACAGGTAAAGGCGCTGACAGCCACAATGAGGGCGACGAAGAATGAGGCCCCGTTCCCCAAAAGCAGAAGGCCAGAATTGGGCGAAGCCCAAGAACCAGCAGAAACCAGAAAGCAAAAGGCCCAAGCTAAGGCAGGCATCTGTTCATCCTCCAACCCCTACCGCTCGCCCAATCCAAAATCCAAAATCCAAAATCCAAAATCCAAATGCTTCCCAATCAGGAGAGCGCTTGCAAAAGGTGCTCGCCCATGCGGGCGTAGCCTCTCGGCGAGCAGCTCGAGGAGATGATAGCGGCGGGACGGGTGAGCGTAAACGGCGAGGCGGTCAGGGAGATGGGAGTGCGTGTCCTTCCTGACGCAATAATCGAGGTAGATGGCAAGCGTCTAAACATACCCGGCCCTGATAGTCCAACTCAGGAGCACATATACATCGCCATCAACAAGCCCCTCGGTGTCGTCTCCACCTCTAAAGACGAACATGGACGACCCACCGTGCTAGATGTGCTGCGCGGTCAGCCTGGGGGCGCGAACGAAAGGCAAAAGACGAAGGACGAACTTCATCCAGCCTCCGACCTCAAATCCAAAATCCAAAATCCAAAATCCAAAATCCCAAGGGTTTATCCTGTTGGCCGCCTGGATGCGGACAGCACGGGACTGCTCTTGCTCACCAATGACGGGGACCTCACCTTCCGCGTGACCCACCCCAGGTACGGACTTGAGAAGGAGTACAAAGCGCTGGTGCGTGGGAGGCCGGGTGACGAGGCGATACGCCGTTTGCGGGAAGGTGTGGATATAGAGGGCGGGCCGACCTCGCCTGCCAAAGTGGAGCACCTCAACACTGTCGGGGGAAACACCTGGCTGCGAATAACGATACACGAAGGTCGCAAACGACAGGTGCGGCTTATGGCGGCATCAGTGGGGCACCCCGTCATCGAGTTGCAGCGGACGCGAGTAGGCCCCATAATGCTCGGTGCGCTCGAGCCTGGGAGGTGGCGACACCTGGCTCTGCACGAGGTGCATGCGCTACGTAAGGCCGTAGGTCTGCACGCTTCGACTTACCCGGGGTCGCGCCGGTAGAAGGAGTTACGTCGTTCATCAAATCTGACGCCTCAGGCGTCAGATTTGATGAGTAAAGAGGAAACCAGGGGGCAACTGTTGGTAAAAAAGAAGGGCGGGCTACCGCGCACTATAGCTATCGATGGGCCAGCTGGGGCGGGTAAGAGTACTGTGGGGCGCTTGCTGGCCGAGAAGTTGCGCTTTGTGTTCCTAGACACGGGAGCGATGTACCGGGCTGTGGCGCTGGCGGCGTTGCGGCGAGGCATTTCGGACACGAACGAGCATCTGCTCGCGGAGCTTGCTGAGCATCTACCCATCCACATCAAGCGACCTGAAGATGGCGAAACCGATGGCAGGCCCTACACCGTGCTTATCGGTGACGAGGACGTGACCTGGGAGATCAGGAGGCCGGAAGTCGAATCGGTAGTGTCGCAGGTGGCCTCCTGGCCGGACGTGCGGGCGGCGTTGGTGCGGCAGCAGCAGCGTATGGCCGAGCGCGACTCCGTAGTTATGGTGGGTCGAGACATCACCACTGAAGTGCTCCCCAACGCCGATCTGAAGATATACCTTGACGCCTCGTTGCAAGAGCGCGCTCACCGCCGCTATGATGAGCTAAGGGAGCGCGGCCGTGATGTTACCTATGCGCAGGTCGAGTCCGAGATAGAGCACCGCGACTACCAGGATATGCACAGAGATGCCGGCGCGCTCAAGGTAGCCGAGGATGCTATATGTATCAATACTGATGGGCTGGGGATAGAGGAAGTGTTAGAAAGGGTTCTAGCAGTAGTGACTCATCCCCCGTCGCGGTCGTAGTTTCGCAGGGATGGGACCAGGAACCCCGTAACGGCGGTGACGGCGATCACGGCCAGCCCTCCGAGGGCAATAGAAGGGCCAAGTCCCAATATAGTCGCCGCAATGCCCGCTTCTAGCTCGCCTAACTGGGGGCCGCCCATGTAGAAGATCATATTCACCGAGGTCATACGCCCGCGAAGGCTATCAGGCGTAGATAACTGCCTTATCGTCTGGCGCATGACCATGCTCACCGTATCGGCTGCGCCCGTCCCCGCCAGCCCGAGCACTGCCAGCCAGAAGATACTCGACAGCCCGAATATCACCGTCGACAGCCCGTAAGCCACTATCGAAACCAGCACGATCCAACCCTGGTGGCGCACGTTCCCCAGCCATGACATCACGAATCCCGCCCCAACAGCGCCGATAGCGGGCGCGGCATACAGCACGCCCCAAGACTCCCTCGGCGCGTGTAGCACCTCCTGGGCGAACGCGGGGATCAGCATCATCGCCGCGCCGAAGAAGGTTGCGAAGAAGTCCAGGGTCATGGTTGACATAATAATGGGAGCTTTGCGGAGGAACCGGAGGCCGTCAAACGCGGCCTTGAAGCTCACGTCTCGCGTCTCGGTCGTCTGGAAGCGCACTCGCATCAAGAGGAGAGCGAGTATCACCGCCCCGAAAGAGATGCTGTCTACCCAGTAAATGAATGACAGGCCGGACGCGCCGATGGGGAGTAACAGTCCCGCCACCATCGGGCCGAATATCATAGCGACCTGCCAGACGATGATATTCAGAGAGAGGGCGTTGGGGAGGTGTTTGCGTGGCACCAGGTTGGGGAGCATCGCCGAGCGCGCCGGGTTGTCGAACGCTACCGCGCACGCCGCTGTCACCGTGAGGAGATATATGAGCGCGGGCGATACCCACCCAGACATGGTGGAGATGGCCATGGTCAGCGAAACCAGGGCCATAGTGCTCTGGGTGGCAATCAGCAGGCGGCGGCGGTCAAGCGCGTCGGCAATCACGCCGCCGAACATAGATAGAGCCAGCACCGGCAGGAGCTTGAACAGCCCCCGTAACCCAAGCGCAGTATAGCTCTGGGTTATGTCCCACAGCTGCACGTTGATGGCAACGATCTGCATCTGCGTACCAGCTTGCGACACGAAGTTGCCCGAAAAGTAGAGGCGGAAGTCGCGGTGGCGCAGGGCCAACCAGGGAGAGGTGCGCCTGGGCGCTTTCTCTATGTCAACCCCTGCATCACCGTGCGCGGTAGCCACAGCCGCGTTGGGAGAGTCGGCGATGTCGGGTTGCAGTTCTGGGGTATGCTCTATGGTCCCGGCAGGGGGAGATACAGTCTCTTGCGCGCTCACTGTAGAATTGTACAGGAACACAATCACCGGACGCAAAGGTTTATAGGAATTCACCGCAGAGACGCAGAGGTTCTTGGGGAATTACGAATTACGAATTACGAATTACGAATTACGAATTACGAATTACGCACTAATCTCACGCATCACGTTTCCCGTTTCGCCGTCTTGAGCAGAAAATGAGCACTTTTTGGCCTGGTAAGTGGGCAGGGGAATAAAGCACAATGTAAACATAGAGATGCGTATGCCAGTGAAAGGAACAAAAGAGATGATTCGGAGCGGTAGCCTCGGGCTATCCGTGGCAAAGGCGGCTGTGGCGCGGCTTCATGCGGCGCGTGGCAGTGAGCCAGACCCACTATCCCCTCGTGAAGGGGAGGTATTAGCGCACATCAGAGAAATGCAACAGGCAGACCAGGCGCTTCATCACGCCCTCGAAGCCGTGAGCACGATCACCTTGCCCCTCTCAGAGTATGATATGCTGCGTCGCAGAAGAGCAACCACAGATGCCGCAGTTGCGCGCCAGGTATTCCTCCTCTCAAGGCGGTTCGATACCAGGCGCGAGGAGTCGCTACGAGAACTGCACGCTATATTCAAGATGGGGAGCGCGCCCGTGTCACCCCTGGAAGGGCGCTATCGTGGGCAGCTTGTGACTACAACTCTATTCTCGCCTCTGGACAGCTTCGGGCGCGTCATGTCCCGGTTGTATATGCCCTGGTTGGGCAAACGCTTCCAAGCGGAAACGCAGACCGGTGACAACGTGTTCAAAGAAGGGATGCGGTTCTGGGGGCATGTCTACTGGCCGAGATACAATGGCTACCGTCCATACGGGCGGGACTTGCTTACGGCCTTTCCGTTTCGCACTTCCACCGGGCCGGGCGTGCTCGATCCTGACGTGCAGGTGCTGAAGCTAGATTACAGCGACCCGCGCAACCCTGGCTTCATCGTGCGCGACGTGCTGGACGAGCTTGTGCGGGTAACGGGCAATTACTACCTGGGAAAAGCTTACATACGCAGGCCGGGCGGGACCTACAGGCTGGCTGCTTTCTTTGCTCTACAGAAGGAGGGGTAATCATGGATACCGTGCTAACTTTACTTGACACATATGGTGTTGCATTACTCTTCCTCGTGATGCTCCTTAAAGAGGTCGGCGCGCCCATACCTGTGCCTGGCGATCTGCTGATGATAGTAGCGGGAGCACGCTCCGCTACGGGCACTTTACCTCTCTGGGGGGTGCTGCTGGCGACCCTGATAGCGGGCTTCGTGGGAGGGTTTGCCCAATACCTACTGGCGAGGGGGCCGGGACGTGGGTTCATATATCGCTTCGGCAAGTATGTCGGCCTCACACCGGCGCGGTTGGACAAAGCGTCGGCTGCTGTCAAAGGCCGCGGCTGGGTCGCTGTAGCCCTGGGACGTGCCTTGCCCGGCTTGAGGATAGGAGCGGTAGCGGCCTGTGGTCTGGCTGCCGTGCCGATTGCCACCTTTGCCCTCGGATTATTGGCAGGCACGGTGCTTTTCGTTGGCTTCCACACCATGCTTGGCTATCTGGCAGGGCCGAGTGTGACTGCTTTATTGGACGGGCTGAACGTGCCGGTGTGGGTATTGCTTCTGATTCTCGTGTTGGTGGGGCTGGCGGGATGGCTTATCCTCTGGTCAAGAAAGCGCAAGGCACGAGCTGGCGGGGAGACCGCTGCCGTATTCGATTGGGCCGACGCCTGCTGCCCAGCCTGTCTCGCAGCAGCCGCCCTGGAGCGCAGGTTAGTTGGCGCGCCTGCCAGCGCGATGGCTTCCAACTAAGCACAATAAAGTGGAGGGAATATTAATGGCGATTACCGGGCATGCGACTGATACCGCTACCGAAGAGAGCATAGGCAAACCCTCAAGAAGGTTCACGTTCGACCCGGACAGGCTCGCATACCTGGAAGTGGCGGGATGGAGGGCCTACGTTGATAAGAAGTGGCTGAAGCTCCTCTGGCTGCTGCTGAGCCTTGCGCGGGAGCAGTTCGGCTTCTCCTGGCCTAGAGCGGTCCAGGGAGCATACTACGTAACGCGAGCCTCCATCATCTGGAAGCCGGTGGACCATGACGTGCCCGCCGTGCGCCGCTACCTGCGCAAGTTCTACAAGCTTGCGGTGAAGCATGGCAAGGGCTTCAGCTTCGACCCGCGCCGGGTAGGCGACCTCGAGCTGAAGTACTGGCACGTCAGTCGCCAGTACTCTTCTACACCCTACCGCGATGACACCCCTCTCATCCCTGTCTTCGCGGAGCTGCATAGCGCAATTTTCGACGTTTCTGTAGGGGAGGCATGGGCATCTGCCGTAGGGCGCGCCCGCTCATTACACGCCTACGGCCAGATCGCGGGTGGGCACTCGCAGGATATAGAGGGAGATTGGCGAAGGTCGGAAGAATATCTGCGCGAAGGCTACCGGAGCCTCGTGGAAGTAGGTTAAGCAATAGGAGGAGTAACGATGACCGAACGGGACAGGCGTAATATCGAAACCGTGCGTCTAATGTATACTGGGGATGAGAGTGAGCGCGCTAACATCGCCCAGGATATAGTCTGGCATGTGCCTGGGCATAATCCTGTATCTGGGGACTACAGGGGGTTTGAAGAGTACACCAGGCTCATGCCGTCGCGCATGGCACCACTAACGAGATGGGATTTTACGCTTGGGGATGTGATGGTCAACGGGGATTACGTGATGACCACTATAAGGTTGAAAGGCGAGCGGAAGGGTAAGGTTATCGACATCAAAGGCGGCCACCTGATGAGAGTCAGCGACGAAGGCAAAGTAGTCGAGGGCTGGGGCTTCACAGACGACCAGGATGCGTTGGACGATTTCTTCTCCGCCTGACGCAAGTAATCTGTAGGGGCGGTTCGTGAACCGCCCTGGTTGTGGCAACGTCTGCTAACATCGCAAGGAGCTTCTACATGGCTAATCGTATCATGGGTGCGTACCCCGCGCCGGAGTTTCTGCCTGGGCTTGACTGGATAAATACTGGTGGCAAATCCCTCACGCTCAGCGACTTGCGGGGCAAGCTGGTACTCCTCGACTTCTGGACCTATGGATGAATCAACTGCATCCATATCCTGCCCGCCGTGCGCGAGCTTGAAGAGAAATATGCTAATGAACTGGTCGTCATAGGGGTCCACGCGGGCAAGTTCATTGCTGAGCGCGTGACCGAGAACATCCGCACCGCCACGCGCAGGCTGGGCATCCCTCACCCTGTGGTCAATGATCGTCAGTTTCGCACCTGGCGCGCCTATAATGTGCAGGCGTGGCCCACAGTCGTGCTTATCGGCCCCGACGGGCAGTACATCGGGCAGCATTCGGGCGAGATCACCTTCGAGGACTTCGATCCAGTATTCGATGCTGCTATAGAGGCATACGCGCCCACAGGTCTGCTCGATAAGTCACCTCTCCATTTCGAGCCGGACCCCGCACCGCCGAACGATTCGCCTCTCCTCTTCCCCGGAAAGGTCCTTGCCGATCCTGCTGGCAAGCGCCTCTTTATCGCGGACACGGGGCATAACCGCGTGCTTGTTACTAAGGTGAGTGAGGATGGCACCTCGGCACAGGTTGAGCAGGTGATTGGAAGTGGCGAGGTGGGCTTCGTAGACGGCGACTTTTCGACGTGTCAGTTGAACAAGCCGGAGGGGATGGCGATACGGGGCGACACGCTGTACATTGCCGATACCAAGAACCACTCTATACGCGCCGCCGACCTCCAGGGCGGTACGCTCACCACCATCGCGGGCACGGGAGAGCACGGCTATTCGCGTACGAGCGGGGTGGGTACGGATGTCGCCCTCAACTCCCCGTGGGACCTTCTGGAGCGTGATGGCTGGCTTTACATAGCTATGGCGGGCACGCACCAACTGTGGCGTATGGAGCTATCGACGGTGGAGGTACACACATTCGTTGGAAGCGGGCGCGAGAACATTGACGACGGCCCAAATCCTCGGGCTACGTTAGCCCAACCTAGCGGCCTGACCACCGATGGAGAGAAGCTATACTTCGCCGACAGCGAGTCGAGTGCGGTTCGGGTGTCAGACTTCACACCTGATGGTTACACTCAAACGCTCGTGGGCGAGGGTCTCTTCGAGTTCGGTGACCGCGACGGCAAAGCGATGCAGGCACGCCTTGAGCACTGCCTGGGCGTGGCCTACCACGATGGCAAGCTATACATAGCCGACACCTACAACAACAAAATGAAGATGCTCGACCTCGAGGCGAGAGAGGTCACCACACTCTACGGCTCAGGTGAGCCATCCGACCTGTACGAGCCTGGGGGTCTGTCGGTATGGGCAGAAGATGGTAGTGCCAGGCTCTATGTAGCGGACACAAACTCGCATAGGATACTGCAATTCGCTATTACCCAAGCAGGCGGACTTCAGCCCCCAACTTTATTGCATATCACATTCCCATCAGAGGGTGCGAGATAACCCTGTAACCGCTCAGAGGGTGTCCAAAAAGAGAAGCACCAATTACCCTGTCATTCTGAGCGAAGCGAAGAATTTAGAAATCTCTGAGCGTGTACTGTCGTAAAAATCGTAAATTCTTCACTGCGTTCAGAATGACATTCATTGCTTTACACCTTCCTTTACACTTTTTGGACACCCTCTCAGCTCGACTTTGTACAATTTTGCCAATGAGCGCGACACGCAGACCCAGTCAGGCACAAGCACTTCTTCAACACTTATTCACACAGCCCGCAGAAAGGTGGATGTTTATATAGTCCCAGGCGTGCGTGTGATGGTGTCGAAACTCACGCACAACGTGAATTGTAAAATTGTACAAAGTCGAGCTCAGAAAAGGAGTAAAAGTGGCGGAGAAGCACACAAACTAATCTTGACACCTTAAGAGAAGTCTATTTCAAGATAAGATTTAACCAGCGTCATACGCTACGTCACTCTTAGAACCTAACCTCCCATGTTAAGGAATCCTTATGGGAGGTTAGGTTTGGTCTACCTCAGCTATATTTTTATGGTTCTATGCTAACGCTGTTGCGCCTGGCAGCCAGGGAAGAAGGCATTGGCTACTATCTTGGAAGCCTGGCCTCTCGTCACCTCAGCGCCAGGGCGGAAGTACGGCCTGTCCTGGTCGTCGCAAGGCTCACCCTCTCCTCCGCATGGATACCCGCCCATCACGCCCAGGCTGGTGAGACGCATGATCCATACGTAAAAGGTGTGGTCCTCAGGCACGTCGGCGTAGTATTGGCCCGTGGGAGTGCCCCCTAAGCCCGCGGCGTTAGCCACTATCTTGGACAACTGCCCGCGTGTAGCGTTGGCGAACGGCCTGAAGTACGGGCGGTTCTCGCCATTGCAAGGCTCACCCTCTGCGCCGCATGGATATCCGCCCATGTGCCCCCGCGAGGAGAGTCGCTCTATCCACAGGTAGAAGGTGTTATCGGTGGGCACGTCTTCGTACGTCTGCCCGGTAGGTATGTCAGAGTACCCGGCGGCGTTAGAGACCACTTTGGCTATCTGCCCCCTCGTGATGGGGTTGCCCGGCTTGAACGTGCCGTCGCTATACCCGCTCAGTATCCCCTGGCACGCCAGGCACTGTACGAAGCCATAGAAGGTGTGATCGGGCGGCACGTCGGTAAAGACGATAGCGCAAACCGTAGGTGTCCCGGTGCCTGCGGGTGACGTTGCGGAGGCTACCGCGCTGCCCGTAGCGACAGATGTAGTGTTGGGCGTGGAAGTGCCACCTGTTGGTACTGTGGGTGTGCGAGTGGCTGTGGCCTGCGGAAGAGGGGTTGACGTAGCCAGGGCCCGCCGCAGGTGTTTAGCAGCACCGATACGTTATCGCCGTTGGTGTTCGTAACCGCCAGATCGGGCCTGCTGTCGCGGTTAAAATCGCCTACCGCCACGGCAACGGGGCCGCTTCCCACCCCGAAGTTGGTCAGCGGGCCGAAGCCGCCCGTGCCGTTGCCCAGCAGCACCGCGACGTTGCCTGGGACGTTCGCTACGGCGATGTCTATCGTTCCGTCGCGGTTGAAGTCGCCCAGACCTATAGACATGGAACCGTTGCCCGCGGGGTAACTGGCGAGAGAGCCGAAGCCGCCCGTGCCGTTGCCCAACCGCACCGATATGTTACCGTTATCGCCGCTCGACGTGGCGAAGTCGGGATTGCTGTCGTTGTTGAAGTCGCCCACCGCGATGCTACGTGGGTTCGGGCCGACGGTGTAATTCTGGAGAGCGCCGAATGTGCCTGTGCCGGTGCCCAATCGCACGGACACGTTGTCGGAGAAAGAGTTGGTGGCCGCCACGTCCGGGTGGCCGTCGCGGTTGAAGTCGCCCACCGCGATGTCGGTCGGTATCCAATCGAGGTCGTACTGGACTCCGGCACCGAATCCGCCCGACCCGTTATTGATGAGCACCAGCATGGTGTCGTTCCCGCCATCGGCGATTACCATGTCGGGGCTGTTGTCGTGGTTGAAGTCGGCTGTGGCGATGCCTGCCGCGTCGGACCCTGAGCCATAGCCCGTAGCCGGGCCGAATCCGCCTGATCCATTGCCGAGCAGCACCCGCGCCATATTCACCCCGAAGCCCGACGCGGCCACGTCCAGGTTGCCGTCACGGTTGTAGTCGCCCACGGTTATGCCTGAAGGCTGCACGTCCAGCTCGTACGTGGTCGCCTGTCCAAAGCTTCCTCCACCGCCCAGCAGCACCGATAGTTGAGCAGAGTCCTTATTGACCACTGCCAGGTCGGGGTTATTGTCATGGTTGAAGTCGCCAACTGCGATGCGCTCAGGGGTATCCCCTGCAGCGTAATTCGTAGCTGCCGCGAAGCTGGGCGTGGTGCAGGACCCCGGACCACCAGGTGTAACAGTAGGAGTTGCAGTAAGCACTGCGGTCGCGGTTCGCGTGGCGGTTGGAGTCCCAGGGGTCGAGGTGGGGAGAGGCGTGACGGACCCGCATTGGCCCGGCCTGAGCCAGCGCCCGGCATTCACGACTATTCGAGCGAAGTCGCCGCTCCACCCGCCATCGGCGTCGCCAACGTAGGCGCTCACGCCGACCGCCCTCCCTTTGAAGGCCATGAGAGATAGCCCATCATTCCATGCTGCGACCTGCTCGGCTCCAGGCTTGAGCACAAGGTTGCCCCGGTAGAAGGCGCTGAGATTGGTTACGCCCTCCATGAGGGGGTGAGCCGCGTTGTGGCTGCCCAGCGTGCCCGTGCTGTAGACGCGTTGTCCAAAGCCCTCGTAAGGCGAATACCCGCCGCTCTGCCAGCGCCCGCCTATCTCGCGTAGCGAGCCGTCCCAGGTAAAATTGAATGCGACCACGATGCCATGCGCGTCCAGGTAATCGGCCAGCCTGTTGCCCAGGGTGGACGGGTCGGCGTAGACGGTGAGGCTGGCGAAAGTCACCACAACATCGTACTGCATCATCTGTGCAAGAGTGGGCGTGGTAGAATCGGCGCGGTAGAAGTCCACCGTCTGTACGCCAGTTTGCGCGAGTATCCCATTACGGAGCGTGGCGGGAGGAGACTCGTAATCGGCGTAGACTATGAGCACGCGCAGACCGTTAGGGTTGCACGTCGGTGTGGCCGCTACCGTCTGGGTAGGAGTGTTGGTGTAAGTGGGCACGCGTGTGCGGGTTGGGGTGGCCGTTGGGGGAGTGCCTGTAGGGGTCGGGCTGGTGCAGACTCGATGCAAGATAAAAGAGTCGGAATAATAAGGGTATTCGTATTCATCGTTGAAGCCAACCGCCCACACGTCCCCGGAAGAGCTTGCGGTTACCCCCTCCATGCGGGTGAAGTCCCGGAAACCGCTTGGGCTGTACTCCTGCGCCCAGACCGTGCCGTCCCAGTGCATCGTCAGGCTCTGGAACGGGCAGAAGTCGCAACCGGCAGTGGTCCCCACGGCCCATATGTCGTTTGGAGCTATAGCGTATACATCGTCCAGCGAGTTATAGTCACCAATCTCCGGACTCGCTACATGCTGCCACTGCGTCCCATTCCAGTGCAGAAAGAGGGGAGTATAGGTCGAGCCGGAGTTAGCGGAGTAATTACCAACCGCCCACACGTCGTTAGCGGCGATAGCCGTTACCCCGTCCAATCTCCTGGCGTAATTGCCAGGGTTGGGAGTGTTCACAAGCGTCCATTGGCTGCCGTTCCAATGGATAGAGAGAGTGGTAGGTGTGCCGCCTTTCGGATAGATGTAGCCTACTGCCCAGATGTCATTGGCCGATACCGCCGCCACTGAAGTCAGCACGTTATCGTCCCCGAACATGCCGCCGTTGGGGGTAGGGACGATACTCCATGCCGCGCCATCCCATTGCATAGCTATGGTCGAATGGAAGCCGTCGTTAGCGCCGACTGCCCACACGTTATTGGGAGCGAGGGCTACTACGTCGTTTAAAAGTAAACCCCCGGACTGCTGGGGTGTGTCAATAACTGTCCACTGGATACCGTCCCAGTGCATGGCGACAGGCTGGTAGGCAGATGGTTGCCCCGACTGGGAACCAGGAACACTCTCGCCCACAGCCCAGATGTCAGTAGGGGTCAGCGCCGAAACGCCATAAAGAGTCAGGCTCGCCCCGAATGCACCCTCAGGAGTAGGTATTATGGTCCACTGCACGCCATCCCAGTGCATAGTGAGAGCGGTGTCGGGGGTGCCGTTGTTCTCGTCGTAATACTGGCCTACTGCCCATATGTCGTCCGGGGCGAGGGCGTCTACATCGTGTAGATAGTGGTGCGTGCGCGGATTGGGAACGGATACCTGGGTCCAGGGCTGGCAGCTCCCACCTGCTTCGCTCGCTGAACTCTTGACTGGTCAGCGCCGAGGCGGAAGCGCTCCCCGCGACCGCACCGCCAGCTACGATAAATAAAAGAACCGCCGCGCCTATTCGCGGCAGCCAGGAGAGGATGGAAGGCCAATTTACGGTAACGTTCTGGTTTGATCGCATGGTACTCCCTCTAAATCTATAAAGTATTGGGGTAGACCCCAGGAATAATACGAAAGCAAGATACGCACCATACCCGACCCTGCGAAAAAGGTGTTAGCCAGGCGCAAATCGGTTATGATAAGAAAATACCGGAGCCTGGGAATTCTTCGCCCTCGTGCCAACTCAATTCTGGAGGAAGATAAGCATGTGTTACGATGACAAGGCGCGGCCTCCCATGCCGCCTACGCCCGGAGGTGAAGCGCAGGGAGAGGACTTGGTGCTGACCGCCGCCGACGGCAACCGCTTCGCGGCCTTTCTGGCGCAGCCCGGCAACCCGACCGGCGCGCAGATCATTATTTACCCTGACGTTCGTGGCTTGCATGGCTTCTATAAAGACCTCGCCTTGCGCTTCGCCGAGACAGGAGTGCGGGCGCTGGCCCTCGACTACTTCGGGCGCACGGCAGGCGTGACTTCGCGTGATGATTCGTTCGAGTTCATGCCCCATGTACAGCAGCTACAGCTATCATCTTTCTTCGCGGACGTACAGGCGGCGCTCGACTACCTGCGGCAGGGGGCAGGCGCTAATCAACCTGTATTTGTGGTCGGCTTTTGCATAGGCGGCAGCCTCACATTGCTCTCTGCTACACAGGACTTCGGCTTCGCAGGTGCGATTGCCTTCTACGCAGGAATGTCACGCGATTTCGGCGGCTACGGCACGGCGCTGGACCACGCCGCAGAGGTGAAATACCCTATGCTTGGCCTCTTTGGAGGGGCCGATCCCGGTATCCCGCCAGCCCAGCTTGAGGAGTTAGACGCCCGTCTAGACCAGGCAGGTATTCCGCACGAGATCGTGAGCTACCCCGGCGCGCCCCATAGCTTCTTCGACCGCAAAGCAACCGAATACGCCGACGCCTCCGCGGATGCCTGGCGGCGCATGCTAGCGTGGATCGAGACGTACCGTCAGATGCCTCTATGAGATTGATGGGAATATAAGAGGAAAGAAATGAAGGGGGATACATGAATGGCTAGTCCAAACTGCATTCGTTGCAAGGGCACGACTTTTGCAGCCGCATACCAGCATATTGCGCTTGTGGGGCGCGTCTATCTAATTTACTGTCTTAGCTGTGGTGCTGTGGTTACTGTCCTCCCAATCGCAGACAAGGATGGATCGTAAGCGTTGCCAAACCCGCGAAATCTGGCGGCAAACCCGCCTCTGAATATCGAAGTGCGCCAGTTATGAGCGCGCATGCTGTCATGTGGTGGTCACAGTCCAGACTGAGAGTATTATCTATCTCTAGAGTGGGAAGCTGGCACGAACGTGCATACCGGTTGCGAACTTTACGCAGGCATTGTCGCTTACCGCGTGCTGATTTAAAGTCACGGAGCCATGGTAGCACTCGCGCTAGTGGAGGAGCTTATCCCATCAGGCAATAGAGGTCTAATATTAAGTATGGCAAAGATGAACGGGTTCATTGGATGGTTATTTGTAGTAGAGGTAAGAAACCAAGCAGAGTTCGCGTTATATGCTTACGAGCATGTAGAAAGCCTAACCCAAGTATCTAATGATCTGGATACTCAAAAGAAAGATTTCTGCATTGCTCTGACAAATCGGCTCCGCCAAGATGATCCCACCATTGATGAGGACTTTGCAAGCCAGATTGCGAGTGTTGAGTGGAACAAATCACCCGGTCGCCATCAGGAACAGGAAGTAATTTCCCAGATTTTCTTCTACCTACATTCCTTCCTGACGCATGTTGGAAATATCTCAAAGCTGTTTTGGTGCCCTAGAGCGAAGAACAACACGGTCTACGAGGTACGCGGAGATTGGTTGCGAGACGTACTTGACATTCGTGACCCTTCATGTATTAGGGATAGGCACCTAAGGGACGCACTTGAGCACTATGATGAACGACTTGACGATTGGTTCAATCAACATGGAGCTTATATGCGAATGGACTTCCATTTAGGTAGCGCGCTCCCGT
Organism: uncultured Chloroflexia bacterium; assembly: GCA_963811305.1. Taxonomy (GTDB): domain Bacteria; phylum Chloroflexota; class Chloroflexia; order QHBQ01; family JADMIH01; genus JADMIH01. Next base: position 72,427 of record CAWEQU010000006.1, read on the forward strand.
CGTGGTTCCCCCCTGAGCATCGACACCGCGCTTTTGACCCTGATACCAATACTTTCAGTTTTATGGGTCAGGAGTTCCCGTTGACGCCTCTTGTAGCGGAGATCCGTGGCGTGCTAAAACGAGCAAAAAAATGGGAAGATGATACAAGCATCGATTTGTCTAAGTAATTAAGCAGACTTTGTGTATGACCGCAGATTTATTTGCTGGACGTGATGTTGAGGCGTCAGCCCTTCAATTGCAATTCTTCCAAGTCTAGCTCCCGCTCGATAATACGCAGCACTTCGTCATGAATGACACCCTGGTCGCGCAGGCGTATTATCGTGCGCCGCTCCGTATCTAATAGCTCGCGCTTCAGCCTCTGGTAGGTGGCCTCTCCCTCTTCGTGGTCATGTCCCTCGTGCTCATCCACGCCGTGGTAGCGGACGTTGAGCACGTGGAGTCGCTCTTCGTAATGCTCATGGAGATGCCCAATCGTTTCCTTCGGCACCCACTCTTCGTTGGAAAGCTCCCTGATGCGATCCATGGCAGCCTGGGCTGCCTGAAGCCGTGCCTCGGCTTCTTCCCGCTCTGTAGCCCCATCATCCTGTAAGCCCAGCGCGCGTATCAACGGCGGCAGGCTCAACCCCTGGAGCACCAGCGTAGCCAGTATCACGCAGAAGGTCATAAAAATAATCAGCTCACGCGCCGGAAAGGGAGCGCCGCTATCGGTGGTGAGGGGAATCGCAAGGGCGGCGGCGAGCGATACGACCCCCCTCATGCCCGCCCACGCAACTATCGTCACGCCCCGCACGGGAGGGTACGGGTCGCGGGCGCGTATCCTGTTACTGAAGAAGCGCGGGAGGTATGTAGCCGGGAATACCCACACTATGCGCGCCACGATGACCGCTACGCTCACCAGCGCGGCATACCAGATAAGCTCCAGGAGGGAGTATTCGGCCAGGTGGCTGAGCACCCCGCGCAGTTGCAGCCCGATCAGCATGAAGACGATGCCGTTCAGCAGGAAAACGAGAATCTCCCACACCGCGCCCGCCTGTACTCTTGTCTGAGAGGACATAATCTTGGAGCTATTTTGGCCCAGGAACAGCCCGGCGGTCACTACCGCGAGCACCCCCGATAGCCCAAGCGCCTCGGCGGGCAGATATGCCGCGAATGGCATGAGCAGCGAGAGACTGATGGCTATGGGTGGGTCCTGTAACCGCCTGAAGACCCAAATCGAGCACAAACCGATTATGATGCCGATAACTATACCGCCCACCCCGGTCGTCATGAAGCGCAGGCTTGCGTCCCATATAGAGAAAACGCCCGTGACGGCAGCCCCCACAGCCAGGCGATAAGCGACCAGCGCGGTGGCGTCGTTCACCAGGCTCTCACCTTCCAGCAGGGTCACGATGCGTCGTGGGAGATGCAGCTGCGCGGCTACGGCCATTACCGCCACCGCGTCAGGGGGCGCGACTATGGCTCCCAGTGCGAAGGCCGCCGCCCAGGTGAGTCCGGGAATCGAAATGTAAGCTACAACCGCAACAAAGGCTATCGTGAATAGAGGAAGGCCGACCGCGAGCAGCGTTATTGGCCGCAGGTTGGCGCGCAAGTCGTGCAGCGAGGTAAAGAACGCCCCGGCTTGTAGCAGGGGAGGGAGGAATAGTATAAAGACCAGCTCCGGCTCAAGCTCTACTTCAGGGAGTCCCGGTATGAAGCTGAGGACCAGGCCGCCGACTACAAGGAGAATCGGATAAGCTATGTTGAACCGGCGCGCAATGCTGATGAGGATGACGACAGCTACCAGCAGACCAAGAATAATCTCGATAGTGTGCATATATTGGGCAACCTAATTTAGTGAGCGTCCCTGAAAGGACTGTACAATAAGGCAGCCAGGTCCTGCTTCGGTCATCCGGCCAGTTGCTGCCTAGCCAAACAGGTAGGCTTGATCTAATAAACCTTCTGGCTACAGTTGGCACTCGGACCCGAAAAGGATTGCGCACGATAATCTTCGGGATAACGACCTTAAGACGTGTGGCTGGCGGCTGCTACGCTTCAATACTATGCAAATCAAGGAGCAAATGGAAGCGTATTGCCTGCCTACTGTTCTCGACAATATCAATGGCCTGGGTGTACCTGAGCTACTCCCCTTTCGCGTCATCGATTGATTTCTCTGGGGCCTCGGAGCTTTGCGCTGTTGACGTAGACCGAGGCTCTCTGGGCTCGTACAGGCTGCTACCTAGCACCGTGTCCTGCAACTCCTCGCGTGGCAGGCGGGTGCGTTCCTTGCGAGTTCGCCCCTTGAACATATCATACCACTCGGCCTGGGGAGTGGGGTGACGCAGCATTTCCAGGAGCGCGATTCCGGTGCTTATCCCCGTAATGGCTCCAACAATCAGGGTAGTGGCATCTCGAACGGTGTTCTGCGTCTCTAGATAGAGCGTAAACGTTATCAGGACACTGATAGCAAGGTAGCCTGGGATGTTGGCGAGGACCCACCAAGTGGGGTGAGCTACCCTCCTCCGTAAGACCAACCCTTGCGCGTAACCGAGCGTCACCCCGGCAATTATGGCGATGCCCGCCAATAGAAGAAACAGCACGCATAAGCCCGGCAATGGCTTATCGAGCACCAGCCTCACCATAGCCTGGCTGGTTACATAGATCGCTATCCAGCTTACCGCTCTCCCTATCGTCGTCGCGGCTGCCCATTCCAGTGCGCCTGCAAGCTTCAGAAATGGAAATAGCACCAGCCCCTGCCCGACTGCTATCACCGCGCCGGAAGCTAACCCCCCGGCCAGCTCCGGCAGTATCTGGAGAGGCTCCATGCCGCCCAACCCTACTCGCCCTTCGATAGAGAGGACCCTGGGCACTCCTGCGGCGTTGGAGGTGAAGAGGCCCACCACAAATTCCCTGAGGCTTTCGCCAAACCAGAAGGCGGCAGCAGTAACCAGCACCCATGCCAGCCAGATGCCCCAGTACAGGCACCCAGGCCCGCTTTCTGAATATGCGTCGCGCTCGGCTTCGTACATGCCTCTCCTTTACCTGATAATCTTGAGATTCGTCACTTCGATGGGAGCCTGTATGGTCTCTCGCCAGACGATCTCTCTGGAGGCTTTCGTGGCCCTCTGGTAGGCAGAAAAGTAGGTTGGGTATCCCAGATCAGGGTTGAAGCGTGCGCTGTAATCGAAGAAGAAGATGTCATTGCCGCCAGGACGACTGGAGCCGCCGCCCAGTGCGTTGAAATCGAGCGCCTCTTTGACGTTTTGGAATAGAAGGTCAACCGTCATGCGCCGTAGAAGCGCCGCGCCTGTGGGGAGCCTCAACTCGTTCGCGGGCGAGCCTGAATGCAGATGTTGAAGGACCTGGATAGTGTCAATCCCGCCACTGACGCGCAAGGTAATATCGTCCGCACCGCTGTGGATAGATATTTCGTATTCCGAGACGCCGCGCGCGGTCCACTTCTGAAGTGCCTGGTCGTAATCGCTCTGCGTGACGTTGATGGTATTGCGATCAACGTGCTCAGGGACGTTGGATTTATAAAGCTGCACGGTGACAGCGCAGGCGACGATTAGTAGAATGACTGCGACGGCACCCAGGACTATATTTCTTCTATCACTTTCGCTGAACACAAGGCTACCTGTCTAGGGAGATTAGGTGAGGTGAGTGCGCCTATGCGCAATATCTGTAGGAATATGCGGTCCGATGAGTAGTATAATCCATCTCGTGGAGGCTTGTCCCCGGTCTCAAGTCTTAATTATGTATGACTTTAGGCGGAAATGTTTAGCATCGGTAGGGGCGTGCCGCCGGCACGCCCCTACACCTACACCTCTTTGCGCTTAGTTACTCCCGGCTCTCAAACAGCTCTGCACGATTACGTATCTTCGCGCACGATCTTTTCCAGGATACGCCCACGCCAGATGTAGCGTAGAGCGAACGCCCAAGCGACCACGACTGCCGCTATCAACGCAATATCAAATAGACCGAGAGGTGCCAGCACGAAGAAGGTGCGCGTAGCAGGCACCAGCATGATTATGACGAAGATGGCAAGCATTGCTACCGCCAGGATAGTGGGGCGTTTGTCCCCGCTATACTCGTCGCCAGCTACCCAGCCCGGCGTGGGCGGCTCGGCGAAAGGTATGAGCACCAGGCCGCACAGCACGGTCACTGTAGTGAGCGCGGTCTGGGCCAGGGTAAAGTCACCCGTTTTGAGCGCATTCGTGTTGATGACATACCCTGTATAGACCGCCAGCGCCACAGCCGCTATAGTGACAGCCGCAGGTATCACGAATCCCAGCACCGAGCGCAACAGCCGCTTCGGAGGCTCGCCTATCCGCGCCCAGGCCACCAGTGCGACCGTCGGTATCCCCACCGTCAGCACCGCGAGGATGGAGTTATGCTTCGGCGTGAGGGGCGCGTCCTTCAATCCAAGCATAGCGACCCCCGCCATCAGGAAGATGAGGTAGAGGGTGCGTGCCAGGAGGAGCCTTACAACGTCGTGCATCCCGTTGATGATGCGCTGCCCCTCTTTGAAGGCATTGGGGAGTATCGAAAAGGCGTCGTTGAGGAGTACCATGTCAGCGACCCCGCGAGTAGCCTGGCTGCCGCTTTGCATTGAGATGCCGAGGTTCGCTTGCTTGAGGGAGAGCACGTCGTTTACGCCGTCCCCTATCATCGCTACGTAGTAGCCCTTGCCCCTCAAGATGCGCACCAGCTTTTCCTTTTGCTGTGGGGTGATGCGCCCGAATACGGTGGTCTCCTCCGCAGTCCTGGTGAAAGTGTCCTCGTCCATCTCGTCCAGTTGGAGGCCGGATACCACGCTGAGGTCGCCGCTGAAGCCTGCCTGCCTGGCGAGCGCGGCGACAGTGTGAGGGTTATCGCCCGATATGATTTTGAGCCTGATGCCTGCCTCGGCGAAGCCTTGGAGCGCCACTTGCGCATCGGGCCGCAGAACGTCGCTGAAGCTGATAAGTCCCAAGGGTATAAGGCCCACAGGCAGCCTCGGCTCTCCTGTGTCGTCGTACAAGGGGACAACCTCAGGTGTGTAGGCGAACAGGAGCACCCGCAAGCCGAGCGCCGTCCACTCCTCACCCTGCCCGCCCAAATCCACGCCGGGCTGGAGGTTGGCCGCCAGCATCTCAGGCGCGCCCAGCACAAACACGCCCGATTTCGGATTTCGGATTTCGGATTTCGGATTTATTGGACTGCCTTCTGCCTTCTGCTCGCTGCCTTCCGCATTCAATCCGTCGTCCGTCGTCCGTCGTCCTTCGTCCGCCGGAAAAGATATCGCGCTCCACTTGCGGGCCGACGAGAAGGGTACTTCGTCGTGGATGGGACGTTTGTTGCCTGGCAAGGCCACAGCCAGGGCTTCGGAGGTCTTGTTGCCTACCGAGCCGCTGGCCGCGTAATCGCCCAGGAGGCCGGTAAGCTCTGCTTCCTCTATGCCGAGAGGGTGCACCGCGTGAAGCTTGATGGCGTTAGTGGTGAGCGTTCCCGTCTTGTCGAGGCAGAGGACGTTCACGTTGCTCATCGACTCGACGGCGTTAGCCTGCTGCACCAGCGCGCCCCTGCCCGACATACGCACCGCGCCCACTGCATAGCTGACGGCTATCATAAAGAAGAGGCCCTGCGGCACCAGCCCCACGATAACCGCCGCATTTCGCACAATATCAACCCCGGCCATCGACTCGATGATGTAGGACCCTATGAGCATGACGCCCAGCACCGACACCATGACGATGAGGAGCCGGATGGTATAGTCGACGTCTCTCTGTAACGGGGTCTTGACCTGGCGGAAAGCCCTCGCGCCCGCCGTTATCTGGTTGGCGAAGCTCTGCGCGCCCACCTTCCTGGCTACGTACATTGCCTTGCCCGTCACGCAGAAGCTCCCTGAGAAGACCTCGTCTCCTGCACGCTTTGGTATCAGGTCCGACTCCCCGGTGAGTTGCGACTCGTCCACGTCCATCCGCCCGTCACCCACCACTTCGCCATCCACCACGATCTGGTCGCCAGGCCCCACGACCAATACGTCGCCCAACACAAGCTCGCCCGGGTCAATGGTCTTTTCGATGCCATGGCGCACAACGGCGGCCTTTGGACGTGTAAGGAGCGCTATCTGGTCGAGCTGCTTCTTGGCCCGCCCCTCCTGCACGACGCCCACGATGATATTGAGGAGCATCACGCCCCCCGTCACGGCAGCGTCATCAATCCGCCCCATGATGATAAGGGTGATGCCTATGGCGAAGAGTATGTTGTTGATGAAGGTAAAGGCGTTCTGGCGCAGGATCTGAATATAGGAGCGGCTGGTACCCATCTGCACCTTGTTCCCCTCCCCACGCGCTCGACGCTCTATAACTTCCTGCTCCGTCAGCCCTGCAATAGGAGCAGTAGGCACGGGTTGCGTTTCGCTAACGGTCTGCGTAACAACGGACATAAGTACTTACCCTTTCAGCTTAGGTCAAGTGGCGTTGAGACATTAGAGACCAATAAAATGGATTCTCCGGCGATATAATATAATGTGGACACATGATAAAGCTTAAAGACTATCAAGGCCGCGATATTAGGCTCACGCAGGAACGTTTATATCATATCTTAGAGCATCCTGAGATGCAAGACCAGGAGATATAGCTATGTACGAGCGTATATCAATCGACCCTAAAATTTATCATGGTCAGGCGTGTGTAAAGGGTACACGAATTCCTGTCTATCAGATCGTGCGGATGTTAGCTAGTGGTGATACCATAGATGAGCTTCTTATGGAGTATCCTTCTCTTGAGCGAGAGGATATTCTTGCATGCTTAGATTATGCTGCCTCTTTAGCTGAGGAGCAAATAACACCAATCGAGGGATTATCCAGCCCAGCATGAAAATCCTTGTGGATGAAAACATCCCAAATATGACCGTTAAAGCGCTTCGCCAGATAGGCCACGACGTATTGGATATTCGTGGCACGGCTCGAGAAGGGGCTGATGACGAGATTCTGTGGGACATCGCCCAAGAGGAATGGCGTCTCCTCATTACAACTGACAAAGGTTTCGCGCAGCGGCGCTATTTGTCCCACCCTGGCATTCTGATAATCCGCCTCCGCAAGCCGAATCGTCTTAAGATTCATGCGCGCGTAATGCAGGCTATAGATCAAGTACCTGTCGAAGAATGGAACGGTTTAGTGCTTGTCATGCGAGATTTCGTTCAAAGCGATTGGCGGCTGACCAGCGACTAGTACGTATATGAAACACGGAGACAGGTGGCAGCTTGCGTAGGCACTGTGCCCTTGTACGAAGGAAAAGAAACAAGCTACCATCTTACCCGCACATCCCCCACACGCCGCGTAACCTTCTGCTCGTCAAGATGCTCCAGAAAGGGGATGGCGTACTTGCGCGTCGTGCCGAATAGGTCGCGCATGGCCGCGACGTTCACGTCGCCTCGCTTGTCTATCGCTTGCAGGATGAGGTCGCGCATCTCGTCATAAGCTTCCCGCGTGTAATACAGACTATCATCTACCTTCACAAGCTCCCCTGCATCAGCCAGGGCAGCTACTACGTCAGCATGGACACCTAGCTCCGCCGGGGAGGGAGGAGAGTAGCGGTTAGTGGCATGAGCGCGCCTCAATTGCTCTACCTGCTCCTTTTGAGCGGACGAAAAGGTCGGCTCGTGGCCTGGGAGACGATAAGTGGTCGCGTCTTCCTCTATGAGCTTCCGGCTCACACCTAGCGACATCACAGACCCAAACGCCCTCGGCGTCACGGCCTGGCTCAGCTTGCTACGTAGCTCCTCCTTGCTCATGCCGCGCCTCAAAGGCTGCTGGTGGTGAAAATGCTTCAGCAGCGCCTCGGCCCGCCTCATGACCGCCTCCCAGGCCGCAGTTGACATAATTAGCAATGAGGACTGAAAACTGATGGCCGTGCTGGAATTACCGCTCAACTGAACTATATGACCCTCTGAGAGGAGAGTAGTTAAAGCTTGAGCACCCTGTGACTGGTCCAATCCCGATTTCTCTATGACGGCCTTCACTTCCAATGCCGCGCTCCCTAATGCTTCCAATATAAGCTCTTCGGGCGTACCTTTCTGGAGGGTCTCCAGGCTCTGAAGAGTCTCTTCGTTGAAACGCTTGTGCCGCCTGGGGTGGGAATCTACCACCTGCCCGCCGCCGACTGTAATGCTTGGGGAGGGTCTGCGGACGATATAGCGATCACCTTTCACGAGGGCCACGTCATCTCGCAGGCGCAATTGCACCCAGCCACTCTGCCCTGGCATGAGGCGGTCTGTGTCGAGGAGGGTAGCCTGCGCGGGCGTCTCAGCCGAGCTTGTGAAGAAGTCGAGCAGGTCGTTCTGCTCGAGGGGCGCGGGCGCATCGGGCAGAAGTTGGAGATGTATGTCTACGCGCCTGGTAGGTTCAAGCCAGCCTGGAGTAGTCAGCACCATACCACGCGACAATTGCTCCACCTCTACCCCTACAAGGTTAACGGCCACACGATTGCCTGGGCCAATGGAGTCCACTTTGTGGCGGTGACTCTGTAGCCCCCTGATGCGGCTCTTCAGCCCCCCCGGTGCGACTGTGACTTCCTGCCCGACACGCAGAGACCCGTCGATCAGGGTGCCCGTGACCACCGTCCCGAAGCCCGCGATGATGAATGCGCGGTCAATGGGCAGGCGTGGGCGGCCACGGTCGCCACGCGGCTCTGTGTCCTGCAATAGTTGGTCTATCTCACCCTTCAGCTTATCCAGCCCATCGCCTGTGCGCGCCGACACGGGTATGATTGTAGAGCCTCCAAGCGTAGTGTCAGCGATGCGCTCGCGCACCTCTTCCACCATAAGGTCCAGCCACTCGCCGTCCACCAGGTCGCGCTTAGTCAGCACCACTATGCCCCGGTCTACGCCCAACAGGTGGAGGATGTCCAGGTGCTCCTCCGTCTGAGGCATCATGCCTTCGTCGGCGGCTATGACCAGCAGGGCAGCGTCGAGACCTCCAACACCCGCGAGCATATTCTTGATGAATCGCTCATGCCCGGGCACGTCAACGATAGACACCTCCCGCCCGGAGGGTAAGGTAAGCCACGCGAAGCCCAGGTCAATGGTCATCTCGCGTGCTTTCTCTTCCTGGAGGCGGTCGGGGTCTATCCCCGTGAGGGCCTTGACGAGTGTAGATTTGCCATGGTCAACATGGCCTGCGGTGCCTAGAACGTACATGGGCGGGTGTCGGACGATAGACGATAGACGATGCCAAATGGCAGGTTTATTGTAAAGCAAGCACGTAATAAGGGGCAAATGAAAAGAGCCTGGCAGTTTACTCTACCAAGCCCTTTTCTTTCATCCTATTTAACCTATATATCCTCCATCGTCTATCCTCACGTATCACGCATCACGCATCACGCATCACGCATCTATCGTCCATCGTCCATCGTCCGTCGTCCGTCGTCCGTCGTCCGTCGTCCATAGACTACCTCACTCCGAAGTAGAACGCCAGCAGCGCGAATTGGAAGAGGAACGCTCCGATGCTCGCCATGAAGGCCTGGGCAATCGTGATGTGGTAGAGCTTCTGGACGAAGCGGGTCAGGAGCACGGTAGCTACCAGGATACCGGCGAGCCAGAGTATCTGCGCTACGCCGGCAGGCACGCCTAGTCCCAGCAGGGCTGTTCCCAGCACGATCATCACGACCCTTGGGGTTTGCAACTCAAGGTAGGCCCAAACGGCGCGCTTCAAGTGACCTCCACCCACCACCAATTCACCTACTGCCTGCACCAGCTTGGAGATGAAGGGTAACTCCGCTATGCCTACCGCCAGGATTGCGGCTACCCACAAGCCCTGGACCCATGACAGGGGTTTCTCGCCGTTACGCAGCAGAATATCTGCCAGCATAAGCACGGTAGGGGCGAGGGCGACCCACGCCTGCCTGGTCAATAGCGTCCGCCAGGGCAACGGCGCATCGTCCTCGTTAGCAGGCATCCCGTAGGGATCGAGTGCCGTGTCTGCCGAGGGCCGCGCCATGCGGGCGAGGGCCGCGCTCGGCTCACTAGCTAACTGGCCGAGAGGCATGACCCCGTGCTCGTCAACGAATGCCTCTATGGCAGGCACGACCTGCCCGGCCTCCTGCGCCATATAGGACACTATCAACTGCAACAATCGCTCGAAGTTCTTGATGTTCGAGGTGATGACCACCCCTCGCTCACCCGTCCGTGACGCGCCCACCAGGGCAGGCATTAGCTTCAGCATCGGCGCGGGTGTAGCCGGCTTGGTCGCCCCTGTGACCGGTATCATCACCATGTACCGCTCTTTCGACGGCATCTCCATGACGCGCAGCACGCCGATATGCTTCCACGCGATCATCCTCTTGCCGGTAACTTCAGCAATACCGAGGCCCTGTGGCGTAACGTGTATAGTCTGGAACAGGTTCGCTACGAATGCGGCCAGCCCGCACGCAACACCCGCGCCCAATAACGCTCCCAGCATTCTCCAACTGACAACCGCTCCAACAAACGAGCCGGCAGGCTGCGTCGCCGGTATCATCACCATAGCTACGTGAAATACCGAGAGGGCTACGAGTAAGACCGTCGATACTCTTGCGACCAACCGCCAGCCCTGAGGGTATTCAAAGACCCCCTGCAAGGCTGCCTGGTGAAGCTCTGCGGCCAGAGATTGCATAGGAGCCGCCATCCTGGGCTTGTCGGGGGCTTCGGGGGTTGTAGGGGCCGGGGCAGTCTGCTGCCGCGTGCGTCCAGGGCCAAATGGCACGTTTATAACGCGTTGTTCATTCTGTGTGCTCATAAAATAAATTCCTCCATGCTGTATCGTAGCACGGCCCCACGTGTGGAACAATAGCCAAAATGGTAGCAACACGCCTGGGACTTTCGGGCAGTGGTTGGTAATTGAGGACGAAGGAGACATTAATCACAAAGAACACAAAGACACGAAGGCCACAAAGGAATTGATGGGTTTGTTCACCGCAGAGGCGCAGAGACGCAGAGAAAGGTATGGTACTGGCAATCCCAATAAATCTTTGTGACCTTCGTCTCTTTGTGTTCTTTGTGATTAATACAACTACCGATGCTATAATGCGCTTGGGAGGGGGAAATAGTATGCAAGAGGATGACGAGAGAGGCGGAATGGCCAGTGATGGAGATGAAGTAGTTGGCCCCGGCTCGGAGGCGAACACGTATAACACTATGGCTATCGCCCAGGCTTCGCAGGGGATGGCAGAGCAGGCGTTGGTGTCGTTCAGCAAGGCTATAGAGCTTGAGCCGGAGAACCCCGGATACTACTATAACCGGGGCATCATGTACGCCAACACAGGAGAGTATTCCCTCGCCCTACAGGACTTTATGCAGGCGCTCGCCATCAGGGGTGAGGATGCGGACATACTCAACAACCGGGGCAACGTGTACGCGATGCTTGGGGAATGGGATCTCGCCTTCGCGGACCTTTCACGCTGCATCGAGTCGAATCCCAACCAGCCGGAGCCGTACAACACCCGAGGCGCGGTGCTTGCCCAGCAAGGCGACTACGTTTCAGCGATGATCGATTTTGGCCTCGCTATCTCAATCAAGCCGCAGTACGCCGAAGCGCACTTCAACCTGGCGCGCATCAACGCCGCATTGGGGCAGTGCGACCTCGCCTCCTCCCACCTGAAAGAAGCGATTACCCTACAACCCACCTATAAGTCCGTAGCTCGCGCCCTCGGAGACTTTGACGCTTGTGGAGGTCAGCCAGGCTTCACAGTGGAGATATAAGCTGTAGGGACGTGCCGCCGGCACGCCCCTACAAATGTCAGCCAATTATCTCCTTAACTTGGAAGCTTCCTGAACCTATGTCGGCCAGGCTCGACAACTACGAATGCTCCCTGTAATTCTTCCTCAGAATAAGTCTGTAAGACCCTCCCAAGCTCTTGATGTACTCCCTCCTGGGTCGACGGCAGTATACGGAGATAAATGACTCCAGTACCAAGATTGCCAATAAAGACAAGTCCGCCGTAATCCCTATCTCTGCTTACCATTATGCGTCCTTGCTCCTGGGCAAGCAGAAGTAAATCTATATCATCTGCTTGTGAATAGCCAATCTGAGACACAGGAACAACGTCATGTCCGAGGCCCATAAGAAAACGCGCAGTTGAGCCATAAACATCTTGATCCAGCAAGAATCTCATTAGACTATAGGTGCTATCGGTGCTATATGTATGTCCTCAACTGCAATCACATCAATAGCGTATCGAATACACGCCTTGATATCCTCCTCCTCAAGATCAGGGTAGTAGTCTCTCATAATATCTTCGAATGATAGACCCTCTTCGACCAGTTCCAGCACGCTTTGGACCGGAATCCTCGTGCCTGCGACGCAAGGCTTTCCGAAGTGGATATTCGGGTGAATGCTGATTCTCTCTCTCATGATCTTACTTCCTACCTAAATCTTAGTCTTGTACTAATCTAGAAAATCTCTTCTTGCCTAGATATAGTCTAATCAAGAAGATTATAGCACTTACAAGCAGGCAACAGGGTGCGTTCAGAAGCTTGCCACTGGCAAGCCTCTGAACGCACCCTTACAGAATTTAGTGTTGTCACTTACCAACAAGCGTCGGTTCATCGCGGGCGGGGAGGACCGTGCCTCCGGGCATACCTCCCGCCGCCATCTCCTTGCCTGCCTTTGTGGCCTCAACAGCTACCTTGTCGCCGGGACTCCACCCATCTCCAGGAGCAGCTTTGCCATTAGCTCCACCCTGCGGTGTAGATAGTCTACTGTGGTCATTGGTCGCACGTAGAGGTATCTCTTCGAGGAAGCTAGTGGTCACCAGGCCAACAGCGAAGAGGACTGCACCTATCAGGAATGCTATCTGTATGCCCGCGAAGAGAGGAGACTTCATCGCGTCCGTGATAACATTGAATAGCGTGTCTACGAAGTTCAGAGGTACTCCCTTGTCCACCAGCCCGGCCTTCAGTTGAGCAACGCCCTGGGTACTCGTCAGCAACTGTGGATTGAGGTTGCTCAGCCCCTCCAAGAAGCCACTTGCCGGGGGCATACCAGCCGCCTGCGCAGCGGGCACTGTAGCTTTGAGCGCCTCGTACTTCGCCGCGAACTCCGCAGGGAACTTCTCATGGAACGTCGAGTTGACTATGCCACCCAGCACCGCCACTCCCACCGTGCCCCCTATCGAGCGGAAGAACTGGAGCGCCGAGGTCACCACCCCCACCTTATTCATCGGGAAGGCGTTCTGCACCACCAGCGTATAGAGCGGGAAAGTGATACCCATGCCCAGGCCGAGCAGTACCATGTAGCTTATCGTCACCAGGCGCTGGGTATCCATACCCATCGTGTAGAGCAGGAACATACCTACCGTAACGAACGCCATACCGACGATGCCTATGATACGGTACTTGCCCGTGCGCGAGATGATCTGTCCGGAAAGCACGCTCGCTATGACTACTGAGATCATCATTGGGGTGAGGCTATTTCCGCTTTCGGTGGCGCTACCTCCCTGGATCGCCTGGATAAAGAGGGGTATGTACAGGGTTGCTCCGAAGAGGCCCACGCCCGTCGTGAAGACAGTCAGTATGGATAGGGTGAAGATACGGTTCTTGAAGAGATCGAGGGGTATGATAGGCTCCTTCGCCCTCGCCTCTACCGCGATGAACGCCACCACGCCAATCGCCGCCACAACAAACAGGCTTATGATTGGGGCCGAGTTCCACGCCCAGTCAGGTGTGCCGCCCAGAGAGAGTGCCAGCAGCAGAGGCGTGATAGCCATCACGAGCAGACCCGCTCCTAGCCAGTCTATAATCTTGTTATGCGGGTGGGGCGTCTCTCTGGGATAGAGCGCGATGATTACGGCCAGCGCTATAATGCCAACAGGCAGGTTGACGTAGAAGACCCAGCGCCAGTTGATGTTGTCTGTGAGGAAACCTCCCAGGCTCGGCCCGACTACGGAGGAGAGGCCCCAGACTGCGCCGAACGCGCCCTGCCATTTGCCACGGTTCGCCGGGGGTATAAGGTCGGCTACGATAGCGAAGGCGCTGGCGAAGATGACGCCAGCTCCAAAGCCCTGGATGCCCCTGAAAATGATAAGCTGTGTTATATCTCCGCTCATGCCGGATAGCATAGAGCCTATCAAGAAGACTACGATGCCGCCCACGTAGAACCACTTGCGGCCATACATATCGGAGAGCTTACCGAATATGGGCACCGTAATCGTTGAAGTGAGCAGGTAGCTCGTGAAGACCCAGGAGTACTGGTTGAACCCGCCCAACTCTCCGATGATCTTGGGCATCGCCGGGCCGACCACCGTCTGGTCGAGTGCTGCCAGCAACATTCCGAGCAGTACGCTCCCCATTACCGCCAAGAGCGTGCGTGTCTCTATTTTTGGTGTGTCGTTCGAGGCCCAGGGCGTGCCATTCTGGGTAACGCGCTCCTCCGGGGGCGAAACGACTGAAACTCCGCCTTCCATATCTCTAATTCTCCTTCGTATTTGTTATGGTATCGTTCTGTTCTGTTTCTATATTGCTTCCCGCTTGCCGGGGCGGACATAGCCCACTGTAATCGTAGCCGTCGTTCGGCAGGAGAGTTTGCAGGTGCCTGCACGCTACGACAATATCAGCAAGCTGCCTCTCCGAGAGGGGGCTGAGGAAGCGGGCCACGCTTGAGCGAAACTGCTCGTTCATATTGCGTGTTGCTTCCCACCCGGCATCGGTCAGCTCAAGGTAAATGCGCCTGCGGTCTTCGCTATCATGTCGCCGCTCGACGTACCCCTTGTCAACGAGGCCATCCACCATGCGCGTTATCGTAGGCGTCGTGACGTTGAAGCGCTTGGCAAGCTCGCTCGTAAGCTGCGTGCCCGTCGCCAGGGCGTGCAATACCCAGGTCTGCGTATCACCTACCTCTTGCGAAGGTCCACCCGCGTCCGCGCTTCTAATCTGGTGCTTGATAGTCCTGAACATTCGCGGCATAGTCGCTATGATCTGCGTCACGGCCTCTTCGACGCTTACATGGGCTTGCCCTGCGCTTTCCTCTACTACATCCTCTATTTTTCCTGACCCTGCTCTGTTTATGGTCTGTGTCATTTATACAATCCCTTTCAGTACTATCATCTCTCTAGCAATCTCCAGTTCCTTGATATATAGAAGAGCTATAAGTTAGCGAGATAAATAGTTAGCCTAGCTAACTTATATCATGTTCCACAGATAGATGTCAAGTGGTTAGCAACTTATTTACCTCTATTTCGAGTAAAAATAGGACTTAAGATGTAGTAAACTATCGCTATTGCGACCAGGAAGCCATCTGTGCGTTACTTCTATAAGACCCGCTAGGAACTATGAGGACTGATGTGGAATTAGCGACAGCACCTGCCACACAGAGTAGCACCTTTCCACCTGTCATTCTGAGTGGTGCATCTTGCAAGTAGGTGTAAGTTTGTAGGGGCGGGTCCCCGTGCCCGCCCTGTTGGCTGTCGATAGGAGCGGGTGGGGGAGAGGGCGGGCACGGGGACCCGCCCCTACAATGTGGCCGCCTTTCTATCACGAACTTGCAAGATGCACCACTGAGCGAAGCGAAGAATCTCCGAGCTTGGACGTGTGGATAGAGTTTTAATTCTTCGCTTCGCTCAGAATGACAGGTACAGAAGTATAGGTACATTGCAATTTTGCATCTGTTTTGCTGGAGCTATCCACACTCGTTGACTGTACGGCGCTGCACATCTATACTAGAATTATTGCAAGGATATAAGGAATGAGAGAGCTTATGCACCCTCACGCTGGAAAGATTGTATTTTCGCTTGCTCTTCTGACCCTCCTATCAGGGCTTGGGAGTGGCGTAGGGGCATGGCGCGCCATGCCCTTACAGGTCGCCTCTGTCCAGGCCGCGGACACGCCAACCGCGCCTCAGACCTCCGGCGTGCGATGGGCTTTCTATGTCACCTATAGCGGCAATTCGTGGACTTCGCTTCAGGGGAACGTGAAGAACCTGACCCACCTCTCCCCCTGGCTCTATTACCTGAACAAGGATGGGCAGGTAACGGGCAGGGATGATGCTCGCGTATCTTCCCTGTTGCGTGAGACGAAGGTCAAGAATCTCCCTATGCTCAAGAATGACGCCACGTACAATGACTTCGCCGCCGTTATGACCGATACCGTAAAGCAACTGGCAGTCGTGGACCAGATTGAGACTATAGTCCTGAACAACCGCTATGATGGTATCACCATCGATTTCGAGGCGGTGAACGCTTCAGACAGAGGGCTGCTATCCGACTTCATGAAGCTCCTTTACGACCGCCTCCACGCCAAAGGGAAGCTGGTGGCGATGGCCGTAGCCGCCAAGACGAAGGAGACTACCACGGGCTGGTCCGGCCCATACGATTACCCTGTCCTGGCGAAATCGGTCGACCACATGCTAATCATGGCGTATGACTACCACTGGTCAACGAGCGAACCCGGCCCGGTAGCGCCCATAGGCAAGCTACGCGACACCGCCGCCTACGCCCTCTCTAAAATACCCGCCACGAAGCTGATCTGGGGCGTTGGAGTGTACGGTTACGACTGGGCACTCACGGATGAAGGCGAAACCGACGGCAAGGCAGAGAGCCGCACCTTCTCCGAGGCGAATGCCCTGGCTACTGCTCCGGGTGCGCAGAGCGGTTATGACGAAGAATCGCACGCACCGTGGGCGCTCTACACGCGTGACGGCAAGCCCCGTGAGATTTGGTACGAGGACCGCCGCAGCTTCGAGGCCAAGATGGACCTCGTGGAAGACAAAAAGATGGCGGGCTTCGGCATCTGGCGGCTCGGCCAGGAAGACCCGCAGATTTGGAGCGTTATCAGCGCCCGTTCGTCCACTGCCTGCCGCCCCGTGAAGGCGTTTACATCCACTACCACCAAAATCTACTTCCCGCAAACTAAGCACAGCCTGAGTGGAGTCTTCCTACGCTACTGGCGCGACCATGGTGGCCTCCCCGTCTATGGCTACCCCCTCACCGAGGAGTTTACCGAGACCAGCCCAACCGACGGCAAGCCATACAAAGTGCAATATTTCGAGCGCAACCGCTTCGAATACCACCCAGAGAACCAGCCCCCATACGACGTGCAGCTTGGGCTGCTGGGAGTGCAGGCGGTACGTGGCCGTATATTCCCGCCTATGCAGGACCCCGCGCCCGGTATCAACACGGTCTACTTCCCCCAGGTGCAACATAGCCTGGGTGGGACCTTTCTCACTTACTGGCAGGAACATGGTGGCCTGCCGCAGTTCGGCTTTCCCCTCTCCGAGCCGGTCATAGAGCAGAGCACGGTGGACGGCCATACCTACCTGGTGCAATACCTGGAACGTGCTCGCTTCGAGCTGCACCCCGAAAATGTAGGCACCCCCTACGAAGTGCTCCTCAGTCTCCTGGGCCGCGACATCCTCCCATGCAGGTAGGTATGTTATAATCGTCTGGTATTGCGGGGTGCGTATTGCATAACTGCTGCTGTGAGACCTTTTACCTTATAGCAGCAAAGTACCCACCTTTTACGCGATACTCACTACGCAATACGAGGAGACGATTATGTCCAACAATGAAGAGGCCGTTCAACTTGACCTGGATGATCTCCGCAAACAACTGCTCGACCTCCGGGCGCATCTTGAGCACGACATTGCCGTCAAGGAGCGAGAGGTCGCGGAGAGTGGAGACGACCTCGTGCCGGAGCGCGGCGGCGTCAGCAACCACATGGCAGATGACGCCAATGAGACCTCCGAGCAGGAGACGATGCTCGGCCTCCAACGCAGCAGCGAGCGCCAGCTCAACCAGGTAAATGCCGCCCTCGCCCGCATGGACGCGGACACGTATGGCACCTGCGCCAATTGTGGCAAGCCTATCAATCCCGCCCGCCTGGAAGTTCACCCCTCCTCCACCCTCTGTATGGACTGCCAGCGCCTCTCCGACAACGGCAGACTATGACGATTTTGGACGATTTTGGACGATTTTGGATTTTCGAAAGCGTAAAACATCTATCTTCCTTTGTAATCAAAACCTCTCTTCCTCTTAATTGAAAAAATGAAGAATGTAACACAAAAATCCAAAATCCAAAATCCAAAATCCAAAATCCCCATTTTGTTGATTGCGGCGATTCTCGCGTTGGTGCTTGACCAGCTTACTAAGCTCTGGATAGTCGCCAACGTAGCCGACAAGTCGCCTATTTCCATAATCTCAGGGTTCGCCAGGCTGCGATACACGGAAAATACGGGTGCGGCGTTCGGCTTCTTCCAGGGGTGGACCAGCCTGTTGAGCGTCGCCGCTATCATCATCATAGTGGTAATCGTCCTCTCGGCATCCAAAGTTAGCGCTAACCCTCTCAGCATGGTGGCTCTAGGGTTGGTGACAGGCGGCGCGTTGGGCAACCTGGTTGACAGGCTGCGCCTGGGCTACGTTGTTGACTTTATAGACGTTTACGGCCTACGCCTCCCCATCAACAATGTCCACTACACCTTCCCGGTCTTCAACGTCGCTGACAGCGCTATCACCGTAGGGGCTATCCTCCTCATGGCGACCCTCATCTTTGGCAAAGAGAGTCCGCAAACTACGTCCGCATCAGGCAGCCCTACACAGGGCGAAGCCTCTCACACACCTCTTGCCCTAGTTAACCCCGTGAGTGGCACTTCCAAAGCCACCACACCCGCGGGTTGGGCAGGACTTTTCGTCATGCTGGCCGGGCTATTCCTGATCGCATTTCGCCAGGCCTCCAAGCGTTCCTAGCGAGGGCGCTCAACGTGCCTCCAGAAACATCTACCTATCAAGACTACCCTCCTACGGTTGTAGAATGGTGTGCTTCGGAGGATGAGGCAGGCGAGCGCCTGGACCGTGCCGTTGCAGCCCACATTGAAGATATGTCACGCTCCTATGCGGCAACTCTCATCGCGTCTGGGGCGCTCACCGTTAATGGCAATTCTGTTACCAAATCAGGCCAGCGTATCAAGGCTGGCGACCTCATATCCCTCGCTATACCCCCTCCCCAGCCAAGCGGTCTGGTAGCAGAGGATATTCCGCTCAAGGTAGTGTACGAAGATGAAGACCTGCTGGTGATAGATAAGGCGGCGGGTATGGTTGTGCACCCCGCGCCCGGCCACAGTGGCGGCACGCTCGTCAACGCCCTCCTCGCGCACGTGCCGGAGATGGAGCTTGATATGGGGGACGAGGCGCGCCCCGGCATCGTGCACCGGCTCGACAAGGACACGAGCGGCCTCATAGTGGTCGCAAAGCGGCGCGCCGCCCATGAGGCTTTGGCTCGACAGATGTCATCTCGCTCGATGCTGAAAGAATATAAGGCAGTCGTGCTGGGCAAACTTCGACCGCCCGCAGGGGTTATCGATGCTCCCATCGCCCGCGACCCGCGCGACCGCCAGCGTATGGCTACCGTATCTGGAGGCAGGCCCGCCCGCACCCGCTACGTCACCGAAAGCGAAATGGGACGGTACACTCTCATCCGTGCAACACTCGAAACGGGGCGCACTCACCAGATAAGGGTCCACATGGCCTCGACGGGCCACCCTATCCTGGGCGACCCCGTTTATGGTAAGCGCACTCTCAAGGACGCGGCGAAGTTAGGCTTGACGCGCCAATTCCTCCACGCTCACCGGCTTGGTTTTATATTACCCTCAACGGGCGAGTGGCTCGAGTTCACAAGCCCGCTGCCGGAGGATTTACAGACAGCACTAACAAATCTGCTATCTTCAACCCCAGCTTGACACGTCATAGGCAATAGTGCCTACCAGATTGACAGACACCTTCTGAACAAATCGGCAGTTCTACCGACGAAAAACCTACAATCCTCTGATATAGTGTCTCTATAGGTCATACAGGCCAATAAAGGAGAGCTAAATGGACGCACCAATAGGAGCATCTGCCGCCTTAGGGGAGGAAGTCGCCGTCACAAGCACGCAGCCGGACAGCCTGGAGGATGAGACCCACACAGAGGGCGCATTCGCCGCAGGTCTGGCCGCGCGCTACAGTGTCGCCAACCTGGGCGCGTCGGTCGTGTACGGCCTCTTTAATCTCGGTATGCCACTCTACCTGGAGAGCTATGGTCTGCATCCGTCGCTGATAGGGCTGCTCGCCAACGAGCGGTCGTTCGTCGGTGCATTCGTCCAGCCAGTCGTAGGGCGCATCAGTGACCGCACGCGCTCGCCCCTCGGCAGGCGCAGACCATTCTTCCTGATTGGCGTGCCCCTGATGTCTCTCTCCCTGATGCTCCTGGCCTTCCACCCCGACTTCTGGCTCATGCTCCTCCTGATGACCATTGGCTCATTCTTCCTGGCGGTGGCGATGGACCCCTACAACGCGCTGATGGCCGACCTCTTCCCGCCCCAGCATAGGGGGCGCGTAGGCGGGTTCATAGGGATGACTACCGCCCTCGGCATCATCACATTCGCTTTGCTGGCAAACCTCCTCTGGGAACACAATGAGCTGCTGGTATTTGCACTTGTCGTAGGAATATTGATCGCCACCTTCGCTTTCACTTTCTTTACAGTCAAAGAGCGCCCGGTCCCCCCACATGTGGAGGTCGCAAAGGAGGCCAGGCCCGGACCTCTTGCTTACTTCAGCGAGCTACTGCGCTACCGCGAGGCAGCCAAATACACCCTTGCACTGGGCCTCTACTGGATAGGGGCCGGAGGAGCCACGCCCTTCGTGACCCTCTTTGGTAAGAAAGCGCTAAGGCTCAGTGATAGTGAGGTCTTCTTGCTTCCCCTGGCCTTTGTAGTCAGCACCGCCATTTTCGCTATCCCGTTCGGGATGCTGGCAGACCGCATAGGGAAGAAGCGGGTCATTACGATAGGGTTGCTTATATATGGCATAGGCGCTATTGTCGGCTCCCAGAGCGCCGACCTCACACAGGCTGCGATAGCTCTTGGCATCATCGGCATCGGCAACGCGGCCACATCCGCACCTCTGATCGCCCTGCTGGTTGACCTTATACCGCACAGGCGAGCGGCAGAGTTGCTGGGGCTGGGATCAGCTATGTGGTCGCTCGCACAGCCCCTCGGGTCCGTGCTGGCAGGTGGGGTAGTGTGGCTGATGGGGTTACTCGTAGGCGAGAGCGACAGCTATAGATGGTCATTCATCTTCGCAGGGGTGATGATAGTGCTGGCAGCCATCATACTGCAAAGTGTCAAGCCTGAGCGCCGAGTGGCTGAGGAGTACTAGAATGAACTCTCTAGAGATGGCAGCCAATGCTAAGCCCAAGAAGAAGCTCCTGCACGTTCAGCAGGGCGACGCCTCTCGTGCGCGTCTTCCCCTCAGGCTCTTCAGGCTGGTGGTCAAAGGTATATTCCGTCTCACGTTCAGAGTGCGCCTCAAAGGGTTAGAGGACTTGCCGTCAGGGCAGGCGATCATTTGCCTAAACCATCTAGGCTGGGCCGACCCATTCCTGCCGCTCCTTTTCTTTCCCGTCGAGCCGCGCATCTACGTGGTGGGAGAGAAAGAGGTCGCGCACATATCTACTTTCCGCAATCGCGTCATCGACAAGCTGGAAATAATGGTCTCCCTCGACCGCGACAAGCCACGCGAGGCACTGGAGACGATGCAGGACGTATTGCGGCGCGGTGGCTCCGTCTTGATATTCCCTGAAGGGAAGCTTGGTGAGGAAGAAGGCGCGCTACACGAGTTGAAGCATGGCGCCTCGCACCTCTCTGTAGTCTCAGGGTATCCCCTGGTACCGGTAGGCTTGACGGGCACGAAGGAGCTATGGCTGCGCCGCACTCTAACTGTGCGCATCGGAAAGCCTATCTACGCCTCTCAAGTTGAAGGCGATATGCGCGACAGAATACGCGCCGGGACCGCCGCCCTGGACGTATCTATGCGCGCCCTCCTCCCAGGCGACCGTGAGCGTGCACGGCTGAAGCTCCTGCGCCGATGGCTTACGAAGCTACTGTAAAGACAAAGGACGAATGATGTGTTCCGTCCTTCGTCCGTAAAGGAGAACATTGATGGCATCGAGAGGAAGACTAGAAGAGTTCGGTGAGTACCGCAAGCGGATGAACGAGCGCATCCTGGGAGCGGGCCACTTAGGCATCAATCGCTTTTTCAACCTCGATACGGCAGCTTATAACGACGGGGCGCTTCCGGGCAAGACGAAAGAGTTGCTAGGTTTGGTTGCGTCCACCGTATTGCGCTGCAACGACTGCATTGATTACCACCTGATCCAGTGTGTGGAAGCGGGCTGGACTGACGAAGAGCTGACAGACTCGCTCAACGTCGCGCTGGTTGTGGGTGGGAGCATCGTTATCCCGCATCTACGCCACGCGATAGAGACTATAGACCTCTTGCGTGCGAGTGTGGGCACATAGAAGGATTGGGTTAATCGCACTATCCCAAAATCGTTAGGTGGTCAATAATGATGCTTTTCTCGAACCCTACCGACGAGGCTTCGCCAGTATCCTATCCACCTGAAACCTCCACCCAGGCACCGCAGGCTCTGCCTCTGCAATCTCCCCCTTCCCATATACAGTAGCCGTATCCGGGTCGCTTGCCCTGTAAACCCGCACCACCATCTCCCTCAACACATCCACATCCCACACCACCAGCGTCCCCGCTGCGAAATACTCTACCCTCTTGCGCTCAGCAGCAGATCCATAATCCCCATCGCTACGCACCTCGACTGCAAATGTGGGGGCAGCCCTAATGAACTCGTCAGGCCCTTCTTCTGGCTCGCCCAGGAAGTATGCTGCATCAGGACTGAACGAGCGCTGTGTGGGCACAGTAACAACGAATGCCATATTGTCCGTGAAGGCATACCCATTCTGCTCTTTTTCTGCATAGGCATCAAGACTTGAGAAAATCCTACCGCCCGCAATATTAGGTCCCCATTGAGTTGGCGATATTGGCATAATCTCCCCGGCGACAATCTCGGCCTTACTGTTATCTGGTACACTATACAGGTCTTCGATTGTAGCTTCGGTTCTCACCTTCGCACCCATATCACTTTCTCCACTATCGAGCCAGCGTAGCAGCCCATGCAGATTTAGTATATACCCCACCCAACAGCGAAGCAAGACCTTTAGCCAGCCTCTTGCATCTCAAGATACAGCGATGCGGTCCACGTCATAGGTGCCGCACCCAAAGGCTCGCCAGTGTGGGTGTGATAATACTCCCAGAAACCTGGCTTGCTCTCAATGTCAACGACAAAAGGTTTCTCTTCCACCAGTGGCCAGCTTACGGCGACAATCGCGCTGTCCCACAGCCACGCATGAGCATACTGCTTGTTGGACGGAGTAGTGAACTCCTCGCCATAGCTGTGACGCTCCATTACCTGTATAGCCCCGTGGCGCGCCACATCTGGGTCTACACCCTCTGCACTCATCTTCAGCGTTCGCAAGCGCAACTCTTCTGCCAGGGATGAGTCATGCTCACTCAGCCCGCGATACACCAGCCAGTTCGTCACGGGCCAGCTAGGGCCTGACCAGTAGCGGAGTGGGTTGAAAGAAGGGCTATTAATAGCCGTCGAGGGTAAGGGTACTTCCGTCCAGAACTCGGTGCGGTCGCTCGCATGGGTAATGAGGCTTGCCGCTTGCTCAGGATTCGCCACGCCTCCCATCAAAGGCATCAGGCTTGACACTGTGGGGGTTTTCAGCAGCCGTTCCCCTTTCGCATCATAGCTGTAGAAGAGGCCACTATGCTCGTCCCACATCTTGCGGCGCATGGCGCTTGCTACAGCCTCAGCTTTGTCGATATTCTGCTCTGCAAGTTCCAGGAGTTCGTCCGCACGAGCGTTACCTTCCTCTTCCATTTCAGCCAGCATACCCTGTAGCGTCGCCAGCGCCTGTAGCGATGCTACGAGGAGCGTATTGAACAGGACATCCTGAAGCAGAAACGGGGTCTCGGCAATAATAGCCTCCTGGTTGTAATGATGTCGCTTGAAGAGGGCCATCAGGCCGAAATAGGCTGAATAATCGCGGTCCGTCGGGCGATGCTCTCCCCTAACGTGCTGAGTGTCCGCCCGCCCAAAGGTGTCTACGGGCAGCCCTATCGCTTCGATGTACGACCTTGTAGCGTCAATCAAAGGGTCGAACGCCGGAGAGTTGTCGGTGCCGGTCTCCCAGGGGTGTAAGCAGACGACCAGGTTTTCCTGCAGGGGGTCGCGCTCACGAAAGAGCCAGTCATGGTATTTCTCAACCCCCTCCGCCATAGCGACGAAGTCATCATAATAGCGTTCTTGCGCCTCCTCTCCAATCTTCTGAAAGACCTCGTATAAGCACAGCCCAACGATGGGGGGTTGAGTAATTCCCGATGTGGGCAGCGCAGTCGGCCCTGAGATCTCTGGTGTCACACCCCAGTCAGCAGCGTCGGGCCGGTAGCCACTCTGCCCAGGCATGAAGCGTATCTGCGGTAGCATCCCGTTCCGCCACTGGCAGGCGAATATTGCTTTCATCTCGTTGATCGCCCTCTTCACGCCGTAACTGCCAACTCCCACCTATAACCCTCCAATCCAAAATCCAAAATCCGACTACCGAAAGTAACTCCCGCGTTAGACCCAATGGGCTATATTCAGTGCCGACTTGAGGGGATATAAAAGAGAATGAACCTTTTCGGCTCGATAATCGTTGTTAATATCACAGACCACAATTTAATGGTAAAATAGCGGCAGTCTTCCGCTCTTATGATGGCACATATCCTGCAAAAAGGATGCATCCCACCGAGGTACGTTGTACTCTGATGGCCTATCGTGCCACTGCTCTCAGGAGAAAGAAAATGAAGTCAATGCAGACTCAAGAAAGGACATACGTCGTCACACTGGCTGAGCTTTGCGAGGCGCTAGAGGATGGCCGCCTGGCCTCCCAGCGCACCGACGAGTATTACACGATTCGCCAGCGCGACCTGCGCCGTTTCGCGCAATCGACAGAAGTAAAACGCCTCGATCTGCCCAGGATAATGGTAGACCAGCACTTCGCTGTAAGCTAAGTCACCCGCCGGAATTCTAAACGCCAGGACGCTAAGATAATATAGAGCGCCAGGTTCTGAGGGCCTGGACATTCAGGGTAAGGTTATCATTCCTTTGCCCCGAATTGTCTGACAGCCCCCAATAATCTTGGCGCTCTTGGCTATCTTAGCGTCCTGGCGTTTAAGGTACAGTTCTTATGATTTCTTATCGCCATCGTCGTGGTGGCGGATGTCTATCTCCTGCTCCCAGTAGTCCTGTAACTCTTTCTCTCGCTCGCGCTGAGCCTCTTTGCCTGCGCTCACAATCTCGTCTACCCGCCCCTGTATTTGCGCTTTGCTGACTTTGCCCGACTGAGGAGCGAGTAGCATAGCGGCTGCCGCCCCAATGCCAACACCCAGGGCCAACCCGAGGGAAAAGCGCAGTGTTTTGCCTATAACTCCCATTTTGAACCTCCTGACGTGAAACGTGATGCGTGATGCGTGATATTTGAGGTGCTGCTTTGAAGTCCTGATACTTTAGTGCAGTCCCAATTATAAGCTCAGTACAAGCTTCTAACAACCCTATTATCACGTTTCACGTTTCACCATCTATCGTCTATCGTCCGTCGTCCGTCGTCCGTCGTCCGCCGTCCCCCCTCACCTCGGGCTGACGACCTGCATATTTATCGCCTGCTTCCAGCCTGCCGGGTTATCCGAGTCCTTCGTGCCTCTTTCTGACGGGGCTAGCTCGAACTCGAAGATGATATTGCGGCTGGGCAGGTCTGTATAGTAGACCTCATGGGGGAGCTGCGAGTCGTGGAAGAAGACGCTGTCGTAAGGAGAATCGGCCTGGCGGGAGTCGACTTTCCAAAGCTCCGGCGCGATATTCTTCATCACCCGCATGAAGCCGTAGCCCTTCCCCTGGTGGTTATAGCACACCCCTCGCACCCGCGAGCCAATCTCACCCCAGGGCTTGCCACCTCTCGCACCCGCTATGGGCAGCAGGTTCGGAATGAGGTAGCCAGACATGTAGATGTCGGCCTCACGGCGCAGGTCGGACGAGACGTTCTCGAACGCCACCACCTCAACGCGGCAGCCCCTGTTCTGCAAAGCCTGTACAACCCGAATGAAGTCGCCATCGCCCGTCACAAGTAGCACGCGGTCAATATTCTCCGATTGCAACAGCGCATCTACCGCCATATCGAGGTCGGCATTCGCCTTGCCGAATCGGTTGCCACTGTCGTCCACATACCACTTGACCACCTTCTGGATGACCTTATATCCGAAGTCCCTCAGCAAAGAGTAAAAGCCGTTCTGCGCCACCCTGTAACTGGCGTCATGGTCGGCGCGTTGCTCGTCAAAGCTGACATATGCGTTCAGACGTATAGGCTCAGCGCCTCCCCTGCACGCGAACTCCCGCAGCACGTCATAGCGCATTCCATAGCCACCGTTCCGAGTGAGGTTCGCCACGTCAACATATACCCCGACCTTAGTAGCGGTTGTAGCAGCCAACATTTTTCCATTCCCTTTCCTAACATTAGAACCTTCAATATACAAACATACGCGCTTCAATTTGTGATTAAACGCCAAGAGGCCAAGATAAAGAAGAGCGCCAAGTTTATTATAGATAGATTCTGGTGTGGCGCAAGGACTCTGTTTGGAATAACTGGTCAGACATAGGGTAGAGGTATATCCGTTAGGGATTCCTTAACGTCGGAGGTTAGCTTTGGGAAAGGATGGGGCTTATGACGCTTGTTAAATCTGCTCTGCACATAGACTTCTCTTAAGTGCGCAGAACAGTTTGTGGCCCTCTTTACTGCACTTATCCCTAATCTGAACGCTTACTGTTTGGACGGAGGACGAAGGACGAAAGACGAATGCAACAGTACATTCGTCCTTCGTCCTCCGTCCTCGTCCTCGTCCTCGTCCTACAGTTCCGCCGACCTCGTAGCTATTCGCTCCTTCAACATTGCCAGGAACTGGTCGAAGGGGAGATCATTCTGTTGCGTGCCGTCGCGCTTGCGGAGGGCAACCGTTTGCTGCTCCACCTCTTTATCGCCAACGACCAGCATATAAGGAACTTTCATCAGCTGCGCCTTGCGTATCTTGGCGTTCATGCGCTCGCTCTCAAGGTCTGCCTTCACGCGGATGCCGAGGTCGTGCAGCTGCTTCGTCAGGTGCTGGGCGTACTCGTTGTGCGCGTCGGAGATAGGGACCAGGCGCACCTGCTCAGGGGCAAGCCACACCGGGAAGTTCCCCGCGTACTGCTCGATCAGGAAGCCTATGAACCGCTCGTGCGTCCCCAGCGGGGCACGGTGGATGCATAGGGGCGTTTCCTCCTTCCCTTCCTTGTTGACATACTTCAGGTCGAACCGCTCAGGCACGGCGAAGTCTACCTGGTTCGTCGCCAGGGAGAACTCACGCCCGATGGAGCTGAAGATTTGCACGTCTATCTTCGGCCCATAGAACGCCGCCTCGTCCGACTCCTCTTCGAAGGGCACGCCTCCATTCTGCATGGCACGGCGCACCATATCCTCCGTCTTGAGCCATAGGCGCTCGTTGTCCACGTATTTCTTGCCGAGGCCCTTCGCATGGTGCGTGCTGAAGCGCATGAAGTACTTCTCGATGCCAAAGAGCCGGAAGTACTCCTGATACAGGCCCACCACGGCCATGAACTCCTCCTCGAACTGCTCTTCCGTGCAGTAGATGTGGGCGTCGTTCATCTGCATGGAGCGCACCCGCATCAGGCCAAAAAGCTCGCCGCTCTTCTCGTAGCGGTAGCACGTGCCGTACTCGGCCAGGCGCAGAGGCATATCGCGGTAGCTGCGCGACTTCGCGGCGAATATCTTGTGGTGGAAGGGGCAGTTCATCGGCTTGAGGTAGTAGCGCACCCCCTCAAGCTCCATCGGTGGATACATGCTGTCGACGTAAAGATAAGGGAGGTGGCCGCTTCTCAGGAAGAGCGCCTCCTTCGTGACATGGGGCGTCTTCACCCGCTCATACCCACCCTTGAACTCCATCTCCTTCGCCAGCTTCTCAAGCTCCTCGATCATCGCCGCGCCATTTGGCTGCCACAGGGGGAGGCCCGGCCCTATCTCGTCGTCGAAGATGAAAATTTCAAGCTCTCTCCCTATCTTGCGGTGGTCGCGCTTCTTCGCCTCCTCCAGCATTTGCAGATGGGCGTTGAGGTCCTTCTTACTCTGCCAGGCCGTGCCGTAGATGCGTTGAAGCATAGGATTGTGCTCGTCGCCGCGCCAGTACGCGCCCGCCACGCTCATGAGGGCGAAGGCGTCGGGAGGTATCTGGCCCGTATGCTCGACATGAGGCCCCCGGCATAGGTCCTCGAACGTGTCGTGGCGGTACGTGCTGATGGCAACAGGCTCCTGGCTCTCGTTACCGTACTCGTCCACCTCGCCCTTAGCCAGCCCCTCGATAAGCTCCAGCTTGAATGGCTGGTCCCGGAAAAGCTCACGCGCTTCGTCAGCGTTCACCTGCCTATAGGCAAATGGGTGCTTACCCCCAATGATCTGCCTCATGCGCTTAGCAATCTTGTCGAGGTCTTCGGGCGTGAACGTGCGCGGCTTACTGCTCTCATCTTTGCCGAGGTCGAAGTCATAGTAGAAGCCATTCTCTATCGGGGGGCCGATAGCGATCTTGGCCTCCGGGTACAGCTCCAGCACCGCTTGCGCCATGACATGCGCCGCGCTATGCCGTATCTTGTACAACTTGTCCTTCTCTGCCTCTGCTTGTTCAACGTCTTTCATTTGTACTGCGCTCATGGCTATTTCCTCCTAAAGTGAGAGTAAGTTATGAGAGTTTTCTAGGGGACACCCAAGCCCCCCAAGCCCTCGTCATGGGAGCACCCCTGCACCCCCGTTAACGAAAAATCCCCTCGTCCATACGGGACGAGAGGCTCAAATTCCTCACGTGGTTCCACCCGAGTTTGACGCCTTCACGTTTCACGCATCACGTTTCACGTTCCAGTGTCCTCGTGGGGCCTGTAACGGGGCCTACCGATGACCTATACTCACACGTCCTTGGTTAACGTGCTTTCCGGGTAATAGCTTGCAGGTGGTTTTCGCCGGGTCAGGTGGTAGAGGCTTTCAGGCTGGTAGCCTCGTACTCTCTGGTGCGCCTCATGCCGGTTAATCGTCCTGGTCGTTGCTTTTGGTTGAGTATTCGATTGTATGAGTAATTATACTCGCGGGTGGGGTGGGCGTCAAGGTGTGGGAGACGCAGAAAGGATAGTTCTTTGGGCGGAACTCCTGCTTTCTAGGTTGTGTCTCAAATGGCAGTTGTTCGTAATCAAGGCGTCGCACGGTTCTGTGTTGGGCAAGGTAAGCCATCTAAGCTTTATGAATCAGCCCGATTAATCGAGTAAGGATAATACCTGCTCAGGGGTGGCAGGCTCGCCTATCCGATAATGCTGTACCCGTTAGGAATACAACATCATCGCGAAAGCAGTAGTAGAGATCAGTCAGGAACTTAGCCCTAATACGGCTCACCTTGGACTGAACAAACCTGTCGCGTTGCGCCTTCTGAGTTTCCCATGCGGCAAGATCCTCCTTTAATCGTGACTTTATTAACTCATACTCTAGCCATACCCAGAGGAAAAGAATTGGTATCCCTACTAGACTTATGATTAGCAATATCCTGCACCACAGCCGGACGATTTTCAGAACTGGGTGTGCTTCAACCCATGCTTTCCAAGCCATTTCCCTTGGACTCGGAGGAAGCGTGGGGATGGAACCCTCAACATAGGTTTTCACTTGGTCCTCGGATGGAATGCTCAATCTTTGCGCTAAGTCGGTAGATGAAAAGGTCTCCTTATATGTGGTTCCTGATACTGTATGTCCGCCCAACTCACCTACCCAAGTAGCCGGGGCTGTCCCTCTGGACGTGCCAGCCGACACGATGCTGCTTACTTTTCGTACTGCGTCTATCTGCCCACACTTTGGACAAACAGGAGTATCAGGAGAAAGCACTAAAGCAGACGACACTGATGTGCCTGCAAGTCCGGTAGCTTTGCCACAGTGCATACAGAACGCGCTACCATCTGCTATCGCTTTACCACATGATGGGCAGTACATAGCAGCCTCCCAATTTGGCTTGGTCTGTCGTAAATACGGTGGGGCAGCAGACCAAGAAACTCTCGCTCATTCAGCAGGTACTAGGTGTATATGTCTGCCATGTACTACTATCAAGTATTCGCTAACTTAATTGCGATGTAAGAGCTCGTCATATTCCGCGTGCGAGCCGATCCAGAACCACACAATCGCATCCTCTTTGTCCCAGCCTAGTGCTCTATAGCGCAATCCGACGCGCACAGACCATAATCTGCCAATCCTTCTGAAGTGCAAAGATGGGTGTTCAGGGTCAGCTTTCAAAAGCTCGAAGTTCTTATCGGCAAGCTCGCGTATGTGAACAGGCAATTGCTCATAGCGTGCCCAGAAGTCACTTGTCGTAAGATGCCTCAAAGGGGCTTGACCTCTCAAGTTAAATTCACGCTCCGCTCGCTGAAGAAGAGCGTCAAGCCGACCCGCCTGCTCATCTTCCTCTATCTGCTTGTCCCACGCTTCTGCTAGGAACTCCTCGAACCACGTTGTAAACTCCTCTAGCTCGGCTGGAGGAAGTTGTGTAATAGCCAATTCGATCTCTTTTACGTTCATGTTCACAATGATCCCTTTCTGTGGTGTATAGCCCAACCACTCACCGGGGCTATAGCATAAGCTCGCACGTTGGATGTTCTCACTACGGAGTATTAGGCTGCATCGAAGATAGCGTCCACAGATAGCACGAAACCCCCTAGAAGCGCCGAGGTAGCCATCTCACCCCGCCTGAACAGTCCATGCTCGATGTACTCCGCTCCTTCCATCCGTAATACCGTTACAGTCTCATCGAGAGGGTTCACAATCCAGTATTCGGGTATGCCACCCTCTGCATAGTCGGTGCGCTTCACTACGGTGTCGCGTTCGGGGTTGTCGGCGCTGACGATCTCCAGCACCATATTAGCCCCCAGCCAGTAGGCGTTTTGCAGCCGAGGATCGTTCTCATCTAGAGCTACCATCAGGTCAGGCTCTCGAAACTTTCCCTCGCTTATCTGTAGCCGCAATGGGGCGTACATGACCACGCCGCCACGCGGGCGTAGAAACGCATAAAGTGCCAAGAGGAGGAATTGCGAGATCAACTGGTGTTTGTAGGTAGGTATAGGCAGCACCTCAAGCGCGCCATCTGTGAACTCGATCAACCGGCGACTGTAGTCGGTAAGCCGCAGATATTGCTCTCTGTTCCATGTTCCTCGGAGCATATCGGAGTCCCCGATGATCTCTCCATCGGGCGTGACCAGGCGTAATGCTGTGGTTAGTGCGTCAACGGCCATCGCAATACCTCCTACTAGGCCAGGTATGCACCTTAGCTATTACGAGTATAGCACGCGTTTATATCTGCTGCAATGAGCCTCTACCATATATCCATGTTATAATTAGACATTCATATCACATATCGATACGCATATCGAACACCTAACACAAAAGGACAAGTAATCATGGGTATACATATGAACGGCACATCATCGAGCAATGGGCACCCCAGGTTCTCGGTCTACCTGGACCACGCGGCTACCACCCCAGTGTTACCGGAGGTACTGGAAGCGATGCTTCCATATTTCACCGTGAAGTCAGGCAACCCTTCCAGTGTGCACGCGTGGGGACGTGCCGCGCACCAGGGGATGGAGGCAGCCAGGCGGCAGGTGGCGCATGTGCTCAACTGCCGCCCTCGTGACATAGTCTTTACCTCCGGCGGGACCGAGTTGGATAATTTCGCGCTCAAGGGAGTAGCTTGGGCTTACCGTCGCGGGATGTTTACCGACAAGCCCCCTTCTACGGGGCCGGGTCACATCATTATCTCCGCGATAGAGCACCACGCCATCCTCCACTCCGCCGAGGAGCTTGAGCATCACGGCTTCGAGGTAACGGTCCTACCCGTAGACAAGCACGGTAGTGTGGACCCCGATGCGGTTGCGCGTGCGCTGAGGCCGGATACGGTGCTGGTGAGCATCATGTACGCCAACAACGAGATCGGCACGATCCAGCCTATCGAGGATATATCTAGAATTGCTCACGAGGGAGGCGCGCTCTTCCACACCGACGCGGTGCAGGCGGGCGGCTACCTCGACCTCGACGTAAATAGGCTGGGCGCTGACCTGCTATCACTATCGGCTCACAAGTTTCACGGCCCAAAGGGTGTGGGCGTGCTATACGTGAGGCAGAGTGTCGCTCTCCTCCCCCAGCAGCATGGTGGGTCGCAGGAGAGTTGCCGTCGCGCTTCCACCGAGAACGTGCCCGGCATAGTGGGCCTGGGCGCGGCGCTTACCAGGGCGCACCAGAACCTCCAGTCTGACGTGCAGTATGCGCAGGAGCCTCCGCGATACACTCATCAACGGCATAATGGAGCGCATTCCTAACGTTCATCTCATGGGCCACCCTGAGCGCCGCCTCCCCAACAACGCCAACTTCTGTATCGAGGGCGTAGAAGGCGAGACGATGCTGCTCAAGCTTGACATGCGCGGCATTGGCGCATCCAGCGGCGCGGCCTGCGCATCAGGTTCCACGGAGCCGAGCCACGTGCTGCGTGCCCTGGGCGTCCCGCGCGAGTTAGCTCAGGGGAGCCTGCGCCTCACCCCTGGCATAGACAACTCACCAGAGGAGATCGTCTACGCACTCGAAGTACTGGAAAGCTGCGTCACCGAGCTGCGCGAGGCCCACGCTGTAGCTAGCAGCTAATATTCTCTCTTGCTTGATAAAATAAATCGGGGATTGTCTCAGACAATCCCCGATTTATTTTATCAAGTATCCTTTTCTGTGGGTCGCTCCACGCTCCGCACGATCTCACCGATAGCGGGTAGCTGGTCGGGGCTTTCCAGCCCGAAGTGCTGCAAGAATGCGGGCGTGGTGCCATACAGGATGGGGTGGCCCACAGTCTCCAGCCTCCCCACCTCCTCTACCAGCCCGCGCGCTATCAGCGTGCTAATCACCCCGCTGCAATCCACCCCACGTATCGCTTCAAGGTGTGGTCGGGTGGTCGGCTGGTAATAGGCGAGGAGGGCAAGCGACTCCAGGGCTGCGTCGGAGAGGCGCTGGGAAGAGGGCGTGCCGAGCATCTTGTCGACGTACAGCGCCATTTCGGGCGCGGTCACGAGCCGCACCTGTCCGGCGTGCCTCTGGAGGCGCACCCCACGCTTCCCATCCGACAGCGTGCGTCCCAGGTAGTCCAGCACCCGGTCAAGCGTGGCTTGCCTCACCGCGAGCACCCGCCGCAGCTCGTTCAGCGCCACCATGTCGGCGGACGCGAATAGCAGCGCCTCCACCGCGCACGCCATCTCCTGGATGTCCTCGCGCTCCTCTTGGGCTTCTTGAATATTCGCCTGCTCTATCGCTTCAGACTCTGCTTCGATCATGCTTTGCATAGGGATATTATAGAGGAGCGGCAGGTGGCTCGCCAGATTATGCTCAACTTCGCCATCAGGTTGTACAGGACGTGACCGAAGTAGGGTCTATTGCTCTTCGCGCCAGGCTCGCGCTTTCTCTAGAATAGTCTGCACGAACTCGCTCTTACTATCGGCGTAGGGACCTACCTCGTCATGGCGGGCGGCAAGCTCGCGCTTCAACCTCTCGTAGTCACGCGCGACGTCCGGGTGAGCGCACAGGTAATCGCGAAAGAGCACGTGCCTCTGGAACTGGTCGTTGGCAAGCTCATTTATGTGCAGGTTGTACCCGATGGCGGGGCTGCGCAGGCGAAACAAGTGGCGGCGTGGAATACCATACTCGCCCATGTATTCATAACCCAACTCGCATACGGCCTCTATAATCTCGCCAGGCAGCGGGTATCGCTCGATAGCCACAGCTATATCTACGACAGGCTTGGCCGCCATACCCGGTATGGATGTGCTCCCTACGTGCTGTATATCTTTCGCATAGCCGCCGAGTGCAACCGACAAGGCCATCTTGGCTTCCTCATAGAAGCGCACCCACCGAGGATCATAAGGGTATAGCTCAATTGGCATCCGAACTTCCCACTTAAATAAGAGCATGCGTGACAAATCACGTCTCTTCGCTCGCTTTCAAGTCACGAAGCAAGCGGTTGAACGCCTCCTGGTACTTATCATGTTCCTTCCAGCCTCGAAAATCGCCTATATGTCGTGAGTTTCGGATGATAGCGGCCCATGTCATTGGGCTACTCATAACCGCATTATCCAGCCTGATCGGAAATAATACCGTACGCTTCTCTCTAGCTTCTCGCTTCAGAGCGGCATTTACTTCCCACTCAACCCAACTGCTTGAGATTGACTGCTTTGTGAGCACAATCAGCAGCTTATCGTGAATCCTGATTGCTTCGTCAATACGCTGAGGGAATTTATCTCCTATTTTCAAGTCCTCAGGCGCAAACCAAGTCCGCACTCCCTTGTCTTGAAGATCGGCATATAATCGCCTGACGAAAGCCTCGTTCTTACTGGAGTAGCTAATAAAACACGAATAGAATTGAAGAGCTTGTCCCACCAATGAAGGGATGTACTCTATAAGCACGTCTGGGACGCCTGCGCCGCGCAGGAACACCTCTGGAATCTTACCTTTGGAGTTGTAAATTGTGTCGATACCAATAGTTGACGGCCCAAAGTGCCGTAATTGGTCGAGCCCTATAGCCTCACTGAGATCAACATCTGCAAATATAGTCCTAAACACCAATGTTCCATGCCAGTGCGTACCTTGTAGCTTTGCTTGTGTGAGGTTCGTGTCTAGAATATGCCCCCTCTGAGGTCCGCCCCGGTAAGGTTCGCCCCGGTAAGGTTCGCCCCGGTAAGGTTCGCTCCGGTGAGGTCTGCTTGATTGAGATTCGCCCCACTAAGGTCCGCCCCGCCTAGGTCCACCAGAAAAAGGATCGACTCTCTCATGTTTGCTCCGGTGAGATTCGTCCTGCCGAGGTTTGCCTTGCTGAGGTCCATCATACTGAGGTCCACGTCTGTCAAATTAGGTGTAATAAGATTCTTTTCTCTCCATCGGTTCCATACCTCCACTCCTTGCTTGAGAATCTTAAGGTGTTCACGATTAGCCATTTCAACCCTCCAACCAAGCCTCTATCACAGCAGGCCAGCGTCCATGTGATAGGAAGCTATCTTATTGCAACAACGCGGCATACTGAAACAAGGACATAGCGCCGGATATGCGCCACGCCTTCCAAATCTGGGAGGCCAGTATAGCACAACGGTAGTACCGCAAACAATATCAGCACGCTCAATTCCAGTGATATACTAAGATGGTAGGAGCGACGATTATGAGTGAGAATGGAAAGCAAAAGCCACCTGAGCAGAAACAGGGACTCTATCCACCTTTCAAGACTTGCTTGAGCGTACTGGCCGGGGCATTGGCAGGAGTGTTGCTTACCCTTCTCTCCATACCGTTCTTTACATGGTGGCTTCAGAATGGCTTCAGCCCCGATACAGTACCAGATAATAAGATTGGAGTCATATTCTGCGCTTTTCTGTTCGGTGGCCTATCTATTTTAGGCGGCGCTGCTGTCGGTCTTGTAATTCGGCAGCGGAAATGAAAAAAGCACTTCAACGAGAGAATTACGAATAGGGAAGAGGCCTAGGCGTAGGGGCGTGATTTATCGCGCCCCAGTAGGGACAGCATCTCGTCTCGCTGGGGCGCGATAAATCACGCCCCTACAACTGCATTATTCGCCACTCTCCTCAACGCAGGAAATCTTGATGTAACCTGACACAGTAAGGTATAATTACCTTGCCTCAAGCGCGAGTGGCGAAATGGCAGACGCGCACGGCTTAGGACCGTGTGCCGCAAGGCGTAAGGGTTCGAATCCCTTCTCGCGCACCAAGCGGCTTCAACCCCCAATCTTCAGATGCCGGCCCTTCGGCTCTTCAAGATTCCCCTACCTCACACTCCCCTCCGGAGATCAGGAGGTCCTCTTTGCGCGTGAAGTTTCTCTCTCAGCCAATTCGCATACTCCTCTTATCCTTAGCAATCGTCGTTCTTGCAGGAAGCGTTCCTGCCCAGGCCGCCGCAACCCCCAAATCCGCCATCCGCCTCAGCGGAGGCGAGAAGTGCTTCAAGGAGACCAGAAGGTGTCTTCACGGCATCTTCCTGGGCTACTGGCAGGCTAACGGCGGGGTCGCACAGTTCGGCTTCCCCATCACGGACGAGCTGAGCGAGGATGGGCGCACCGTCCAGTACACCGAGCGGGCGCGCTTCGAGTGGCACTCCGACAAGCGCGACACGCAATACGAGGTGCTCCTCAGCCTGCTGGGTGCGCAGCTTGCCGCCGGACGTGGCGATGCCCCCTTCAAGCGGATTGCCTCCTCTGCAACCGGCACTTACTTCGCTCAGACCGGACATAGCCTGTCCGAGCCTTTCCTCTCTTACTGGCAAAGCAAAGGCGGGCTACCCGTTTATGGCTACCCCATTTCAGAAGCGTTCGATGAGCGCAGCGCCACGGATGGCAAGATGTACAAAGTACAGTACTTCCAGCGCAACCGCCTGGAATACCACCCCGAAGCCAAAGGCACTGTATATGAGATACAGCTAGGTCTCCTGGGCAAAGAGTTCTACAAGCGAGTATATGGCAACGCCCCGCCGCCCGCGCCAGTGCCATACCCAGTCTCGATAGATGCCCTTCAGGGGATGCAGCGCGCCGGGGGGAGTCTCAAGCTCGGCAACGTCACCAACCGCACATCCGCTTACACCCAATACGCCATGACCTACCGGAGCGGCAATCTCACCATCTCAGGGCAAATGTACGTGCCGCAGGGAACAGGCCCATTCCCCGTCATGGTAATGAACCATGGCTTCATCCCAATCGAGGACTACGTAACTGGCATGGACTCCCGCCGGGAGTCCCCCTTCGTAGCTTCCAACGGCTACGTGGCAATCCACCCCGACTTCCGCAACTACGCCACCTCGGATGATGACGAGAACGCTTCCGAGAACCTCACCGCCTTCGGGTGGGCGGACGACACTCTCAACCTCGTAGACGCCGTGAAGCGGTCAGATTTGCCATTCCTCGACAAAAACAGGATCGGCTTCTGGGGGCATTCCAACGGCGGGCAGGTGAGCATGATGGCGCTTGTCTCCCAGCGCGCACCCGACATAAAAGCCTTCGTCCTCTTCGCGCCTACCTCCCCCGACTACGCCGACAACTTCAACCGTTGGACGCGCCCGCGCACCGACCAGGCCAAGCTGGTACGGGCCCGCCACGGCTGGCCCGAGGACAACCCCGACTTCTACCGCAATCTCTCCGTCGGGCCGCACTTCAAGGAGGCAGTCACTAAGGGGCCGGTACTCCTCTTCCACGGTACAGGGGATACTAACACCCCCTTCTCATGGTCTGAAAGAACCGCCGCGCTAATGAAAGATGCGGGCATAGATATAACCTTCGTGGCCCCGCCAGGCGAGAACCACCTCTTCAGCGACAGGGCATGGCGTGGCGGCATTGCCTCCCAGTTCCTCGCCTTCATCGACAAGCACGTGAAGGGAACTAAGAATTAGCGGTCAATTAATCTCTGATTAAACATCAAAAGAGGTTCCGGCGCAGCCGGAACCTCTTTTGATGTTTAATTCAGGCTCCCCTCCCCAATGGGGAGGGACTAAGAAGATGCGCCTTGCGTCTTGCTCATCGTCCGCAGGCAGCGCGTGCATATCTTCATGCGCACCATCTCGTCACCAACCATCATCCTCTTGACCTGGATGTTGGGCACCCAGCGGCGTGGGGTCTTGTTCGCCGCGTGGCTCACGTTGAACCCATAGCTGGGCTTCTTGCCGCATATCTGGCACATTGCCATATCTATCTCACCTCAACTTCTGGCTTCTGACCCCAAGTCACGGCCCCCAAATATCTTTCCTTTACGGAACCGGCGATTTCGGGTATATTATCGCTATCTATGCTCGGCTCATTCAGCCGCACAGCTACTAATCTTACCACACCTGGCCCTTTTTGGCAAGGAGTGATAGGGACGATAGACGATAGACGATAGACGAAAACAATACAGATTATTTTGAACTTTGAACTTTGAACTTTGAACAATAATCGTCCGTCTCCCAAACAGGTTTGAGACTTATGCCTCCTAAAAATCGCAAAGAGCAACAGAATTTCAATCTCCAGCCACCCACCATCTCCCTCAACGGGCAGCATGGGGATTCCGGTGCGAAGCGAGATGGCAAGGGTAAGGCGGGGCAAAACGACACGCCCGAAACAGGCGCAGGTCAGCAGCCTCGCCCACTCGGCAAGATCGAGGTCTCCCCGAAGGCAATCTCGCACCTGGCGAGCCGCGCTGCCCAGGCGTCTTACGGGGTGGTCGGCCTCGCGTCGCGCCATGCCCGCCCCGGCCTGGCCGAGCTATTGCACCGCGAGGAAGAGCATAAGGGCGTAGATGTAAAGTTCTCAGGTGAGCGAGTGGTCATCGACCTCTACGTGATAATCGAGTATGGCACGCGCATCTCCGAAGTCGCCCGCAACATCATGAGCAACACCAAGTTCGCCGTAGAATCGGCCCTCGGCGTGCCCGTCGTCAACGTCAACGTCAACGTACAAGGAATACGTGTAAGTTCATAATTACGAGTTACGAGTTACGAGTTACGAGTTGTCCTCAATTCGTAACTCGTAACTCGTAACTCGTAACTCGTAACTCGTAACTCGTAATTGCTTATGACCACCAGCCAACAAGACCGCACTCCCACCGAAATCTCCGCTCTATCCGAAGCTCTCCATCACCACGTTCCGAATGGGCCTGGGGATACGTGGGATGGGCAGGACCTCAAGCGGGTGTTGAACGCCGCCTCTGCCTGGCTGGCACGCAACATTGACAGCCTAAACGCTCTCAACGTCTTCCCTGTGCCCGACGGGGATACCGGCACGAATATGGCCCTCACAATGCAGGCGGCGATGCAAGCGGTAGCCACCTCTCCCAGCCACTCCTGCACGGAATTGGCGTCAGGAATATCTCATGGCGCGCTGATGGGCGCACGCGGCAACTCAGGCGTAATACTCTCGCAAATCTGGCGGGGTTTCGCGGACGGCATCTCAGGCAAAGAGCGCATCTCGGCACGCGACCTCAGCGATGGATTGGTAGCCGCGACCGCGACCGCATACCGCGCAGTACTGAAGCCGGTTGAAGGCACTATCCTCACGGTGGTGCGTGAGATGGGCGAGCAGGCCAAAGCCGCTGCTGCTCGGCAGAACTCATTCACTTACGTACTGGAAGAGGCGGCAAAGGAAGCGAAAGCATCGGTCGCTCGTACTCCTATGCTTCTCGAAAAGCACCGCGAGGCAGGCGTCGTAGACGCGGGTGGTCAGGGGCTATTTGTGATTATCGACGGCATGAGAAGGTATACCGGAGGCGAAGACCTTGAGTTGGCCGAGGTAGAGGGCGCGGGGGCCGCTGCCTCCTCTCTGACCGGGCACGCGCAGGTCGAGCATGGCGAGTACGGCTATTGCACCAACTTCCTTCTGGTTGGCGGCGGCTGGGAGTTCGATGAAGTACGGACGCGTATCGCGTCAATGGGCGACTCGGCAGTCATCGTGGGTGATAACAAGCTCGTGAAGGTGCATATTCACACAGATACCCCAGGAATGGTGCTCAACTACGCCTGCGGACTGGGCAACCTGCGGCAGATAAGCATCACCGATATGCAGGAGCAGCACGACGAGTTTATTGACATGCACGGCAGCAAGCCCACTCCTGGAGAGATGCATCCAGGAAGCGAGCATGGCGGGGCGCGACCCTAATGTTTCAGTAACACAAGGGCGCATAGCGGTGCTGGCGGTAGCTTCGGGTGCTGGCATGGCTCAGGCTTTTCGTAGCATGGGTGCGACCGCTATCATCGAGGGCGGTCAGACAATGAACCCCAGCACCGAGCAGCTTCTCAAGGTAATCGAGAGCGTGCCCCAGGATGAAGTCATTCTGCTGCCTAATAACGGCAACATCGTGCTTGCAGCGCGCCAGACGAAAAGCCTCACCAAAAAGCGAGTTGAAGTAGTCCCCACCGAGACTGTCCCCCAGGGGATGGCGGCCCCCATCGCCCTCAACGTGGATGCCTCTCTGGAAGAAAACGCCCAGGCTATGGGTCGCGCCGCCTCCCAGGTCGAGACGGGCGAGGTGACACGCGCCATGAGAGACGCGAAGGTGAGTCGGCCTGGCCGTCAAGGAAGGTAGCATCATAGGGCTGCACAACAACAGCCTGGTCGTCACCGGGGAGAACCGCGACCAGGTGACGTGGGACCTCCTTGAGCGCATGGGTGCCGCCGAGCGCGAGCTAATCACCCTTTATTGGGGGAATGAGCTTACAGACGAAGAAGCTTCTGCCTTCCACCAGAAAGTGCAGGAGCGCTATCCAGATGCCGAGGTCGAGTTGATCAACGGCGGCCAGCCCCTTTACGACTACATCATTTCGGCGGAGTAATAATTCTCTCGTAGGGGCAGGTCCCAGCGCCTGCCCTGTTCGCTACAGGTCTCGTCCTCCATCCCAGGGCAGGCACGGGGACCTGCCCCTACCTAATATATTGTGCCAGGATGGTGTAAGCCCTAGGACCGAGTACCTGGAGGTTGCTCATTCTCGGTTAGTCTTATATACTCTTTACTCATCGCTCTCCACCACTCAATCCTCATTCCTCAGTCCTCATTTCATACACTATGCCTCACATCAAGATAGTTACTGACAGCACCTGTGACATACCTGAAGCCCTGCTGAGACAATTCGATATTGCTGTTGTACCCCTCACTCTATCGCAGGGGCGCGCCCTTGCCGGCTCTTCTTCAGCAGGCGAATCGCTCTCGACCGGCGAGTGGGTGGAGATGCTCCGGGGAGGCGCGTTTGCGCAGCCCGAAGTGCTCGCGCCTGAGATAGAGGATTTCACAGCCTTCTATCGCCAGGTCCGAGATACGTGCGATGGGGTGCTCTCGATACACGTCTCTTCCAAGCTGAGCGACACGGTGGCGAATGCCACGGTTGCGCGCGAAGGGTTCGGACCTATGGGTCCGGGCGGCCCTTTCCCGATAGCCGTAGTCGACTCCCTTTCGATGACGATGGGACTGGGGTGGATTGCGCTGGCCCTCGCCCGCGAAGCCGCTCAAGGTGACGACCTGACTAAGCTGGTGAGTAAGGCATCCCGCCTAATAGAGCGAAGCCACGTGGCCTTTTACTCTGACCGTCCAGAGGTGCTACATCGAGCGGGACGCGTGCCCCGCCTTCAAGCGCAATGGGAAGGTCTGGCTTCAATGACGCCTCTATACCACATTGACGAGGGACAGGTGGTAGTATACGAGCGCACGCGCACTCGCCCCAAAGCCCGCGATGCCCTCTACAACTTCGTCGAGGACTTCCCCAAGATAGGGGACATCGCGGTGATACATACGGGCGCGCCAAACGACGTGGAGCTTCTGCTGACCCGTGTAGGGGCCATCTACCCCCGCGAGAAAGTGCTGGTCATCCAGGCTGGCCCCCCCGTAACCTCCTGGCTCGGACCAGAGGCTGTCGGGGTCGCAGTCATCGAAGCAGAAGAATGAAACGTGATGCGTGATGCGTAACCGATTAATCACAAAGAACACAAAGACACGAAGACCACAAAGATTTTTATGGATTTATCTTTTTCCGGCGAGACCTTCTTCAAGATTGCTGCACACGACCAATCTCCACCTTAAACCATTAATGAATCCTTTGTGGTCTTCGTGTCTTTGTGTTCTTTGTGATTAATCGGTTACGCATCATGTTTCACGCATCACAACGAGGGAAATATGTCTGCTAAAAAGCGACAGGTCAAGATAGTCACCGACAGTGCCGCCGACATACCGGCTGACCTGGCGCGGGAGCTTGACATAACTGTAATCCCTCTGAATGTGATAATGGAGGGGAAGACCTACCACGATGGGGTAGATTTGAGTGGTGAGGAATTCTACGAGCGCCTGAAGACCACACGTAGCGTTACCACGACCTCCTTGCCTTCACTTGATGCCTTCGCGGAGGCATATCGCAAGCTCACTGCCCAGGGGTATGATGTCGTCAGCATCCACCTGTCGTCCAAGCTGAGCGGGACGTTCAATGCGGCCCTTATGGCCTCCACCGCCGATGGCGTGCCCCCCGAAGCAATCGAGGTAGTGGACTCGCGCTCGGTCTCCATGGCACAGGGGTGGATAGCTATCAGAGCCGCCGAAGCCGCCCGCGATGGCGCTTCGCTGGTGGAAGTAGATGAGTTGGCAGAGAAGCTGGTAGAGCGTACCGCTCTATATGGTGTGCTCAATACGCTCGAATATGTCATCAGGTCAGGCCGGGTGAGTCGCCTGCCCGGAACGGTGGGTAACTTCCTCAGCATCAAGCCGATAGTGACGACGCTGCCAAACGGCGAGGCCACCATCCTTGAGAAAGTCCGCAGCCGCAAGAAGGCTCTTGAGCGCGTTGTGCAGCTTACCTCCGAATTAGGGCCCCTAGAGCGTATAGCAGTCATGCACGGTGCGGACGAAGCTGGCGCAGCACAACTGGCGGATATGCTCAAAACTCTCGATGTTCCCCAACCAATAACGATATGCCACATTGGTGCAGTCCTAGGGACGCACCTGGGGCCGGAAGCTGTAGGGGTGTGCTGCCTCAAGAGTGCTGTGTAGTGGCTAAGAGCCGGTATGACAACGAATGTGAAAAGAATGTCATTCCGAACGTAGTGAAGGATATCTCCGAGCTGAATGTATGGATAGAGCTTTAGATTCCTCACTACGTTCGGAATGACATGGGGACTTGTGCTTCGTTATACGAGACTTCTACTTTCTCAGGATTCTTCGTAAACAGGCTGTATGATGTTTTCCACCTGCGCTTCCAATCCGATTACTACTGGGGTACAATAAGAACAAGAAAACCGTTCGCTTAACCTATTCATGCAAGGTACCAAAGTGGTTCCCAAAGACGAGGAGCATGTGCCTCCGGCAATCGAGAGCTTGAACTACGACGATCTTGAGCATCTGCGGGCGCTATACGCTGAGTTTGCGGAAGAAGACCGTCGTTTAGCTGAAGAAGGCATGGAAGAATATACTCGCGGCTTGTTAGCAGAAGATACTGATTCCGGCTTTTACTTAGCCCCGCCTAGTAGCTAAATCTGCGGGCTACATACATACGGGCCATACACTCATTACAGCGCTCTAACTCGTCTACACTGGTAAGCCCGCGCAGGCGGGCTTTGTATATATAGCTCGCGGCTTCAGCCGCCGAGCGAGGGTTATAACTCAGAACTCACCAATGCCCATCCCTATCTCTGTATTCAAAAATATCCTTCGCCTCGAAGAGCATAAAGGCTTCACCGACGCCGCAGTCTCAGGGGGGCTTGAGGCGTTCGCTCAGCGTTGGGCGGAGCAGCTTGCCGCCTCTGAGCGCTCGTCTGGGGCCATGTCTGAGGCCATCAGTGGCGCTCTACGGGGATACACGTCCACTTCCACACCCGGCAGGCAGCAATCTATAGCACGCGCCAGCGAGCTACTCTCCCTCTACGAGCGAGGGGTACGCGAGGTCCCTACCTCTCTCAATGGGGGGGGTAACAGCTACGTGGCCTCCGCTATCGAGGGCTTCAGCGGCTTCGACGATGATGATCCACGCGCCAAGGCCCCCATCTCCTCCGGCATGAGCGGCATCGCACCCGCGCCCGCATCTACCCCATCCGCTCCACCCGCCAGCACGCGCGTTGCCCGCCGCAACGCCACACTCGACTCGCCCGTGACCGTACTGCGCGGCGTGCAGGACGCTACCGCTCGCCTCCTCAAGCGCCTGGGT
This sequence comes from uncultured Chloroflexia bacterium, assembly GCA_963811305.1. Taxonomy (GTDB): domain Bacteria; phylum Chloroflexota; class Chloroflexia; order QHBQ01; family JADMIH01; genus JADMIH01. The sequence continues at coordinate 116,063 of CAWEQU010000006.1, forward strand.
GTCTACACGGTGCGTGACGCGCTGCTCTTCTTCCCATTCCGCTACGACGACTTCTCCGACATGAAGCCCATAGCCGAGCTTGAGCCGGGCGTCAACCAGACGGTCGTGGGCACAATCTGGGACGTGGAAGTGCGAAAGACCCGCAACAACCGCCCGATGGTCACGGCCACATTGGCCGACGACAGCGGCATCATCACCGTCTCATGGTTCAACCAGGAGTACATGCTCAGGTCAGCTGCACCAGGGCGATCCGGTGGTCATCTCCGGCAAGCCTATCGAGTTCAACGGCGGCCTGCAATTCAACTCGCCGGAGTGGGAGCCATACGACTCCGAGCTTCTGCATACTGGGCGCATCGTCCCCGTTTACCACTCCACCGAGGGGTTGTACCGCCGCACGTTGCGCCGCATCATGCACGACGCCGTTGAGCGCTTCGCCGACCAGATGGAGGACTACCTGCCCGAGCTGTGAAGCGCGACGCGCAGTGATAGACATACAACTGCCCTCCGCCAGATCCACTTCCCCGACTCCCGCCAGGATGACGCCGCCCTCGCCACGCAAGCGCCTCGCCTTCGACGAGTTCCTGATGATCCAGTTAGGTATGTTGCAGCGCAAGCAAGCCTGGCAGCAGTCCCAGCAGGGCTTACCCATGAAGGCTGAGGAGAGAGTGCTGGACGGGCTTCTATCCATCCCTCCCCTTCGACTCTGACCGGAGCGCAACACCGCGTCATCGGAGAGATACTTGGGGACATGGCGCACAGCGTGCCCATGACGCGCCTCTTGCAGGGAGACGTAGGGTCGGGCAAGACCGTCGTGGCGGCCAGCCGCGCTCATGGTAGCGGTAGCAAACGGCGCGCAAGGCGTGCTAATGGCTCCCACCGAAATCCTCGCCGAGCAGCACTTCAAGAGCCTCACTAAGATATTGACGACGGACGACGGACGACGGACGACGGATAATGAGGCTTCAAGTGAGGGGTCCAAAGTCCAAAGCCTGCCCTTGAGCGAAGCGAAGGGTCCAAAGTCCAAAGCCCGCAGCCGAAAAACCGACGCTGAGACGCAAGAAACCCCAATCCAAAATCCAACCGTTCGTCTTCTAAAGGGCAGCACTCCGCGCAAAGAGAAGCTGCAAATCTACAAGGAGATCGCTTCGGGCGAGGTGGATATCGTGGTGGGCACGCACGCCCTTATCCAGGAAGGGGTCAACTTCAAGCGACTGGGACTGGTCGTCGTGGACGAGCAGCACCGCTTCGGTGTGGCGCAGCGTGACGTACTCCGGCAGAAAGGGCATTGAGATGGGCCTGATGCCTCACACCCTCGTGATGACCGCCACCCCCATCCCGCGCTCCCTCGCCCTCACTATCTACGGCGACCTGGAAGTGTCCGTCATTGACGAGATGCCCCCCGGCAGGCGGCTCATCAAGACGCGCTGGGTAGACGACCCGACGCGACCAGGCATACGAGTTCATCGAGAAGAAACTAGAGGAGGGTCGGCAGGCGTTCATCATCTGCCCCCTCGTAGAGGAGTTGGACAAGATAGAGGCCAAAGCCGCCACAGCCGAGCACGAGCGGTTGCAGGCCGAAGTCTTCCCGGCGCGCAGGCTGGCGCTCCTGCACGGGCGCATGAAGCCCAAAGAGAAGGACGAGGTGATGGCCCAGTTCCACGCCAGGGAGGCCGACGTGCTGGTCTCCACTAGCGTGGTGGAGGTGGGCATAGACGTGCCTAACGCCACCGTGATGCTGGTGGAGGGGGCCGACCGCTTCGGCCTATCGCAGCTACACCAGTTCAGGGGCCGCGTGGGCCGGGGCGAGCACCAGTCCTACTGCATCCTGCTGGCAGAAGACGCGAAGGGCGTCGCATTCGAGCGTATGCAGATAATCCAGGAGACGCACGACGGCTTCCAGCCTGGCCGAAGAAGACCTCAAGATAAGGGGTCCCGGCGAGTTCTTCGGCACGCGCCAATCAGGTATGCCCGACCTGCGCATGGCGAAGCTCTCGGACATGGCTACCCTCACCTCAGCCCGCGAGCAAGCCAAAGCCCTCTTCAGTCGCGACCCTGCCCTCTCCAAACCTGAGCACGCCCCCCTCAAGACCGCCCTCGACAACTTCTGGAGCCGCGCCGAAACGGAGGCGGACCAGTAGGAAAGGAAAAAGGATAAAGGATAAATTATAAAGCCGCCTCAAGAATTCAGCATCCATAATTTATCCTTTATAATTTATCCTTCATAATTTCCAAGATGAGAGTAATCGCCGGAACGGCCAAGGGCCGCCAACTGAAAGCGCCGCCTGGGCTGAGCACTCGGCCCATGACCGACCGGCTTAAGGTGTCCCTCTTCGATACCCTCGTGCCCTACGGAGTTGCAGGCGCGCTTGTGCTAGACTTGTACGCAGGGAGCGGCTCTCTAGGCATCGAGATGCTCTCGCGTGGCGCTGAGTGGGCCGACTTCGTCGAGCAAAATCCGTCCGTGTGCGGTATAATACGCGACAACCTGAGGACTACCGGCCTCGCGGACCGGGCGCACGTTTACAAGATGTTCGTAGCTCGCTTCCTTACCATGATGAGTAATGCCGTCAGCTCAGACGCGCCCATGCCGGGCAATGGCACGCTAGACACGGCACGTGAGTATGATATAATACTCCTCGACCCGCCATACGCCGACGCTGAGATAAGCAGCACGCTCGAAGACGTAGCCAAGTCTCCTCTTTTGGCGCAGGATGGCATGGTAGTCATCGGGCACGCGACCCGCGTCAAGCTGGCCGACGAGTACGGCAATAGTTCCTTGCAGAGGATACGTCACCGGGAGATGGGCGGCTCGGCCTTTTCTATATACGAGCGCGTGCCGGGCCAGGAAGCCGACTTCGGTTAGAATTATTACTGATAGTGGTTGGGATTTCACAGCTAAACTGAGGAGCGATGGAGCGAGTAGCAATCTATCCGGGCACATTCGACCCCATCACTATGGGCCATTTAGATATCGCGTCGCGGGCGCTACGCCTGTGCGACCGTCTGGTCATAGCGGTGGGGGACAACCGCAACAAGCAGCCCCTCTTCTCGATAGATGAAAGAATTGCGCTCATACTGGAGGCGCTCCAGGGATTGAACCTTGATGGGCGTATAGAGGTCAAGACATATAGAGGGATGACGGTAAAATACGCGGAGGAGCTAGGGGCAACTCTAATTGTGCGCGGCTTGCGGGCCGTCACCGATTTTGAATGGGAGTTCCAGCTTGCGCTCATCAACCGCACTCAAAATGCGCAAATAGAGACCGTGTGCCTTATGACGAGCCAGGAGTATTCATTCCTGAGCGCCAGCATGGTACGAGAGCTTGCCATGCTGGGGGGCAAACTGGACGGGGTTGTTCCGCCTAACGTGGCGGAAGCATTGCGACACAGATACGACTCGCGGGCGCAAACCGCAGACGTGCGAGACGTTTAAGGCAATTACGAATTACAAATTACGAATTACGAATTTCTAGATAATATACAATTCGTAATTCATAATTCGTAATTACCAACGGGGGGTGATTACTATCGCTACTGATATGCGAATGGACCTGCAATACCTGATTGACCGCCTTGAGACGCTGGTCACGGGGGCTAAGCGCGTGCCCATATCGGGCAAGCTAATGCTTGACGAGCAGGAGCTGGCCGACCTGATAGACCAGATGCGGACCGTTCTGCCTGAGGAGGTTCGCGCTGCTCGCAAGGTCCTGCGCGAGCGCGATAGCGTCATCGCCGAGGCGCAGCAGCAGGCAGACGACATCCTCAAGACCGCGCACGAGCAGGCCGAGATGCTGCTGGACCAGCAGGGCCTCCTCGCCGAAGCGCAGGCCCGCGCCAACCAATATATGGAAGAGGTCGAGGGCGCGGCCCAGGAGCGCATACAGGGTGCGGATGAATACGCCCGCCAGGTCCTATCCCAACTAAAGGAGCAGCTAGGCCGCCACCTCCGCACGATAGAGAAGGGCCTGGAGAGTTTGGATGCGAGGCAGTAACACCCTCGGAGTATTACTTTTGCGCTAGTCCCTCGCTATGCTTTTAGCTACTCCCAACAGAGCTTATACTTGGCGATGGCCACCCTTCTGGCTCGAACAGCGGCATACACGCTGTTTCAGGTTTTTCTAAGTCGGCAAGTAGCAAAGCCACGCCTAGTTGTCCTTTGTAGAGGCTTTCTGGTGTTTGCGAGTATGTACGTGCTTCCGTCGCGCGCTTTGCGAATTCATGTGCTCGGTTGAGCCATTGCTTATCGCCTGTATACTTGTAAAGGTTGAGCAGGCTGTACCCCGCTCCGGCTAACCCGCAGCACAGACTGTCAATCTGCTCAGTGTCTTCATAGGTATTCCAGGCCGCCCTCTCAGCAAGCTGCAAGAACTCTTGGGAACCTGACAGCTCATGTGCGAGCGTCCACAGGAACACAAAGCCCGGGCTGCCGTTACACCAACTGGTCATGTAATCAGATCCACTATTGTGTTTACTTCGCCGGATTCTGACCTTCCAACGCACACCCCGTCCTTTTGACTCGGCGCATTCAACTAATTGCTCCAGCCGTTCATACACGGTTGCTGGGATTGGCTTACCCATCACCTGCAACCACCGTAATGCACTATAGACCAAACCGGACCATCCATGAGCAATTCCTAGCGAACTGAGATCACGACATTCTGGTATTGGCGCGAATTGTGAAGCTTTGTTCCATATCTGCTCATAGACCCTTTCACCGAAATCTATCAGCATCGACCGGCTTCCCGACAATTCTACTGGTATGGTGTCTAGAACCAATGCGCTGGCCAGCAGGCTTCCTGATAGACCGAGTGTAAGATCCAGGCTGTCACACGGTGCCTGAGATGCTGCTATAAAGGCTTCAATTGCCGGACCTTGCGTAGGAATGTCGCACATTGCATTACTTACGAACGCCTGGACTAAGTAAAGGCCGCTTGCCGTATGATATGGCGAGATCCGGCCCACGGTTTCTGGCGTAATCTCAATATCTGTGCTGTAGAAAGCACTACTTGAGTCCATACCGCTCACTGCCTTCGTGATCCAAAGGTCGGCAAGTGATAACAGTCCTGGGTCGTCCTGGATACATGCCAGTCGATAAAGAGCGTATGCCAATCCTGCTGCTCCATAGTTTACGGAGCAGGTTGGAGTCATCCGATAGCCTTCCATGAATAAGGGTCCCTCTGGCCCAACATTCTGCAAGAGACGTTTCAGAATTCCCTCTCTAATTGATTGGCTTCCCTGTGCCAGTGCTGCGCTAGTAGTATTATTCTCGATTTCGGACGGAACATACTTGATAGCAGCCAGTTTCCGCGCGAACTCGGCCACTGATAGGAAGCGCTCCTTTGGCTGCTTGCTCAAAGCGCGTCCCAGTAACTCTTCGGCTTCCGGCCAGGGACTAACCCCCCTACGGGAGAACGGAAGAGGTGCTTCCTCCATGATCTGGCGGAACGCTTTCTCTTTCTCTGCCGCAAAATCAAGGTAATCTTGTCCGGTTATCAGTTGATACAGCATGGCGGCGAGGCCATATTGCTCACCTGCCATACTGGACGGCTGGGGATGTTTGCCCGCTGTCCGAGCTGCAGCAAACTCAGGTTCGAAGTAGTGGTGCACGCCACCCCGTCGGGCCTTTCGCAGAGGGCTGCTGAGATCATCCAAACGTGCAAGCCCATAGTCGATGATTTTCACTTCATTATTCGGCCCAATTAGGACGTTTCTAGGATGGACGTCAGAATGAATTACCCCCTGAGCGTGCAGATGGGCATAAGCCTCGAGCAATACCAAACACAGGTTTAACAGTTCAGCTCGCTCGGCTTCTCCGGACTTGCGCCGCAATTCGTGGGCCGCTACGGAGGCATTTACCCCGACGCACCATTCGATAATCAGGTATGGATTCTCCTCAAATTCCCCCGACGCCAGCAGTCGTGGATTGACCTTTCCATCCAGGCGTTGGAGAACGGCCGCCTCCCGTTCGAACATCCGCCGAACGCTGGCTGCGTAGCCTGCTCGTGCCAATTTGAGGGCAGCTTCCTCTCCGTCCGACTTTCGCAACTGGTATAGCTCTGTATCCTCTAAGACTTGAACGCACCTTACAACCTCGAAGTCCTGGAATTTATCCCCAATCTCAAGGGTCTGTATAATGCGCTTTGCCTCCTCGGAATCAGCCTCTACGAGCAGGTTTGAATTGATGAGGCGCTCTATCATTGGAAACGCTTCCGCAAGCATCGTGCGCGGGTCTGTTTGGCGGCGCTCGCTGTACTGGATGATAGCCTCGATGACTGAAATAGGACTCCGAAACGACTGTAATAGCTCCGCTGCGGACGCCCCAATGATACTTGAGGCCGTACGCGACCTTGGCCTGGTCACAGCAAAGTCGCCATCTTCCGCTTCGAACTGAGCTCGGACGTCTTGAGATAGGCTCTCTACAGGCGCGAGAACCACATCAGCAGGTAGTACAAATCGATCTGTGATTGCCATTTATTGATCCTTCGGCTGGAATGTGCTGCCCCAGATATTCCCTCGTGGCGTCCAAGTCGTTGTGTCAACCCCCTCAAGTTCAAGCCGCTCGAGCGCGAACCGCCAGGGCTCAATATCCTGGGCCTTCCCCGCTCTCGCTGTTAGCAAGGCCGCTGCCAACCGATTCGTAATCCATAGACGCCAGCTCTGCCGCTCTTGCCAATCCAATACCTGTTCAGTCCGTGGCGGGTCGACCCCCCACGACAGCAACCCATCTTTCCCGAGTTCTGCGGTAAATGGCACCCCATGCACCGGGCACCCGGCAAGCTTATTAAAAAGACTGTCACCGATTTCCTGTACTTCCTCGAGGCTATTACAGTACACCACAATTTTATCTGGACGCAGCAGCCCGTATACATCATCGCCCACTTTAACGCTATGTGCTAATCCTGTTGATATAACCTCTAGTGTGGCTTGGAATGCTTCCCGTACATATCCGCAGTTTGGGCTAACATACACCTTGTACGACGCCTTTGCCTTGCGCGGGCGGCGCCCTGTTCCGCGGGCCCTCCAGAGATGCCATCCATCGAACGGAGAGTTGCGTTTCACCTTAGACCACGAATGGCGAAGAATACTTCCGGTCCCACCCTTGTCGAGGCCCAGGTAATCGCTAACTGCTGCTTTCGTTGGATAGCGGCGTTTCCAGTAGGGAGATACCGGTTGGCGGTTGAAAAAGTACATCCGAGCTGAGAACTCAAGCTATCATTAATGTCCAGGGCTTCGCCGTACCGCACGGCATCTATAGAAAGGCTTGCAATTCGCCCTTCGGCGGGCGGAGTTGCTCCTCTTCATACAGCACGTTATATGCTGCTGGACCCGATACAAAGCTGCCGTCCCGCTGAATCTCAAGCACTCCATCCAGAATTAACTGTGCGATTGCCTTGCCAAAACGTTCCCCTGCTAAGGCTTTTACGTAAGATGGCAGAGGACCGGGCTGTTGCATAGTATAGTAGAGCAGGGCAGTATCTCTTCCCACAGACTTTATCCCGTGAACTGCCCCTGTCAGCGGGTACAAGATTCCATACAGGTCTGGATCTTTTTCTAACCCGCTCAAGGCTTGTTGCTGCTCCGGTGTCAATCGGTCGAACAAAATCAGACTCATAATTGGGGTTTGCCCGGAACTGGATGTGCTCGATGTTCGCAAGCCTAATCTCTCGCATAGCACCACCTATTGCAACGATGCTACCGGAAGTCGCAGACCGTGCGACTTCCGGTAGCAGTATAACGGCGTGTCGTCACTTCGATTATTTTTCCGTGCCTCCTTGACCACCAGCTTCCTCATTGCTCAGAGCCGTCTGCTGCTGCTTAACCTCTTCCAAAGCAGCCTCCAGTTGGGCTCTCAGTAGCTCGAAGTCTTTAGCAGTGAATCGCTCGATTGGGATCTGGCTGTTTTTAAAGCAAGTGAGATCACTACAGCGCGTGCAGTCTGAGCATGTGCATTCACCGCTACACCTTGTACAACCGTTGGTACACCCCCCTGTGCACTGGGAGCACCGGGTACACCCAGTACACTGGGTACAGTTGGTACACCCTGTACACTGGGAGCATTGGGTACACCCTGTACACTGGGAGCATTGGCTGCACACGGTGCAGCCATTCGAGCAAGCGCTGCAGAGATCCGAGCAACCGGTGCAGACCGAGCAAGCGGTGCAGCCCTCCGAGCAAGCGGTGCAGCCCTCCGAGCATTTTGAGCATTCAGAGCAACCTCGAGTACACTCACAGGTATCGGGGAAACACAGCTGTTGAAGACCGCCCTTTTCATCTACATTCTTTTCTGGCAGGACATGGATCAGCAGTTGCTTAATACGAAAGGTCCCATCGTCCATGAACGCATCCTCCTTGTGTAATTTAGCAGTCTCGCTTTTGCTAAGAACTCCTATAGTTCCTCTGTCATCAGCCGATAGGCGTTACCTCCTTCGCGTACGCAATCGCGTACCACAATGCAGTGTAGGGAAAATAGCCAACCGCCGCACTACATACACTATTGTCAAACCAAAACGCTAAAGTGGCCCAGCGTTTATGGATGAAGCAAGGACAGCTTAGAGATACGAAGCTGACGAAACACAAAGAAAAGTGCACACTTATTATACACACGGTGTCAAGAGCTAGTTCTCTTCAACCTGAGGGTTACTGTCCCCACAAGGAGGAAGGAAGCCCACGGAGAGATAGAGACTGAACACCCAGGCTACTTGGGAGCACAGGACACCCTCTACGTGGGCACTCTCAAAGGTGTAGGTAGGATCTACCCAATCTGCCATGTAGAGAGTAATTCAGTGTGGCTGCCCCAAATGGCTTGAGGCCACAGCGTGCGTCCCCTCTCCCTCTATGTTATAATCCGCTCTGACATGTCTACGCAGTCAGACAAACCTATCCATCAGGCCCGTAAGGACGGGGTGCGTACATCCGCACTCCGCACTCCGCACTCCGCACTCTCCAGGCGGCTCCCCAGCATCTCCGTCGTCTTCCCCGCATATAACGATGCAGGCACCATCGCCTCTATGGTCCTCGCCGCGCTCAACACCTGCGCCTCCCTGACTGACGATTATGAGGTCATCGTTGTAGAGAACGGCAGTACCGATTACACCGTCCAGGTGCTGGAAGACCTTGCCTCGACACACAGCCAGCTTCGCATATCGACGCATCGAAAGGTACTTGGGTATGGAGGGGCCTTACGCCTTGGCTTCAAGATAGCCTCCAAAGAATTCATCTTCTACACCGACGGTGATGCCCAATATGATGCCCACGAGCTAACGATGCTCGTAAACGCCCTGCGCCCCGAAGTGGACGTTGTTCAAGGCTACAAAATTGCCCGCCACGACCCCATCTTCCGCATTGTCATAGGCAAAGTCTACCACTGGATAGTCAAGCTCGCGTTTGGCCTCCCAATCAGGGACACCGACTGTGATTTCCGCCTCATCCGCAGGTCCGCCCTGGAGCGCTTCACCCTGAAGTCTACCACCGGCACCTTCCCCCTAGAATTGGTCAAGAAACTGCACGAATTGGGCGCGGTCTTCACCGAAGTGCCCGTGCACCACTACCATCGCGCTTATGGCCGCTCTCAGTTCTTTAACTTCAAGCGCCTATGGGCCACAGGTATCCAGCTTCTTCAGCTCTGGCGCGAGCTTGTCCTTGAGCCGCGCCTGACAGGCCGCAAGCCCGTCAAAAGCGTCAAGCCCCCCATGACGGTGGACGACAGCAACCCCTCCCTCATCTACAGCACCGAAGTGCAGGACCGCGCCCTCACGAGCGGACGACGGACGACGGACGATGGACGACATGTTGCTTCCGAAGCCAGTCCTGACTCCTCCAACCTCACACCCTCGAAATCTGTGGTTCCGTCGTCCGCCGTCCGTCGTCCGTCGTCCAAAGGGAAGCGATGAGACCGGGCTGGACCTGGAACACGGGCGTATTGCAAGACCCTCCGCCGGAGGAAGATTCGCCCCGCCCCATCGCCGAATATGAGCGTGTGTACGCTGGAAAGCGGATCATGGTTACAGGGGGCCTAGGCTTCATCGGCTCGAACTTGGCGCGAAGGCTGGTGCAACTAGACGCTGATGTGATGTTGGTCGATTCTCTCATACCCGGGTATGGGGGCAACCGTCGCAACATCGCCGGTATCCAGGACCTCGTGCGTATCAACATCGCCGACATACGCACCCAGCCCACCATGAACTTCCTCGTCCAGGACCAGGACTACATCTTCAACCTGGCGGGACAGGTCAGCCACATCGACTCGATGACCGACCCCTTTACCGACCTGGAGATAAACTGTCGCAGCCAGCTTTCGCTCCTCGAAGCGTGCAGGCACAACAACCCCGCAGTGAAAATAGTCTTCGCGGGCACGCGCCAGCAGTACGGCAAGCCCGACTACCTCCCCATCGATGAAAAGCACCTGATGCACCCCACCGACGTGAACGGCATCAACAAAATGGCGGGGGAGTGGTATCACATCCTGTACAATAACGTGTACGGAATCCGGGCGTCGTCATTAAGGCTGACCAACACATACGGGCCGAGACAATACGTGAAAGACGCTCGAATGGGCTTTATCGGCTTCTTTATCCGCAAAGCGGTTTTGGGCGAGGAGATACAGATATACGGCGACGGCTCCCAGCTACGTGACTTCAACTACGTGGACGACGTGGTAGACGCCTTTCTTCGGGCGGGCGCGAGTGACGCGGCTAACGGCCAGGTGTTCAACCTCGGCGGCGACCCCATCAGCCACCACGATCTCACCGCCCTGCTGGTGAGGATAGCGGGCAGCGGCTCTTACAAGCTCGTCCCCTGGCCCCCTGAGCGCAAAGTGATAGACATTGGGAGCGTGTACAGTTCCTACGAAAAGATTAAGGGCGCGCTAGGCTGGGAGCCGACGGTCAGTTTGGAGGATGGGCTGAGGAGAACGGTTGACTTCTACAAGGAAGAGGGTAAATATTATTGGTGAGATCAGAGCATAATGAAGCACGTATCTAAAAAGCTAAAGTTATCTCCAATGCAGCGTGAGATAGTTTGGATGCTTGAAGAGGCTGGCTCTGAGGCTTTGACGACTGTGCTAATCACCTTGCATGGGCAGTTCCCTGGCCTGGCCTGGCGTGAGTTAATGGAAAAGAGACTGAAGATGCGGTTAAAGGATTGCTTCATTTAGGGTTGGTATCGCTTCGGCAGCACGTAGAAAAAGAGCGTGGCGGGCACATATACCTGCCTCTCGAACCGAGTGAAGTTGCACGTGTACTGTCGTTTCAGGAAAACTACGCCCGCCGAACTCAGGCCAGGGCTTGGCCCAACGATGGCTCTTGGGTTGAGCTTGTTATTACCGATGCAGGAGCGAAGGCTTTATATGAGTAGAATGCTTTATTCGGTGACAGTGAGGTAGTAAGTGTGATTTACATCAACGACACCCGCGCCCAATATGACTCCATCAAGGAGGCTCTCCTTCCTGCCGTCACAGGCGTGATGGAGCGTAGCTACTTCATCCTGGGGGAGAACGTGGCCGCGTTTGAGCGCGAGCTTGCCGAATACTGCGGCACGAAGCACGCGATTGGTGTGGGGAACGGCACCGACGCGATACACCTCGCCTGCAAGGCGCTCGGCATCGGGCCGGGCGACGAAGTTATTACCTCGCCCCACACGGCGACATTCACCGCACTCGGCATCTCCATGACCGGCGCGACCCCCACCTTCACCGACATCGAGCCTGACACGGGCAACATCGACCCCACAGGGATAGAGGCGGCGATAACCAAACGCACGAAGGCTATCATGCCCATCCACCTCTACGGGCAGATGGCCGACATGGACCCCATCATGCAAATAAGCCGCAAGCACAACATCCCCGTCATCGAGGACGCAGCCCAGGCGCACGGAGCCACCTATAAAGGGAAACGATCCGGCTCCATCGGCCTCCTCAGCGCCTTCTCCTTCTACCCCACAAAAAACCTGGGAGCGTACGGCGACGGCGGGGCCATCACCACAGATGATGACGACCTGGCTCAGACGCTCAGGGAGCTTCGCAACGGAGGCCAGCGCGGGCGCTACAACCACGTCCGAGTTGGTGTGTGCAGCCGCCTGGACGAGCTACAGGCCGCCATCCTGCGCGTCAAGCTACCCCACCTCGATGCCTGGGACGAAGCGCGCCGCGAGAACGCCTACCGTTACGACCGGATGCTAGCCGCGGCCAACGTGCCCGTTCGTACCCTCACATTACGTGACTACGGGCACAGCGCCATGCACCTCTACATCATCAGGGTGGACGCGAACAAGCGCGATGCTCTGATAGACCACCTCAAGGCAAAGGGCGTCGACGCGATGATCCATTACCCTGTTCCCGTTCATCTTCAAGAAGCCTACGCCCACCTCAAGCTGAAGAAGGGCGCGTACCCGGAGGCCGAGCGCATGGCCTCCGAGATAATCACCCTCCCCATGTACCCCGAGCTGAGCATGGAGCAGGCGCGAACGGTAGTAGACGCCATTACTGGATTCTATAATGGATAAAGAGTTGATGCGCGGACGACGGACGGCGGACGACGGACGACAGGCTAGGGATGGAGATCAAGATATCTTGACTTCCCAGACGCCAGACGTCTTGGTTGAGGCATCACAATCCGAAGGGTCCACTCAAATCCGTCGTCCAGGCAGCGCCTTCGAGCGCATCATGTCGCCTGTTCGTCGCTTGGTGAATTGGCTCTCGGCCCGGCCCACTCTCTGGAACCTCTTCAGGCGCATCCTTGAGCTTAACTTCCGCGAAGAAAAGCGCGTAATCGCCCGTGAACTGATGCCCCAGGCAGAAGAGATACGGCGCGAGGGTCGCCGCCCCCAATTGCTCGATCTGGGTTGCGGCACTGGGGAGCTTGCCCCTGTCTTTCTCAAAGCGGGTTATAGCTACACCGGGATAGACATCGCACCTGAGCGCATAGCCTACGCTGCTAAAACCTACCGCAAAGGCAAGTTCCACGTCATGGACGCCAGCGCCCTCCAATACCCTGACGGCTACTTCGACCAGATACTTGTCACCGGCGTGCTCCACCACCTCTCCGACGAGGAAGTGCGAGGCATTGTGAAGGAGATGCGACGTGTCTTGCGACCGGGAGGCCGCGCGCTCGTTATGGAAGATATAGCGTTGCGCGGGTCGCTGAACCTGCTGGGCGCGCTCGTCCACCTGGCTGACGCAGGCGCATACATCGCCGTCCCGCTCAATACGTGCCTCTGCTCGAACCCGACCTGCAACTTCAGGAGACATATCCTGTAAGATGTGGGGTCTGCGACTACCAGGCATTTGTACTGGTATAATGGTCGCATGGAACCCGAAGCACACTTTATCATTGCTGAGGCCGAGGCAGACGAAGCCGAGGCGGCCGCCGCTGCCGGTGCGCTTGTTGAAGAGAAGCCGAAATTAGGGAGGTTCAGGATGGATTCCGCTTGGTGGGGCACTTTTGGTCTGCTCTTGATCGCCATGGGTCTGACTGTGACGGGTGAATTACTGCTCAAGTCGGGCATCAACCGCCTCTCCGGCGACTTGAACCTCAGCTTCTCGACTCTACTCCCAACTGCCTGGAAGCTCTTCACCAACATCTTCATCGTCGGCGGATTCGCCTTCGTATTCGGAGGCGCGCTCTTCTGGCTTGCCGTCCTCTCGCGGTGGGATTTGTCGCTCGCCTACCCTCTCCTCTCCATCAGCTATATCATTGGCATCATCCTCTCCGTCCTCATTCTCAAAGAGAAAGTCACCCTCCTCCAGGTGCTTGGCGTGCTGGTGATAATCATGGGCGTCACCCTCGTCAGCATAGGGCACGAAGGTTCCCGCCCCGACGTGGTGCGCTAGCTGGACGATAGACGATAGACGATAGACGATAGACGAAGGATTGGCATCGTCGGCGGGTATCACACGCCCCGAACTCTTTACCTTGAATACTCACGCATCACGCATCACGCATCACGCATCCCCCATGCCCGAAGCGGCTAAACCCCGTTTCACCCTCAGCGTGGTCATACCTGCCTACAACGAAGCTGACTCTGTAGATCGCGTGGTCCATAAGGTGCAGGAGCTTCGCCCCGACGCCGAGGTGCTGGTGGTAGACGACGGCTCGCCGGACAACACTTCGGAGGTAGCGCGAGCTGCGGGCGCGAGAGTGATACGCCACCCCTACAACAAGGGTAACGGCGCGGCGGTCAAGACAGGCATACGCAACGCCACGGGCGAAGTGGTCCTCCTATTGGACGCGGACGGCCAGCACCCCCCTGAAGACATCGAGCGCGTGCTTGCCGAGGTGGGAGAATACGACCTGGTGGTTGGGGCGCGCACCCGCGACTTGGAGTCTGCCTGGGTGCGAAATGTAGGTAACTCCATCTTCAATCGCCTCGCCACCTACCTGTCGGGGCGCAAGATACCCGACCTCACATCCGGCTTCCGCGCTATGAAGCGCGACATGATAATGGAGTTCATCCACCTCCTCCCCAACCTCTACTCATACCCCACCACCAGCACTCTCGCCTTCATCAAAGCAGGCTACAACGTCAAGTTCGTCCCCATCAAGGCGCGCAAAGGGACCGGCAGGAGCAACACCAGGATACTTCGTGACGGCGTGCGCGCTATCGTAATCATCCTCCGCATGATAACCCTCTTCGCGCCGATGAAGATATTTCTGCCGATAAGTATAGTCCTCTTCCTATCGGGCGTGATCTACGGCCTGATCAATATATTCCTCGTCGGCATCAACCGCATCCCGAACGGCTCGGTCCTGCTGATACTGAGCAGCCTCTTCATCTTCCTCTTCGGCCTCATCTCCGAGCAAATCGCCGCCATGCGCTTCGAGAGCAGCCAGCGTGCTGATCGGATTTCGGATTTCGGATTTCGGAATGCGAATTTGGGTGATTCATTCACGAAGGATGGGCGACATGACGCAGGTGAACGGGCAGAGACAAGTGGGCTAAAAGAGCCTACGGAGCACGATGGCGGGTAGCGAGAGTACCGAGATGGGGATGCGGGCGGCAGATGCCGATTCCGAGGGGACAGAACGCGTAACGGGTGCGCCTACCACCTCGCAGAATATGTGGCGGACCTGGGGTCTCCGCATTGCAGGCACGCTCCTCTTCATTGCCCTCCTTATATGGCTGGATTTGCAGGGTGTGCTGCCCTTAGAGCAGGTTTGGGCGGCGCTCAAGGATGCAAACCCGCTACTGGTCGGTCTATCGATCGCCCTGTACACCCCCTTTTTGGTGGTCAAGGCTGCGCGCTGGCGGATGCTCTCCAAAGATATGCTGATGCCTCTGAGGTGGCGCGATGCCTGGCGTATTTATGCCATAGGGCTGGCGGCGGGCACTTTCACCCCGGGACAGGCGGGCGACGCGCTCAAAGCGTGGTATTTGCAGCGCATGGGCTACCCTCTAGGTCGCGCCCTCGGCAGTTCCATCTTCGACAGGCTCTTTGACGTTGCTGCTTTAGCGGTGCTTGGTCTCCTGGGCATAGCGGTGTACGGGCAGCGATTTGCCGGGCAGACCCCCGCGCTCATACTCTTGACAATAGCTTGCATCGCCATAGTAGCCTTCTTCGCCTGGAACCGCACCCGTGAGTGGGCCGTTAAGGTTGTGAAGCGGCGCTTGTCTCGCTGGAGGGCGAACGGCGAACGGCAGGCGGCGGACGACTCGGGCGCATGGTCTTTAAGAAGCGGCACCCTCGCCAACGCCGGACTCCTCACCGTCGCCAGCTTCGCCACATCAATCTTCAGGGTGTGGCTTTTGGCAGCAGCATTAGGCGTATGGCTGGGTCCGCTGGAGGTATCAGGCTTCGTCGGGCTGACCACAGCCGTCGCGCTCGTGCCGGTAACGGTAGGTGGTGTGGGCACGCGGGATGCCGTCGCCGCGCTCGCTTTCACTCAGCTTGGCCTCCTTCCCGCCCAGGGGATAGCGGTATCCCTCCTCATCCTGGTGTTGAACCTGGCGCAGGCGGTAACTGGGTGGGTGATATGGCTGCGTTATGACTTTACTCACTCTTCTCGTAAAGGTATTGCTCCTCTCAACAGGAGAGGTACTGCTCTTATTCTTCTTCTCATGGCTCTAGTTGTCGTGTTGCTCTATGTTGCGGGTGCCCAGAAGGAGGAACGATTCCGCGCCTTCGAGCGGCGAGACTTCGCATCCAGGAATAACCTTCTCGTCGGCGTGCCTTTCGTCAGCCGCTCCCTTACCAGCACTGTCGAAGTGTACACTCCTCCCCCCACCTCCAAGCCGTTCTCATTCAACGTGCTAACGGATACCAGGTCAATCCTGCCGCAATCTTCTCTCGTTGGAGCCATCGCTGTAGTTCGCCCTAATGAAATATGCAAATATAGCCTTTACACTGCTCGCTATGAGGAAGTAAATGCCCAGGTGCAAGTCAGGCTGCTGTGGCTGGATAACGCGCTCGATGTGTTATCATGGAGCGACTCGCCTGTGTGGGATGTAGGAGGTGGGTTAGGGAGTGTAGAGCCGGAGTTCCGTAGCGGGTCTTACAGAGTACCCGCCAAAGCAACGCATCTCCAGTTTGAAATTCGCAACCTCACTCCAAGACGGGAAGGGGAGAGTGCTGTCACGGCATGGATAACTTCTCCCAAGCTATCGTGCGGTGATGTCTACGTTAAATCGCACCCCAACGGCACGCAAGGCTCCATCGCCTTCTCCTTCGACTGGGAGAGCGCGATAGGAGGGGCTATCCATTCTAAAGGTATGAAGGAGCACGACCCATCAACAGCTTCTACACATGGTCTTGAGATGCGCCAAGGGGCTGATTGGCTAAACAGCTTATTCACAGATAATAACATTCACGCCACCTTCTACGGTACGGGGTACAACCTGCTCGATGGAAATACCGAACGGCGGACATTTTCGGGCGACCCCATTTACAAGTGGGCCGCTCCAAGGAACAGGTGGGAAACTGACTACTGGCTCACCCACAAGTGGTACAGTGACGACCCTTACGGCACATATCAAACACATCCGGCATGGTATTTTGGCGACCAGACGCGACGACTCCTGGACGCGGGACATGAGGTCGCGCCCCACACCTTCGGCCACCTCTACGTGCGCGGCTCCAACCCACAGGAGCTTGCCACCGACATGGACGAGTGGCTGGCCGCAGCCCGGTCCCTGGGCATCACCAATACGACTACCTTCGCCTTCCCCTGGCGTAGCAGCAACTCTTTGACCGCAGACTTCTACGATGTCCTCTACAAGCGGGGCATACGCGCCGTCACCCGCATCTACGAGCGCGATATGAAAGACCTGTACACGCTGGGAGCACCTTCGGCCTATCCCAACATCTCGGTCATGCCTGACTTCCTGCTCGGCTCGCCCTCCCTCAATGCGGGCGAGGAGGCAGGGAAGGAGATCGGCCACCAGGAGGGATTGCAGGTAATCGCAGAGGCGCTGTCGAGGCGTGGCACTACTTCCTTCTGGACCCACCCTGAGCAGCTCGCGGACGGCCCTCAGTTCCAGGATGTGCGCGCTGCCTGGGCGGATGTAGTGACTGAGGCCGCGCGGCAGCGTGACAATGGTAAGCTATGGATAGCCACCGTAGCCGACATAACCGCATACCAGCGCGACATCATGAGCGTCACTACCTCCCTCGATGATGGCTTCCTGGGGATGGGAGGCTGGAAGGTGCAGATCCCGTAACGACTCCGGCAAAGAACTGCACGGCGTCACCCTCACCCTGCCCGGCGATGTGAAGGGCATCTCTTCCTCTACCGAAGTGCTGACGGTCCAGCACCCCAACAACGGCACAATCCGCCTCAGCGAGCCTGGCAATCGCCTTTACCCCGCGCGCCAGATCGTGCTACCTGATCTTCCCCCTGGCACGACTACGCTAGAAGTAGAGTGGACGCCTGGACAGGAGCCGGTAGAATGAGCGAAAGTCAGGGGTCAGCAGTCAGCAGTCAGGAGACCGAAGATGCGCCTCTAGAGGCGGGTGCGCGGGGCAGTATTGGGACACGTGTAGGTGTGCCTCAGCGACTTGCCTCTTTAGGGTTGGTAGCGGTTTTGGCTTTGACCTTACTGGCGGTCTTGATTACGTACCATTTTGGGCGCACCCTCTCCGTAAATATCGGCGACCTCAGCGATAGTGCCCTCGTATCAGGCTTCTACGCCGACGAGCCGGACATTGAGTACAGGTACAGGTGGACTAAAGACGAGTTGCAAGTGCGTTTCGCAGGAGCAGGTTCTGCTCGCCTGGATACCGTGGAGATAGTAGCGCAGGGTGCGAGAACCCAAGATGCTGCTTCTATACCCGTCACAATGTCCCTCTCGGTCAATGGGCAGCCTATGGACCCATCCGTAGTGACGCTCACCCCGGAACTACAAAGTTATACATTCCGGCCACAACCAGGTCCCGCCCTCGATGGGCCATTTATGGTAACACTACGCAACTCCACCTTCAGCCCACCCAACGACGGGCGTGAGCTTGGCGTCAAAGTTGACCGAGTGAGGTTGGTCCAGTCAAATGATGGGCTGAACATTCCGCCTCTATGGCTGGTACTGTGGTCACTCACCTTAGTAGCAGGGTTCTACGGGTTGTTAATAGGTTTCGGTAGGTTCATTGCATCATTGGCGGGGCTTTTGATAAGCCTTGTGCTTGGGGCACTTCTCGCCGCTAGTTCGACTCTTGTCGCTGCTTATATGCCACCCCTTGCGGCTATAGTCGGTGTAGCTGGACTGCTCATCTCACAGCGTAGACACGTAGCTCACTGGCCTGATTGGGTAGACGCCCTGGGCAGAGGGCGGCTCGCCACCTGGCTCATGCTGGGTGCGATGCTCCTGTACGCTGCACTTGCCCTCTGGACGATACCGCAGGTGGACTGGATAGGTCACGCCGACTACGCCGAGAACGCCGTAATAGCGCGCAACTTCATTGAAGGTCGGGGCCTCAGCGTCGATTACGTTGCACAGTTCTACAAGGACTACCCTGGCATCTCCCACCCCGCCGAGACGTGGCCTCTCCTCCAGCCGCTGATGATAGCCCCTTTCTTTGCGCTATTCGGTCCCGAAACGTGGGCCGCCAAGCTGCCTAATCTCTTCATCATGCTGGCGCTGGCGTGGGCGGTCTTCCACGTCGGGTCGCGGCTGTGGGAGCCACGCGTGGGGCTGCTGGCGGGCATCTTCACACTCGCTCACCCCTATTTCTTCAACTCGGTCCTCTACCCGATAAACGACCTGGGCTTCACCGCGCTCTTCTTTGTATTGGCGTGGATGATATGGCGGCAGCTTCTCCCCCGCCTCCCAGCTCGCGGCTGCCGAGGAGAACGCCAGGCCAATGTCTCTATTGCAATCTCCCTACTTCGACAGATGGCGTCTCATGCTGACTGGGGCGCTGGCAGGGCTACTCGTGTGGAGCAAGCCCAGCGGCGCGGTTCTCCTGGTTGGATTGGCTCTATGGGCGGCATGGACGTGGTGGCGTGCTTACAGGCCATCCGGTGCGCGCGTTCCCTGGCGGGCTATAGGGATAGTGGGCGGCATATTTGCCCTTGTGTTGCTGCCCCTCATAGTGCGCAACCTCCTCGCCTTCCAAACGCCATACTTCACTACCGAGAGCTACGACGCACCCATACTGCGCTACTGGCCGCAAGTCGAGTGGGAGAATATCTACAAAGTGTACGCGGGGGGAGAGCTACCGCACCCCAGGTGGATAACGGGCGGGAAGTTCGGCTACCAGAACCTGTTCGACGCTTTCGGCACGAACCTGCGATGGGTGTGGCAGAAGGGCGTGTTCGATAACCCTGGAGAGGGCGAATACGTCCTCGGCTTGCTGCCCCTGGCGGTAGCGCTCATGGGTCTTGCAGCCCTCACACGGCGCGCTGCCAACCTCTTTGGCATGGTGGGGTTGAGCATCGGCCTATATATAGCATTCGTATTGATTTACTGGCACTTCGAGGGGAGATACTTCCAGGTCGCCGTGCCCTGGCTATTCCTGCTGATGGCGTGGGGGCTATTTTGGGCATGGGATCGTCTACGCGAGACGTTGCGGGGCGGTCTGGGGAGGCGCTGGGGCCTCACGTTGCTCCCCATCGCCATAATCGCGCTCCTCTGGCCGCACGCGTCCGCTATCCTGGACCAGGTGGAGCGCGACACCCGCCCAACGGGGTTTGTGACGACCATGAACCTCCTCTCGGAGATGAGTACGCCCGCCGACGTTGTAATGACACGTGACCCGTGGGAGTTAAGCTGGTACACCCGCCGCCAGGCCGTGATGATACCCTTCGATGATATAGCGACCATCGAGCGCATCGCCCGGCAGTATGGCGTCACCATGCTCCAGCTTGGCGGCCCCGTAGACCGTGTGAACGCGGACACCTGCCCGGATGACCCCTCATCGAGCGGCCCATTCCCGACAGGCTCACGCCCCGCGTTAGGTGGCCTCTATTGCGGGCGCGAGCAGCCAGGATACACCCTCCTATACAAGCAGGGTGGTGGCACCATCTACCGCGTCAATCCGTAGGGGCGTGCCGGCGGCACGCCCCTACACGCTACCTGTTACGCTGCGGCAGGCAACTCAACCGTATCAACGGCAGTCGGCCTGAGCACTCGCAGGTTAGGGACGGTCGGAGGGGTCGGCCCCTGCAACCTGGCGTATGCGGCCTCGCGCTTCGGGCCGAAGCCCTTCAGCTTGGAGACCTGGCCGTGCCGGGCTGCCTCTGCAAGCTCCATAGCGGACGAGACCCCTAGCTCCTTGTGCAGCCTGATGGCGAGCTTGGGGCCAACGCCCGTCACTGACATTAGCTGCTCGACTGCGGGGGGTAGCTCGGCTTTCAGACTCGACGTAGAAGGTCATAGAGCCGTCGCGGACAAGCTCGCGTATCTTCGTGCCCAGCCGCTTGCCAAGACCCATCTTGGGCCACTGCTCTTCGTCAAGGACGATCTCAAGCGCGGTGTGGCCGAGCCTCATCATGTTGAGGGCTGCCTGGCGATAGCGGGCTATGCGGTATTCGTTTGCGCCCGACATCTGGAGCATGGTGGCGCAGTTGAATAGCACCTCCGCTGCCTGCTCATGTGTGATTGCGGGCCTGTTGCTTACGATTTTCAAATGTCTCTGTTCCATCTCAGTAGTCCTCTATTTAGCTCTAAAAACTCTTCATGCTCTCAAACTCATTGGGCTGCACACTCTAGCACCCATGTTCTAATTATACACCTAAATGGGGTGAAAAGTCAACCCTCCAGGCCCAAAAATGGAGGCGAAAAGCTTGACAATCTGGGCGTTGGTGCTATATAATTGTGTGCAACCACGAGCCGAAGTGGCGAAACGGCAGACGCGCTACGTTCAGGGCGTAGTCCCCATCCGGGGGTGCGAGTTCAAATCTCGCCTTCGGCACTAATGGTCAGAACGTTCCAAATTACACACAAAATGAGGCCCTACAAAGGGCCTCATTTTGTTTAGCAACACGAAAACGAAATGGCCGCCAGGCCTGCACACTGGCTCTAGCTTTGGCGAGTGCTCCGGGTCAGGACCATGCCGGCGATGAGGCTGAGCATAGCGGCTCCTAAGGCAAGCACCAACCAGGTTTGGTCGTTACCTGCACCGGCTACACTAGCTACCCCACACGCTGGCAAGCCCGTGCTCAAGGTTGGGCAAGGAGTTGCAGTTGCTGTGGCAGGAGTCACCTCCGCGGTCGGGGTATCGGTTGGAGTCAATGTTGCTGTTGCAGTAGGACTTCTCAGTAGGAGTTGATGTCTCCGTCGGGGAAGTGGTAGCGGTAGGACTATCCGTGGGGCTAGCCGTTACCGTTGGGCTTGACGTGCCTGTAGGCGTAGTTGTGGGCGTAGCAGTTGTGGTGTAGGTCGCTGTTTGTGTAGCAGTGCTGGTCTGAGTTGCTGTCGCTGTTCGGGTTGAAGTAGCAGTCGAAGTAATAGGGGTATGTGTGGGAGTGACAATATCTATCTTGGAGCAAACAGAATTGAGAGACAACTCTACACCGCCTATCGAAAAAGAGGTGATCTTGCCTTTCAAATCCACCGCACCTTGTTTATTATTAGTGCCTGGGGTTGTAGTGACAGATACATTAACGCCGCCGATTGTAGTCTGGTGAATTTTCAGAAACTGAGTAAAGGGCATGGGAGATCCATTGATCCCAATGTTGTGGTTAGTACTACCTTCGCGGAAAAGAAAGCTCAAGCCGTCAACGGGACCGCCAAAGTTAAATTCAAGATTCACGTAGTTAACACCTATCTCTTGCCCCGTGCCACCAGCAGCGTTGGTTGTTTTAACACGCGCCTCGGCAGCGGTACCCCCGGATGATATATAGGGCACAACCTGCACTTTGACACCTGCCTCCGTAAAGCTATTGCCTATCTTATATATTGCCGTGGACGGGAGAGTATCAAACCCGACGCAGGTAGCCACTTGCGCACGCAAATGGTTACTGAACTCTAACTGGGTGTTGG
Organism: uncultured Chloroflexia bacterium; assembly: GCA_963811305.1. Taxonomy (GTDB): domain Bacteria; phylum Chloroflexota; class Chloroflexia; order QHBQ01; family JADMIH01; genus JADMIH01. The sequence continues at coordinate 138,466 of CAWEQU010000006.1, forward strand.
CGGAACTGTTACGAAAGTCAGACGTAAGCACCACAATGACCATCAAGAGGCTCATGTATGCCGCGATCAACCTGTACATGTGAGTTTCCTTCCCTGCAACTGTGCGTATGCAGCCGTATATTTCGCCCCAAATTACCTTAGCCTTTTCACTGATGCGCCAGATAGCCTTAAACTAAGCCTTAACAAAGGCAACAGAATTTCTGCCTTTGCTGAGAGACAATAAACATCTCAAGGCACTGGCACGACCAGGGATCTTTTCAACGATTATACCTCTGTTTGTATAAGAGTCAATAGGTAATCCCTGGTAGACACGGCTGAAGCAAAGTCGCGGTCTGGCTGTAACTCTTCACATGTCATCCTGAACGAAGTGAAAGCTCAATATCCTACAGTACCTGTTTACGTATACATTTCTTACCTCATGCTGATCCTGAACGAAGTGAAGGATGACACGTAGAAGTCTCCTCTCCTGGTTTCCATATGCTGTCGCTGATTTTGCCTCAGCCCTGTTGCCAATGACAAAAGACATTGACAATAAAGGACACGCGGTGCTACAATCTCCTCACTGCGGGTTGCTCATAAGAGTTACTACTGTGCAACCCGACTTTGTTTGCTCAACCCATCCCCTATATCATATACCGTCTATTATTCTACAGCAGACTACGAGACTGAAAGGTATCATAGGTAAGGAGTTGGTCAATGCGGCGTCTATACAGTTCAACCATCGGGATCATGACCTTATTGCTCGTGCTGGTGGCAGCGGGCGGCGCATTAGGGGCGGGTCTCCAGCCCCAACCCTCCACTCTCTCAGGCGCGAGCGCCCTTGCAGTTGAGGGCACGGCAGTACCGGATGGCATGCGCAAGCTGCCCCCTGCTCCAAGCAACGACGCGCTATTGCCGCACGACCCGAACTACCGTCCGGAAGCGTGCGTAGCTCCGGTGGTCAACGTCAGCGCGAGGTCAGGCAACGAGGCAGAGACCTCCGTCGTCATCAACCCGACCAATACGAACAACATAGTCGCCTTCTCAAACCTCGCCTCGGAGAACAGCATCTTCCGAGCCTACAGCATGAACGGCGGCGCGACGTGGACGCGTGGCACTGTCGCGACGAACGCGGCGTGTTGCGACGGCCAGGCGGCCTTCGACATGTACGGCAACCTCTTCATGGTCTACATCAACTCCGCCGCTACCCAGATCAACGTAATCCTCAGCACCGATGGCGGAGCGACCTTTTCCGCCCCCGTAACGGCAGGTGCGGGAAGCATCGACCAGCCCTCCATAGCAGTCGGTAACGGCAGCGTGTGGGTCGATTGGAATTCGAACGGCAGCATGGTAGCGCGGGGAGCGCCCGTCACGGGCCTGGGCACATGGGGTCCGTTCAATGCCCAGCAATCTATCCCCAGCGCCACCGGCAGCTTCGGCGGCATCGCAGTTGGCCCAGGCCCCAACGGCGGCAAGGTCATGGTGACCTACCAGAACCCGACGGGCGGGCAAGGTCCAGCTACCGTCTACGTCAATGTAGACGCTGATGGCCTCGGTGCGGGCGGCTTCGGGCCGCGCATCACCGCGACCACTACCAACGTAGGCGGCTTCGACTACATCCCCGCGCAGAATGGCCGCTCTATCGACTCGGAGGCGGGGCTGGTCTGGGACGCAACCGGGGGTCCTTTCAATGATCGCGTGTACCTGCTCTACACCGAAGAAACGGTAAACGAGAACCACGACACCGAGATATACCTGCGTACCTCGACCAATGACGGTACGACCTGGAGCGCGCCCGTGCGCGTGAATGACGACCCCGTGGGCGCGCCAATTCGCAGCCAGTTCCTGCCCTACATCACCCTTGACCGCTCCACCGGCACGGTTGCAATCGGCTGGCATGATGCGCGCAACGACAACGGCGTGCCTGGCGTCGGCGGGACAAATGCCATACAAAATGACGATTCCGAATATTACGCCTCCTACAGCACCAACGGTGGCGCGACCTGGGCGCCCAACACCCGTCTCAGCGGTGGGTTCTCGAACGCGGACGCGGCTAATAACGGCGTAGACTACGGCGATTACGTAGCCCAGGATGCGCATGGTGGGACATTCGTGGCAGTATGGGCAGATAACGCCAACTGCGACGGCACCAACGCCAATGGCACGCTAAACGCCTTCGACCTCTACATGGGCAAGCTGAGCCTTCCCGGCGGCAATGTGACCCCCACCCCGACGGTTGCTACTACCGCTACCGCCACGCCCACGAGCACTAACACTCCCCCGCCGACGGCTACTCGGACGAACACCACTGTTCCTACCAGCACCAACACTGCTCTCCCTAGCGCCACCTCTACGCGCACTAACACTGCTGTCGCGACCAGTATCAACACTGTCATACCACCGACGGCTACCCGCACAAACACCGCAGTGCCTCCCACGAGCACAAATACCAGGGTTGCCACCACTACTTCTACTACTGTGCCAAGCTCTACCTCCGTGTCGAGCGCCACGCCTACAATATGCGTGCTTCCCTTCACGGACGTTCTCCCACCAGACCCGTTCTACGACCATATCCACTGCCTCTACTGTAGAGGCGTCATCTCCGGTTACTCTGATGGCACCTTCCGTCCGGGTAACGAGATTACGCGTGGCCAGATAGCCAAGATGGTGGCTATCGCTGCCGGAATAAACGACGATCCTGGGGTCCAGATATACGAAGATGTACCTGTGAGTAACACCTTCTATATATGGATCAACCGCCTGTCGGGGCGCGGCTACATGGGAGGCTATGCCTGTAACCTCACGCCCGAAGAGCCATGCGTCGAACCCGGCAATCGCCCCTACTTTCGCCCTAACGCCAGCGCCACGAGGGGCCAGCTATCCAAAATAGCCTCTAACGCAGCCCAATTGGGAGGCACGCCTACCGGGCTATTCTATACGGATGTGCCCGAAGGCCACCCCTTCTACGAGTGGATAATGCGCCTCACCAATATCGGCGTGATGTCAGGATACCCATGCGGTGGCGAGGGAGAGCCGTGCGACGACGCAAACCGTCCTTACTTCCGCCCCTTCAGCAACGTTACACGCGGGCAAGCGAGCAAGATAGTCTCCAACACCTTCTTCCCTGGCTGCGCTCCCGCTCGTACCAATCCATAACGATAGCATCAAAAAAGAGGCTTCGGGTCATCCGAAGCCTCTTTTTTGTGCTTTTTATATTTCTACTATTGAATAGTGGGTAGCGTGAAATGGAACGTCGAGCCACCCCCTACCTGGCTTTCGACCCAGATACGCCCCCCGTGGCGCTTGACAATCTCTGAGCATATATACAGCCCAAGTCCGAGGCCGGGGTACTTGTGAGCGCCTGGCCCACTTGCGCGGAAGAAGCGCTCGAATACATGCGCCTGGTCACTCTCCGGTATACCCATGCCGTAGTCCTGGACGCTCACCCTCACCACTCCATGCTCCATCCTGCCGCTGACGACCACTTTATCAGCGTCGGGCGAATACTTCACGGCGTTCATAATCAGGTTGGTGAGCACCTGTCCGATGCGCTCCTTGTCGGCAACTACCTTCACCCCCGCTAGAGCATCCAGACCATCAACGACGATGCTGTGCGTGTCGGAGAGGCGCTGCAGGTCCTCCACGCACTCTTCTATCAACTCATCGAGAGTCATCTCCCGCATGTTATAGTCGAGCTTCCCCGCCTCCATCTTCGAGACATCGAGCAGACCACTTACAAGGTCGGCCAGCCTGTTTAGCTGCTCGTCCATACGCTCAAGCTGCCGTACCGTCTGTTGCGCGACCTCACTTTGCTCGCCACGCTCCAGGCGCTTCTTCAGTAACTGGGCCTGCACTTTCAAGCTGGTGATGGGCGTCTTAAGCTCGTGGCTGGCAAGGGCGATGAAGTCATCCTTGCGCTGCTCAAGCTCCCGGCGCGCGGTCACGTCATGCGCGATGCCGACGAACATGTACGGCTGCCCATCTTTGAAGATCGGATTGATCCCGACCTCGAGATAAAGCCAGCCTCCATTCTTGTGCCTGGCGCGATACGTAGGTGGCGCAGTTTGCTCGCCCGTGAGAGACGCCGCGAACCCATCTCTGGCAATCTGCAAATCGTCCGGGTGGACGAGGGTCCCCAGGTCGACGCCGACCAACTGAGCCGGCTTGTACCCTAGCGTCCGCTCTATCGCGGGGGAGATATAGCGATAGTGCCCTTCCATGTCAAAGATGACGATAATATCCTGGGTGTTCTCGACGATGAGGCGGTATCGCTCCTCGCTCTCCCTGAGAGCGTCTTCTGCTTCCTTTTGCTCGGTGATGTCCCGGAAGATGTTGACTGCAAGCTGCACCTTCCCTTGCTCATCCTTGATAGGCGTGGCCTTGACCACCGACCACCGCTCCTGCCCCGTCTCGATGAGTCGCCAGCCGATCACCGCGTCCGGGCTTTCCACCCCTTGCAGAGCGTATCGCCCCGGCAGATTGCTCAATGGAAAAGGTTGTCGCTTCTCGTCAAGAAGCTCAAACCTGGTCATAACCTGCGGGAGAGGTGTGGCTAACAGCTCCTCCATCGAAGAGTAGCCCATGACACGCAGGGCAGCATCATTGGCATATATGAGCCGCCCCGTGGGGTCTTGCACCGTAATACCGTCCGCCACACCCCGCAAGATGACCTCGAACTGGTCCCTCGACTCTTCAGGCTCGTCTTGCGATTGCGCCCATGAGAGTATGCGCGGAACTATAGAAATGGGAGTGCTGGCGCTGGCATCAGTAGACGCAGCAGCGGACTGGCTCTTATAAGCCCTCTTACGCTTTGGCGCGGTCTCTTCCATAGCTATTGTGGTCGATGCGTCCTTACATAACTGGCTGGTTTTAGCTTCTCTGATATGATAGCATTATTAAGATGGCGATTGCTATAGCCCGTGGGCAAATTATACCATCTACTGCAACCCCATCAAAGACCCTAACTCTTACCTCAGAAGTAATGCAAAGTCAAAGACATTGCATGTCGCATGGAGCAGCAACTTTCCGCCTGTCATTCTGAGCGAAGCGAAGAATCTGAAACTGTCCCTTACCGTCCAAGCTTGGAGATTCTTCGCTTCGCTCAGAATGACAAGTAAAGTATCACAGTTGGATTGCGACTTTGCATCTGCCCACCCTAATAGACAGGCAAACTGTAATTCTCCCCAAATCTTCGGAATACTCCTGTAATGAATATGAGATACAATGTATATGGATAATCGTATCTAAGTTAAGGGAGAGAACACCATGAAACAGAAAGTAACTAAATCAGACGCGGAGTGGCGGCAGGAGCTTACCGCTGAGCAGTACCGCATCACCCGTAGAAAGGGGACCGAGTTCGCCTTCACCGGCGAGTACGCGCACACAAAAGACCCAGGCGTATACACATGCGTCTGCTGTGGTACAGAACTATTCGCCTCCGACACCAAGTTCGAGTCGGGCACGGGCTGGCCCAGCTTCTATGCCCCAATCTCGGAGGAGAATGTCAGCGAAGAGACGGATGGCAGCCTTTGGATGCGCCGCACCGAAGTGCTATGCAGCACCTGTGACGCTCACCTCGGCCACGTATTCGACGACGGCCCCGCCCCAACCGGCCTGCGCTACTGCATCAACTCAGCGGCCCTGAAGTTGCAGAAGAAAGCAAGTAGCGAGTAGCGAGTAGCGAGTTATCACGCATCACGTTTCACGTTAGATAGGAGTAACACAATGGAAAAGGCAATATTAGAAAAAGCAACATTTGGAGCAGGCTGCTTCTGGGGCGTAGAGGCAGCTTTCCGGCAGATCAAGGGAGTCATCTCGACCTCGGTTGGGTATAGCGGAGGGTCCTACAAGAACCCTTCCTACCGCGACGTCTGCACGGGGAGGACCGGGCACGCTGAGGTAGTCGAAGTTGTATACGATCCCTCCAGGGTCTCGTATGAGGACATGCTGAAGGTCTTCTGGGAAAACCACAACCCGACGACCCTGAACCGGCAAGGCCCCGACGTGGGCACGCAGTACAGGTCCGCCATCTTCTTCCACTCGCCTGAGCAGCAGACCGCCGCGATTGCCTCCAAGGAGAAGCTCGATAGCAGCGGCAGGTACGGGAGGCCAATCGTAACGCAGGTCGAGCCAGCGTCCGAGTTCTACGTGGCTGAGGATTATCACCAGCAATACCTGGAGAAGCGTGGGTTGTCTACCTGCCACATCTAAAAGATAGGTGAATTATGACAAAAGCACCTGGCTAGCCAGGTGCTTTTGTCATAATTCACACTTCCACTACATGGAAGAATCAGGCAAGTCTGATGATTTTAGCGAACCACTTTGCCGTGGACGCTGTATGTAGCGCGGTTCCGCAATGAGGACGAAGCGATTGCCGTCCTGGTCCTGGAAGAGAGCTTGCATCATGCCCCAGGGCTGCATCGTTGGGGGTTCGGTGAAGGTGACGCCACGGGCGGACAGACTCTTCGTAAGTAGCCTGGATGTTGTTTGACTCGAAGACGATGCCCGCGAACCCACCGACGCTTTCGGGCGTCCAGCCGCCGTACCCTTTAGCGAGGACCATGCCGGTATGAGCACCTGGGGGTGCGACCTCAATCCAGCGGAGGTCGGTATTCTCCCCGAACGGCGCATCTTCTCGCACCTCGAAGCCGAGCTTGTTTACATAAAATTCGAGCGCCTTGTCCTGGTCGCTGACATGGATGGTGACAGTTGAGACATGCGTGATAGACATTTCGGTTGCCCTCCTCATCAATTCGCGGAGATAAAGGTAGAGACATTGTAGCCGAAATGGGGAGGGGATGTACATAGGAGAAATGGCGGAAAAGGAATAGTGCAGAACAGAAATGGCAGGAGTTTGTACTACCTGCCATTCTGATACTCAGCACTGGTGCTAGTCGAAGTAGCACATTTATCGTCTATCGTCCGTCGCCTAGCTGTTCCCAACCATGACAATAGTAGTCCCATCCTGGTCTTTGAAGAGGGCCTGGGTGAGGCCCCAGGGCTGAGCGGTGGGCGGCTCGACAAACTCGACGCCGTTGGCAGCCATCTGCTCATAAGTGGACTTCATATCTTCCGCCCAGAAGACCATGCCACCGAACTTGCCAGGGCTATCTTCGGTCCACCCTCCATACCCCTCGGCAGGCACGACCACAGTCTGCGCGCCGGGCGGGGCAACTTCGACCCATCGCACTGCCTTCCCATCTTGCTCGAAGGGCTGATCTGAGCGCAGCTCGAAGCCGCATTTGTTCACCCAGAAGTCAATCGCTTTATCGGTATTGCCAACGTGAAGTGTGACGGATGAGACATGTTTGATACCCATTCCTGATACCCTCCATGAAAAGTGTAGCTGACCTGTGGGCACAGTGCCCGCAGATTTAGTAGCCACATTATAGCACATACGTTCTATACAATACAATCTTTTCTGGAGAGATTTTGCACACGAAATGGAGCATGGCAGGAGAGGTCTACCTACCCCTTTCCTCTCTTTTCTTTGCTTCCTCCGCTTCCACCAGTAGCTCCTCCAGGTCGGGCGTATCTATGTCGAACTCTCCCCTTCGCAGTGCCTCGCGGGCTTGTGAGGCTAGCTTTTCATAGCGGTCTCTGATGGCAAGAAGCTCTTTCTCGCTAAGCTCTTCGAGGTCGAGGAGAGCGTTGTGAGCGCCGTGTGTGGCCCGTATCAGCTCGTCCAGCTTAATTTGCAGGGCGTGGGTGTCGCGGTTCTGGGTGTTCTGGATGAGGAAGACCATGAGAAAGGTGACAATCGTGGTGCCCGTATTAATGACTAACTGCCAGGAGTCGGAGAAGCCGAAGATGGGGCCTGTGATGGCCCAGATTACAATTACGCTGACGGCGACGAAGAAGGAGGCTGGGTGGCCGGTTGCGAATGCTGCCCATTTGGAGAATTTGGTGAAGATCTTATCCATCACTTTGTCCTTTGCTGGCTGGTTGGGAATAGGGAATGGCAGGAGCTAGTGTGCTACCTGCCATTCGCTGATTACATATCGGATAATTGACCTGGACCTAACCGTCGAGCTTCTTGCGATGCTCCCCTATTATCGGGCGGAGATCTCCAGCAGTCACGTCGTGCTCGTGTATATAAGAATGGAAGCCCTCTATATCAGGTGCGCGCTCGGTAGCCGTCTTACCGCGCCCCGCGACGATGCCTATGATCTCCAATTCGCCATCCTTGCCTACGTCCTCAAGCTGCCAGCATATAAGCCTGCGCAAAGAGTAAAACGGTTCGGCGGGAAGGAGATAGAAGGCGCTCCACTCCGCGGCGGTCATGATTTGCCTGATAACTCGTTCTGTTGATTTAGCCATGTTAGTTACACCTACTGAACCTTAATGTTTAGCGTGGGGGATTGCTCAGACATACCTGTCTTTAAGTAGTTATGTCGGGGTCGCACATATTGTCAGTATGAATGACCTAGATAACCTACTGGCCAACGGAATAGCACTCGATCCTTGTGCTTCTTATTGCTTCCCCTGTGGCTAGTTTGAACACAAACTCGTGTTCTAAAGGTGGAAGGTCCTTAGGCGCATCGGGGAAGAAGAATGCACCACCTTCTGAAACATTAAATTGATTACCTCGGAGGAGTCCGTACACAAAAGTCATTTCCAGATCGAAAGCTGAGTTGGCCTCGACGGAAATAGGAAAGGGAACAGATCTTAGAGTGTCGTTTATAGGGGATTTGTTTGCTGTTTCTTGCAGTGGAACTACCTGTGTGTCAAGTCTATCTATAATGCCGCGCAAGAGATCTGCAATATTATCTGTCGTTCGAGATGCGGAGGGTTGAGATAGCGAATAGGAGTTCCATGCTTCGCCATGGCCCTTGAATTCTGAAAACGTATCTTTGTAATAGATAATAGTGTCGTAACCAACTATTGAGTTGGCTGCACTGCCCAAATTAGCTAACCTATGTCTTTCCATACATCCTAACATGGTCACATCTGGGTGTGTCCCATCAAAATCCACACCAATGGTCTTTGAATTTAAGACGATAACGTTAGACTTATATTGCTGAACCGCAATTTCATTTCCTCGCCATGCCAGGATCAGTGCAGCCCCACCCAGAAATAGAGTAAGTATACTAAGCCAGTTGTCTCGTACCCACTTAGGCCAGCTTCTTCTTCCAACCTGCTTCTTTCTGATGCGTGTGACCATGCTGCTCTACCAATGGCATTGTCCGTATAAAGTTGAAGACATGCGAATTCACGGATGTAAAAATGCTAGAGCCAAAACAGTGAATGGGCTGAAGCATGTCACACAAGCTGTCAGCCCATTCTATCATGATCTGATATTTACAAGCAACGTGCCTTAGCTACATCCGCTCGTGCTTCCGCACCCATCACACTTGAGGCAAGTTCCATTGCGCACCAGGGTGAACTGGCCGCACTCGCGGCAGCTTTCCCCTTCGTATCCCTTCAGGCGGGCCTCGGCCATGCGCTCGCTTTTGGTCGTCTCAGGCTTGACCAGCACGGCAGTCTGGGCGATAGCAGCCTTCATCTCGATAGGCGATGCGCCACCGTTGGCCTCCGTCTTTCCATTACCATTCCCGTTGCTGTAGGAATGCCCATTCCCGTTGCCATTACCGTTCCCGTTAGCGGGGGACTGAACGTGTGGAGACGGGTTGGTGGTAGCAGACGGGCCGATGGTGATAGCAGGTTTCTTCCCTTCCAGGTTCTGCACCGTATCGCTGCGGCTCGCCTCGTACCCTTCGGGCAGATGCGCCAGGTCGAGACGGTCCAGGTAGCAGATGGCAAGCTCGCGGAAGATGTAGTCGATCACGGAGGTCACCATCTTGATATGGTCGTTGCCGATCACGCGCCCCGACGGCTCGAACCGCGTGTAGATAAAGGCATCCACGTACTCATCGAGCGGCACGCCATACTGGAGTCCCAGCGAGACCGCGATAGCGAAGCAGTTCATCACGCTGCGGAAGGCCGCGCCCTCTTTGTGCATGTCTATGAACACCTCGCCCAGCCGCCCATCCTCGTACTCGCCCGTGCGGACGTAGAGGTTGTGCCCCGCGATAGTCGCCTTCTGCGTGTAGCCTGCGCGGCGGTTGGGTAGCTTCTCTCGCCTGACCTCGCGCTGAGCGCCCTCGGCACCCGCCGCTGCAAGCTGCATCACACGCTGGGTGATCGGTATGCCCGCGCCTGCTTCTTCCTCTTCCTCATCTTCCGCATCGTCCGCGCCCTGACTATTGAGGGGCTGCGATAGCTTCGAGTTGTCGCGGTAGATGGCGACCGCCTTGAGCATCAGCCTCCAAGACTTCATATAGATGTCTTCCACCTCACCTATGGTGGTGGAGCTAGGCATATTGATCGTCTTGGAGATAGCGCCCGTGATAAAGGGCTGAGCGGCGGCCATCATGTGCAGGTGGGCGGAAGGTGATATAAAGCGTGTCCCCTTACGTCCGCAGCGGTTGGCGCAGTCGAAGACCGGGTAATGCTCCGCCTTCAGGTGAGGCGCGCCCTCTATCGTCATTGTGCCCGTGACGTAGTCGTTAGCAGCAGCGATGTCAGCCTTCGAGAAGCCGAGGTGGGGCAGGATGCCCTCGCGGCTCGCTATCTGCTCATCGGAGAGGTTCAGGTTCGCTTTGCAGAACTCCTCACCAAGCGTGAAGGGGCTGAAAGCGAACGATAGCTCGAAGGCAGAAGGAAGGGCGGCTTCAAGTCTTCCGATAGCATCATCGTCGAAACCGACTGCTTTAAGAGCTTCATGGTCGATGCCTGGCGCGCCCTTGAGCGTGCCGTGCCCCACGCAGTACTTGACTATCTCGTCCATCTCTTCCTCGGTGTAGTCGAGGTAGCGCAACGCGGAGGGGACCGACTGGTTGATGATCTTGAAGTAGCCGCCACCCGCGAGCTTCTTGAACTTCACCAGGGCAAAGTCAGGCTCGATACCCGTCGTATCGCAATCCATGACCAATCCGATGGTCCCGGTAGGCGCGATCACCGTGACCTGGGCATTCCTGTACCCGAACTTCTCCCCCTTAGCCAGCGCATCATCCCATGCATCTTTGGCATGCAGCCAGGAGGCCGGGAGGGCAGTTGGCGGGAGAAATGCCCGCAGGCTTGACCGTGAGGTCTTCGTACTCCCCATCGGGAGCATTGTAGGCGGCGCGGCGGTGGTTGCGGATGACGCGTAGCATCGGCTCGCTGTTCATCTCGTAGCGCTCAAACGCGCCCACTTCAGATGCTATCTCTGCGGAGGTGGCATAAGCCACCCCCGTCATGATAGCCGTGATGGCCCCACAGAATGCGTAGCCCTTGGGAGAGTCATACGGTATGCCGAGGCGCATCAGGAGCGCGCCCAGGTTGGCGTAGCCGAGACCGAGCGTTCGGTAGAGGTATGAACGCTTCGCTATCTCTTCACTTGGATACTGCGCCATCGCCACGCTGATTTCGAGCGTGAGGGTCCAGAGGCGACAGGCGTGCTTGTACGCATCAACGTTCAGCACCGTGTCGGGGTTGCCGCTCATGAAGTGCATCAGGTTGAGGCTGGCCAGGTTGCACGCCGTATCGTCCAGGAACATATACTCGCTGCACGGGTTCGAGCCGTTGATGCGGCCATCGTTCGGGCAGGTATGCCACTCGTTGATCGTTGTGTCATACTGCACGCCGGGGTCGGCGCTCGCCCACGCTGCCTTGCCAATCCTGCTCCAAAGCTCGCGCGCCTTGAGCGTCTTGGATGGCTTGCGGTCCACGCGGCGGAGGAGGTTCCAGTCGCTGTCGCGCTGGACTGCCTCCACAAAGGAGTTAGACATGCGAATGGAGTTGTTGGCGTTCTGACCGGAGACGGTGACGTAAGCCTCGCTTTCCCAGTCGGTATCATAGACGGGGAAGTCATAGCTCTTCTCGCCCTGCTCAGCCATCGATATGGCGCGCGCGACGATGCCGTCCGGTACTCCCGAAATGCGAGCTTCCTTCAGAGTGCGCTTGTATGCCTTCACCAGGGTTGGCTTATCTGCTTCTGCGCCATCCTCTTTAGCGTGCCACGCGGACATTATCAGGTTGAGGTGCTTCTGGCAGATAATTGAGCCTGCCACCAGCGCGGCGACCTTCTGCTCTTCGACCACCTTCCAGTCGATGAACTTCTCGACGTCCGGGTGGTCTATGTCCACGATGACCATTTTAGCGGCGCGTCGTGTCGTCCCGCCCGACTTGATAGCCCCTGCCGCGCGGTCCCCTATCTTCAAGAAGGAGATGAGGCCGCTCGACCTCCCTCCACCCGATAGGCGCTCATCCTCGCCTCGGAGCGCGGAGAAGTTAGAGCCTGTGCCCGACCCGTACTTGAAGATACGCGCCTCGCGCACCCACAGGTCCATGATGCCGCCTGGGTTCACCAGGTCGTCGTCCACGGACTGAATAAAGCAAGCATGAGGTTGAGGTCGTTCGTATGCGCTGGTAGATTTGTTTAGCTCGCCGCTAGCCGCGTCCACGTAATAGTGGCCCTGCGCGGGTCCCGTTATCCCGTATGCCCAGTGAAGGCCGGTATTGAACCACTGTGGCGAGTTAGGCGCGGCGCGCTGCGTGGCGAGCATATAGCAGGTTTCGAGGTAGTATGTGCGGGCGTCCTTCTCGGAGGAGAAATAGCCCCCCTTCCAGCCCCAGTAGGTCCAGCACCCTGCCAAGCGGTGGAAGACCTGGCGCGAGTTGGTCTCACCGACGAACCGCTTGTCCTCAGGCAGCTTGCTGAGCGCTTCCTCGTCAGGCTCTGAGCGCCACAGCCACTCCGGCACGTCCTCTTCGGGGATGCGCTTCAAGGCTGGCCGCCACTCCTGCTCTGCGAAAATACTTCTGGGCCAGGATGTCGAAGGCCACCTGCGACCATGAGTTGGGCACCATGACATTCTCGCTCTTGAATACAACCGTGCCGTCCGTATTGCTGATCTTTGACGTGCGAGGCACGAAGTTCAGCGTAGAGTATGGATCGGCGGACCTCACGAAATAGCGTGGTATGTGCATCGCAAACTCCTTGCAGTCTCTTTTTCGAATTAGACTTCGAACGATTTTACATATGTTTATCTATTTATTTTCTGACCGAAGGTCAGAAAATAAATAGATAAACAAAATGCTCTACCGTGCGGATTTTCCCCTTGACTTTCGCTCCTTGCGCTGCGGCTCATCAGAGACGGCAGCGGGGAGCATCTCTACCGGCTGTGAGCCTGTGAGACCTTCCATTTCCTCTCGCATTTCCTCGAGATCTGCGAAGTTGCGGTAGACCGACGCGAACCGTATGTAAGCCACCTCGTCAAGCTCCCTGAGCTTCTGCATCACCAGCTCTCCAATAGCAGTGGTAGAGACCTCGGACGTGCCGAGGCCGAAGAGCCGCGCCTCGATCTCGTTGACCGCTTCCTCGATACGGTCTGCCGGGACGGGGCGCTTGGTGCACGCTATTGCTATCCCTTTGTGGAGCTTGTCGCGGCTGTACGGTACGCGTGTATTGTCCTTCTTGACCACGGTGAGACCGATGCGCTCTATGCGCTCGTAGGTGGTGAAGCGGCGCTTGCATTGCTTGCATTGCCTGCGGCGCTTGATGGCATCACCGTCCGCCGTGATGCGGCTGTCGGTGACCTGTGTGTCTTCTCGGTGGCAGTATGGACAGTTCATTATTTCCTCCATCTTGGGGACAGATATACTAGATATTGTGTATAGCAGAGTCCATGCCCAAGATGTTGTGTACGTCTATATTATAGCAATAGATATGGTATGTCAAGAGGGTTTTACACAATATTTAGTCGGAAGGGGGAAATGTGGATAACTTTTCCACAAGATGTTGTAGTCAGCTACAACAACATTATACCATTATTAGAACTTTTGTTCAAGAATCCTCGATGCCAGGGCAGCGCCTGTGGGCTAATACTCCAAAGCACTACACTCTCTACCACTTTATTTGCAGCATCAATTTACTGCGAAGCTTAACAAGAACTTAACACCACATTCAGTATGATAGCTTCGCCTGTGGAAGAAATCGGTAGAAGGTCTATAGCATGGAAGTGTCAGAACTCACATCAGCACCCGTCGCTGATGGACTTCATCGGATGTGCTTGTAGCATATCTAATACGCCCTACTGTAATTGAGTTTTGCGATAGAAGCTTCATGCAAACCTACCGAACAGCTAGAAAATGCTGTTATGAGGATCAGGGGGCTTAGATATGAGTTACGTTACCGGCACCATTCAGCCTGTATCGCCTATAGCCACTATCGGGCCAGATTCTGGTTCGGCAGCAACTTCACCCAACACCTGGGCGGTCAATTTTGATCATCTAGATGCTCCAGGTGGAACCAAGTTCCTGATGCTGCACTTCCGCAACGCCAACCTTCCGGCGAGCAACCGGTTGGAAGTCGAGCTTGGCTACGATGTTGATATATTCACCTCAGCCGACGGAACGGACTTCTGGACACGCCCTGTCAATATCCGTGCGTTCGCTGACGGCCTGGTGCGGATCCGCTACATAACCAACGGCGCGACCACAGGAAGCGTTCAACTCGATAAGTACGGGCGGGGCGAACGACATGCGGGCGAGCGAGACCCTACGAGCCTCTCCAATTGTGACCCATTCCTACCGGACCCCACTTACACCGAACCAGACTACGACCCATATTGGTACTGTACGGAGCCTCCGAACTGGGAAAATGTTGCGTGTGTCCCGGGTGCAGCGGACGTGCGTGCCAAAGTAGCGCGTAGCGTTGGGATGATCATTACTACACACGGCGACCACTTATCGACCTGTTCGGTAACGCTAGTTGACGCCGATAAGGTGATTAGCGCCGGACATTGCCATACCCCCACCGAAGCTCTGACCGGCTCAGTGATTTTCGACTATCAGACGGACTGCGGCGGCGCCAGGCCACCCGGCTATAATGCTCGATTCCACAAGGTCAAGAAGAATCCTTAACCATCGCTGGAACGGTACCAGCGGCCCCGACTACAGCCTGCTCCAACTAGCGACTGCTCCAGCAGGCATACCGCCAATCCAGATGCGCCATGACATACCGACGTCAGTCGAGCAGGTCTTTGGCATCCACCACCCGAACGGGGCCGTAAAAAAGCTCTCCATGCCGCACTCCGGCTTTGCAAGCGTGGTTTCTAGCAGTATAGGGTCTATAATCGCTCCCTACAGCCTCCACGTATCTGGCGGCAGTTCAGGGTCGGGCCTGTTCGACACGGCTGGACGCATCGTGGGCGTGTTGTCGTCCGGCCCCAGTTGTGGCAACCTCGGCTACTTTCCCACCGCCAGCATTCTTTTAGATATCGCCCCCGCGCCCCCGCCCCCTGTAACGCGCGATGTGATGGTGGTATTTGATCGCTCCGGCAGCATGTCAATGAACGACGGCACGGGTCGTACCAAGATTGAGGTGGCCCGAGACGCGGTTTCGCTTTTCGTACAGCTCGTACTCATCGATGTCGGCAATCGTATCGGCCTGGCATCGTTCAGCACGACGGCTAGCTCACCGGTGGACTTCAATATAGCGAACGTCACAGAAGCCAACAAAAACGCCCTAATCGGCTTGCCACCCTTTTCCAGCGGCAGGGTCGGCGCGTTAGTGTCGGGAGGCAGCACCAGCATCGGTGAAGGGTTGGATGCGGCGCGCTTGCGATTCCCAACGCCAGGCGCGAATCCACGAGCCATCCTCCTGCTGACCGATGGATTGCAGAACACACCTCGTCTAGTGAGCCAGGTGGAAGGAGCGCTGGGAGGGATTGCTGTACACGCCATCGGCTTCGGCACGGAGGCGAGCCTGGATGGAACGTTGCTAACCAATCTGGCTAATGCACATAGCGGGCTGTACACGCGGGCCGGAAACGGCCTTGCACTCGAAAAGTTCTTCTCCCACGCTTTCGGCAACATCTTCAAGGCGGGCATCTTGATGGATCCCGAGTTTGATCTGCCCCCCAACCAGCCCACCGGCGCGCCTCAAACCTTCCAGGTTTGCGGGGAGGATGACCTCACTGTGGTCGTTGGTTGGGATCGGGCAGGCCAAACGTTGCTTGTGGAGGTGACAACTCCCGGCGGCGCGGTAATCACGGCTGCCTCACCCGGCGTAGAGAATTCCACCGGGCTAACCTGGACCTTCCTGCGGATCCCCCTGCCGCAGAATGGCGAGCGCGACGGCACGTGGAGCGTCAGGGTGCAACGGTCACGTATTATCACGCACGTAGCTCAAACCCCACCTCTGCGCTATTTTATCAACGTGATTCCCGGCGGCGGCCCACGGTTTCTGCGGATACCTGACAACCGGCGTTACTATACGGGAGATACTATCAACCCTCTCGTCCAACTCCAGTACGACGATGGGGGCTGGCCCAGCGATGGCAAAGTACAGGTAACAATCTCTCGTCCCGATGCCGGCGTAGGCAATATTCTCAGTAGAGAGAAGCTGCGTGCTCCGTTGACCCTCGACGGGGACACCATACCCGCCCGGCAGGCCACGCTCATGGCGCTTGAAAGTGAAGCGGGCCAGCCAATCATACGCTACAAGGAAGTCACCCTCGACCTCTTCGATGATCCCGCGAGCACAAACGACACGTTCGAGGCTGCCGGTCTCTTCGGCAAACCCCTGATAGACCAGCTTGATATAGAGGGCAACTATACCTTCCACTTCCGTGCCACGTATGGAGAAGAATGCACTGCCACGCGGGAGCTACTCTGGTCGCTCCACGTGGACGTGGGCATTGACCCCAAGCGTACCGATATCAACACTACTGTCGGCGGCACGCATTCGGACGGTAAATCGGACGTGACCATTGTTTTCTGGCCGCGCGACAAATACGGCAATAACCTTGGTCCAGGCAGGCTAGATGGGTTGTCCGTCACAGATGCGCCTGGTACTACCGTGACCGGGCCGGTGCTGGACAATGGCGATGGCTCCTACACCGTTCCCGGCGTATGGGACCCAACCACGGGCAACCCGCCTGGCGTCGTAATCGGCCAGCCTGGTCGACCATGTGTAGCAGTCGTGGAAGCGAAGCCTGCTACCACACACGGTTACCCTAGGTGGATTCTTCTATGGTGGTTGCTGTTGATCTTGGCCCTGATTCTCTTCGTCATGTTGCTAGTATTGATACTCCGGTAGCATATATCATTATGTGAGGGAGATCGGGTTAAGAGGTACGTACCCTCTCTGACAGCGCCCACACCCCACCTGAGATAAGCGAATGCCCCCCCAGCACGATAGGGACGCTCGCCGTAAGCACCGCCTCGGTCAGCTTGCGGACCCACCCGTCCGAGATCTGCTCAGGCAGTAGTGCATCCGAGGCGAAGCGGTCTGGACGGGAAACGGTTAAACGTTGGTGAGCGAACAGCACGCGGGAGTCGAGTACGGCAGCATCGCAAAGCTGCTCAAGAGCTTCCATGAGGCCGCGCACACCCTTCGCGTCCATGTAAAGCCCCAGCAGAGAGCGCACTTCCCCACGCGCCTCGCGCCCGCCTGCCTGCATCCCCCGCTCCTCGGAGAAGATACGCGTCTGGCACGGCAGATTGACCTCCAACCTGCGCCATACCCAACTGCTGACCCGCCCAGCGACCAGTAGGTGCGAACGTTTAGTTGACATAACATCATAAACGTGGGCCATATTCTCTGTGAGGCGTGGCATAGCCTGGGGGGTGCCTGCCAATAGCTGAGATAGAAATGGACCAACTGACAAGCCCGCTGACGTACTTCCTTTTGTAGACTGCCAGAGGGTAGCCAGGTCGGCAGGGGTGTCTATGTCGAACTGCGTAGCTAGCGTGCGTGGCATCGCTGCGAAAGGGAGACCCGCCCGGTAATACACCCGCCACGCCAGGTCATTGTCCGTCTGTGGAAGCTCGATGCGTTCGAGCGCGGATGCCGGGTAGAAGGCCACCATATCGGCTGAATACAGGTTGTTGGCTGTGACGCACTGCCCCTCCCCGCTCACCGCGCTTGCCAGGCGCTCCAACTCCTCAATAGTGCCGAGCGGCATAGCTCCACCCCCAATGTAAACAACGCGCTCAAGGGAATGGGCTTTGCATACCCGCAACAGGGTGTCACCAAAGTGAAAATTGTCCGGGTCACTTCGCTCTATTTGAAGAGGCATGTGAGCGGAGGTTTGGAAAAGGGAGCTTGCCGAAGATGCAAGCGTATCATCATCTGTGATCAACATCACCTGGGCAAACGCGTCACTAGTTGACGCTAACGCTAACAGGTCAAACGTAGCCGCATGCTGAGCCTGCACGACCAGCGTTTCAAGAGACGTAGGGGAATGAAAAGCCCCACCCTGGAAGATAAGCAGGGTGGGGAGATTGCGCTTGGTCATATGTGAAAGCTCACTTTGAGAGACTGAGACTGAAACTGCCTAACTCTCCATCGTAGATGAATGTGCCCTCACGTAGCACATCTCGACCAATGATGCACTCTATCTGATGCCCAACCAGTGGAAGCTCAAGTGCTAACAACGAGATGGGGCGTTCTCCCTGGAGGATGAGGCGTATCGGGTACTCATAGCTAGGCACACTGGGGGAGGAGGCTGTGGGCACCAATATACGTCCTGATGGCAGTATACCAAGTTTGCTTATGACATCTGTGCGGATCACAGTTCGCCAGGCACCACTATCTACGATAGCACGAACGGCAATTGGGGATGGTACAGATTGATTACGCTCTATCAATGCCCTTTCAAGGGCAGCACTTATTGTTATGTCAGCGCGGACTATTGGCCCTTCTCGCTGCAAGAGGTCGGGCAATACATTATAGCTTGGCATCTAGGTCTTCGAGGTATGAGGTGCGAACAATGTCTCGATGAAGGTGACACGCTCTGCTATTTCTCTCTCAGATATCTCTTTTGTGAGAAAAGGCACGTTACCCAGGCGGCTATAACCTTCCTCGATTGCCTCGCCCTGCGTATCAAAGATACCCAAGATGCAACTATCTTTGATCAGCACGAACCTCCCCTTAAACTCGGCAAGTAACTCGTGCTTCCTCTCCTCGTATGTCCGAAGTTCCTCGTCAAGCATCATGCTCATCTTAGGTAACTCCCTGCGCATAGCTAACCCCTTCTACCTTCAGGCGACTAACCAAATTCCGGCTGTATCAACCCATAATTGCCGTCGTTGCGGCGGTACACGACGTTCACACGCTCGTCGCTGGCGTTCCAGAAGACGAAGAAGCTGTGCCCCAGAAGCTCCATCTGCTCAATGGCATCTTCCGGGAAGATAGGCTTGAAGCTGAAAG
This sequence comes from uncultured Chloroflexia bacterium, assembly GCA_963811305.1. Classification (GTDB taxonomy): domain Bacteria; phylum Chloroflexota; class Chloroflexia; order QHBQ01; family JADMIH01; genus JADMIH01. The sequence continues at coordinate 157,646 of CAWEQU010000006.1, forward strand.
TCTTCACTCGTACGATGCTCCCCATATCGTCGTCCGTGGGGGAGCCATTGGAGGAGCTTTCCTTAGTAGCCGCCTGGGAGCCATCGTTGTTCCCAGGACGAGCGGGCGCGGCCATCTCCACGACTGATGGCTCATCTGTGGCCGGCTGGCTCGCGGGAGGCGACATCTTGCCGATACCCGTAGTCCCCTTGCGTCGCCTGTCGTAGCGCGCCTTGAAGCGGTCTATCTGCCTCCCCAGGTGAGCCATGCACTGGTCAATCGCCGTGAGAAGCTCCGTGTGCGCCACCTCTGACCTGATAAGGTCGCCCTGCCGCGTGTGCAGCGTGACCTGCGTGACGTACTGGAACCTGTTGGCGGTATGCCGGGCGGGCTGCTGTGAGACTATCACCTCCGCTGAAGTGAGATTGTCCAGGTGTCGCGTCAGGCGCTCGATGCGCTTCTGCACCTGTTCCTCGATATCGGGCGCTAGCTTGAAGTTCTTGGGCCGGATTGTAGTTTCCATTCAGTCGTGCTCCTCCGAGAATTAAAGGATAAAGGATAAAGGAAGAAGGATAAATTATGGCGTTTACTTTATCCTTCTTCCTTTATCCTTCTTAACTTCATAGTGGTGCGCGTGGAGAGAATTGAACTCCCGTCGCAGGGCTTAGGACGCCCTCGCTCTGTCCCCTGAGCTACACGCGCGAGCATACGATACCTAAGAATTATACTCGAACCCTCTCAGCCTTTTCAAGTATCACGCGGCGGTTGATCAGGTCGTACCTCCCCCCCGCGGAGAGTGCGGTCACGGCCAGGGAGCCTATCGATAGCGCGTGGCCGGGCCGGGTCTTGTGCGCCGAATTGAGTCTGCGCGTGCGAGCCGTCCACGAAGTAGGCCACGCCCGTACCCTCGATGGTGCAGTGCTTGTTAGCGTCTACCAGCAGACAGGTATTCTCGTCCACCCCGATGCCGAGAGCCTCCGGGTTTTCGGCGACGGCGGAAGCGAGGCGTGGGAAGCGCCCTCGCGCTCCAAAATGCGTATCTATGATAGTGTCCTCCCCCACCCAGCCGAGGCCACGCGACATCTGCACGACGCCCAGCCTTAGCTCGCCCGTGCCGCCCCCCGCAACTATCATCGGCCTGCCCATAGCGGTCGCGCCAGCGCTGGTCCCCGCCACTATCGCTCCTTGCAAGTAAGCGTGTCGCATGGCGACCTCAGCAGGGGTGCGGTCAAGCACCTGGGTGAGGAGGTATTGGTCTCCCCCTGTGATGAAGATGCCCGCCGCGCTCCCCAGGAGTGCAGCAATATCGTCGCGGTTAGCCTCGTCGTGGTTCCTGATGAGGGGGGTATGGACTTTACTGCGCTCGACCCCCAGGCGCTCGAAGATGCGCCGGTAGTCGTCGGTGAGGACTGTTGGGTGGCGGGTGGCACTGCTCACCAGCACGATGTCGCGCTGGCTCGAATTGGCCTCCGTGAGTGCTACGTGCTGTAGGAAGAGTTTGGCGATGGCCCCCCTTGGGTCGAGCCGGTCCGCCCCGCCAATCACCATGAGGTAACCCGGGACCCGCCACAGGGCCTGTATAGTCTCCCCGAGGGGCACGCCGTTATGCGACACTATGTGCTTGCCTCTTCCACGTCATTCATTTCCTCTCCACCCTTGCATACGATGAACGTTACGAAATTATACAGCAGGCGGATTAGGCGTGGCAAAGAATTGCACTAAAAATATTCTTGATTTTCCCCTCTTTGATTTTGTATAATCGCTATCCATAACTCGCACGGCCACAGGGTGTCCCCTCAGAGGGTAATCCCAGGTGCTCCTCCAAGCGGGTGAGACGGTGCCCACGGCTGTGCTGACCGGCTGTCAGTTGTAGCCACGCGTCACCGACGCGCTCGTATGAAGGAGGACCACCTTGAAACGAACACCTGTAGCTTTCCTGTCGTTCCTGGTAGCATTTACCCTGGCGTTCTCTTCGTCCGGGGCCCAACCCAATGGGGATAGGGCGAAACCTGTCAATAAGGGGAATCCTGCTCACACCGCCAAACAACGATCTGATGCTCAAGCCCCCTCAGTACCGGGCCAGTTCGTAATCAAGTTCCGTGGCGGTGTAACAGAAGCCAGCCGCGAAGCGGCAGTGGCGACTCTGGGAGGCCGCTTCTTTGACCGCATTCCCGACCTGGATGTGGATGCCGTCGAGTTCCCCGCTCTGGCAGGAGATTCAACCAGCGGGAGCGCTGAGGCGATTATCAATGCGCTGAAGCAGAACCCCAGTATCGAATACGTAGAGCCTAACTACATCTATAAGGCCACTTTCACTCCCAACGACCCCGGCCTCAGCCAGCAGTGGGCCTGGTCTCGCATCCAGGCATTTACCGCCTGGGACGTAACGCAAGGCAGCTCCAGCACCGTAATCAGTATCGTTGACACGGGCATTCAGCGCACCCACCCGGACCTCGATTCTTAAGATTGTGGCGGGTTACGACTACGTGCAGAATGATACCGCCCCTGACGACGGCAACGGGCATGGCACACATGTCGGAGGTACGAGCGCGGCTGAGACGAACAATGGCACCGGTGGCGCGGGCACGTGCCCCAATTGCAGGCTAATGCCCGTGCGGGTACTCGATAACAACGGCAGTGGCACCTTAGTCAACGTCGCAAACGGTATCAACTTCGCCGCCAACAACGGCGCGAAGGTAATCAACCTCAGCCTCGGTGGCAGCGGCTCGACTACATTGCAGAGCGCTGTAGACAACGCCTGGAACAGGGGTGTATTCCTGGCCTGCGCCGCCGGTAACGACAATACTAGCAGCACAGCGAATGCATACCCTGGAGCATACCCCAACTGTTTTGCCGTCGCCTCCACCACCAGTACCGACGCACGCTCATCCTTCTCCAACTACGGAAGCTGGGTAGAGGCCGCGGCCCCAGGCTCCAGCATTTACTCGACGTGGCTGAACAGCGGCTACAACACGATCTCAGGCACTTCGATGGCTACGCCGCACGTGGCCGGTCTCGCCGGGCTGCTCGCTTCCCAAGGCCTGACCAACGCGCAAATCAAGACGCGAATATGCAGCACCTCCGATGCTATCAGCGGCACCGGCTCTCTCTGGACGTGCGGGCGCATCAATATGTATCGAGCCGTGACAAATGGCGGCAACCCCACACCTACGCCCACGCCTACACCTCCTCCCGGCGGCACTGAGAAGGTCGTCAATGGCGGGTTCGAGAATGGGACTTCTCCCTGGGTGCAGTCTTCCGCTAACGGTTACCAGTTGATAGACACCACCCGCCCTCATACCGGCTCTTACAGCGCGTGGCTCGGCGGCTACAACAACGCGAACGACACCATCTACCAGACCATCACAGTCCCGACGAACGGCACGCTTACCTACTGGTGGTATATGACCACCCAGGAGACCAGTCACCCGTGGGACTACCTGCGCGTGCAGCTATATACCACGGGTGGGACACTCATCACTACGCTGCGAACCTGGAACGACGGCAGTGGTGCGAACCTGTGGAGGCAAGACACTATCAGTCTCGCTAGCTATGCCGGGCAAACGGTGCGCTTGCGCTTCAATAACACCACTGATAGCTCCCTCACCACCAGCTTCTTCATAGACGACGTTAGCGTGCGATAGGGTCACTAATTAACAGCGAGCCTGGGAACCTGCTGTTTGTAGAGACGAAGGACGGAGCATAGCTTTCGTCCTTCGTCTTCACAGGGAGATAGACGAATTAAACGCCAAGACGCCAAGAAAGCAAAGAACGCCAAGTTATCATAGGATATCGACTCACCAAAAAGAATCCTACGCCGATATGCCTCTACGTTTAATACCCATAAATAATCTTGGCGTTCTTCGTAATCTTGGCGTCTTGGCGTTTAATCCGTCCTTCGTCTTTCGTCTTTCGTCCCTCCTCACCCTGGTCGTCCGTCGTCCGTCGTCCGTCGTCCATCTGACCTGTAGTTCTCCTGCGTAGAAACCCCCGCCATCGCCTCTCTGCGGTTGCGCAGACCGGCGGGGGAATTGTCGGGCATCGGCACGACGAGGAGTTGCTCTGCTCGATGGCGACGGTGCGGCTGGCCCGCCTTACCTGCTCCAGCGTCGCATCTACGCGGTCCACGAAGACCATCACGAGGTCCCCTTCCCCCGCCATCTTCAGCGCATGGGCGGTGGCCTCGGCCTCATCCCTCACTATCTCTATAGGTATGGTAGGGTTGGTGCGCCGTATAGTCTCCTCTATCAGGTGCGCGACCTCGTTAGGCTCGCGCCCCCGTAAGTCGTCATCTTCCCTGATGATGACGTGGTTGAAGGTGTTGGCGACGATGACGCCAAGCTCCTGTATATCGGCGTCTCTCCTATCGCCAGGCGCGGCTACCACCCCGATAGCCCTGCGAGGGCGTATCTGCGCGATAGCCCCCTGCACCGCCTTGAGCGCATGAGGGTTGTGACCATAGTCCACAATCACGCGGGCGCGGCCCACGTTGAAGATGTTGAAGCGGCCAGGTGCGCTCTTATCATCCGTCTGGAAGGTCCGCAAGCCGAGACGTATCGAGTCGATAGGCACGTCTGCGCCCCACGCTCCCGCAGCAGCCGCGAGTGCGTTCTGCACCTGGAATGGTATAATGCCGCCGTGCGTGGCCGGTATATCGACCGCCTTCATCAGCGTCGTCTCTTTGGACCCCTCCGCCAACACGAGGTTGCCGTCGCCAAAGTAGACGCCCTTTCCACCCGACGCCAGGTGCCCCGTCATTACCGCAGAGGCGCAATCCATCCCGAAGAAAATCACCTTCCCTGGGCAGTCCTGGGCCATATCTGCGACCAGCGGGTCGTCCGCATTGAGCACGCCGTACCCCTTGCGGCTCACGCTCTCTATAATCACGCGCTTCACGCGGGCCAATCTCTCAAGAGTATCTATCCCCTCTAGCCCCATGTGGTCGTTGGCGACGTTCAGCACTATACTCACCAGCGACCTATCCCACGCCAGACCAGAGCGCAGGATGCCGCCACGCGCCGTCTCAAGCACCGCCACTTCGACCAGCGGGTGCTGTAGCACCGACTCGGCGCTCCTCGGCCCCGCGGAGTCCCCCTTGACGCGCCGCACGCCGTTGAAGTAGATGCCGTCCGTGGTGGTCATGCCGACATATTTTTGCATAGTCGCATATATGTGCGCGATCATGCGCGTGACTGTCGTCTTGCCGTTGGTGCCGCTTACCGCTATGAGGGGAACGCGTGCGTCTATCGCCTCGCCTGGGAAGAGCATGTCTATGATGGCGTCCCCCACCGGGCGCGACTTGCCCTCTGAGGGATAAATGTGCATGCGCAGGCCTGGCGCGGCGTTCACTTCTACGATAGCCCCACCCTGCTCGGAGAGGGGACGCTTGATATTCTTGCACACCACGTCCACGCCCGCGATGTCGAGGCCGATGGTCTTCGCAGCGAGCACGGCGATCATCGCGTTATCGGGGTGTACCTCGTCTGTCAGGTCTACAGCCGTACCACCTGTAGAGAGGTTGGAGTTATCGCGCAGGAAGACCATCTGGCCGGGCGGAGGGACGCTATCCCACGTAAATCCCTGCTTGGAGAGGGTAAGCTCTGCAACGGCGTCTATCTTGATACGCGTGAGGGCCGAGCCATGCCCGCTTCCCCTGCGTGGATCGTCATTCACCATCTCCACCAGCTTGCGCACGCTATGGAGGCCGTCGGCTACCACCTGCGCGGGACGGCGTTGCGCGGCTGCCACCAATTGACCACCTACCACGAGCAGGCGGCAGTCCTCCCCCTCGATGAACTGCTCGACTATCACTTCCTCCGAAATCTCCTGCGCGAGAGCGACCGCCTGCTTGACCTGCTCCTCGTTGGTGAGGTTGACGCTGACCGCCTTCCCCTGGTTGCCCGCATATGGCTTTATCACGACAGGCCCGCCAATCTCCAGGGCGGCTTCCCATGCTTCCTCGGCTGTCGTGACCACCTCACCTTCGGGCACGGGTACGCCGACTTTCTGAAGGAGGTTCTTGGTGAGGTCTTTGTCGGAGGCGATCTCCACGCCTATATTGGAGGTATAAGTCGTCTCGGCGGCCTGGATGCGGCGGGAGTGCGCGCCATGCCCCAATTGGACCAGCGACTGTTCGTTCAGGCGGAACCAGGGGATGCCGCGCCTGCGCGCCGCGTCCACGATAGCCTGTGTGGAGGGGCCTAGCACGTGGCTCTCTGCGGTCTCGCGTATCTCCTCGACGCGCTCCGCAAGGTCGAAGCCGAGCGGCTGCCCCTCGGCCAGCTTCTCTGCTATCTCGACGGCGAGGTGGGCCGCCATCTTGGCCGCTTCGGGGTCCGTGTAATCCACCACGACCTGGTACTCGCCGTAACGCCCCGTCTGGCGTGTGCGACCGAACCCGACGTCTATGCCCGCGAGCGACTGTAGCTCAAGGATGATGTGCTCGACTATGTGCCCCATGTAGGTGCCAATCCTCATGCGCTCAAGGAAGCCGCCTGGCCGCCCCTCCGAGCACCTGTGCGTCCAGAGCGTAGGGATGGCCTCCACCAGCCGCTCGGTGAAGCCGGGGAGCTTGTTGGACGGCAGCTTCTCGTACTTCCCGATGTCGGTCAATATTTCGAGCACCGGGCGGTAAGCCCAAATATTAGCGCCCGTGAGGGTCTTTATCCGCTTTACCTTGATGTCGCCCATATCTGGCACCCTTCCTCTGTATAGTTCTCAATATGATACGGGTTGAGTGGGCTTTGCGCAAGCTTCATTAGAATAGACGGAAGAATAGACGGAACCGCCAAGACGCCAAGAGCACCAAGAGCGCCAAGATATTAGAGGAAGTAGTGCTCTCACTGCCCTATAATCCCTCTTTTATCTTGGCGGGTACTTGGCGCTCTTGGCGTCTTGGCGGTTCCGTACTCTAAAGTTCCGGATGTCCCATGTTTCTATATCTACTGGCAGGGCGCAGTAACGTTGGCGAGTTATGCCTTGCGCCTGGCGAACGACAGAACGGTGCCCGCTGCCACTAACCCCAGGGCGACGAAAGCCAGCATCGGAGCGAAGTTGTCGCTTCCGCCTGTAGTGGGCATCCCGGCCACGTTACCCCCAGGCACTATATCGCCGCACGCGACGTAGACCGAGGCTTCGGCTGCCGACTTGTGCACGTTGACCGCGAATTGGTTGGAAACTTCATAGTCCAGGTCTACAAGGTCCGCTTCCGTGATCACCGTGACCGACTTGCCGTTCACGACGCTGGTCAGCGGGTAGAAGGGCTTGGGGTCGAGGTTGTCGCAGGTGCCGATGTGGATGTGGGCCGGCTGCGGCACATCTGAGCCGCCCGATATGTCAATCTCCACCGTGAGCGTGGTGTTATCCTCGCTGAGAGTGAAGGTGGCCGTACCGGATTGGCCGGAGTTGTTCTGCTCCAGCAGGACTATAGAGGTCGTCTGGTGGTCGGCCCGTGCAGACCCACCGGAGAAGGCCAGTAAAGCCAGTAACGTCATTGCCACCGATGCAATCTCCCTCATCTTCGATCTCCCTCCTATGTATTGGCAGTATAAATACGCGCTTCGTGCAGCCTCAAGAGCGAGCCTGCACGCCTCGCCCTACAGCACGAAACATACCGCCATACGGGGTTTAGAGGGAAGTGATACCGCCTGGCCCATATTCTCCCACTCGCGTATTCTCCTTAACACGATATACATCACGCTACATTTCGATGCCCCTGTTTGCCTACGTCTGACGAAAGCTGTACAATACGTCTCATTAGGGCTAGTATTTTGAAGCTAGTCTGTAGGCCAGTCGGAGAACCCCATGCCGAATATCGAACGTGCTTCCAATCTTTTGGACCCAGGCAAATTTGCCATCGTGCTTTTCACTGAGGGCCAGTACCTGACCATCAACTCGGATGGGTCAGGCGAAAGTGGTAAATGGAAAATGGACCCTGACCGCCATTTTGACAAGGTGATCATATACGGGGTAACTGAGCGAACGCCACGCGAGGCTGCGATTTACGTAGCAGATTATGTGAGCACCGCGCCGTCGCCGGATCGGGGGCGGTTCGTTATCCGGTTTCGAGGAGGCAGGCAAGTGGGAACTACACGCCGGAACTGGAAAGAATTCGCGGGTGGGAGTACAAATCCAATTCGTTACCTGAGCAAATGATGGTCGGGTCTCGGAAGCCTTCTACGTGCTTGGTGCTGCCTGCGTCCCCCTTGTCCAATGCTCTACGAGCCGCTGTCGGTTGGCAGCATTCGTTACATACCGCTCGAGGTAACCACACTGTGCGCATAAGTAGTTATCGTATTCGACAAGATGCGGAGCAAGGAAACCGGCATGGGCCGCCACTTGATTTAGCCCATAACCATTCCGCTTACCAAGTATGGTGCTATCTGTATATATCTCATTGGACCCACACTTTGGGCAAACTCCATCCATCATAATAGGTCACATCCTCTCTGCGATTTCAGAGTACTGCGCTTTACCACATAGTTTTGAAAGACGCACTTAACCGCCAATAGAGTCTACGTAAAGTGTGAGGTTAAGTTGTAGGGCTGTCCTGTCTGCCCTGTGCGGCAGCGTCAGGTCAGGATCTAAGAGGGGTACCTAGTGTTGGCGGCACGCCCGCGTACTTCGAGCCATCCGGCATGATGGCCTCTTCGAGCCAAAGCACACTGGCGAGCTGTTTGTCGGTGACATTGGCATCTCTGAGGTCCGCTCCGGTAAGGTCTGCTCCGCTGAGGTTCCCTCTGAAAAAGGTAAGGGGCACTTCGAAAAGGAGCGGGTCGCTGAGGTTCGCAAGGTCCGCGTCGCTCAGCATAAAGGGCACTTGGCTCAGGTCCGAGTTTAGCCGGTCCAATCTGATAAGGTACGCTTCTCTCAGATCCGCGTCGCAAAGATCCGCACCGCTAAGGTCCGTGCCACTAAGGTCCGCTCTTCTCAGGTACGCTGCGCTTAGGTTCGCTCCTCTTAGGTCCGTGCCACTAAGGTCTGCTTCTCTCAGGTTAGCTCCACTAAGGTTCACTTCGCTCAAGACGACAAAGCCGAACCAAGCCTTTTCTAGGTCTGCCCCTTTAAGTTCAACAACCGGCTCCTTACCTTTAAGAAGGCCCGTTTCATATAGAAACTGCACTATAGATCCCTTGCGCGCTCCATCTTCCCCCAGCCCTCGCAACACCGTCAAGGTTCGCGCCCGCGCTACTTCCCTCACCAGATCGTCCTCCTTTGATGAGGCAAGGTTCTTATCAAGCAGGAGATCCGACGTGCGGTCCAGATAGTCTTGCACCAACGACTGCCGCAGCGCATCGTCAGTTCGCTCCCTCTCTGCGTTGGCGCGTTTATCAGCAAGTTCACGATCCAGGGCGGCACGCTCGTTAGCACTGATTCGGTCCTCTTCAGCACGTTTGTTGGCAAGCTCACGATCCAGGGCGGCGCGCGTGTCCGCCGCCTCCCGTTCTTGCCTGGCCCTATCAGCCGCAATCTTCTGCTCGGTCTTGCGCTCGGCCCTACTGAAAAGAAGGCCACCGCCAGCCAATACCGCTGGTACAAGCAGCAAATCAAGCCAGTCCCACAGCGTCTTCTGGCGCTCGAAGTCGGCGTTGCCCTGGAATTGATCGAACCCAAACTCGGGCCACCAGTAAAGCCAGATCGCCAGGCCTACCAGCAGCGCAGCCAGAACAATCCCAATCACAATGCCCTGCCAGTGCCCCCGCACCCACTTGAACAACCTCACAAAGAGGTCGCCCTTGGATCGCTTTCCAGGTGTTTGCGCCATATCAGCCTCCCCATCCATAGCCAGCCCCAGAGAAACATAGCCCCTCTGGGCAGAGTATATAAGCCCCACTACCCTCTGTCAAGCGCCCATCCAGGAAGTGCTCAGAATTGGGGTGTAGGGGCGTGATTTATCGCGCCCTGGTGGGGATGGCAAACCAATCTGGCTCGTGGTCCCAGGCAAGGGCGCGATAAATCACGCCCCTACAGATATATTCCTTACTGCAACTCTGTGGGTGTGAGCTAGCTTGCGGAGGACTTCTATGAGAGATATGATATAGCGCATACAGGCTCAATCGCATGATGCCCCTGGCTGGCATCGTAATTCGCCGCCAACGGCACGTTCCGCACAGCGCGGAGAGGAACCCGAAGCCATGAGTTTTATTCAAAAGCTATTCAAAGCTCTGCTTCCAGGCAAGAGTGCTGCGTCGATGGAGGCGGATTCGCGCTCCTGGATGATGCAATGTCCCAACTGCGGTCACGAGATGTCAGTCTGGGAGATGGGTGGTATCCGGTGGGGAGCCGCCGGGAAACCGAGGCAGTACCTGCGCTGCCCACAATGCGGCAAGCGGTCGTGGCACAAGGTCTATCGCAAGAGCGAGGACCCCGCGCCCCAGGAATAACGCCCAATATCCCCTCTTGGCACAACCCATGCTCACTATACCTGTGGAACCCACCACAGGAGGTATCACACAATGAAAATCGAGATTATCTACTGCCAGGAATGACACTACGGGCCACGCGCCGTCAGTTTGGCGGGCGAACTTATAGATACGTATGGCGATGATATTGAAAACATAACCCTGGTCAGAGGCTCCAAAGGCCGCTTCGACGTGTCGATAGACGGCAAGCTCCTCTATTCAAAGCACATGACAAAGCGCCACGCCGAGCCGGGCGAAATCGTAAGCACCCTACGCCACAAGAGAGCGGCATGACCTGGACGACAGACGACAGATGGATTAATCACAAAGGCCACAAAGGCCACAAAGAACACAAAGATATTGATGGTTTTGTTCACCGCAGAGACGCAGAGGCGCAGAGAAAGGTAAGGTATGGTACTGCCACTCCCAATAAATCTTTGTGGCCTTCGCGTCTTTGTGTTCTTTGTGATTAATCCATCTGTCGTCTGTCGTCCAATTCGCTTGACTGCCCTCACACGCTCTTGTACAATGGGTCGAAACTCACAATGTGGTGAGCACCTGCCCGGCAGTGCAGCCGGGGAGTAACAAGGAGGATACTACACGATGGATACACTTGAGAAGAGCGGCACTCAACAGAGCGCCGGGGATAAGAACGGCAGCCAACCCACAATAGATAAGGTGACGCGCCCCCGCCTCGAAGACCTCGACCTCCCGACCGGCAAGAAGGCCCGCCTCCACCGCATGATGTACGAGCACGGCCCCGGCAACGGCACGATGATGATGCTCCCCATCGACCAGGGGCTTGAGCACGGCCCGATAGATTTCCTCGTCAACCCCCCCGCGCTCGACCCGGAGTTCCAGCTGAAGTTGGCGGTCGAAGGCGGCTTTTCGGGTATAGTCTTCCACATCGGCCTTGCCACCAAGTACATGAACAAGTACGCGGGCAAGGTCCCACTCGTGCTGAAGGTCAACGGCAAGACCAATATCCCCTCCGACGCCCAGCCCTTCTCCACTCTCGACGCCACCGTCGAAGATGCGGTCCGCCTGGGTGCAGACGGCGTTGGCTATACCCTCTACGTAGGCTCGCCCCGCCAGGACCAGGACATCCTCCAGATGAACCACGTCCGCCAGGAGTGCGAGAAATACGGGATGCCCCTCATCGTATGGGCATACCCACGCGGCGAGGCGGTCAAGACGAAGGGCGGCAACGACTCCCTCTACGCGGTTGACTACGCGGCCCGCCTTGCGCTTGAGCTAGGCGCGGATGTGGTAAAGCTGAACGTGCCCGACTATGAGAAATCCAGCCCCGACCAGCCCAAGCCCTACAACACTATGGACCTCGGTTACGCGGGCGTGGTGAGCAAAGTGGTCGCCTCCGCAGGACGCGCTCTCGTGCTATTCTCCGGCGGCAGCAAGGTGAGCGACGAAGACCTTATGCTGAAGGCGCGCACCACCATGGAGAACGGCGCTACCGGCCTCATCTTCGGCAGGAACCTCTGGCAGCGGCCCATGAACGAGGCGCTCGAAATCAGCGAGAAGCTGCTGCAACTGATGAGAAGCGTGTAGTCTCTCCTCCAAAACGGGAGTAGAGTTCCAGGGTAGGTCGCGGCCTCTTATACCGCGACCTATCTTGTAGCTGAAGGACAACTCCCCTCGTGGAATCAATACGATATAGGAGGTAGTCAATACCATGAAGCGACTTTCTATCCTGGTGATGGCGCTCGTCCTGGGCATGACCCTCGCGGGGTGTGACGCCAGCACCGCGAATATACAGAGCGCCCAACTAGCGAAGGGTTTCAGCGACAACAAGGCGGTTGACCCCACCACGACGTTCGGCACGGGTGATACTTTCCACTGCGTTATCAACGTAGCCAATGCCCCTGAGGATACGAAAGTGAAAACGGTCTGGACGGCGATAGATACCAAAGACGCCGAGGGTACTGAGATCAAGGACTACAAAATTGACGAAGCCGAGTTTGCCACCAAGGATATTGGCAGCGTCGTGCACGTCACCCTCTCGCCTCCCGGCAGTGGTGTATGGCCTACAGGCAGCTACAAAGTTGACATCTACCTCAACGGCAAGCTGGATAGAACACTCGACTTTACGGTACAGTAACACAATACCTCTGTAGGGGCCTGAATTGGGCGAAGGCCAAGAACCCGTGAACCGCCCTGGTGGGGACGAATTTGCTCAACCCAGGGCGGTTCACGAACCGCCCCTACGGAACCGTCGCAGGTCTTGTTATGAGTTCTTAGCCCTGGAGCAGATGATGGATGCGCCGTGGGCGATTCTCTATGGAAGGGGATAATCAGGCATGGTCACTGAATCGAGCGGAAAACGGCGGGGGCTGTGGTACTTACTGGCCCGGCTGTCGGGACGGATAGACAGGTACGGTAATATCAAGCCGCGCGAGAAGGGCGATACCTTCAAGACGATTGTAGGCTTTATGATAGCCCTGGTCACCATCCTGGGCGCGGTTGTTGCCTGGCGCTCTGCCCTGGCCGGGACCCTCGCGGGGAATACCGAGGACTCCGGCCTCCTCGCCTCCCTCAACCTCCAGGAGGCTACCACTACCGGCAGCATCCAGGCGAGCCAGCACCGCGCCGCCCACCTCGAATATTTCCGCTACCTCCAGCTTGCCCTGACAGAGATAGACCAAGCTAACGCCGAGATCGAGCAGCGCGACGACATAACTCCCGAAGAGGCGCAGGCTCTACTCCGCCCCATCATCGAGAACGCAGACCTCGCCATCACCAGCCGCAACTTCTTCGACGTGCGCTATCTCGATGAGAACGATAACTACGATGCCGAGCGCGAGCGCGCCGAGAGCCTGGCCGAAGTCGCCCAGGAGAAGGACGTTGACCCCGACCCGCAGTTTCGTGATGCCGACCGCTATCGTGCCATATCGGTCGCTTTTATAGCTACGCTCGTTGTGCTTGCGATCTCGCTCTGGCTCTTCGCCTTCGCGGAGACGCTGGACCACCCCGTCAAATATGTTATGGCGCTGGGCGGGCTGGTTTTCATAATTCTGGGTGGGATTGACGCCTGGGCGATTGAAGCAAGCGCGTCCCTGCCCGACCTCTACCGCACCTCGGAGCTTATCGCCACCATCACGAGCGCGGTGCTCGTCATCGCCACCACCGCGCTGATCGTCTTTACTCTCGTGCGGCGAGGGACCAGCAGGCGTGCCTACGCTCCTCAGGGCGTGCCTGCCTATAGCCAGCCCGTACGCGACAGTGAGGGTGAGTTAAAGACTGAATCGCGCTTCAAGGAAGTAGTTACGATGTTTATCGCCACCATTACCCTCTTTGGGGCCATGGTTGGCTGGCTTCAGGCCGACGCCGGGGCGAAAGGTGACGAGGGGATACGTGATGCTCAGCGCTTCGCCACCGACGCGCTTGGTAAGGAGTCGACGGGCCGGGCGCTGGTCGATTTCCAGTACGGCTCGGCATACCGTACCTGGGAAGAACTACTCGTGGAGGCCCTCTCCGCGGAGACGGTGGGTGACGGCAGGACTGCTGAGCGCCTGCGCAACGTCATGACCGAGACCCTCCGGCTGAGCGAGGAGCTTGCGGCCCCTACTACCGATGATTCCCTGGATGATGTGCAGCCCCAGGAGACCCCCATACCGGCCCCTCAGCTACTTGCCGCCCCCTACTTCGACGCGAAGAGCGGGTCCGCGCCTGACGTGGCGCGCTACGAGGCCGACGTCTATGTTACCAAGCGTACAGAGCTATCGGAGCGCTCCAGGCTCTCAGGCGACTTGAACAACATCTGGGAGAACAAAGCCAATGCGTATATAGTCCACCTGACGCTGCTGGCGGCGGCCCTGGCCCTCTTCGGTCTGTCTCTATCCTTCTCAGGCCTCGCTCGCCCTCTCTTCGTGACGGTGGGCACGGCTATCACCCTGGTTACGGCGGGATCGGTCCTCTCGGTATACAGCGAGCCTGTGAAGTACATATCCAACTCAGCGGTGGAAGCATACGCTCGCGGGGTCGGATTGAACTGGCAGGGGGACGCTCACGGGGCGGTGGCCGCCTTTGATGAAGCGTTACAGACTCGCCCCCGGCTACGCGAACGCCCTGGCAGGGCGCGGTGAAGCGCACCTCGCGCTGGCAAGCCCCGAAGGCCATATAGCAGCCGCCAAAGATTACGAGGAAGCTCAAATCGCCGGTAAGGACGATGCCAAGGTGGCGTGGAACCTCGGTTGGATTTATTATCTCCAGGGGCGCTTCGATGACTCCATAAAGATGAGCCGCCATAGCCTGGAGCTGGACCCCAGGCAGGCTGCCGTGCGCCTCAACGTGGCTATCGCGCAACTGGCGGCGGGCAAGATCGATGAGGCCAAAGCCGAGTACCGCGACGCTATGAGCAAGGTCACCCAGCAGGTCGCCGACATAAAAGCCTCCGGCAAGAGAGTGCCCCCTTCGCTGTGGTTCTTCCTCGACGCGGGTGGGCGCGACCTCGAAAGCCTCTTCTTCCGCCTCGACAACCTTGAGCTTACCTGGATAGAAGCGCCTCCCAAGGACGCAGTCGCTAACGCCGAAGCGGTGCAGCAAGCCGCAGCCGAAATCTTCCGCGACCTGAAGAGCCTCATCGCCTCCCTTGAGAACACGGGCAGAGCGCCCGAAGGGGAGGTTACCGCGCTGATCGAAACGTTCCGGTTCGGCGCGAAGTCCTCCGTCGATGAAGAAGAGTACACCTTCGCCAATTCCTTCCCGTCCCCCGTCAAGGAGATAATCGCTAAATATAACTTCGAGGGGATGAGCAACGGCCAGACCATCGAGTGGAAGGTCTTCTTCAACGGCTACGAGCGCCCGGAGTTCAGGACCAAATACGTTTGGGACAAAGGAGAAACGGGGGAGGCCGAGCAAGTCTTTGGTGAGGAGTACTCCATCAGCAACGTCTACTCCTTCGACCCAGGGGACTACATCGTGGAGATGTACATAGACCACGTCTTCGCCCAGATAAGCAGCTTCGACATCCAGCCCTATCCGACCTCGCCATAGGGCTGGCTAGGAATTATCTATACACCTAATTGCTACTTGCCCTCATATTTCTGCATATACTGGAACGTGCCAAGCTGTGAGAGCAAGACGTCAAACGGGGGCTTATTTTCGGGGTGATATTCGAAAACGGCGCGCTCGAAATACTGGACTCTATATGTCTTGCCATTCAGGTCGCTTTTCTCGGTGAACTCATTGGAAATCGGGTAACCTTGCTGAGCCAGCCCACCGTTGCTCTGCCAGTACTGGAGGAATCTACCCCCAAGACGCTTGCCGGTGCTGGGGAATAGCACAGAATCGGGTGAGTTGTTCGGTTGCTGCTCAGAAGCTCCCTTGGGGTATTTCTTCTGGTATTGAAACGTTCCCAGGAGCGACAGCAGAACATCAAACGGGGGCTTATTTTCGGGGTGATATTCGAAAACGGCGCGCTCGAAATACTGGACCGTATAAGCCTTACCGTTAAGGTCAGACACTTCTCCGAGCGCGTCTGAAATCGGATAGCCCTGCTGGGGTAAACCTCCATGGTTGTTCCAGTAATCAAGAAAGAGGCCAGTAACCGTCCGGTTGGTCTCTGGGAAGGTGAGGCTTTCGGTGCCGGGCACGGGAGAAAATGTCAGGTCCGGGGTGGGTTGTGGCATATGTGGCTCAACAGCTGTCGGGTCAGGAGAAGGCTGGCCGATATTGCCGCAAGCGATAGCGGCGCTGTTGTCAGCCGATGCGTGCATTTCAATGGCAAACTTACTTTTGCTAAGGTCGCTCAGGCTGACGTTTACTACTGTATCCGAAACGCCGCCCTTGAGATCATTGAGGGCGTAAGCCGGCGTTGGATCTAAGTCGGTACAAATGCCTTTATGTATGTGCAGGGGATGGGAAGCAGCCTCTGGCTCCGCGCCATTAACTACAACCCTGGTCAGGCCGACACCGATTGCCCTCAGGCTTGCAGTTGCAGTACGGCCCAATTCCCCCTGTGGGGTCATATTTACCGTGACCGCGTCACCGTCAGCTCGGGTATTCACCAGCGGCAGAGCCAGCGCAACAAAGATGATGACCACTAATACAAAGGAGAACTTTCGCATTATATGTACCTCCCCAGTTCCTGTTGCAGTCTCGGTACCGAACCGGGTCGGATCACCGATAGTGCATCTTGACCACGTACCGAAACCCTTAGACATGGGCACTTAGTGATGTTGCGCATATGCTTGCGAGTGCGAGTGCGCTAAGGTTTCATAAGACGGTTAGGTGCCTGGGCGTTGTCCGCACGAGCTTGCGTGCGGGTGCGCCGGTCACGCAGACGTGGTCGCCTGGATAGGCTTCGCGCCACACGAACCCCACAAGACAGGTATCCGGACCGAATGGCCCGCCTGTGGGGCTGCGGCGAGATGCCGCGAGCGTATTGTCGGTACGGGTCTGGGCGCGCACGGCTCCCGTTACGCAAACGTAGTCGCTCCCGTCTGCCTCGCGCCACACGAAGCCAAAGCTGCACGTGTTCGGCCCGTAGACGAACCTGGCAGGGTTACGACAACTCGCTGCCTGGGCGTTATCGTTCTGGGCTTGCGTGCGGGTGGCACCGGGCACGCAGACGTGATCGCCTGGATAGGCTTCGCGCCACACGAAGCCCACAAGGCAGGTGTCGGGGCCGAATGGTCCGCCTGTGGGGCTGCGGCGAGATGCCGCCAGCGTATTGTCGGTACGGGTCTGGGCGCGTACCGCTCCTGTTACACAGACATGGTCAGTCGCATTAGCTTCACGCCATACATAACCCTGCACGCAACGACCTACTATGTCGCTGGTGATAGTAACTGTCGCCTGGTTGGTTGGTGCCGATACCGAATTGATCGTGATGGATACACCATTTGCGTTCAGTGTTTGGATAGGTGCCCGATCGCCTTCGCGAGTACGAAGCAAATATGAATAGTACTGGCCGTCCGATCCGAGCTTGATCTCATGGATGAGCACTATATTGCCGGGAAACCCGGCGTCCCAGCCGTCGTTGCGGCGAAACTCAACGGTGTAATAGTGGAAAAGGTCGCCAGGGTCAAAGGGTACGCGTACTTGCAGGTATCCAGTGGCGGTAGGGTGATTCAATGCGGCCAGGGTGACCGTCCGCGTGCCAGTGCCATCCGCACCAAAAGTGAAGACGCGTGGGATGGGCAGCCACCCCATGCGATCAGCGTGGTAGGCATTCAAGCCAGGCCCGCCGTAGCCGAAGCTGCTCGTTGGAGTGCTGAAGACGTTCGCATAGCTCATGACATTCCCACTGATCATCATATTCACCGATCTGAGCCCAGGAGGCGTTTCGGTAGGTAGGATCGTCCGAGAAGGAGTGGTTGAACCCTAAGCCATGCCCGACTTCGTGTGCCATCGCACCCAGATCAACCAATTCGGGTAGAAAGGCACCTCTCCCCGGCCAGCCATAGAGATCCCGGTCGGGGGAGGTGATCACCGCGACTAACTGGCCTGCGGGCACAGTATATGGGTCGGTGGGCGAATTCCGCGCGGCATCGATGCAATCCTGGAATATCTGGCCTCGGTCCCGCGCCTGGGACTGAGTAAAAGTGAAAGGCTCGGTATACCACCCCTTCACGACGGTACCATCGAGATTGAGGCCACCGTAGGAGACACTCTGCCAGTAATCTCTCAATCCGCCAGTGCCCGCGTTTACGAACATATCGCGGTAAAAAGCCGGGGTCCTGGTGGGGGCCGGGCTGCCCGTGAAGGTACAGAGCAACACACTCCACGATACACTACCTCGATAAGGGCGAGCATAGGATGACGCTACACCCGTCACAGCTAACACGAGGGCTAAGATGATACCGATTAATCGATGATTGACCCGGTTGCGCAGAAAGAATAGCATAGTTTTCCTCTGCTTTCAGAACAAGCAATATGCCCAGGGCATGGGTAGCTTAGCGAACCCCATAGCATTAGCTATTGAGGTTCCTTTCAATGTTCGGGAGTTCATATCCCGAACAGTACTGTCCCAATTATACATCCCTTGTCAAGCCCTAGTACGGAGAAAGTCCATATGTGAATCAGTACAACCCAAAGTTGGATTATCTTTGTAGAAAAAGATAATCCAACTCCCCAACACGGGAGGTTATGCCCCTCGGAGGAGGCGCACCATCTCGCGGACCGAGGGGCGCTTGCCATATAGCAGCACGCCGGTGCGGTATATCTTCGCCGCTACCCACGCGAAGAAGAGGCAACTGGCCGCCAGCAGGAGGATTGACAGCGCAACCTCCCAGAGTGCAGGATTGGAGAGGGCAACCCGGATGAACATCAGCATAGGCGTGAAGAAAGGGACGAATGATAGCGCCTTCACCGCCTCCGCTTCGGGGTTGCCTAAGGCCCAGATCGAGAGAAGATAGGTAGCGACCATCACCAGGGTGATAGGTGTAGTAATGCTATTCACATCCTCGCTACGGTTCACCAGTGAGCCTAGCGCCGCGTAGAGGCACGCGATCAGCAGGTAGCCCAGCACGAAGAAGACCAGGAAGTATATCAGCGTGGGGGCAGGCACCGCCGCCAGGTTTACACCCGCCGTCTGGAGAGTGTTACCGAGCGACCCGCTCAGGAATAGCACTACCAGGCCCGCCGCTACCCATATCGCGTACTGCGTCAGGCCGAGCAGGCCGACGCCGAACACCTTGCCGAGCATCAATTCTATAGGCCGTATCGCGGTGATGAGTATCTCCATCACCCGGCTGCTCTTCTCCTCCACCACGCCCATAGCGACCTGGATGCCGTACATGAGCATAGTGATATAGAGGAGCACGAGCAGCACGTACACCAGCCCGGTGGACTGGGCAAACTCCTGCTCGTCTTTCAGGGTTCCAGCCACGATAGGCTCGACTTTGAGGTCAGGCATGGCGAAGAGCGTCTCCGCCTGCTCAGGGGTTATGCCGCTCTCCTGGAACCTGGCCTGTATCGCCGCCGTGCTCAGTAGCGCGAGCAGGCGCGTGGACGTCGCCTGGCTGGGGCGGTCCTTACCCTGGTAGCGGAAGCTGATGTTGCTCGGTTTGTCCCCTTCGACAATCACGTAGGCGTTCAGCTCGCCCCGCTTTACCTGCTCGCTCAATACGTTCAGGTCGGTCGTGCTGGCCTTGCTGAAGATTATGCCTGTGGAGAGGGGCACGCCCGGCTGCGACAGCCCCGCACCTGGATCAGGCGTGGGTACCGGCCCGGTGTTGGCGGGTAGGTAGGGGTAGATAATCCCCTGGGGATCGATGATGGCTATCCTCTGGTTGCTCTGCCCCTCCAGGAGCTTGAAGAGCGTCGGCAAGAACGCCAGCGCGAGAAACCCGACCACCCCCAGTATGGTCCCGATGATGAAGCCCGGACTTTTCATCCTCTGAGTGTATTCGCGCTTTATGATAAGCCTTATATGTCGTAAGTTCATGCTCCCCTCGTTAGTGGTCCAAAATAATCTAAACGCCAAGACGCCAAGATAACCAAGAACGCAAAGATTTTTTATTGTTCACCGCAGAGACGCAGAGGATTTATGGAATTACGAATTACGCACTAACCTCACGCATCACGCATCACGTTTCAGCGTCCTTCGTCCGGCATCACCCTTCAGTCAATACAATACTGCCCGGCATCGTGCCCTCTTCCTTGTAGCCTGCTCTACGGCGCTGGGGTCGGCGGCGGCTACGGCTTCTATGAATATCTCTTGCAGAGTTGGCTCTACTACCTCGAAGCGGCTGATGGGGCCGGGGCCATGCTCCATCGCGGCCCGCAGGACCTGGTCTGAGGTCGCGCCGTCGCCCATCTCCAGCCGCAAGGTCCCTTTGTGTGCGCTTTGCAGGCTCACTTTGAGGGGCGCGAGCGTGGAGAGGAAGCTGTCGACGCCGGGAGTATGCCCGTTGGAGCTTGCGAATTCGACTTCCACCAGCCTGCGCCCTGACTTGCGCCTCAAATCGGAGAGGAGGCCGGTGGTCAGTAGCCGCCCCTTGTGGATAATCGCTACGTGATCGCACACCGCTTCTACCTGCTCAAGGCGGTGGCTGGAGAAGATGATGGTACGCCCCTGCTCCTGCCTTTGCAGAAGGGTCTCGCGCAGTAGCTCGGTGTTGATGGGGTCGAGGCCGGAGAAAGGCTCGTCCAGGAGCATCAAGTCCGGCTCGTGCAGGATGGCTGCCAGCACCTGTACCTTCTGCTGGTTCCCCTTGGAAAGCTCCTCCACCTTGCGATTCCAGGCATCGCCAAGGCCGAGACGTTGCAGTTGGGCGCGGGCGCGCTTAGTAGCTTCGGGTGCGCTCACGTCATTCAGCCCCGCGAGGAATACAAGCTCCTCACCCGCCTTCATCTTGGGGTACAGGCCGCGCTCCTCTGGAAGGTAGCCGAACGCGTGCCTGGGAACGTCGTCTATGGGAGTGCCATTCCAGGTGATATTTCCAACGTCGGGCCGCAAGATGCTGAGTATCATGCGGAGGGTAGTGGTCTTGCCCGCGCCATTCGCCCCCAGCAGGCCGAACATCGAGCCTGAAGGGACTGTGAAGCTGAGGTCGTCTACGGCCACTACCTTCTGGAAGGCTTTGCGCACCCCGTTCAGTACCAGTCCGCCCTTTTCTATGCTTGCCAAGTTGTCCCTCTCTTTTCCTTGCTGGTAGCATGTACTCTCGCGCAACGCGTACAGCTACCACAGGTAACATATGAGTGTGTCGCAACAATTATAGCTTAGAAGCGGAGGGGCCACAATGAGCAGTTATGATGTACAATGGTCGTCTATAACCCCTTTGCGTCTTTACGTGCAGGTATTACTCCTTGAGGAGAGGTTCATGTCTGATTTATCGTTATTAGGTCTATTCGCCCATCCCGACGACGAGCAGGTGATGAGCGGGATGTTCGCGCAGGCTGCTTCGGAAGGTATAAGGACCGGCCTCGTCTGCGCGACGCGTGGCGAGGCGGGACAAATACACCCTTCAGTTGAGGCGACCCGCGAGAACATCGGCCAGGTGCGCGAAGGGGAGTTGCGGGCGGCTGCGGTGGTATGCGGTATAAAGGACTTGTGGTTCCTTGATTACCGCAACTCCGGATGGGTCGGCACGCCCGACAACGACGACCCTACCAACTTCCACAATGCTGACCATGACCAGGCGCTCGGAAAGATCGTGGCGATTGTGCGCGAATTCAAGCCAACTATTATGGTCACGTTCGACCCGCAGGGCGGCTACGGCCACCTCGACCACCTGAGGATACACAAACTCGCGACCGAGGCGTTTACCGCAGCCGCGGACTCACTTCTCTACCCCGAAGACCGCGAACCGTGGCAGACCTCCCGCCTCTACTATTCTACCTTCTCACGTTCAAGCATGGAGAAGTTCCGCGAGTTGATGATGCAGTATGACTCGGACTTCTGATTTCTTGAAGCTCGATTTCTCAACTTTCGGTTCATACGATGATCTTATTACCAATGAGATAGACGTGCGCAAGTGGATGGATGTGAAGCAGCGCAGCATACGCCACCATCGCACGCAAACCGCCGACGTGGAGCGATGGAGCATCCTCCCACCCGACCTGACCGAGAAGATGCGCGGCACCGAGTATTATATGCTCGCCGCTGGCGTGCCTTTACCGGATGGGCCGGAGGGGAGGAGTGATTTGTTCGCGGGACTGAGGTGATGCGTGATGCGTGATAATAGACGATAGACGATAGACGACGGACGATGGACGACGGACGATAGACGATAGACGATAGACGATAGACGGTAAGACGGTAAGACGTGATGCGGGATGCGTGATGCGTGAGAGTGTATTGGATATTGCTTAGAGAGTAATCGTTGGTCTGTCACAATCCGTTTTTTGGGTCTGAGCGCTCACCGTCAGCTACTGTGTCGTGGCACACTTTCTGCCACACTATAACTTCCCCAATTCAACAGATAAGGTGGTCACTAGCTATGCCTACTGACAATATTGAAGAGAGTACCGAGGCTGCATCCCAGCAAAGGAGAGAAGGGGTAAAGCCTCCCCAGCGCACCCCTCCCACGGCCAGTGCCATTGAGCTTGAGGCCCGCAATAGGCCCCTCCGCCCGAACCAGAGCCTCAACCGGGCAACAAATATAGGCGCTCCCACAGAGGATGAGCGGCTCCTGGAGAGTGCGCCAAAGACGGAGGATTTCACGCGGTCTGATACATGGCGGGTGCTGCGTATCATGGGCGAGTTCGTGAGCGGGTTCGACACTTTGGCGACGCTGGGTGCGGCCGTAACCATCTTCGGCTCGGCGCGAGTTACCGAAGACGATCCGCTCTACTGGTCAGCAGTGGACCTTGCGCGCAGCCTGGCGGAAGAAGGCTTCGCCGTCATTACGGGAGGCGGACCGGGTATCATGGAAGCCGCGAACCGTGGCGCGAAGGAAGCAGGAGGTATATCCGTTGGATGCAATATCGAGCTTCCTTTTGAGCAGGGCACCAATGCCTACGTTGACGTTTCGATCAACTTCCGTTACTTCTTCGTCCGTAAGGTGATGTTCATGAAATACGCGGAGGCGTTCGTCATCTTTCCAGGCGGCTTCGGCACGATGGATGAGCTATTCGAGGCCTTGACGTTGATTCAGACGGGCAAGGTCAAAAACTTCCCTATCATCCTCTTTGGTAGCCATTACTGGAAGGGTCTGATCAACTGGATAAAAGGGGTCATGCTGGCTGAGAAGAAGATCTCCCCAGACGACCTGAAACTGTTAGTGATGACCGATTCGGTCGAGGAAGCGTGCAAGCACATAGTGGACTGCTACAATGACCGCTGCTGGGAGACCGAGGAGGCTTCAGAGGCCGCCAAAATCCAGAAAATCCAGAGCGAACTGCTGGATGAGCCGCCCGGCGAGCTTAGGCCGCCGAAGGGCAATGGTGACGGTAAGTAGATACAGATTACATTACAGAGGCGTAGAGGTCGCCCCGATTAAACGAGGAGGCTGGCTTGTGAAGGCCAGCCTCTTTTCATGCTTTAGATGGATTCGAGCCACAGCTTGTAACGCTTGTTGCCTGCTCGCTTAGCGGTTATGCGCCTGTGGCAGTTCGCGCAGCGTACGTCGCATTTGTCTATCTCTACCTTGATTGTCTCCCACCTGCCATATCTTTGTATTAAATCAGCAAGGTTTCGCTTCTTCTCGCCTCGCACGTGGTCGAACTCCAAGACAAGGGGATCAGATTCACCACAATCAACGCAAGGATGCTGTAACAGATACTCAAAAATAAGTTCCGCATTTCTTTGGGCTGCCGCTTGCTGGCGCAACAGTTTTCGTCGCTTATATTCTTCGCCACCTTTTGCATAGATTTCAGCATCAAGAATCTTTTTGCAAGCCTTGCAGTACCTCTGCCGCCCATCTTTAAAATGAGAGGAGAGGTGAAATTCATCCTCTTCCTTTTCAATACTGCATTTGATACAGACTTTCATTTGTCGTGCCGGAAGTTGCGGTATAGGAGTGAATAGCGAGCCTGATAACTCAAGTTCGCTAACTCTATTGGTCGGGGTGGCAGGATTCGAACCTACGACTTCTTCCTCCCGAAGGAAGCGCGCTACCGGGCTGCGCTACACCCCGTCATTGGTGAATTATACCAGAGCGTGCCTGGGGTGTCAACGTAAATATAGTCTCCGAGCCGTTGGCCTCGTCGAGTATAATAGAAGTATAGCCCCTGTTATGGGGCGGTTGTATATAGAGAGTATGAATAGGAGAAACCGCAATAATGGCTATATCAGAAGCAGATTTGGAACAAACAACCGCTGTCCAGAGCGAAGATAGCATAGCTCCCGAAAGGAGCTTTGAGCGCTATACCCTCCCCAATGGTCTGACCGTTCTCATAAAGGAGATGCACTCAGCACCTGTGGTCTCCTTCTGGGTGTGGTATAAGGTGGGAGCGCGCAACGAGCACGTTGGCATCACGGGCGTGTCGCACTGGGTCGAGCATATGATGTTCAAGGGGACGCCGACGATGGGCAAGGGGCAGATGGACATCATGGTGGCCGAGAACGGGGGCACCTTCAACGCCTTCACTTCCAATGACTGGACCGCATACTTCGAGACCCTACCCGCCGACAGGCTCGACCTGGGCATACGTATCGAGTCGGACCGCATGGTCAACTCCCTCTTCGACCCCAACGAGGTAGCTTCCGAGCGCACCGTCATCATCTCCGAGCGCGAAGGGACCGAGAATGAGCCGGACCGCCTGCTTGGTGAGGAAATCGCCGCCGCCGCCTTCAAAGTTCACCCCTACGGGCACAGCATTATCGGCTGGAAGAGCGATCTGCGCACAATGACCCGCGACGACCTCTACAACCACTACAAGACCTATTACGCGCCCAACAACGCGACTATGGTCGTAGTGGGCGACTTCGACACAGCGGATGTGCTGGCGAAGGTTGAGGCGGCGTTTGGTGGCTATGCGCCCAGTCCTGACATCCCGATGGTGCGCGCCATCGAGCCTGAGCAGAAGGGGGAGCGCCGCGTGCGCGTGGAGCACCCCGGTGCGACCGCACAAATAGAGATTACCTACCATACCCCTTCCTCATCGCATCCTGACGTTTATCCGCTGATGGTAGCGGATGCCCTCCTGTCGGGCGCGAAGCCTATGGGATTTGGCGGGGCGGGGCTTGGGCGGTCGGCACGCCTCTACCGGGCATTGGTAGCAACCGAGATCGCTGTGAGCGCAGGATCGTACTTCTCCCTTAGCAAGGACCCCTATCTCTTCGCATTGTCGGCCAACGCCCATCCTACCTCAGACCACGAGGCTAGCCTGCGCACTATAGAAGATGCGCTTCTAAATGAGGTCCGCAAGCTACAGGAAGGGGATATACCGGGAGAGGAGCTTGAAAAGGCGGTGAGGCAGTCGCGTGCACAGTTTATCTACTCGTCCGACAGTGTGTCGAGCCAGGCGTACATGCTTGGCTTCCTGGAGAGCATCAATACGGCGGACGTATACGACAGCGCCCTGGAGAAGCTGGCCGCCGTCACCCCAGAGGATGTGCAGCGCGTCGCCCGCACATATTTGACACCGAAGAACCGTACCATAGGGTGGTTTATACCGACTGAGGAAGAATAGTCGTGACGATGGACGGTAGACGAATAGACGATAGATGGATAATCACTGGCTACCGACTACCGACTATCGATTACTGGTCACAAGAACGGAGATAACATACAGAAATGCAAACATTAGAGAAGCAACATACAGGCCGGCTCAGCCCTGAGACCGTAACGCGGCGGGTGCTGGATAACGGCATGATAGTAGTGGTTTACCCGAACCCAACTATACCGACGCTCGTGGCGCGGGTCGCCGTCAAGGGCGGGGCGATGTATGACCCGTCTGACAAGGCTGGACTGGCATCGTTCATGGCGCGGGCGATGCGGCGCGGCACCGAGAGCCATACTTTCGAGCAGTTGAACGAAGATACTGAGAGTCGGGCGGTATCTGTGGGCCTCGATGCTGGCAAGGCGCTCATGGACACGGGTGGGCGCGCCCTCAAAGAGGATACGGACTTCCTGCTTGGAACTATAGCAGAGCTTGTCCTCACACCTGCCTTCCCCACAGGCGAGATAGAGAAGCTGCGCGCCCAACTGCGAGCGGGACTCAAGGAGATGGAGACCGATACGGGTGCGGTGGCCGAGCGGGCTTTTCGTGAAGCTCTCTACCCTGAAGGCCACCCCTACCACAACCGCACGGCGGGCTTCCTGGAGACGGTAGACAACATTACCAGGGATGACATGCTGACCTTCTATACGCGCTATTTCCGGCCCGACCGCGCACTCCTCTTCGTGGTGGGCGACGTCGAGCCAGAGGAGATAGTTGCGAAGGCGCAGGACCTGTTTGGTGGCTGGCGCGCCGGAGATGCAGAGCCGGAGCCTTATGCAGTCCCCGAGGTGGCCTCGCCGCACGGTGCTCACAATATCTACAAATTCGTATCAGGCAAGACCCAGAACGACATCGTTTTAGGCTTTCCCGGACTGCGGCGCGCCGACCCCGACTACTACGCCTTCGACCTTATGAACCTGCTGCTGGGGCGCATCGGCCTCATGGGGAGATTAGGCAAGAACGTGCGCGACGAGCAAGGGCTGGCGTACCATGCTGGTTCCTCCTTCGAGGCAGGGCTGGGCGCGGGGCCGTGGGCGGTGCGAGCCGGGGTCAACCCCAGCAGCGTGCTACGGGCCATCGAGAGCATCCGCCACGAGATCGAGCGGATACGCACCGAGCCTATCTCGCCGGAAGAATTGGAGGGGGGCAAGCGCTACATGACAGGCGTGATGCCTCTGCGCCTTGAGACCAGCAACGGTTTGCTGGGAGCGCTCAGCGAGATAGAGCTATTCGGCCTCGGCTATGACTATATATCGCGCTACCCTGAGATCATCGGGTCGCTAACGCCCGAAATTGTAGGCGATGTGGCGAAGAGGCGGTTGTCATCGCAGGATTACGTGGTCTCTGTGGCAGGGCCGCCGGTGGAGGGGTTCGTCAGCGAATAGTAGGTTGAGCAAAATGGGGAGCGCCTCGATGCTCCCCATTTTGCTCATGCGACAAACTTACATCAAGAGACTATGCCAGAATCTCTGTGATTTGGAAGCTTGCCGCGAAAGGATTGATGAACGTTACCCCTTCTATTATCGCTCCGGTGTTGAAATCCTCACTCAAGATGACAGGAATACTGTTCATCTTGGCGGCTGCCCATAGCTGCGCGTCCCAGAAGTTGATCTGGTAATCCCGTACACCTCGTGCCGCTTCCAGGACGACCTTGCTTGTGACTGTTAGTACAGGCCACGCACGAATGAATACCTGTAGCTGCGTGTAAGCATCCTCGACAGTCAAAGGGAGAGTAATTTTTCGGGTTACTATTGTGAAGAATTCGCTCAGGACTTGTGTGCTGATGGCGCCAATGCCATTTGAGACGAGGTAGTTCAGGGATCTCAAGTGCCTTCTGCTGCTTCTGAGGCTCCGACCTGTCATGGGCATAAACCAGTACATTAGTATCTGCGAAGAATCTCGCGGTCATAAGCATCTTCTCGTGTCCATGTTCTGCCTCCAGGCACAGGACCTTGCTCTATCAGTTTGATTATGAACTCGCGCGCTTGCACCCAGGCAGCGGGGTCGATAGGTTGCGTGTTTACTACGTCAACGCGCATCTTGATAGCTTGTTCTATCAGATCAGACTCTGAGAGGCCCGTCGCATCCGACAGCTTCTTGAGAAGTGCATCCTGCTCAGGCTCAATGTATATCTCCTTGCGGATTTTGGTACCCATATGCAACTCCTCTCCAGGCTACCCCTTTTCAATATTATACATCTAACCCCGTCTGGTAGTTGCACTCTACCACCCACCACTGTTCGACCCCCCACCTCCCCAGCTTCCACTGCTTGAACCGCCTCCGCCCCACGAGCCGCTATCAGAGCCTCCGCCGCCCCAACCGCCGCTACTGGACCCTCCACCCCCGGAACTGCTAGAGCCACCAGAGCCACCAAATATACCCCCGATACCGCCTCCCGACGAGCGGCCCCAGCCTGGGTCCCTGCGCCTGCCACCGCCGCCGCTTAGCACAGCGGCAGCACCTATCGTTAGCAGAGTGCCGAGTAAGTCTTGCATCTCGTCCGCGTTTTGGCGCTCGCTATGTGCGCGAACCTCCTTTTCGGCTGCGTCTTGCGCTGACGCCGCTTTGCGCTCGACCTGTTTGGCTGCCTTCGATATGGCTTGAAGGTATGCAGGATCTGCTCCGTCTCGCCAGGCGGGCATAGCGTCAATCGCGGCCTGCAATCCACCTACAGTCTGTGCGCTGATCACCCCGTCATGCGCCTGCATGAATGCGGCGGCTGACCTTATAGCCGCCTCCGCGCTCTGTAGCTCGTTATATGCCTCTCGCCTTAGCGACTCTCGTGTGGCGAACTGCGACGATGCCGCCTCGTAAGCTGCGTCTGCGGCCTGCTGGGTGGCTCTGAAGGAACTCGGCTGCCTTGTCGAGAGCCTGGGCGCGGGCCAGGTCCTCTCTTCCTTCGCTTTCGGCTTGGGCGAGCGCACCCTGGGCGCGCTCCATACTCTCTTGTGCTGACTTGATGCCCACAATGACCGAATCATCCAGGTCGGCACGGTGGACGCTTGCGAAGTTGGCTGCACGGCTCAGACTGGCCTCGGCTTGCTGTGCTGTGGTGCGAGCCTTCTGACGTCGGGCTTGCATAGCCTCAGCCTCGCTACGTGCATTGGCAAGGGACTTGTCCGCGAGGTCGTTAGCTTTGCGCGCCTGCGCTACCACGCTTATCCAGTCTGGCTTTGGCCTGCCCATCTCCCCCTGCGCGAGGCGCAAAGATTTCTCGGCTTCTGCGAGCATGTTGTCGGGACTTGGGCTGATGTCAGGGTCGTGCTGAGAGATAAAGGAGTGGCCTGCCACGATGTCGCGCCGCGCGGCCTCGATCTCGTCAGCCGCGATGCGCTTGCTCTCCTCAAGGTGCTTCAGGCGGTCGAAGATGGCGGCGATGAGCGTGCGCGCCTTCTCAAGCAGGCGATTGGCCCCATCTATCTTCCCTCTTGCCTGGGTGAAATCCTGCGGTGACTCTGGCGAGACCGCGTTCAGCGCTGATGCTTCCGTCCACAGCCTGTACGCATCGTCGGCGGCACTTTGAGCCTCAGTGCCGTTGCCGCGTATATCTCGCCAGGAGCTTTCCGCGTACTCGTCTACCTTGTCGAATGCCTGCGCGCCCTGCTGAATGAGGGTCTTTACCTCTTCCCCATCCGCCTTCAGCTTGTCGAGGGCCTGGCCGTTCGCGGCCTGCAACGCTATCTCATCCTGCACCGCGTGCTCTGCCTGGTTAATGAGCGCGCTCACAGATTGGAACGCCTCAGTAAATCCGGCCATGTCAGCTACTTCAAGCCTTTGCGCCGCCTGCGAAAGCCCACTCAACGCCTCGGCGAAGAGTTGGTCACTCTCCACCAGCTTGAACCCTTTCGACCGTGCCTCCTCTAGCTCTCCCCTGTGCTGAGCCAGCGAACTGTATGCAGAAAACAATTGCTTGAGGGCAGCGCTTATCTGCTCGACCAAAGCACGAACGGAACGGGCATTGTCATATGCCTGGAGGGATAATGGTGGCTTTGCCGCAAGCGCGTTCTCAGCCTGCAACAGTTTCTCCAAAGCGGGCGTAAACGCAGCCTTCGCATCTATGGGGTGGAGATCGGGGGCGGCCGCAGCGAGCTTCTGTATCTCGTCAGCCGCTGCGGCCAGGGCTTTTTTTGCGGCGTCTACCTCTCCTGGGGCGGCCCTGGTCTGCTCCTCCAATTGCCTGCTTTGGTCGCCAAGCCCTTGCAGGAACTCGCTGGCGGCCTTGATCTCGGTCTGTATCCCCTGATATTGAGCTATCGCTGAGGTCATTTCCTGCTCGGTGGTGTACGTGCCCTTGTTAGCGGTGTCATAACGGGCCAGCGCCTCTGCCACGCGGTCATACATGGCGTCATATTGCGCCCTGATCTCAGCGAGTTGCTGAGGGCGCTCGCGCTCTAAAGTCAGCGCAAGGAATCGATAAGTTATCTGCTCGTTGGGGTCAACCGGGAAGTCGAGGTTGGTAATCATGTCGGCGGTGACGTTGCGAGCCTGCACAAGCTGGTCCTGTAAGACGCGCCTGCGCGCCGCTGTCTCCTGCGACTTCTTCCATTGCCTATAGACTACAGGCACCGCAACCAGCAGTGCGCCGAGTATCACCAGGCCTCCCACTATCCAGATCAACGCGTCACCTATCCCGCCGGTGTCTATGGTCACGGGCGCAACGGGAGTGGGAGCGGGAGGCGGGTTCCTGACCAGGTCTACCTCCTTCGCTGCCTGTCTCAACGTATCCGCGAATGCCCCTGTATAGTCTCCCCTTGCGAGCTTCGGATTCAGATAGTCTTCGCGCAAGATTTGGGCTACCGTGCGGCCACCACGCTCCTGGGTCATAGGCCCAACCAGCTCGTCTCCATATATAATTGTAGCCGAACGTCCGCCCAGGGATACCACGACCGCCAGCAAATCGGGTCCAGGATGTCGCCGTTGGCGAAACCGTAATTCTGCGCGGCGCGCCGGGCGTAGTCGGCAATATCGTTCGGGCCAATATTTGCCGACACGAACACAACCAGTGGATTGACCGCAAGCTGTTGCAGGTCGGCGGCAGCATCGTTGATGGTAGTTACATTCAGGCTCTGGGTGTCATCAGCTACAACACCATTGAGCGGTGGGAATTGGGACTGCGCCGAAGCGAGCGTCGCCCAACTCAAGAGCGACGCGACAAGAAGCGAGAGAACCAGTAGGAACCTTCGGGCGAAGGATAGGCGAGCAACCACCAGCTAACTCCGAGCGTTGGGGCCGGGGCCGGGTGCCTGGAAGGCTACTAACCCCTTTGGCTGTGCCCACGCCTTCTCGTTCGCGGCCTGGAATATACGCTCAAGCATAGTCCGAGCCTCGCGCTGTTTGTCCGGGTCGTCTTTATAGGCGCGGCCAATGCTGTCCAGGAGGAGACCTTCGAGCAGCCCCGCCACCTGCGTCCCCATTTTGAAGGGAAGCGTGCGGTCGTTGACCTGCGCAATCTGCGCGTCTCCGAGGTTCGCCAGGGCCTGTACTGCCGGGGCGTTCGTGCCATTTCTCAACGCGTTGGCGATGACGAGCACGCTGTTGCGAGCATTCACCGCATCAGTGCCCGTCGCGCTCACCCCGAACATTATCTGACTGTGGTACACCATCTGCTGTGCGAGGACGTCAGCATCCTCCACCAGGATGCGCGCCATGTCAGCGCCCAGAGTAGCTGCGCCTTCGGTAGTGTCATCAATAAGGGTTTCGACTCCGGCATCTTGCCCTTTCACGTCGCCCGCTGCCGCCTGCGTGCTGAGGTGGTCAGGCGGATTTGGCATGTTCCCAGTGGTCATTTGCTCCTCCTATTTCCCAGTTCAAAGTTCCAAGTTCAAGGTTCAAAGTTTAAAGTTCAAAGTAACTGGTAATCTTTATTCTGTCTTCACGCATCACGCATCACGCTCTCAATTAGCCGAGAACTTACCTCCACCCAGGTCCGGCGGCCTGGGGCTGTTGGCTATGGCCTGGAGCATAGGTAGCTCGGTCTGCAAAATCTCTTGCTCCGCTTGCAGGCGCGACATGCTGTCGGGCAGTTGGAGGAGACGTTGCCGCTCTGGAGGGTTGATGTCCAGTACCGTCGCCAGCAGGTAAGAGAGCATTTCCGGGTCGGAGGGTGCCGGGATTGTACCGGCCTTCTGGCCCGCAAGCGTCATCAAGCACCCCGCGTACTCCTGGAAGAGCCGCGAAACTGTATCCATCAGCGCCTTATCAGCCAAAGTCGTGCCATCGGGCCACATCTCCAACAATCCAACCAAATATGGCTTGCTCGTTCTATCTAGCCCGGTAATCCTTACCCGCTCAACCCCGACAGCTTCCAGGAAGAACATCCCTTGCGGCAATGGTCGCAGGCTTTGCGCTTCGGCAAGACAGGCCACTTCATACGGCTCTGCCGGCCCTCCCACTTCCGTGCCCTCGCGTATGAGCGCCACGCAGAAGCGGTTGGCCGATTGGGGGAGGTCGCGCACCATTACCTTGTACCGCTCTTCGAATATACGCAGAGCCAGGGGCATCTTCGGGAAGAGTACCGCGTTCAGAGGGAAAATAGGTACGTTGTAGACGGTGGTCTCGCCTGGCATCCGCGTGTCCTACCGTATAGAGTTGTGCCTGAGAGCTAGGGTATTATAGCATACATATCTAGCGTCCAATCCTGCCCTTGCCCTTCCAATGGAGGCGAAATTGTGGAAAAGAATCGCCCGCGCCAATTGACAGGCGAAGGGCCATGCTGTATACTAAGGGTACTTCGGAAGTGCTGAGCTTCTGAAGGAACAGAACCCCGGATGGTCCGTCAGGATTGTCCGGGTTTTTGTTTCTCTAAGACCTACTTTTGATCTTCGTAGGTTTCCAAAATAAGAGCATATGTAAACATGAGACATCGCGAATTTTAGAGTACGGAACCGCCAAGACGCCAAGAACGCCAAGAAACCGCCAAGGTAAAAGAGGGATTATAGGGCAGTGAGAGGCACTATTTCCTCTAATATCTTGGCGCTCTTGGTGCTCTTGGCGTCTTGGCGGTTCCGTCTATTCTAATGACGCTTGTTCAAAATTCGGTATGACTCCATATTTACATGCTTTTTATACGTCAACAGTTTTCCACAACCTCTCCTGTGATAGAATTGCGAGCAATTCCGCATTCACAGAGGGGGTTTGGTTATGGGGCATATCATTTCACCCGCAGCCGAAGAGCTGCTTGACCAGGAGCTTTCGGTGCCAAGCCACGGCTTCGTGCGTCTGGTGGACTACATGGGGAGCGACCAGAGCATTGTGCAAGCCGCTCGCGTCTCATATGGTGGCGGCACAAAGAGCGTGCGCGAAGACCGGGGCCTCATACGCTACCTCATGCGCCACGATCACACTACCCCATTTGAAATGATAGTCTTGAAGTTCCATATCAAAGCCCCAATATTCGTTGTCAGGCAGTGGCTGCGCCATCGCACGGCCTCTGTGAATGAGGAGAGTGCTCGTTATTCAATCGTGCGGGAAGAGTTCCACGACCCCCCTGTATCCGACGTTGGCTTCCAGAGCAAGGACAACAAGCAAGGACGCTCCCAGGAGCCAGTGCCTCAGGAGATAGTCGAGCGGTTCTTACGCTTCCTCAAAGAGGACCGCGATACGGCATACTCACACTATGAGCAGTTCTTGCAAGACAACATTGCGCGGGAGCTGGCGCGTACGGTGCTGCCCCTCTCTACTTACACGCAATTCTACTGGCAGATGAACCTGCACAATCTCTTCCACTTCCTACGCCTGCGTATGGACCCCCACGCTCAGAAAGAGATACGCGACCTCGCCAACCAGGTGGCTGTGTGCGCCAAAGCGGTCGCGCCGGTGGCCTGGGAAGCGTTCGAGGAGTACAAGCTGCACGGCAAGAGCTTCTCGCGTACCGAGCTTGCGCTCTTGCGCCGACTGCTTTCAGGCGAGCCAATGCCGGTAGACGCCTTCGAAGGGGAGCAAGAGCCTCCTGCGCGAGTTCGAGGATAAATTAGGTATGGGCTTCGTTCAACCAGAGCTACAGGTTGCCCTGCATACCAACGGTACGAACGGTACGAAATAGCTTACCCCTCCACTTCAGCCAGAGAAAGGCCAGATGCTTGCCACTCCAAGCGCCTGGCCTTTCTCTATCCGAGAGTGGCGAAAAGTGAAGAGAAAAGTCTGTAGGGGCGAGATTTATCGCGCCCTGGAACAAGTGGATGTTGTACCGACCAGGGCTGTACCGACCAGGGCGCGATAAATCTCGCCCCTACTTCTGCATTACGCCACTCGCCATCTCCAGGCGCGTGAAGGAGTATGGTAGAATTAGAGGTTATGGTTGGCTATGCCCCAATAGAACCATCTGCCTCTCCTGATCGTTTGCAAAGCGGTCAGTCCACGCCGGATAGCCCAGAAACGCTCAAAGCTGCTATTTCGGCGAAGGCGCGAGAGCTTGGGTTTGACCTGGTGCGTTTCACCTCCGCAGCACCTTTCCCGGAAGCTCAGCGGGTCCTCGAAGAGCGTATCGACGCGGGCCTCCTGTCGGGCCTTTCATGGTTCACAAAAGAGCGTGCCAGCGTAGCGGGCGATTCGCATAATCTGATGCCGAGTGCGCAGACGATAATTTCCCTCGGAATCAGCTACCTCTCGAGCGAGGCTGTGCAAGAGTTTGAGCCGGGTGTGCCGAGGGGCAGAGTTGCGCGCTACGCCTGGGGCCTCGATTACCATGAGGTATTCAAAGACAAGCTGTGGGAGCTGCATGGCTACACCCAGTCGCTCATGGACCGGGACGTAGAGGCACGCGCGCTCGTAGATACGGCTCGCATCGTGGACAGGGCAGTGGCGCAGCGTGCCGGGCTTGGCTGGTATGGGAAGAATACGAACATCCTCAACAAGGAGTTCGGCTCGTGGGTGCTACTGGGTGAGCTATTGCTCGACGTGGCGCTCCCACCCGACGAGCCGGTGAAGACGCATTGTGGCTCGTGCACGCGATGCTTGCCATCATGCCCGACAGGCGCGCTCATCGCCCCCGGCGTGCTGGATAACGACAGGTGCATCTCTTACCTGACCATCGAATTGCGCGGCCCCATCCCACGCGAGATGCGCCCGCTCATTGGCGATTGGATATTTGGCTGCGACATCTGCCAGGAGGTATGCCCGGTCAACCGCAAAGCCTCTCCGGGCGATCACCCTGAGTTCTCCTCCCAAGCCGGGATTGGTTCAAGCCCTTCGCTAATAGAGTTGCTTGACATAACAGAAGAAGAGTTCAAAGAGCGCTTCCGCCACAGCCCCGTCAAGCGCGCCAAGTGGGAAGGCCTACGCCGCAACGTGGCGGTGGCACTAGGGAATATAGGGGACCCCGCAGCCGTTCCCGCGCTGGTACGCGCTCTGAACTGCGAGTCCTCACTTGTGCGCGGCCATGCTGCCTGGGCGTTGGGGAGAATAAGCGGACCTGAGGCGAAGACTGCGCTGCTCGCCAGGAAAGCAGTAGAAGTCGATACCTGGGTGCTGGAAGAGATAGCTCTTGCCTTACAGTTTTGATAGTTGATAAACCATCAAGAATATCAGAAGGTGTTTAACAACAAGTGTAAAAGAGTGTCATTCCGAACGTAGTGAGGGATCTCCGTGCTTGCGCGTTGGATAGATTTTCAGATTCTTCGCTTCGCTCAGAATGACAGGGAAAATGGTGCTTCGTTACGGCAGGCTACTCTACTTTCGTCATAATTGGTATACATGCTCTCAGCGCCTCTGCGCCTCTGCGTTTCCCCTAAAAATCTTGGCGTTATCTTGGTGCTCCTGGCGTCTTGGCGTTTCCGTACTCTAGAGGCCCGGAGGTGTAATGTTGAAGAGTCAATTATGTTTGAGCTTGGAGATTCAGTCGAAACGCCGGTAGGTACGGCGAGGGCAGGGGTGCTGACCACTCCGCACGGCACTATCGAGACTCCGGTCTTCATGCCGGTGGGAACCCAGGCGACAGTGAAGTCAGTATCGCCTGATGACTTGCGCGACCTGGGGGCGCGGATCATCCTCTCTAACACGTACCATCTCTACCTGCGTCCCGGCGCGGGGTTGATAGAGAAGTTCGGCGGGCTGCACCGCTTTATGTCGTGGGACCGCGCAATGCTCACAGATAGCGGCGGTTTCCAGGTATTCAGCCTCTCGCATAACCGCAAGATTGACGATGACGGCGTTACGTTCAAGTCGCACATCGACGGCTCGACGCACCGCTTCACCCCGGAGATGGTGGTGCGGGTTGAAGAGCAGCTTGGGGCCGACATTATTATGGTGCTGGACGAATGCACGCCCTACCCATCGCCTCACGACTACAACCGCCGCGCCCTGGCGCGCACCCACTCCTGGGCAGAGAGGTGTCTGACGGCACATACCCTTCAGGATCAGGCGCTCTTTGCCATCGTGCAGGGAAGCACCTTCCCGGACCTGCGCCGCGAGAGCGCCATAACTCTTGCTGCTCTCGATTTCCCCGGTTATGCAGTGGGTGGGCTGAGCGTGGGCGAGCCGAAAGATGAGATGCACCATATCCTGGAGGAAACCACGCCTCTACTTCCCGCGCATAAGCCGCGTTACCTGATGGGGGTGGGTTCCCCGGAAGACCTGGTTGAGTGCGTGGCGAGAGGCATAGATATGTTTGATTGCGTGCTGCCTACCCGCGTCGCACGCAACGGCGCTCTCCTTACACGAGATGGCCGCCTGGCCGTCAAGAGCGCAAGGTACGCGTTAGCTGACACGCCAATCGAGCCTGATTGCGATTGCTATACCTGCCGGAACTTCTCGCTCGGCTATCTGCACCATTTGTTTAGAGCAGAGGAGTTACTAGCATACAGGCTCAACAGCATACACAACCTGCGCTTCCTGGTGCGCGTAGCTGCGGAGATGCGAGCTTCGATTCTCGATGGAACCTTCCCACATTATCGAGAAGAGTTCCTCGCCCGCTACAAGCCATCTGACCGTGAGGCAGCGGTCAAGGAGCGTACCTTGTGGCTCCAGGCGCATGGACGCGCTCCTAAGGCGTGATTATTAAACGCCAAGACGCAAAGATAACCAAGAACGCCAAGTTATTTATTGGTTCACCGCAGAGGCGCAGAGACGCAGAGGTTCTTGGGGAATTACGAATTACGAATTACGAATTACACACTATTCTCACGCGTCACGTTTCACGCATCACGCACGCGCCAACCTCTGACAGCAGCGTATCCTCTTGCTCCTCAAGCACTGTTCGCGGGTCGAGTAGCAGCGTGCCGTGCTCCACGCGGGCTATGACAGGGGTAGGTGACTTGCGGAGAGCGTGAGCCAGCCTTCCCGCGTCCTCACTATTACTCTTTTCCGTGCCCTGGACGGCGATTTTCACCAGCCAGGTGGGAAGCGTTTCGGCGGGCAGAGAGCCTCCCCCTATCGCCGACTTGCCTGGCACGACTTCGCAGCTTATGCCTTCCTTCGTGATGCGGGTTGCCCAACTTTCGGCTCGTGCTTTCAACTCGTCGTGACTCGCCGCTATCATCCTCCATACAGGCACTTCCCTCTCGGCTTCGCCCCTCAGGTAGTGCCCCAGCGTAGCTTCGAGGGCCGCGAGGGTGAGCTTATCCACCCTTAGCGCCCGTGCCAGGGGGTGTTTGGTCAGCGTCTCGATGATACCCCATTTGCCGACTATCACCCCACACTGCGGCCCGCCCAGTAGCTTGTCGCCGCTGAAGAGCACAATATCGGCCCCGGCAGCCAGGCTCGCCTGCACCATCGGCTCGGCAGCCAGCCCGTAGCGCGTGGTGTCGAGCAGCGCGCCGCTTCCCACGTCGTCCACCATGAAGACGCCGCGCTCGTGCGCCAGGCTCGCCAGCTCGGCGACTGTGGGGGTCGTTGTGAAGCCCGTTATGCGGAAGTTGCTCGCGTGGATGCGCATGAGCAGCGCGGTCTCTTCGGTGATAGCCCGCGAATAGTCGGCCACGTAGGTGCGATTCGTCGTGCCCACCTCTATTAGCCTTGCCCCGCTCTGGCTCATTATTTCGGGTATGCGGAAGCCCCCGCCTATCTCCACAAGCTGGCCGCGCGAGACTATGACTTCCTTGCCGTTGCCTAATGCCGCGAGCACGAGCACCAGCGCCGCGGCGTTATTGTTGACCACGAGGGCGCTCTCGCAGCCGGTAACGCGGCGCAGGATGTCTACCGCGTGGACGTAGCGCGACCCGCGCACACCCGCTTCAAGGTCGAACTCCAGGTTGCCGTAGCCTGACGCCCTTGCGATGGCTTCCCTGGCAGCACGGCTCAGGGGTGCTCGTCCCAGATTGGTATGGATTACCACACCCGTGGCGTTTATCACCGGCTGGAGGCTCGGAGCGACCATGTTCCATGCACGCTCTACCACTCGCGTAGCAATCAATGAGGTATCTGGGACTTCGGTACCGTCTCTGCGCAGGAACTCACGTATGCTATCTAATTCGTCGCGTACCGCTTGCGCTACAAGCTCGTGGGGGAGGGT
The DNA here is from genome assembly GCA_963811305.1 of uncultured Chloroflexia bacterium. Classification (GTDB taxonomy): domain Bacteria; phylum Chloroflexota; class Chloroflexia; order QHBQ01; family JADMIH01; genus JADMIH01. Next base: position 195,542 of record CAWEQU010000006.1, read on the forward strand.
GCTGAGGGCGCTTTGTAAAGCTTCATGCGAGAGCACTCTGTCCACAGACGGCAATGCACGCAATCTGTTGGGGCTAGCGACTTTCGTTTGCAGGTTCTTCCTACTCATGGCTCCAATTGTACCATGCGACGAACGCCAGGTTTGAGACTTTCACACTCCCTGACCCCCAGCTCCTCCCCGCCGGGGAGGGGAGGTTGAAAAATATACAAAAATGCAGGTGCGGCACAGCCGCACCTGCATTTTTGTATATTTTTCAAGAGGTTATAGACGTGAGGACACGCTTGTTGAAAATGCGGGATGTCTCATTTTTGACGCTTTGGCCTAGCGGAAGCCGCCCTCTTGAGCGAACAGGCCGCGGTCTACACGCTGGCCTTCGTTCTCCAGGCGGGCAATGAACTTGGGCACCAGGCCAGTCGCCATCAGCTTGCCCACCACTTTGCCCTCGGGGTCGCTGCCGGTCTCGCGGAAGCGGAAGATGTCCTGGAGCACGATATTGTCCCCCTCCATGCCCTGGACCTCGGTTACATAAGTGATCTTGCGGGAGCCGTCGCGTAGTCGCGCCTGCTGGACTATCAGGTCTATAGCTGAGGCTACCTGCTCGCGTATCACCCGCACAGGGAGGTCCATGCCGGACATAAGCACCATCGTCTCAAGGCGGGAGAGGGCATCGCGGGGCGTGTTGGAGTGAAGGGTGGTTAGTGAGCCGTCGTGGCCCGTGTTCATCGCCTGGAGCATGTCCAGCGCCTCTCCTGAGCGTACTTCACCCACTATGATGCGCTCCGGCCTCATGCGTAGCGCGTTCACTACCAGGTGGCGAATCGTCACGGCGCCCGCATTGTCCACGTCGGCGGGCCGCGCCTCCAATGATATTACGTGGCGTTGGTTCAGCTTCAATTCGGCGGAGTCTTCGATGGTCAGGATGCGCTCCCCCTCCGGTATGAAGGAAGAAAGGACGTTGAGCAAAGTGGTCTTGCCGGAGCCTGTGCCGCCCGCGACAACTATGTTGAGCCTGCCGATTACGCACGCCTTCAGGAACTGGGCCATATGTGGCGTAAGCGTCCCGAAGCTTATCAGCTTGTCAACGGTTAGAGGGGTCTTGAAGAACTTGCGAATTGTGATCGTGGTGCCCTGGAGCGCGCACGGGGGGCCGATTATATTCACGCGGGAGCCGTCCGGGAGGCGAGCATCCACCATAGGCCACTTGCGGTCAATACGTCGCCCCAGAGGTGCGACGATGCGCTGGGCGATGCGCATTACGTGATCATCGTTTAGGAATTTGATGCCCGTCTCAACCGGCTGGCCCCTGCGCTCGACCCATACTTGCTCGGCGCCATTCACCATGATTTCGGTTACGCTCTCATCGTTCAGGAGTGGCTCAAGTGGCCCGAAGCCGAGTATCTCGTCCATGACCGCGTTGAAAAGGGCTTCCTGACCGCCGGGAGGGAGCTTGCCGGGCACCTGGGAGAGTGCGGCCATGAAGCGCCCGGCCAGCATCTGTTCGACCTCCGGCTTGCGCTCAAGGGGCACGTTTTGCGGGAAGCCGACCAACATCCCTGCACAATCGACTGTATCATCTGTGGAGGCGGCTGCAACCCGAAGGGGCCAGACGGCGCTGCTTCGAGTTGTGAAGTAGCGTACGCGGGCGAGATATTGATGGCCTCGGTGGGCACGGGCGCTTTAGCCGCGCCGTTGGCCTCGGACGCGTTCGTGGTCTGCGCAGATAGTCCCGCGAGTCTCTGTAATGACATTTTAGCTCCCTACTGTGTGGACGGTAAAGTATACGTTCAGCTCAATTGGCCATTTCTAATATGGTATGTACTCATCTCCACGCGGCGCAGGGCGCGGCTCGTTGATAGGGATCACCGTGATGATGTACTGCTTATTGATTGTGATGAAGTCATGCTTGAGCGCGGTATCATCCTTTGCCTCGCCCATTGTGGCGTTGGTCACGGCAAGGAAGTGCTCAGCAGGCATGTTGAGCAGGTCTTTGACTCGTTGGTGGGGCATTACGTGAACGTAGCCATGCACACGCCCTTGCGTCGTAACTATCTCAACCTCAACGTGGTCCTTGCGGATACGCTCGGTAAAGACTTTCCCTTTTTCGTCTATGCGGTCTAGCATATAGGTCCTCTTTTTGGTAGTCGGTAGTTCAAAGTTCAAAGTTCAAAGTTCAAAGTTCAAAGTTCAAAGTTCAAAGTTCAAAGTTCAAAGTTCAAAGTCTATCGTCTGTCGTCTGTCGTCTGTCGTCCGTCGTCCGTCGTTTGTTCATCACTTCTTCGGCTTGGAATTGACAAAGTAGGTCCCGCAGGCGGCGTCTAACAGGGGTGGGGTCATCTCAGGCTGGACGTTGCGGTAGCGGGCGATGCCTATAAGCTGGCGCAGCAGGTCGCGTGGCTGCGAGGCGCGGAATGGGCGCTTCATCTCCACGTAGTGCTTGGTGACAAGGTAGGCGAAACCCTGCTGGCTGAAGGGCACGTTCATCGCTTTGCATTGGGCCGCGAAAATCTCGAAGAATTGCTGTGCGGTGGGGTCGGGCACATTCAGCTTGTTCTGTATGCGGCGGAGGAAGGCGTCGTCAATCAAGTCTTCCGGTTGCAGGTTCGTTGAGAGGACGAGGAATAGCTCGAATGGGACCTGTAGCTTCTTCCCAGTCTTGAGGGTGAGGTAATCTATGCTCTTTTCCAGCGGGACGATCCACCTGTTGAGGAGCGCCTGGGGACTCGATCTGCTGGCGGCCAAAGTCATCTATGAGGAAGAGTCCGCCGTTCGCCTTAAGCTGGAAGGGAGCTTCGTAGAACCCGCCATTCTCATTGAAAACGAGGTCGAGTGAGGACATAGTAAGCTCGCCGCCCACTGTCACGACGGGGCGATATATCCTCAGCCACCTGCGGTCGCCCAACTCTGCCTTGGTCACATCTTCCTCGCTGCTCCCAGCGGGGACCGCGGGGCGATGGCTGTTGAGATCGAAGAGCTGTATCACCTGGCCGTCAGCTTCGAGGGAGTACGGTATGGCGATATTGCCGCCGAGCATCGTGGCGATGCGCTCGGCCAGTAGAGTTTTGCCGTTGCCCGGCGCGCCAAAGAGGAAGAGCGATTTGCCCGCGTTGGCCGCCGCGCCCACCTGGTTGATTAGCTCTTCGCCCATGATCATACCGCGCAGAGCGTTCTCGACTGTATGACGGTTGATGGTGGGCTTCTTCGCGGACTGCATCTTCATCACTTCGATGTAGCGCGCCAGGGGGACCGGCGCGGGTCCCACGTAGCTTGAGCGCATCAGCACTTGGTGGGCGCGTTCCATCCCTTTGACGGTTAGCAGGTACTGGTAGCCTGCTTCTCCCAGGCCGGACGTGCCGCTCACCTCGCAAAGCTGCTCTTTCTTCAGTATGTTGATGGCTTGGTCTATCACCCCGTAGAAGGGGAGGCGTATCGCTGACGAGATGTCCTGGCCGCTCATGTACGAGGTGAAATACATCGTCTTGAGCACCAGGTCGCTGATCAGGCCGGGGTTGATGCCCGTCTCCTGAATCGTCCTCGGCTCGGGGAACATGACGATGAAGGGATCGAGGTAGCCAGTCGCCAGGTGGTCCGTGGAGACGCCTGGAAGCATGTTCACGCTCAAGCGACCACTGGTTGTGATGCCGGTAGGTAATGCCTGCGCCACCTGGGTAGCCTGGGCCGAAGGGTGTGTCATGGGCTGGGCTGTTGCGGCACGCTGCGGTTGCTGCTCTGGCCTGGGGGCGGGTATAGGCCCGGTGGTACGTGTATTCAGCGAGCGGAGTGAGCCAGGGGCCGCAGGAGGGTGGCTTTCATCATCCGATGGAGGCATTGGAAAGCCAGGAATGTCTTCGGGGGAGGGACCCGAAGGTATGACGAAGGCATTTGGTGTCATGACCGGGGGCAAGCTGCCCTGTGTCTGCCAGGGCACAGCCCCGTTATGCTCCGTTTGAGAGGCGGACCTGGGCAGGCGCGCTATGCTCTGCCCGGCATGTACGGTCTCTGTATCCGTACCCGTGCCTAGAGAGTTCTAACTATCGTGCAATGTCGGCTCCTATGTACGCGCCACCGGCACGCGAATTCGCCTGGCGGAGTTTGGCTCTGTGAGAAGAAGTCCGGAGGGTCTACCCCCGGCCCACTACCAGCATTATAGCCCCCAATTTCCCCCCGCGCTAAGGGTATATGGTCCTATCTCAGATAGGATAATGGTCCACATCCCGACTCTGGGGGTATATTTTGGGACGTGACGACGGACGACGGACGAGGAAATGTGACGCGTGATGCGTGGGGACAAGTAGGGGCGGTTCGTGAACCGCCCTGCCGCGAACTTCGGCGCGAATGGTCAGTGCTCCGAACAGGGCGGTTCACGAACCGCCCCTACATTAATTCTGAATATTTACGAGCAAGAAGTCGATAGCGCGGTAATGCAGTAAGTTTTATACTGGTAGTATCCAGAAATGGGAAGAATAGCGTACCGGAACCACGCACTACGCACTGGGCAATAGGAGAAAGGGAGAAAAGCATTGTCTTTGAAAGAGTTGGGCGTGCTCGTGGCGCTGGGGGCGATCTGGGGCGCGTCTTTCATGTTTATCAAGGTCGGGGGGACCGAGATAGAGCCTTTCGCCTTCGTGGAGGTCCGGCTCGCGCTGGCCGCGCTGGTCATGATAGTGATAAGTGCCCTTAAAAAGGGCACATTTGCGGAGATAAGAAAGCGGTGGTTGCCTCTCACCGTTATGGGCTTGATAAACTGCGCTCTCCCTTACACTCTCATCACCTGGGGAGAGGTCTTCATAAACAGCGGGCTGGCTTCCATATACAACGCCTGCGCGCCTCTGTGGGCAGGGGTATTGCTACTGGTGATCCCGTCGTCGGAGAAGATGACGATTGGGCGGCTGGTGGGGTTGCTGGTAGGGTTTGTGGGCGTCTCCCTGGTCGTTAGCTCGAACCTGCACGTCGGCACGGAGAGTATATGGCAGTGGCTGGGGCAGGGGGCGTGCCTATTGGCCGCGCTCTCGTATGCGTTCGCGGGAATATACGGGCGGTATGCGCTGAAAGGGGTCCCTGTGCAGGTGTCCGCTACGGGGCAGCTTGTCACCGGCGCGCTTATGCTCCTACCCCTGGCCGCTTTTCAGCTTCCGCAACAAGTCCCTTCGTGGCAGGCTATTGGCTCGGTGGTGACGCTGGCTATAGTGGGCACGGCGCTGGCATCACTCATGTATTACTGGCTGTTGCGGCGGGTAGGCGCGACGGGGACGCTGCTTGTAACCTATTTGCTGCCCGTATTCGCCCTCATCTGGGGCGCTCTACTCCTGAATGAGAGCATAACGCTCCTGGCGCTGATTGGCTTGGTGCTCGTGCTTACGGGTATCGGCATTAGCTCAGGCACAGGCGCGAATTTGCTAGCGCGGATACAACACCGGGGCCAGGGGAGTGTGGCGAGTAGCGAGTAATTACGAATTACGAATTACACTAATCTCACGCATCACGCATCACGTTTCAGCTCGTCCCCGATGCGAACAGCGTGCTCCACCAGGATATCGAAGTCCTGCATCTGGCTGCGGTGGTTGGTTATCGCGCAACGGAGCGCGTATTGTCCTTTCACGCTGGTGCCAGATGGTACGGCTATGCCCGACTCCTGTAGACGGACCAGTAGCTCCTCATTCAGAGCGTTCAATTGCTGATTACCTAGCCCCTCTCGCACGTACCTGAAGCAGACGACGTTCAGGGCCACAGGCGCGACAAGCTCAAGATGCGGGTCGCTCTCTACCAGGGCCGCTAAGTGTCGCGCTTGATGGACGTTCTGGGCTATAACGCGCCCTATCTTATCGACGCCGTAGGTCTTGAGGGCCATCCACACTTTCAGGGCGCGGAAGCCTCGCGTCAGTTGGATTCCATAATCAGAGAACCAGATCGGACCTGCCGCGGGGCCGCTCTCCGCGTGCTTCAAGTAGTCGGGGGTAAGGGTGAAGGTCTGGCGATGCGCCTCACGGTCCCGCACCAGCACGCAGCCTGCTTCGAAGGGCAGATAGACCCATTTGTGGAGGTCGAACGCGATAGAGTTGGCGCGCTCCATCCCTGCGAGAAGAGGTCGAAGCTCCGGCGAGAGGTAGGCAAGCGCCCCGAACGCGCCGTCTATGTGATACCAGAGGTTGTGCTCGGCGGCTATGTCTGCTAGCTCGTTGAGGGGGTCAATCGCGCCAGTGTTTACGGCTCCCGCGTTTCCTATGAGGCAGATAGGGTGCAGGCCAGCAGCCAGGTCGGAGGCGATGGTCCGGCGCAGAGCCTCTATGTCCACCTGGAACTTATCATTGACCGGGATACGCCGCAGCGACCAGTTACCCAGCCCCAACACTTCTACTGCGCGTTGCAGAGAGGAGTGCATCTCCACCGAGGCGTACATAGTCATCGGCCTGGGGGAGGACGTGCAACTCCTTCCTGCCGCACGTCGAAGCCGCATTTGGCGTTTCGTGCCACGGCAAGCCCCAGCAGGTTCGCCATCGAGCCACCGCTTACCAGGAGTCCGCTAGCCTCGGCGGGGAAGCCTAGCATCTCCTTGCACCAGTCAATGACCTGCATCTCGACCCTGTTGGCAACGTGGTCGCCTCCCCCCACGTTCGGGTTCATGCCTGCAGCCAGCATGTCGGCCAGCACCCCGATAGGCGTGCTGTTGCCCATCACCCAGCCCCAGAAGCGTGGGTGTATATTGCCTAACGGATAAGGGAGGATGTTCTGGCGGAACTGTTCGTATACATCTTCAGGGGCTTCCTCGCCCGTTGGTAGAGGTGAGTGGAACGATTGCTGCACCGCGTCGGGCATAGGTTGCCACACGGACCTCTCGCGCACGGTCTCCAGGTAGGTGAACATATCGTCCAGCATACGGTGGCCGAGCGCGCGCAGATCAGACCAATCGGCGGGGTCAAGCGTCTCTTCCATAGAAGACACCTGGGAAAGCATTGTAGTTCTCCTTAGCTCAAAGTTCAAAGTTCAAAGTTCAAAGTTCAAAGAGGCGTTCTGTTAAGTGGCATTATCAGGATACCACAGAACACGAAAACCTAACTCTTGAACTTTGAACCTTGAACCTTGAACTTTGAACTTTAGACTCAACGTCCGCTAAGTGCCGCCCACTGCCCGCTTACGGCGCGGCGAGCGTTCATTACCATGCGGTTGTGCCCGCCTTCCTGGGCCTCGCTTAGCTGGTCGCCGAGCATATCGAATAGCTCTTCCTCTGAGAGGCCTGTATAGCGGGTGATACATGCGCCGCCGATGCTGATGGTGATATTCTCGGCTACCGGGGTGTCGGCCCAATAGGCGGTCCGGACGTTGCTTATCAGCTTCTCCCCGACAACGACCGTGCCCGCGGCATCGGTTGTGGGGAGCAGCACCATGAACTGGTTGTCGCTCAGGCGCCCTATGAAATCCTCGGTGCGGCAGGCGTTCGAGAAGATTTCTCGCCACCTTCTTCAAAACTTCGTCGGTGACGCCCTGCCCGTACTTATCGTATATCGTCTCGTACCTGTCTACCTCAATAAGGAGGCAGCCGAAGGGATAGGTGGAGGCGCGGCGGCTTGTGAGCATCTGCTGAAGGTAAGCGTCCAGGGCTGTGTGATTCTTCACGCCGGTAAGTGGGTCGAGGAGGGCGCGCCTCTCCATCTCCTGCTCCTGCTCCTCACTCTGCCTCTTTTCTTCTAGGAGGGATGCCTGCATCTCCTTGCCTTCCGCCAGGTCACGCGTAACGAAGAGTATCTCACGCCGCGCCCCGTAAGTGCCGAGGATAGGGCGCGCGCCCGTCTCCACCCAGATATATTCCCCATCCTTCCGGCGCACGCGGTAAGTGGCACGCATGTGCTCGTCTGAGCCTGCGGCGTACCTCTGGAATGTCCTGGCGATTATAGGGAGGTCATCGGGGTGGATATAAAGGCGGGCGTCAGTCCCTACCAGTTGCTGCGGCTCGTAGCCGGTGAGACGAGCACATGCCTGGCTGGCGAATTGATAAACGCCCTTCAAGTCGTGCATCGAGACCAGATCATTCACGTTGTCACAAATCGCCATATAGCGGTCATTCGCGAGGAGCAGCTCGTCATGTGACGCCCTGCGCTCGGTGATGTCGTTGAAGGCTGCGACCGCGAAGAGAATTTGCCCGTCGATGCTGTAGATGGGTGAAGCCCACGACTGTACGGGCACTGCATGGTCCGGCCACCTGACCTCCATATCGTCTACGGTGGTGCTTTGCCCGGCGAGCGCACGCCCAAGGGGCATATGCTCCTCAGGATAGTGGTCGTCGGTGCCTGCGACGCACAGGGCGTGCATACCGGCAAGTGGGTCATCTGGTGATTTGGGAGTGATGCCTATACCCAGCAGGTCTCGTGCCGGTTTGTTCGCGTAGTATGGCCTCCCCGCGCCGTCGATGACGAAGAGGCTCATGGGCATGGCTTCGAGAAACTGGAAAAGCCTGTCTTCGCTTTCCAGTTGCTCCTGGGAAGGAGATGGCGAGGAAGAGGGGGCAGGTTCGGGTTGTTCGAGGAGGGCATGGACCATGTAGATAAAGTGTAAAGGGCGGCCTGTGCGGTCGTGGTCGAGGGTGGCAGAGACGGAGGCGAAGGTGATTGAGCCATCTTGCCGCATGAAACGCTTCTCTAGCCTGTAGCTTGTCGCTCCATCTTCAAGGGCACTCTTGAGAAGTAGCATCTCCTCGTCGAGGTCGTCTCGGTAGGTGACGGTCTGTAGGTCTACCTCTTTGAGTTCTTGCTCAGAGTAGCCGAGGAGGTTGCATAGCTCAGGGTTGGCGCGCTGGAAGCGCCCGTTGGGGAGCAGAAGCGCCATACCGACATTCGCGTGCTCGAAGGCGAGCCAGAATTTAGAGTCGCTATTCTGGTGGGTGGCGATTTGCCTCGGTTCGGCGCTCATGTTGACCTTTCGCCAATTACGAATTACGAATTACGAATTACGAATTACGGGGCGGTGACGAGGTTTAATGCCAAAACAGGCATAGCACATCCTCTGTACGTGGGCTTACAGATACCCACTACAACCATACCCAATCAGGGGGGTTTTGGGGACGTGACCTTTATCCTATTTGGGGTAACACTTTATTCCCCTCATTCTCTGGAAGTTATGCGCCCAGCTTATGTAACTACATGGCGTACATATGTATTATTGCCCTCTAACACATTGTCGTTCTGCGCTATCTGCCGTCACTCTACCACTTTCTGACCGACACCTAGCGCGTAGCATCGTCACCTGGATAATGGAGTTGATGTTATGCGAATATTACGTTCCTTGCCATTATGGCCCTGGCTGCGTATGAGCGCGGCCCTCTTGCTGCTGGCTATGCAGCCTTTATCTTCCTCTACTGCCGCGCCTGCTTCGCTTGTGCCTCAAGAATCGTCCCTCTTGCTTACTGCATCGTCTCAGAGCGCGACCGAGGGAGCTGTGCAATTGGTAGATTACAAGTACGCCCCGGCGGAGCTAAGCGTAGCGGTAGGCTCTACCGTCACATGGTCCAACGCGGGCGATGATACGCATAACGTCGCAATCGTCCAGGGACCGGAATTATTCGTGTCGCCCGTGCTGAGCCCAGGCGATACGGTGCGATACACCTTCACCAAGCCCGGCAAGTATCACTACTTTTGCGAGTGGCACCCCGTCATGCACGGAGATATTACCGTTACCTCGCCGGATGGGTCGGCAGAGAGTATTCCTAGAGCGAGCGCCCGCTTCTTCCCGGAGACGGGCAAGTGGGTGCGCGGAGATTTCCTGGAATATTGGCAGGGGCACGGCGGCCTCGCCCAGCAGGGCTACCCACTCTCGGAAGAGGTAGTCGAGCGGAGCGATACCGACGGCAAGTTTTACACCATGCAATATTTCGAGCGTGCGGTTTTCGAGTTACACCCCGAAAACGCAGGCACCCGGTACGAAGTGCTCCTCTCGCTTATCGGCAACTTTAGCTACCGTCAGAAATATACTGGGACAAGTAGTGCGCCTGGCCAGCAACCGAATACTTCCCCAGGCTCGTTATTGTTCAGGGAAACGGGCAAGCGTCTGGGCGGTCCCTTCCTTGACTACTGGCAGCGCAACGGGGGCCTGGCACAGCAGGGGTTGCCCATCTCGGACGAGCTCAACGAGAAGAGCGCGCTCGATGGTAAGACCTATCGCGTCCAGTACTTCGAGCGGGCAGTATTCGAGATGCACCCTGAGAACGAGCCACCTTATGACGTGCTACTCTCACAGCTAGGGAAGTTTCGGTTCGACGCGAAGGCTCTGAAAATTGAGAAGGCAGCATCCGGCGTTTACGCGGAGGGCATTTCTCAGGGGCCCGAGCACTATCCGCTCCTCTCCGGCCCACATGCGGCTGCGGCCTTGAATGTGTGGATTTACCAGAACGACCCTAAGCCTGTGGTGGGGTGGGTAAATGAGCTTGGCGTGAAGTGGGTCATGCACCAGGTGTCCTGGTACCAGATTGAGCCTCAGCGCGGGGTATACCTGTGGGAGAAGCTGGATAAGGCGGTGGACGCCCTTTACAACGCGGGGTTCAACGTCATCCTGCACCCGGTTCATGCCCCTACGTGGTCGTGGGCGACCGATAAGCTGGGCTATCCGAAGGACCCGGCGGAGTTCGGGAGGTTCATGTCAGTGCTAGCGCAACGCTACAAGGGTAAGGTAGCCGCATACCAGGTGTGGAACGAGCCGAACTTCGCTCACGAGACGGGTCCCCATGCTTCCGTGTCTCACTATGCGGCCATCTTGAAGGCGGGATATACGGCGATCAAGGCGGTTGATCCAAAGGCTGTAGTAATCTCAGGCGCGCTGACGGGGACGGGCCTCAACGACCCGTTCGTGGCGGTGGACGACGTGCTTTTCCTGGAAAGGATGTATGCCTACAACAGCGGCGAATTGAGAGGGTACTTCGACGTGTTGGGGGCGCACCCCGGCTCTGCCGCCAATCCCCCTGAGACGATGTGGCCCGACAACCCGGGCACAGCCGCGGGGTGGACTAACCACGCCAGCTTCTATTTCAGGCGAGTGGAGCAGCTCCGGCAGGTGATGGTGGAGAACGGCGATGCGCGCAAGCAGATATGGGTGACGGAGTTCGGCTGGTCCAGCATGGACCCACCGGCGACAGGGTTTGAGTACGCCGGCCTGAATAACGAGCAACAGCAGGCCGATTACATAGGTCGCGCTTTCCGCATGAGCCGGGACAAATACCCCTGGATGGGTCCGATGATGGTATTCAACCTCAATTTTGCCATGCCCAACGTCGCGCTCGACCCCACAGAGGAACGGATAGGTTGGAGCCTGATAAGGCGTGACGGCACCAAGCGCCCTTCGTTCTTCGCGGTGCAGGAGTATGCTTTGGACAGGTAATCTGTAGGGGCGGTTCACGAACCGCCCTGGCGTGAGGCCTGTTTGGTGCAAACAGGTTCGGTCATGACCAGGGCGGTTCACGAACCGCCCCTACACCTGTTCTAGTATCCTAAATACTGCGCGAAAATTCCTGTCAGGTCGGCCTTCGAGTGCTTTTGCAGTATGGCTGTGAGGTCGTAGGGAGTGGCGCGCTTGAACTTGAAGGTGGCGTAATAGTCTTTGAGCGCATCGTAGAAAGCGGTGTCGCCCATCGCCACGCGGACCTTGTTTAGCATTACCACCCCGGTGTCGTACACGGTGGCGGTGTATTGGCTCTCCGAGGTGAGGCCGCTGTATACCCCTGACGACACGGGCCTGGCTGTGGTAGCCGCGCCCGACATTGAGGCCCAGGAGCGGGCGTACTGGTCGGGGAAGTTGGCGCGGACGTATTCGGCGGTGATGTAGGTGGTCATTGCTTCGTCCAGCCAGGGGTCCGTAAGCTGGTTGCTGCCGATGGTCGAATAGAACCACTGGTGCCCCACCTCGTGCGCGGGGATGTACCAGGTCCAGTTGCCTGGGGTCGTGCCCAGCCTGAGCCATGAAGTCGGGACGAAATATGCCATCGGGTATTCCTGGGCGTAGTTATCGGTCGGCTCAAGGGGCACTCCCATCTCGGCTACGGTGTACGTGTCGAAGGGGTAAGGGCCGATCTGCTTCTCGTACCATGAGAAGGCAGGGGCTACGAGGTCTAGCTGGCGCAGGCCGTCGGCGCGATGCTCAGGGAGGAAATAGGCTAGTATAGTGGTCTTTCCGGCTTTGCGCGCCATGCTTGCGTCGGTCAGGGGGTTGATGAAGCGGGGGGAGATTACGTAGGCCACGTCTCGTACGCTCTCCGCGCTAAACTTCCAGCTTGAGGATTGTGGCTGGCTCGCCGTTATTCGACCAGTACCGCCGACCACCAGACGCTCATTCCCCGCAGACTTGATCTCAACCGTGTAGCTGGAGGTAGAGTAATGGCCGAGGTCGCCTAGCTGGGAGTAGGGGTAGAAAGACCAGCCGCCGTTCTCCCAGGGGACTACTGTGGGGAGGGCATCGCCCAAGCTTAAGATGTCGTTGGCTTTGTCGTAGCCGGTGCGCCCGCCTACGGGTCGTGGCTTCAGGTCGAAAGTGAGGTCCAGTGTCACTTTTGCGCTTGGCGGGACAGGTTGTGCAAGGCTGATTTCCAGGTTGACGCCATGCAGCCAGCGCGTTTGCGCCTCTTTGCCGCCTACACTCGCGCTACCTAACGTAAAGACCCCCTCCCAGTGATGCCAGGCGGCTCGTAGCACTACGCGGTCAAGGGGCTTGCCGGTGCTGTTGGTAAGCTCGATATGCTCCTGGACGTTGGTACTGCGGGTTGGGGCAGGCCCAACGGTGATGCTAACTGTGTACCTGGTATTCAGTCCCGCTTCGCGCATATCGGCGTAGCGCCACGTGTAATAATGCCGCCCCACGTTGCCCATCTCGACCTGGGAGGCGGGCGGGTTGGAGGGGTTGAAGGTGAGCGCCCGCCGCTCGAAAAGCTGCACCAATACCAGGGTCTCTTGCCCATTGACGGGAGCGCGCACCCAGTATGGCTCGGTGATAGGATAGCCGAGGGTGTAGAGCCACTCGAAGTTGCCCGGTCTCCCCTCGGAATTGGAGAAGTTCCAGAATACGTCGGCCCAGTTGTGCCCAGTTGCAGGCTCGTATCGTGTAAGAGTGACGCTTGCGGGCGGCCTGTCGAGTTGAGTGAGCCTGCCATCCTTGCTCAGCAGCGCTGAAAGTGGCTGGCCATGGCGGTTCGGGGTAGCAGCTTGCAGACCTGCGAAGGTGGCGTATGTTGGTGTGGTTACATCGCCGTCGCCCGCAACGTGCACGTTCGCCGGACCGACGTTGTAGTAGCTATTCGCACCTACTTGCGCCCTGCCGGACACCATCTCGCGCACCAGCAGGCCACTCGTGACGAACCAGGGGGCTTTGGGGTCGGCACCTGGGTCGTTGATTTCGAGCCTCCCCTTATCGAAGTATTGGACAAGGTGGTTGCTTTGCGGTGCATCTGTATATGGCTCGTAATTTGTATAGAACGGCCCTGGACCCCACAACCACGTCCCTTTTACCTGCCCGGAGGCAACTTCGGCGTCATCTCGCTGCCATACAGCTCGTATCTCAGGCGCGGCGAAGCCTTCTGGGGGTGCGGCATTCGCCACTACGGGTGCTTGCAGGATTGTAGAGAGAGTATAGACGCAGAGAGCGCCTATCTGAAGCGCTCGCCGTGCGATCTGTCGCGGGCGGGCGTTCATGTGAGCTCAGTCGAGCGCAGGCGAGTGTAAACGGATCCGCCCTGTCTCAACTCGCTTTGCATGAGACTGATGGAGGTGACTGGGAAGCTGCTTTTCGGCGGGGGTTCGCGCTTGATGCGTGCCAGGGCGTCCGCAATCGCGGCGCGAGCATCTTCATTGGCGTGTCCCTTCACTCGCGCGAGGGTCAGGTGCGGGCTGAAGGTGTCGTCCGGCTTGTAGCCAAGGGCCTGTAGCTCCCGGTGCACCGAGTTCGCCAGGGAACGTAGGGGGTCAATATCTCCCTCGACCCCGACCCACAGCACGCGTGGCCTGCGCTCATTGGGGAAGACACCAGGTTGGCCTGTATGGAGGGTGAATGAGGCAGAGCCCAGACAGGCCTTGTCCATAGCCCCTTTGATCAGGCCGATAAGGCGGATAGGCACATCTCCGAGGAACTGCAAAGTGAGGTGCAGACCCTCCGGCCTGACCCACCTGAGCGCACGCTCGTTTGGGCCGAGCCACCCCGCGATGCGGTCCTGGGTATCGTGAAGCGATTGTTGAACGTCAGATGGAAGCTCGATGGCGATGAAGGTGCGTACCGTTGCCTGGATCGTAGTCATGCGTCGGCCCTCCACAAAAGTGTCCTGGTAGTATATCCCAAGAGGGTATGTTCGACCAGATACAGCAGAGAAGTAGGGGCACTGCGTGCGTCGCTACGCTCCGTGCCCCTACAAGATCATCACTTTTGCATTAGAGGCTCTGGTATCTTCATAGAAGAGAAAGAGCGCATATCCTATATAGATCAGGGAGACGACGCCTGCCGGTTGCAGTCCGGTCGCTATGCCGATAAAGTGGCAGGCCATAATGCCAACGTAAAGGAAGGCGGTCATCGCCATGAGGCGCGGGCGGTTGCTCGCAGTGTCCTCTGGCCTGTCATACAGTGCGAATAGAAGCAGGATTGGTAGTAAGAGGAGTGTAAGGTCGTATATGAGCAGGTAATTGGGTGTAGCTACGCTGAAGAGTGCGGCGAGCACGTAGAGCCACATGTGCTTTCGAGTGCTATCAATAGGCGCACTCTTGAGCCTCCACACCGCCAGCACGAGCGCGCACAAGGCTACGATGAAGTAGACATAATATAGGGTGTTCGCCATCTCCTTTGCGAACGGCAGGGATAGGCGCAGTAGAGTGCGTACCGTCACATCGGTATCTGGGATAGGTGCGTCCATGGCGGCAGTGCTGAAGGAGAGGAGGTTGCTCAGCCATGCGCCGAAGGTGGCGGGTGGGAGTACCAGAAGCGTGAGGGCGCAAGCGGTCAAAGCCCCCACGAGAAGCCCCACTAGTGCCCTCCACTTCCATACGAGGAGCCAGACCAGCAAGAGTCCAAGCAAGAGTTGTGGCTTCTGTAGAGCAAGCGCGGCTGCTGCTAACCCAGCCAGCCACTCGCGGACCGCGATATATTTGAACAAAGCGCGGGGACGAAGGACGATGGGCGATGGAAGACTAGATGCAGATAACTTTTGTCCGTCGTCCGTCGTCCGTCGTCCATCGTCAGGTCGTGTCAAATAGAATGCAGCCACGTAAGCGAGGAAGGTGAATGCTGAGTTCTGACCGTTCGTGAATACGATATTGAGCGGCCAGAAGCCGAACGCGATGAAGGCCAGGACCCAGTACGGTTGGCGCTGCAAGTAGGGGAGGGCACGTCTGAGGAGGTAGAGGGCCAGGAGCATGGCTGCCAGCCCGGCTAACAGCCATACGGCCAGACCGACAAAGTAGGGGAGGCGCGCCAGCAATGTAAAGAGGAGAGTGGCGGGCGGGGAATAGAGGTAGATGGGCCATGTGGTGGCAAAGGCGGGTGTAATCGATAGGTCTGGGGGCGGCTCGCCTACCTGCGCCCTGATGGACGTGAGCATTACGCCGTAGTTGTAGGCGTCGAGGGCGCGCCCCTCGTTGGCGAGCTTACCCCCGGTGTAAAAGATCATGAAGTCTTCCGCCTTGAGGCTCCCCCCGGCGGCGGTGTACTCGGTCCCTGTAAAAAGGTCGAGACCCAGCATGATTGGGAGAGGAAGGAAGATGAAGAGCGCGATTGCGCGGATGGGACGCCTTCGGCGGACGATAGACGATAGACGATAGACGATAGACGCTGTATTCACCTCAGAATCAAGAGTTAGCCATCACAAGATTGAAGAGATAATACTGCATAGTCTATCGCCCGTCCTCACGTATCACGCATCACTCTATCGTCTATCGTCCATCGTCTATCGTCCGCCGAAGGCCCTAGAACCTCAGGTCCCACTGGCGCAGCTTGTCTAGGAGGCGGTGGTTGGTGAGATCGAGGTGGATGGGAGTGATCGAGACGTAGCCGTCTTGAATAGCGCCGATGTCGGTGCCTTCTTCCCATTCGTCGTGGACGGAGTTGCCTCCCATCCAGTAATACTTGTGGCCTCGTGGGTCTATGCGCGCTATCAGCTCGTCGTGATAGATGCGCTTGCCGAGGCGAGTTATCTGCACGCCCTTGATGTCGTCATGTGGGAGATTTGGGACGTTGACGTTGAGCAGGATGTCTTTTTCCAGACCGCGTATGGCTATCTGCTCGACCAGCCGTTTGACGAAGGCCGCGCCTGTTTCTACGGGCCATTCGGGCTGGGTGCTCATCGATACCGCGATGGAGGGCATACCGGAGATGACACCTTCCATCGCTGCCGCTACCGTCCCTGAGTAGGTTATGTCATCTCCCATATTGTTGCCGCTGTTGATGCCCGAAATGACCAGCTCCGGGGTCTGCTCCAGGAAGCCGAGAGCGGCGAACGCTACGCAATCGGAAGGGGTGCCGTCGGTGGCATATGCCGTGGAGCCGTCCGGGAGCTTGTACTCGATGACGCGCAGTGGCCTGTCCATCGTGCGCTGGTGGCCGGAGATGGACCAGTTGCGGTCAGGGGCGATTATGGTGATTTCGTGGTCGCCGGCCAGCGCCTGTTTGAGGGCGAAGAGGCCGGGGGAGTCCACGCCGTCGTCATTTGTGAGGAGTATTCTCATCGTCAAGTAAAACTGAACTGCAAATAGACTTCCCTTAACATTTGCAGTGCAGTTTCGGGCTTACGGGCGGCTAGGCATTGCCAGAATCTACCGTTGAAGCGCGCTTCCACCGCACACCCTGTGCTGTATCCTCTATCTCTACTCCTGCTTCGCGGAGTTGGGCGCGAAGAGCGTCGGCGCGGGCGAAATCGCGGGCTTTGCGGGCGGCCTGGCGCTCGTCCAGGAGAGTTTGTAGCTCAGCGGGGAGTTGCTCTGATAGGCGGGCCTGGGCGGTCTCGCGCAGGCGCAGTCCGAAGACCCTGTCCCAATCGAAGATAGTATCGAGCACAGATGCTGCGTCCCCCCGGCGGTTGGCTTCGGTGATTAGCTCGTGCAGCACTCCGAGCGCGCCGGGCACGTTCAGGTCGTCGTTGATGGCTGCCGCGAAGCGGTCCTGGTATTCAAGCTGCCATGAGGCGTCCCCTCCGTTGGGGGAGGGTGTTTGCATGGCGCGCACGATGAAGCTGTAGATACCTTCAAGAGCGGTAGCGGCGGCGCGTACACCCTCGTCGGTGTAGTTCAGTCTGCGCCCGGTACTTCGCGGTGAGGCAGAAGTAGCGATAGGCGAGTGGGTCGTAGCCCTGGTCCACGAGCGTTTGGAGGGTGAAGAAGCCACCACCCTTGTTGAGAGGTTCTATGCCCTCGCCCATGTCCTTAACTTCATCGGCGGCCCCCGCGCTCTTGCTCATCTTCAAGCTGTTGGTTAGCAGGAACTCGCCATGCAGCCAGTAGCGGACGAATTGCTTGCCCGTGCAGCCCTCCGATTGGGCAATCTCGTTCTCGTGGTGGACGGGGATGTGGTCAACGCCCCCGCAGTGGATGTCGAAGCTCTCGCCGAGGTATTTCATAGACATGGCAGAGCACTCGATATGCCAGCCGGGGTAGCCTCGGCCCCAGGGGGAGTCCCACTGCATATAGTGCGAGGGGTCGGCGCGCTTCCAGATGGCGAAGTCGGCGGGGTTGTGCTTCTCCGGGTTCACTTCGACACGCGCCCCGGCCTCGTTGTCCTCCAGCGATTGGCGGGAGAGCTTTCCGTAGCCGGGGAAGGTAGCGATATCGAAGTAGACGCCGTCGTTGATGACGTAGGCGTGCCCTTTGTCCATGTTGCACTGTATCAGGTCGAGCATCTCCTGGATGTGCTCGGTGGCGGGGCAAATCACGTCCGCCCGCAAGATGTTGAGGCGGTCAATGTCCTGTAGGAAGATATCGGTGTAGAAGTGAGCGATGTCCCAGGGGGTCTTCCCCTCGCGGCGCATCGCTTTGATCATCTTGTCCTCTCCCTCGTCGGCGTCGGAGGTGAGGTGGCCCACGTCCGTTATGTTCATTACGTGGCGCACGCTGTAGCCGTTGTAGAGGAGGACGCGGCGCAGAATGTCCTCGAATATGTAGGTACGCATATTGCCGATATGCTGATAGTTGTAGACTGTCGGGCCGCAGGTGTACATGCCCGCCTCGCCCGGCGTGATGGGGACGAACTGCTCTTTCTCTCGTGTGAGGGTGTTGTATATATTGAGTTTATTTCTCGGTTCTGCCACTCGCACTCTCCTCTGTGCTTATTCTGAAGGCTGGCCGGTACTCTTGCTGCTCGCCAGGTAGTCGCTGACCTCGGCTGCAATTGTCTTGAATTGCTTGCGTAGCATCCTCGACATCATCGGCCACATGACACGCCCTAACAGATTGGGCTTGAGCACGCCTACCTGGGTTAGATTTGTGCCCTGCGGCACCGGATCGAACGTGAAGGTGTGCCTCATCTCGCCCATCTTCATTCGCGCGTGGTGGGCGAAGCGTTTTCCAGGCTCGAAATCTGGGAATTCGTATTCCATCGTGCCGAAACCTTTGAACTTCCCACGGTAGCGCGAGCCGCGCCCTAGCGGGCCAGGGCTAAGCTTCTCGACACTCTTAAGTGTTTCGGGGTCCCATTTCAACTGCGTTTCTGGATCGGAAGCAACATCGAACACCTCCGCCGGCGGAGATTGGATTATAGCACTCTCTGATACATTGAACATTGGCTTCCTCCCTTCGTTGACCTTGCTTCTAGACTGCATTCTTGCGCTTGTTTCTGCGTAATGCTACTATTATACTCTAACCCATCACCGGCCGGACAAAGAAGCTCGCTCAGGAGGGATATAATGAACGATTTAAATGAACCCAAACTTGAGCCGATAAAGATAGACGCATTAGCTCCTAGACCTGCTGAATGGGATAAAGCACCCTTTTTCCCTCTCGAAAGGCCACCAGGTATTATGGCTGTCGTCACCATTAGCATAATTCTGGTATTTGTGCTAGCTATATGCTTCCTCCTCGTCTGGGCGAACATAAGACCTGGGGTTGATTACTCGCGCATCTCGATAGTCGGTAATGACATAGTGATTGAAAGCCCGGCTGGCCTGCTCATATACCTGGCCGTCTACGCATTGTTCAATTTTGCCGTTGCTATCGGACTATGGGCCTTGAAGGGTTGGGCCAGAGGAATGGCGATTTTTGGGCACGGATTGAACCTGCTGATATTACTTATAACTAATTTCGTTACCTCCGTAACGGGCGGGGACTCTTGCAAATGTTCTGGTGTCAATAGGCATTATGATTTATCTATTAATTCCCAGTGTCAGGGAAGAATTCGTAATCTGAGAGGGTGTACAAAAGTTTAAAGCAAGGTGTAAAGCAATGAATGTCATTCTGAACGCAGTGAAGAATCCAGGATTTTTACGGCAGTACACGCTCAAAGATTTCTAGATTCTTCGCTTCGCTCAGTGCAACACCAACAAAATTCACTCCAGTATGGTAAAGTAGAAGAATGAGAACAGCCCCAGAGATCAGAGTAACCAAAGAAGAGCGAGCTACGCTCAAGCAATTAGTGAATAGTGGTAATAGCCCCGCCCGTGTGCAAACTCGTGCCCGCATCTTGCTGATGGCA
Organism: uncultured Chloroflexia bacterium; assembly: GCA_963811305.1. GTDB lineage: Bacteria > Chloroflexota > Chloroflexia > QHBQ01 > JADMIH01 > JADMIH01. Next base: position 215,162 of record CAWEQU010000006.1, read on the forward strand.
GCAGAGCGCAGCGTTGGCAGCCGAGGAGGAGATCGGCGCAGAACCAACTCAAACCAAGCCATAGCGCAGGCTCTACAGTTGTGTAGCAGAACAGTATCACGGGTGAGGCAGCAGTTTGTAGAAGGAGGTTTAGACACTGCCTTGTATGATAAAGCGCGCAGTGGAAGGCCACCTGTCATAGATGGAGAGGCAGAAGCTAAAATGGTCATGCTGGCTTGCTCCACACCTCCTGAGGGAAGAGGTAGATGGACTTTGCAATTGTTGGCAGACAAGATGGTAGAACTTGGGTATGTAGAGCATATATCAGATACCTGGGTCATGAAGCGGCTAAAAAAAACAGGCTTAGACCCTGGAAGGTCAAGAGTTGGTGCATACCCAAAGTGAGCACTCGGTTCATTGCCAAGATGGAAGATGTACTTGATGTGTACCAGCGTCCTTACGACCCATTGCGTCCCGTGGTATGTATGGACGAGAAGGGCAAGGAGTTGCAATCTCACACATCGGGTAGGGAACCGCTTCCTGCACACCCAGAAGTAGCTCCAGAAGATAACCCGCACGGCATCTTGCAAGACTATGAGTACAAACGAGGCGGCTCGGCTAACATCTTCCTGACGAGTGAGCCGCTTCGGGGGGTGGAGGAGAGTGGCGGTAACGCAGGACCGCACCGCTCGCAGCTTTGCTCACCAACTGAAGAAGTTGGTAGACGAAGACTTTCCTGATGCCGAGCGTGTGGTGCTGATTACCGATAACCTGAACATACATGGGGTGTGGTCCTTGTATGAAGTGTATGAAGCTGCTGAGGCTAAACGTATAGCAGACAAATTGGAATGGCACTACACTCCTGAGCATGGTAGTTGGCTCAACATGGCTGAGATTGAGCTTTCCGCTTTGGGAAGGCAATGCCTCAACCGCCGCATACCTGATGCGGCAACCCTTACAGCGGAGTGTGACGCTTGGACTGTCGAGCGCAACCAGGCTGCTGTTTCTATCAACTGGCAGTTCACCTCTTCTGATGCTCGTATCAAACTTCGTCGCCTCTATCCTTTATTAACTTAGTTGGTGTTGTACTCAGAATGACAGGTTGAGTGTTACAGTTCTTGGACCTCCTTTGAGCCTTCAGCCTGGCGAGAAGAGCGTAATAATCTGCCTAATCACCCTTTTTGATGCCTTAATTTTACAAGGTGCACTTGAGCTAGACAGCAGCGATGACAGGACGTAAGCGCACCGACGCCGAAGATAAGATAGAGTTAGCCGAATTGCTACCCCAGCACGACTTTGGCGGCCTCGGCACGATGATTGCCCGCGAGGTAGCTATCGAAGCGCGGCGCGCGAGGGCGAGACGCGAGTTCTTTCGTATCGAGCCAGTCCAAAGTCCAAAGTTCAAAGTTCAAAGTCCTGAGAGTAAGTTCCTGGGATGTATCGCGTGATGGGGGAGAACAAGCGGGAGTACAGCGTGCTGATACGCGACCCCGACCCGGAGCATCACGTCAATCGCTGTTCTTGCCTCGATTACGAGTCGAATAACCTGGGGACCTGTAAGCACATCGAGGCTGCGCTGGGCTACATCCGCCGCAAGCATGGGACGGCGCTGCGGAGTGCGAAGCCTCGCCTCCTCGAAGTCAATCGCATGACGGTGTACGTGACGTTGCGCTACGTGGGCGACGGGACGTGGACGGCAGCGCCCGTATACGACCACAAGCTAGACCCCGGCCTCTTGCGATTGGTGAACCACTACCTCATGCCATACCTGGCGCTCCTTGAGGATGACCCTGATACGTTCCTTGTACGCTTGCAGCGGTTTGTGCGAGAGGTGGAGGAGTTCGACGGGCGGGCGGTGGTCGAGCCGGAGGTGTATGACTACGTTCAGACGGTAAAGAGCAGGAGTGAGCGGGACAATACAAGGCGGGAACTGCTCGCGAAGGTGGAGGCTGGGGAAGCGAGATTAGACTTGCTGAAGCTGCCCCTGTACCCTTACCAGGCGGTAGGGACGCTCTTCCTGGCGTTTACTGAGAAGGCGCTGCTGGCTGACGACCTCGGACTGGGCAAGACCCCGCAGGCGTTAGCCGCCGCAAAGCTCCTCCGCGAGTGGCATGGCATCAACCGTGTGCTGGTGGTGACGCCTGCATCGGTGAAGCCACAATGGGGGAAGGAGATCGAGCGCTTCACCGACGACAGCTACGTGGTGGTGAGTGGGAGTAAGCAGAAGCGTGCCGAGCAGTACGCCCAGCGAGCCTTTTTCACCATAGTGAACTACGAGCTTTTCCTTCGTGACCTGGAGCATATACACGCGCTTGGAGCAGACCTGATAGTGCTGGACGAGGCGCAGCGCATCAAGAACTGGCGCGCCAAGACGAGCCAGGCTATCAAGGAGTTGCCGCGCAAGTTCGCCTTCGTCCTCACAGGGACGCCCCTGGAGAACCGCCTGGAGGAGCTGTACTCTATCGTGGAGTTCCTGGACGACAAGCTGCTTGGCCCACCCTGGCAGTTCATGGCGCAGCACGTCATACAGGACGAGTGGGGCGGGATAATCGGCTACAAAGACCTTGAGGGGGTTCGCCGTGCCATCGCGCCTATCCTCCTCCGCCGCCGAAAGGGTGACGTGCTGGCCGACCTGCCGGAGCGGATAGACAACGACTTCTGGCTGTCGCTTGAGACGGAGCAGGAGCGCGTGTACCGCCCGCTCGAAAAGCGGCTCACCGAGCTGCTACGCCTGCCTGAATGGGGGCCGGAGCAGAGCGCGATTGCGCTATCTCTTCTCACCCATCTAAGGGAAGCGGCTACGGCGGCGCAGCTTGTGGACCCTAATGTTACCTCATCGAGCAAGCTTCGAGAGCTTCCGGCGCTCGTCGAGGAGATAGCATCGGAGGGGCACAAGATGCTCATCTTCTCGCAGTGGGAGAGGATGACGCGCCATGCTGAGGCTGCCATTGCCAAGTTGGGGATCAGGGGCCGGGGGTCGGGGGAGGGAGAGGGGATCAGGAGCGTGCGGCTGCATGGCGGGTTGGGGATGAGGGCTAGGCAGCGTGTCATCGAGCAATTCACCAACGACCCGAAAACGATGGTCTTCATCTCGACCGACGCGGGTGGGTTGGGGCTGAACCTGCAAGCGGCCTCCTTCGTCATCAACCTCGACCTCCCCTGGAACCCCGCAAAGGTGGAGCAGCGCATCGGGCGCGCCCACCGCATAGGCCAGACGCAGCCCGTGAACGTCATCAACATGATTGCCCAGGATACCATCGAGCAGCGGGTGTTGGACGTGCTTTACAGCAAGCAGGCGCTCTTCGAGGAGATACTTGACGTTGACCTCGACCCTGAGACGGGCACGCTCCGCACCGGTGAAGATGTGGAGCTGCCCGCCGACAGGCTCAGGCGGATTGTAGAGATGCTGCTGGGGTGATGCTATGGCCTACCGAAAGTATCATCGAAAGCTGCCCAGCGCTGGCCGAAGTTGTAGGTGACGTAGAATTTGTGCAATTGAGGGCCGGTGTAAATGATGAGGTTCGCGCCTGAGCTACCGTTACCGAACGAGCGCACGGCGGGGAAGCCCCTGGTGCTGGGAGGTATAGCAGTGGGTAACGGTGGGGCAGGAATGGGTGTTGCGACGCCGGGCAGTGCGGTAGGCACGGGCGTAGGTATAGCCTGCTCGCTATTGCGGTCATAAGTCGCAACGCTTTCCGGGGCGGTTGCCCAGCCGAGACTTGCGCGCACGCCTGCGACCTCGCGCCACACTTTGCCGAAGCCACCCCTGGGGGCGTACAGGCCGGGCGGCGGGTCCAGGGCCGGATCGGGATCGCCGTCGACGAAGCGGTCATCATGTTGCTGTGCCTTGCCGTCCTGGAAGAGCACGTATATGGTTTTGAGGCCAAAGCCGTTGATTAGATCGAGCATCTCGCCATGCTCGAAGGTCTGGCGGGCGATGGTCATGCCCCGCTCCGGAATACCAGGGTCAGTACAGCCCATCCACTGCTGGACTTCGGGCCGGGCGAACCAGAGTTGTCCGGTCTTGCCGCCGGGTGCCGCGCAGGAAACGCGTGACCCACTGCGGTAGCGCCATTCGACGTAGTGGAGACCGACGTTCCCCATCTGCACGCGCCAGCCGTCCGGCGCTGAGGGGACGTAGGTTAGCACGCGGCGCTCGTATGGCTGGATGAGCACGGCGATGTCATGCTTGCCTGCTATCGTAACCTTTGCCCAGTACGCCGCACCAATAGGGTAGCCCGTGGCGTAAAAATAGGGGTCGCTCAGGCGGGCGGTTACGGTCTGATTATTGGCTATGACAGGGCCGACCTGGTTGAGGAAGGTCCAGAATACATCTGGAATGTTGTTTTGCGTGGCAGACTCGTAGTAGGCGTAGCTGACGTGGTAGCTGTCGGAGTAGGCGCGGTCGGTCCCCACCTGTCCGGCGCGGTTGATAGTGGCATTGACGGGGCTGCCTACCTGCTGGGCGTTGGGGTGGATGCAGATTGCGGAAGCTGGCATACGTGGGTGTTCCGGGCGCTGTGTCGTAAGTGTCGCTGGCGATGTCTACTTCGGCGGGGGAGAGTTGGACGAAGCTATCGTTACCCACCTGCACCCGCCCGGTGATTAGCTCTTTGGAGAGCTGGCCGTTGGTGACGTAGAAGGGGTTGGACCTGTCGGCGTTGGGATTAGTTGATCTCCATGCGCGCCTTCTCGAAGTACTGAACGAGGTGTTGGCCTCCAGGTCCCTGGTCGTAGCGCTCGTAGAAGGGCTGTTGCACACCGAAGCCCCAGTAGTAGCTGCGCTTCACCTTGAGCGATTGCACGGGCTGGTCTGTACGGCTCCAGACCTGTTGAAAGGCAGGGTCGCCGGAGACGTATTGAGAGGCGGGCGCTGCCGGGGCGACATTCGGGGCAAGGCTGCCTGCTATCAGCGCAGCGGCGATTGAGGCACAAACCCAGCGGCCTATTACATTTACATTGTTCTTACGGGTAGTCATTTATAGAACCTCCATATAGAGACAGTAATATATTGCTAGGAGCAGCCACTTACCGTCATCTACGTAGTACTGTGCAGTTTATTTCGCCGGGTTTGCCTTGCTCTGCAAATAATAACGACCATCTACCTGGAAAGTTGCATGGGTGTTTGAACAAGCAAAAAGCGTCTTAGGACAGGACTTCTTCACTTGTCATTCCGAACGAAGTGAGGAATCTCCGAGCTTGCCAGGTGGATAGAGACTTGAGATTCCTCATCCGCTCAGAAGGCGTCCAAAAAGGGAAGCACCAATTAGCCTGCTCATTCTGAGCGAAGCGGATAATTCTAAATCTCTGAGCGTGTACTGGATAAAAATCCATAGATTTTTCGCTTCGCTCAGAATGACAAGTAAAGGGATTGCAGTTCTTGGACACTTACTCAGAATGACAGGCTGAAGATTACGTTTTTGGGCACCATATTTGAATGACAGGTAAAAAGATACTTCGTTATTCAAGGTTGTTAGTCTTATGATGCTGTCCTGCGTTACTCATATAAGTGACGCAGGTCGAGATAGGGAGAGGGTGAGGCGGGAACTATCTTCGCCCTGACCGTCACCGTCCAGTTCGCCAACTCGGTCGTCTTGGGAGCGAGGGGGACTATTACGAGGATGTCGTTGCGATTCGCCCTTCCGGCAGCGAGGGGCGAGAGGTCTATCGTGCCCGCGCCGTTCGCGTTCACAACCATCTCGCGCACGCTATTCGGCCTGCCATTCCCGCCTTTCTCGACCAGCGCCACGAACCACCTCTGCGGGAGGCGGCTACCTATCCTCACAAACCCTTCTGCCCTCCAACCGCCCGCCTGAGTCTCCGCGTTATCGCCGTAGCCAATCTCTGGGACGCGAATATCGTCCAGAGCGAAGCCTGGCTTGTTATAACCCTCGTCCGTAACGTACTCGAACCGACCAGCACCTTCCGCCCAATGTATGCGTTGAGGCTGACCGCTTCTTCTACCCACTGGGGATTTTGGACTTTGGATTTTGGATTTTGGAGTGAGATGCCGGTCCATGCGTTGCCGAAGTTTGCGCCGTTCGGGTTCTCCGTCGTAGTGTATTTACCCTTCAGTGTCGCCCAACTCTTGCCGCCGTCGGTTGAGGCTTCGACGTAGGCGTAGTCATAGTTCGGCTCGATATTGTACCAGGCCCAGAAGCGTAGCGTTGCTGCCCGGACGCGGGTTAGGTCGAATTCGCGTGTCAGGGTCGCGTCTCCCGAATCGCGGCGGTTAGAGTACCAGAAGTTCTGCCCGCTGTGAGGGTCTGCCCCAATCACGCGCACGACCGGGTTCCCCTTGAACGCAATCGTGCCGCCCCTTGGCAACGCGCCGTTGAGTGATATGTAGTCCGCGGCGTACTGGTGTACCGAGTCGGCGCGAGTGGCGGGGTACTGCTTGATGGCTATGTCTGGCGTTACCCTCCCGCCCTCCGAATAGTTATAGCGCCCGCCCGCGATGGCCGGGTCTTTGAGCACGTTCGCCACCGTCCAGTCCTTGAACGCACCCTCGAAGCCCGCGTTGCCGCCCGCCCGCTTCACAACCGCATCTATCGCCTTCGCGCCCAACCCATCCTGCTTCATGAGCGCGCTCATGAACCCTCGCCCCCGTAGCGGTCCATCAGGTAGCGCAGGAAGAGGTAAGATGCGCCGTAATGCGGCGAGCTATCCTCGACGTCCGTCCACGTGTTGAGCTGCGTGTCAGGCTCCAGCACAAAGCTGAAATCGCTGCCGCCCGCGTCGTACCCATTCACGAAGGAAGCGATTTCCGAGCTACCCTCGTCCAGCCAGACGTCGCGCTGGCGCTTCTGCCCCCACTCGATCATGTGCTGGAACTCGTGCGCCAGGGTCGACTCGAAGTAGTTGTACCTCCCGCCGGAACCCGCCTCCGGGACGACCGACATATAGATCATGTCGCGCTGGTTGCTGTAGGGGTTGACGACACGCGGATAGGTATCGGAGCTCGAGAAATAGCCCCCCACGCCCGATATGGGCGCGATGAGGACCGTGATGCGCGGGTCATTGTCAATCCCCAGGCTGCCAGGCGGAGTTTCCGGCCCGAATACGCGGCGGTTGGTGGGGTAGATATGCGTCTCGAAGCGGTTGGCTGACGCTTCCAGGAACTTCTGATTGACCGAAAAGCCATCCTTGACGTACCAGTAGGCGTGCGGCGTGACGTAGCGCACCGAGGCGTTGATGGTGTAGTATCCCTTGCCCGTGATATTGGCGACGAAGAAGGGGTGGCGCGTCCCCATCGCGTAATCAGGCGTCGTGGCGTTTACGACCAGGGGGATAGAGCCGGTGCCGCGCAGCTTCAGCCTCTGCGTCAGCGCGACCAGGTCCCGTCCAGGCGCATCGATCCCTACGAGGGTCGCGGCGGTGCTTTGCTCGATGGGTGGAGCAGGTGCGCCTTGCCCGGCAGTCGCCCCAACAGGCGCAATCCATAGCAGCGCGGCCACGAGCGCGAGCATGGCTATAATAAATCGGCGGTGGGACATAATAACATTATACCACTGAGCCAAGACGATAGACGATAGACGATGGACGATAAAGTGAAACGTGATGCGTGATGCGTGAGGATTTAACCGCCAAGACGCCAAGAGCGCCAAGTAACCGCCAAGATTTTTGGGATTAGTTGACTATCGTCTATCGTCTATCGTCTATCGTCCCTCCCCTACCGACTACCGGCTTCCTATGCTATAATGGCCCCACGTCCCAATCCTAATCTGAACTTCCAGAGGGGTCTTTATCATGCTCCTTGATGACATCTATATAATGTGGATACCTATCCTCGTGGTCGCGCTGATGGGCGCGCTGGGGGCCTGGCGTGGGGTCTACCGCGAGATAGCGGTCTCCGCCGCGATTGTCCTATCCGCACTCATCGTCGTGCAATGGGCCACGCGGGAGCGCTGGGCGAGCGACCTCAGCTCCACTTTCACCGGCCTCGGCGCGGGTGAGTGGCAGTTCTTCCTGACGCTTGTGCTTTTATTCCTGATAGTCTCAGTCGTAGGGTACGGGTTGGGCGGGCTCTTTGCGCGCCGTACCTTCTCCTCAACACCTCGTGTGCTGGGCGCTTTACTTGGCCTGGCTAACGGCGCGGCTCTCACCGGCTGGGTGCTACGAGCCGCGTATGAGGGTCTCGTGAGCAAGCAGGAGACAAGCGCCGTCTACCAGAACCCTATCTCACTTGGCCTCATGGTATGGGCGGGGTGGTTCCCTGTAGTGCTTGCCGTGCTGGGGGCAGTAGCCGCGCTCGTCTTTAGCTTACGAGGTGACAGGGTCGCGTCCGTCCCCGACACATCACAACAATCCGCGGCTATCGTCACGGCAACCCCGGCGAGGCCGGTCTATATACCCCAGGCCCCGCCACCATATTCTCCCCTGCACCCCCTGCACCCCCGGCGCGCACGGATGCCTACGCGACCCTCCCCACCGGTGCGCAATCAACTATGCTCATGCCTACCCGCGAGCAGGCGGCTAACGCGCCCACCGCCGCCTATCCCGTGGCCTCCGCGCCGCCACCCGCCAACCTGGCCCCACACCGCCCGCAGGGTGCAATTCAGCACGTTCCATTTCAGCCCGCGTCTTCAACAGCCACGGGTCAAAGTCGCACTCCAGGTGCCACGGAGCAATCGTCATCAACCGACGATTTCCACTCCGCGCTCCGCGACCCGCAGGCAAATACTCCCCATACGCCTCCATTTGGCTATGACCTTGCCGCCCTCTGGGGCGAGCAAAGCGGCTCAACATCTGCCGATGCCTCTCCTTCTTCAACTTCCTCCGAGCTTACTTCGCAGCAAGCATCAGCTGAAGGGAGTGGTGGCACTGGCGGAACTCTAAGCAGCACCGGCGAGCGGCGATGCCGGAATTGTGGTAACCCGCTACAGGAAGACGCGGCATTCTGCACTGAATGTGGGACGAAGGTCTGATGAAGAGATTGTAAATTGCAAATTGTAGATTTATAGAATGTAATTTGCAATTTACAATCTACAATCTACAATTTGCAATTAGGAGGGGGAGGAGGCAAAAGATGCAACAGAACAATCGCTGGGTACAGACGCTCGTCGTTCTGCTGGTGATAATCGCCTCCGCATGGCTCATCAGCCAGGTGTGGAACTTCCTGGGTGCATTCTCCAACATCTTCTATATCTTCTTCGTAGCCTGGCTCCTCGCCTTCATCCTGCGCCCCCTAGCCAAATGGCTCGCCAACCGGGGTATGCCGTATGGGCTCGCTATTGGCGTGGTTTATCTTCTGCTCGGACTGGTGCTAACGCTCGGTTTGTGGCTCTTGATCCCTGAGATCAGCAAGCAGGTTGAGGGCTTCGTGAAGAGTATGACAAAGGAGGTCACCGCCCTCACCAGCAACGATGAAGCAGCCAGGCTCAACAGCTTCTGGGGGATACCCAAGCTGCTTAACGATTGGTTCTCTCAGGACCAGTTGAACCAGTTCTACGGCGAGCTGGCGAAATTCGCCCAGCAAACGGCTGGCGACCTCGTTGCAGGCACAGCGGCCTTTGCACAAGGGCTGGCGATTTTCTTCTTCCAGCTTATCCTGGTGCTTCTACTCTCCTTCTACTTCATGAAGGACGGGGAGCGCATCTCCGCAGGTATCACCAACCTCCTGCCCCCCCGGTGGCAAGACGAGATACGCCTGATCGCGTATAGCATCGAGCGCAGCTTCGGTGGCTTCATTCGGGGACAGGTGGTATTCGCACTGGTATATGCCGTCTTGACGGCGATTGTAATGGTCATACCTCCATTCAGCCTGGGAGACTTCGCGCTGGTAGCCTCACTGGCTGCCGGTATGTTCATGTTGATACCGCTAATTGGCAATCTGCTGGCTTTCATACCGCCGATGCTCGCCCTCCTATTCACGCCTGACAAGGCATCGCTCTGGTGGATTTTCTTCCTGATACTTTTCATCATGCAGTCCATAATGATGAACGTGCTTGCTCCGCGCATCATGTCGAGCGCCATAGGTATCCACCCGATGTACGTGTGGGCGGCGATCCTGATAGGGGGCCAGGTGGCGGGGATATGGGGCGCGCTCTTCGGTATCCCCATAGCGGGGGCCATGAATCTAATTGGCCGCCCGGTGATGCGCCGCCTGCGCCACACGACCGCTCTCTACAAGGAGGTCCCCGCGTCTACAGTCCCTACGTCGGCATACCTGACGGGGCCGCTCGCCGCGGCTATGGCAGAGGGGAGAATATCACCAAACTCGCTACCGCCTGGCCTTGTTGAGGATACTGCTGCGTCCGCGGCATCCACCTCGCCCTCACCCGCCAGTCCCACACCTGCGCCTGCGACGCCATCAGCTGTGACTTCGCCCCAGGCCGCTCGATCGTTGACTTCTACGGGCGCTCTGGCTACGTCAATGCTTCCCACTATCCCCGATGATGACGAGGACGAAGTCCTTGTGCGCCCTTCGCCTACCCTCACCGCGAAAGCATGGCGGCTGGCGTTCGTGATGCTGTCCCGTGCGCGCAAGGGCGCATGGGAGAAGGTGCAGTCCCGCCGCCAACCGTAACCGATTTTGGATTTTGGATTTTGGATTTGAGGGGTGATAAGCAAGATTTGATGCTCGATAGAGATCACAAATCGGGAGTCCCGTTACAGCGGCCAACCCGCGACACTCCTGTATCTAGGGACCATCGCCTTAATCCAAAATCCAAAATCCAAAATCCAAAATCCAAATTGGGTTGGCGCACTCACCTGCTTGTACTGGTAGGCTTCACCCTCCTGACTTTCTTCCTGACGCTGCCTTTGCCCCTGGAGCTTGCCTCCAAAGTGCCGGGCGGGGGTGACGCATGGCAGCATATATGGAACCTCTGGTGGGTCAAAGATGCGCTGTTGCACGGGCAGAACCTATACCATACCGACCTTCTCTATTACCCCGACGGGGTAAACCTCTACTTCCACACACTGGTCCTTACCGCTGACCTGATTGGTATTCCATTACAGCTCCTCGGCCTGAACCTCATCGCCACGTACAACCTGATACTCCTGTCGAGCTTCGTGCTGGCGGGGTACGGTATGTTCTTGCTGTGCCACTACCTGACGGGCCACAAATGGGCTTCATTTATAGGAGGTATCGTCTTCGCCTTCGCGCCGTACCACTTTGCCCACGCCTACGGCCACATGAACCTCATCTCGATACAGTGGATGCCGTTTTACGTGGTACTGCTGCTCAAAGCCCTCGACGCTCCAAGTTCAAAGTTCAAAGTTCAAAGTTCAAAGTTCAAAGTTCAAAGTTCAAAGTCTAAGGTCCGAAGTGCGCAGTCTGAAGTTGAAGATGCTGGCGAAAGTTATATTGACAGCGTCGAGACTACAGAGAGTGTGCCTAAGCCTCGCAACTTTGGACTTTGGACTTTGGACCCTGGACTCGCGGCGTCGGCTGGTGCCGGGGCGCTCCTTGCCGTGAACGCATATACCGACTGGACGTATGCGGCTTACCTTTTGATATTGACGGTGCTGGTGCTATTGTGGCGGGTTCTGCGGCGCTCCGAGCGAGCGGCACTTAAGGAGAGAGGGGTGGGGTGGAGGCAGGGGGGTATGCGGCTGCTGATGGGGTTCGGCGTATTCTTTCTGCTGGTTGCACCTATACTCTTCCCGATGTTGGCTGAAGCCCAGCTTGGTTATGCGCAGCAGGACGGACATGAGACTCTCGTCTATTCGTCGGACGTTGTGCTCGCCTTCACGCCTTCCGAGCTACATCCCATATGGGGGGCTGGGATAAGGGAGTATGTGGGTAACCTGGGGCCATATCTGCCCGTGAAGAACCCTTCGGAGCGTACGCTATTTCTCGGCTACACGGTGCTGGCGCTGGCTATCTATGCCTTCTGGAGGCTGCGGAAGGTGGGGCAGGTGCGCTTCTGGGCGTTCGCGGCGCTCGTAACGTGGATATTGAGCCTGGGGCCGCTGCTACAACTGAATGGTGAGACTGCCTTTACTGGTTTCAAGGTGTCATACCCGCTTCCTTATCTGTTACTGTTTGACCTGCCATTCTTCAGTATCATGCGCAGCCCGTCACGCCTCACCGTCCTGACTATGCTCGCGCTGGCGGTGCTGGCAGCTTATTCAGTAGCCTACCTTCTCAGGGGGTTGGAGCGACCCGCCGTTGTACGCAAGCTGGCAGGGACGGACAGTGCAAGTGCCACGCTCCTCTCTCCCGAACCCCGCCCCCCGACCCCCAATACCCAAACACGCACACGCGCATGGCGAGCAGCAGGATTTGCGCTCGTGGCGATAGCCGTCCCCGCGTTGATACTCTTTGAGTTCCTTGCCGCGCTCGACATAGTGCCGCCCGGTTGGGATGTGCCTATCTACAGCAAGATTGCGTCAGAGCCGGGGCAATTCGCTCTTCTTGAGCTACCTCTGCGTCCGTTCGGGGACTACATGGCCTACCAGACGGTGCACGGCAAGCCGATAGTGGGGGGTTACTTATCGAGGCAGCCTCCGTACCCGACCAGAGATAACACGCCGGTGCTGCGCTACCTGATGCCCGCAACCGAGGTTGCCGACCCACTCCGAGAGCAAGTGGCGGGCGGCAAGGGCGTGCAAGCGCTGAAGGACTTGCAGGTGAAGTACATCATCATCCGGTGGTGGGCCTTCAATCCCCCGGAGAAAGAGGCGATAGAGGCGAAGCTATCCACCCTGCTGGACGACCGCGCCCCCGACTACCATTACAAGAAAGATCAGGTAGACGTGTGGCAGCTGTACCCTTGACGACAGACGATAGACGACGGACGACAGAAAGTTGATTCACCGCAGAGACGCAGAGTGCGCAGAGTTTATTTTATGGAAGTGTATTCTCCATCGTCTATCGTCTATCGTCTATCGTCCTATGGCTCTACGGTGGGCTTGGCGACGGGTTGCTCGGCGGCCTCATCGGTGGAAGGTAGAGCTACTTTACCGGGGAGGATCGTTTCGTAGACGTATTGGCCTCTCAGGAGGTACACTTTGCCTCGGCCCTCGTCAATCGCCATGCCAGTGAGCGCGCTGCTCTCCGGCGATGATGCAGGCTTAAGCGTCGCTATGGTTTGCCCCTCTTTGCTCACCCGTGTGATAGTGCCATCGGCTCTGAGGAGGTAGAGATCATTCAGGTCCGTGCCGGTGAGGAGGTCGGTGGTCGGGGAGGAAGCGTTGCCCGTGGGGCTGATCGTCTTCGCTAGCTTGCCGCGCTGCATAGCAAGCACTTTGCCGTCACCGAGCAGCACGTATACCGATCCGTCGATACCGAGCGCGGTTGGCTCTTTCACCTGATCCATGCTCGCCGGGTCCTGAATCCAGTCGGTCGATGGAGCACCGTATGCGCCTGATGCGTATTTGGAGACCTGACCGGGCTTGGCCCCTAGAAGATAGAGATTGCCGTCGTAGGTCGTCAAATCCTTTGGCTTTTGCAGGTTTGCGGCGTCGCCCAATTTTTGAGCTTGCCAGGCGCTAGTGTCGGCGTCGTAAATGTAGGCTACGAAGTGGTCATCGAGGGCCAGCAGACTGTTCACGCGCATGGTCATCGCAAGGAGGGTCCCCACCTTCTCCCCACCCGCGCTATCGCCGCTTGCCAGCACGGAAGAGCATGTTTGGGCAGCGATTTTGCACCTGTAGATGCGCCCCGCTGCCTTGTCGAAGAGATATGCGTCGTCGCTCTGCACCACCATATCGCTGAGGGCAATCCCCACCGTGCTGATGGCGCTGGCTGCGGTCGTGGTAACTGCTCCCTGGGCGGCGACCTTGCTTAAGTCGAAGAGGAGTTTAGGCTCCTTCAAGCGAGTTACGCCCTCGGCCTTGTCGAGCGCGCCCTGCACTTTGGTGATCAGGCGCTTGGCTTCGGCGGACTCCGGGTCGGCAAGGAGCGCCTTTTGAGCTTTATCCAGGGCAAGAGTTGAGGTGCGCTTGCCGCTCCGTATCTGTGACACCTGGCTGATTGGCTAATAAGTCTTCTTGCTTAGCTTCTTGCAGGTAGTTGATAGTTATCTGCTGGTTGCGACTCGCTGGCGACGACGAGAGCATGGAGAAGGCGAGAATAGCCACCAGCAACACCAGTGCAACCACTATAATAGTCTTGCGCGGCACCACGAGCCGCCTATTTGGGTCACCCCCCATGAACGTAGTTGGCACGGTGCGCTCTGGCAACATACTCTTGAGGGTCTGTGCCCCCCAGCGCGCACCGGCCTGTAGAGCCGCCATCCCTCTCTCCAGATGCTCCCGTGACACCTTGACGCGTGGACGACTGATCCTGGGGTGTAATGGTCGGGGGCGGGCTGTGTGCATAGAAGCCACCTGCCCGGCCACCGGGCCTGTGCTTGCGTCATACAGGAAGTCATCGTCGCCGAACTCGATATGGGCGGGTGGGGCAGGGGCTGGACGCTTGATGTCGTAAACGCGAGTTTGCGCATACGTTTGAGCGTCTGACTGCACAGCCTGTAGGTAAGGGCGGGCGTCGGGCCGGTTGGGCGCGTTCTCTGCCCCTGCCGCTACTCGCTGGAGTACTGGATACCTGGGCGCGCCGAGGGCAGGGGGCAGGTCCTCCCAACCGTCGAAAAGGTTCTCATCTGCATCGCCATCTGCGTTCTCGTCATCCGCAAAGAGCAGGGTAGGCTGCCTGTATGGGGGCACATCAAGCGAGAGCTGGGGATGTTGCAGCAGCGTGGAGGTTGGGTGTTGAGGGACACTTTGGGTCTCGCTCTCAACGTCTTCTGATGTATCGCTAAGCTCAGCGCTCACGAGGTTGCTTTCTTCCTCGTGTTCGTGGGTATTTGCCATGTGCAAGACTATCGGCTCTACGGGTTCCTCGAATGGTTCAGAATCGGAACCACCTCGCCTGCGCTCCATCCACTCTTTGGGGCGAGTGGCCCCCCCAAGACTAAACGATGGCAGGCGCGACTTGAGAGCGCCTAGAGCGTTGGTGGGGCTGAGACGGCTACCGCCGTTCGCGGATACCGCCTCGCCCTCTGGAGCTATGTACTGGTCTGTAAGGTCGAGGCTTACGCCGGATGCGCCTTTGACCCCGATCCCTATGACGGAGGCGTGAGCGCGTGCCAGCCCGTGGCTCTCAGCGATTTCGTAGAGCGCCAGGGAGACGGCTTCCGCATCTTTGTGGAGGAATATGCTCTCGGCGGTGGCGCGGTCCAGGTGGCGGGACAGGCCAGGCGAGACCAGCACTACCAGGTCCCCGGCCTCTACTCGCCTGTAGATAAGGTCCACGACTATCCCAGGCTGGCTCCCAAGCGACTGGGCGGGCAACGGAGTGCGCGTTATCGGTATTGGAACCAAATCTGACGAATCAGATGTCTCGTCAAGGGATAGAGACTCATCTGCATCGCTCCAGCCTGGCGGCTCAGGGAGCGCCTGCACCTGCCCATTATGGACAATATACGCCTGGGTGGGGGCAAGCTGGGCAAGGTAGACGCCTGAGCCGTCAGGCCGGAAAAGCACGGCGGTCACGCCGACCTTCGCACCCTTCGTGCGGCTGCCCCCGGTTTGCACCGCGACGCTGCCCTCCTCATTGGGATTGGGGCCGTTTCGCTGACCATAATCATGCTCCAGCACTGCCCTGTTCGCGCTGTCGAGCGCGCTCAAGAGGCTGCTGGTCAGGCTGAGGGAGCCGTCCGAGAAGTATTGTTGCGTGATGGCTGACCTGGCTACGCGGCAAGCCTCATCTGCGAGGGATGGGTGCTCACCCGCAGGCTCTACGAGGAGCGCAAGCCCACCTTTGCGCTTATGGGTAGCGTCATGCGGAACTATGCAGGCAGCGTAAGCGTTGCCCCCTTCGCTCCCTTCCTTATTACCTTCGTTCCCGTCCACCCGCACGCCACTGCGGAGCGCGAAGCTATGGCTTGATAGTTCCAGGTCGCCCATCTTTCTACCCCTTCCGATTGCGGATTAAGGATTACGGATTGAAAACCGGGCAGAGTTGCGTTGCCCCACCCGTGCGTTAGGGTGGGTACGATTTTATCAGGTGGGATGTCGGGAGGAATAGTTTTCCACATTGCAATGTAGAAGTGTACGGATTTAGATTTGCGCACAATTCTGGACGTTCTTAGGGGGTAGCAGTCCTGTGGACCAAAGCTAACCTCCGCTGTTAGGAATCCCTATCGGAGGTTAGGTTTGAGGGAAGGATGGGACTTCTGATGGTAGCTGAATCTTATCTTCACATAGACTTCTCTTAACATGTGTAGATTAGTTCGTTGTCTGTACGCTCGGGTGACGACTATCTTTTGCGCTTAGATGGCCTTTGCAGTACACTGTCCCGTACACGCTACGATGAAGACTAGCAAAATAATCCACATAGGTGCATCTGGCCCCGCCCGGCACATAAATGTGCGGGCTACATATACAAAGCCTCCCTTCGGAGGCTGGGGCGTATGTGGTGTATCAGTGCATCACAAATACTCAGAAGGTGTCCGAAAAGTGTACAGCGAGGTGTAAAGCAACGAATGTCATTCTGAGAGGGTGTCTAGAAAGCATAAGGCAAAGTACAAAGGAATGAGTGTCATTCGGAGCGAAGCGAAGAATTTAGGGATTTTTGCCACAGTACACGCTCAGAGATTTCTAGATTCTTCGCTTCGCTCCGAATGACAGGCTAATGGGTGCTTCTCTTTTTGGACATCCTATCAGAATGACAGGCTAATGATTACAGTTCTTGGACACTCTCTCAGAGTAATCTTCGCCTTCTTCGCCAGTCTGGCGTCCTGGTAATTAGATTACACTTACTACTCGAATGGAGGAGACATGTCAGCGGTTACAGATCATATTGATGCTCACTTTGAAGAGACTATCGCCCGGCTGAAGAGGTGGGCCTCGCAGCCGAGCATTTCTACGGAGAAACTGGGGATCGAGGAGATGTGCGCGCTCGCGGCAGCAGATTTGCGCGAGTTCAGGGTACGAGGTAACGGTTTACCCTACAGGCAGCTACCCCATCATCATCGCTACGACGGGGCCGGAAGATGCTCCTACCTTACTTATATATAATCACTACGACGTGCAGCCTACAGGCGATCCCTCCCTCTGGACCTCACCTCCTTTCGAGCCGCAAATCCGGGACGGTATGATGTTCGGCAGGGGCGTAGCAGATACCAAGAGCAATATCGTCTCGCGCCTCGACACTCTCAATGCGATACGCGCCGTACAGGGAGAGTTGCCAGTGCGCGTCGTATGGCTCCTTGAGGGGGGCGAGGAGATAGGTAGCCCCGGGCTGGACAGGTTCATGGAGGAGCACCGCGATGAGCTTCGTGCCGATGGCTGCATATGGGAGTTTGGGGGTTACACGTGGGATGGCGCTCCCAGCATCACCCTCGGCCTGAAAGGTATGCTCACAGTCGAGTTGACCGCGCGTGGTGCGAACCGCGACCTGCACTCAGGTATGGCGGCGTTCGTGCCCAGCCCCATCTGGCGGCTGATTTGGGCGCTCTCTGCTATCAAAGGCGAGGACAATCGCGTGCAGATACCCGGCTTCTACTCATCTGTCAGCGTGCCCAACGAAGCCCAGGAGAAGCTGGTTGGCCTCATACCGGACGAGACGCAACAGGAGTTAGATAACATCGGCCTGGATGCTTTCATAAGTGGGGTGCGAGGGGCGGACCTCTACAGGGTGTCTGCTTTCGATCCGACCGCAAACATCCAGGGCATCGAGGCGGGCTACAACGGCCCCGGCTCCAAGACCGTCCTGCCGTGTGAAGCCCGCGCCAAGCTCGATATACGACTGGTGCCCGACCAGGACCCGGAAGAGATATTCCAGGCGCTCAAGACCTTCCTCTCCGACCGAGGGTTCGATGACGTCGAGGTAGTGCGCGTAGCGAATGAGGGAGACCTCCTCCCGGCTATCAGCGATCCCTCCGCAGCCTTCATCCAGCAGGTGATCCGCGCTTCTCGTGAAGTGAGCGGTAAAGAGCCGGTGGTAATTCCATCATCTGCCGGGTCAGGTCCGATGGCCCCATTTACCCAGCCGCCTCCCAAAGGTCTAGGTATCCCAACAGCCGCCATAGGCACCGGCTACCCCGACACACGCGCCCATGCCCCCGACGAGCGTATACGCCTCGAAGATATGCGTGCCCACATGCACACGATGGCGAGGCTCGTGGAGATTATGGCGGGGCGCGAGACGTGACGATGGACGATGAAACGTGAAACGTGAAACGTGAAACGTGAGAATGATATACGAATTAAACGCCAAGACGCCAAGAAAACAAAGAACGCCAAGTTATTATACGGTGTCTCTCTCACTAAGAAGGACTCTACGCCTCTGCGATGAATACCCATAAATAATCTTGGCGTTCTTCCTTATCTTGGCGTCTTGGCGTTTAATTCGTAACTCCTAAAAACCTCTGCAAACTCTGTGTATATGTGGTGAATAAACTATTGAGTGTTGAAACTGCTGTAATCGTGCCAAACTGGAATGGAGCGCGGCTCTTGCCGGAGTGCCTCTCCGCGCTCTCGATGCAGACGTACCGCGATTTCACGCTCTGGCTCGTGGATAACGGGTCGATTGACGGCTCTGACGTGCTGCTGAACGACCTGGAGAGGACGCGCCACCCTGACTGGTTGGCAGCTCCACTTCCTAACCCCTCCCAAGTCATCCGAAACGTTGACAACCTGGGCTTTGCCGAAGGCAATAACCAGGCGATGCGCCCTGCCATCCACACTTCCCGCTTTGTTGTTACGCTCAACAACGACGCAGTTGCCGAGCCTCATTTCCTGCAAAGGCTCGTGGAGACTGCCACCGGAGGGGAGCCGAGTCTGGGCATGATCGCCTCCACCATGCTTTTCGCTCATCGGCCCGAAAAAGTGGCGTCAGCGGGCATCTCTATCCACCGGAATGGAGTGGCGCTCGATAGAGCGGTTGGCCTGTCAACGAGCCGGTTGGAGACGGGGGGTATACGTCCCGTCTTCGGGCCGAGCGCGGGGGCTGCTCTCTACCGTAGCGACATGCTCAGGGACGTGGGCCTCTTCGACTCCCGTTTCTTCAGCTATCTTGAGGACGCGGACCTGGCATGGCGTGCCCGGCTACGGGGTTGGCGGGCAGTGCATAACCCCCTGGCTAAGGTCAGACACGAGTACTCGGCCACAGGCGGGCAGAACTCTACGTTCAAGCGCAGACTCGTCTCGCGCAATCGCGTCTGGCTCCTATACAAGAATATGCCTACTCCCCTCCTCGCGGGCAACTCCATCGCCGTACTGTGGTATGAGCTTGCCGTCTTCCTCCGCAGTGCCGTGCTGAGAGACTTCCCCCTCCTCAAGGGGAGGTTGGAAGCCCTCGCTCACCTCCGAGAGCTTACCCCTGACCGCCGCAAGATAATCTCCTCAGCCCGAGTCCACCCTTCTGAGGTAGCGGAGATGCTTGCCCCCCCTCTCTCGGTACTCCAGTCGCTCAAATACCATAAGCGTCTGGACGATCTCCTGAAGCCCCAGGGCTGACGATGGACGATGGACGATGGACGATGGGCGACGGACGACGGACGACGGACGACGGACGACGGACGACGGACGACGGACGACGGACGATAGAGAGAGATTAAACGCCAAGACGCCAAGATAACAAAGAGCGCCAAGTTATTATTGGATTTCTATCTCGCTAAGAAGGACTCTACGCCTCTGCGATGAATACCCATAAATAATCTTGGCGCTCTTTGTTATCTTGGCGTCTTGGCGTTTAATCGGTCCTTCGTCATCCGTCATTCGTCTATCGTCTATCGTCTGGTGCTAAGGGCTACTAGTAAAAACTGGCTAGTAGCTTACCCCCCTATGGGCTATAGGGATGGGCGCGCGTGCTGGGGTATAGTTAGGTTGACGTAAGGCGTGATGTTGCTTCACCGCTCACATACGTTGCAATTTTTGCCACTTATCCGTTATTCGACAGTTCGTTTCTGATCGCTCATCTAATCAGAACACATTGGAGGCCACAGAATGAAAGCACGCGGAGGTCGTTTCTTACTTATACTCGGTGCCGGGCTTGCGGCCATGGCATTCGTCGTCGTCTATCTCGTAATGTCCAAGTCTTCCACACCGTCGGACCAAACGGCCTCGGTGCCGGACATGACTCCCATGAAGAGAATAGTCGTCGCCAAGAAAGACATTCCAGCTTATACAACGCTGGACAACACCAACCTGGGGATGCTAGAGGTAGAGGCGTCTGTAGCACCGCCCGACGCGGTGACCGACCCCGGCCTGCTCTACAAGAAGTTGAGCAGCGTGCGCCTGACGGCTAATCAGGCAGTACTGGAGAGCCAGGTCTCGGCAGTCAGCTTCTCAAATGCTCTTGCCAAGGGCGAAAAGGCTTTCAGTTTCCCGGTGACCGCCCGCAATACCTTCGCCGATAGCATCGCTGAAGGCGACCGCATAGATGTGTTGTGGACGGTCGTCTTCAAGGTCAATGTCCCTTACAGAAGCGATGAGGGCAAAATCAAGTATGAGAAGGACGTTTACACGTCTACCAAAACCCTTCTCCAGGACTTGAAGGTGCTACGCGTCGTAAACTTGCGCCCTTCCCCACCACAGGGTGGTGGAGATGGAAGTGCCCAAACTGCCGCTAACGAGCAGCCTCAGCAGAGCCTGTCCAGTCTCTATGTAGACGACGCGCCATTCACTACGGTTCTGATCCTTGCCGTCAATGACCAGCAGGCTGAGTTGCTTAAATACGCTCAAGACAATGACGAGGGTCTGTTGGACCTTACCCTGCGCTCATCGGCACTCATCAAAGATGACGTCGGCAATCCGGTGAAAGACGCCGCAGGCAACGAGATTAAAGGCGATCACGAGGCAGAAGCGACAACGGGTATGACTCTAGATGCCCTGATCAAATCGTATGGCCTTGTCGCCCCTCCCACAGAGTGGGGCGCGGTGCCAACCCCCTAGGCCAAAATCGACAATCGACGTTACCCGTACTGGAGTAAACGATGGACCTACAAGGAATGAACGAAAGCGGCTCGATGCCCAAGATAGGGGTGTTGATCGTAGACGACATCGCAGATACCCGCGAGAACCTCAGCAAGCTGCTGATGTTCGAGCGCGACATCGAGGTGGTGGGCACCGCGGGGAGCGGCCCCGAAGCTATAGAGACCTGCCGCCGTATCCACCCCGACGTCCTCCTGCTCGACATCAATATGCCTGAGATGGACGGCATCAAAGCGGCGGAGTCTGATAAGCGGCGAGATGCCCGGAATCGGCATCATCATGATGTCGGTGCAGGGCGAGCAGGACTACCTGCGGCGGGCGATGCTCGCCGGTGCTAGGGAGTTCCTCATCAAGCCCTTCTCAGGCGACGAGCTTGTGCGCTCCATACGGCACGTCTACAGGCTGGAGTCGAACAAGCGCGCCCTGGCATCTGCCGCCGTCCTTCCTATGAATGGTAAGGCACAAGGTGGGGGGCAGTCGGGCGACAGCGGCGACCCTCGCCAGGGTAGGATATTGACGGTCGTCAGCCCGAAGGGAGGCGTAGGCCGGACCACATTGGCTACGAACCTCGCGGTGGCCCTCAAGCTCTCGACGCAGAAGAAGGTCGCCCTGGTGGACGGCTCGCTCTATTTTGGCGATGTGGGCGTCATGCTGAACCTTCTATCCAACAAGTCCATTGTTGACGCGGTAGAGCACATTGACGGCCTTGAAGCCGACCTCTTGAACGACCTCATGGCGACACACTCTTCGGGTGTGAAGGTGCTGCTGGCCCCACCGCAGCCGGAGATGGCCGAGCTGGTCACAGCAGAGCATATGCGCCGCATCCTGGTGGAGCTGGCCGCTAATTATGACTATATAGTGGTAGATACGTGGCCCTCATTCGCCGACACGGTGCTAACCGCGATGGACCTGGCGGACCACATCCTCCTGGTGATGACGCTCGAAATGACCGCCATCAAAGATGTGAAGCTCTACCTGGAAGTGGTAGACAAGCTGGACTACCCGCCGGAGAAGGTCAAGCTCGTGCTGAATCGCTCCGGCACGGCCAGCGGGATCAAGGTCGAGTTGGTCGAAGAGACGCTACGCCACAAGGTTATGGTGGGGCTGAGTAACGACTTCGTGGCGATGCAGACCGCCGTGAACCAGGGAGTCCCCCTGGTAATCTCTGCCCGTGAGCACCCCTTCTCCAGGGACGTTTACCGCCTCTGCCGCCTGCTAACCTCGACCACCGTCGAAGAGGGCACGCTTGCCCAGGTAACAGCCAGCGCCAAGGGCGACGGCACACCCGGAAATACGCGCTTACTCTCCAAGTTGAAAGCGGCCTTCCGATAACCAATTTTGGATTTTAGATTTTGGATTTTGGACCAGTATTCAAAACCTCGAATTTAAATCCAAAATCTAAAATCCAAAATCTAAAATCCGTAGGGGGTTCGAACGATGTCACTGCTGAAACGAATAGGTACAACGGGGCCTATACAGGGTAACGGGACGACAGGCCCTCAAGGGATGGGTACGGGGGCGCTTCCACCCTCGCAGGTCTCGCAGCCCACAAATATACTGGCGAGGCCGACCGGACGGCTTGGGCCGGAGGACGGCCAGAAGCGCCCGGGCCTCACGAACAATAGTGACTTCGTGGACCTCAAGAACCGCGTTCAGCAGAAGCTCATCGCCGAGCTGGACCCTAAGCTTGACCTTACCAAGACCGAAGAGGTGCGCAAGAACGTCGAGGAAATCTTCAACGAGATACTCGACCAGGAGAATATAATCCTCACGCGCGTGGACCGCGCTAGGCTCTTCGAGGCGGTCGCGGCTGAAATCCTCGGCTTCGGCCCCATCGAGCCACTGCTGAAGGACAACTCCATCAACGAAATCATGGTGAACGGCCCCAGGCTGGTGTACATAGAGCGCCACGGGCGGCTCGAAAAGACCAATATACACTTCCAGAATGACGAGCACGTGATGCGCGTCATTGACCGCATCGTGGCCCCACTTGGACGCCGAATTGACGAAAGCTCGCCATACGTAGACGCCCGCCTCCCGGATGGCTCCCGCGTGAACGCCATCATACCCCCGCTCTCGCTAAACGGCCCGACGATTACCATACGTAAGTTCTCCAAGGACCCATATACGATAGATGACCTTATTCGCTTTGGCTCGGTCACGCCTGAGATGGCTATGTTCCTCAAGGCGTGCGTGGAAGCCAAGCTGAACGTCCTGGTGTCGGGCGGTACAGGCTCCGGTAAGACGACCACGCTGAACGTCCTCTCCTCGTTCATCCCGAATGACGAGCGCATTATCACCGTCGAGAACGCGGCTGAACTTCAGCTGCGCCAGGAACACGTAATCACGCTGGAGTCGCGCCCGGCCAACATAGAAGGTCGCGGCGAGGTGTCGATACGCGATCTCGTCATCAACTGCCTCCGAATGCGCCCCGACCGCATCGTGGTCGGAGAGGTGCGCGGTGGGGAGGCGCTGGACATGCTCCAGGCGATGAACACGGGCCACGACGGCTCCCTTACCACTCTACACGCTAACAGCCCGCGCGACGCCCTCTCCCGTATGGAGACGATGGTGCTCATGGCGGGCATGGACCTGCCGGTGCGCGCTATCCGCGAGCAGGTGGCCTCCGCCGTGCAACTGATAATCCAGCAGGACCGCCTCAAGGACGGCTCCCGCAAGATAGTCAGCGTCACCGAAGTGCAGGGCATGGAAGGGGACGTAATCGTCATGCAGGACATCTTCATGTTCGAGCAGACGGGCATCGAAGGTGGCAAGATCGTCGGGCGCATGAAGCCCACAGGCATCCGGCCCAAGTTCATCGAGAAGTTCGAAAGCTCCAATATCTACCTGCCGCCGAACATCTTTGGCTTCAATGAAAAATTCTTCTAAGTGCGGAGTGCGGAGTGCGGAGTGCGGAGTGCGGAATGATGATAACGGACGAAATGGCAATATTGATAACTAGAGTCGCTGACCGGAATACTGAGTTATTCCGCACTCCGCACTCCACATTCCGCATTCAAAGGAGGATAAGTTGAACCCATTAATCATTGCAGCCCTTGTCGCGCTGGTCATTATGGGCCTGTTCTTCGTACTGGCGCGTGTTTCGGGTGGAAGCTCAAACTTCAAAGGGCGGCTGGAGCGCTTCGCGGGCGACGGCCAAAAAGAGGTCGAAGAGACCAAGACTGAAAAGAAAAAGTTCAGCCTGGGTATCGGCCAGAGTATGCTTGCCGCCAAAGTAGACAAGTCGTTCGGCAGGCAGACTTTTGGACGGTCGGTGCAGCGCAAGCTCGCCCAGGCCGACCTCAAGCTTACTCTCCTGGAGTTTATGATTGGCAAGGCCGGGGGTATGATCGTGGGCCTGGCAATCGGCATGTACCTGGGGCGCGGCGGCGCGGTGATGATGGTGATCTGTGGCATTTCAGGCGTGATACTCGGCTTCTTCGCCCCCGACTGGTATGTGAAGTTCCGTACTGCCAAGCGCACAACCGCTTTCAACGGCCAGCTGGCTGAGACAATCGGCCTGGTGGCGAATTCGCTACGCTCCGGTTATTCCCTCTTGCAGTCTTTAGAGCTGGTCTCTAAAGAGTCACCAGACCCCATAGGCGTCGAATTCAGACGCGTCGTGCGCGAAGTAGGACTCGGTATATCGCCCCAGGAGGCTTTGCAAAATCTCTACGCTCGAATGCCCTCCGACGACCTCGACCTCCTGATTACCGCCATCAATATCCAGTACGAGGTAGGCGGTAACCTGGCCCAGATACTCGACACCATCTCGCACACGATACGCGAGCGGGTGCGCATAAAGGGCGAGATAGGCGTGCTGACGGCTCAGGGCAGAATATCAGGTTACCTGGTCACGTCGCTCCCATTCTTCATCGGCGGAATCGTAACGCTCATTAATCCGGAGTACATGAATGAGCTATGGACCTTCCCCTGGATAATCATGCCAATATGCGGCTTCATAATGGTGGTTGCGGGTTTCTTGATTATCCGAAAAATCGTCAATATCGAGGTGTGACGATGGACGACGGACGATGGACGACGGACGATGGACGACGGACGACGGCTGTTGAAACGTGAAACGTGAAACGTGAGTAATGACCGACGACTTTGAACTTTGAATTTGGAACTTGGAACTTTCAACTTTGGACATTGGACTAGCTGGAAACGGAGGCTCAAATGGGTAACGTGATAACTTTTCTAATTCCCGCGCTGCTTGCGGTGGCAATTTTCGGGGTGTTCATCTATATCTCGATGCCCAAGCGTAAGACGGTCAGTATCGAGGAGCGCCTGAACCAGTTTGCCGAGAGGCCACGCACGCTCGAAGAGATGGAGCTGGACCAGCCCTTCTACGAGCGTGTGGTCAAGCCCGTTGTATCGAACCTTACGCGTTTCTTCGGGAAGCTGACGCCGAAGCAGGGGGCCGAGAAGCTGCGCCAGCAGTTGGTCCTGGCAGGCAACCCCTACAATATGCAGGCCGCGGAATTCACGGGGATGAGGATGATGGCCTCCCTGGTGCTCGGCGGCGTCACGGTGGGCTTATGCTTGCTGGGCGGTTCGGAGATGAAGGACCTGCTCCTTTATTCGCTGGTGATGGCTATGCTTGGCTTCCTATTGCCCGTCTTCTGGCTGGGGAGACGCATCAAGCAGCGCAAGAAGGTCATCCTGAAGACGCTACCTGACGCTATAGACCTTATGACCATCAGCGTGGAGGCGGGACTGGCCTTCGACGGCGCGATGCAGCGCGTAGCCGAGAAGTGGGACAACGCCCTTTCCGCCGAGTTCTCCCGCGCCATCTCAGAGATGCGCGTCGGCAAGCTCAAGCGCGATGCCCTCAAAGAGATGGTGGTGCGCACCGGCGTGAACGACCTCGCCACATTCGTCGCCTCCATTATCCAGGCGGACCAGCTTGGCGTCTCCATATCGAAAGTGTTGCGTATACAGAGCGAGCAGATGCGCGTGCGCCGCCGCCAGCGCGCAGAAGAACAAGCGCACAAAGCTCCCATCCTGATGATGATCCCGCTCGTCTTCCTGATCTTCCCCGCGACATACATCATCATTCTCGGCCCCGCGGTGCCCAAGATGATGAGCGCGTTTGGGGGATGAGGGCGGACGATAGACGATAGACGATAGACGATAGACGATAGACGATAGACGATAGACGATAGACGATAGACGATAGACGATAGACGATGAAGGATGTGATTGCGTGAAACGTGATGCGTGACAGCCAATCTAGTACGTTGGAAGGGGAGGTGCAAGCTTCCGTCCTTCGCCCTTCGCCTTTCGTCCTCATAGAGAATGTCACGCGTGGAACGGTGGTTGCCGATAAGGCCCGGCGCGCGGATGGGTTCCTGGCTCGCGGGCGTGGATTGATGCTCGCGCCCCCTCTGTCGGAGGGAGGGGGGTTGGTCATAGAGCCATGTAATTCAATCCACATGTTTTTTATGCGCTACTCGCTCGACGTTATTTTCGTTGATAGGGACGGGCGCGTACTCTTCTTATACGAGGGGATAAAGCCCTGGCGAGTAGGGCGACTGGTAAAGGGCGCTCGCATGGCGATAGAGCTACCGACGGGGACGATCCATCGCACCAATACGGAGGTTGGAGATAGGTTGTCTGTGGGGAGCCTGAAGCAGGATAGATGATAAATGCAAGGCTGCTCTCTTTTACTTTTCCGATCTAGGAGCTGTTGACGAAACACGTAATGAACAAACTCCGCTCTCTATTCTCCATCGCGGACCTGCCTACAAAGCTGGTCCTCCTTGTGTTCACGGCCAGCTTGCCCGCTTTTGGGGTAACTATTTATTCGGCGCAGGAGGCGCAACGGAATGTAGTGTCTTCCTTCGATTCCCAGGGCGGCATTGGCGATCACATCAATTCAATTCGAGCTACCCTCGACGTGACATTAGGGCGTGACCTGATGCTGCTAGTCATATTCATGCTGCTGGGGATGATAGCTGCCTGGTGCGTAGGTTATATGCTCGATCCGCAAGCGCGTAAAGACCCTCGCGCGTACCTCGCTCCAGATCGCGGCGGGCGACCTGAGCGCGCGTAGCGGCCTCAAGGACCGTCGCGGAGAGCTAGGCGAGCTGGCCCATAGTTTCGATACTATGGCCGAAGCCCTCGCCGGACGTACCGCCAAGCTGGTCCAGACACAGGCCAAGTACCGCACCCTCGTCGAGCAGATACCCGCCATCACCTACACTTACGTAGCCGATAATAGCAACGCTGCTGACCTGGCCTTCGTCAGCCCCCAGATTGAGAAGCTGCTCGGCTTTGCCCCCGGCGAGTGGCTTGCCAACTCCACTCTTTGGTCCAGGCAGCTCCACTCCGAAGACCGGGAGCGCGTCCTTGCCCAGTATGCCCAGTCCTGCAAGACGGGTGAGCCTTTCGTATCCGAGTACCGCATCCTGGCGCGTGACGGCAAAACTCTATGGTTGCAGGACTACGCTCGCGTGCTCAGGAACGATGAAGGGCACGTTCACATTATGCAGGGGATGATGCTCGACGTGTCCGAGCGCAAGCATTTCGAGCAGGCGGTCAGCGAGTCGGAGCGGCGATTCGCGGGCGTTATAGACGTTGCAGACGACGCCATTATCGCGGTTGACGAAGCGCACCGGATCAAGCTCTTCAACAAAGGCGCTGAAAGGCTCTTTGGCTTTGACGTTGCCGAGGTCGCGGGTAAAAAACTGGATACTCTGATGGCGAGCAAATACAACCTTTCGCCAGGGAGAGGGATCGAGCTTAAGAT
The DNA here is from genome assembly GCA_963811305.1 of uncultured Chloroflexia bacterium. Classification (GTDB taxonomy): domain Bacteria; phylum Chloroflexota; class Chloroflexia; order QHBQ01; family JADMIH01; genus JADMIH01. Next base: position 242,784 of record CAWEQU010000006.1, read on the forward strand.
AAAGCAGAAGAGCGGGCTAGAGCGACTCGTGGACGCTTCGATGTCCACCCTGACCCTGGGTGACGGGACGTATTACACGGCGGTGTTGCGCGACATCACAGACCGGAGGCGCGAGGATGATGCGCTTCGCCAAAGCGAAGAGACCTTCCGCCGTATCTTCATGGACAATCCCCTCCCGATGTGGCTGCACGACGCCGATACGCTTCAGTTCCTGGACGTAAACGAAGCGGCTCTCGTCCGCTACGGTTACACGCGCGAAGAGTTCCTGGGTATGTACGTGTCCGACCTGAGAGCTACGGAAGACGTGCCGCGCCTCAGAGACAAGCACCCAAGTGGCCGCCTCGACCAGCAATACTCACTGCAATCACGCCACCGGCGCAAGGATGGGCAGATATTTGACGTAGAGGTAACATCGCAGACGTGGGAGTACGCAGACCGCAACGCCGTGCTCATGGTCGCGGCGGATATTACAGAGAGGAAGCAAGCGGAGGAGTCGCTGCGCCACAGCGAGAAGCGTTTCAGGGCCTTCTTCGAGGGGACGGCGCTGGGTGTGGCGGTTGTAGATATGGATGGCCGCATAGCTGAATGTAACCCTGCCTTCGAGGAGCTGCTTGGATACGGTAACGGGTATCTATGCGGGATGAGGCTTGAAGACTTCATGCACGCAGAGGACCGCGAGGCGGGCTATGGCCTGTTGAGCAGGCTGGCCGAGGGCGAAAATGATCATTGCCAGATGGAGCAGCGCTACACCAGGCAGGACGGGAGCATCGTCTGGGCGAACGTCACAATGTCGTTGGTGCGTGGATCGAAGCGCACGCCGCAGTTCTCTGTGGTCATGGTGGAGGACATCACAGAGCGCAGGCGGGCGCAGGAGCAAATCAAGCGGCAGGTAGAGCGTCTTGCTGCTCTGCGCAATATCGATATGGCGATCAGCGCGAGCCTCGACCTGCGCGTTACACTGAGCGTCATCCTCGACCAGGTAACGTCACAGCTTGGGGTACACGCGGCGGACGTGCTCATGCTGAACCCTCACACCCAGGTGCTGGAGTATGCTGCGGGCCGAGGCTTCCGGTACGACGCTATTACCCGGACGCGGGTGCGCATGGGAGAAGGGTATGCCGGCAGGGCGGCTATGCACCGGCGCACGCTCACGACGGGCAATCTCTCCGACACGGGAGACCTGCTGAGAGCGCCACTGCTGGTGGGTGAAGATTTCGTGTCATATTCGGCGGTGCCTCTACAGGCGAAGGGGCAGGTAAAGGGCGTGCTTGAGGTCTTTCACCGTGAAGCTCTTGACCCTGACCAGGAGTGGCTCGACTTCCTGGAAGCGATGGCCGGGCAGGCTGCTATCGCTATTGACAACGCCGCCATGTTCAATGACTTGCAGCGCTCCAACACCGACCTGGCGCTGGCGTATGACGTGACGCTGGAAGGGTGGTCGCGCGCCCTCGACCTGCGCGACGAGGAAACCGAGGGCCATACGCAGCGCGTGACCGAGATGACTATGCGCCTGGCGAAGTACATGGGTATGGGCGAGGCAGACCTGCTACAGGTATACCGGGGTGCGCTGCTCCACGACATAGGGAAGATGGGCATCCCGAACTCGATCCTGCTGAAGCCAGGGCCGCTCAGTGAGGAGGAGTGGGTGATCATGCGAAAGCACCCCACATATGCCTACGAGCTACTCTCTCCTATCGCGTTCCTCAAGCCCGCGCTTGACATCCCTTACTGCCACCACGAGAGGTGGGACGGCACGGGCTATCCACGCGGCCTGCAAGGGGAGCAGATACCGCTCGCTGCTCGCATCTTTGCGGTCGTGGACGTGTGGGATGCTCTTCGCTCAGAACGGCCCTATAGAAGAGCGTGGCATGAGCGGCGTGTCCGCGACCACATAGCTTCTCTGGCGGGGACGCAGTTCGATCCCCGGGTAGTGGCAGGCGTTCCTGGAGATAGAAGCGCCCGCCTCAAGATACAAGGCTACAGCGCCCCTGGACCCGGCCCATTTGTTGGAGAATACCCACGGCGAAGATAGAGTGCAGAGCGTCGTCTGGACAGGGTAAATTCACTCAATAGTTACCTAAACAAGAAGTGGAGGGCGCGCCCTCCACTTCTTGTTTAGGTAACTATATAGCCCTATTCTGTGAGAAGAACCCCTGTATGTCGAAATGAATTGCGCTCGGGCTCCAGCCTCTGTATCCCCGGCACACGGTCGAAGTGGGTGTCGTAGCTGTAGACCTCTGGCCGCTTGCTATTGAGCGCCAGGGCTGCGTTGTAGGCATCGGTATAGTCTATGTTCAGGCGCGTGTACAGGTCGAACGCTGTGCTGTATACGCGCTTGCTCGGCAGCTTGATGCCGGGCAGATTGATAATGGGCAATAGCAGGTCTCGTATAGTCTCGCGGTCGAGGTTGTAGAGCTTCTTGCTTGATAGCACGAATACGACCTCTGAGATAATCAGGTTCGAAGTCCAGACGCTAACTTCCCCACGCTCAATCGCCTCAATCAAAGCGAAGCACGCGGGTGATTTGACGGGATCATCGGATTTGCTCAGGTGGCGGATCAGGATATTGGCGTCGAGAAATTGCATAGCGTTAGCCATTTTCTCCGTCCGAGATAACTCCTCCGCTACTCCCTCCTCAAAGTGGCGGCGCAGCTCCTTCGAAATCCTCTGGGCGCTTGCGAGGCGTAACCGCACCGAACGTCATTTCGGCCACTGATCGAACTGGTCTGACAACTGCCTGCCGAGGTGCATCATCTCCATTTTCGATGAGCGATACCGCTACCCTATCTCCTTCCTCTATGCCAAGAGAGCGGCGTATCTCAGCGGGCAAGGTTATCTGCCCCTTCCTCGTAACCACTGTGAAAAGCTCTTTAGACATACTGTCCACCTCGCATTACGTAGTACATATCGTGACCGGCTACTACCAATATATACCGGTCCAACATCGTTGTCAAACTGCCATCACTTCTATAGCAGGGTGGACGCAAAGTCGCGGTTATGCTGTAACTATTTACTTGTCATCCTGAACGAAGTGAAGGATCAGCCTCTGATAAGAAATGTATACGGAAATAGGGACTGTGGGAAAGTGACTCCTTCACTTCGTTCAGGATGACACATGAGAAGATTCCTGTTCTGGTTTGCGCGTACTCTATTGGATTTTACATTTTATGTCCTTGCGCCTAGACCGTCCGTAGACACAATTCTTCGTCGTTTTCCACATTGACAACATCGCAGTTTTCGTGTACAATTTACTTTGGAAAGTAGAACAAATGAGCGTTTTGGCGACTACGATTTTTGTCTCCAGAAAGCCTCCTTCTTTCCGGACGAATTGAGTTGAGTTTAAGTCTGAAGCGATGTATCATAAGCTGGCAGTAAGTTTTACGGAGGAATCAAAGAGATGTCTGAGAAGGATAAAGCTCTGGAGAACGCGATGGCGCAGATAGACCGCCAGTTCGGCAAAGGCTCTATCATGCGGATGAGCGATTATGGCAATAAGATGGCGGTGGAGTCTATCCCAACCGGCTCTATCGCGCTGGATGTCGCGCTGGGCGGAGGGGGAGTGCCTCGTGGGCGTGTGGTCGAGATTTACGGCCCGGAGTCTTCCGGCAAGACCACGCTCTGCTACCACATCATGGCGGAAGCGCAGAAGCTAGGTGGCGTGGCGGCCTACATCGACGCCGAGCACGCTTTCGACCCTGAATACGCGGCCCGGTGCGGCCTCAACCTGGAGAATCTGCTTATCTCGCAGCCTGATAACGGCGAGCAGGCGCTTGAGATAGCCGAGACGCTGGTGCGCTCCAATGCGATTGACGTGATCGTGGTCAACTCTGTCGCCGCGCTCGTGCCTCGTGCCGAGATCGAGGGGGAGATGGGCGACAGCCACGTTGGCCTGATGGCGAGGCTCATGTCGCAGGCGCTACGCAAGCTGGTGGGCGCGGTAAGCAAGAGCCACTGCTGCCTCATCTTCACCAACCAGATACGCATGAAGATCGGCGTGATGTACGGCAACCCTGAGACTACTACAGGCGGGCAGGCGCTCAAGTTCTACGCCTCCGTGCGCATGGAAATTCGCCGCGTGGAGTCGATCAAGTCAGGGACGGACATCTCCGGCAACCGCGTGAAGCGTGAAGGTAGCCAAGAACAAGGTAGCGCCGCCCTTCAGGACTGCCGAGTTCGACATCATGTTCAACGAAGGCATCAGCCGCATCGGCTCGCTGGTAGACATGGGCGCGGAGCTTGGCGTGCTCAAGAAGAGCGGCGCGTTCTACTCCTATCGGCGACCAGAGCCTCGGCCAGGGCCGCGAAAACGTGAAGGAGTTCCTGCGGAACAACCCCGAAGTGGCGGACGAGATTGAGGCCCAGATAAGGGCATCGATGCTGAGCGCGGTAGCGGGGCACAGGCTCCCGTCGCGGTTGGAGCAGGCGCTTCGCGCAATGGCAAGGTTGCGGCCAAGGACGACGAGGAAGAGGGCGAGTTCTAATTTATCAGGTCCAAATGAAAATCACCGGTTGAGGTCGTTTGAGGCGATTTTGACCGGTGATTTTCATTTGGACGACGAGGAGCCGGTGGTGAAAGATGTTATTACCGCGCTAAGGGCAGACCCGATGGACCCTGATAAGGTGCATGTCTTCGTGGACGGCAAGCACCTATTGTCTGTATCACTGGATGTGGCCGCGAAAGAGTCGCTGTCGGTGGGGCAGCCTTGCCCGCCTGAGAGGACGCAGAGGCTACGCGCTGCCCAGGAGTTGAACGGCATCTACGAGCGAGCGCTGAACTTCCTCTCTTATAGGCCGAGGTCGGAGCGAGAGGTGGAGATGCGCCTGCGCAAGAAGGGCTACTCGCCTGAGCAGATAGAAATCGTGATGGATAAGCTCCGAGAGGCGGGGTACGTCAACGACAAGGCGTTCGCCGAGTTCTGGGTGTCGAACAGGATGACCTTCTCGCCCAGGGGACCCAGGCTGCTGAAGAGCGAGCTGAGGCAGAAAGGCGTGTCAGCCGACGTGGTAGACGAAGTGATGGCCGAGCACCAGGAAGCGCAGGCAGAGCTTGTCCAGGAAGCCCTTGAGGCGCAGGAGGAACGCGAGCCGGAGCTATTCGAAGGGGACGAGATTACCAGGGAAGATGAACCGGGTCCTGGCACTGACCTTGCGAACGCACTTGCCCTCGCTCGTAAGCGTATCCGCTCCTATAGCAACCTCGATCCCCTGGTGGCGAAGCGTAGATTGTCCGCCTTTCTCGCACGGCGGGGGTACGACTACAGCATTATAGACAGTGTGATGCGCCGTCTTTGGACCGATGGGGAAGAGGAAGAGGTCTAATAATTCGTGTTGACATACCTGTGGCCAAATACGTATATTACACTAGGGTCTATCTGTAAACCCTAAATCGTTGGTAAATTACGCTAATGGCACCACCGAGAAGACATGAGCTGACGGACAAGCAATGGGAGAGCTGGGGGAGGGAAAAGAATGAGCGACCATATAGCAGCGAAAAGTGACTCTCACGAATATGCTCGGACCATACTATACTTCCCAACCATCTCAGTACCGAATGGCTTGTGGCTTAGACGCGCTTTGCTTTACTGGGACAATGTAGCATCGATTGTACCTCACGCCGTCTCATGGAGAAGAGAACTGCTCGGTGATCCCTTAATCCCCTATACCAAGGAGATCAGCTATCTGAGGCATGAGGGAGTGTTCAAACCGATAGCTCCTGAGTTCCTCTTTATGCAGGAAGGTGGAAAAACATGGCACGAAGCTCATCTACTTGAGGCGGAATTCCGATCAGTCGTAAGCCGAGTTACACCGAAATTGCGGTATAAGCCCTCAAACACGCCTTCTCTTACGTCTCGCTTGCATGTAAATAAACTATCCTCAAGTACTCTTGAATGGCTGCTAGATCAAGGTTTTGCCAAGCCGGAGCTTGAGGGGCCGGAAGGGGTGTATCGCTCGGAGTGGTATCTGGTAGAAAAGAAGATAGCTTTGCTCTACATGAGCCTTCTAGCCAAGTACGTGGCGGCTGTTGAAAAGCATACTGTGACAGGTACGGATCGAACTGGATACTTCTCACTCAGTTACTCAAGTCCCTCGCGTAAGGAGAGTGCTTTCTGTTGGGTTGCCGACTTTCTCAATGTTCTTCCAGTACCTCGTGAGGACACACCATTATCAACGATCTTGGACTTCAGGGATAGGCGGCGATCGGAACTGCTCGAATTTCGTGCTAAATTGGACAGTTTCCAGAAGGACATACAAGAAGCAAAAGGGCCACTTGATGCAGAAGCCATTCTTCTCAAGTTTCGGGAAACCATTGAGTGGAACTTAGAGATCCGAGTGAACTACTTAAGATGCGAAGATTACGACAGTACTAGATTCTCTTAAACAGTTGATTGACGTGAAGTCCCCGGCTATAGCTGCGGCGGTGGGTGCTCTGTTTGGAGCATATTTCCATACACCGGTTTCACTTCCCCCGGAATGGGCTGGTGCAGGCCTATTAACCTTGGGGGCATTTCAACTGACTAGCGCGGCCAGGAGTCGACGGAAGGAACGAGAGGAGAAGTTACGCGGCTCTGCGTTTGCGTACCTGTTTCATGCGAAAAAAGGAAAGATCAACAGGTAAAGAGCGGCACCCCGTCCCTAACGAAGCCATATGGGTTGCGGCCCAATACCTTTGAGCAGCGACAATGTAATTGCCAAGTGTACACTCGCGCGCCATAATCACTCATTTGAATTGGCTCAGCCATGCCAATGAATAATTCACTTGACCGCATCACAATTGATCCCAACACCTGTCATGGCAAGCCTTGTATTCGCGGCCTGCGCTATCCAGTTGAAGTTCTCCTGGAATTGCTTAGTTCTGGCATGTCAATTGATGAAGTGCTCGCCGATTACTCAGACCTTGAGCGTAAGGACTTGCTTGCCGCAATCGAGTTCGGGGCTCGCCTCAGCCAAATTAAGCGCGTCGAATTCATCAAAGGATGAAGTTCCTGGTTGATGCAAAGCCGTTGACGCTTCATTAGACGCGTGCTATAATGCGCGGGCGAATGCGGGAGAGACTCCTCACGGGGAGCGCCGAAGGGGCAAGGCGATAACGCCGAAACTCTCAGGCAAAACGGACCGCAACACCGCGATACCTCTGGAGAGTGCCCTCAATTCGAGTAGCGAAGAAGGGGCCGCCGATGGAGCAAGGCATCGTGAAATGCCAATCTCGCAGGCCGAAGGACAGGGGAAGCTTCAGTAGCTTCCAGCCTGTCCTTTTTTGTTGGACGAAAGACGCAGGAAGGGGATAAGACGGAGGGCGATGGTATGAAGAGTGAATCAATTCAGGCTGATGTGATGGCTAAGAAGGAGGATGAGGACGCTCGCGCCGAGCCTCAAGCGGTTGCCGCGCCTCAGCGCACGCCCCTGTACGACGAGCACGTATCGCTGGGCGCGCGGATGGTGGAGTTCGGTGGGTCGATGATGCCGGTGCAGTACACGAAGGGCATCATCGAGGAGCACAAGGGCGTGCGTACGCGGGTGGGCATCTTTGACACCTGCCACATGGGCGAGTTCATCATCGCCGGTCCGGATGCGGCGCGCCTGTGCAACACCTTCACCACTAACAATGTCGCCGCGCTGAACATTAACCAGGCGCAATATTCTTATATTTGCAATGAGGAAGGCGGGGTCAGTGACGATTGTATAGTCTACCAGTTCCCTGATCAACTCAATATCATCGTGGTCAATGCAGCGCCTCTCGAGTCCGATTATGCTCTGCTCGAGGAGCTTGCGAGTCGCCATAACATGGATGCGCGGCTCGAAAACGGCTCTGAGCGGACTGGCAAGCTGGACGTGCAGGGTCCAGGCGCTGCGGCGCTGGTGCAGAAGTACACCGATATTGACCTCTCTACGCTCAAGTTCTTCTGGGCAAGGTGGGGTGAGGTGGCCGGGGTCCACTGCCTTATCTCGCGCACGGGCTACACAGGCGAGGATGGTTTCGAGCTATTCTTCCCTATCGAAGAGACGTTGAAGCTGTGGAGGCTTTTCGTGGAGGGCGGTGCAGAGCCATCTGGACTCGGTTGCCGTGATACTTTGCGCCTGGAGGCGAGCCTGCCCCTCTCCGGCAGCGACGTCGCTCCGCCCGCCAATAGGAACCCGATTTGGGCAGGGTTCGGACGATTTGTGAAACTCGACAAGGGTGTGGATTTCGTTGGGCGTGAGGCGCTGCAAAGGGCTGCCAATGACCCAGGGGGCGAGCGTCTGATCAACTTCTTCATCACTGGTAGGGGAGTACCCCGCACGCACTATGAGATAACAAAAGACGGCGAGACCGTAGGCGAAGTGACCAGCGGGTCATACGGCCCAACCCTCGACAAGTACATAGGAATGGGCTGGGTCACCGCAGGATTGCATACGCCCGGCACTCAGCTAGATGTAGTGATAAGGGAGCGCCCGGTGGGTATAGAAGTTGTGCCGAGGCCGATGTATAAGAAACCCAAGACAGCATAACGGGGTGCAGGGGCAATTTGCCCCTGATGGGGTAGTAGGGGTGTCCCCTACCGACAATCTCTTTTTCCATACACAGGAGGATACAATGGAAAACCCGCGTGATTACAAGTATACGAAAGAGCATGAATGGGCGGTACTGAACGACGGGGTTGCGACCATGGGCATCACCAACTACGCAGCGACGCAGCTTGGCGACATGGTATATGTTGATATGCCCTCCCCAGGCGCTCCCGTATCGCAGGGAGAATCGATAGGGGCGCTGGAGAGTGTGAAAGCGGCTGCCGACTTCTACAGCCCGCTCAGCGGCGAGGTAGTAGAGCGCAACGAGAAGCTGCTGGACGAGCCTGGCCTCCTCAACTCCGATCCCTACGGTGAGGGCTGGTACGTCAAAATCAAGCCGTCAGACGAATCAGAGTACGAGGCGCTGATGACAGCCGACGAGTACGATGAGTTTGAGAAAGCGCAGGGATAACGGACGATGGACGATGGACGATGGACGACAGAAAGTAAATTCACCGCAGAGACGCGGAGTTCGCAGAGATTATTTCAATTTATGGAAGTGTACACTCCATCGTCTATCATCTATCGCCTATCGCCCGTCGTCCAGCAATAGAGGGAGCATAACAGATGGTATACACACCTAACACCGAGGCCCAGCGCGAGGAGATGCTTGCCCGCATTGGGGTCAAGGGGCTTGACGACCTGTACCGCGAAGTGCCCAAGTCGGTGCGCGACCGCAAGATAGAGCTACCGACGCCCCTGCCTGAGCCTGAGCTTATCGCTGAGATGAGGAGGCTGTCGGAGAAGAATGCGGACGCTGCCCACTATGCCACTTTCCTGGGCGCGGGGGCGTACAACCACTTCTCCCCCAGCGCGGTCTACCGCATCATGTCGCGCTCGGAGTTCTACACGGCGTACACTCCATACCAGCCTGAGCCTGAGCCAGGGGACGTTGCAGCAGATCTACGAATTCCAGACGCTCGTGTGCCAGCTTACGGGCATGGACGTGGCGAACGCCTCTATGTACGATGCGGCATCTGCCGTGGGCGAGGCGGCGGTGATGGCGGCCTCTATCACCAAGCGCAAGAAGGTGCTGATTTCTCCGAAGGCTCACCCTGAGCATAAAGCAGTGCTGAGGACATATGCAGGTGGGCATGGCATCGAGCTTGTGGAGCGCGATGCAAATGTGAGCGAAGCCTCCGAGTTTGGGGACGACATTGCATGTGTGATCGTGCAGCAGCCTAACTTCCTGGGAGAGATACGCGATCTCAACGGGCTGGCCGAGAAAGTGCATGGCGCGGGGGCGGTGCTGATCGTCGTCTTCGACCCGATCTCACTTGGAATGCTGAAGAAGTCCGGGCGAGCTTGACGCGGATATCGCTATCGGCGAGGGGCAGGGGTTGGGCGTACCTATGTCGTTCGGCGGGCCATACCTGGGGCTGTTCGCCACGAAGAGAGAAATACGTACGCCAGATGCCTGGCCGCCTGGCGGGCATGACAAAGGATACGGAGGGGAGGCGCGGCTTCGTGCTGACCTTGCAGACACGCGAGCAGCACATCCGGCGCGAGAAGGCAACGTCCAATATATGCACCAACGAGGGGCTGATGGCGGTGGCTGCTACAGCATATATGTGCCTCATGGGGCCACAGGGCTTGAGGCGGGTGGCGGAGATTTGCTACCAGCGGAGCCACTATCTCTCGAAGAGGATTGCTCAGCTGCCGGGGTACAGGATTATCAGCCGCGAGCCTTTTTTCAAGGAATTCGCAGTCGAGACGCCAATTTCACCCAGCGAGATCAACCGCCGCCTGCTGAAGCACAAGATAATGGGCGGACTTGACATAAGTGGCACGCCGGAGGTTGACGGTGCCGACAATGTATGGCTGCTGTGCGCCACCGAGATGACCACGAAAGAGCAGATGGACAGGCTGGTAGAGGTCCTTAGAGGCATGGAAAATCGTCAGTAGTCGGTTTAACAAGGCACACCGCTTCTACCTATCATTCTGAGAAGGTTGTCTACAAAGCATAATCCAAAGGGTAAATTAACGAGTGTCATTCTGAGCGAAGCGAAGAATATAAAGCTGTTTCCACACGTCCAAGCTCGGAAATTCCTCACTATGTTCGGAATGACAGGCTAAGGGTTACACTTCTTGGATACCATCTCAAAGTGACAGGGATAGAGATTGTGCCTTTGAAGCAGGGAAGATGAGGTAAAAGGATGAGCATTGAACCGTTGATTTTCGAGATGAGCGCCCCAGGCAGGGTGGGCTTCTCGCTGCCCGAAGTGGATATGGACGAAGCGCCCGCGCTCGACCCGGCGTTGATGCGGGAGGAGCTAGAGTGGCCGGAGGTGTCGGAGATAGATGTTATGCGTCACTTCGTGCGCTTGAGCCAGAAGAATTACTCCATCGACACGGGGTTCTACCCGCTTGGCTCATGCACGATGAAATACAACCCGAAGGTGCATGAGGACGTGGCTATCATGCCTGGTTGGGCGCACATCCACCCTTACCTCCCCGAAGATGCGGTGCAGGGCGCGCTTGAAGTGCAGCATGGGCTACAGGAGATGCTCTGCCAGATAGCGGGCATGGACACGGTGACGCTGCAACCGGCTGCGGGCGCGCACGGCGAGTTCACCGGCATACTGATGATACGTGCCTACCATCGTTCGCGCGGGGACATGGAGCGGGACATATTGCTCGTGCCCGACTCGGCGCATGGGACCAACCCCGCGACGGCTGCTGCTGCGGGCTTCAAGATAATCAGTCTGAAATCAGGCGCGGACGGCAGCGTGGACCTGAGCGCGCTAGAGGGGGCGTTGAGCGAGCGCGTTGCGGGCATGATGCTCACAGTGCCGAGCACGCTTGGATTATTCGAGCCGGACATCCTGAAGATAAGCGAGATGGTCCACAATGTGGGCGGGCTGATGTACGGCGACGGAGCGAACCTGAACGCGCTGGTGGGACATATCCGCCCAGGCGACCTCGGCTTCGACGTGATGCATATCAACCTGCACAAGACCTTCACCACCCCACATGGTGGCGGTGGTCCTGGCAGCGGGCCTGTGGCCTGCAAAGAGCACCTCGCGCCTTTCCTCCCCGATCCAATAGTGGTGAAGGAGGGGGATAAGTTTACTTTCCGAAGCCCTGAGCAGACTATCGGGCGGGTGAAGAACTTCTGGGGCAACTTCGGTATGCACGTCCGAGCCTATACCTACATACTCCACCTGGGACTGAAGGGGTTGCGGCGGGTGAGCGAGGACGCGATTATCAACGCGAACTATATCCGCGTGAACCTCCAGGATACGTACCATCTGCCTTACAACCGGGTATGCATGCATGAGGTGGTGCTGTCGGCCAAGAATATCAAGCAGGAGACGGGCATCCGGACGCTCGACGTTGCCAAGCGGCTGATAGACTACGGGATGCACCCGCCGACGGTCTACTTCCCCCTGATCGTTGAAGAGGCGCTGATGATCGAGCCTACCGAGACGAAGTCGAAGGAGACGCTCGACACGTTCATCGAGGCGATGAAGGCGATTGCCCAGGAAGCTCGTGAGAAGCCCGACTTCGTGCACGCCGCGCCCCATACCACCGAGCTTACCCGCCTGGACGAGGTGACCGCCGCACGCGAGCCGAACTTGAGGTGGAGGCGGCCCGCTCCGAAGGATGAGGGCGAGGAGAGGGCGAAGGCTGGGTAGATGTAACGTTTATCCTTGCCCCGCCCGGCACATGAATGTGCGGGCTACACATACAAAGCCCGCCTGCGCGGGCTGATGCTCTCAGGCGTATCCAGGAGTTGTACCCTCTCCCTGTTATTCAGAATAACAGGGAGAGGGTACTTCATTCTTCATGTCCTTTGCCGCTTCGATAATAGCCCTGAATGTTGCTACTATCAAAGTGAAAGTGCTATCATGGAGATGTAGAGGTCAGGCATTCATACCCAGGTTTGGGCAGTCAGAAGAGTGAAACGGTAGGTGCGCATTATGGCGATACAGAGCAAGCTGATCAGCATAGAGGAATACTTGGAGATGGGTGAGAAGGGCATCCTCCGCGGGATACCCGTGTAGAGCTTATCAGGGGGGTGATCGTAGAGAAGATGACGCCGAATAGTCCACATATAGCGTGCGTGGCACGTCTCAATTATCTCTTTTTTGCCCTATTTCGTGGAACTGCCACTATCTTCGTGCAAAGTGCCGTCCGCGTGCCACCCAACTCAGTGCCTGAGCCGGATATCGCCCTCCTGAAATGGCGGGATGATTTCTACGCCGGTAAGTACCCCTCAGCCGAAGATGTGTTCCTGCTGATTGAGGTTTCAGACAGCACCCTGGCGGATGATCGCAAGGTAAAGATGCCCCTGTATGCGGAGGGAGGCGTAGCTGAATATTGGATTGTCAACATACCGGACGGGGTCATAGAGGTTTACTCGGACCTCTCAGAAGGGAGCTACCGGAACGTTCGCCAGGTTGGCCGAGGTGAAAGGCTTGGCTTACCGCAGGGTCTGTTGGGTAGTATCGCTGTAGATGATATTCTTGGCTAGGGTATTCCGCAAACCCCGCCTGGCGGGAATCCGTTACGCTTCACCGCCGCTTGAGTAGGGCTTGTAGGTGTGGGGTGAGACTGTGCTTGCGCCTGTGGCGACTGAGAAGGTCTTCTACTCTGGCGCGCCAGTCGTCACTGTGCCCGACTGTTGCGGAGGCCTCCCTTGCGCGCTCCAGCCAGCGTGCGGCTGTTGCATAGTAGCCCGACTTGCCTCCTTCGATGATTTCTGAGGCTTGACGCCAGGCGGTTTCGATTACCCACTCCGGGTGCGTCGTTATGGCGGCGTCGGCGACCATCTCTCGCTGAGCGTAGCCTGCGTAGGGGTCTGCCTGTAGCGCAGCGAGCGCATCGTCAACCAGCCCCTCGCGCAGAAATATCTCTATGAAGGGGCGGCAATCGCGTGTGGAGGCTGCCATCTTGCGTAGCGAAGTCAGTAGCTCCTCTCTCAGTTGCGGCCAGTTATCGCCCGCCAGGGAGCTTATCGCCTCATAATCAGCGATATCGGGACGCTCGCGGAAGGCTGCAAGTGCCGCACCGAGCGCGCGTTCCCCCTGACCTGAGTCCTTTGCCAGGTCGCGCAGCCATCGCGCCAGCCCTGTATGGTTCCCCTCAAGCTCCAGCCCGCGCTCGGCTATGTGCATCGCTTCTTCGACGGCCCCATGCTCGCGCAACGCTTTCGCCACGAGCATAGCGTCATCAGCAGTTGCCAGGTAATTTAGCCCGTCCTTCACCGCTTGCTCGATGCGGCCCAGTTTTACGAGCATGGTGAGATAGAGGTCCACCTGCCTTTCTGCCTCGGCCAGGTAGAGATATTCCTGGGTGCGGCCCTGGCGCTCCAGGACGTTGAGGCGGGCGCGGGCAAGCTCTTCCGCGTACCAGCGCTGAGCGCCGAACTCGAACGCTGCTCGCTTGTCGGTCTGGCCGCTTAGAATGCGCTTGAGGGGCGGATGGTCCCAGCCTTGCTCTATGGCGGCCTCGGCTGCGCCAAACGCCTCGTCTATGCCATACTCACCGACCTCCCCCTGCCACTCCTCAAGGCGCTTTGCCCACTTCTTGCGCTCGGCGGGGGAGAGGTTGGCAGTAAGGATAGCTTCGGTGACCAGCGCGCCCAAATCGTTGAAGCGGTCACCCAACTCTCCATCCAAGTCGTCCAGGTAGGTCCAACCCGCGATGTACTCTTCAGTTACGGCTTCGAGTATGGCAAGGGCGCTACGCCCGTCTCCCGCTTCCAGGAAGGGGAGCGCCTGCTTCGCCACCGAGTAGACTTCATCCGCGATCCCGCCTACTTGCCAGTAGGCTTCGGAGGAGCTCATGTGGTCGGCGGACCGGAGGGCGTTGCGTACCTGGCGGCGGTAGAGAGCAGGGTCAATAGCGGGAGTGGGAGTGGGAGGCGGAGGTGAGGGAGACGGTTGCTTACCTTTGCCTGCAACTTTCTCCTGCTTGGGGGTAGAGAGGGCGCTGAGGGCGACGGCACGCGCCTCGATCTCGTCGGCGAGGTCGGGGTGTTCTTCCGCGAGGGTGAGGAGGATGTCGCGTAGATGCTCTGCTTGCAACGGGGCGAGCAGAGTGTCGAGCGGCGGGCGCTCTTCGGCCTCCTCTTGCTTGTTGATGTAGTGGAGAAGGGTAGCGACGATATGTTTACAGACGCCGCCCCAATCGTAGGGGCAGGTGCATTCCGCGTCCTCCACGCCATCGGAGTCGAGTGTGATTACAACCTGGTACGGGTCGTAGTCGCTCCCTTCGACCTCGGCGGTGAGACGATTTCCGCGCCGTGTCAGGTTCTGCACGGCCCCTTGCCTGTAGTAGCTCTGCCCGCGACGGAACGTCTCCCCCTCTGCCAATTCGCGCACAAGGGCTTCTGTCAACCGGGGTGAGTTAGCTTTAGCCATGCCTTAATATACAGGCTAAAGGCGAGGATGACAAGATGTAGGAGTAAAGAGGCCAGTAGAAAGGTAGGGGCACGGCGCGCCGTGCCCCTACGCACTATAATAATATACTACTTGGCTGTCGTTGCTAAATAGAGAGACCGTATGCTAGAATGTGGCAGATATTGCCAGCTACTGGGCAGGAGGTGAGGCGATGCAGCCGATTATAGCAGTATACGAAAACGGCGTGTTCCGTCCGCTCGACCCGGTCGAGCTACCAGAAGGAGCGCGGGTGGAGGTCAACCCTGTTGGGCAGAATGGGGTGCAGTTTACGGGGGAAGGCCAAAGACCTAAGTCAGCAAAGCCTCTGGTGGGTGAGGAGTTGGCTGCGCTCCTTGATGAGTTTGAAGCGCTTCCTTTAGAAGGTGAGCCTGATCCAACCCTCTCTACGAGCTATCGAGAGATACTCTATCCCAAGCAAGGGGAGATGCCGTGATCTTGGTTGACAGCGGCGGCTGGATTGCTGGTTTCTACTCAGCCGACCAACACCACATCGCAGCATCCAGGTGGCTTCGGCGGAACAAAGAGATATTGCTCACTACGGACTATATTGTTGATGAAACACTGACACTGCTAAGGTCTCGTGGAAAACCGCACCTTGCCCTGAAACTTGGCGAACGTTTCTTCAGTGGTGATTTGGCCGAAATCCATTATCTGACCGAAGACGATATTCGAGCCGCCTGGCAGGTCTTCCGCACCTATTCTGACAAAGAGTGGAGCTTCACTGATTGCACGAGTAAAGTTATAGTCGAAAGGTTGGGCATCAGTCACGCCCTCTCATTCGACCAACACTTCCGACAGTTTGGTAGCGTCACAGTCGTGCCTTAGATTAGCTTCATTCTCATGAGGTAAGGAGTTGTCAAACATGACTGTGACCCGCGAGCAGACGTTGAGTGGGCAGTGAGTGACGGTGGTGCGTTTCAGCTACAGACCGCCGAACAGCAATGAAGTCCCGCGCAAGGGTGCGCTGAGGGTGAAGACGGATAAGTGGTGGCTGCTGACGTATGTGCGAACGGTGGAGATGATTGAGAGGTAGAGGGACAGTCTTACTCTAAGAGGTGGTACCTATAGATGATAGACACGCTGTGATTAGACTGGACGTCCCGGAGGGAAAGCTCAACGAGCAAAGCAATTACTTTACTACCTGTTCCGCTTGAATCATAGAAGTGCCATTCTGAACGAATACATTAATGTCTAGGTTGAATTGGAAGCTTGGATTACCTGTCTGCCAAAATAACGGATTACTTGGATCATCTACAAAATTTCTATCCAAATGGGACGGCATCTCTGTTAATACAAATGCTTCGGAGGCGAATAACCAAGCGGATCTAGATTTATTGTTACCTCTGGGATCTATTTTAACGTAATATAACTCTCCTTCTTTATCAATGAATATAGCATATCTCAAATTAGCGTCTTGACCACCGAATTTTGCATTATAAGGTATCATTGAATCTAAATCGAAATAATTGGAGGAATCCAAAGAAACATAATGGATAGATTTAAGATCAATATTAGTTTCACTTAAGGCAAATCCTCCGGCACCAGATGTTACAGGTAAGAATACTTTTACTTGATAGTTATCTCCTTTTATCTTATTGATTGCTTGATCTACACTCATTATTGGTGGCTCATCTTTTGAAGGCCTAGATGAATTGGATAATTGAATTGCATAGCTTCTTACATTTATGTCCGCCTGTCCTTGAGCATTTTGTGTAATGTACCTCTTAGTAGCCTCATCTAATGTACCATCAATAAAAATTGTTTGCTGACCTACTTTGAAAGGTATACCTCGTCTCCATTTTCCATCCATAAACACTCCATCAATTCTCCCTGATTTGTAAACCAACACTTTTGTATACACCTGACCTTTTACATTTACATTCTCGGCAATACTATAATCAGAACTTAAAGCTGTCTTGTAAAGAAGTTTATCTAGCACCTCTCCCACATTTTCTCCTGATGCTGGAGGTTCTGTCGGGCTTGGAGTAGCAGTTGGTGTAGCCTTAGGCTTCGGTATTAAGCTCCCATCCCCACCCTTCACATACCTCTTCTCCACAAACTTCGCCCCTATCCGCGACAGCAGCACCTCATTCGCCGTCCCCGCGAACTCAGTGTGAAGCTCGAACTTCGCCCTCTCGAAGTATTGCACCTTGTACGTCTTGCCGTCCTCGGCGACTTCCTCAAACACGTCGCTTATCGGATAGCCCTGCTGGCGAATGTCTCCGTGCGTCTTCCAGTATTGCAGGAAGGTTCCGCCCAGCCTCTTGCCGGTTAGCTCGAAGAGGACGGAGCCGGGGGTGGTGTCGGCTACCTGACCGGGTGCGCCTTGCGGATAGGTAGCTTGCGGGTAGCGGTCCCTAAATTCCAGGACGCCAAAAAGCTCCAGGAGCACCTGGTTCTGGGGGTCGGGCTGCTCAGGGTGCTTCTCGAACTTGGCGCGCTCGAAGTATTGGACGGTGTAGCTCTTGCCGTCAATCTCGGAGACCTCTTGCATCTCAGGCGATATGGGGTAGCCCTGTTGAGCTAACGCACCGTGCTCGTTCCAGTATTTGAGGAAATCGCTAGCGATGGTCTGGCCTGTTTCGGGGAATGTGCGGGAGACTGCCCTGGGTGGTGGGCGCAATCGACCATGCCTGTGCGCTAGAGGTTTGCGGCGCGGAGGCTCGTAAGAAGGCAGTTATGAGGATGGCAGACGCTACTATAGCGAAAAGGGGACGCTTCGTGCCATTCATCAGTCGCTCCTCAGTTCTGCCGGGACCGATAAGTTGCTGTAGGGGCACGGCGCGCCGTGCCCCTACGTGCGGTGCAGGTATTATATCACAGTTGACTAATACCTCTCCTCATGCACCAACTCTTCCCTTGACTTCCGAGCCTCCGGGTTCTTCTTGCGTTCGCTTGTAACCCCTGGATCGGGGTAGCCGAAGGAGATGGCCGTGCGGACATTGCGCCCTTCGGGGATGCCCAGGATGCGCCTGGCTGCCACCTTTCCCTTTTCCCTGAGCCACCATACGCCTGCGCCGAGACCATGCGCTGCGGCGGCTAATAGCAGACGCTCCGTGAGCCTCCCTTCATCGAAGTTCTCTATGACCGGGCTTTCCCCAGCCATGATCACGATGATAGCAAAGTCTGCGTTCGCCAGGTGTGAGTTTGCTCCCTCCTCTTCGGCGATCTGCTGCAACGTATCGCGGTTGCGTATCAGTATGAACTCCCACGGCTGGCGGTTCATGCCGCTTCCCGTCCAGCGCCCCACCTCAATGATGTCCTCGACGATATCGTCCGGCACAGACTCGGAGGTGAAGCGGCGCACCTGCCTCACTCCCCTCAGCATCCTTATCTTCTCTTTCGCATCTCTGGTCCCGTTGTCGTCCACTGCTTTTCGCCCTCCGCTATATATTATCCAACATCCCTCGCCTATTTGCCTCAAATATCGCCCCGACCGATCCCCCCGTATGTATCCGCCATATGGTTTCAGCGAGCATAGGCGCAACGCTGAGGACGGTGTAGCTCTCCAGGTCGTTATCCTCTCCCCTGGGGATGGTGTCGGTGGCGACCAGCTCCTTGATGGGGCTGTTCCTCAGACGCGCTATGGCCGGGCCTGAAAGGACTGCATGGGTGCAACAGGCGTACACTTCTTTTGCACCGCGCTGCATCACCACCTCTGCGGCATGAGTGATTGAGCCTGCGGTGTCTATCTCGTCGTCTACAAGGATGGCGGACTTCCCTTCGACCTCTCCTATGAGGTTCAGCACCTCGCTCTGGTCAATGTTCCCCACCCGGCGCTTCTCGATGATGGCGAGGGGCGCGTCCACAAGCTCGGCGAAGTTGCGGGCGCGCTTGGCGTTGCCTATGTCGGTAGAGACGATCACGCGAGGGTCTAGCTTCTTCTCACGAAAATAGTCGGCCATGAGGTACATGGCGGTAAGCTCGTCAACTGGGATATTGAAGAAACCCTGGATTTGCCCCGCGTGGAGGTCTATAGTCAGCACGCGGTTGGCCCCCGCGACAGTGATGAGGTCGGCGATGAGGCGGCCCGTTATCGGCACTCGTGGCTGGTCCTTCTTGTCAGTGCGCCCGTAAGCGTAATACGGGACCACTGCGGTGATGCGGCCCGCAGATGCGCGCTTTGCCGCGTCCATTATGATAAGCAGTCTCCATTATGGAGGTGTTGACCGGCCTAGAGAGGGACTGCATGATGAACACGTCATTCTCGCGCACGCTCTCGTTGAGCTTGACGAAGATATTCTCGTTGGAGAACTCGGAGACGTGCAGATTACCCAGCCCCACTTTGAGGTGGTGAGCGACGGCCTCCGCGAGCGGCATGTTGGCCCTGCCAGAAACGAGCGTCAGGTCTTCCAGGTGTGACATTGGTAGCTCCTGCAGGAATCAGGAATTCAGGGGTCAGGAATCAGTGGCATTTGACCTCCTAGACTCCTGATTCCTAATTCCTAGCTCCTCGCTAATAATCCCATTGAGCGCGGCTTGCGCGGCGGCTTGCTCAGCTATTTGCTTGTTGCGGCCTGCGCCTGTAGCCAGGGTGCGCTCTCCGATTCTCACTTCAACGTGGAACTGCTTTGCATGGTCGGGGCCGCTCGTGCCCGTTAGATAGTAGCGGGGGGTCTCGCGCCACTCGGCCTGGGTGATCTGCTGTAGCTGGCTCTTGTAGTCGGTGCTCAATACTTGCTGTAGCTGCTCCAGCGTTCGCTCGCCGCTGACCCTGTGCCACACGCTGGCTGCGGCATCTAGACCTCCATCTATGTAGACTGCTCCCAGCAGCGCCTCCAACGCATGGCCCAGGTTGCTGGGGCGAGACCTGCCCCCCGCCGCCTCTTCGCCATGACTCATGTAGAGGTATTCGCCTAGCGAGATGGGCGCTGCTATCTCAGCAAGGGTGTTGAGCCGCACCAACGCACCTCGTAATACGCTCAATCTCCCTTCCGGCACGTCGGGGTACGATGTGAAAAGGTCAGCAGACACGATGAGTCCGAGTGCGGCATCCCCCAGGAACTCCAGCCTCTCATTGGAAGTGATGGGTGTGTCAGGTAGCTCGTGGAGGTAAGACTTATGAACGAGAGCATTTGTAAGGAAGGCAGGATTATTGAATGTATACCCGATTGCAGCCTCCAACTCTGCCAATGGCCTGCGTGGCAATGCGCCTACATGGTGGACGGCTGTAGTTGTATCTGTGGAGGTGTTTGGCGGAGTATCGGACATCATGATGATTTTAATATGCACACGTAGGGGCACGGAGCGTAGCGACGCACGCCGTGCCCCTACTAAATCTCCACTCCTGCTTTGCGTGCAAGCTCGCTCAGGCGTTGCCAGTCTATATCGAAGGTGTAGCGGTAATGGCCTTCGGAAAGCTCTTCGCTTTGGGAGGTTGCCAGGTTGGGTACGACGAGGAAGCGGGCAAAGGCGTCGGCTATGCCGTTGCCTTCGGCATCGGTATCGTCCACCGTGATCTTGCCGCCAGATTGTCGCGCCAGTGCTAATCCACGTGCGAAATGCGGAGCTAGGCGCTCAGCATCCTCCATGTTGCCGGCGGCGATAGCATCAATCTCCCCCGGCACGTCTTGAGCGGCTGAGGCGTCCAACTGCGCCTCCTTCGCTTCTACAGGCAGCACGAGATTCTGGACTATGTATCTCAAGAGCCGTTTCGGATCATCAGCCATTGTCTTTCTCCCTTAGGTCAGTCTCGCTGTCTATTATACACGGTGCGAAGAGATTGAACAGCCGGACGATGGACGATGGACGATGGACGATGAACGATAGAGTATACGCTTCCATAATAAAATCTCTGCGCACTCTGCGTCTCTGCGGTGCATTTACTTTCTGTCGTCCGTCGTCCGTCGTCCGTCGTCTGTGTTATAATCGCCCCATGGAAAAAGGAGCGAGCAGGATTGCGGCTATTTCGCTGGCGCTGCCCCTGCCCCCTGGCGTGAATAACCAGTACGCGACAGTGAACGGGCGGCGGGTGTTGAGCGCCGAGGCAAGACGCTTCAAGAGTGCGGTCGGAAAGCACATCGAAGAGTTGCGCTTCTCAGGAGAGATCACCCAGCTATTACTGGAGGCTCTGCGAGCTTCTTATCTCTCGCTCTTTATTGACTTCTATTTCGCCACGCCTATGAAGCGTGACCTTGACGGCGGGCTGAAGATCACGCAGGATGCGCTCTGCGAGTCGCTAGGTATTAACGACAACCGGGTAGTGGATATACACCTGGTGAAGCGCATAGACCCCCTCAACCCCCGCATTGTCGTGCAGCTTGAAGCCATACCCGAAGCAGATTGGCACTTTGATGACGAATATCACTACATTGGAAAGAACGGGACGCCGGAAGCGTAACGACGAAACTAGCCACTATGTGGATGTCGAGGGCGTGCGCGTGCGCTACATGGAAGAGGGTAGCGAGCATGGAGGTATCCCCCTTCTCATAGTGCATGGTTACAACGGTAGCTGCGACTACTGGTATCCGCATACGGTCCCCGCTCTCGGCCTGGAGAGGTGGGTAATCGCCGCCGGACCTCCCAGGCAATGGACTATCCGGCAAGTTGCACGTGCATACGTTGGAGAGCTATGCGGAATTTCTTATTGACTTACTTGATGCCCTCGGTCTGGAGAAAGTAGACCTGATGGGCCACTCGATGGGCGGGATGATCGGGATAGCCGCAGCCACTAATCGCCCTGAGAGGTTCCGCAAGCTTGTGCTGGTAGATAGCGCGGGATTGCCCGAGCTGGTCAAGCGCCCCTGGTTAGCGCCCATAAAGATGCTGGGCGACTCCAGCCTGCGCCAGGTGCGTTACTACCCCACTTTTATAAAGATCGGGCTGCGGGCTCGCACTCCGCGCGAAGGGCTGAAGATGATCAGGACCGAGAGCGTGGGCGAAATGCTTTCTGCAATCACGATGCCCACGCTCATAGTGTGGGGTGCGCGTGACCGCGTCGTGCCACTGGAGCACGGCGCGCACATGGCGCAGCACATCCCAGGAGCGCGCCTGGCGATTATTCGTGGCGCGGGGCACATGCCTTTCTACGAGAAGCCGAGGGAGTGTAACAGGATAGTGCTGTCGTTTTTGAGGCATGAAAGTAATGCGTGATAATGGACGATAGACGATAGACGATGAAATGTGCTGCATGAGAGTGCTGCATAAGGTGCGTGTGCTAAGGTTGTAGTGAGGAGGGGAAGAGGGTTGAGACAGGAAGAGCTTTCGGTGCTGGATGCAGTTGTGACCGATGAGGAAGATGCGGAGGAGTTGGTTGCTGCTGCCGGGAAGGATATGGTCGCGCAGGGGGAGATAGCCAGCGGAGCGCCCGCAGAGGTGATCGCGCCTGAGCCTGCCGGGCACCATGATGCGGTGGCTATACTCGACTTCGGGTCGCAGTACACGCAATTGATTGCGCGGCGCATTCGGGAGAGCGGGGTCTATTGCGAGATATTCACGCATGATGCGCCCATGCAGGAGATTGCCCGGCTGAAGCCCAGGGCATTTGTGCTGTCGGGCGGGCCGGCGAGTGCTTATGAGCCTGGCGCTCCCCAACTCGCTTCGCACGTGCTGGAGAGTGGGCTGCCCGTGCTGGGGATTTGCTATGGTATGCAGCTACTTACCCTGGCTTACGGGGGGCGCGTCGAGCTTGCTACCCACCACGAATATGGCCCGGCGCGCATAAAGCCGTCCCACTCGTCGCCACTCTTTGAGGGGTTGGCGGAAGAGCTGCCGGTGTGGATGAGTCACGGTGACCGCGTGGCTGAAATGCCGGAGGGGTTCGAGGTGCTCGCCGCATCGTCTAATGCGCCTTTCGCCGCGTTTGGGCGGGGCGCTATAGTCGGTTTGCAGTTCCACCCGGAGGTAGTCCATACGCCACAGGGCAAGCAGATACTCGACAATTTCTTATTCAAGATTGCCGGCCTGCGCCCAACGTGGAGTGCGGCATCGTTCGTGGAGGACGCTATCGCGCAGATACGTGAGGCCGTCGGGCAAGGGCATGTGCTATGCGGCTTGAGTGGAGGGGTAAACTCTTCGGTGGCTGCCGCGCTGGTCCACCGTGCGATTGGCGATAGGCTAACATGCGTCTTCGTGGACAACGGCCTGCTCAGGAAAGGTGAGGCCGAGGCGGTGCGCGAGGTGTTCGGGCGAAACATGCATATGAACCTGGTGGTGGCTGATGCAGCGGGGCGGTTCCTGGACGCCCTTGAGGGCGTTTCCGACCCCGAGGAGAAGCGTAAGCGTATAGGCACGCTATTTCGTACGGGTCTTCGAAGAGGAAGCGGCCCGCATCGGCCATTTCGAGTTCCTGGCCCAAGGCACGGTCTACCCTGACGTGATCGAAAGCGCATCTCCTGAGCGCCCTTCAGCGGTGCGCATCAAGACGCACCATAACGTGGGCGGGTTGCCCGCCGATCTCAAGTTCAAGCTGGTGGAGCCTCTGCGCTACCTATTCAAGGACGAAGTGCGCCGCGTGGGGCTGGAGCTTGGGCTGCCTGAGGAGATAGTGTGGCGGCACCCATTCCCCGGCCCCGGACTGGCCGTGCGCCTGCTCGGACCCGTTACGGCGGAGAGGCTGCACACCCTCCGCGAGGCAGACGCAATCGTGCGCTATGAGTTGGACAAGGGTGGCCTCCACCGTGAGGTATGGCAGGCGTTTGCCGTGCTCCTGCCGGTGAGGAGCGTAGGGGTAATGGGGGACAACCGCACTTATGCCGATGCGGTGGCGATACGCGTTGTTACCTCGGTGGATGGCATGACGGCAGATTGGGCGAAGCTGCCCTATGAGGTATTGGGCGTGATGTCGAACCGCATCGTCAACGAGGTGCCGCACGTCAACCGCGTGGTGTACGACATCACATCCAAACCGCCTGCAACCATCGAATGGGAATAGAAAAGGTGACAGCTACTTCCGGTAGCGCTGCCCACATATCCACCCCGCATCAAATTTCGACCCTGGAAGCTCGCTTGCGTGGCTGGTTGGCTAATGAGTGGATCGCCGCAGGGTTAATATTTGGCATCACACGCCTGGTTGCGGTATTAGGAGCTTATTCTGGCGTCACGCAGATCATCGCCGCCGAGCCTTTCCGCAACAAGGGGTGGGTTGCGGAGCTTGGGCTGATGTGGGACTCGGCCTGGTACGGGGGCATAGCCCAGCAGCACTATACCTATGACCCGGCGGCAACTGGTGGGACCAGCGTAGCCTTCGCTCCCCTCTATCCCTTCCTCATCTGGATAGTCTCATTGGTGCTGAGCTGGTTGACGTTCGGGTGGGACTGGGGTAACGCGCAGTGGGGGAGCACGGTCGCGGCGGGCTTGCTGATAAGCAACGTCAGCTTCTACGTCGCGCTGGCTCTATTGATCAAGCTGCTCGCGCCACGCCTGGGGAAGTTGCGGGCGGCACTTGGTGGCGTTCATGCTGGCCGCGCTACCCTTGTCCTTCTTCTTCTCAGCGATGTACACCGAGGGGCTATTCCTCATGCTGGTGGTAGTCCACGTTCCTGGTAGCGCGTTCCGAGTGGCGCGAAAAGTGGCTGTGCGTCGGGTTGCTGGGGATGCTGGCATCGCTAGATAGGTTCGCTGGTTTGCTGCTCCTGCCTGCTATGGCGGTCGAATATATGGCGCAGCGAGGCTGGAACTGGCGCAAAGTGAGGTCGGAAGTAGCCTGGTTAGCTCTGATACCTGTGGGTATAGGCATTTTCCTTACCTTCCTGTGGTGGCGCTTCGGCACGCCGTTCGCGCTCGGTGACAGTATGCTCAAGGGCTGGAATCACAAAGGCTCTTTCTTCTTGACGACATACTGGGAGAGCGTGACCGCCCTTTGGGATAGTCTGACTAAGACCTTTCCGCCGGGCACGCAGGACCCGGTCCTTTATTACGGGAACGGAAGCAGGCTCTACCTGATACTCGACCTGGCTATGCCCTTCGTGCTGCTTGCCGGTGGTTTCCTGGCGCGGCGCAAGCTACAAGCTTCCGAGTGGACATGGCTGCTTCTCGGCGTTATCTACCCGCTTAGCACAAATATCACCTTTTCACTTGCCCGTTATACTCTTCCCCTGTGGCCCGGGCTGGTATGGGTGGGGACGTTGAAGCGGTCGAGACTATGGCTCGTGCTTGGGTTGATAATGCTATCCTTAGGGTTGTTAGCATGGTGCAGCCGCATTTATGGCGGTGCAAGGTGGATCGGGTGATGTCAATTTTGGATTTTGGATTTTAGATTTTGGATTGACGGTAGTCACTTACCTAGAAGCTAACCGGTAGCCTGGGGAGGCACATATGAGAGTATTGGTGGTTGGGTCAGGGGCGCGAGAGCACGCGATTGTATGGCGGTTAGTGCGGAGCGACCAGGTAGATACGGTCTATTGCGCGCCTGGCAATGGCGGTACTGCACTCCTTGCGCAGAATGTGGCGATGGGCGTCTCAACAGAGCGCGAGTGCGACCTGCTCGCGGGGTGGGCCTTCAACAATAGCATTGACCTCGTAATAGTGGGTCCTGAGATAGCCTTGAAGCATGGCATCGTCAATTCGCTACTCATGCTGGGAGTTCCCGCGCTGGGACCTACCCAGCAGGCGGCGCGCATCGAATGGAGCAAGGCGTGGGCACGCGACTTTATGCAGAGGCACGACATCCCATCGCCATATTACCTGGTTATAGAAGGCGTTGAGGCGCTGCGCCAGAAGCTCTCTGCGCAGGACACGACATATCCCCTGGTAGTTAAAGCTGATGGATTGGCTGCGGGCAAGGGCGCTGCCGTCGTAAGGAGTGCTGACGATGCTGAAGATGCCGTCAACGAGATGATTGTGAGCGGCATTCTCGACCCAAACGACCCCACTACTAAGGTGGTAATCGAAGAGTATCTTGAGGGTGTAGAAGTAAGCGCGCTAGCTTTCACGGATGGTACGCGCGTGGCTATGATGCCCCCGTCCTGCGACTACAAGCGGCTTCTGGATGGCGACGAGGGGCCACTTACAGGCGGCATGGGCGCTTACTCACCGACGAGCTACGTTACGCCCGAAGTGTGGGCTTCCATCGAACGAGACGTTATGCTCAAGACAGTGAAGGGCATGGCTGAGGAGGGTGTCGCGTTCAAGGGGGTGTTATATGCTGGCCTGATGCTGACGGCAGAGGGGCCGAAGGTGCTGGAGTTCAATTGTCGATTCGGCGACCCGGAAGCCCAGGTGCTCCTACCCAGGCTGCTTACGCCCCTTGAAGAGGTAGCGCAGGCTATCGCGGCTGGGGACTTGTCTCAAGTGGACCCGATCAGGTGGAGTGAAGATGCTACAGTGGGGGTAGTGTTGGCTTCGGATGTATACCCACAGAGTAAGGCTGCACCCAGGCCAATTTCGGGGTTCGGTGACGTGGACGAGGGCGTACTGGTATTTCACGGGAGTACGGAGGTGCCAGGCATAGCAGCGATTCAGCCTGAGTACGAAGCGCCTCGATCTAGTGGGTCTTTTCTACGCTCTTTATTCAATAGCGGCGAGGGAGACCTGAGCGCAATGTCGAACGTTGACCCGCAGATAATAGCGAGCGGGGGGCGCATACTCACAGTGGTCGGGCGCGGAGCAACTTTAGAGGAAGCTCGTGAGGTAGTCTACCGCAACATAGAGCGGATCAAGTACGGAGGCGGGCAGTACCGGCGCGACATCGCCGCCCGCGAGCTTGACGCCTGAGTTGCTTTACTTCCCTTGGAACTCCGGCTTGCGCTTCTCAACAAAGGCCAACATGCCTTCTTTTT
Organism: uncultured Chloroflexia bacterium; assembly: GCA_963811305.1. GTDB lineage: Bacteria > Chloroflexota > Chloroflexia > QHBQ01 > JADMIH01 > JADMIH01. The sequence goes on from CAWEQU010000006.1 coordinate 269,455, forward strand.
GGTCCTCTGTGCTGAAGAGGGTGTAGAAGTTCTTGCGCTCGAAGATGAGACCTTCCTGCAAGGGCACATCGAAGGCTTTGTTGACCGCTTCCTTGGCTAGCTGAAGGGCGATTGGCCCCATCTTTGCGATTTGCAAAGCTAGGCGCTTGGCTTCCTCCAGGTAGACCTCGATGGGCACGACCCGGTTGACGAGGCCGTATTGCAGGGCCTCTTTCGCGGAAAGCATACGCCCCGCGAGAACCATCTCCATCGCCACTGCCTTGCCGACTGCTCTCGTGAGGCGTTGGGTCCCCCCAGCACCAGGCATAACGCCGATATTGATCTCCGGCTGGCCGAATTGCGCCGTCTCGGAGGCTACGATCATGTCGCAGAGCATCGCAAGCTCGTTGCCACCCCCCAGGGCGTAGCCACTTACGGCAGCTATGAGGGGCTTCTTGAAGCGGCGTATGCGGTCCCATTTTGCGAACTGGTCGCGCTCAAGCATCTCGACGGTGGTGGCGTCAGCCATCTCCTTGATGTCTGCTCCGGCTGCGAATGCCCTCTCGTTGCCTGTGATGACCACGCAACGGATTTCGCCGTCACTTTCGAGAGCCTCCAAAGCGGCTATTACCTCGTCCATAACCTGTAGGTTGAGGGCATTGAGGACCTGTGGGCGGTTGAGCTGGATAACCGCGATTGGGGGTTCGTGGATTAGTTTGATGAGGGTGTATTGGGTGCTGTCCATAAGGTGTATTCCTCTTGCAGGTTTCTACTCTTAGTATTTTGCGCTCTTTGGAGATAAGTCTAAATATCCTTGGATCACTCCTCCTGGAGGGCCTTCAGGAAGTCAGCTGGCCTTGCGATTCGTAGACCCCCAATCTCTCCCAAAGAAAGGAGGTCATCATCTCCCGTCACAAGGTAGTCGGCCCGCCCTATGAGCGCGTAGGCTAATAGATAATCGTCCGCCGGATCGCGTGAGATAGCCGCTATGTCCTCTGCGATAGGGGGGAGAAACTCTGCTACAGCTAACAAGCTATTCGCTAATCTGTCAACCTCTTGATGAGTAATTCTTTTTGTCAAATGAGGCTTGTTCTTGACAGTCTGTACCAACTCGGTCAGAAGTTCTTCCGGTATAAGAAGAGTAAAGTGGCGCTGAAAAGCGGCCTCCACAATAGTGCTAATAGTACTTTGCTGGGCTACAAGCAAATAGCTTATGAGTACGTTGGCATCCAAAAGTACTCGCATATGTAATTCGTTACCTTGCTTGCTGCTCTGTCTCGTATTTGATCTTTCGTTTCTCTATCAGGCTATTAATTGCCTCGCGTGATATTTTATCCGCGACCTCGAGGGCCTGCTCGTCGGTAGTTATATCTTGATTACGCGCCCTTACCTCATCTCGCAAGCTTCTCAATTGCTCTAGCGCCTGTCTGCGGTCATCTCTTTCTCGCAGGTCTTTGATTTTCTCATATTCTGCGTAGGGCATAATGACTACCGTAGGCTCGCCTCGACTTTCGACTATAATCTCATCCTGGTTCTGAAGCACCCAACTGACGACGGAACCTAGTTTGTTCTTGGCATCAGTAGCGGAAACGGTCTTTGGCATGACAACCCCCTTATATTACCTCTAAGTGTTATTTAGCTAACTTATTAGCTATTTTATTAGCTAATAAGCGGATTGTCAAGATGCCATCATCCTTGCATGTTAGCCGGCCAAAGGTGAGCCACAGTTGCCACAGAACCTGAACCGTATAGGCGACAATTCGCCGCACTTATCGCACCTCTTCTGCCCTGCTGCCATGTCCTGTCTTAATCCCTCGTAATTCACCTCACGCTTTTCGTAGAAGGCGGCAAGGCCCTCGGCGGTTTCGTCTGCGTCGGCGTGTATGGAGAGCCAGTCGCGGGCGTGGCCCACCGTGAGTGCCCAGGACAGGTCTCGCCAGAAGTTGGTTTGCTGCTTGGCGTAGCGTAATATCTCCGGCATACGGTGGAGGAGCTTGTTCGCCATCTCTACAACCGCGCCATCCAACTCCGCCTTCTTGACCACGCGATTCACCAGGCCCCAGTCGAGGGCTTGCTGCGCGCTTATCGGCTCGCATAGCCAGAGCATCTCGCGTGCGCGGCGGTCGCCTATGATGATAGGGAGCCACTGGGTCGCGCCTCCCGCCGGGACCGAGCCGCGAGCCGTGCCCACCTGCCTGATAGTGACGTGCTCGGCGGCTATCGCCAGGTCGCAGGCTATATTGAACTCGTTGCCGCCGCCCACAACCATGCCGTTGAGCCGGGCTATGGTGGGCTTGCCGATATTGCGCAGGCGGTCGTGGGCTTCGATGAACGACCCCATCCACTTCCAGTAATCGGCGCGCTTGGCGAGGAACTGCTCTTGCTCCTTGAGGTCCGCGCCGGTGCAGAAAGCCCTGTCACCCGCGCCCGTCAATACGAGCACACCAACCGAGTCATCATATGAGGTATCCTCGAAGGCGCGGCTCATCTCCTTGAGCGTCTGGAAGTCGGTGGCGTTGAGACGGTCAGGGCGGTTGATTGTTACAGTGGCGACGCCGTCTGCCTTCGTATAGATGATGTTCTTGAAGCCCAACTCTTCGGGCGTGAGCGCTCTGGGGTAATCCAATTCGCTAATCTACCTCCCCATAGACCATCGTGACCACCTCGCGGGCGAAGCTCATCAGGTCTTTTCCGGCGGCACGGTTCTCTTCGGAGGCCATGGCCGCGTCGAACGATTCCTTGTCCCGGAAGTACATCTCGGCTATCAAATAATAGTCAGGCTCACCTCTGAATGCCTTCAGGTTGCGAGTGACCTCCATGCGCTCCAGGCCAGGGACTTTGCGCATGAGCGGGGCGTGGGTATCTTCGTAATGTCTGTCGAATTCCTCTACATCTTCGGGCCGCTTGAACAGCGCCACAAGCTTGATCATGTATGCCTCCTCAATAGGTAAAGTGCCCTTAGTTATAACAGCCTGTGCCTTGTTGTCAAGGCTGGATGTCGCAAAATCCAATGGAACCGCCAAGACGCCAAGAGCACCAAGTAACCGCCAAGATTTTTATGGTTTTACCGCAGAGGCGCAGAGACGCGGAGGATTCAGAAGTAAGAGAGGTAAATTATCAGGCCTCTCTATCCTTTTATATCCTGGCGGTTTCTTGGCGTCTTGGCGTCTTGGCGGTTTCGGCATAGTGAGTGGCTGCCCCTATGTTCAGCCCGTTATTCGGCCATACCGATGACGGTTATCTCGCGGGGGTTCTCCAAAGTGAAGGCGTAGGTTATTTCCTGCGCGCTTTGGGGAGCCATTTGTAGCTCCCACTTCAGGATGTTGAGATCGCTATGCTCAGTTGGCTCCGGCGAGACCTCTGTGAGCTTGATCTTGATCTGCTCGTGGCGTGAGACGGGGACCTGGTCCATGACGGTGACGCGGGTGGGCCAGGCCAGGTGGCTGGTGACTTTTATCTTGTACCCCAGGCCCGTGCGCTTCGTATTGCCTATGAAAGCTTTCCCCGCCGTGCGCTCGGTCAATTCCCGTTTGACCTTCACACGGTCATCCACGCCTAATTGCGCCTCGAACTCCTCGCTCGGCACTACGGTCTTGATGAAGGTCCGCCCAATGAAATCAGCCTCATGGAAGATATTAGCTGAGCCGGGGAGGAGAATGAGAGGAGATGTGTTCTTGATTTTGGCGCGCAAATATGCTTCCTCTGCTAGTTTGGGAACTGTCACATAATCAAGCTGCGCTTCCAGGTCGAGGGTAGTGACGGTGGTCTTGTGTGGGGAGCCATCGGAGGGGACGGCTACCGGACGAGCTACACGGTACGTGACTACCGCTCCGGTGCTCTCGACGGTGGCTTGCGCGACCTCTGCGGGCGGTGGTGGGGCGAATGCGGCCGTATCAGATACACTCTCCGGTGCCATCGCCTTCATAGAAGCTACGGAGGGCTGCATCATTGGCGCTGCGGCTCTGGGCATAGCAGGCGGCATGACGGGTGGGCGATAGAGATCAACGTACCAGGGTCGCAACTCCGGTATAGTGCTGCTGACGGCGGGGCGCGCGGTTGATAATGACAAAGAGACTGCGGGCCAGTCCTCGCCTGTTTGCTGCCGGACGTTCGCCAGGTAGGTAACGGCCACACAATTCTCCACCAATCTTACGTCGTAAAGAGGCTCCCACGACGCGTTGGTGACGCTGTAAATAAGGTCCAATTCAAGATCGGTCTCGGCGATGGCCTCCACGGCAACGTTGAGACTGATGCGCTCATTCGTGTCCCATCGAGGGGCGAGCTTGCTTTGAAGCGACTCTATCTCGCGGGCAAGCTTGCGGCGCTCCTGGGCTATCTCGCGCCTTCGGGCCTGCACGGAGGAGGTTTCCTCAGCGAGGTATTTGATGAAGGCAGATACTTCTTCGAGGTCTGCCTTGCCGTAGGCGAGGCCGCGAGTCAGGGTAGCGCCGCTGCTCTCCCTGAGCGACGCAAGTTGCTCCAACCGACCCGCCTCCTGTGCGTCATCATCGGCGAGCGCCTGTTCCTTATCTTGCAAAGCTTCCAATTGACTCTTTAGCTCCGCGAGATCAGCCTCCGGTGCCTGCGTGACGTACTCGCGTGATAGGTCCACGCCGAGTATGCGCACGTTGGCCCCCCTGCCGGATGCCCTCACACGAGTTCGTCCTGCACAGTGGTTGGCAGCCCTTCCAGGGTAAGCGTGTGCTCCCCCTGGGCGAGGTGCACACTGCCGCGACGGGTTATGCGGGCGCGGTCAGTGTAAACCGTTACCTCTACAATAGGCCCGCTAAGTGATACCATTATCTATCCCTCCCTATTCCTAGGCTGGTCGCCAGTTCTCCATGTGGCGCGCTCACAGTATTGTACCCCAAGAAGGCCAATACAGGCAGGGAAGATGCAAAGTCTCGTTGGACGATAGACGATGGACGATAGACGATGGACGATAGACGATGGACGATAGACGATGGACGATAGACGATGAAACGTGATGCGTGAATCCTCAATAAAGCTCGGCGTCTCTGCGTCTCTGCGGTTAATCTATCGTCTATCGTCTATCGTCTATCGTCTATCGTCTATCGTCTATCGTCTATCGTCTATCGTCCACGCACACGCGTTGACTCCCCCTCGCCCTTTTGCTATATTGAGCGGGCAAGAACACATTGCCGGGACCGGCGAGATAAGGGAAGAAGTGTGCCACGCGTCATCAAGGTGAACCACATTGGGGTTGCAACTGTAGATATAGCGGGGGCGCTACGGGTCTTTTCGGAAGGTCTTGGGCTACCGGTCGGGGCGAGTGAGGATGTGCCAGGTGATGCGGTGCGCGTCAGCTTCCTGACCGTAGGCGAGAGCCGTATCGAGCTTCTTGAGCCGGTTGGCGAGAAGGGACCTATCCAGAGGTTCTTAGAGAGTTGAGGGCCTGGCGTCCACCATATCTGTCTTGAAGTTGAGGACCTGCCTGGGATGCTACAACATCTCGGCGAGCAGGGGGTCGCACTTATCGATCAGGAGCCTCGCCCCGGCGCGCATGGCACTCTCGTGGCGTTTGTCCACCCTAAATCTACCAATGGAGTATTGATAGAGCTTGTCGAGTTCTTCCAGCTTGCATGGGCAGCATAGCGAGCATCAGGAGCAATCAACTCCTATAAGGGAATCATTACAGTAGATTTTTTATTGGTATTCAGGGGGTAACAAATATGCTCAACGTCGAGCAAGCAGTACCCGCGCAAGGCGCGCATGATGTGCCTCTTACCTATGGTAGCTATTTGCGCGTGCCGGAGTTGCTCCAGTTGCAGACGCCGCTCGGCCCGCCCGACGCGCACGATGAGATGCTCTTCATAATCGTGCAGCAGGCGCAGGAGCTTTGGTTCAAGCAGAATTCTCTTCGAGATGAAGACGATTATCGCCCTGCTTGATGAAGGGGACGTATTGGCTGCGCTCCACTTGCTCAAGCGCATTAATGCTATCGTGCGCGTGCTTGCAACAGAGGTGGAAGTGCTGGAGGCGATGCCGCCCCAGGAGTTCGCCCGCTTCCGAAACGTGTTAGGGTCAGCGAGCGGATTGGAGTCGTTACAGTTTCGTGAGCTTGAATTCGCGTCCGGCCTGCGAGAGCCGACCTTCTTGAAGCTGATCGAGAAGCATATGGACGCGGAATATTTCCGAACCAGGTGGCCCCGAACCTTGCATGACGCCTTTTGCGAGATGCTGGCCCAGGTGGGCAGCGATACTGTCGAAGCGCTGGTAGAGGTGTACTCCAAATCCAAGTTATATCCTCATCTCTTCATGCTGGCGGAGACGCTAAGCGAATATGAAGTGCTTTTCAGCCACTGGCGCTTCCACCACGTCAAGCTCGTAGAGCGGACCATAGGGGACAATATGCCCGGCACGGCTGGAAGCTCCGGCGCGGGTTATCTTGGCAAAACGCTGGGTTATCGTTTCTTCCCTGAGCTGTGGGCCGCGCGTAACGCGCTCATGCGTCTCACTCAAGACTAAGAAATCATCTGTAGGGACGTGCCGACAACACGCCCCTGCGGGTTAACCGCTCACTAAGCCATCCAGATGCTCCCTGTGGTCGGCTGGGGGTAAAACAAATCAGGCCGCAATTGCGGCCTGATTTGTTTTACCCCAAGAGAGGCACTTACTAACGTTGATTGTTGTTAGGGTACTGCGGTCATTGTCGCCGTCGCCTGTGCCGTGACAGACGGTAGGGCGGTTGTCGTACCCACTGCAACGGTGCCCGTCGTTACAACTGTTGAGGTTATGCCAGGGGTGCCGGCGGTGCCTGTAGCTACAGCTGTCCCGGTGCTTACGGCCGTCGCAGTACCTATCGCGGTAGCGACAGGAGTGGTCGTGCCTGCCGGTACGGGAGGCGTGGGCGTCCCGACCGGATCGTTCGGGCAGAAGCCGCCGTTGCGATATCTCCAGTCAAAGTAGTGCTGGCCGATATTCGCCATCTCTACCTGGAACCCTGCGGGGTTGCTTGGCACATAGGTGAGAGCGCGGCGCTCGTACGCCTGGATCATTACGTCTTTGACCTGGCCCTTGATTGTGGCCCTCGTCCAGTAGGCTTCGCTGATGGGAAGACCGGAGGCGAAGAACCAGGGGTTGATCAACTGCTCGCGAATCAGGTTGTGATTGGCATCATGCACAGGGCCGGACGCGTTCAGGAAGTCCCAGAATACGCGTGGGATATTGTGCTTGAGTATGGCTCCGTTTTCATAGTGGACGATGTCGGTGCCCGTCATGACTGACTTCGCGGGGTCGGTTCCGGTGATACCGTTGCGGTCAATGGTCTCTATGACCTTCTGGCCCGTTCGATCAGCAGCGGGGAGAATGTATTTGCGGTCCGGCCCTACCGATACTTTCTGGAAGGCGAAGTAGGTCGGGGCGAACTGGTCGCCTGGGTCGCCGGACATGGGGATACACGCGTTGCGATATGGCAGGAAATCATTCTCACCAACCTGCATCTGGCCGGAGATAAGGTCAACGGTCAGGAGGCCGTTGGTGACGAAGAAAGCCTGGTCCTGGCGGGCGTTCGGGTTGTTGATTTCCATGCGGCTCTTATCGAAGTACTGCACGAGCCGGAGCTTATCGCCCAGGGGTGACTCGTTGTACTGCTCACGTAGGCCGGGGGTGTTGGGACCTGGTCCCCAGAAGAATGTGCGGCTGACCTGGCCCTGCTGAACAGGGTGGTCGGTGCGGTCCCACGTCCTCTGGAAGGCGGGGTGGGCGTAAGGGAATGGACCTCCACCAGCAACGTATATGTTACTGGAGATTACGACGGTGGGGACTACCGTAGGAGTAGCGCCGACCGTGCCCGTTGCTACCACTGTCGCGGCAACGGTCCCCTCTGCTGTGGCTGTACCCGTAATGGCTACTGTCCCGGTGATAGCCGGCGCGGTGGCCGCTACAGTCGCCGTGCCGGTCGCCTGCGCAGCGACGGACGATGCGCCTGAGGTGGGAGTCTGCGCTAACGCCGCAGCGCCAAATATGAAGGCAGCCGCGCCTAGAGTTGCGGCACCTTTGAACCATTGTTGTTTCATAAGATTTCTGTCCTCCTAGAATTTTCCACCTGATTTCTGGTGGCTATGCGCCCGTAATACTTGGGTAATACCTGTATGTGTGCCGGCCTGGGTTCTGAAATCAGTCTGCATCCTTCCCTGCACACTTTTTCGTTGGCCTACGTTAACCTTATATAGCAGGTTTCGTGCCAATCCGAAGCCAGACACCCACATAATAGATAACGCACAGGGCGCATTAAGGTTGCAACGCCGTGTATATGATGGTGCGTACAGTTACGCTCGATTTAAAGGACAATGATATATACGTAAAATGTCGTAGAGCACTACTGGGCAAATATGTATTAAGGGCAATTTCCTCTCTTGCCTAACCACTGGTGTGCAAAATCTCAATCTTTGATAGGCGGGCTGTCTCTCGCGTGCGGATTTCGGAATGATAGACGATCCCTTCTTTAGACGCGTCCTGATGAGCTATTACGTGCTCAAAGCTGGCAGCACTGCCCCCTCCATCCCTCCTATCTGAGGTTCCACCGAAGCGTCAGAAGTAGTAGCAGGTTGAGCCGCTTTGCGCCCGACCAGCAGGTAGGTCATCATCTCTCCTTTCCCTTTTACCTGCACTATCCGGCTCTCCTGAAAGTCGTATCGCTCGCGCAGACGCTGGTACGTAAACTCCGTGACCTGGATGTGCCCCGGTAATCCCTGTGATTCCATTCTGCTCGCCGTATTAACGGCATCTCCATAAACATCATAGATGAACTTGGCAAGTCCGATAACGGCACCGACTACATATCCTGTGTTGATACCAACACGTATGCGCAACGGCTCGCCGTTCGGAGCCACCCTGCTGGCAGCGACATCCAACATGTCTAGCGCCATCTCAGCCACCGCACCTGTATGGTCCGGGTGAGGTAATGGCACGCCTGCTACAGCCATATACGAGTCGCCTATCGTCCTAATCTTCTCCAGACCATGCCTGGTGGCGAGGCGGTCAAAGTCGGAAAAGACCTCATTCAGCCATGGGACCATCTCCTCCGGGGGTATGCGCTCCGAGAGGGTAGTGAAGCCTACGATATCCGCGAAAAGTATCGAAACCTCCTCAAACTTATCCGCAATCACAGCCGAACGGTCTTTTAGCCTCTGCGCGATAGGCGCAGGGAGCACGTTCAGCAGCAGCCCTTCTGAGCGCGCCTGTTCAATCTTCAGAGCCTCTAGCGCCTGCTCCCTGCGGCGGGCGAAGTATTGGGTGCACAGGTACACAGTAGTTGAAACTCCCGCGATGTTCATGGCAAAGAACACTACTATCAGAGTGGGCGACATAGGCACGGCATTGGGGGATAGGTAGCCGTCGATAACAGCGGAAGCTCCTGTAAGAAGTAGGTATGCAATAAACCAGGGAATCGACTGCTTTGGGCTGTCGAACAGGACAGCGCCGAGGGGGGCTATGATTGCCCATAGCATCACACCGCTGGAGACTACAAACCCACCAAGACTCCACTGGAGCAGAAAAGGCAGCAGCAACATCATCATAAGCTGGCTGAAGCGGAAGCCCAGATACTTCTTGGTCCTGAAAAACCAGAAAAGGAAAGCTAGCGATATGAGTCTGATACGCAAATGGTATCGAAGCTGATAGCCAAAACCCCAGAATTGCATAGACTGTTACCCAGAATACCGCAAGCACTACTATCAAGGTTGCGGCGAAAGTAAGTATGCTCTTACAAAGCCGTTCATCCTCCGTATCGGAGGGAAGAGTGCCGGCGTTCGCCAACTTATCAAACCACTCGCCCACTCGCTCTTTCATATAGGCTCCTAAGTTTATGAGATTGGTGATCTGCCTTATTAAGCAATGCAATTTAGGTTGTTATCTGCCCGACCAGCGGGGCTGACGTTTTTCGAGGAAGGCGGTAGCCCCTTCGCGGCGGTCCTGGGTGGCGGCAGCCTGACCGAAAAGCTGTGCCTCAAGCTCCAACGCCTCTTCCAGGGGTAGAGATATACCCTCGTTGATTGCCATTTTGGCGAGGGCCAGTGCGCGTGGGGCCTTCTGCGCCAGGTTTTTCGCCAGATTGACCGCTTCGTCCACAAGCTCGGCCTGGGGCACTATACGGTCCACGAGTTCCGAGTCGGTAGGCGTCCTCCGCGCCGACGCGTTCCCCCGTAAATATTATGCTCTTCGCACGGTCTCGCCCAATGATGCGTGCGAGGCGTTGCGTGCCCCCGTACCCTGGGATAACCCCCAGGTTGACCTCCGGCTGGCCTAATTGGGCGTTGTCTGACGCGATGCGGATGTCCCCACATAAAGCAAGCTCGCACCCGCCACCTAGCGCATAGCCATTGATCGCCATTATCACAGGGATGGTAAGGCGCTCAATCTTCGAGAAGACGCTCTGTCCGGACCTGGCAAACTCCTCCCCCAACTCTTCGTCATCGAGCGCTGCTATCTCCGCAATGTCCGCCCCTGCCACGAACGCCTTACTTCCAGCGCCCGTGATGACCATAGCGCGCACCCGCTCGTTCCCCGCCACTTCATCAAGCGCAAGTGCCAACTCGTCAAGCAGCGTCTTATTGAGCGCATTCAGCTTGTCGGCACGGTTGATTGTCAGGAGCGCCACTCCACTCTCCTCGTCTACCTCAAGCAACAAGTTACTATATTCGATCATTTTATCTCCCTTATTTGAGCATTCAAACGCTAGGATTCTTTATTATTCACCGCAGAGACGCAGAGTACGCAGAGGTTCTTTGGGAATTACGAATTACGAATTACGAATTACGCAATAATCTTACGCATCACGCATTATCGTCAATCGTCAATCGTCTATCGTCTATCGTCTATCGTCTATCGTCTATCGTCACGCATCACTCTTCACCTCCACGGGTCTGGTTAGCAGAGGCTCCTCCGGCTCGGTATCGTCAGGTTCTGCTGCTACCGTGGGAGCGGTGACTTTTAGGTGGAGGCGGAAAGTTGTGCCCTCTCCCACGCGGCTAACCACTTCGATGCGCCCGCCATGAGCCTCCGCTATGGTCTTCACTATCGAAAGGCCCAGACCGGAGCCACTGCGGACGGTGTCACGGGCGGATTGCGTGCGGAAGAACCTGTCGAATATGTGTGACAACTCTTCCTGTGGGATACCCGGCCCCGCGTCCGTTACCTCGATGCGCGCTGTCCCACCCTCGACCCATAGACCCAGGCCGATGGCGCCTCCCTCCGGCGTGTACTTTATCGCATTGTCCACCAGGTTCAACAAGAGGTGCTGCAACTGGTCGCGGTCGCCGAGGGTGGTAGCGACATCCTCGTGAAGGAGTGTTACCTTCTGGTTCTTGGGGACCGCAAGCGAGCGCGCCCTTGCGAATACCTCCAAGAGGAGGCTGTCTAATTCTACGGGACGCAACACGGGCTTGATGTCGTGCCCTGCCTGCATCTGTGCGATGTAAAGGAGGTCGTTCACCATGCGATTGAGGCGGGAGACCTCCCCCTCGGTGACGCTAATCAGGGTGGCACGCTCCGACGGGTCAGACTCGCGTGCCATAAGGTGGAGGTTGCTTCTGATAACGGTCAGGGGGGTGCGTAATTCGTGGGACGAGTCGGCCACAAATCGCCTCTGCAATTCGAAGGTGCTTTCGATGCGGGCGAGCATCTGGTTGAAGGTGCGGACAAGATGCCCCACCTCATCATCGCTGCCTGGGTCGGGTATCCTTTGGGAGAGGTCCTGCGAGACCTCGATCTGGTGAGCTTTCTGCGTCACCTTCTCCACGGCGCGTAACGTGCGCCCCGTGAGGAGGTAAGAGCCTAAGGCGGCAACGCAGAGGAGCACTACCGAGCCTATCACCAGCACTAAGGTCAGATTGTACTGGACGTTATCCGCTATCGCCAGGGGCGTGGCCGCCATGAGCACGCCCACGATCTCCCGCGTCAGCAAGCTACTGATTGGTTGCATAAGGATGCGTATGCGCGTCCCATCAGGCAATGTCTGAGTGCTTTTGACGGTCTCACCACTGAGCGCTTTAGTGAACAGGGCATCGCTGACCTGTATCTGGCGATTCTGGCTGCGTATACTCCCGTCCGCGTTTATGACCGTATAATAAACTGCATCTACCTGATTTTGCTCATCAATGCCTGAATTCCGGTCGGGGTGCCTGAGTATATAGTCGAGGCTCTGGTGCGACTGGCGGTCAAGGTTATCATCTATGGTCTGGTAGAGGAAGTAGCGCACCGTGAGGATAGCCAGTGCGCTAAACGCAGCGAAAACCAGCGCCATCGAAAGCGTGGAGAGCAGGGTCAGTCGCCAGCGCAGTGACATTGCTAGCGGCCCGCTCCATTGGAACTGACGACAGACGACAGACGGAGGATGAAAAGATGGCTTTTACGTCGTCCGTCATCCGTCGTCTGTCGTCCCGTCCTAATGATGCTATCCATCGGTGGTGTCCTTTGAATTAGCCTGTGCGCCAGCTTCTTCGCGCAGAACGTAGCCGACCCCACGCACCGTCTGAATGTAGCGAGGGCAGCCTGCGGCGTCCAGCTTGGCGCGTAAGTAGCGAATGTACACTTCCAGGATGTTGCTCTCGCCACTGAAGTCGTAGCCCCAGATGCGGTCGTAGAAGGTCTCGCGGGTGATAACCTGCTTCGCGTGGCGCATGAGTAGCTCCAGCAGGTCGAACTCCTTGCTTGAGAGGTCCACGAGCGTATCGTTGACGAACACCTGGTGCGCGCCCGGATCGAGAGTGAGCACGCCGAACTTGAGCACCTCGTTTTGAGGCTGCCTGCGCCGTAGGAGGGCGCGGATACGGGCCATCAACTCGTCGGGCTGGAAGGGCTTCACCAGGTAATCATCCGCCCCGCTGTCGAGGCCGCCCACCTTATCTTCTAGAGTGCCCTTCGCGGTGAGCATGAGTATCGGCACGTCACTCGTCTGGCGTATCCTGCGGCATATCTCCAGCCCGTCCACGATAGGCAGCATCAGGTCAAGCACAACCAGGTCGGGTGGACTCTCGGCAATCCGGCTGAAAGCCTCTCGGTGGTCGGCGGCTAGCTCAACCGTGTACCCCTCATAAGAGAGGAGCCGCTTGAGGTTCTCGCGGATATGAACATCATCATCGACAACCAGGATACGCATGTTAAGAATTATAGCACTTTTAATGGCAGAAGCTTGATTTTCTTCCAAAATTGGACTGCCAGGATCCAATTAATGTGTATTTCAAACCCTATGTAGGGGCGGTTCGTGAACCGCCCTCGGGGAGACAACGCGGTCTTGGCCAGGGCGGTTCGTGAACCGCCCCTACAGATTTACGGCGCAGGTTTTGAATGCGCTTTAAGAGGCAGCCATCTCTAGCTCTGTATTTGCCGGGGCAGAGCCAGGCTTGCGCCAGGGGACGGCACATTCGTGCAGGTATCTTGACAAGGCGTTCTCCAACGTTGGGAGCAGAATGCCTCGCTCGCTGGTCAGGGCGCTGAACTTGGGGCGTTTGGCCCTGCCCACGTATTGTATGGTTTCGGACTCCACTCCGCCCGCGTTCAGGCCAGCCATCTCTGCGGCTAGGTGGGCGAGGTCTGCCCATGAGGCGGCACCCTGGTTGGCGAGGTGCCAAATGCCGCTCTCCCCATCAATGAGGAGGTCGAGGCATGCGTTCACGAGATCAGGCACGTATGTAGGCGATACAACCTCCCCCTCGCTGGTAATTACCGGGCGGCCCTCTGCCAGAGCCTGGAGAGTTAGCGTGATGAAGTTGTAGGCGTCCCAGGGGCCAAAGAAGGCACTCGTCCTCACGACCAGGGCGTCGGGGTGTGCAGCCAGCACCAGCTTCTCCGCTTGTGCCTTACTGTGGCCGTACACATTCAGTGGGGAGGTCGGATCGCTCTCGACGTAAGGCGCGCCCTTAGCGCCGTCGAAAATCAGGTCAGAAGAAAATGTTAGCAATCTTATTCCGCGACTCGCGCAGGCTGCGGCCAGCGTCTCAGGGCCATGTGTGTTCTCCCTGTAGCACCGTTCGCTGTCGCACTCCGCATCATCGACGCGCACATAACCCGCCGCGTTCACTACCGCCCAGGGTTTCAGCTTGTCTAGGATAGCCTCTACCTGGCTGTTGCTCGTTATATCCAGGTCATTGCGTCTCAAGCTGAGGTGGGCAAGGCCGCGATGTTCGGAGATGCGAGCGAAGGCCGTGCCGAGCGTGCCCGACGCGCCCGTGATTAGTATAGGTTGATTATCCATACTCTTTCCGTCCTTCGACCTGGACTTGCGGCTTGCGCAGATGCTCCTCCATCTAGCGGGTTGCGCTTCGTAGCTGAGGCGAGAGGGGCGATGCCACCAACTCTCGGAGCGGAGGGCAGGGTGCGAAGGCTCTCCACGCTGCGCAAGGTCGCGCACCAGCTGTGCCAGGGCGGTCGGGCGAGGATGGTCCCCGCGCACGTCGAAGACGCCCAGCTCGTACACGCCCTCGTTACGGGTCACGAGGGTGTGCCAGTCGTAGGTGCCGAGGAGCGCCCACGGGGTAACAGCCCGTATATCCACGCCCTCCTGTTTCAAGCTTGTGGCGGCGTTCCATACCTCCATCAGCCAGAGTAGCTGCTGCTCACGGGTGCAGCCGTTATGCACCTCAGTAATGGCGATGGGCAAGCCGTTGCGGTCCCACGCCTCACGCAGAAGTGTGCCCGCGCCCGCTATCCCCCCCGGAAGGACGCGCACCGCCTCTACGTCAACATACGCATCGCGCCCGTTACCTCCATGCATATGTAGTGGGTAATTCTCCAGCCTGTGGTCAAGAAATCGCTCGCTCGTCAAGTAGTAATTCACGCCCATGATGTCGGGTGGACAGGGGTTCTCCGTAAACCACTCAAGCTCTTCCGCGCGGATATGGGCGTACATGAGGTAATCCCACATAGGATGCCCAGGCACTACCCTCCCGCACAGCAGGTCGAATGTCAGCCAGCGACGTTCATTCTCGAAGTCGGCCTGGTACGCGAGTCTCGGAGTGCTGTATATCTTCCCCAAGTCCTCGGTCTGCACCAGTTGAGCATCGGGATTTATCTCGCGTATTGCGCGCATCGCCAGCGCTGTCCCCTTCACCTGGTTCAGCATGGCGCGTGCGAAGGCGCGGTCATCGCTCCTGTGGGGATACCAGTGGCCGTAGAGGCAGCTAAAGCGTGCCGTGGTAAGCGGCTCGTTGACGGGGGTGTAGCTCTCCACCCAGGGGTAGCGCCGGGCGACCGCACCTGCGTAGGTCGCCAATTCCTCCGGAAAGTCGGGGTCTATCAGGCTGGTGTGTCGCGGGCCGCTGCCGTGGTGCAGCAGCCCCACTATAGGCTTGATGCCAAGCTCGCGCAGGCGCGTGAGCCTTGAGTCGGCCCACGACCAATCGGCACGCTCTAGGTCACTAGGCGCGGTACGCTCCCACAGGATGGGGTAGCGTATGGCGGTGATGCCGAGGCTCGCGAAGAGGTCAAGATCGGTGGGGCGGTGCGAGTGCCCCGATCTCTCTATCTGGTCGAAGTAACTGTTTTCGACCCTGTTGATGGTACATTCGATGCCCCCCCAGACCTCCGGCAGCCATTTTTCGCGTTCTTGTCCAGAAGAGCATCCCTCGATTGGGCGGCTAATGGTCATACCTCATCCGTTCACCACCTCGCCGCCGTTGGGGTGAAGTATCTGCTCTTGGGGCGGGAGGGTCTGCTTCTCCTGCTTTTTACTCCTTGCTGGCATGATTACGCCCCCACTCCCACGCTTGAGCCGGTGGATGCAGTTATGGCATCGCTGATGGCGGCCTGCTTCAGCGCGCGATTGGCGATGACCGTCTCGGCTGCGGCCTTGCCTGCCGTGAAGGCGTGGTCGGAGTTGTAATACTCCCACTCGCTGTAGCGGCCCGACAGGATGATGTCCTTCGTGGCGAGCCACTCGCGTATCGTAGCCACGTTCTGCGGCCTCGCGTGGTCATACACTACGTAGGCGTGAGGCATATCGACCTGGTTAGCCACCCACACCGGGTCGTCTTCATTGAAGATGCCGACCTTATGGCAGTCCTCGATGCAGCGCTTGATAAGCTCATCGCCGTCGCAGGGGAGGGGCTTGTACTCGGAGTATGTTATCTCGCAGGTGAGGCCGAAGCCGCCTGGGGCATTGCAGTGCGGGCTGGCGTTCCCCTGCACGAATATGCGATGGAAAACGGTCTCTTCGGGGTAGTAAATCCAGTGCTTCTCGGTGAGGTTCGCGCGCCCGATGCCCAGGTTCACGCAGCGCACGGAGACGTGGCGCAGGCCCTCGGCTGCACGGCGCACCTCGGCGGGAGCCTCGTTACCCATCAACTTGACGAGCACAGGGAGGGGCATCGTGCTGATAAGCTGCTCGTAAACCACCTCGGTTCCATCGTCGAGGGTGAGTGTATGGCGAGAAGGGGAGACCGCTGCCACGCGTGTACTCAGGCGCAACTCCCCCTTCAGATGAGGTAGGAAACCGTCCATGAGCGCCTGGAAGCCACCACGTAGCGGATAGCCGAAGCGGGCGTTAGGTCCCATCGGCTTAGGGACTGGCTGGAGCGCCCCTTCGATAATCTCGCCCAGGTCGGGCAGGGGAACGCGCCCTCCGAGCCATGAAGTCTCCATCTCGTTGAGGGGGACGGCCCACAGCTTCTTGTTGTAGGGGATGGCGAAGTGCTTGCCGATGCCCTTACCCCATACCTTGTAAATGAACTCTTCAAAGTTACGCGGCTCGCCTGAATACTCTATCTCACAGGAAGCGCCATCCTGGCCGTTGAAGCTGTCCACCACGCCGTCCGCGCAACAGTCTACAAGCTCTTTGGGGTCGCCAGTGACATAGTTGGTAGTCAGTAGCCGGTACTCGGTAGCCGGTAGCTGATGCTTGCCGTTGCCATTACCATTGTGATGGCCGTTGCCATTACCATTACCGTTGCCGTTCTTGTTGGGGACGGGCTTGGCCAAATCGAGGGTGCCGAAGCGGGCCTCTATCGCGCCTAGAATACATTCCTTTATTACTTCCGGGGGGAGGCCGTAGAGCGCGCCCTGGAAGGGATAACGGGTATAGACGTTCTTGCTATAAATCCAGGCTTCCCTGTCCTGCCAGTGAACGTTATCGCCAAGAAGCATTTCGTAAAGTTTATGTACGTATTCCTCTTTGGAGAACATGATATGTCCGGCGTAATCGAATGTGAAACCCCCATCCTCGATTGAGCGGCACCAGCCGCCGACGGTCTCGTTCTGGTCAATGAGCAGCACATCTTTGCCCAGGTGATAAGCGGCGCTGAGGCCGGTCGGCCCCGCGCCTATGACTACAGTGGGCCAGGGGTTGTTCTCCCTATTTTGTTTGGGTCTTGCTATCGTATACACGGTGCGCCTCCTTGTGGTTCGTCGTTATGCTATGTGGTTAGTGATTAGTGACTAGTGGTTAGCAGCCTATAACTGGCCGCTAACTACCAGCTACTTCGTCTGCATCAGCAGATTGCGTCGTGGTGCGCCGTGCTCGCCATTGAGGTCGGCATTCTCCTCCACTACCTGGTTGATAAGCTTTTCCATCGCCTCTACTGTCGTATCCCACGATGTCTTTTCCAGGACGCGCTGCATCTTCGCTACACGCGCATCTCGCTCTTCCGCGCTCGCGTAGAGCGCTTGCTCGCAGGCGGCGATGAACTCCTGCGGGGTGTCGCCCAGGTAGACAATGTCGCCGTATGGTTCGGCTACGTCGGTGATGGGCGTGCTGACTATTGGCTTCTCAGCCGCCATGTACTCCACCGTCTTGGTGGGGCTGATGAAGCGGGTCAACTCGTTGCGGGCGAAGGGTAGCAGGCAAACGTCCCAGCCCGCCAGGTATGAGGGCAACTCCTCGTAGCTTCGCTGCCCCAAATAGTGTATGTTCGGGTGCCTGGGGAGGTCGTCCGGGCTGATCTTCACGACCGGGCCGACCATGACCATCTGCCACTCAGGGTGTGCACTCGCCATTGCATCGAGCAGGTCGAGGTCCATGCGCTCGTCAATCACGCCGTAGTAGCCGAAGCGCGGGTGCGGGATGTCTGCCTGGTCGGGTGCGTCCTGGGACGTGAGCGCCTGGCGGAAGTGCTCTGCGTCAACGCTGCTGGGGAAGCAGTGGATGTTGCTGTGCCGGTGCTGCTTCGCCTTGTAGAGGCTGGGGCCGCCGGTGAATATCACGTCTGCCCATCGCATCAGACTCTCTTCACGCTCGACCAGTTCTGCGGGAGCAAACTTGAAGGCGGACAGCTCGTCCATCACGTCGAAGACCACCGCACTTGGGGTTAGCTCCTGCGCGAGCGGCAGCGCCATCGGGGTGTACATCCAGATGACGTATTCCTCTAACCTCTGCTCAGCGACTAGCTGTTGCACGAGCGTGGTGAGATAGGGCATCTGCGCGCGGGCAAAGCCTGGCTCTCTTGAGGGCGTATGAGGCTTACATACGAGGAGGTTGGGACTCGGCTTGCTGAGTTCCCAGTGGGGAGTTGCGTCTGCGTCGTGTACAGGTTCCTCTATGAATATAACTTGTCTCTTTTGCGCCAGCCTGGCAAGTAGATGCTGGGGCCTTTGGTAGACGAAATCCCAGCGTAAGTGGGAAAAAACGATTACAGGAAGTACGTCGGAATGCATATTGTTCCAATCTATCTAGCCTAGATTTTGCAGCCATCTCTACGTGCTGAAAAGAACCTCCATTCTATAAAGCAAGGGCCGTGCCAACTCTTCACTTAGAACTCATAACAAAACCGATAGACAGCTTAATTCGTTCGTCGCACGTCGTCCGTCGTCCATCGCCAAAAGCTATATGGTCGCGGGGAACGCCATGCAGAACGTTGTTCCCTTGCCAGGGCTGGACTCTACGGTCAGCGTGCCGCCGTGCGCCTCGGCAATGCTGCGCGCAAGGTACAGCCCCAGGCCCAGACCTGTAGAGTTCGGGCCGGGAGAGAAGCGGGAGAAGAGCTTGGGCATCAACTCAGGGGGTACGCCTGGCCCCTCATCATGCACGTTGATAATGGCCCACTCTCTTTCCGCGCTTCCGGTCGAGTCGCCATTGGTCCTCATCTCACTCGTTACCTCAACCTCCACGGGCGCTCCTTTTGGCGAATGCCTGAGGGCGTTGGAGATCAGGTTTTCTAGCGCCTGGCCGATACGCGCCTGGTCTGCCTCGACCACCAGCTCCTCAGGTGTGGTGAGGAGGATGTTGAAGCTGCACGGTTTGGAGGCTCCCTACGACTTCGCTTGTTTCCTGGACGAGCAGCACAAGGTTCACCGGCTGCCTGAAGAGGGAGAATAAACCCTGGTCGAGCCGCCCTACGTCCAGCAAGTCGCGGATCAAGGCTTGAAGGCGGTTGGCTGCGCGAGAGGCGAGCTCTAAATCGGCAACGTCCCGATCTCTGCCGTCTCGCTTGACACGTCGCTTGACCAGGTCGAGGCGGGCCTTTAGCGGGGTAAGCATGTTGCTCAGGTCGTGTGCCAGCACGGTGACAAGCTCTTCAGCGACCACCTGCCTGGCCTGCGTCGCGGCATCCTGCGCGATACGCTCGATCAGTTCAGCACGATGGGTAAGCGTGCCGATCCAGTGAGCTACAGCTTGGAGGAAGCCCAGGTCTTCCTCAGAGAAGGCATCCGGCTCTGACGAACAGGTCTGGAGCACTCCACGTCTATCGCCGTTGACTGCCATGGGCACGATCATCATAGAGCGCACACCCAATGCCCCTGTCACGCCCGGAGGCAGAGTTGGGTCTTGCTCGGCGTGCCCTGTGCGGTAAGACTCGCCCGTGTTCATGACGGCGACTTCCGGTCCGTCATTGGCGACCGCGATGCGGTCCAGCCCTAATTGGCGCTGCCGCACTCCCATAGGGGTGCGACTCGTCCCGATGGCGACGAGCGTAGTGATCGAGGGTTCGTAGAGGAAGACGTCACATTTCTCGGCCCGGACGGCGCTTGCGACCAGGTCGCTTGCCTTGTCCATGGTTGATCTGCCGTTGATGCCGTCAATGGCAAGTAGCTGCTCCAGTGTAGAGAGCAGCCTGTTCTGGTTCTCGCCGGTAAGATTAGCCCGGCTAATCTGATCGACATGCCTGGTACGTATTTGCCCGCCGCCTCCGGCCCCTTGCGTAGAATCACCCATGTACTTGTCCTTTCTGCTTACGTCCGGCTCAGGGTGCTACTCAAAAGAGAGATAGAGCCGGTGTAACCTCAGACGGGAGCAAGTGGGTGGCAGGCAGTCGCCAACGGGGGAGGCTATAGAATTGTAAATTAATTACCTGGCGGCACGGCGGTAAGGCCGTAAGTAGAGTTTACCACATACTGTAGAAAATAGCCAGGAATAGCTACTCAGAACCTGGCACATGTAGCCTAGGTTCTATCTGCAAACTGTAAAAGGTTGGTAAACTTACCAAAGGGGCGTTGGCAAAGGAATTGTGACAAACTAAGTAAATGGAGAGACAAATGATTTTCGCCAAGAACCGAGATCCCAGGCTTGTTACCGTGCGTCGTGGCGGTACACTACAAGACGCTGATCATCACCTTCTTGCAGTATGGGCGGCCGATTGCGCGCAACATGTACTGCACTTCTTCGAGCAAGCGCAACCCAGCGACGACCGTCCACGCCGAGCGATCGAACAGGCGCGTGCTTGGGCGCGGGGTGAAATTACCATGACGGAGGCCCGCACGTCCGCCGGTTTCGCCAACGCCGCAGCCAGAGACCTCTCTGGCGCAGCGAGGGAAGCGGCTTACGCTGCCGGACAAGCCGCGGCGGTGGCTCATGTGGCAGCTCACGAGCTAGGTGCAGCGGCCTACGCAATCAGGGCTGTACGCGCGGCAAGTCCTGAAGGTGAGCGTGACGAGGCTGGTCGAGCGGAGTGCCAGTGGCAGCGTGCACAGCTTCCCAGTGAGATCCGAGAGCTCGTGCTTGACGACCAGAGGTTGCGCAATGAATATTGCTGGTTCTTGTTCGAGTGCTGACCAACTCGCCCAAGGCCTATCTGCAAACTCAAATTCGCTCGGCGGTAGTTCGCTGCGCTCATAGCCGCAGGCTAGGTTAGCGAAGCCCGGCACCCAGAGGGTACCCGGCGGGCTGGGGAACGGGGAACGGGGAACCTCCGCAGGGAGGCTTTGCACTCCTTACCCACCCCATTTGTGGGCAGGGCGGAGTTTGCAGATAGGCCCTAGTTGGCACGCTACATGCCAATGCAACAAACTATTCGCGTCGGGTATAGCACACACTTGCAGCCAGTGTGCCCTACCCGGCGTGTCCCCTTCTATGCCTTTGGGTGAAGGGTCCGAACTTAACTTGCACCTTAAGAGAAGGTTATGCAAGTTGAAGTTTCATCCCCTGCCCCAGAAGCACTATCCTCCTTATCACTTCACTTCTTATGTTAAGGAATGCTTATAAGAAGTGAAGTTTGAACTACTTGCATCTGCCTCGGTTCACACCCAATCTTACCTTGCACCCTCCACCCAAACGTGCTACAATTGCGGCGCGCCATTTGCCCATCACCCGACGAGGCTGCGGCATAGGCAACTCCCCACCGATATTGGACGCTGGACCAGGACGCAAAATCCAAAATCCAAAATCCAAAATCCAAAATTAGAGGTGTCTATGCAGCGCGAGCACCATAAGTGGCACAGCCCCCACCTTAACAAAGAGATGGAGCTTCTCATATTCGGCACGGGTGGACGACCTGTCCTGGCGTTTCCAACCTCGATGGGGCGCTACTACCAGAACGAAGACTTCTCCCTCATCAAGACCCTCACCGACCGCCTGGACAACGGCTCCCTCCAGATAGTCTGCGTGGACAGCGTAGATGAAGAGTCGTGGTATGACCGCACTATCCCCGCCCGCCAGCGCGCAGAGCGCCATAACAACTTCGAGCGATACCTCATTGAGGAAGTTATACCCTGGTTCGCAGAGAGGAACCCCCGCGCCAGGGAAGACCTGAACGTAACGGGAGCGTCGTTCGGCGCTTACCACGCCGCCAACTTCGGCTTCAAGCACCCAGACCTTGTGAAGCGCATCCTGGCGATGAGCGGGGCATACTCGTTAGCGTTCATCACCCGCACCGAGATGGACACTGAGGTCTATTTCAATTCCCCCCTCGACTACCTGCCGAACCTCAACGACGACTGGTATCTCTCTCGCATGAGGCAGCAGGAAATCATCCTCGCGGTCGGCTCCGAGGACATCTGTCGCGCCTCCACCGAGCAGCTATCGCAGGTCCTATGGAACAAAGGCGTCCCCAACAACCTCGACGTGTGGGGCGGCGCCTGGCACGACTGGCCCTGGTGGAAGCTAATGGTCCTGAAGTATTTCTAGATCATGGAGGCTAAGAAGATACCTGATAATTGTGAATATTGTGATGGCGAGCTAGAAGAGAAGCATATTCTGGCCCGCTTCCGTTATAAGGGTGATACGGTGTACATCGAGAATGTCCCCGCCTGGGTATGTAAGCGTTGTGGTGAGCAATATTTCGATGCTCCCGTTTACAAGCGTCTAGAAATGATAGCACAACACCAGGATCAAATTGAGCGAGTAATCCAGTTTCCCCTCGCGGAGTACAACACAGCGATTGCCTAGGGTCCATGTCTCAGAAAGGTCGGCATCGCGGAACTGTAAGAATGACGGTTCTGTAATCGAATGAAGGAGGAGAGAGATATTATGGCAGACGAGAAACTAGTCGGTTTACTGGTCGGTAGGGAAAACACTTTTCCCCAGGCGTTTATTGACCGGGTGAATTCAAAAGGCATGGGTGTCAAGGCCGAGCTATGCCGCCTGGGTGGGACGCGCATGGACGACGAAGTACCTTATGCCGTGATCGTGGACCGCATCTCCCACGAGATACCCTATTACCGTGCCTACCTCAAGAAGGCGGTGCTCGACGGCACCGTAGTCATCAACAACCCCTTCTGGTGGAACGCCGATGACAAGTTCTTCGAGTGCTGCCTGGCGGTCAAGCTCGGCGTCGCCGTGCCCAAGACTGTCGTCCTCCCTCAGAAGTCGTACGTCGAGGGCGTCGTCTCCGAGTCGCTACGCAACCTCGTCTACCCGCTCGATTGGAAGTCGCTTACAGATTACGTAGGTTTCCCCGCCTTTATGAAGCCCTTCGTCGGTGGCGGCTGGAAGAACGTCTACAAGGTCCACTCCATCGAGGAGCTTATCTGGTGCTTCGACCAGACGGGCGAGCTTGGCATGATCCTCCAGGAAGGTATCGAATTCGAGAAGTACGCTCGCTGCATCTGCCTCGGCCAGCATAACATCAAGGTCATACGTTATGAGCCAGGCAACCCATTCCACATGCGCTACGTGGTGGACGAGGGGTTCTTCGGCGATGAGCTGCATGACCGCATCGTGCGCGACGCCCGCACCCTCACTTCCGCCCTCGGCTATGATATGGACACCTGCGAGTTCGCGGTCCGTGACGGCATCCCCTACGCGATTGACTGGCTCAACCCGGCACCTGATATGGACTATCACTCGATAACTCCAGGCTACTTCGAGTGGGTCGTGGAGAACATGGCGAACCTGGTGATTGACCGGGCGCTCAACGGCTACACCCCGGGCGCGAACTACAGGTGGGACAGCTATCTCAACTCCGCACCCCCGCCCGCCAACACCCCCGTCAAGAACTGGACCGATTTTGCCCATGAGGATGTAGCGGGTGCTCACACTGAGCGCAAAGCCCAGCAGGCCACTTCGAGTTCAAACACGGGTAAGAGTGCAGAGCCGGAGCGAGGTACAGGCGGCGTCCCCGAAGCGCGGGATATGCCTCCCGGTGGCGGCCCCTCGATCCCGCACCCTGTCCCTGATAGCGAAACCACTCCCTAAGTTACGAGTTACGAATTACGAGTTACGAGTTATCTAAATCAGCCCGTAACTCGTAACTCGTAATTCGTAACTCGTAATTCCCAAGAGGTAACCATGACCACAGGCAGTTCAGGAATCCACGCTGACACCGCGCATGAGGCGATCGACGACCTGCATGAATACCTTGCCGCGCACGCGCAGATGTCGGCGGACTCCCAGGATATGCTGAACCGAGAGAGCGTCACCCGCCACCTCACCTTTGGCGGCACGCCCTTCACCCGCTACCTGCGACCCCATCTCATATCGCCTGGACAGCATCAGGTCATCAATGAGGTTGTACGCACCCTCGCCTCGGCGATGATCAAGCTGCGCCGTGCTATCCTGCACGATGAGCGTCTCCTAGACGAGCTTGACCTCACGCCGGAGGAGCGACACCTTGCCTTGATTGACCCCGGGTTCGAGGAGCCTTCGCCGAGTGCCCGCCTCAACTCCTTCTGGTCTGAGCGCGACTGGCGCTTCGTAGAGATGAACGCCGAATCTCCAGCCGCCATCGCCTACGAGGACATCCTCGCCGAACTCTTCCTGGAGCTTCCCGCCATGCGTAACTGGCAGGAAGAGAGCGGCTACCGCTTGCAGCCTCTATATGCCCGCGACCGCTTCATGGAGGCTATCTGGGGAGTGTGGGGAGAGTTCCGCCAGAACCGGGGCGCGGCGAGCTTCAACGAGAAGCCCAATATCGCCATCGTGGACTGGGCAGGTGTGCCTACCGCTACCGAGTTTGAGCTTTTCCGCCAGTACTTCGAGTCGCAGGGTCTCAACGTCGCCATCGTTACTCCCGAAGAGCTAGAGTTTCGTGGTGGCAAGCTGTGGGCGGGCGACTTTGCCATTGACCTGTACTACAAGCGGGTGCTTACAAGCGAGCTATTGCAGAAGCCCGACGTGGCCGCGTCCACTATCGCCGCTTACGAGGCAGGCGCTGTCTGCGTAATAAATGCCTTCCGGGCCAAACTGCTACATAAGAAGATGAGCTTCGCCCTCCTGCACGACGATGCGAACGCGCACCTCTTCTCAGCACATGAGGTAGAGACCATAAAGCGCCACATCCCCTGGACCCGCAAGGTGAAGGAGGGGCACACCAGTCTCAATGACCGGCAAATAGACCTCATACCTTATATACTTGATAACCGTGAGCGCCTCGTGATGAAGCCGAACGACGAGTACGGCGGCAAGGGCGTCGTCATTGGCTGGACGAGCGACGATGTCGAGTGGCAGCGCACCGTCAAGGAAGCGCTCGAAGGCTCGTACGTGGTGCAGGGGGCCGTACAGTTAGACCAGGAGCAATACCCCTATTATGATCAGGAAAGCGGCCTCTCCTTCCGCGATCTCACTGCCGACCTTGACCCATTCGTATTTGGCGCGGACACACAGGGCATACTCACCCGCCTTTCAGCGGTCGCGCTCCTCAATGTTACGGCAGGCACGGGGTCCGTCGTGCCGACTATGGTTGTATCCAGGTAGCTACCAGCTACCAGCTACTCGGAGCTAATACGATGCAGAAACTATTCACCATCGGCGTAGAAGAAGAGTTCCAAATTGTGGACCCGTCGACGCGCGCTCTTAAGCCTCACGTTGAGCAGATGCTCGCCAGCAGCACGCCGGAGCTGACCGAGCAGATAAAGCGGGAGATGATCCAGTCAATGGTCGAGACCGTCACCCCCGTCTGTGAGGATATCGAGGCTGCCAGGCGGGAAGTGATGAAGCTGCGCGCTGGTGTGGGCGAACTGGCGGCTCAAAGCGGCCTCGCTATCGTCTCGGCGGGCGCGCACCCCTTCTCCCACTGGCAGAGCCAGGTCATCACCGAGCACGAGCGTTACAAGGTCTTGGAGCAGGACTTGCAGGATGTCGTCCGCTCTATCCTCATCTTTGGGCTTCACGTCCACGTCGGCATCCCGGACCGCGACCTCATGATCGAGATAATGAACGAGGCGCGCTACTTCCTCCCTCATATGCTCGCCCTCTCCAGCAACTCCCCATTCTGGCAGGGGCGCTCTACGGGGCTGAAGTCCTACCGCACCATCGTGTGGCAGCAGTTCCCGCGCACAGGCATCCCTTCCACATTCAATTCGTGGTCGGAGTTCGAGGGCTTCGTGAACCTCCTCATCAAGACCAACTGCATAGATAACGGCAAGAAAATCTGGTGGGACCTGCGCCCGCACCCATACTTCAGCACCCTTGAGTTCCGCGTCTGCGACATGCCTACCTCGGTTGATGATTCGATCATGCTGGTCGCTCTCTTCCAGGCGATAGTCGCCAAGCTCTACAAGCTGCGCCAGAACAACGTCGGCTTCCGCCTGTATGACCGCGCCCTCATCATGGAGAACAAGTGGCGCGCCGCACGCTACGGCATTGACGGTATGCTGATTGACTTCGGCAAGCGAGCCGAGGTCCCTATGCGCAACCTCGCCCTTGAGCTGCTTGAGTTTGTGGACGACGTGGTAGACGACCTGGGGAGCCGTGCGGCAGTCAACCACATCCATAAGGTGCTTGAGCGCGGTACGGGAGCGGATCGCCAGATGGAAGTCTTCCGCAAGACGGGCGATTTGAATGCGGTAGTTGACTACCTGATCGGTGAGACCCTGAATGGCGTGCCGATGTCGGACAGCATAGTCGGGTAACTCTGAAAGATAAGAGTACCAACCCTGGCTGTTCCATCCTGGCCATTATGGGAATATTCAGACCCTGACCCTGGTTCCATCTAGTACTGCCTGCTCTACAGTCTGCACGAATTTCGAGCGGTGGCTGACATGGAGGCCATGTGCGCCTCCAGCTACCTCTACGGAGAGAGCTTGAGGGAGCAACTTGAGCAGACGCTTGATGGCATTCCTCAAGAACGGTTGGCTTAGCTTTCCCCAGAGGCAGGTGATTGGGCAGTGAGTTGCGGTGATTTGCGCCTCGGTAATCTCCTCACCCGTACCTGCATCGAGTTCTGCCAGCGTGCTTGAAGCGTTGCTGCTCATCATCTGCCGTCAGCTTTCCGGCCATTGGTCCCAGGGGCTCTCGCCGGTTCCGGCGCTCAACGCATATCGCAGAAACGTCTGGGCGGCGCGTTGCGCTCCCTACGTATGGCGTTGCACAAAGAGGTTAGCAACCTGAAGCAAATTGTGATAAAATACACAGGATTCAACAGGAGGGAAGCATGAAATCACCTATAACTGTTACGGTAACGGGTGGCGCGGGGCAGGTCGCTTATGGGCTACTCTTCAGGTTGGTGAACGGCGAAGTCTTCGGGGCGGACCAGCCCGTCAACCTCATCATCAAAGAGGTGTCGCAGTTCGTCAGCAAGCTCGAAGGGGTCAAGATGGAGCTTGAGGACTGCGCCTTCCCCACCTTGCGTAACGTCACAATCACCGACAGCGACGAGGATGCTTTCCGGGGCGCTAACTGGGCACTATTGGTAGGCGCTGCTCCGCGTGGGCCAGGCATGGAGCGCAAAGACCTCCTAACCATGAACGGCGCGTCCTTCCGCGACCAGGGCCACGCCATCAACAAGACTGCCGCCGACGACATCCGCGTGGTCGTCGTGGGCAACCCCTGCAATACCAACTGCCTCATTGCTATGCGCCACGCGCCGGACGTGCCACGTGACCGGTTCTCCGCCCTCACACGGCTCGACCAGAACCGCGCCATGGCGCAGCTTGCACAGAAGGCGGGAGCGCAGGTGGAGGACGTGACCAACGTCGCCATCTGGGGCAACCACAGCTCCACCCAGTACCCCGACTTCGAGAACGCCCGTATCAACGGCAAGCCCGCGCCGGATGTAATTGGCGACCGCTCCTGGCTTGAGAACACCTTCATCGAGACTGTCCAGAAGCGAGGCGCGGCCATCATCGCGGCGCGCGGCACTTCGAGCGCGGCCTCAGCCGCCAACGCCGTACTTGACCACGTTCGTAGCGCCGTCAACAAGACAAAGGGCGACAACTGGTTCAGCGCCGCTATCTCCTCCGACGGCAACCCCTACGGCCTGCCCGACGGCCTGATCTACGGCTTCCCCTGCCGCTCCGACGGCAAAGGTGACATCACCATCGTAGAAGGCGTGAGACTGAGCGACTACGCTAAGGGCAAACTTGACATAACAACGCAAGAGCTTCTAGGTGAGCGCACCGACGTAAGTGAGCTACTCTGAGAGTTCAAAGTTCAAGGTTCAAAGTTCAAGTCAGAATACTACTTTGAACTTTGAACCTTGAACTTTGAACTTGGAAAGGATGGACGTATGCGAATAGGCGTCCCAAAGGAAGTAGTGCCCGGCGAGAACCGGGTAGCGCTCGTGCCTGATAGCGTCGCGCAACTCGTAAAGAAGGGTGTGCAGGTATCTGTGCAGTCCGGTGCTGGCTTGAGCGCCTCCTTCCTCGACGAAGCGTATGAGAAGGCGGGCGCGACCATAGTGCCTGATGCCGCTACCCTGTACGCCGAAAGCGACCTCGTCTGCAAGGTGCAGAGGCCCATACAGCGCCACGACACGGGCAAGCATGAGATAGAGATGCTGAAGGCGGGCAGTACGCTTATCACCTTCTTCGCCCCCCTGGTGAACCACGATATTGTAAAGATGCTGCGTGACCGGGGCATAACCTCGTTTAGCATGGACGCAATCCCGCGCACCACCCGCGCGCAAAGCATGGACGCGCTCTCCTCGATGAGCACGGTGGCGGGCTATAAGGCGGTGGTGCTGGCCGCCGACTCGATGGGTAAGTTCTTCCCACTTCTTATGACGGCGGCAGGCACGGTCCCTCCCGTGCGCGCCTTCATCCTGGGGGCGGGCGTCGCTGGCCTGATGGCAATTGCCACTGCTCGCCGCCTGGGTGCGGTGGTCGAGGCATTTGACGTGCGCCCCGCCGTGAAGGAGCAGGTGGAGAGCCTGGGCGCGAAATTCGTGGAGATGCCCCTTGAAGAGAGCGCGGAAGCCGCGGGAGGGTATGCGGCACAGCTTTCGGAGGATGCCCACAAGCGAGAGGTAGAACTGCTTCACAAGCACGTGAAGGACGCCGATGTGGTTATCACCACCGCGCTCATTCCCGGCAGGCCCGCGCCTGAGCTTGTCACCGAGGAGATGGTGCGCGATATGAAGCCAGGCTCTGTGATTGTGGACCTGGCGGCGGAGAATGGCGGCAATTGCACCCTCACCGAGCCTGGGTGCGACTTCATACGCCACAACGTGCGCATACTCGGTCCTATCAACCTCCCCAGCACCATGCCCGTGCACGCCAGCCAGCTCTACTCCAAGAACATACTCAACCTGCTTGCTCTCCTCATCAAAGATGGGCAATTCGTCCTCAACATGGAGGACGATATAGTGGCGGGCACCCTCATCACGCACAACGGGCAGATAACCAATCCTAACGTCAAGAAGCTGGTGGAGCCTGTCGCGGAAGGAGTTGCACCCTAAATGGAGTTCGCTACACCCACACCTATCTCGCTAATAACGCCGGTTGCGCAGGCACAAGTGGATATTGGCAACGAGAACACGTTCAACATCTACGGCCTGCTCGTGCTGCTCACCGTCTTCATGCTCTCCGTATTCCTCGGCTTCGAGGTTATATCGAAAGTGCCCACTACCCTCCACACGCCCCTTATGTCCGGCACGAACGCGATACACGGCATCGTGCTCGTCGGCGCGATGATAGTCGCGGGGACGTTCGACGCGACCCTGGCTACCATACTGGGATTTGTCGCCGTGATATTTGCGGCGGGAAACGTGGTCGGCGGCTTCGTCGTGACGGACCGTATGCTCCAGATGTTCCGCAAGAGACCGCAGCCGGGAGGTAAGAAGTAACGCCATGGGACGTTTAGGACTACCTCCATATTGGGTCGAGATCGCCTACCTGATAACGGCGATTATGTTCATCATAGGCTTGAAGCGGCTGTCGTCGCCCGCCACGGCTCGCTCCGGCAACCGGCTTGCCGCTATAGGTATGGCGATAGCCATATTTGCCACGCTCTTCAACCTGAACGTGCTCGATCCCTGGTACATCATCATCGGCAGCCTCATAGGGGGCGGCCTCGGCTGGTATCTTGCGCGTAGCGTCGAGATGACCGCCATGCCGCAGATGGTGGCCCTTTTCAACGGCATGGGCGGCGGTGCTGCGGCCCTCACCTCCATCGCAGAGTTCCTGAAGCACACGGGCGGCTTCGACCCCGTCTTCACGATAGCCACCATCCTGGGCGTGATAATAGGTAGCATCAGCCTCTCCGGCAGCGTGATAGCCCTCGGCAAGCTCCAGGGCTTCATCACCTCCGCGCCCGTCACCTACAAGGGGCAGCAGATAGTCAACGCCAGCCTGGCGGTACTCCTGGCGCTCGGCGCGCTCTACCTCATATTCTTCGATCACCGCAACGGCCTTGTTCTGGGCTTGATGTTCGTTATCGCCATGATTCTCGGCGTGGCTGTGGTCATGCCTATCGGCGGGGCGGACATGCCGGTGGTCATCTCCTTCCTCAACTCTTTCACGGGTCTGGCGGTGGCCTTCAGCGGCTTCGTGCTATCAAGTTTCGTGTTGATTATCAGTGGCTCGCTTGTAGGCGCGTCCGGTACGCTCCTCACCCAGCTAATGAGCAAGGCGATGAACCGCTCATTGACTAATGTGCTCTTCGGTGCGTTCGGTACGGGCGGCAGCGCGGAAATCGCGGGCGCGGGAGGGGCTGCCGGTCGCTCGGTGCGCGAAGTTACGGCGGAGGATGCCGCTACCTTACTCGCCTACGCGAACCAGGTGATTATCGTCCCCGGCTACGGCATGGCGGTAGCTCGCGCCCAGAACGCCGTGCAAGACCTGGCTAAAATCCTTGAAGAGAAGGGCGTGACGGTGAAGTATGCCATCCACCCGGTGGCGGGGCGTATGCCCGGGCACATGAACGTTCTGCTGGCCGAGGCTGACGTGCCTTACACGCAGCTTTTCGAGATGGAAGAGATCAACCCCGACTTCGCCCGCACCGACGTCGCTCTCGTCATAGGCGCGAACGATGTAGTGAACCCCGCGGCCCGCTCTGACCGCAGCAGCCCCATCTACGGTATGCCCATCCTGGACGTAGACCGCTCGGCGCACGTCATAGTGATGAAGCGCAGCATGAGGAGCGGCTTCGCAGGCATCGAGAACGAGCTTTTCTACGACCCCAAGACGAGTATGCTCTTCGGCGATGCGAAAGATGCCGCAGAGCAACTAACTGCGGCGGTCAAGCAGCTATAGATATCACTCTTCGGGCATTCCTGCCTACTTAGGAGAGGGCTAAGATAACCCTTTCTCTTCAATAAAAATGAGCGCCTGCAGGCGCTCATTTTGATTGAAGTGAAAACCCCTGCCCTGGGGGTATGTCTCTTGCTTCACAGCCCATGCGTGAAGCAAGCCGGAGGTATAGGATTGAGCGAGAGACAGTTGAACGGCAAAGTATATGATTGCGTTGTCGTCGGAGGCGGACCTGCGGGTCTGTCCGCCGCACTTTACATGGGGCGGATGCGCCGGAGCGTATTGGTGGTGGACAGCGACGAGGGGCGGTCCAACTGGCACCAAGTGAACCGCAACTACCTCGGCTTCCCCGACGGCATACACGCCACAGCCCTGCGCGAGATTGGCCGCAAGCAGGCCAGGCAACATGGCGCGAAGTTCCTTGACGCTAAAGTGCGCGAGGTGCGCTCCGAAGGGGAGGGCGATGACCGCCTATTTTACATTGGAACTAGCGCGGGCGAGGAATAGTGTCGCGCACGCTCATCCTGGCAACAGGCGTTCGTGACGAGTTCCCTGAGTTCGATGGGAGCGAAGAGTGCATCGGCAAGTCGATGTTCTGGTGCATCATCTGCGACGGCTACGAGGCTATTGACAAGCGCATACTGGTGCTGGGGCATGGCAGCCGCGCGGCTTCTGCTTGCCTTGCAGCTACTGGTCTTCACGCCGCACGTTACGCTGGTAGCCTGGGACGGCCAGCTCGAACTCGAAGATAAGCAGCTTCAAGCCCTGCAAGAGCATGACATCACCGTCTACGATTGCGACTGCGCGAGCTTCTCATGCGCCTCCGTCGGCATGGTAACCTCTGTACAGCTCGACACAGGGGAAGAAATAGAGTTCGACATGCTATTCGTCGCCCAGAGGATTGCGCCAAGCAACGAATTAGCCAATCAGCTTAACCTGATGTGCGACAAGAACGGCTTTGTAGTGGTCGATGCAGAAGCGGCTACAAACGTGCCTGGAGTCTTCGCCGCAGGGGACGTGACCCGGTTGTATAACCATCAAATCTCCAGTGCCGTGCATGAAGGGGGCATGGCTGCGGCAGCCGCCAATCACTATTTATATGAAGATTGGCAACAGGAGTGAGGCTGGTTTTTGCTAATGAGCCAAAGCCTCTTATTAGCCGATTGCGCATCAATCCTGTGCCTTGCTATTGACTGCAACGAGCCAAACGTGTTATAGTGCCTTCCGAATGGGCATTTTTTCTTTCCTTCATTGCTATATTAGGAGGCTGCGGTTTGCGCCTCAACCTCCCCTTCCCAGGCCAACCTGGGTCAATGACTGCTCTGATAGTTCCGACAGGAGGCAGCCAGCATGATACCCGCGAAAAGTAGGGAGCGGAAGTGCAGCACCTGCAAGCATTACCAGGCTTCTCCGCTCTGGCGCAAGGGGTGGTGTCGCAATCCACTCCTGTATGACCGAAATACTAATCATCTCGTCGAGGCAGACAGCCTCGCTTGCAATCGTACTTTCATCGATTACTGGGAGCCTCTAGACGAGCGAGCTGCTACCCAGGGTGGGCAGCCACGCAGCACGGGCACAACGGGGCCTAAGCCGCGTATAGCCCCCTCGATCCCCCTCGATACGGTTGACGCTACGGGTGCGCCTGTCGCCAGCCATGAGCATACGCCCGCCATGGGGTCGGCCCAACCCGCCCGCTCCCGGAAGACGATGTTCCGGCCACTTACCGGGCGCGAAGCTGCAGCGTCCGCCTCTATCGCTGGTTGACGAGGACTATGACGAGCTGGAGCCTGCGGACCCAAAAGTTACCGCGAAAATGCCCCAGGTGGAACGGCAGAAGCCGGGTGGAGTTACCCTATCCGCCAGGGAGCGCATCCAGCAGGCGCGCTCTCTCCGCCGTCCAGATTTGTCTCGACTTCCTCTCTCCGGCCCCAGGCTCTGGATTGCCCTGGGCGCGGTGGGCCTATTGATCCTGGTGGTGGCAGCGGTGCTCCTGCTTGGCGGCAGGGGAGTACCGGGCACAGTCACCAATCCCAACGATTCTATCTCTCAAAAGACTACCGTTCTCCCATCGCCTACAGGGCTGGGTGATGCGATTCCCTCTCCGACGGTGGCTGCGCGTCCTACTGTTTCCGTAGTGGTCCCGGCAGGCAAAATCGCGGTCAACGGCTACGCGAGGGTGGTGAACACGGGCGACGGCCTCGTTATCAGACAATCTCCCGCAGAGGGCCGGGACCAGGGTGACCAAAGTGCCCGACGGCACGCGGCTGCATATCATAGACGGGCCTGAAGTAGCGGACGGCTTCACCTGGTGGAAGGTTGACGGCTTCAACCCGCAGAGTCCCGATACTGCCGGGTGGTGCGTGCAAACCTACCTCTCCCCAACTACTGCTCCTTAGCATCCCAAGCTCAATAAAATAAGAAATAAGAAAGCATGAAAATGGGCGGCGCAGCCGCCCATTTTCATGCTTTCTTATTTCAGAAATTCCCTTCCACGTGATGTGAACAAATCGGGCAGCTTGTGGATAGTATAGAGCGAAGGCCTTCGATAATTACCGGATACGACTGCACAACACTTATCTGGATGTGAGTATGGAAGAGCACGAAGCTGAAGCTATACGGCGTCTGAAACAGGGGGATATTGGCGGGTTGGAGTTGCTCGTGCGACTCTACCAGGCGCAGGCCCTGGACGCGGCCTACGTCGTCACCCGCAATCACGCTATCGCCGAGGATGTCGTCCAAGCGGCTTTCCTGCGCGCTTACGACGCTATAGGGGGGTTTGACGCGGACCGGAGCTTTGGCCCCTGGTTCTTGCGCTCGGTAGTAAACGATGCTCTCAAAGCGATCACGAGACGACAAACTCTCTCTCTGAACGGAGCGAGGGAAGAGTCTGGCCGCGCAGACGGCAGCACCACAGGTGTCCACGAGCTATACGAGATGGTTGAGAGCGCGCAGACCAAAGAGGCGATTTGGGCCGCGTTGGACAGGCTCTCTCCCATCCACCGTGCGGCTATCGTAATGCGCTATTACCTTGACCTGAGCGACGCAGAAATATCGCAGACGTTGGGAGTGCCCCCAGGCACGGTCCGGCGACGACTCCACACCGGGCGCAAGCGATTGCGCGACCTGCTCCCTTCGTGGGTGCGGCGATGATGGGTTGCCTGGGTGTGTGCTCTCCGCCCCGATCTTAAGAAGTGCTAACGAAACCTCTATAGGGGCGGTTCGTGAACCGCCCTGGGTTGAGCAGAATTTGTCCCCACCAGGGCGGTTCACGGGTTCTTGGGCGTAGCCCAATTCAGGCCCCTACGGAAACATCGCTGGTTTTGAAATGCGCTCTAAGTTGATAAAGAGGAGAAAATCATGGACAAGCAAGCAAAAAGGGAAGCCCTTATCCTGTACGCGAGGCAAGGGCATCCCACCGAGACCGACCTGTGGCCGGGCATACAGGAAGAGCTGAAAGCTGGGAGGCCAGCCCCGTCCCTGAGTCCAGTCCGCGCAAAGGGCAACACCCAGGACTGAGGCTATAGCGCCAATCTTACCCACACTACGTACCAGGCGGCTCAGTCTGGCCCTGGTTCCAGCGTTGGTAATCCTGATAGGGATAATAGGCGCGATTGCCCTCTTCGCCAGGCTGCAACCGCCTCAGGCGAGCGCCGCGGAGATACTGAGCCGCGCCCAGGAGGTAGCATCCAAACCCCCGTTCAACAGCTTCCACAGCATCAAGGCAGGGAAGCTATACAAGCGAGGGGCGCAAGTACACCACTACCTTTGAAGAGTGGTTCGTAGCGCTCGAAGAGCTACTGCTACAAGTCGGTAACGACCTCGCCATCGGCGGAGGTGAGCGAGGCGGCTAAGTGCGTCGATGGCGCGCAGAGCACCTTCTACATGGACCTCTGGGACCTGGCAATATTGCGCGACGTAACCACAGGCACCATACCGTTCGATGGCTCGGCCAGCCTGGAGAGCGTGATGAAAATTGCCGGGGGAGACCGCTTTGCAGGTGCTTACAACCGCAACACTCTAGGTACGGAGCAGATTATGGGCCGCGACGCCTGGGTCCTCGATATCGCCCTGAAGGACCCCCTGCCTCAAGAGTTCATAGACCAGGGCCTCATGGCAGATATGCAGAGGGAGGCAGATACTCCGGCCCACTGGCGTATATGGGTTGACCAGGCATCATACTTCAAGCTCAAGATGACTGTCTGGAACTACAAGGGCGACGTCATAGGCGATGATGAAGTCACAGCCCTTGAAATCAACGGGAGCATAGACCCTGCCTTATTCAACTATGCTCTGCCTGCCGGTGCGTTGATCGCGGATAAGCACGATACGAGAAATGAAAGCAAGCGCGTGCAGCTGTGGCAGGCGGCGGCGAAGCAGGTCCGTTTCCCCGTCCAGATGGGGCCGAGCCAGTTCAATCCTTTCCCCTGCCCCAAATTAGAGACCTGCCGCAACGCTATATCTGCACGTGGCTTCTATATCGCGGGCAACCCATACTATGACCTACGCAACGGGGTGGTGACCTCTGTTTACTACGATTTGCCAACCAACCTGTCCGTGGAAGTGCTACTGGCGCAAGGCCCGGTGTCGGCTCTACCTGTAGAAGGAACGGCGGAGGAAGTGGAAAACAAAGGGGTGCGAGCGCTCTTCTACCCGGCGAGCGAGACACCCGACACGGCAGGGGAGAGGGACTATAGCTCCCTGGTCATAGACCGCGACGGCGTGCGAATCCTCATACGCAACTACCAGCATGTAGGACACCCTGGGACGGAATGGGTCCTGTACGAGCAGCTAAAGCCCGTGCCTTCCAGGTAATAATTACAACCGCGGCACGCGCCCAAGCCCAAAGAGACACCCATACCGGCTATAGCTTGCCATAGCCGGTATGGGTATACATCGATGTAGATGTAACCTCTACTTCCTGACGAAAGTTTAAGCAAAGGCTTGCGATGATGAACACCGTGCGCTTATTCATCTTCACAATAGGATTTATGCTTATGCTCCTGGCGCTGGCAGGGTGCGATACGAATGAGGCTGCGACTACCCAAAACGCCTTCGCCGGAGATAAGAGCAATGCAGAACTGTTCGAGGAAGCAGTTACTGCCATGAGCGAGGCCACTAGCTACAGTATCGAAGCGGCTCGAATAGCGCCTGACATGAGTCACAAGCTTACAGCAGACCTGGAGCTTGAGAAGAGGACCTGGAGCATAAAGGTGGAAGCGTATGGCGTCAACGCGCGGCTTATCATGAAGCACATTTACCTATATACGAGCTTCGACGATGGGAAGAGATGGACTCTTCACAGCCGTAGTGGAAGTGGAATCGCAGGCGTGCCTGAGTTGATTGGACCTTTCAACCAGATCGAGCCGATGTGGTTGAGTTTGACCGAAGACGAGGTAGATAATGCAAAGGGTCATCTCAGCGACGGCAGCCCCGCGACAGAGCAAATGGATGGAGTCTCCACCAGGCATATGGTCAGCGACCTACAGAACCTTCCCACTCTTGCTACAGTTATCGGCGGTGATGCCGTAGATGAAGGCGTCATCGAAATATGGGTTTCAAGCGACAGTCCCCACTACGTGCTTCAGATGAAGCAAGAGGGCAAAGTAGGGGACAAGGATGTGCGGGCGGACATCAAGTGGAGCAACTTCAACAAGGAATTCAATATCCAGGCACCTCTAGCACGGAATGAGAGGTGAGCGGTGCCAGGTAACATGTGTATGTAGACCCGTTCAGCCCTTCCTGAACTCCCTTCTAAAGAGGACATAGCCAAGCAGCCCGAATCCCACGCCAAGCCCCAGGAGCCATAGGAGAAGTCATCTCATTAGGGGCGACCCCGCGCAGCATTATGTCCTGGAACAAGGAAATGCCGTAAGTCACGGGCAGCGCGTAAGAGAGGGTACGCACAGGCTCCCATAGCGTTTGCAGGTTGAGGAAGAAGCCTCCAAAGAAGACGGACGTGAGGAGCACGAGCATCGAAAGCTGCACGGCCTGGCTCTCGGTCTTGGAGATGGCCGAGATAAAGAAGCCGAGGCCGACCGACGCGAATATCACCAGGGCGATGGACGTGATAAGCGCCAGCCAATCGCCTAGTATCGGCACTCCCAGGCTCAGCGTGAACCCCTCTACTTGCAGATCGTTGCTCATCACGAGCAGGAGCACCGAGGCTATGACCCCCAGGAGGAGCATGAAGCTGACGTACTTCCCCGCTATAATCTCCCCCGCGCTGGTAGGTGAGACACGGAATAGCTCCAGGGTGCCCAGCAATCTCTCCCGTACCATAGTGAGCGCGGCCAGCGTCACCCCTATGTGCTGGAGAAGGAGCACGAGCACCCCCGGCCCGTAGAAATTGGTGAAATTGACCGTAATGGGGGCCGTATTCTCCGGCTTCGCATAGAAGGGCGCGGCGAGGACGAGCGGGTTGATACTCTGGAACTGCTGCGTGAGTTTGTCGAGCGTATCGAGGTCAGCGCGGATGCGGGCTATGCTGGTACGTATTTGCGCCTGGTCTGGTTGCGGCTTGTTCAGTCTCGTCGTTCAGGGCCTGAATATCGCCCGCCACGCGGTTTGCTACTTGCTGCCCGTTGGCGAGATTGACCTGGTTGGGGTCCTGCGGCTGGGCAGGCTTGACAATGGTGGTGTCTGCCTCTATGAACTGCGCCATGAGCGCGACTGCCAGCTGGGTATTTGCCGAAGAGCCTTGTAGGTCGCGCACCTGGCGATTTGCTTCCTGTACCTCGCCCCGTGCCATGTGCTGCTCAATCGCGGTGAGGGCGTTACGCATCCTGACGATGGCCGAGCGCACGTCGCCCGCTCCCTCCTGGCCCTGCCCGGCGGCGGCGGCTACCGTCTGCTTGTTTATCTCGTTCGCGTAGAAATATGTCAGGTACGTGATGGCATCGCGGCGTAGAGGGTCCACCTCGTTGAGATAGACGGGCAATGCGACCTGCGAGCCGGACGAGATTGTCGCCCCGATATCCTGCGGGACCTGCACAACAATGTCCACGTCGCGTTGCCTGAGCCGCTGAAGGGCCGCATCCCGGTTGGTAGTCACCTCGGCTATGTTTATCTGGTCGCCTGTGAGCTTCCTGTACTCCTCCGGCAAGCGCGAGTAATCACCCGTCTCCGGCACGAGGATGATAGCTGAGAGCTTATTGTTCTGTCCCCTGTAGCCGATGCCGAAGAGAAGGAGTATCAGGAATGGGCCGAGGATGAGGGAGAGGATCAGGCGCGGCTGGCGGCGGACCTCGTTGATTTCTTTGGCGACGAACGCCCCCGCCCTGATGAATCGCTAATCAAGCTCGCCATCCCCCGGCTTCTCGCCACGAGCCGCCGCATCTCTGTTCATTAGCTCGATAAATACCTCATCGAAGTTGGGGCGATACTCCTCGATGCGGGTGACCGTGCATTTGCCCGCGTTCAACCTCTCCAGCAGCACCGGGATGGCGGACCCGGCCTCCTGCACGTAGGCCCGCACTTCGGTGCGCGATATAGGGCGTATCTCTCGTACAATGGGCAGGTTCGCAAGCTCTACCACAGCCTGGGGTGTGAGGTCGCTTGCCTGTATGTCCACCACATCCCCTCCGAGAGCCGCGCGCCTCAGGCCAACTGGCGTATCTAGCGCTATGATGCGCCCCTTGCGGATCACGCCAACGCGGTCGCAGTATTCGCTCTCCCCTACGTACTGGGTGGTCACGAAGAGGGTGCGCCCCTCATCTCTCAGGCGGCGAAACTCCTCCCAGAACTTGCCTCGCAAGACCGGGTCGATCCCCGCCGTCGGCTCATCGGCAAAGATTAGAGGTGGGTCATGCAGCAGCGAGGCGGCAAGCTCTATGCGGCGTTGCATACCACCTGATACGTTGACCGAGAGCCGCCGCCGCGCGTCCCATAGCTCCACGAACTTCAGCATCTCGTTTACACGCTTCCTCTTGCGGAAGGGGTTCATACCGTAAAGGCCCGCCACGAAATTCAAGTTCTCGCGCACGGTGAGGTTGGGATAGAGCACGAAGAGCTGCGGCATGTACCCTATGCGGTCTTGCACGCTACGGGACGGGTGGTCGGGTGAGATGCCCATCACCGTAACCTTCCCCTCGGTCGGCCCATAGACCCCCGTGAGCAGGCGGATTGTGCTAGTCTTCCCCGACCCGCTGGGGCCGATGAAGCCGAATATCTCTCCTTGCTTCACATCGAAGCTCAGGTTCTCAACGAGCGTGTTGTCGCCGATGCGCTTGGTCACTCGGTCCATGACTATCATCGGAGCGCCATGCGCACCATTTCCTATTGGGATGATACTTCCTCTCTGACTACTCATCATTCCCTTTCTTTTCCCCTCTAATCCTGGGGTGCGTATAACAACGACTGTAAAAAGAGTGTCATTCCGAACGAAGTGAGGGATCTGAAAACTCTATCCACCTGGCAAGCTTGGAGATTCCTCACTTCGTTCGGAATGACAGGTAGAGATGTGCTTCATCATGCTAGACCCACAACTCTTTATCATTCTTCCTGAACAGGCTATCAGGTCCACAAATAGAAGAATTGCAGTCGAGTTCCGGCTCTTCTAGCTCATCTACCGTCTCCTGCGTGTACGTTGGGAGGTCGGCGAGAGTGCAGTTGAGGGTTACGCGGTCGGGGTCAACCTGCGCCACCAGGTCTAGCGGTATGATGCGGTCATGCTCTTCGATGGAGTCGGGGCGGCCAACGAAGCCATGAACCTGGCCTTCCTCGTCCACCAGCACCTCGTCCACCACGCCCCAGGGACCATCCAGGCACCATATCGCCGTCCCCTGGCTGACACTCATCGTCCCTTCAGGGAGGTTCGGGACCTCCATCACGGGCACGATGGGCTGGTACATCATCTCTGGGAAAACGTCCCCGCCTGGAGCAGCATCGCGGCTCATCACCCATCGCTCAGGCAGCACCGCGACCCGCTCTTCCGTATATTCTTCCATGTCGGCGAGGTCTTCCGGGGCTGCATCGATAGTAATCACACCCCCCGGCTCCTCAGAAAGGAGGTCGAGGGGTACAATCACGTTCCGCGATACGAGGTCATCTGTTGACATGACAATGGCGACAGCCTCATTCTCCTCGTTGAGTATGACTTCGGCGGATGACGCCAGCGCGGTCTCCCTCCGGGTATCTGACTTCTGTTTCAAGGTCTAGTCTCATCCTTCCTTACTCCTTCATTTAGGTGATAACTCAAGACAGTCCCAGGGCGAGGGCAGCGTTCCCCACCATGCCCTCGACCATCATATCTATAGAGATGCGCTCCTCCACCGTGTGGATGACGCTTTCGTAGCCAGGGCCGTAGCCTATGACCTGCATACCGCGCTCAATGAAATGTCCCGCATCGGTGGCGAAGCGCCACATCTGCACCGGCACCTCCCGCCTCATTGCTGCGTCCAGCAGCGTCCGGCACTGCAATACGAGCGGGCTGTCGGGTGCGAGTGCGAAGGCCCCGTGCCCGGAGAAGGTGCGAGTCAGGCCCGTGAAGCTGGTGAGCGTCACTGGTGGCACATGCGCCGTCCCCGTAGCGCCGCCGTGCAGAGACCCTTGCAGCAGCGGCTCGATTCGCTCCAACATCAGATCGGGCACGTCAGAGGGGGTGTTACGCACGTCAAGTATCATTTTGCACTCGCCAGGCACTACGTTGGGGCTGGATTGGTCGGTAGAAAAGAGCGTGGGCGCTATTGAAGTTGGCCCCAGCGTCGGGTATCTTGGGTCGCTGGTAAATTGCATCTGCTCAACTTCGGCCAGGAAGTGCGCCATTGAGTACAACGGATTTATGCCCGAATTCGGTACGCTGGCGTGCACCGATCTGCCCGTGACTGTGACGTGTACCTCGTACCTGCCTCTGTGGCCTATCGCCAGGCGGTTCTCCGACGGCTCGCCGACAATTACATAGTCCACCGGCAGGCGGTCGCTCAGCACCATGCTGCCCAGCCCCCCTACCTCTTCCAGCACCACGCCCGCTACGTAGACGTCGTTACGCAGTGGCACCCCCAGGCGCTTGAGGAGAGCGCCCATGTAGACGTGGCAGGCGAGAGCGCCTTTCAGGTCGCTGGTCCCCCTGCCCCAAATCTCGCCGTCGCGCACTACCGCTTCGTAGGGTGGATGGGGCCACTTCGACTTGTCCCCCACGTCCACGTGGTCCATGTGAGTGTTGAACATTATGCGCTTGCCGCTCCTGCCCTCCGGGGAATTAGCGAACAGTCGGCCAACGACGTTGCCCGCCTCGTCCATGCTCACCTCATCGTAGCTAAGCTGCCTCATCTCTTCAGCGACGATGCGGGCAACGTCGGCCTCCTGCCCTGGCAAGCTTCGCGTCTGCACCAGCCGCCGCGCGAAGTCCACCATCGGCTCGCGCAACGCCTCCGCCTCGCGCCATAATGCCTCGACTCTTTCCGGGGTAACATCCATGCAGAATCTCCCTTCTACAAATTAAAAAGGATAAAGGAAAAAGGATAAATGGGCATCTGTTATTTACACACTCTCATAATTTATCCTTTATCCTTTTTCCTTTATCCTTTCGCCGACACCGCACCAGTGTAGCCTAAAACACCTCGTTTGAAAATCTGGTAAATGCCGAAACAGCGGCCTGTATCTTGCTTAGAAGCCCGTTGTGGGCGAGGCAATTTTCATGTTAGACTACACTGCCCGGCGCTGTGCATGTGCCTGTGCCCCACCTGGGATATTACGATAGGAGCACGCGGTTGTCTTCATGGTTTTCCTGGTTGATGTTGATTGTAGGTTTGGTAGTTATCCTCATCGGTTGCGACGTTTTCACGAACAGCATCGAGTGGCTGGGCAAGAAACTGGACTTGAACGAGGGGGTCCTGGGTAGCATTTTCGCCGCCGTAGGCACGGCCCTCCCGGAGACGCTGATACCTATCGTAGCGGTTATATTCGCGGGGTCGGCGGGCGAGCACGCGCATGACGTGGGTCTGGGAGCTATAATCGGCGCTCCTTTCATGCTGGCGACCGTAGCGATGTTTGTGACAGGTGTAGCCGTATTTATCTTCGCCCGTCGCGGCAGGCGCAGCACTCAAATGCCCGTCAATACGCGCATATTGGGGCGAGACATACGCTTCTTCCTGCTGGCCTTTGCGATTGCTCTTGCCTCCGGCTTCATCGAGGACCGGCTGACCAAGGTCATCATCGCAATTGCCCTGGTTTTCTACTATGCTTTCTACGTCTACAAACACGCCACCGATAAGCACATCGAGTCGCCCGATGAGGATGTAGAGGACCTTTCTCCACTGCACTTCTCGCGTGGCACGCCCGATCCCAGCCTGACAATCGTGATAGTGCAAATCGTGGTCGGGCTGGCGATGATTATCGGCGCGGCGTACCTCTTCGTGCAGTTCGTGAGCGATGTGGCTAACTCTATAGGTATCACTCCCCTCATCCTCTCACTAATTATCGTGCCCCTGGCGACGGAGCTGCCGGAGAAGTTCAACAGCGTGCTATGGGTGCGCCGCTCGAAAGACACGCTGGCGCTTGGGAACATCACAGGGGCGATGGTCTTCCAGAGCACGCTGCCGGTGGCGTTCGGCATGTCCTTTACCGAGTGGCGGGTATCGCCGGAATACGCGCCTGCCTTCGCGCAGGCCGCGATTGCCATAATAGCCGCCGCGCTTCTCTTCCTATCTCTCCTCCAGCAGAAGAGATTGAACGCCTTGGCCCTCGTCTTATCAGGCGTCTGGTACGTTGTCTGGATAATTTTGGTCTTCCCCCTGGACCTGGCAAAACTGGTGGCAGATTGGGGCTGGTTCCGGTGAAGCGAATCGGCACACCGTTCGTTACACTATTTAGAAGAACTTTCCTCCTTTGGATAACCCCGGCGGCCAGCCCAAACCGCCGGGGTTTTTCCTTTTAATCAGCACCT
The DNA here is from genome assembly GCA_963811305.1 of uncultured Chloroflexia bacterium. GTDB lineage: Bacteria > Chloroflexota > Chloroflexia > QHBQ01 > JADMIH01 > JADMIH01. The sequence continues at coordinate 312,326 of CAWEQU010000006.1, forward strand.
GGCAGAAAGCTCAAATATGATTTCTGACTGGGGCTGGTTTCTCCATTGACTTAGCAAAGATTCTCTGATAGAATAGGGCTTGCCTGGGCCCCAGAGGTCTTGCGTTTTCTGCATGGGCTTAAGATTTTGCGTTTCTCGGTTATTACCATGCATTAGACGTACATAATCGAAGGGCATTTTATTTGCTCAGGCACATCTTTACTCTTTCGCATACCGGTTTGTAGTCGGGAGCATACCATCACGTCCAGGAGCGAGCGGAGTTGTTATCGAGGGGAAGAAGGAAGGAGCACATTCGATGTCATTCAAATCACATGGTAAGATCAGGCTAAGGTCGCTGGCGACATTGCTCGTCCTGCTATTGGGAGCAGTGCTGACCGGGAGTGTGGCTCTGGCGGGGTTGCCCACCAGTGGCACTCAGGCGCTGCCCACCCAGGGCAACGACCCCAATGCGCCGCTCACGCAAGCCAACGTACAGGTCATAAACCTGCCTAAAGGCGTGCTGACTCCGGCAGTAGCCGCATTGCCACAGCCCGAATCGTCAACGACACGATTTATGAATATGACATGAACAAGGCGGGTGCCAGCGCTAAGCCCCTGTACGGCCCGGACGGGAAGGAAATCCCAGCCGCAACGGGCAGTAGCGGCTCCGGCTCTATGCCCGCAGCGCCCCTGAACAACGCTCTTGGCTCCCAGAACGCATTTTTGAGCATTAGCCACGAGATAGCCAGACCATCCGTCACGTCGGCCATCGCTACTGTTTCAAGTGGCTGGCGCCCCTTCGAGCCGGTTGTCTTCAATATCAACGGCGGCGCGGCCAGCTACTTCCTGGCAAACGACCAGGGCGCGCTCTTCGTCTCGATTACCACCGGCTCGGCCCTGGGCGAGAACTGGCTCCAGTTGCATGGCCTCTGGAGCGGCAAGTCCACAGGCGGATCATTCCGTATATCGGCGACAGCGCCCCTGGTGCCCGGTATGGCGGTTGGCGCTCACTCTGTAATCCCCGGTAGCCCTGATTCGTTTTTCGTCTTCGGGTCACGATACCCGGCGTCCGTTGGCGTAACCATCGCCCGCAATGACACGTCCCTGGGCACCGGCACGACGACCGCAGCAGGCCTGACCCCGATCTTCGGTATTACGACTGGCGCAGGCCCCGACGGCTCGGCAGTGTACAACTTCTATGTTACTGCCGCTCCCACAGGGACCCTCTCCGGCCAGATCGTCGAAGAGCGGGCCGACGCGGGACCTCCAGGCAGCCCATTGAGTGATCGCAGCCTGTCTCGCGCCTTCGTGGACCGCCCGGTCGTCTCCAGCACCATTACCACCACGTTGGCGCTTGTCGGCGAGGGCTTCGCCCCAGGTGAAAACGTAAATCTCACTTTGCTCCCAGGCTTCCCCCTCGCCACGGGTGTAGCAGGCTCCGAAGGCTCAGTCTTCTTCATGCTCAAGTCCCCACCAGCCGACACCAACTACAATCTGCGGCTGGACGGCGCTTCAAGTGCGCGCGTGGCTTATGCCACCATTATGGCCGACCCTAAGGTCCAGAACATACCTTCCTCTATCGTTTCCCCCTCTCGCGCCAACGGCGTGCCAAACAACGTCACTTACCTGCTCACCAGATTTACACCGGGCATGAGCGGCTTCGTCCTTGCTGACGGTGTGGGCGTAGGCTCGACGTCTACCGACGCCGACGGCAATGGGGCCGTATTAGTGCCAAAACCGATGGGTGCAGGGCGCGTTGTCCATAGCCTCGCCTTTGTCGAGACGGTCGGCACGGAAAGCGGCACCGGGCCTGTGCTCCTTGCGGGCACGGGCACTATCAGCGGCACAATCCGCGATGCTACCAGTAACGCCCTCATCAAGGGCACCGTCCGTGTCAGCAACTTCCCGGATGCAGTCCGCCAGAACAACCTCCCGTCCGGTGGCGTGTACTCCATGACACTCCCAATCGGCACTTATAACGTCACCGTCACCGGCTCCGGCTGCTACTACCCCGCCACGTTCACTAACGTGGCCGTCACGGCCGATACCACCACCCCATTGAACGTGACCCTCGCTCGCAACGCCACCGATGCCTTCGGCTACTCCTGCTATGACAACGCGGGCGCGTCCTACATTCCAGCAACCAACGTGGTAATCAGTGGACTCTGGGACGATAACGTCGCCTCCCTTACCCTCCCCTTCCCGGTAAACCTGTACGGCTCCGTATATACCACCGCCACCCTCAGCAGCAACGGTTGGCTTGGTCTCGGCATACCCGACCCTGGCGCTGCCCCTGCCAGGACCAATACGGGCCTGCCTAACTCTGGCGTACCTAATAACATACTCGCCGTGAACTGGGATGACCTCCAGGCTCTCACAGCCGCACAAGGGGTCAGCCCCATCCTCACCGATGTGATAGGCATATCCCCCAACCGCACATTTATCGTTGAGTGGCGCGACGCGCGGCACTTCGGGGCCACAGTTGTCAACAATATTCCAGTGTCCAACACTTTCGAGCTGCATATACTCGAAAACGCTACAGCCTCTCCAAACGACATCTTCATGGTCTACCCCACCTTCAATACGGGTAGCTCCACCGCTGCGGACGACGGGCGCGATTCGAGCGTCGGCATCGAGAACCTCACCGGGACTATCGGCAAGCAGCACCAGTTCAACACCGGTAGTGGTGTTGCCAACGAGGCTACGAACTACCTGTGGGCAGGCAACAGCATACGCTTCTTCGCCGGCGCGGTCTCAACCCCCACCCCTACCTTCACAGCCGGCCCTACAGGCACAGCCACAGCCACACCTGACCCATGCAGCCCCACCGCTTCTTACCGTATCGATCAGACTGCCGGGACGCTTGTCCCAGGCACCATCCTGGTGCCGCTCTCGCAGAGTGATGATACATTTGTCAACATCCCGATACCCTTCACCTATAATTTCTACGGGCAGCCATTCACCAGCGTAAACGCGAGCACGAATGGTTACCTCTTCTTCACCGGCGCGACCGAGACTCGATTAAACGTGTGTCTCCCCACCGCGACAGTCAACAACGTTATCCTGCCTTTCTGGGATGACCTGTTGACTAACCAGGGTGGAGGCACCCAGGGCATATACACCTCAATACAGGGTCTCCCTGGCAGCCAGATATTGACCATCGAATGGCGCGCCTGTCTATATAATCTGGGCCTCTGCCTTTCTAACGGGGACGCCAACTTCGAAGTGCGCCTCTACGAGAACCAGGACCGCTTCGACATCGTCTACGGCACCATGGGCAGCTCGCCAGAGGCGGACCTACGGGTGGCGCAACAGGCGCGACGATAGGAGTTCAGAGGGGCACGACCGGCCCTGTCACGCAGTTCTCCTGCAACACGGACAGCCTGTCGAGCAACCTGCAACTGGCCTTCACATTGCTACCGTGCGCCGCGACTAACACTCCTGTGCCTACCAACACCCCAACCAATACCGCCGCGCCCACCAATACACCGCCGGCTGCTGGACAGGCAACCTTCACTCAGGTTCTATTGGCGACAACTACCGACACACCCACTGCTACTAACACATCCACAGCCACGGACACCGCCACCGCCACCAATACCGCAGTCGCGCCCACAGCTACCAACACAGCCGCCCCCTCCGGCCTCATCATCAACGAGCTTGACGCTGACCAGGTCGGCACCGACGCCATGGAGTTCGTGGAGCTATATGACGGTGGCGTGGGTAACACCTCGCTCACCGGGAAGGTGGTAGTCTTCTACAATGGCTCGAACGACCTGTCATATGGTGCGTTTGACCTTGATACCTTCAGCACGAACGGCGCTGGATACTTTACCCTCGGCAATGCAGGCGTACCCGGCGTGGACCTGGTCTTCGCCGGTGACTTCTTGCAAAACGGCCAGGACGCGGTGGCTCTCTACAACGGGGATGCCACGAGCTTCCCTAATGGCACAGCCGTAACCACCGCCAACCTCATTGACGCCATCGTTTATGACACCGCAGACCCTGACGACCCCGGGCTGCTCGTCCTGCTCAACGCCGGACAGCCGCAGGTAGATGAAAATGGAGGCGGCAACGGCACCGGACACTCGAACCAGCGTTGCCCCAACGGCACGGGTGGAGCGCGCAACACCAACACCTACGCGCAGTTCGCGCCCAACCCTGATGGCTTTAACACTTGTGGGACCGGAGCAACGGCAACCACCACAGCCACCAACACACCCGGCGGCGCAACAGCGACCGCAACTCAGACCGCTGTCCGCATCCGGCAGATTCAGGCCTCTCAGCACCGCTCTCCATTCGAGGGTCAGGCCGTATCGAACGTGCCCGGCATAGTCACAGCGCTACAATTCAACGGTTTCTACCTGCAAGACCCGACCAACGATGCGGATGATGCCACCTCAGAGGGCATATTCGTCTTCACCTCGACAAGCCCTACGGGTACAGTCGCCATAGGAGACAGCGTATTGGTGAGCGGTATGGTAACCGAGTTCCGCGCAGGCGGGGCTACCAGTACTAACCTCACCATTACCGAGATCGGCTCGCCTGTCATCGCACTTCAGTCCACAGGCAATACTCTGCCCACCCCGGTCGTCATAGGCACGGGCGGGCGCGTACCACCCAACACCATAATTGAAGATGACGCTACAGGCGACGTTGAGACCAGCGGCGTATTCGACGTTGCTCAGGACGGCATTGACTTCTACGAGAGCATGGAGGCCATGCGCGTGCAGGTCAACAATCCTGTGGCGGTTGGCCCGCGCAACAGCTTCGGCGAAATTCCTCTGCTCGGAGATGACGGCGCGAACGGCGGCGTGCGCACCACTCGCGGCGGCGTCATAATCCAGGCTAGCGACTTCAACCCTGAGCGCATCATCCTCGATGACGTTATCCTGACCACCCCGGCGGTCAACGTGGGCGACCACTTCTCCGGCCCGGCTGTCGGCGTCATGGACTACAACTTTGGCAATTTCAAGCTTCAGATCACCCAGGCGCTGTCTGGTGTGTCCAGCGGCCTTGTGCGGGAAGTCGCCGCGACCCCGGCCGCGAATCAAATCGTCATAGGCAACTTCAACGTCGAAAACCTTGACCCAGGCGATCCTGCGTCCCAGTTCAACAACCTGGCGGGCCTGATTGTCAATAACATGAAGTCGCCCGACATCATCTCCATCGAGGAGATACAGGACAACGACGGCCCGACAAATAGCACGGTCGTAGATGCATCCATGACCTGGACTGCGCTTATCAATGCCATCTCGTCCGCGGGCGGCCCCACGTACCAGTTCCGCAACGTAGACCCCGTGGACGACCAGGATGGCGGCGAGCCGGGCGGAAATATCCGCCAGGGCTTCCTCTTCCGCACCGATAGGGGCGTGGCGTTCATCGACCGTCCGGGTGGCTGCTCGACCTGCGCGAATAGCGTAGCAGGCCCGCCAGGCGCGCCGGAGCTTCTGTATAGCCCTGGCCGTATCGACCCGACCAACACCGCCTTCAATGCGAGCCGCAAGCCCCTGGCAGGTGAGTTCACCTACAACGGGCACAAGCTCTTCATCATCGGCAACCACCTCAACTCGAAGGGCGGCGACCACCCGCTGTTCGGGCGCTTCCAGCCACCTGTTCGCTCGTCTGAGGTCCAGCGCAACCAGCAGGCCGGGATAATCAACAACTTCGTTGACAGCATCCTGGCATCGAACGCCAGTGCGAACGTAGTCGTGCTTGGCGACATGAACGACTTCTACTTCTCGGCAACGATAAACATAATCGAGGGGGACACCCCCTCGGGTAGCCCACGTGGTGGGGGCGTGCTCCAGAATTCTCATGGAGACACTTGCCCTGCCTGAGAGATACAGCTACGTCTTCGACGGCAACTCCCAGGACCTCGACAATACGCTGGTGAGCAGCAATCTCCTCGCTGCCCTGGCCGAGTTCGACCCCCTACACGTCAACTCAGAGTTCGCGAACCAGGACAGTGACCACGATCCACAGGTCTCACGCTACAATCTTCCTGCCGGGGCGACTGCTACGCCCACCACAGTAGCCGCTACCTCCACTAGCACCGCTACGGTCTGCGTGCCATCTGGACTGAACATAGCATCGGCGCAGAACCCGGTCGTGGTAGACGGTGGAGTGAGACCACCGGCGCAGAGCGGCAATGGTGGTGCTACACGCCCTCAGTCCGAGATCGCCAAGAGCGCCTCTGTGTCAGCCTCAGGCTCTGCACCCAAGCTCGCTCCGCCCGTAGCACCCAATGTGGTGCTCTACGACCAGTACAACAACCCCGGTACAAATGCCACTTCCTCACAAGATTTCGAGGCTGCGAACAATGCCTTCGATATTCAGGGAGCGGACGACTTCGTAGTCCCCGCAGGCCAGACGTGGCAGGTCAACCAGGTTGATGTACAGGGAGTGTACTTCAATGGACCTGGCCCTGCTGCCTCGTTCCACGTATTCTTCTATACCGACTTAGCCACGCTACCTGCAACGCCCGTCTACACGGCGACTAACCTCGCATACACGGGTGGACCGATCAACTTCGTAATCCCCCTGACGACACCCGCCAACCTGGCACCCGGTACATACTGGGTGTCGGTGCAAGCGCGAATGGACTTCACACCAGGGGGCCAGTGGGGCTGGCAAGACCGCACAGTGACCTCGAACAGCCCGGGAGCGTGGCGTAATCCTGGGGGTGGGTTTGGGATACCAGCCTGTGTGAACTGGGGAGCACGAGGTGCGACCTGCGGTATCGACGCAACGGCACCCGACCAGGTGTTCCGCCTCAACGGCAACATCGTTGGCGGGGGTGGTTGCCCATCAGCTACCGCTACCCTCACAAGCACCAACACGGCGGTGCCACCGACTGCAACCAATACAGCAGTAGCGCCTAGCGCAACCACCACAAGTACAAGCACCAATACAGCAGTGGCTCCAAGCGCAACCACAACACGCACCAGCACTGCTACCAACACCGTTGCGGCAACTACCGCCACAGCGACCGTATGCGCCACAAACTACACATATACAACAGGGACTGGCGTAATCGTACCGGGAACGGTAGACATAGGGAACCATGGCGACGACGTACTCACCTCGGTGACGTTGCCATTCCCGTACACGGTGTATGACCTGAGCTTCACGACGGTGAACGTCAGCTCCAACGGCAACTTGCAGTTCAACAGCGCCATCACGGGGCTGAATGACTACATCAACGCCTGTCTGCCTGTTATCGACAGAGCGTATAGCTACACCATCTATGCCTTCTGGGACGACCAGATAACTGCTCCCGCTGGCAAGGGTGTCTTTAGCTCTGTAACAGGTGTAGCGCCCAACCGCATATTCAACCTGGAGTTCCGCACATGCGGCTTCAGCACGGCTACCACCTGTGCGGCAGGCACTGACACCAACTACGAGATCAGGCTGTACGAGGGACAGACCAAGTTCGACCTGATCTACGGGGTAATGGGCCTGACAGGTTCCAGTGCCACTACAGGCATCCAGAAGAACACCACCACCTACGCCCAGAGTCGCATGTAACACCGCGATAACAGTTGGGACGATGGTGACAGGCGTCCTAGGCTCATGCGTCACCAGCACAGCTACCTCCACAAGCCAGGCAGCAACGTCCACTGCTACCAATACGTCAGTAGCTGCTAGCGCAACCACTACCCGCACTAACACGGCGGTAGCAGCGACGGCGACGGCGACAGTCTGCACGTCCGGTGGACCGGTAGTGTTCACAGGCTCCATCGATGGGAGCGAGCCGACGCACAACAGCGTGCTGGGTGCAGTCTCCTCATGTGGCTCGACCACACCTTGCCCTGGCGAGCTTGCTGGCACTTTCCACTACGATACATACTCGCTGGTCAACAACACTGGCGCTCCGGTCTGTATAACGGTAAACCTCAGCGACGCCGCGTGTGTCTACTCCGAGGTATACTCAGCGTGCCCACCCCTGGTAATGCCTGCACAGCCTACGTGGCAGACAGCAACCTGGGTGCCAGCTACCAACTGACCATACCCGCTAACACCACATACTTCCTGGTGGTCGAAGAGTTCACCGAGAACGCAGGGTGTGCTTCGTACACCATCACAGTAACAGGGCTACCTGGTGGTGCCTGTGTTACCGCTACACCTACCAGTACCGGAGTAGCAGCCAGCGCAACCACAACACGCACCAGTACAGCTACCAGCACGGCTGGGGCAGCAACTGCGACAGCGACGGTATGCTCGACCAACTACACGTATACCGCCTCGGCTGGAGCAACAATCGTACCTGGTACGGTGGACATAGGGAACCATGGCGACGACGTGATTACGTCAGTCACGTTGCCGTTCGCATACACTGTATACGACCAGAGCTTCACCACGGTGAACGTAAGCTCCAACGGCAACTTGCAGTTCAACAGCGCCATCACTGGCCTGAACGACTACATCAACGCCTGCTTACCTGTTACTGACAGGGCGTACAGCTATACCATCTATGCCTTCTGGGATGACCAGATTACGGCTCCCGCAGGCAAGGGTGTCTTTAGCTCTGTAACAGGTGTAGCGCCTAACCGCATATTCAACCTGGAGTTCAGGACGTGCGGCTTCAACACGGCCACCACCTGTGCGGCAGGCACCGATACCAACTATGAGATCAGGCTGTATGAAGGTCAGACCAAGTTCGACTTGATCTACGGGGTGATGGGCCTTACTGGCTCCAGTGCCACCGTAGGTATCCAGAAGAACACCACCACCTACAGCCAGTACTCATGCAACACAGCTATACCTGCGGGCACGATGGTCAGTGGCGTGCTAGGCTCCTGTGGCACAGCTACCCCTACCTCTACCGCTGGTGGAGCCACTGCTACCTCGACAACCCAGGCAGGGACAGCGACACCAACAGTATGTGCGGGAGGACCGCTCGTCTTCAATGGGGCGATAGATTCAAACGACCCGACACAGACCAACCGCCTCTTCCGAGACGACCCACAGAGCACCTGTGCCGTGCCTCAGACCTGTGCCCAGTCTACCGGTACGTTCCGCTACGATACATACACACTGACCAACTCTTCCGCTTCTGCGGTGTGTGTATCCATCATGCTAGACCCACAGAGCTGCACAGGCACATCGTACATTCAGAGTGCGGCTTACCTGGGTAGCTACAACCCTGCCAACGTCTGTGCTAACTACCTTGGTGACATCGGAGTAAGCCCAGAGGTTGGTGCTCCGAGAACCTATGAGGTGACAGTACCTGCTGGTGCTACCTTCGTGATAGTAGTCAACGAATTGTTCACGGCAGGTTGCCCTGCCTACACACTGACCGTATCAGGCTTAGGTGGTGGCACATGCGTTACTCCCACACCTGGTGGACCTAGCCCCACGACAGCACCTCCTACCTCCACAGCTCAGGCTAGCGCCACACCTACAGTATGTCCACCCACAATCCCGACCAAGCCACACGTAGTGGGTCTTGGCGGAGAGAAGGGCACTGATAAGTTAGTCAAGCAGGGCAAGGGTGCTGGTAAGGTCGTGAGCAGCGCTCGCGGTGGTTCAAGGACGTCGTCCCCTGCTTCGGTCACCGATGTCTACTGGAAGACGACAGCACCGATCAGCTTCATACTCGATGATGGAGCACAGGAAGATAGCGTAGGCTGGACCAACCAGACGGTCAACTACCCTGCCATCTGGCTCAACCGCTTCTCCCCTGTCGATGGCGACTTCCCCATCCAACTCAACCAGATTAGCGTACAGTTCCCAGGTCCCACCTCTGCCGGTAGGTCACTGGTAGGGTTAGCTATCAACCTGTTGGTGTACGTAGATGCAGACCGCAACAACGACCCCTCCAACGCGGTGAAGATAGCCCAACTCCCTGCTACCGTCACAGCATCGGACGGTGTTACCTTCTCCAACTACGCAGTCTCGGTACTAGCCTCCACACCAGGGGACCTGTACATAGGCTTCTCAGACACGTACAACAGTGGTGGAGTAAGCCCCATAAGCTTCCCGTCCCCACTCGACACGACAGCCTCACAGGTACGCAGCTGGGTAGCGGGACAGAGCGCGAACATCGACCCAGACTACGACAACCTGGGTAACAACGACACGATAGGGACAATCGACAGCTTCGGCTTACCAGGCAACTGGGTAATCCGAGCGAGTGGTGATACCCAGGCAGGTGGTGGCTGCCCGAGTGCTACCCCCACGACCCCGCCAGCTACGGTAGCGCCATCTTCTACACCTACAACGCCACCTGCCACGTCGATACCATCGTCTACAAGCACGGTAGGACCTACATCTACAGTAGGACCGACAGCCTGCCCAATCCAGTACGTGGACGTGCCGCCAGGCTCGGAGTTCTACCCATACATCAGGTGTCTCTCTTGCCGCAAGATAGCTAACGGCTACGCCTGCGGTAGCGTGGGAGAGCCATGCGATCCTAACAACACAGGCTACTTCCGACCGTTCATGTCGATAACGAGAGGGCAGATAGCGAAGATGGTCTCCAACGCCGCTGGCTTTGGAGAGGACCCAGGTCCTCAAATCTTCGAGGACGTTCCTCCCGCTCACCCGTTCTACCAGTTCATCAACCGTCTGACGATGCGTGGACACATGGGAGGCTACCCGTGTGGAGGACCTGGAGAGGCTTGTATACCTCCTGGGAACAGGCCGTACTTCAGACCTGGAGCAAACGCCACACGTGGGCAAGTCTCCAAGATAGTGGCGAATGCAGCAGGCATCACAACACCGATACCTGCTGGTACTCAAACGTACGAGGACGTACCATCGTCCAACCCATTCTGGGTATACATCGAGCGGCTAACCGCCCTCGGAGTGATGAGTGGATATCCGTGCGGAGGACCGTTCGAGCCTTGTGTACCACCAGGCAACAGGCCGTACTTCAGGCCGTTTGCGAGCATAACGAGAGGCCAGACCTCCAAGATCGTAGCCAACACCTTCTATCCTAACTGTCAGACTCCGTCTCTCCGTTAGCTTCTTACCACTAGCAGAAGGTTCGTTTTACTTCTCACTCGGCCATAATAGCCGAGTGAGAAGTAAAACGAACCTTTTGTCTTTATATATCCCACAAAGGAGCAAGACAGAATGGCTGTCGTGCCGAAAGGGAAGGCTGCTCGCCTCTTCAGCGTAGCCCTGGGGGCTATGGTTGGGCTGGCGCTCGTCGGGGCGGGGAATTCGCCTGCCCTGGTGGTCAAGAGTGCAATCGCGGCCCTGCCGGTATCACAGTATAGCGCTGATAATCCGCACTCAACCTCGCTGGTTATCAGCCAGGTGTACGGCGGCGGCGGCAACGCGGGTGCGCCGTGGCGCAATGACTTCGTAGAGCTTTTCAACCCGACCGCGAGTCCTGTTACCGTAACCAACTGGTCGGTGCAATACGCATCGACCACCGGCAACACGTGGCAAGCGGCTTCATTCTCAGGCACCATACCGCCTGGTGGCTATTACCTAATCCAGGTAGCATCGGGCGGTGCCACCGGGAACCCCCTGCCGACCCCTGACGCCACCGGCACCTTCGCAATGTCAGCTACCGCTGCTAAGGTTGCTCTGGTAAATTCCACCACACTGCTCACCGGCTCGTGTCCTCTGGGTGCCGGCGTGGTCGACTTCGTAGGCTATGGCTCAGGCACCAACTGCTTTGAGGGGAGCGGAGTTGCACCTACAATTAGCAACACGACCTCCAACGCGCGAAACGGCGGCGGGTGTGTCGACACAGACAACAACAGCGCCGACTTCACCGCCACATCTACCATCGTTCCACACAACAGCACCTCACCCTCCAATCCCTGTACAGCAGCAACCCCCACCAGCACGGGCACTGTATCGCCGCCCAGCGCAACAAGTACTCCTGGAGCCGGGGGCGCTGGACTCGTTATCAGCCAGTTGTACGGGGGCGGCGGCAGCACCCTCCAGACCCCTTATTGCTTCGACTTCATCGAGCTATTCAATGCCACAGGCGGTCCCGTGAGCTTGAGCGGCAAGTCGGTGCAGTACGCCAGCTCAGGCAACAATCTCTCCTCCATATTCAACTTACCCGCAACGAGCATCCCTCCCGGCGGCTATTACCTGATACAATCTGGCACCTCAGGCACCGGCACTTGCTCGCCGCTCCCCACGCCCGACGCGATTACCAGCATCAATCTGTCGGCCACGAGCGGCAAGGTCGCGCTCGTAAACGGCACTGCCCTGCTCACCTGCGGGTCGGCTGCCACGCGCTGGCACTACGAATCCTACATATAGCCAGTTCCTCATAGACTTCGTGGGTTATGGCTCCTCGACCGACTACGAAGGGAGTGGCCCGGTCCCAGCGCTCTCGAATACCACGTCCGCACAGCGCTTTAGCGGCGGGTGCCTCGATAGCAACAGCAACGATAAGGACTTCCAGGTGCTAGCGCCCGCGCCCCGCAACAGCGCCTCGCCCACCAACGACTGCGGCAACGGCACACCGACACCCACTCCCAGCCCCGGCCCAAGCCATACGCCTGGACCGACCAGCACCCCAGTCCCCCAGTCGAACGTGCTCCTTTACATGCTCTATTACACGACCTACGCCACTGGGCAAAGCGACGAGGCCATACGCCTCGTCAACACGGGCGCGAGTCCGGCCCCGGTAGGCTCGTGGAGTATCGTCGGCTCGACAGGTGCGATTACGCTCCCCGTCGGCGTAAATATCCCCGGCAATAGCAAGATATGGATAGCGAACAACGCCGTCAGCTTCCGCACCCTATTTGGCTTCGCGCCCAATTTTGAGTACGGGGCCGACAGCGACCCCGGCGTGCCCCAGGCGTCAGCTTCCGCGGGCTTCAACTTTCCCGATGGCGGCGATGCTCTCCGCTTGCGCAATGACACTGGCGGGAACGTGGATACCCTCGTGTACAAGAGCGGCAACACGGGTACTACCGGCTGGGTGGGCGTTGCGGTGCAGCCATACCTCCCGGTCGGCCAGCCTTCCTTCAACGAGGCCGGGCAGATACTCTATCGCAAGTTGGACGAGCTTACGGGCAGGCCCTTCTTGGACACCAATACGAACGATGACTGGGCGCAAGACAACGACCCCACCGGGTCGGGCACGCCAACGCCAGGCGCGCGCGAGTATGACGACATCAACGGTAAGAAGACCCTGCGCCCAGGCTGGCCCATCACCGACCCCGCGCTTGAGGACATGTTCTTCACAAAGACCTACACCGAGACCAACGTCACCACGAAATTCCTGGTAGCTCCCGACAACACCTATGACGCGGTAGTGGAGCTGATACGCTCCGCGCAGACGTCATTGACCATAGAAACGTATGAGTGGCACAACGCTCCCCTTGTCACTGAAATCATTGACGCGAAGAACCGGGGCGTAAGCGTCACTATCGCCATCGAGGGGAATCCATGCTGCTTCAGCCCGCCCAGGCCGGACGATGACACCCTTTGGGCGGCGCAGCAGTGGGAGGCGGCGGGCATCCCCGTCTACTTCTTCAGCGGCTACCCCGGCACGACGGACGACCAGTACAGATACAACAACGTCCACGCCAAAATCATGATAGTCGATAACGCGCGGGTGCTGACGGGGAGCGAGAACTTCGCCCTCTCCGGCATGCCCAACGACCCTAAAGGGAACGGGACTGCGGGCAATCGAGGCTCGATGATCATCACCAACGCGCCCAACGTAGTCGCTTATACACGGCGCATGGTGGACACCGACTTCGCCCTCGGCAGGTACGCCGACCTGGTGCGCTACCCCGGCCTGGGCACACCCCCACCCGGTTACACGCCAACCCCCTTCCCCGACCAGACAGGCTACACTCTGGTGAAGCCTACCCCTCTCGTCGTCACAGAGACCCAGCGCATCGAGATTGTGCAGGCCCCCGACAATGCGCTCAGGGACGTTGACAGCCTCATCGGACTCGTCAATCGCGCAGGCGCGGGGGATGAAGTGATGGTCGAGCAGCAGTACGAGCGCAAGTACTGGCAGTCGAGCACTCTCGATGGCCCCAACCCGCGTCTTGAGGCGTATATACGCGCCGCCCAGCGTGGCGCGAACGTTCGCATCCTCCTTGATGCAGCGTTCGATGACTGCGGCAGCACCCACAACTCGGCTACCGTACAGTACCTCAGCAGCTTCGGCCTACCCAATCTCCAGGGCAAGATCGGCCAGCCAAGCGACGGCCCCATCCACAACAAGGAAGTGCTGGTGCGTATCGGCTCGCAGGGATATATACACTCCTCCAGCATCAACGGCTCGGCCAATAGCTCCAAGAACAACCGCGAGTACGGTCTCCAGATAGCCTCGAACGCGGGCTACCAATATTACAAGGATGTCTTTGACTACGACTGGAGCGTGGGATACATAGGCCCTTGCTTCTCCACCCCTACACCCACAGTCACGGGCACGCAGACACCACCTACGGCCACCCCTACCATACCCCCTCTCGCGTGTAACGCCCTGGCGAACCCCGGCTTTGAGACGGGCAACCTGTCCCCGTGGGTCACCACCACCCCAGGCGTTACCGCCACCGTGGACACCGCAAATCCTCGTTCGGGCCTCTACTCCGTAGCCGTGACCCACGCGTTTACGGCTACATCCGGCGGCTCGCAGGGCATCCAGCAGGACATTCCCGGTACGGTCGTTCCAGGGCAGACCTACCAGGTGCAGGGGTACGTATACAGGCCGGACAGCAACATCCAGTCGGCACGTGTGCGTGTCGCCTGGTACAACTGTGCCAATTTCAGCTGTGCCCAGGCAAGCACCAGCGACGTCTTCGCGGGAGATAGAGGGGTAGCAGGTTGGCAGTTCTTCAGTGGTGGCGTGGCCGCCCCAACGGGAGCCGTAGCCGCGCGCTACCGGCTGATCTTCTACAACGAGGACCCTACCCCTTCGACCATACGCTTCGATGACGTCGCATTTGAATGTTTCACGTCAGCCACTTCTACGGCCACCGCCGTAACCTCGTCGACCAGTACAAGTACACCCACTGTGGTTGCGTCATCCACACGTACACCCACTGCGATAGCATCGTCTACCAATACATCCACCGCCAGCCCATCACCTACACGTACAACAACCGCAGTAGCTTCGTCTACCAGTTCAGCTACCACCAGCCCGTCATCTACACGTACAACCACTGCGGTAGTGTCCCCCACCAGTACGGCTCCCGTTGTGCAGTCGCCTACAGGTATGGCGACTATTGCACCATCGTCCACAGGCACTATAACTGCACTTGTATCTCCGACCACTGCTGCGACGGCGAACGGGTCCATGACTCCCACGCATACATCTACACCTACACAGCAGGCGACCCAGCAACCGACGCAACAGCCTACCCAGCAAGCAACTCAGCAGGCGACAAGCACCTCTACGTCACCTCCGGCAACCGTCATGAGCACCGCGACTGCTCTCACGACGCCGACCCCTTGCTCTCTACAATTCACCGACGTGCCAGCGAGCAACACCTTCTATACGCAGGTAAGATGCCTGACGTGCAGAGGCATAATCTCCGGCTACCCGTGCGGCGGGGATGGGGAACCGTGCGATGAGAACAACAATCCCTACTTCCGCCCCAACGTAAATATCACGAGGGGGCAAATAGCCAAGATAGTCTCCAACTCGGCTGGCTTCAATGAGGACGCTGGAGAGCAGATTTACGAAGACGTACCGCCAGCCAGCCCCTTCTACACCTGGATAAATCGCCTCAGCAGGCGAGGTCACATGGGCGGCTACCCGTGCGGCACCGTCCCGAACGAGCCGTGCGAGCCTCCGAATGACCGCCCGTACTTCCGCCCTAACTTCAACGCGACTCGTGGACAACTGTCCAAGATAGTCTCCAACGCGGCGGGCTACGCGGACATCCCCGCGGGCCAAATCTTCGAGGATGTGCCCCCCGACAATGCCTTCTACATGTGGATACAGCGGCTCGCCTCACGAGGCATAATGGGCGGCTACCCTTGCGGCGGAGAGGGCGAGCCTTGCATCGAGCCGGACAATAGACCCTACTTCCGCTGGGCCGCGACCGTCACGCGAGGCCAGTCGACCAAGATAGTAGCAAACACCTTCTTCCCCAACTGCCAAACGCCGCGACGTTAATTACGAGTTACGAATTACGAATTACGAGTTAGAAGCTCCCGTAACTCGTAACTCGTAACTCGTAACTCGTAATTACCGATACGTTCTCCCCTTCCAGCGAACGCCTTTGCCTGAGAGGACGCGGTACATGGAGAAGAGGAGCAGGGCGTTGCCTACAGCCACGCCCAATGGGTAGGTGAGTGCGTATCGAGCGGGCACACCCATCTGGCGGCATACGGCCAGACGCACGACCAGCATCGGCACTATTTGCATTGCCCCATGCGCTAAAATTGCCTTGCGGCGTGTTGATCGTCTCGCCAACGTGGCGGCGATTACGAGGGGAGGCACCAGCGCGTACAGGCTGAGGGCCGCTACTACACCTAGCGCCCTCGGCGTATCGTGCCCGCTCGCCCAGAAGAGGGTCTTAGCATATCCATTCCACATATCCCCCAAAGATGAGTAGACGCGGACACTAACAAGATTGCGGCCATACTCAAGCCGGACGTTGTAGCGCCTCTCCTTTAGGGCCTGGGCAAGAGCGCGGTCCTCCGCTACGTCGCCTCTTACCTCTTCGATAGCCCCTAACTCGCCAAAAAGCGTCCGCCTGACCAACATGCACTGCCCGTTCGCGGCAGCGCTTGTGCGCCCCGGCTCGTTAACCTGGTCCATCGTCCCCACCAGCAGCGTGTAAAGCTCTCCGACCTGGGGCACCAGCACGCGCTCCCAGAAAGACTCCATCTTCACATCGATCACAAGGCTCAGCAAATCGGCTTCCGTGAGTAACGCGTTATGCACTACCGACGAAAGCATCAAAGGTGAGTGGCGCGTATCGGCATCTACGTAGAGGAGCCATTCCGCTTCCTGGGGTGCTGCCAGGTAACCGGCATACATCGCATTACTCTTCCCTGTCCAGCCCTTCGGGAGTGGAGGTGCCCCTACGACTTCCAGCTCAGGATAAGACGCAGCCATCTCGCTTGCTATCTCTTTAGTCGCATCGGTAGACGCATCGTCAACCAGCGTTATACCCCATCTCCCACGCGGGTAACGCTGGGCCAGGAGGGAAGATAGCAGGGGCGCTATATTATTCTCCTCATTTCGTGCAGGCGTGATGATCTGCACGAAGGGCGCTTCCCTGCCTTCAGGCCATTCGTATAGCTCAAGGTCGCGATTCCGTCGGCGGTTCATATAAAGGCTGGTGCCAACCGCGCCTGTTATAATGTTGGTGATGACAGTCCTCAGCCAGTGAAAATCGCCCCATGCAAGTTTCATATGAGCAGTGTAATCGCGCATAACGCCATGCGCAAGTGAGAGCGACCCATGCCCCCCATTGACAAAGCCGAGCGCCGCGAGGTCAAGCGCCGTAAGCTGCGCAACTCCAAGTTCCAGAACGTCCGCTATCGCACCCTACGAGCGGGAGAGTCCCTCGTCGCCTTCGAGACGGAGCGCAAGACTACCGTGGAAGGTAAGCCTGTAAAGCCCCGTAAGCGCCGCAAGTAAAGTTTAGCGTAAGCCCCCGTAGGGGCGGTTCGTGAACCGCCCTGGGTCGAATAGGCGTTGTTACCATCAGGGCGGTTCACGGGTTCTTGGGCTACGCCCAATTCAGGCCCCTACGTATTACATCTCAGGTTTTGAAATGTGCTCTAATAGGCGTGCTTACCCATTGCATTAACCGAACATCTGTGCTATAGTTTCACCATCTGGTACTTCATAGAATTGAGGTGAGATATGAGCAGCGCAGATGATTTGGTGCCGGGTCAGGAGCTGGTCGCGCATGACGGAGTGAGCCGTGCGCTCCAGGGTGAGAAGCAGCGTCTCTTTGTGCAGACGCTCGATGAGGCGCAGGTAGACTTCCTCTTACAGCGCACCCCCAGGCACGAGATAAAGATGCGGCAGGGACGAGGCGGTATGCAATTCGCCTACGTGGAGCATGGCTACGTCACCGAGCGCCTCAACATGGTCTTCGGCTTCAACTGGGACTTCGAGATTATCGACAAACAAATCCTGGAGGACGAGGTAATAGTCGAAGCCAGGCTGACGGTGCGCACCCCGAAAGGGCAGACCATCGTCAAGACCCAATTCGGGGGAGCGGACATCAAGCGCCATGCCTCCGGCCCTAAGACAGGCCGCCCCCTCTCGATAGCGGACGACTACAAGGCGGCTGGGAGCGACGCTTTGAAGAAATGCGCCTCGCTCCTCGGCATCGGCCTGGACCTTTATGGGCGTGACCGCATGGACGATGACCCCCCCAGGCTGGCCGAAGAACCTCCTCCTGTGCGCGCCCCGGAACCGCTCAAGCGTGATGCCCCCGCCAACATTACGCCTCTCAACCCACCCTCAGCCGGTCTATGCAGTCCTTCGCAGGTGCAAGAAATCGGCAGATTGGCGCGACAGTGTGGCATGATTCCCTCCGAGCTATGCGCGAACTTTTGGAGTCTCCCACCTTTCTGAGCTTACCGAGGCTCGCGCTGAGAGGGTAATCAAGCGATTGCACCAACGAGCCTCTGAAGCGTCCCCTGGGCGGACAGGGTAGGAGGGCGGCCCTGAAGCCCGCGACGACGGACAAGGGACGAAACCAATTATTTGTTCCTCACTCAGACCTATTACTTATCCACGCACCCACCTAATGGTCCATTATCAGTCAGTCGTCAGTCCCCCCAAACACCCCCCAAAGGACCAATTTTGGACCAATTTTAGAAAAAGCCCCAAAATCATGTCCCGTTTTGCCCTCGAAAAGGGATTAAGTTAATAGAGATGCATTTCTGACCTCGCCAGTCGCAGTCGAGGTCCAACCCCAAGGGTCCCGCTGGTGTCCCTGTCGTCGAGGGAATTATACTCTCCCTTGACACCCCCGAAAAGGAGGTCTCAGCCTAGAATTTAGAGTAACGAGTGCCATCCACCAACATTCCGCACTCCGCACTCCGCACTCCGCACTCGACATTCGACAACCGGGCACAGCGCAGGTCAATCCGTACCTGGTAGGAGCGCCATGCTCATAGCTCACAGCCTGGCAGTGCTGTGGTAAGGGTGAATACGAACAGAATAATCATCAGAGTGCTACGTGTAGCAGCCCGCGCAGGCGGGCTTAGTAGGAGTAGCCCGCGGATTGATCCGCCGGGCGGCTCCACATCTGATGCTTATCCTATCGTATCACCATTCACCCCACAACCACCGCACCCCAGGCACAGAGATAAGTGACCAGGAACCAGTTGCGGCACAGGGACACCTGACCCTACAACCGACAACCCACCGCGCCCGTAGGGGCATGGCGTCGCCATGCCCCTATCACCCCTATCACCCCTACCCCCACACCCACCACCTTACCATCAAAACACCTCCCCTAAGACCTCTGCGTCTCTGCGGTGAATACCCATAAACAATCTTAGCGTTCTTGGTTATCTTGGCGTCTTGGCGTTTAATCCGTCCATCGTTCATCGTCCATCGTCCATCGTCCATCGTCCATCGTCCCGCAGGGATTGACACTGCCATCCAAATACAGTATCATAGCGTGTGCGTGCTTACTTAGCGTGCCGCGCTATCGTCTCTGGGTGCGCCAGGGCGAACGGCGTCGGGGTCAGCCCGAACAACCTGCTAACATGCCATCCTTAGAGCCAGTGATGGCTCGTCCTGGGCGAAGAAAGGGGTTATGAATGCCGCGTCGTTTCATGCTCAAGCCGAACTTGAAGACAGTCTTGTTAGGGATCACGCTATTGCTGGTCTCAGGTAGTCTTGCGTCTCTACACACCGCTCAGGCTGGCTCTGCTAAGAGGCTATCATTCGCGGCCTTCAGCCCAAATGGCCTGGTCATAAACGAGATATATGATAGCACTAGCGGCAACAACGAGTACTTCGAGCTTTACAACAGCAGCCAGGTTACCATTGATCTCTCTACTTATGTTATTTATAACCGAGACGATTCCATACCGTTGTCGAATCTTGACATTTCCACAATCACTGCCGGACAGTATCGTGCGATAGGCTCCGCGCAGCTTGGTGACTGGTTCGCCGGCACGACCGGCCTCGACCGCAACGGAGACTTCCTGGGACTGGTGAACACTAATCCCACCGATACCGTCATAGACGTAGTGAACTTCGGTAGCTCTCCCAATCCAAACTGGCCCAACTATCAGCGTTTCGAAGCCCACTTCTTCACTTCCAGCATACCCACCCTTCCACCTGCTGACGGCACGCGCTCTCTCCAGCGATGGCCCGATGGCAAGGATACCGACCCCCCCCAGGGAACAGACCTCGCTTCCATACCAAGCTCCCCAAGTGCACCATCTTGCGGTGACCCCTCCGAGGACGACAACACGCCCACCTCGACTACAACTCAACCGGTCGGCTCCACCGTGCTGCACCGCTTGTGCCCCGCCGGAGACCTGGACTGGGTTCCCATCCAGATGAACACCAACAGCACCTATACCTTGAGTGCCACTGTCGTAGGGGCGACCGTCGATACGGTGTTGCGCCTATTTGACTCTTCAAATAACCTGATAGCAGAGGACAACAATCCCGGCTCGCGGAACAGTGTGATCAACTTCCGGCCAACCACTAGCGGCCTCTTCCGCGCTCAGATAACCGACGCGAACAATCAAGGTGGGTCAGGGCCAAACTTCCTCTACAATTTCAGTATCTCGTCCACCCTGGTCCCGACTGCGACACCCACGGTGCTCGCTACCGCGACCGCGATGACCGTTACGCCTACCCCCATTCCGTGCGAGGACGTTTACGAGCCTGATAACAGCCGCGATACCGCCAGGTCTATCGAGCTTTTCATCAATCAGCGCCATTCGCTCTGCCTGGCTTCGGGGGCAGCAGATCAAGACTGGGTAAGATTCGTCGCGGGTGGTGATAAGGTCTACTCACTCTTCACGTCCCTCCTTACGGGACCCACAGATACGGTTATTACCCTGTATGATGAGCGGGGCAACTTCCTTGCCGAAAACGATGATGCCGCTCCTGGCTCAGGTCTTGCCTCCCGGATAGACTACACATTCTACGGTAACGGTATCTATTACCTGCGTGTGCGCGACCGGACGGGTAGTGGCGGCGTTGGCTATGAGTACACCCTTTCATTCCAGTCGCAGGGTGGCCTCCCGCCAACCTCTACCCCAACAGCAACGTTCACTCCCAACCCCAACAGCCCTACCCCCACTTCGGGGCCGTGCGGTGACGCTTATGAGACGGATGGCGTTCCCTCCGAGGCGAAAGATATTCTCATAGGGACCACCCAGCGCCATATCATCTGCCCGGCGACGGACGCTGACTGGGTGAAGTTCTACGCACGTGCCGGGAAGGTGTACACAATCCGTACCGCCAACCTGGGGCCAGGTCTCGACACTTATATGTACCTGTTCGACTCCAACGGCACCACGGTGCTCGCCCAGAACGATGATGGAGGTGATGGCGTCGCGTCACGCCTGGACTTCTACCCACTGCGAGACGATTTCTATTATTTGCAGGTGAAGAACGCCGGGGACATCGGTGGCTCGCTGCAATCTTACGACCTCATCCTGGCGGTAGCGCCGGGAGTACCACAGCCACCTGGTACGGCCACCGCGGGGCCTCCGCCTCCATCCGGTAGCACGCCTACCACTGTGGTGCAGCCGACTCGCCCGCCCGTACCTTCACCCACGGCAGGAGGTATACCGCCGACCCCACCTTCGCAACAGACGGTAGCGGTGCCTCCGCTGCCGGTATCTACCAGCCAGCCTCCGGGTGGTGGCGGATCGATACCCCCGCCCCAGCCAACCGGACAGCTACCGCCTGCGCCGACGCTCCCTGTTCCTACCGAGGTGATTGTGGAGTTGACGATGATTCCCAACGTACCGCGCACTGGTCACCCTCCCGAATCCCTGAAGGTGCCCGCCAAGCCGGTAATTGTGCTGCCTGATAAGCCTGCCGCCGTGGGGAGCAGCCTCGATTATCTACCCGTGTCGTTCCGGCTCTTCTATGACCGCAACCGCGATAACATGTTCAATGCCGGGGAGGGCATCAGGGGCGTGAGCGTCTACTTCACCAAAGAGAATGGTGACCGCACCGCGCTGGGGAGTTCTCATCACCTCTGCTGAGGGGTTTGGCGTCTCCCGGCTGCTTAAGGATAATTATCGGGTCGTCGTGCCGTACTTTGGATTGGACATGCCCCTCAAGGATTTTCCTGGGCGCGATACGCATAAGCTCTGGCTGCCATCCTTGTCCCTACCGGACCGCGTACCGTAAGATACAACTGGCGGCGGTCCGGTCTATTGCTTGGCTATAGCGCGAAGAGCGCGAAGCCTGATTTACATACCTGAGGCAAGACTGAATGACAGACGATCATACTCGCGGCGATTCTCCGCAGGAGACGCCCCCTGACCGTGGCGCAGCAGGCGACGTGTCAACTACCGGACACTCCGGGCGCGAGGCTGGCGGTTTTTCGACCGAAACCTCGAAGGCGGGGCCGACCACCGGACATGACACCCATGCGCCCGACCCTCACCAGCACGGCGATCATGATGACCTGGACGGCGATCACGACGACCACGGGCATGGTGGGGGGCACGGCGGTCACGATGACGACGCCTCTGAAGTTTCCACTATAGTGCCCACGACCTGGCGGCAGCTCATATTCCCTGTGCTGATACTCCTACTCGTTGCGATACTGGTTGCAGGGCCTATTACAAATGCCTTCCAGTCGCGGCCCGCGCCTCCCCCCGCTCAGCATAATGGTAGCGAGCCTGGCGAGCCTGGCACAAGCCCAACCAGCGAGCCACAAACGACCCCTGAGAACTCACGGGTCGCTTCTCAGCCCCACAGCGTCCTCCAATTCATCGCCCATCTCAGCAGCCCCCACGGCACCCCCTACGCCAGCATACGACGCAGCAGCCACCAAGACCGCCGTCGCCATAGCCGCTTCGCAGGGTGAGGTAGCACGGGCACCTGTGAGGTTGGATTTTGAGGGGACCAGCTTCGTCGTCAAAGCCGGCGACACGCTCCTGCCCGATTGGAGACCGCCCCAGGACCAGGGTATAGCTACCTGGATTCAGGGGAGCGTTGCGAACCACATCCTGTATCTGCCCTACTCCGCCGAAAATGCCGCTCTCTTCCAGGCAGGCAAGAAAGGCGATAAGCTCACCCTGCTGATGAACACGGGCCAGGTCTTTGAATTCGAGGTCACGCGCGCCGGACGTGCGTTCAATGGGCCTGCTACCGAGCAGGGGCAGTTCACCGTGACCGCCGCGATGGCGCAGGACCATGCGGGCGTCACCCTCTTCCTCATAGGCGAGGCCACTAAAGACCGCGCCGTCGTGCAGGCCGATTTCACCGGCAACATCCAGTGACCCGACTCCGGGTTTAGCCAACAATCCTGTGCAAGAAGCTTCCGCCCCGCGCCTCTCACCTGGAGAGGCGATTATGTTTTTGGGCGACCACACCTCCCCTGACGACCCCGGCTTCGTGCGCGTTATCTCCGACGTGCTGAGCCGCTTTCACCCCCAGCTTCGCCTGAACCTTATCAGCGCGGGCGCTGCGGGGCAGACCGCCGGGGGCTTGAAATCCCGCACCCTCCTGGACCTCCTATCTTCCTCTCGCCCTGATTGGCTGGTCGTCAACCTGGCGCTGGCCGACGCGACCCGTGAGCCTCCCCTGGTGGGGCTGCTTCACCAGTACAGGGCGCGTATGGCTGCGCTAGAGGGCGACTTTGACGAAACGCTGGGGCCGCTGCACAGGCTAAGCGAGCGCGCTCTAGGTACTCACGCAGATAGCGGCGCGCTGCCACAGATAGAGTGGCATCGACTTCCTGTCTTCCGGTCTGCTCTAGCCGAAGCCATCGGTGAGCTTAGAAGCGCGGGCGTGCGCTGTGTCCTGATGACGCCTGTAGCGGTAAGCAACGACCTGCACCACCCCCTAAATCTTGCTCTACGCGCCTACAGCCGCGTCATACGCGAAGTCGCTGGTGCTGAGGGCATCCCCCTGATAGACGTGGAGCGTGCCTTCCGTGACGTGCTGGAGCGCGCCACAAACTACAAGCAGAAGGTCTCTCTCGCGGACGAGGGGGGAGTGGCAAACCCACAAGGGCTTGTCCTCATAGCACGCACCTTCCTCAACGCATTCGGCCTGTTGCCTCAGCCAGGCTTCAGGCCCCTACGCTGACGTGTGCGGAGAGGTTTTTTCTTTATTCATGAAAATGAGCGCGCACACGCTCATTTTCATGAATAAATAGGGAGTTACTCTGCGTTGCCAGCGACGGCCAAGGTCATGTCCCGAAGAAGATAATGTAGACCAGGAAGGCTACCACCAGGAAGGTGATTACACCAAACCAGGGAAAGGTCACAGGTCCGGTGGTCCCTCGACCCCTGCCGAGCAGGTGGGGGATGTCAGCGACGACGGTGTTAGGGCGGAAGAGGAGCCGCGCTTTCAGCCGCAGGGCGCTCTGGTTGTGAAGGAGGTACTCCCACGGCTTGGCGGGTATCACTTCGGGAAGTATGACCGTGATGGTGTCGTCCGGGTGCTGCTGGTCCAGCGCGTCTATATATGCCAGCAGCGGGCCGATGAGGGAGCGGTATGGGGACTCGATTATCACCAGCTGGATGTCCGTCTCTGGGAGGCGCTCGCGCCACTGCGTGTTGAAGATTTCAGCTTCTTCAGACTCTTCCCCCTCGACAATATGTACGGCTGTAACGTTGGATGAAAGGGAGCGGGCGTATGATAGCGCTCTTAGCGATACCGAGTTCAGGCCCGCCACCGGCACGATGAAGGTATGCTTGAACGTCTCTACCATTCCCTCGCCGGCTGCCGCCATCTCGCGCTTGACTCGTTCGTAGTGGCGGTTCACCGCGAGGAAGATTGCCATCATAATAGGAATCAGCAAGATTACCAGCCACGTGCCTTCGTCCAGCTTGGTGAGAGTGGCTACCAGGAAGACCATGAGGGTCACAAGCGCGCCGACCCCGTTCAGCACGAGGCCACCCCTCCAGCCTGGCGGACGTTTGCGCCACCATCGCGCTACCATTCCCGCCTGCGAGAAGGTGAAGGCTCCCATGACGCCGATGGCATACAGGGGGATGAGCGCTGATGTATCGCCGTTGTAGACCACCACAAGCACGCAGGCTAGCACGGCCAATGTTACGATGCCCCAGGAGAAGGCTAGCTTGTCGCCTCGGAAGGCGTACTGGTGTGGCATGAAGCGGTCGCGCGCGAGAAAATAGCCCAGCCTCGGAAAATCGGAGAAGGCGGTGTTTGCTGCCAGCACGAGAATAAGGGCAGTCACTATCTGGATGAAGAACCAGAGAGGATGTGCTCCAAAGACACTGGGCAAGATGTTCCTGGCAATCTGCGATACCACCGTCTCTTGCTCGCTAGGGTGCACGCCCAGGGAGGTAGCGAGGTAGGTAATGCCGCCAAACATGATGATGGAGATAACGCCCATCCAGAGGAGCGTCTTGCGCGCGTTGTCGGCCTCCGGCGGCTTGAACGCAGGCACGCCGTCGGCTATCGCCTCCACGCCCGTGAGGGCCGCCGAGCCTTGCGTGAACGCCCTGAGCAGAACCAGTATAAGCGCAAGCCCGGTAGGCTCTATGCCAGGCGGCACAATCTCACCGGGCGCGCCTACGAATTTGGCAGCGAGGTCCGGCTCGGTGAATATCCTGAAGATACCGAGGACTATCATGCCCAGGATGCCCAGGATGAAGAGGTAGGTCGGCACGGCGAAGATGTTGCCCGCTTCGCGCAAGCCTCTCAGGTTGGCAATCGTGATGAAGACGATTAACCCTATAGCTATCTCAACCCGGCGGTCTTGCAAGGCCGGAAAGATCGAATACAAAGCCGCGACGCCTGCCGCCACGCTAACGGCGACTGTAAGTATGTACCCTATCAGGATAGAGGAGGCGGCAGCCAGCCCGGGGAGCGTGCCCAGGTTGTCTTTAGCGACTATGTAGGTGCCGCCTCCACGTGGATAAGCCGCTATCGTCTGGCGGTACGACGTTACCACTATCGCCATCAGGACTATTACCGCCAGGGCAATGGGCATCCCCGTCCAGAGCGCTACACCGCCGAGCACCAAGACGTGCAATATTTCCTCTGTAGCATAAGCAACCGACGAGAGGGCGTCGGACGAGAGCACTGCAAGCGCCTTGACGTTGGTAAGACGCTCGTGCATCGACTGCTCGGTGCTGAGCGGCCTGCCGATGAGCACGCGTTTGACGCTGCCGAAAAGGCGGCCCCACGGGGTGCGGGGAGCTTCCGCCTCTAATGATGCCGCCAGCACGTTCCGCCCCAGGCGACGGAATGGCCCCGACCTGCGGCTGTAGCGAATGAAGGTGTCTCCGGGGTGGGTCCCTTTGTGCACCTCTTCGCTTCGAAGGTCGGACTTCACCTTGTGCTCTTCCGAGCGCGGGGCCTTGCTTGCAGCGGGGGGTGCGCTCTCCGGCTGGGGGGCGGGGGGCGGATTCTGCCCCATAACCCGTACCTGCCTCTGTGAGCGCTCTGTCTCGTTCGGACGAGCGTTGGCGGCTGCGTCAGAGGTTTGATCTCCCGCCGGGCGCGCGCTATCCGTGCTTGCCGGGGGATTATTAGCTTCCGCTGGGCTTGAAGACTCCTGTGGTTTATCCATGCTGGATTTGCCTTGACCCCCTAGCCCTTAAAGAGGTTGCCGACTACGAACACCACGTTTGCCGGGCGCTCGGCCAGCCTGCGCATGAAGTAGGGATACCATTCCTGCCCGTATGGCACGTATACTCTCATGTTGTATCCCTGACTTGCCAACTCGACCTGTTCTTTGCGGCGTACGCCATAAAGCATCTGGAACTCGAACCTGGACTTATCGATGCCGCGCTTTTCCGCAAATCGCTTTGTATATTCGATCAGGCGGCTGTCGTGCGTTGCGATGCCGGGGTAATTGCCCCCGGTGAGGAGTAAGCGTGTCAGCTTTGCATAGTTAGCGTCTACGTCCGACTTCTTGGGGAAGGCCACCGACTCCGGCTCGTTGTACGCTCCTTTGCATAGGCGCACCCTCGCGCCGAGTGAGTTCATCTCTTTCACATCGTTTACCGTGCGGTAGAGATATGCTTGTAGGACGACGCCTACATTTCTATAGCCCAATTCGTGCCACAGTTTTCGGAAGATGCCCAGCGTGCGGTCTGTATAGGCGGAGCTTTCCATGTCGATGCGCACGAAATTGTTCAAATCGCGGGCGCACTCGCAAATCCGCGCCACGTTCTGGAAGCACAGCTCTTCGTCAATGTCGAGTCCCATCTGCGTCAGCTTGAGTGACACGTTGGAGTTTATGCGGCTGGAGACGATGCGCTTCAATACCTGTATGTACGAATCGGCTGCGGCCCTCGCTTCAGCTTCGGTTGTAATGTTCTCTCCCAGGTGATCGAAGGTAGCCGTGATACCCTTCTGGTTGAGGGTGGCTATAGCTTCGACGGCCTGGTCAAGGGTCTCCCCTGCGACGAAGCGTAACGCGAATTTGCGGGCCGCGCCGTTGTGGAGAGCGATGTTCTGAAGCTCTCGGCTGTTCGACATACTGAGAAAGGCTTGTCTGAGCACAGGCTTGTCTCCTTGTTGGTGGAAATATTGAAGTCTGAAGCGGGGTGAAAAGAAGCGGAAATGTATCTTGTAGCTGTTGAACTTAAACAAAACAACGCCCGGCCACATTAATTGTGCCGGGCGCGTAATAGGCTAGGGTGTGCCGGGGCGCAGAGTGGGTTGATCAGGTTGCACCGATGGGGTAGGCTCTGGCTGTGTGCAGTCGGTGTCTGCCCACAGATGGTCAGGCACTACCTCCCATGTTTTCCAGTCGCTTATCTCGGGGGCATATATGGCGAGGGGCTTGCTCTGCTGGCCGTATTCAACATTGGCCACGCTCCCGTAGCCTATCCCGGCCAATTCACGCTGCCCCTGTGCGTTGACCCTGTAGTAGATCACCTTTAGATCGACGCTGCATAACTTCACCGGCCCTGCGGTGGGTGCAGCCGCGCCCGGAGTTGGCGTGCCCTCGTGTGGCAAAGCAACCTTGAGATTGTTGCTCACCGTTACCGTCAGCACAACCTGGGTATCGTCATTGGGGTCGCGCATTGGCGTGCCCACAGCTTCGACTTTGAGGCCTGCGTTCAGGATAGCCTGCGGTGTGGGTCCAATGAAATTAGGCTCACGCGGCGACTCCTTTGGAGGCCAGATGCCAAACAGTACGAGGAACAGTATCCCAAGAGACGCAAGGGTGATGAGGACCGCCAGGACTTTGGTTATAGTAAGCAGCTTTTTCCTGGCTACTGGCTGTGTCTGGCTCGCCTTCCCGGTGTTACCGGCACGTTTATTCTGGCCTGTTGCGCTCTGCAATGCTAACCCCTCCTGGCGAGATTTGCGGGCCACTCTTGCGTCTATGCGCGCCGGGGCCTGCCCCGCATTCAGGCCCCATTATAGCACCGGGCGTGCGCAGGGGCAATAGATATACCGCTTTTGTCTGCGAAATGTGACGCGCAGCTTCATAATTATTGACCAAGTCTAGTACAGCCCGACCACCTGGCCGTTCTCGTCGATATCCATATGCGCGCCCGCCGGGTCCGAAGGGAGGCCGGGCATGGTGAGCATGTTGCCACATAAAGGGTAGACGAATCCCGCGCCTGCCGAGAGACGCACATCGCGTACTGGCAGCGTGAATCCGGTGGGCCTACCCTTCAGCTTAGGGTCGTGGGAGAGTGAAAGGTGGCTCTTCGCCATACAAATAGGCAGGCTGCCGTAGCCCATCTGCGTATACGACGCAATTTTAGCCTCGGCTTCAGGCGTGTACTCCACATCACGCGCTCCGTAACACTGCGTGGCAATCGTGTGTATCTTCTCCTTGAGGCTCGCTTCGAGTGGATATAAGAACTCGAAGTTCGCGGGCGAGGATGTGGCCTTGACGACTGCATGTGCCAGGTCGGTCGCCCCAGCACCCCCATCCGCGAAGTGGGTAGCCGGCACGGCGGCTACGGCCCCGGCCTCAAGCGCGGCCCGCTCGATAAACCGCCATTCGGCCTCCGTATCGGTAGGGAAGGCGTTTATCGCTACGACTGCCGGGAGGCCCATGCGCCGCACGATCTCGATGTGCGCTAGAAGGTTAGGTATACCCTCTTCCAGCGAGCCGAGGTCCTCCCGCATCAGGCCGGGATCGAGAGGCTTGCCCGCGACCACCTTGTAGCGCCCGGAATGCATCTTTAGGGCGCGCACCGTCGCCACGATTACCGCGGCATCCGGCTTCAGCCCGCTTACGCGGCATTTTATGTCGCAGAACTTCTCGAAGCCCATATCTGCCCCAAAGCCCGCTTCAGTGATGAGAAACTCGGTGGACTTGATGCCGATGTAATCAGCGAGTATAGAGGAGTTGCCGTGCGCGATGTTGGCGAACGGGCCGCAGTGCACCAGGGCGGGCGTGCCTTCGAGCGTCTGCATCAGGTTTGGCTTGATGGCCTCTTTCAGAAGCACGGTCATCGCGCCCGCCGTGCTCAATTGCTGGGAGGTTACAGGCTCTCCCTGGTTGTTGTAGGCGACGATTATCTTGCCCAGGCGCTCGCGCAGGTCGCGCAGCGATTTGCAGAGGGCAAGTATAGCCATTACCTCGGATGCGACCGTGATGTCGAAGCCACTCTCGCGCGGCTCGCCATTCGATGCGGGGTCTCCGAGGCCCTGCATGATGTGGCGCAACGACCTGTCGAGCATGTCTATTACGTGCCTCAGCTCGATGCGCGCCGGGTCTATACCCAGCTCGTTACCGTGGAAGATATGCGCGTCCGTGAAGGCCGACATGAGATTGTGCGCCGAGGTCACCGCGTGGAGATCGCCCGTGAGGTGGAGGTTCATATCCTCCATGGGCACTACCTGGCTGCGCCCTCCCCCTGAGCCTCCCCCTTTGATACCGAATACGGGGCCGAGCGAGGGCTGGCGCAACGCGACGACGGCGTTCTTTCCAATATGGTGCATCCCCTGGGCCAGGCCAATGGACGTGGTAGTTTTTCCCTCGCCCAGTGGCGTTGGCGTAATAGCCGTCACGACCACGTACTTCGCGTCTGGTTGAGTGTTGAGGCGGTCCAGTACCTCGAGCTTTATCTTAGCCTTCGTGGTGCCATATAGCTCTATCTCGTCAGGCTCAAGGCCCATCATGGCGGCCACTTCAGCGATTGGCTTGAGCTTCGCCGACTGAGCCATAGAGAGCGCATCCGCCCGGGTTGGGTTCGCGGTCATTCTCGTTCCTTGTTCCGAATAGGTCTTTATGCTCGAAGCGCTCGCCTGATCGCCTTCACGGTGTTGCTGAGGAGCATCGCGCTGGTAACAGGGCCTGTACCTCCAGGTACGGGTGTGATGGCGCTGGCGACCTTGACGGCTTCATCGAAATCAACATCGCCACGCATCTGGCCGTCAACCATGCTCGCTCCGAAGTCGAGGACGGCAGCGCCTGGCTTCAACCAATCTCCCTTGATAAAGCCAGCCTTTCCGATGGCGCACGCCACTGTATCGGCCTCACGTACCAGCCCGGTAAGGTCCCGGCTACGCGAATGGGCAATCGTAACCGTCGCGTTGCGCGCCAGCAGGAGCTGCGCCAGTGGTTTTCCAACCACATCGCTTCGCCCGATCACGAGTGCTCCCTTCCCTTCAATCGAGATACCGTAGTGGTCGAGCAAGGCGATCCCGCCCAAGGGTGTTGCGGGCACGTAGCAGTCGAGGCCAAGCACGAGCCGCCCTGCGTTCAGCGGGTGTATCCCATCGACATCCTTATCAGGGTCGAGCACATCTATAATATCCTGCAGGGTGATATGTTGGGGCAGGGGCATCTGTATGATGATACCGGCTATCTCAGGTAGCACGCTGAACCTGGCGATTTCGGCCTGTAGCATGGCACGCGATGCGCTTGCTGGCAGGGCTTCCACAGTGACGGTCAGCCCCGCGGCAGAGAAGGACTGCGTGATGCGCTCCGCATAATGGAGGGAGGCTGGGTCGTCCCCCGCCCTTACAACTGCCAGCCCAGGTAGAATACGAAAACGCTCGATAAGCGCGGCTATCTCCTCACCACACCGCTTGCGTATGACGTTAGCTACCGGACGCCCGCTCATCAACAGGGCAAACTCGCTATGGTCCGTTTCTGATTGTGGCTCCTCGGCCAGCGCGACTGTCATTGTGTCAAACACTTTCTACTCATAAAGGCTATAACATACGGTGCCATTCAACTCAGGGCGGTTCACGGGTTCTTGGGCTTCGCCCAATTCAGGCCCCTACAGGGTCTGTGCTGAAGGTAGGAACCCTGGCTGTATTATACCGCAAACTCGGCTGCGGCCTTGCCTGAAACCTCAGCAGGTGAAGGATCGATGACGCTGAGAAGGTCGGTGTGGCCGGGGAGGTGAACGACTGAATTGAAGAAGAGTGTATGCGGGGGTCTGCCTGTATGAGAAAGGGCTATCGCGGTTACGCCCGTGTTTGACATCCGCGCCCGGTGCGAGTCCCAGGTCTCCTGCAAGTCCCACCCGTTAATCGCGGCAATGTATGCGGAGAGGGCGGCCCCGTGCGAAACAACAAGGATAGCTTCCCCCCGGTGCGCTTTAATCGCATTGTCTATATAGCTGGAGACACGGCGTTGCACGTCGGGTATGCTCTCGCCCCCAGGTAGGGTGAACCCCGGTATGTCTTCTCGCCAGCGCTGCAACTCTCCTGGGTCCTTCTCCTCCACCTCAGCAACGGTTAGACCCTGCCACGTACCACAATTCAATTCCCTTAAATCTGTACTATAAGATGGCTCAATTCCGAAGCGGTACGCGATCGATTGCGTGGTAGCTCTCGCGCGTTGCAGGTCGCTGCTGTAGATGGCAGCGAATTGTAGCTGATGGCTGGTAAGCCAGTCCGCCACCTGTAGTGCCTGCTCTTCCCCAGTGCTGCTTAGCGGAACGTCGAGTTGGCCCTGGAAGCGGCGCTTCACGTTCCATGCCGTTTCAGCATGACGCACCAGGAAGACCAGGGTTTCGTCTGAGCCTATGGGGAGACCGCCGTGCCCATCCAGAAGATCACTCTTCATCCTGGCGGCCCATAGTATCGCGCCGGCAACAGGGTCTTCCAGTAATGGTCCGTTCGATGAACTGGATACCAGCCCATCTTTTCATATAGCGTGCGTGCGGGCTTGTTGGTGTCCTCGACGAATAGAGTGGCGCTATTCATCCCTTGGCTTGCGATGTAAAGAAGGGTCTGGCGCATAAGCGCCTGGGCGATGCCTCTGCCCCGGTACTCAGGAAGCACGCCGACGGTGCCGATGTAGCCGACCGGCACGCCGCCTATGCTGTCGCGCCTGGCGCGGCTCGTGCCGATTTCCACGCCCGTGGCGCTGTCCACGGCGTAAAAGTAGCCGTCGGGGCTACTCTCTGGCTCAGACACCTGCGCGAGTATCATCTCCGGGGTAGCGTGCTCGCTGAAAGCCGCGGTGACGAGATGCGCCCACTTCGTTGCATCCTCGCGGTCGTTCCTGAAGACCCTGCACTCTATCCCTTCAGGCCATTGCGGCGGATCAACCTGGCTGATATCGTCAATGCGCAGCCGCCAGTACGCGGAGGTGCACTTGAAGCCCCGCTTTTCCAGGAAGCGGATAGAGGCGCTCTTGTCAACGCCGGGGGACATATACACGGATGAAGTCAGATGGGTTGCCTGTAGCTCACGGGAGCGGGCCTCTATCAAGTCGTAGAGCGCAGAGCCGATGCCGAGGCCCTGGTGCTGGGGGTGCACGGCGATTTCCATACCGATGCGATGTGGGTCGCGCCTGGAAAGAGCCGACTGGGAGAAAGCCATGACGCCCATATCGGGTCCGGGTAGAATGCTGACGTCCTGCTCAGGCTTCAAGTCCCAATGCCGCCACCTGTTCAACAGGTCTTGCGGCGTGGGGGGGAATGGCGGCCACGCACTCGCAGCACCCAGCAGTTGGGCCAGCTCTTCGATGTCACTCGCCGTGTAGGGACGAAGCCCCTGAAGAAGCTTATTCATGAGATGCGTTGAAGGAGTCAGAAATTAGGAATCAGAAGTTAGAGTGGGATTTGAGAATTGCCCAATTCCCTAGACTCCTACTTCCTGCTTCCTGACTCCTCGCTCAAAACCTCCGCTGTACCACGAAATCGGCCAGGTCAGCGAGCAGCTTGCGAGCGGGGATGTCTTTGAAGCCCGCGAGCGAGGCTTTGGCTTCCTCCACGAAGCGTTGGGCAATCGCATGGCCACGCTCAGGCGCATCGGAGGCAACTATGCGCTCTATCGTGGCCTCCACCAAATCTTCCCTACCATCACGTCTCTCGACTACACGGCGGACGGCCTCGCGCTCCTCAACCCCGGCGCGTTCCAGGTACAATATGGTGGGGAGGGTGACGTTACCATGAAGGAGGTCGCTCCCTGCCGGTTTGCCAAGCTCCTCAGAAGTCGCGCGCACGTCGAGTATATCGTCCACTATCTGGAAGGCCATTCCGACCTGGCGGCCATAATGCCGCAGTCGTTGCACGTCATCTTCGGGCGCGTCCGATAGCACCGCGCCTATCTCCCCCGCGGCGGCGAAAAGCACAGCCGTCTTCGCATAGATGCGCGAGAAATACTGCTCGATAGATATATCGAAGTGGTGGCTGGCGAACTTCTGCTCTATCTCGCCCTCGGAGATTGTCACCAGCAACTCCGCGAATATGCGCGTGGCCCTCTGCACTCCGCCCATCGTGCTCAGCACGGCGGACTTTGCGAAAAGGTAATCACCCACCAGTACCGTTGTGCCAGGGTCGATAATCGAGTTAAGGGTGGGGAGGCCACGCCTGACGAGCGCTTGGTCTATCGTGTCGTCATGTATAAGGGAGGCGGTGTGCAGTAGCTCAATGGCGGCGGCGAGGGGGAGAAGCCGGTCCAGGTCATAGCGGTGGAACTTGGCTACGAGAAAGAGTATAGCCGGACGCAGCCTCTTACCACCCGCCTCAATAATCGCCTCAATCGCTTGCCGCAGGATTGGGTGCTCCAGGGTGGTGACGGAGCGCAGGATGTCGTCTATCCTGGCGATGTCCTCGCTGACCGGCGCTATGATGGCCTTTGCAGATAGGGCCGTTTGTGGAGTGGTGTGAGTGGTCATATTGTCAATCCCGCGCCGGTTCCCGCAATTCTTCCTATTCTGAGTATAGCAATGCCCCAAAAGATTGTCAAGATTATCACAAACTTTTATGCAAGGTGGAGAAGGGCATATAATGGAGGTATCGTGCCTTACTCAGATAATACGCAAGAGAAGTGCCGCCAGTTCAATTCATGGCAACACGAGTGACAGAAAAAGCAGAGATTACGAGCCAGCCCATGCGCTACGATTGGCGCAAGGAGCAGGTTGGCCTCTATCTGCACGTCCCATTTTGCGAGTCGAAATGTATCTACTGCGACTTCAATTCCTATGCGCGGATGGAAGATAAATACGGCCCATTCGTGGAAGCACTCTGCGCGGACATGCGCCGGGGCGTGTCGTGGGACCTTGAAGGCGCAATTGATTGCAATGGCGCGGAAGTGTCTACTATCTTCTTCGGCGGAGGCACGCCCAGCGTGTTACAGCCTTCCCAAATTGACGCTATCTTGCGGGCCGCGCACGGCAGGTACGCCGTAAAGCCTGGGGCGGAAATTAGCATGGAAGCCAACCCAGGGACTATCAGCCTGGCGAATTTCGAGGGCTACCTGCGTGCGGGGGTGAACAGGTTGAGCATGGGCGTGCAGGTTCTCGATGACGTGATGTTGAAGAAACTGGGCCGTATACATACCACCGAGGGCGCGCTAGAGTCCTACCGACTGGCTCGGCAGGCAGGCTTCG
Organism: uncultured Chloroflexia bacterium; assembly: GCA_963811305.1. GTDB lineage: Bacteria > Chloroflexota > Chloroflexia > QHBQ01 > JADMIH01 > JADMIH01. The sequence goes on from CAWEQU010000006.1 coordinate 347,137, forward strand.
ACAACGTGAACCTCGACTTCATCTTCGGGCTGCCCGGCCAGGACCTCGCGCACCTGGACAGCATGCTTGATCGCCTTCTCTCGCTCTCTTCGTTGCCGGACCACTTGTCATTCTATTCATTGATTGTCGAGGAGCACACACCCTTGTACGTTGGGGTTATGCGCGGGCTGATAGAGGTGCCAGGCGAAGACGCAGTGGCCGACATGTACGAGCTAATCTGCGAGCGCATGGCGCGTGCGGGCTACGAGCAGTATGAAATCTCGAACTGGACGCTCGGCAAGCCGTGTGCCCATAACCTGGTGTACTGGCACGACGAGCGCTACCTGGCATTCGGGCCGGGCGCTAGCGGCTATTGGGGCCATACTCGCTATACGACAGTGCTTGGCCCGGCGGAATACATAGAATGCATCGCGCAGGGCAAGAGCGTCATCGCGGACCTCGACGAAATCTCGGCTAGGGAAGAGATGAACGAATTCACGATGCTCGGCCTTCGCCTGAACGCCGGGGTTAGCCGTGACGAGTTCTCCAGACGCTTCGGTATCCAGATGGACTCCGTCTTCTCGGTAGAGCTAGACGACCTGCATCGCTCCGGACTGCTTAAGTCGGTGGATGGTCACGTAAGGCTAACCACGCGCGGACGCTTGCTGGGGAACGAAGCGTTCGCCCAATTCGTGGATTGATGTATCCTAAGTTGAGTGGGAACGGCGCTCGGAGCCTAACGTCCTTGAATAACGACGCACCCTCTTCCCTGTCATTCTGAGTGAAGCGAAGAATCTAAAACTCTATCCACACGGCCAAGCTTGGAAATTCCTCACTTCGTTCGGAATGACAGGGAAAGGAGTCCTGTTCGTAAGTAGCTTTTAGACAGGCATAATCCCTGAGTCGAATTTAAGGAACCTGGTGTCCACAGAAACCGCAATAACCGCCCACCGGTAGGGGAAGAACTTCCATATGGGAAGCCAGCAATGCGGCACGTACAGCGCACAGCGGCAGCCCTATAACCGTAGTAACGCACCCATCTACACTCTCAATCAAACGCCCGCCCAGCCCTTGTAACGCGTAAGCACCCGCCTTGTCGCTATGCTCCCCGATAGCTACATATCCCTGAAGCTCTTCCGCACTGAACTGGCGCATCGCTACTTTAGCCAGGACGGCTTCAACGTGGAGAGTTCGTGGAGTTGTACCTTCGCGGCGTACCAGCACAAACCCGGTAGCTACGTAATGTGCCTGGCCACGGAGTAGCGTTAGCATACGCAGGGCATCTCCCGTATCAACAGGCTTGCCCAGCAACTCCCCTGGCGCGATTACGACCGTATCCGCAGCTAGCACTATCGCATCTGCCGCCTGTTCGGCGGACAGGGTAGAGAGGGCATCTACCGCCTTGCGCCATGCCCACAATCGAGGGTCGGAAGCAGGAGGCACGCTGAATGGAGCAGGCAAGGGGAGAGGCTCAGCTTCCCATTCGGGGTAAGCGTCGGAGCCTGCTTCTTCCACCACGCTCACTGCGGTCGAGAATCTGGGCACGAGTCGCTGTATTAACTCTCTACGGCGAGGGGAGGCGGAGGCGAGGATCAGGTGGGGCATTTGATGTGATCGAAGGTAACCTGGAATAAGAACAGAGTTTGCAAATCTAAGATAGGGTGACGGGCATGCCAAGAAACGCACCGTAGCGATTTGCTGCCGTGGAGACGGCGCAATTCTCGGCCTCTGTGAGCTTGGTGAAAGTTTGTGTTGAGATGACAACTGCATCCTTGCTGAACGTGCGCTTCCACGCACCTACAAGCTGCCCATCGATAACAATCATGTGTCCAAAATAGATATCTCCCGCGTCCAGCCTTTCAATGGGCGACGTCTCAAGCAGGGCGCTACGATCTTTATAGCCGATACCGTACTCATCATAATTGGGCAACAAATAAGCGGTTGGAGATGGGTCTCTGAGGAATGGCGCAAACTCGGCAAGCCAATAGGTCAGGCCATCAACAACTTCATGTATGAGCTGAGGCTTGACCATTTCGAGACCGGCTTTCGCGTCGACTGCGGCCAGTCCCGACCACCACATGTAATCTTTCAGTGTGGCCGGTCCGTGGGCAGTAAAGTAACGCAAAGTAAGCTCAGCTAACGCTTCATCACGCTCCAGAGTCCTGGCGCTTGGCGCACGCTCATCGAGCAGTGCATAGGTGAACTGCTTGCCACGCCTCGGGCCACTGCACACAACTGCGTCTAGCTCGGCGTGCATAATTATATATCCGAGTCGCAATGCATCATGCGTGTCGATGCCTGCTTGTTGCAGTATAGACCCAAGCTCTGGGCGTGTAAGCTGCTTCCCGCCTTGTAATGCTTTTGCCAGCACAGCATTACTTCGCGCTAATGTCGCACCGTCCAATTCGAGCTTGCGATAGTAGTGGGCGTTGAGCGCATTGACGCGCGGAGCGGTAAGCGCGAGTAGCCAGCGGATATCATCAGGCAGGACAAAATGCCAGGTAGGGCGCATCACGTGAGTGCGCAGGATAGTGCCATCCGTGAATGCTCGCTCTACATCAAAATCTGTAGCGCCTCGTAAGCGCAGGCCGAGCGCCCACTTCGCAGCCGGGTAATCCTGGGCCTGGACAGCGCCCAGCCATCTCACCACATCTTCCGGCTTTTCTAATCGAGTGCCCGCGATATGCTGGGTATGCAGTCGCCGGTGCGCGATGTCCAAGCTTATCGCCCCAGGCGCTTCAGCGCGAACATTATCATATCTTCCGTAGCAAGCTCACTATTCTTGGGTAGGGCTGAGAGGGCTGCCTGGATTTCGGCGGGATTGTAGCCCAGGCTGCTCAGAGCCTCCACCACTTCGCCAGTGGCAACGGTGGCGGGGGTTGCTCCGGCAAGTGCGTTCGCGTCTATCTTCCCTTTCAACTCCAGGACGAGACGTGCTGCCGACTTGCGTCCAATACCGGGTATCCGGGTGAGCAATTCGATGTTGCCCGAAGCAATTGCTCCTTCGAGCGCATCCACAGGCATAGTGCCCATGATGGCGAGCGCAGCTTTGGGTCCAATGCCCGACACCCCCAGGAGCGTCTCGAATAGCCTGATCTGCCTCTCCTCAGGAGCGCCGTAGAGGGCTAGCTGGTCTTCGCGGACGTAGAGGTACGTGTGCAATCGCGCGGTGTCCCCGACCTTACCTATGCCCACCACCAGGGACCCCGGCATCGCTACCCGATAAAAAACTCCCCCGACGTTGAGCACGGCGTAGTCGGGGCCGAGCACACTGATCTTCCCTTCCAATCCTGCAATCATCGTTAGCGCGTCCCGGTCCTGAACTGCGGGGTAAACTCCTCAGTTTTAGAGGCTCGCGTAGATGCTGCCCTGCCCCTGGTGGAGCTTCCCTTCGTTGCCTTCACCTTTTCAGAGGCATCTTTCGAGCCGGATTTGCTGCCATTCCCGGCAATCGTTGACGCCTGATTAGCGATGCGCGGGAAGTAGCCGGCCCCGCGTAGCTCCTTCAGCAAGCGTTGTGCGGGACTTTCGCGTCCGGTATCTGATGCGGCGGGGAGGGCGGCAATCGCCACGGTAGGGGTCAGGCGGCGCGTTATATATCGCTTGGTCTTGCGTGACGCCATCAATTCATCCAGCACGGTGGGATCCGCGACCTCAACGAGGGTGACCTCCACGATGTCGAGACGCTTGATCAGTCGCTCCCAATCGCTGATGGAGTGAGCAACGTTTTGCGGTAGGGCCTTGCCGGTGTTAGCTTCCAGGAAACTCGTTATTTCCGCGCCTGCCAATCCCAATTCGACCGCCCGCACCACGCTCTCTTTGTTGATCGTATAGACGCTAACGCGGTCATGGCGCACAAGGTCGGACATGCGGAGCAGGTTCCAAACCACTTCGCTCTCCGGGTGCAGCACCAGCACCTCGAAGTTAGGCTGTACCATGAGGCTCATGCCATTTTGGATTTTGGATTTTGGATTTTGGGTTGCTGGCGCTGGGTGGGTGGTCTCTTCTCCCTTGTGGCCGTTGCCCACAGCAAACAGGGCCTGGCCCTCCGGGGTGACGCGGAAGGAGATGAAGCGGCGCTGCTTGTCGCGGCCAATCTCGACCGCACCCAGCCAGTTGAGCATCGTCCTCAGCATGTCTGCAATAATGCGCCCCTCGATCTCGAACCAGTGGCTCCTGAAGCCCTGCAAGGCGCGCAAGCCAAATCTCTTTACCAGTTCTTCCTAGACTCCATATCAGGAACGGGTCTATCAGTTGAATGCGCCTCAAGAAACCGTCAAGATTGATCCACTCGCCTGCCGTGAGGCCGAGGAGGTGCTTTGCGAGGCGCTTGCGCGCTCCCGTGAGGTCGCTATTCCACCAGTAGATAGTGCCATAGGTAGCAGGCTCGGCCCACTTGCGGTCTTCTTGCCAGAGGCCGTACAGGCGGCGACGTTGCGCCTCGAAAGAGAGTTTCGCCCACTCACCTGCCTTCGGTGCGAGAGCGAGCGTCACCTGCTCGCCCTGTTGCTCCACGAGCAGTCCGAGGGAGCGGGCCATGTGGACTACCATATCTATGTAGTCGCTCTCGCTCTTGATGTCAGCAGGGTGGAGGAAAGCGTCGTTTATTCGCTTGGCGACGCGCTTCGTGATGCGAGAGTCCTGGAGGGTCAATTGAAGCTCGCCTTGCAGGCCGGTCGCCAGCAACGTCAGTAAGTCCCAGGGCATCTCATAGGGGAGACGGGTTTCGATGCTGTAAGGCGCTGGCGCGACCAGCTTAGGCTGCATGATTGGGGCTGTCTCGCTGCCCCCAGAGGCGCGATTTAAGAGGTCGTGCGGTACGAAGAGGAAGCGCCTATCTGCTACCAGCACGTCCCACAGGAGCGCCCTTTGCACCAGGGGCGTCACGGCTGCGCGCATATCGCGCTCGTCCCAGTGGTAACGTTGGCGCGCCTCAGAAGCCTTGACCGAACCACCTCCCTTTTCGACGTATTCAAGGAGCTTCTGGGAGCTTAGCGAAAGGGTAGAGACGAGGAGCTGGCGTCCCTCCCCGGCGGCGAGGAACTCGCTCATGACCCCGATTAATTCTGACTTGTAATAGCGCGTGGTTTCCGGTAGCTTCCACGTGGCGGCGATGCGCTGTATCTCCTCCTGGTCGAGACCCTCAAGGAGGGCGGCGAATGGCTCATCGAAGGGTGGTGGGCGCTTGCTCTCCTCGATAATGTCCCGGAGAATCTTTGCCTCTTCCGCCGCGATAGAGACCACGCGACGCTTGACCGCCTCAGCCTGGTTCTTTGGCGCCCAGGCGTAGAGATTATCTCCAGAGGAAACGACGCGCGTCCCGCGGACCATCACTTCGTCAACGTCCACCAGACCGAGGCGTCTCGTCCAATCGAGGATGGGAGTGACCTCTTCTTCCGGGCGTGCGAACTGCGCGGGGAGGTCGTCCACGAGCGCCAGCATATTGCGCTGGTTGAGGAGCCAACCGAGAAAAGCACGCGCGTCAGGCTCCAGGTTCTCCCAGATATTGCGCGCCGCGGACCGCTCCACCATCGTATGGTAGACTGCTATCGCAAGGTCGTTATGCGTGGGGTTCTGGTCACGGCTGATAGTGCCCCAGGCATTGGCAATTACTTTCAATTCTTCAAAGGGCCTGCTCATCAGCCGCCCAAGAAGGTTCTTCAAAACATACCCTCCGACAAAAAGGGATTCGCGGACATTACCTTAGACTATAACTAAAGAGGCGGCGGGTGTCAAATCGTAGTTTGGGACGATGGACGATGGACGATGGACGGATTGGTCATTAGCTACTCGCTACTCGCTACTCGTTACTCGCTACTCATTACTTACGCTTGTTGCACTTCAGGACCTTATCCCGTATAGTGTGCAACTAGAAAAGGGAACAACTCAGTGGAATTGAGGGGGCAAGCTGCGCGTGGAGTTTGAAGAGTACAAGATAATGTACGAGGCGGAGGATACGCACTGGTGGTATCGTGGGCTGCGAGGCGCTATCTTCACAATGTTACGTCTCGACCGTCTCAAGAGCCGAAACCCTGCCATCCTCGATGCGGGGTGCGGTACGGGTGGAATGCTCGTGGCTTTGCGAGAGGCAGGCTTCTCCAACGTCGAGGGGTTCGACTTCAGCGAGGCGGCGTTGCACTTCTGTAGGGAGCGCGGTCTGGAGAATGTCAGGCAGGGGTCAATCACAGACATCCCCTTCCCGAGCAGCGCCTACGACGTCGCTATCTCCTGTGACGTTTTGAACGATGCGGGCATACCTGACGACAACGTGGCAGTACGGGAGCTATACCGCGTGCTGAAGCCTGGGGGCAAACTCTTTCTGAACCTCCCGGCGCTCAGACTATTAAGTAGCGAGCATGACCGGGCGACCTCTATCATAAGGCGCTATACCAGGGCTGACATCAGTCAGAAGCTGGAAGCGGCAGGCTTCGAGGTGCGCCGGGCTACGTACAGGAATATGCTCCTCTTCCCGATGATACTCGCCGTGAGGCTGCTGAGGAGAGAGAAACCGGAAGACCTCGATAAGCCCGCACGCTCCGATATCGTGGTCCCGCCCGCACCTATCAACGCGGCTCTCTCGCTGGTGGTAGCGCTTGAGCGCCTGCTCCTGACCAGGCTGAACCTTCCTATCGGTTCGTCGGTGTCGGTGGTCGCAGTGAAGCCGAAGAATAGAGCGCAAACCTAACTTCAAATAGGCTTCTCTTAAGATGTGAAGTTAGGTTTGCGCTCTATAGAGACCAAAATCAAACCCCACATAGGCCTCTCTTAAGATGTGGGGTTTGATTTTGACTTCGGTAGAAGAGGTGGTAGCGGTATGGCTATTGGCGTAATCTTTGATGTCCCCGGCGCAACAGAGGAGCAATATGATCGAGTCCTCGCCAGGTTGGAGCAGAATCTCCCGACCAGCCCCCTAGTTCATGTAGCAGGGCCGGTTGAGGGTGGCTGGGTAATTATGGAAGTGTGGGAGTCCGAGGAAGCTCAGAAGTTATTCCAGCAGCAGTTTGGCCGAATGCTTCAGGAGGCAGGCTTTCCTCGGCCAACGGCCAGATTCTTCCCAATCCACAATCTCGTGCGGGTCTGAACGGCCAATTCAGATACGTTTGTCTTGTCTGAGTGGGCCGGGCGCTTGCAACCCACAAACACCGGGTATACAATGGGCGCGAACTGGACGATGCTATGCGGTAGGTTGAGAGGTAGGTAGAGAATGGCTTACATCCGTACCATCCCGCCGGACCAGGCGAGCGGGCAAATCAAAGAATATTATGACCAGGATATGGCGGACCTGGGCTATATCGCCAACTACACGCAGGTCTTTAGTCTCCGGCCAGAAGTCTATACGGCCTGGCGTAACCTGAGCAAAGCTATCCGCTCCAACATGGACCAGCGCCGTTACGAGACTGGCTACCATCGCTGCTGCCAGTGCTCTCCGGTGTACCTACTGAATGGTGGCTCACGGGGCGGTGCTCCGTTCGAAGTTCTTCACATCTGAGCAGGTTGAAGCGATAGCCGCCGATTTCCACAATGCGGGCCTGGCCCCCACAGACGTCGCCATTATGGATTATGCCCGCAAGGTCGCTCTGAATGCCTACAAGGTAGCCCCGGAGGACATAGATAACCTTCGCGCCCACGGCCTTTCTGACCCCGAAATTCTCGATGTAGCCCTGGCTGCGTCAGCGCGGTCTTTCTTCAGCAAGACGTTGGATGCAGCCGGTGCCGAACCCGGCGCTGAATACCTTGGCCTGGAACCATCTCTTCTCCGACAACTGGCCGTCGGTCGCCCATTTGCCCCCGATACCCCTGAGGAGCAAGCCTCAAACGCCGGTCCCTAAGGGAGGGTTTAGCGCGGGTTTCTACCCTCATTTAGACGCGGTTGCCCTGCTCACCAAGGACGATTCTCTTGACAGGGAAAGGGGAGTCTGCTATACTTACGGGGAGTTGAAGATTGCGGAAGTGGCGCAGCGGTAGCGCGTCTCCTTGCCAAGGAGAAGGTCGCGAGTTCGAATCTCGTCTTCCGCTCCGAAGGGAAGCCTAATCGCTTCCCTTTTTTATTGCTCGCAGGAGGAAATGGTAGACAAAAAGTATTGCAAGATTGAACGATTGCCATTATAATGTTGGCTATGCAAGGGAAAACTCGGCAAGATATAGATGGTGCTAGGGACTACATAACTGAGCAACTGCTCTCTGGTATTCCCAAAAGTGAGATTTGTGCGCAGTTTGGGTGTAAGCCGGATACACTGAACAGACGGTTGAAAGAGTGGGGAATAAATCACCTGAACAATCAGCCCGGTAGGGATAGACCTAAATATGCAAAGCGCAAGCCGTTGGTGGAGTGTCTGACGCAGAACTCAAGAGTACCAACTTACCATCTTAAGCTGCGCTTGTGGAGAGATAGTCTGAAGCCTCAGTATTGTGAGGAATGTGGCTGGGCAAGGCGAGCATCAGGTGGTAGGCTGCCTTTGGAGTTGCATCACATAAATGGTGATGCTCATGACAATAGATTAGAGAATTCTGCTTATTTTGTGTCCAAACTGTCATTCGTTAAAGGATAACCATAGAGGGTTAGCGAAGAGGAGAATAGGGTAGACCAATTGCAGCAAATTCCACACCTTATTAGAAAGCCAGCCGGAGTGGCGTAACGGCAGCCGCGTTCGACTTAAAATCGAATGGAGAAATCCGTGCGGGTTCGAGTTCCGCCTCCGGCACTATTTACCTCAATCATGCTATCCACTCGCGCGGCTCTCTGGTAGCTCTAGCGTCGATTCAATTACGGCGTCGGCCCTACCACCAAAGTCGGGACCAGTGTAGGCTCAAGCGCAATGGTAGGGGTTAGAGCAGACTGCGTAATCACAACAGTAGGGTCCAGAGGGGGCGGAAAAGTTACGAGTGTTGGAGTTTTGGGCGGGACACGTATTGAGGCTATATGTGTCCTGGTGGCAGGCGCCGGGGTTGGAGGCGCAGGGTTGACCTGAGCAATCGTTGGTTGGGACACGATGGGGGTGGGAGCGGGTGCAGAAGTATCGCAAGCAACTAAGGCGAGTATACATGGGATGCTTGCCAGGACACGCTTGAACATGATATTGCTCCTTACTTAGCTACGACTCTTTTGTAAGTCTCGCCAACTGCGAACCATACCCGCGATGCCTAGCATCAACATAAGGATAATCGGAATGCTGAGATCGAGGCGCTCAAACTTGACATCGTGAGCTATATCAAGAATTAAGCCGACCAACGAAACGAGAAATACAATTGACCACCATACCAGCTCGGATCGTGGGTTGCTACTTGACTTCACCTCGTACCTCCAATCCTCACTGTTTGTGTTCTATATACCCGCCGCTCTGCCATCAGGCACCTTCGTAGTTTGGGCTGCATTATAACGAAGTGAGCGGGTTATTTGCCAACCCGCTCTCTGCGGTGGAAGAACGCTTAGAATACTCTTCTTGCGCTGGCCGAATCTAGACTGCACATAGACTTCTCTTAAGTGTGCAGTTTAGTTTGCGTCACTCTCCCTAACATCAAGTGCAAGATAACTCAACAAAATACCCACCGCACATATAGAAAAGAGTAACTTAACCAAGTCTTAACACCCAATCTGGTATCCTCAATACCCAACACTTTGAACGTGGGCGCACTGCCACGGCGTGACATGTCCTACATGTGATATGCCCGTCGACGTTGAGAAAGGGGGGATGCTGCCTGCTTCAGTTACGACCGTGTGTCCAGGTCTCACATAGAGTGAATATGTTATTCACTAGGCTACAGTTCAGAAAGGGTAAGGAGGAACTATCCATGAAAAGGAGCAAGATTTTATCTCTCCCGCTATTAGTGGCTGTCACCCTCATGATCACCAGCGTCATATCAGCGGGTGTAGCCTTTGCGACAGGTTATTTCTATGATTTCAGCAGCGGCCTCTCTCCCTGGACTGGAGGCAAGGACGCAAATGTTACCGCTTACTCGCTGACCGTTTCTCCCTGGGACAATGGCACGAGCTGCAAGTCGGTCGTTGACCGCTTCGCCTTACTAACCCTTGAAGGGCGTACCGATGACGTTTCAGGCATATGGATGCAGGCAAAGTTCCCAACCACCAGCGCATCCACAACCAGCGTAACTGTAGATTTCGATACTAGAGATAAGGGTAACTGCTCTAATTGCAAGGTCCTGGCGTACATCGGGGCTTCGGCACCTACCTCCACGACGCAGTTCACCAGTATAGCTAGCGCACCAAGTAGCTGGACGCGATACAGCCATTCCGCTACCGTCTTTGCGAATGACGTCGTGTACGTGGCGCTTGGCTTTAGGCTCGGGAGTAGCCTACCGTTGTCAGTCGGCTTCGATTGCGTCAAGATAACTGTGACGCCCTGAACTGGATTGGTATGCACGGTGACATGCACGGTGAGCAGATAGACAAACATTCTTAGATGAAAATACGGCCCTGTTGGTATTCTCGCCAACAGGGCCGTATTTTATCTATACTTCGCGCGATACTCTATGCATGATTGGGCGCGAAGGGGTTATAGCGCCTTCATTTCTGGTAACATGAGAGCACCTGCCGGGCGGATAATGAAGTGGAAGCTTCTGATATCTATGGGGGGCAGACCTATCGTGCCGGGCGCAATCCCGGCACTGTCATTGTGACTTTCTAGCTAAAATCACTCAATATCTGGTAACATGAAGCATCTCGCCTGTGTTACCCCTAATACTTATATGCCACACGAACTGTGAAAACAACTACACCTGCTACTTCTCTACCTCCTGCCAATAATGGAAGGGCTGACCTGCCTGAGCGCCAGCCACCGGGTAATCAGTTTTTACCTGTAGTGCTGCTGAAGGCGATGCGTCCCAAGCAGTGGACGAAGAACGTCCTCCTCTTTGGAGCGCTCTTATTCGCACTCAAGTTCACCCACTGGGAATCTGTCTGGCGTGCCCTCGCAGGTTTCGGCCTGTTCTGTTTATTCTCAAGTTCTGTATATATCATCAACGATCTGCGTGACCGCGAGAAGGACAGGCTGAATCCGCGCACGGCGAAGAGACCTATTGCGTCTGGAGCGCTCAAGCCTTCTGTTGCCATCGCAACTGTCGCTGTTATCCTGCCCGTCACCTTCGTGCTGTCTTATTTGCTCAGTCCGGGCTTTGCAGCGGTGGGCGCTATCTATATGGCGAAGGACTTCGGTTACTCGTTTGGCTTGAAGCACCTCGTGATTATAGACGTGATGTTGATCGCCGCCGGCTTCACCTTGCGTGCGGTAGCGGGCGCGCTCGCTATCAACGTTGACATCTCCCCCTGGCTGTACGTGGTCACGACGCTCGGCGCCCTCTTCCTGGGACTCAACAAGCGCAAGCATGAAGTGTTATTGCTTGGCGCGGATGCCAGCAGCCACCGCAAGGTGCTGGACGAGTACTCGCCTGCGCTCATCGAGGAGATGCTTGCGGTAATCACCGCAAGTACCCTCATGTCATACATCTTCTATACGTTTACCGCCGACAACCTCCCCATCGAATTGCAGAAGAACCACCTGATGATGCTCACGATTCCTTTCGTGCTGTACGGCATCTTCCGCTACCTTTACCTTGTTTACCAGAAGGACGAGGGTAGTAGCCCGGAGGAAGTGCTGCTGAAGGACAAGCCCCTCCTCATATGCGTGGTCCTCTGGGCTGTCACGGCGGCAACTCTCCTGTACGTCTTCCACTAGACCATCCAAACGCAAAGACTTTTGTAGGGGCGTGGCGCGCCACGCCCTCATGCTCAACTATGCCCAAAAATGGTATAATTATATAGAACCTTTGTGTCCTTTGTGCCTACTTTGTGTTCCTTGTGAGTAAATCAGTTGTTTGAGAGTAGACGTTAGAGAGGTGGAGACGTGAGCACGCAATCAACGGTCGAGCCTGTGGCCCGGCTGATAGACGAACTTAACAAGCTTCCAGGCATCGGGCCGAAGAGCGCGGCTCGACTTGCCTTTTTCCTGCTGAAAAGCCCCAAGGAGCAGACCCAGGCCCTGGCCGAGGCGATTATCGAGATGAAAGAGCGCATCGTCTTCTGCTCGGTCTGCTTCAACATCACCGAGGAGGACCCCTGCGGTATTTGCAATAACCAGTCGAGGGACCGCACGAAGATTTGCGTGGTCGAGGAGCCTCTGGACGTGATTGCCCTGGAGCGCACGAACGACTTCAAGGGCCTCTATCACGTGCTACACGGCGCGATCAACTACATGGAAGGGATCACCCCCCAGCAGTTGAAGATAGACGAGCTTATCAAGAGGGCGTCCGCCAGCGAGGTAGAGGAAGTCATCCTCGCCACCAACGCGACTACCGAGGGAGACGCCACGGCGATGATTATCAACCGCCAGCTTGCTCGCCTCGGCGTGCGCACCACCCGCATCGCACGTGGCCTGCCGATGGGTGGCGATCTTGAGTATGCAGATGAGGTGACCTTGAGTAGGGCGTTGGAGGGAAGGCGGGAGATGTAGGCGAAATAACCCACTCCAGAATTCTGGCATCAAGAAGCCCCCCGGAAAACTTGATAGCATTCGCATTCGCGAGCAGCTGAGAGTGTAGAGTACTATGTATTCTACACCTTGCTTATAGCATTATTGTACAAGTGGAACTTAACAAGAACTTAACCTGAGCTTTGCTATATTACTTATCGAAGCAGGCATGTACCTACATTCTTAGCTACTTCTTTGTAGGTATAGCTCACTTTTGAATTAGCTAATTGTTAGTAACAGGCGTTCTCCACAGGGAGACAAACGTAATGATTCCAAATGCAGGACCTAGCGCCTCACTTGTCCAATCTGCTTCATCACAAGGAAATACATCATTTGACGAGATTGTCAGAAGCTTTATTAGAAGGCCAAGCGCTTCAATAATTCTGTTAAACGTAGCCGTTGGTCTCGTGTTTTTCCTCTTTAACTTCAATGGGTTGCTAAGATATGCTGCCCTTCATTGGTCCTTCTTGGATGGGTTCGACTCAGGCTCTGCTTACTGTGGCACGTTGGTCTGACGATCTACAGAGTGCATTACGGCTATCAACATCGAACGCTTTACCTAGTATTCTACCGCTCTGCGTTTACGGATTTTGGCTCTACTTGGGAGCTATTCTAACTCTTGCTTTATTCCGCTTCAATATTCGAAATCCTACTCAATGGCACGCTCGGGTTGGTAGTAGGTCTCACCAGTATCCCGATCCTTGCTTGGCTAACAGTTGGACTAATCTACGTTGCGTTTTTGCTTTGGAGTTTGCTGATCTTCCTCAAGGGCTTGTGGGATGTCGTGGGAGCATGGGTTAACGGGATTTTGCAGGGCATCGGGAATTTCCTTCAGCCAATTATCAGTTTTCTATGGCCTGTGGTGCTTATATTGTCTCTAGTAGGCTTATTAATTGGAATCGCCGTGCTGCTCATTCGTCAGCTCAAGGTGTTTGGCGTAGTTATAGTGCTATTGCTCGCTGTGGGCGTGTATCTCGGCTGGCCTTCACTAACAACGTTTTATCAAAATACGGGGGTGCCCATACTGCAGGGACTGGGTGGCGCATTAGGGGTGTTTCTTGGGTGGCTATGGGCAGGGCTAGCGTTCGTAATTGTATGGGCACTCATTATTCTCTTTTGGTTGTCCATTGTATTCGCTATATTGGGCGTAACACTTGGGGTATTGGGCACACTTGGTTCAACGCTAGTTGACCAGATTCGTTCCGCATGGCACAGTGGGACAGGGCATAGAGGGATATTGCTCGGAGCATTCTCTATTGGCCTTGCAATATCGCTCCTATTATGGGCGTCATCGACGTCAGGCACCGGTGCCATAGTGGACGGTGCGTGGCACGTTCACTCTTTCCTGCTGCGCGATGTCTCACCGACGCAGACGTTGATCGCATTGCTGCCTCAAGGCGTCAGGGATGCTTCGTCTGTTATTTTTGGTAGTGCATCTCCGCCAATGTTTGACTTTCTACTATTGGCCCTCGTGCTGCCACTTAGTTTCATTGGAATTATGAGAGGACTTAGCGTACGCCATGCTGATGGGTTCCGAACCAGCTTTATTAGGCGTGATATAATGCTTGTTATGGCTGCTCTACTATTCGCTATACCAGTCCTTCTCTCCACTATTATCGGCGTTAACCTTCCTCACGATGACACGTAATGGTTGTTTTATAATCATGTTGAGAATCATATTGAGAAACCCAGATATTCGTCCGAACTTTACGCGAAATTACCTTGACATCGCCTCTTGGCTCAGGTATAATAACAAAGCCAGTGAGAACTGGCGAAAAACAAAAAGGGGGCCGCGAGTACAATACTCACCAGATAAGTCGCACAAGCGTCAAATCGGTATGTTGTCTCGCCGGTGCCGGAACCACCGGCTCTTTTGCGCCCCGCACCTTAACAACTGAAGAGTGGAAAGAAAGACAGAAGCAGAAAATTAGGTAAGAATGCTTAAGTCGAAGAAGAGAATAAACAGTCAGTTCTTCCAATAGGAATTGATGGAGGTGTAGAAAACCTCCGCAAATTTCAGTTTGGAGAGTTTGATCCTGGCTCAGGACAAACGCTGGCGGCGTGCTTAACACATGCAAGTCGAACGGTCACTCTTCGGAGTGATAGTGGCGGACGGGTGAGTAACACGTAGTTGACCTACCCAACAGTGGGGAATAACCCCTCGAAAGAGGAGCTAATACCGCATACGTTCTCTATCGTGGGATAGAGAAGAAACCCTTTCCTTCGGGAAGGGGGCTGATGGATGGGACTGCGGCGGATTAGCTAGATGGTGGGGTAAAGGCCTACCATGGCGACGATCCGTAGCTGGTCTGAGAGGACGACCAGCCACACTGGGACTGAGACACGGCCCAAACTCCTACGGGAGGCAGCAGTGAGGAATATTCCACAATGGGCGAAAGCCTGATGGAGCGACGCCGCGTGAGGGAAGAAGCCTTTCGGGGTGTAAACCTCTTTTCTTGGGGATGATACGTCGGGAGCCGCCCGCAAGGGAGGTGGCTCGACTAGGACAGTACCCGAGGAATAAGCATCGGCTAACTACGTGCCAGCAGCCGCGGTAATACGTAGGATGCAAGCGTTGTCCGGATTTACTGGGCGTAAAGCGCGCGCAGGCGGCAGCACAAGTACCGTATGAAATCTCCTTGCTCAACGAGGAGGGTATAAGGTAGACTGTGGAGCTAGAGGAGGGTAGAGGGGGGTAGAATTGCTGGTGTAGCGGTGAAATGCGTAGAGATCAGCAGGAATACCCGTGGCGAAGGCGGCCCCCTGGGCCCTACCTGACGCTGAGGCGCGAAGGCTAGGGGAGCGAACGGGATTAGATACCCCGGTAGTCCTAGCAGTAAACGATGGCCACTAGGTGTGGGGGGTGTTGACCCCCCCTGTGCCGCAGCTAACGCATTAAGTGGCCCGCCTGGGGAGTACGGTCGCAAGACTAAAACTCAAAGGAATTGACGGGGACCCGCACAAGCAGCGGAGCGTGTGGTTTAATTCGATGCGACGCGAAGAACCTTACCAGGGCTTGACATGGTATCGCAACCCAGGGAAACCTGGGCCTCCCGTGAGGGACGGTATCACAGATGCTGCATGGCTGTCGTCAGCTCGTGTCGTGAGATGTTGGGTTAAGTCCCGCAACGAGCGCAACCCCTGTCCTTAGTTGCAAATCTAAGAGAGACTGCCGCACACAAAGCGGAGGAAGGTGGGGATGACGTCAAGTCAGCATGGCTCTTACGTCCTGGGCTACACACACGCTACAATGGCCTTTACAGTGAGAAGCCACCCGGCGACGGGGAGCAGACCTCCAAAGGAGGCCTCAGTTCAGATTGCACTCTGCAACCCGAGTGCATGAAGGTGGAGTTGCTAGTAACCGCGTGTCAGCATAGCGCGGTGAATATGTTCCCGGGTCTTGTACACACCGCCCGTCACGTCATGGGAGTTGGCAACACCTGAAGTCCGTGAGCTAACCCGCAACCCTTCGGGGTTACGAGAGGCAGCGGCCGAGGGTGGGGCTGATGACTGGGACGAAGTCGTAACAAGGTAGCCGTAGCGGAAGCTGCGGCTGGATCACCTCCTTTCTAGGGATAACGTGGTTGTATGGTTGGGTTCGCCTGACCTGCACAACCCAACTTCCTTAGGTCAACGCATCATTCGCCTGCGGGGGGACGCAAGGAACCTCGCAGGAGAGCCTATCCGGCAGAGGTAGCTCGCAAAGAGTGATGTTCTCTGCCAAACATCGGGGCACATGCCTAACCAACTTGTGACCCCATGGTGAGATTTCACCAACCAGTTCTGATTGTCTCTTCGAGACCTGCTTTCTTCCTGGTTCGAGAGCTTCCGAGCTTTCTTTCCACTCTTCAGTTGGATAAGGTCCTTTATACAAATAAAAGACATGAGTCATCCCGAATTTCAGATTTACGCCTAACAAGCGTAAAATCCTAAGTTCAAAAACAATAAAAAAGAAGAAAATGGGCGGCGCAGCCGCCCATTTTCTTCTTTTTTATTGTTTTTGAAAGTCCTGCCCCATATGTGGGGAGGAATTGGGGGTGGGGCGGTGGAACCGCTGTAAGCATAAGTCAGGCACGAATATTAAGTTCGGAATAACTCATGTCTTTTATTTGTGGTGGATCGGACACTTCTGTTTGTTGGGTCAAGTCCAGGTTGTGACATATAATAAGGCGAGCACGAATTTTCGGAGAGATAGTGATGTCGGATACCCAGGGTGTCGCACACTCCAACGCAAGCGGTCCTCGCCTCGCATTACGGCCCTCGACCGGCAGGACCGGGTTGCGCGACCCCTGGTTAGCGCTTGCTCTTCTCGTAGTGTTGGCTGCCATATCCGGGCTTGCCTATTATCTTGGGTTCACACGCCCATTCCCTCTTGCCGACCATTACCCGGTCGCGCTGCTCGATATTGGGAAGATCACCAAGGGCACTCCTACCGCCGCGAACTGGTGGGGAATAGCGTGGATCGTCCTCTTCGCCTCCTACTATCTGGCGTTCCGTATCTGCCCGCCCGCCATACGGGTTTCAGCCTCGTTCAGGCGCACGGCCCTCGGGATAATCTGCGGGGCTGCGGCACTATTCAGCATTCTCCTTATCTTCATGTACCCCATAACCGCCGCGGACCTCTTCGACCAGATATTCCGGGGGCGCATTACTACCCATTACGCGCTCAACCCTTTCATGATAAGCCCGGCAACCTTCGGTGAGGATGCATTCCTCCCTTATGTCGCCTGGAAATTTGAAGGCTCACCATATGGACCTGTGTGGGAGCTGCTGGCAGCCATCCCAAGCAAGTTGGCGGGTGACAGTCTCTGGAATAACCTTATCTTCTTCAAGATTCTGTCTGTACTCGCATACGGAGCAAGCACGGCTCTTACCTACCTGATACTCCGCACGCTCAAACCCGAATGGGCACTCAGGGGCACGCTCTTCTTCGCATGGAACCCGCTGGTGTTGTTCGAGGTGGCGGGCAACGGCCACAACGACTCGGTAATGATCACTTTCGTTCTCCTGGCGATTTACCTCTTTGTGCGAGGCCGACGGATATGGGTGCTGCCAGCCTTGATGGCAGGAGTGCTTACCAAGTTCATACCTGTATTGCTGGTGCCGATAGCCGTCGCCGCGCTATGGCGAGACAGGCTGCGGCTGGATGGAACAGGCTTTTGGAGCCGCCTGAGGGGGAGGTCCAAATCTGCGACGGTCCCGGCGACTACACGTGACGTTGATGATCACATGGTAGATGGCAGCATGCCGTCTCGATCTCCACTCTCGAACCGGGAAGCTTTGTCTACCCTGGCGATAGGTAGCGTGCTCGCGCTGGGGTTGGCGGTAATCTTGTATCTGCCCTTCTGGCAGGGACCGCAGACGATAGGAGCGCTTGGTAGGCAGAGCCTCTTTACCGCATCCATGCCCACATTGTCGTTCTTGCTGCTGGAAAGCAATCTGCATATCAGCACGGAAGCAGCTAAGGAGATAGCGCGCAACGCTTCCCTGGTTTTGACGGCTATTACAGTGATTGGCCTGACTCTGTTCGTGTTCCTCAAGGGTAATGCACGCACAGCCCCGGAGAGGCGAACGCTGGTCTTCCGCACGTTGGGCGCGTTTTACGAGATGATATTCATTTACCTGGCGTTCGCCAATCTCTGGTTCCAACCCTGGTATCTGATATGGCTGGTGGCACTGACGCCGTTCGTGGCTCTCTACACGAACGCCAATCGCACTGTTCTATTCTGTATAGGCGGGATCATCAATTACTTCGTCTGGGATTTCCTGTGGTTCTGGAGCGGGGCCGGCCCTATAGACATCACTGTGACCGCCATACTTGCAGTCTACTTCTTGCCCCTATTCTATACCGTCTACAGCGTGCTCAAGCCTATGTATGACCGTATCTGGAGTCGTGAGCCAGAGGTAGTAGCGGTATTGGAAGTAAGAGATCAGCAGGAAGCAAGGGGTGCCAGTCTCTCGACGAGGCCGGTAAGGCCTAAACCGTGATCTTTTAGGGGTGAGACAACTTGACCCCCTTACGTACCCTATGCTAAACTCTACCGTGGCACATAGCGCTTTCCGGCGTAACTGCTCTTCAAATATTGCAACATAAATAATAATGACTCTCGATGACGAGAAAGGAGATAGGGTAATGACAGGTCCGGGTGATACCTCGGTTCGTGAGGCCGAATATAAGGAAATGTCCAGTGGCGGCAGTGGAGGGAATGGCAAAGAGACCCCTTCATACGCCAAAGACCTGGTAAAGAATTACATAGCAGGCAAGTGGGTAGAAGGCTCGGCGGGTAAGACTTTCGAGAGCCGCAATCCGGCTACAGGTGAGTTGCTCGGCGTGCTTACCGTTTCAGATCCAGGCGATGTAGACAAGGCCGTAGAGGCAGCAGGTAAAGCTTTCAAGCAGTGGCGGCTCGTGCCCGCACCCCATCGAGGCGAAATCCTCTTCAAATGTGCCCAGGCCCTGGTTGACCGCAAAGAAGACCTGGCTCGCCTGATGACCCAGGAGATGGGCAAAGTGCTGGCCGAGGCGCGTGGTGACGTGCAAGAGGCCATCGACATGACCTTCTACATGGCTGGAGAGGGGCGTCGCCTGACGGGGCGGGTTACCCCGTCAGAGCTGCCCAACAAGTTTGCTATGGCGGTCCGCGACCCCATCGGTGTGGTGGGTGCGATAACCCCCTGGAACTTCCCCATAGCCATCCCCTCCTGGAAGTTGATGCCTGCTCTCATAGCGGGCAATACGGTCGTGTTCAAGCCAGCCTCCGACACCCCACTCCTCGCAATCGAGCTTGTGAAGATACTTGAGGAAGCCGGACTGCCGGAGGGTGTCGTCAACGTCGTGCTTGGCCCTGGCGGCAGCGTGGGCGAGGCTATCATTGAGCACCCCGGCGTGCATCTAATTTCCTTTACAGGCTCTACCGCTGCAGGACAGCAGGTGGCGATGACCTCGGCCAAGACTCTAAAGCGCGTCTCGCTCGAAATGGGCGGAAAGAACGCAATTATCGTGCTTGATGATGCCGACCTCGACCTCGCAACAGAGGGCATTCTGTGGAGCGCGTTCGGCACTACAGGCCAGAGATGCACCGCCGCCTCGCGCGTAATCGTGCAGCGTGGCGCTCTTAAAGAGTTACAGGAGCGCCTCGTGTCGCGCATCGAGAAGTTCCGCCTGGGTAACGGCCTCGACTCTAAGACCGACATAGGTCCCGTCGTCAACAAGTCACAGGTAGACCGTATTCACCAGATCGTCACCGAAGGACGCGAGCAGGGGACGGAGCTTGTCATCGGCGGCGAGAAGGCTACCGAAGGCGACCTGGATCGGGGCAGCTTCTACAAGCCGACCCTCTTCACCAACGTGGATGCGAACGCGATGATAGCCCAGGAAGAGATATTCGGCCCCGTAACCGCGCTTATCCCCGTCGGCAGCCTGGATGAGGCTATCGAGGTGAACAACAACACCAAGTACGGCCTCTCCTCCTCGATCTATACGGCGAACGTGAACAACGCCTTCCGTGCAATGCGAGACATTACCACAGGCATCATATACGTCAACGCAGGCACCATAGGCGCGGAGATACAGCTACCCTTCGGCGGCACGCGCGGCACAGGTAACGGCCACCGCGAAGCAGGCGAAGCCGGGCTTGATGTCTTCACCGAATGGAAGACGCTGTATATCGACTACAGTGGCAAGCTACAGAGGGCACAGATAGACACTGAGAGTGTCTAGCCAATTATCACTACTCAACAAAATGAGCGCCTCAGGCGCTCATTTGTTGTGTGAAGTAAAATACTCCTTATTGTCAGGCTGGATTTGTCCCAGCGCAAGGACGTACTTTTCGAAGATATGCTATACTAAAATAGCATTACTGCGCGCACCAGGGAACGGCTTTTGCTACATTCGGGGCAAAACTACCTGTTTGCAGGAGGAGCAGCACATTGGCTGATGATAAAGAGCAGGAGACACCGCAGTCTCCTGAGGTCCAGGAAAAGTATGTGAGGGAAGACCTCGACCAGGACGATGTGACCCACGTAGGCGAATGGCGCACGGGCGCTACGGGCCAACACAAACAGCACTCGGGAGACGCGAGCAAGAGCCTCGGCGCTATGGAAGATGAAGTCGTCCCTGTCGTCCCCCCAATGTCCGGCCCCGCCGACGTGGTAGGGGAGAAGGGCGAGAACGCCCAGGGCAACGAGTTGGGCGACACCGAAATTGGTGAAGAGTTGCTCGACCCCCGTGACGAATTGACGCCGGGGTGAGCGCCTTCGGCGGACGAAGGACGAAAGACGGAGGACTAAGGACGCTTCTAATTTCTGACTTCTAACTTCTTTGGACTTTGGACTTTAGACTTTGGACTAGTTTGGGAGATAAATAGATGGGGATTTTGGATGTAATGGATAGGCCTGAGGCTGCCGAGAAGGGACCGGGCCGGGATATTGTAAACGACTTTGCTATAGAGATTGCTACCGTCAACGGTTCGGGGAGCCAGACGGCGAATGGATTGTTGGCGCGTGCCCTCTTCAAGATGGGCATCCCGGTGACTTCTAAGAACCTCTTTCCTTCTAACATATCGGGCTTGCCGACCTGGTACACCATTCGCCTCAGCAAGGACGGCTACGTCGCCAGGCGCGACACATCGGAAGTATCGGTAGCATTTAACCCCGCTACTGCCCAGGATGACTACGCACGCCTGCCAGGTGGCGGCGTCTGCTTCCACTCTGACGACATCAAGCTCCTCAACCCTAGAGAGGACGTGACAACCATTGCCCTTCCTTCAAAGGAAATGATGAAGCAGGCGAACGTAGACCCGAAGCTGCGCGACCACGTCGCCAACATGGTGTACGTAGGAGCAGTGGCGCACGTGCTGGGCATCGAGCTTGACGAGCTAGAGAGCGGGCTGGTCCACCACTTCAGAGGCAAAATGAAGGCGGTGGAAATGAACATGAACGTGGTGCGAATGGCAATCGACTGGGCTAAGGAGAATATTACCGAGGTCGTCCCGTATCGCGTCGAGCGCATGAGTGGCAACGAAGGGTTGCTGATGATCGACGGCAACACGGCGGGTGCCCTGGGGTCTATCTTCGGCGGCGTCACCGTGGGCGCGTGGTATCCTATCACCCCCTCAACGAGCCTCTTTGACGCGCTGGGGGATTACCTGCCCAAGCTGCGGCCGCCTGCGGAGGATGGCAGCCAGCGGTTCGCCATCGTGCAGGCCGAAGATGAGCTTGCAGCCATCGGCATGGTGCTCGGAGCGGGGTGGGCAGGGGCGCGAGCCATGACCTCCACCTCCGGCCCCGGCATCTCCCTCATGACCGAGTTCGCGGGGTACGGCTACTTCGCGGAGATACCGGGCGTCATCTGGGACATCCAGCGCGTCGGGCCAAGCACCGGCCTTCCCACGCGCACTTCGCAGGGCGACATCCTCTCAACCTACTACCTGGGCCACGGCGATACTCGCCACGTTTGCTTACTGCCAGGTACGGTAGGGGAGTGCTTCGAGTTTGGCTGGCGTGCGTTCGACCTGGCCGACAGGTTGCAGACGCCTGTATTCGTCTTGAGCGACCTGGACCTCGGCATGAACGTCTGGATGACCGAGCCGTTTGTCTATCCAGATAAGCCTATGGACCGCGGCAAGGTGCTGTCCGAAGAAGACTTGGCCAAGCTCGGTGGGATGTGGGCCAGGTACGAGGACGTTGACGGTGACGGCATTACCTATCGCACGCTCCCCGGCAATAAGCACCCAGCAGCCGCATATTTCAATCGCGGCACGGGCCACAACACCAAAGCCGCTTACAGCGAGCGCCCCGACGACTGGGAGCAGAACCTGGAGAGGCTAGAAAAGAAGCACGAGACGGCTCGCACGATTGTGCCGAAACCGATTGTGGACATAAGGGAAGGCGCTGAGGTAGGGATCATCGCTTACGGTTCGACGGATGGCGCGATCCAGGAGGCGCGTGACCTTCTGCGCGAAGGCGGGCTGGAGACGAGCTATATCCGCCTGCGCGCCCTACCACTCGAAACTACGCTCACCGACTTCATCAACAAGCACAAGCGCGTGTATGTGCTCGAAGCTTAACATACAGGGGCAGATGTGCTCCCTGGCGAGGCTCCACGTACCTGAGAGGGCTACGGACATCCGCTCGGTGGCAGGTCTAGATGGCCTGCCTATGACCGCGAAATGGGTCAAGGATGGCATCCTGGAAAAGGAGCAAAAGTAATGGTAGCTACCACAGCTAGGCCTGAGGGTCGTGGAGAGAAACTGAACCTCGTTGGCCTCGAAAAGAGCGATTACAAAGGGAACCCGTCGACCCTATGCCAGGGGTGCGGGCACGACTCCATATCGAGCCAGATCATCAACGTGGCGTTCGAGTTGTCGCTGCCGCCCCACCGCATCATCAAGATGAGCGGCATCGGGTGCTCTAGCAAATCGCCCGCCTACTTTCTCAATCGCTCGCACGGGTTCAATGCCCTCCACGGGCGTATGCCTTCGGTGGTGACGGGCGCATCGCTCGCGAACCGCGAGCTTCAGCCTATCGCCGTGAGTGGCGATGGGGACACCGGCTCTATCGGCATGGGACAGTACAAGCACGTCGTTCGCCGCAACGTGCCGATGGTGTACATCATCGAGAACAACGGCGTGTATGGCCTCACGAAAGGGCAGTTCTCCGCGACCGCCGACGTCGGCCAGAAGCTGAAGTACGCAGGTACGAACGAATTGCCGCCGATAGACCTCTGCATGGAAGCCATTGCCGCAGGGTGTGGCTTCGTAGCACGTTCCTTCGCCGGGGACGCCAAGCAGGTGCGCGAGCTGTTAAAGGCCGCGCTGAGTTATGAAGGCACGGCAGTACTTGACATAATCAGCCCTTGCGTGACCTTCAACAACCACGAGGAGTCGACCAAGAGCTACCCGTATGGCAAGGCCCACGAAGAGCGCCTGCACGATATTACCTTCATACAGAAGTTCGAGGAAATCAGCGTCGATTACGAGCCGGGCAGCCAGATACAGGTGCAGCTGCACGACGGCCCCACCATACAGCTCAAGAAGCTCGACCGTGAGTACGATCCCACCGACAAGCTCCAGGCTATCAAGCTGCTCATAGAGGCCGAGCAGAAGCAGGAGTTCATCACGGGTCTAATCTACATCAACCAGGGGCGGAAGACCTTGCAAGATGTGATGGAACTCCCCGAAGCTCCTCTCGCGCAGATGGGCGAGGGCGAGCTACGCCCTCCGAAAGAGGCTCTAGATAAGCTGATGTCGGACCTAATGTAGCTTCGGACTCTACAAGGTTAGCTATTACATCAACCAGAATCGCAACCGCGATTTTGGTTGATGACTTTTCAAGGGGTACGAGAGAGTTGTACAGGGCATACATATGCTGCGGCCCGAACTGCGGCCCAAAGGGATCGGGCGCGTTGCTCGACTTCCTCGCAGACGAAGTGGAACGGCAAGGGCTGAGCGAGCAGGTAACGGTGCTGCCGACGGGCTGCCAGAGTCACTGCGAACTCCGGTCCTACGATGGTGGTCTACCCTGGGCCTGTATATTACCAGGAGGTTGACGCCGAGCGCCTGCGCCGAATTATAGCCGAGCATTTCGTTGCGGGCAGGCCAGTACAGGAGTACTTCTGGACTGGCGTAAAGAAGAAAATATTGACGCAGCATGAGCGCCGCGCCGCATGGGTCATACGCCAGGCAGACTGGCCGAAACCCCCTGATCGTCCTTCCGCAGCCAAGCCGAAACGTGAAAAGCCTGCCGTAGATGACTTTAAGTGGTAGTTTTGGGTACGGGTCAGCAGTCGTTGGGTTGAGCATCTGCGGGCATGACCCGCCCATTAATCTGCTTCTCGTAACAGAGACTGAGCGGGTCTTCTTTATATGCTCCAAAAGGTGGAATACGTTTGAACCCCGTTCGCTCATATAAGGCGATGGCCTCACGTTGGTAAATACCTGTTTCCAACCTCAGGAGCCTGACGCCGTTCGCGAGGGCATAATCCGCAAGATAGTTGAGCATCATCTTCCCAAACCCCATGCCACGAAACTGCGGGCGCACATACATCCGCTTAATCTCCCCATACTCTGTGCCAAACAGTTTAACGCCTCCACAGCCCGCAGGTGTCCCCTCATGCCGTAGCAGGAAGAACGGCACACCTTCCGCCAGTAGCTTTTCCACACTGAACCCGTGACGGCTTTCGGCTGGATAGAGCGATGCAAGATGCGCTTCGAGTTCACTAATCAGGACGACAGCATCAGCTGTGTCAGGACTTACTCGCGTGATGGCTGACATCTAGCTAGTGCACTCCTTTCCTTTTCGCCGTAGCCTGACCATAAAGTATTGGCCAGGTCGTGAAAGACACTGTTATTGCAAGAAAGGTGCGACTAAATTGGCAAAGCCTTCCGGTATGAACGTTTCCTTTGATTGGCGTATTTCGCTCAACGCCCACCAGCGGTGGTCACGATATATTTCAGACTCGTATTCAAGCAAATTGTCGAGATTGATGGCGTTATTGGCAACTCGGACCAGGAAAAAGTGTTCGGTAAGTAGAAGAGCTTCGCTATCTGGGGGAACTAACATACGTTCGCTTTGCCACAGGCACGGGCCAAGCGGAACATCTTTGATGCCGGTTTCTTCCCACAATTCACGCAGAGCAGCCTGTGCATAGGTTTCTCCAACCTCTACCCCACCGCCCGGTGTAACCCAGTAAACGCGCAGATCGGGCCGGTTGAAGTGAACCGGGACTTTATCTTCATACTTGACCAATAATATTCGCTGGTGCTCATCAACAATAAGCGTGCGGGCAGTTGGTCGGGTACGCATCTTCTGTGACTCTTGGTGATACCCTTTTTGTGCGGACTTCGTATTACGTAGCCTGCGACTTCAGTCGCCGGGCGGGTCCGGCTGGACTTAATTGATAGAGCATCAGATCGAATCTGGCACAGTAACTTGATCAGCTGCTTTTTCCTCCTTGTCCGCTGTAAAGGGTCGGGCTATACCCGCGAAAAGAAGCATAGCGATGAGCGCCAGCAAATGCTGGTAGGTCAATTGCAGATTGTACCCGGCAAACAAGAGCAGTAGAAGCCCCAGCCCTGTGTTGGGGTTGGCGAACTCTGCCTTCCCCCTAGCCCGCGAGAAGCAAGTCAATATCGAATAGATGAACGCGGCAAAGGCGAGCGCGTAAATGGGCCAGGGGAGGAAGTGCGTGAAGCCAACGGACCATAGCGTGAAGACGCCCGTGAAGCCCTGGTCAACCGCCATGTCAGCGATGTTCCCTGCCGCGAATAAAAGAGCGGCGACTATGGGAAGGACCCATCTCCGTACATGTTTCCATTGTCCACCGGGCAGGGCTACGGTAGCGAAGAAGGCGAAAGGCGCAGCAAGGGCCAGTATCTCTCCCAGGTTCAGCACCAGCACGGGCACGCCTTCCCAACCCCAGCGTACAGCTAGCTCTTGCTGAACGATATAGTAGAACCACCCCATGTACGCCAATACCACGATCAGGATCGAGACCTTTGCTGGTCTACCTAACGTGCGCTTGGTGAGCGCGTAGAGGCCGACCCACGCGAGCGCTATGAGCGACATGATATTGTAGGTCGTGCTCATCCAGTTGGTCGTCGGGAAGAAGGCTGCCGCGACTGTGAGCGTGCCGAAGAGGGAGAGGTACATGGCGAGGGAGACGTCTTGCTGCGCTTGCTTCCGAATTGCCGTCTCCCCCAGGTTGAGAGCGGAGAGGAAGAGGACGATTATCGCCGCGATGAAGGCAAGTGGCAGAAGGAAGATGCCTACTCTGCCGATGGTTTCGATGATCGTGCGGGGTGTGCCCTCTAGAGCGGGAGAGGCCGCCATGCGCGACACCGTGCGGCCAAGCAGCCACTCGATGCTGCCAAGCGCGGCAAGCGCGATAGCGGCATAACGTAGAAGCCAGGCGCGCTCTTCCACCTCTCAGCCACCGATGGCCGTGACGACGGCGCGGTCTGCCAGCCCCCAGATGAATAGCATCCCAAGCCCGTAAAGAAGCGATTCGCGGGTCGTATTGCTGCCGCGCGTAAAGGCGAATATGCTGGGTAGCACCAGAACTATCGTGATGCCATATAAGTAGTGAATGGACCTTGCCGGAGGAGGTCCGAAGAATAGTAGCACAACCCCGACCAGCGCCTGGATAGCAAACAACCCCGCGCCTATAGCAACCGCGCCATTGAAGCTCGCGTCCGGCGGTTGTTTTCTAAAGAAGTTGAACAGACCCCACAACCCCACAATAAGAGGGTAGAGATTGACCATATTTGAGAGTATCTTGTGCGCGCCAATGAAGATGTCGGTCATTCGTCGCTCCTTGAGCAATCTACCACAGCGCCAGTCAGGTGTCAATCAGAGTTTGTGATAAATGTTGCAATCTCTACGACACAGGCATATAATTGACACTGATGAAACCTGTCAGGCTACCACGCAGAACCGAGACTAGCCAGAACGCACTGCCCAATGCCGTGCGGCATCTCCGCGCGCTCTTGATGAGCGGGAATGGCGTGCTAAGTGTGGATGGTCTGGACGCCCTGGTACGTGCGCTCGCGGTTGCGACGGTGGTATTGCTCAGCCTGCTTGGTTACGAGCATCCTACCTCACCTTCCGGGCCAGGCGTCGGCAAGGTGCTGGAGCCGCTGGTAGTCGCAGGCGCGCTCGTAGTGTACAACGTGCTGGTCATCGCTTTGCTTGGGGTCCCTTGGCGGCATCGCCCAGGCTTCTACCTCTTCCTCTTCGATTGGGCTATAGCCTCGCTGTCTGTAGCTTTGACGGGGTGGATGTTCAGCCCGTTCATCATCCTGCTCTACGCCCTGGTGATAGGTGCTGCCTTGCGCCTGGGCTTCTCGCGCCCTATGTTTGTAGTCTGCGGGTGCGCGCTACTATTCCTGGCGGTGGGTGCTTTAGCACCTGCCCCGGTAGAGACCCTCAAGCTCCCTATCCTCGTTGTGGAGATGACCTCCCTGGTGATGGTGGCAGTGACGGCTGCTGCCATGAGGCGTGCGGTTGAGGTGGAGATAAGGCGGGTCGAGTTGGAGGAGCAGTCAGCGGGACAGTTTCGCCTGCTGAACGAGCTTATCAACTCGCTCCTGCTTGGCACACCTGACCTGGACCGCGTTACTCGCTCGGTCGCAGAGGTTTCTAGCGCCGCGCTCCGAGCCGAGGCTGGCCTGGTGGTGATGTCCGAGTCTGCGACAGATGTTGGCATCGGTGGTGCAAGTTCTGTATTGCCCAACAGCTTCTATCTCGCCTCAGACCATGACCCTCACCCCGTGACACTATCTACCTCCGAGCGCGAGTTGGTCAGCCGGGTATTCCGTAGTGGCGAGCCGGTTATTCTACGCGACAATAACATCGACAGCGACTTTCCCGCGCTTGCGCGAAATGGCGCACAAGCGCGAACCATTTTATGCGTGCCCTTCTCCTTCGAGCCAAACTGCATGGGCGCTATCCTCGTTGGGCGGCACTCACGCCTGCCGTTCAATGAGGTCGATGTGAATCTCCTCACCGCAATCGGCCAGCAAATGTCGGTGGCCGTGCGGCTGGCGCGCCTATACGGCATGGAGCATGAGAAGGCAGTGCAGTCGGCGGAGCGTGAGCGCCTTGAGCGCGACCTCCTCTCCATCGTATCACACGACCTGCGGACGCCTCTGACGGCCATCAAAATGTGCGTTGGAGCCTTGTCGAAAGGGAGCGATGAGGCGCAAGACCGGCTCGTCCGCAACATCGAGCGCAACGCCGACCGTCTGACCGGACTTGTGGATGACTTGATAGATATGGCCCGCTTGCGGTCGGGACGGGTTGCGCTCGATTGGCAACCGCTCAACCTTGGAGAGGTTATCGGCGAGCTGGCGACGCAAGTGTGGCCGATGGTGGAGAGCAAGAACCAATCGCTGAGAGTGGACCTACCTGCTCG
The DNA here is from genome assembly GCA_963811305.1 of uncultured Chloroflexia bacterium. Taxonomy (GTDB): domain Bacteria; phylum Chloroflexota; class Chloroflexia; order QHBQ01; family JADMIH01; genus JADMIH01. The sequence goes on from CAWEQU010000006.1 coordinate 375,511, forward strand.
CGGCTCTGTGCGGTGGAATAGCCTCAGCCTTGCGGCAGATCGTAGGCGCATCGAGCAGGTGCTCCTAAATTTGATAGCTAACGCCCATAAGTACGCGCCCGAAGCCAGCAGCATCACGCTTGGTGCCACCCCTCGCGGGGGCGAAGTACGGGTCTTTGTACGGGACGAGGGGCCGGGCATCGCACCGCACGAGCGTGGCAGAATCTTCGAGAAGTTCTACAGCAGGTCCCAGGAGAGTGCAGGCGCGCCGTCCGAGAGCGTTGGCCTGGGCCTTGCGATAGCGCGCGCTCTGGTAAGAATGCACGGTGGCGAGATAGGCGTGCAGAGTCGAGTTGGTGGTGGAAGCACCTTCTTCTTCACGCTGCCTAGAGAGCGTATCAGCACCGACGCTAGGATTGCAGAGGAGCTTATCGCCACAGAGGTCAATACCGATGCGCATCCTCGTCGTTGACGATGACCCTGATATAGGCGAAGCTATCACGCTGGCGTTCGGTGTGCAGTGGCCGGAGGCTGTGGTGCTGGTTGCGCGGGATGGGGCAAGCGCAATCCCAATGGTCACTTCCGAGCACCCCGACGTAGTGCTGCTGGACGTGGCACTCCCGGATGCCGACGGTTTCGAGGTGCTAGCGAAGATACGAGCGGTGTCTGACCTTCCCGTGCTGATGATCTCGGCCAGGGGGGAAGAGCCTGACAAGGTACGTGGCCTCGAGCTTGGGGCAGACGATTACCTGACCAAGCCGTTTGGATCCCTGGAGCTATCGGCGCGTATCAGGGCCGTGCTACGCCGCGCACGGTCATTGCCGCCTGTGAGTGGCGCGGGCAAGTTCGAGGCGGGGACTATCTCCATCAATTATGGATCGCATCAGGTCTATCTTGACGGCACGCAGATCAAACTGACCCCCATCGAGTATAAGCTCCTTTACCAACTGACGCGCAACGCGGGACAGGTGCTCTTGCATGACGATTTGCTCGCCAAAATCTGGGGGCCGGAGTACCTGGGTGAGCTTGATTACCTGCGCATATATATCAGACGCCTCAGAGAGAAGTTAGAAGCCAACCCCCAACAGCCCAGGCACATCCTCACCGAGCGGGGGATAGGGTACAGGTTTGAGCGGTAATGAACGTTAAGCTCACCGCCCATGATGGGACAACTGGCAGCTACCGATTATCTTCCATCGTGCTCCTTGTCGCAGGTGGGGTCCTGTTCTTCTCCTTCCTGCTCCTCACTATTCTTTACCCGCTTGGGGCGCTTTATTCGCAGGTTATCCCGAACGCTATAAAGTCGAAGCCTGCGTGGCGGTTGATAGAAGGCGGCATTATCGCGCTGGACAAACCTCTGTATGTCGCGGCGATGATTGCTCTGCATATCGTCTACCTGGGTGCGCTTGTCATTGCTATTCGGCGTGTACGCGTCTCTGCTGAAGATGCGAGGGGCGATAAGACGCTGGGCAAGCTGGTACTGGGGATAGGGTTGGCGTGTGCGGTAGTGCTGCTGTGGAGCTATCCGCTCTTCTCCCAGGACGTATTCGATTATCTGTTTCACACGCACGAGTGGGTGCGGTATGGGGCCAGTCCTTTCACCCATACACCTTCGCAATTCAGCTTCGACCCTCTGTACCCTTACGTCTCGTGGACGGAGGCCCCTAGCCCCTATGGACCCGTGTGGATTCTTTTGACCGCGCCGCTTAGCTGGCTGGCAGGTAGCGACCTTTTTGCGAACCTGGTGCTCTTCAAGGGTCTGTCGGTGCTGTGCTACGCGGGGAGCGCGTTGCTTCTCTACGTGATTTTGGGCAAAGCGCTGCCACGCTACAGGGTTGCAGGCACGCTTCTCTTCGCATGGAACCCGCTGGTGCTGATGGAGTTTGGCGGTAGCGGCCACAACGATATCGTAATGGTCTTCTTTGCGATACTTGCGGCGTGGCTGGTGCTCAACGGTCGTTTCGCCCTGGGCTTGCTCGCGTTCACCGCCAGTATGCTGATAAAGATTGTGACGATATTCATTTTGCCTCTATTTGTGATATACGTGTGGAGGCAGTTGCGTTGGCAGGCGAGGGCAGTTCACGGGTTCTTGGGCTACGCCCAATTCAGGCCCCTACAGCGAAATTTAAAGGGCCTGCAAGCGCCGCTTTATAGGATGTTGGGTTACCTCTTGCTGGCTGTGGGGGTAACTGCGCTTTGTTATGCGCCTTTTTGGGAAGGGTTGAACAGTTTGGCTTTCCTTCGGCGGGGGGATATTGTTGGCGGTGCGCCAGTGGGCAATGTCGTTACCGGCCTGATCGAGGCTGTCGGGATGGGGCATGATAGCGCATCGAACCTCTGGAAGCTGTTTGCGTGGGGAAGTTTTGGGGTATTCATCTTGCGGCAAACGTGGGTCGTCTGGACGGGTAGCCAGCACACTTTTTCTCGACTGCCGGGCATCAATAGACTCAATGCCGCTATCGGCTGGGTGACTGACGGCAGGCAAGTGCCGTCTGACGAGGCAAGACAAGATGGCGAGATGATAGAGAGTGATACAGAGCGGCTCTTTCGCGCTAGTCTTTCAATAGTGTTCTTTTATGCCGTCGTGGTCAGCCAGTATTATCAGCCCTGGTATCTAAGCTGGTCGCTCGTATGGGCCGGTATGCTGCTTAGGGCACCTTATCGCGTAATGGTATGGACGCTTCTCTTGTTCAGCGTAGTGGCGGTGGTCGGCTATGTTTATTTGTGAGTTACTGAGTGTATGGTCAGTAGGGGCGTGGCGTCGCCACGCCCCTACAGCAACACTACTTCATAGCTCAAAAGGGAAGGTCTTAATTTTATATGAACTATTAAGGTTTTGCTCAAGGAATTTTCCGTAAATAGCTAGCCAAAGCGCAAGTGCTACGCTATAATAGCGGTGGCTGAACACAGGGCAGGCGTATTGCGCGTGCCATGCGGCAGGAATCGGGAGCAGGAGGGTCTTATGGAAGTCACCGAGACGATGGAATTAGTCATCATCTTCCCCGCGATTTTGTTCACGCTATTTCTCCTTTGGATTATTGACCGCATAGGCACGGTTCGCACCACTTCTGAAGAAGAGGAGGAAGTATAATGGCGCGTCGCTCAATGGCCGACAGGGTTCCGCGCTTCCCGCGACCTGGGGACGTTGTTGAAAAGCTCCCCGGCCCGGTACGCAAGCGTGTCAAGAAAACTGGTGAGATAACGGCTCGCACCTGGGATGACGTCAAGACTTCTATTGTGCGGAACGGCTGGCCCACCTCGGTTCGTGGCCGCTCGCTGGCGGTCATGAACAGCGTCTTCCTGCACCTGCACCCCATCCGCACCCGCCCAGATGCGATAAAGATGACGTACACGTTCGGTCTTGGGGGCATCACCTTCTTCCTTTTCTTGCTTCTCACCCTGACCGGCGTGCTGCTGATGTTTTACTACATCCCCACCACCACGCAGGCGTGGCAGACGATACGTGACCTCCAGGCTGACCAGCCCTTCGGCTACCTGTTGCGCAACATCCACAGGTGGGGGGCGCACGCAATGGTGATTACGGTATTTCTGCACATGGCGCGCGTCTTCTATACAGGCTCGTTCCGTGCGCCCAGGCAGTTCAACTGGGTCGTAGGCGTGATTTTCCTGGTGCTCACCTTCCTCCTTAGCTACACAGGCTACCTCCTCCCTTGGGACCAGCTGGCGCTGTGGGCGGTTACGGTAGGTGTGAACATGGTCGGCTCGACGCCGTTCGTAGGGGACCTTGTGAGTCTCTTCCTGATCGGAGACTACAGCGTGGGGCAAAACGCCCTGATACGCTTCTATACGCTGCACGTCGTCGCTCTCCCGTTGGCATTGTCCGTCTTCCTGGCGATCCATTTCTGGAGGATTCGCAAGGATGGCTTCTCACGCGGCCTTACCTTCACCTCCCGCATCGTAGAGCGCGCCGACACCCGCTCCGCAGGAGAGAAAGCAGCAGGGCAAGCCAAGTAGCTCTTATTCACCGCAGAGGCTCTTTGGGAATTACGAATTACTAATTACGAATTACAAACAACCCTCACGCATCATGCATCAATAGGCCGTCTTCAGGTAAGGAGACCATCATGGCTACAACCGGAGATCGTCTGACAACTTCAGAGCCTAATGTCACGATACAAAAGGGGTCGAGGGTCCTGACTCCTCCCGCCCGCGAGCGTCCGACTACACCGGCGGAGCAAGAGGCTGATACCGTTCAGGTCTGGCCGCACCTCGTAGTTATCGAGTTCCTGGCCGCGGTCATCCTTACGATCAACATCGTGTTGATCAGCACGCTTTTCAACTCGCCGTTGCTCGGCCTCGCAAACCCGGACCAGACACCTAACCCCTCAAAAGCGCCCTGGTACTTCCTCAACCTCCAGGAATTACTGTTGCACATGAACCCGGCATTAGCGGGTGTTATCGTGCCTACTATCGCGCTCGAACTCATAGCCATCATCCCATACGTGGACAGGAGCAGTAAGGGCCTGGGAGTATGGTTCTACAGCGCACGAGGCCCCCGTATCGCTATCTTCACGACGATTTATACGATCGTGGTGTGCGCCGTCCTTATCGCGCTCGACAAGTACTTCCCCCTGAAAGCGAACTTCACGACCTGGCTACAGATTGGTGACCCTGAAAAAGGTACTGTGAGTGGCTTCGCATCATTCCTCACCGAATTTACGTCTGGTTTCTTCAGCGGCGCTACCGCCACCTCTGAGGCTCTCACCTTCCTGATCGAGCTTATCGTAGCGTGGCTGATTCCGATCTTTTTCTTCGCCTTCTTCCCGGTGCTGCTGGTAATCCTTCTCAAGAGAGTCTTCAAAGGCATAGACCTTAGTGAAGTAATACTGGCGCTCTTTACAGGTTTTGTAATAGTCTATTACACGCTGACGTTCGTGGGCACATTTATGCGTGGACCCGGTATGGACCTTTACCCGCCGTGGTCTTTGCCGCCGACGGTGGAATGACACGGAGCAGAAAAAGGAGGACATCCATGCAAGCCGCAGACCAACGACGAGAGACGCTGACTCCCAGGACAGGCCAGGAGTCGCTGCGCCGCCCAGAGGATACGGCAGGCGGCCAGGTCGCACCGAGGACGAGGCGCGACTTCCTGAAATGGGGTCTTTTCGGCTCCCTCCTACTGATGCTGGGTGGCTTCGGCCAGGCCTTCCTGATGTTCTTTTACCCGAAGAAGCTTAGTCCGTTCGGCAGCAAGATCGCGGTGCCTGGCACCCTCGCTGATTATCCATTGGACAGCGTAACGGTTGTGCGCGAAGGGAAGTTCTATCTATCGCATGTCCCCGATGGTCTACTTGCTCTCTACTGGAAATGCGCGCACCTCGGAATGCACCGTTCCCTGGAAGCAAAATGAAGAGTTCGAGGGAAACAGCGGCGTGTTTCACTGTCCCTGCCATGGCTCTATCTACCTGCGTACAGGGCAGAACGTAGCAGGTCCTGCCCCTCGCCCCCTCGATGTGATGGAAATAGAGGTAGCGGGCGGCAAGATTACTGTGAATACCAAGAAAATCACGAAGCGCGTTCGCTACGAGCCTTCACAGGCTACTAAGGTATAAAGGGGATTGGTGCTCAGAACCGTCAATCCCTAATCCCTAAATACTGACTACTGGCAACCAGGAGGAGACATGCGCGACAAAGTCATTCTGGGCGTAACTCTTTCTATAGTGCTGCTGCTCACGCTTGTCGTGTACGGCTTTATTGACGCCAATCGCGGCCCTTCCACAAAGGCTTTGGACCTGGAAACGGCCAGGGTGGCAGGGCGGCACGTTTACGCACAGTACTGCATACAGTGTCATGGACCCCAGGGCGAAGGGTGCATTGGCCCCGCGCTCAACCGGGTTGCATGGAGACCCTTGCTGGAGAACGGCGCTCCAAACCCGGACCTCGACGAGGCGGCGAAAGAGACTATCATCAGGAGGACAATCGAGCAAGGGCGCACCTCAAATCAACCTGGTGTAGTAATGCCCGCGTGGTCTGTCCGTGCGGTTACCCCCCTCGGCAGTGGTCCCCTAAACGACGAGCAGATAGACGAAGTAATCGCCTTCATACAGTATGGTGACTGGAGCCGCACCCTGGAAGACGCTCCATCCGCCGAGAAACAGGACGAGCCTTTACCTGCCTACCCAGATTCACAGACCGAGACAAGCTTCAGGATGTAAAGAACCTTATGCTGGCGAAGGGCTGCCTCACATGCCATACGATGGGCAAGGGTGGCGGCAAAGTGGCGGCGGACTTGACGGACGTGGGTAGCAAACGTGACGTTGACTGGCTTGGGAAATGGATAAAAGACCCGAAGGCGATGTCGGCCGACAAGCGCGGTCCGAACCTCTTCCTGGTTGGGCCGACTGCAACGGTCCCGCCTCCAGGACCTATTCCTATAACACCTGCGGCGAGGCCCACAGCACAGGCCTTCCCCATGGGCAAGACGTACATGCCCACGATACCGCTCACCGAGGAAGAATTGAGCTTGCTGGTCGAGTACCTGGCACTGGCGCGCACTACCACCAGATAGCGAATAGCCTGCCGCATCATCGGGAGAAGTTACCATGCCCGCACTTCGGGGACTATACCGGAATATGTCAGGTCGCCTCACGCCGCGTGGCAAAGCCATCAGCGTGCTTGGGGTATTCCTGCTGCTGGGTGTCCTCTTGAGCGTGCTGAATATTCCTATGGCGGCATCGGCGGCAAATGCTGTAGCGGTCAAGCGCATAGAGAATGCCGTACCTACCGACCCGCAATCGCCCCTCTGGGAAGAAGCGAGCGAGTCGCAGATACCGCTCAGCGCGCAGCAGATTTACCAGCCTGGCGGCGGCACTACACGCATGGTGAGGGTGCGCGCCATGGAAGACGGCGCACGATTTCGCGGTCATGGTCTCGTGGGACGACGACACGCGCAATGATACCCTGGGTGAGATGCCGAGTGATGCAATGGCCGTGCAGCTGCCGATAGACCCGTCACACCTGCCATACCAGTGCATGGGCCAGACTACCAGCCGCGTGAATATCTGGCAGTGGAAGGCTGCCCTTGAGCGTCAGGCGCTCGACAGCATGGGCGCTAACTCCGGGGCTACATCATTCGTTGGCGGTGGTACGCGCAACCTGACGAGTAACGGCATCTGCAAGGCGGTAGACACACCCGGTACTGAGCCAACAGCACTCTCATATCACGATGGCAAGCAGTGGCACGTTGTATTCCATCGCGTGCTGGGCAAAGGAGACGTCGGCACGGCACCGCTGGGCGGCAAGGAGCCTAGCTCGATTGCTTTCGCAGTGTGGAACGGCGCGCGCGGCGAGGCTCGCGGTATGAAGGCCGTTTCTACCTGGAACACCCTGCAATTCCAAACCGCCGAAGAGAGTAACACGGGCAACCTGATAACCCTCGGAGCCGTAATCCTCGCGTCCGCAGCAGTCAGTAGCTTTCACTATGCGCCGTCTCGCGGCTTAGTCTTTAGTTCAAGGTTCAAGGTTCAAGGTTCAAGGTTCAAGGTTCAAGGTTCAAGGTTCAAAGCCTAAAGTAGTCGGTAATTCTTCTATAATCACGCATCACGCATCACGTTTCACGCAAGGGGGTCAGATGGTCAGCGTCAGCGCAAGCGCAAGGGATATAGCTTACGCCGAGGGTCGCGCCGGGTTCCTTTCTGGGGAAGGTAGCGCCTCTCGCAACTTCCTTTTCTCGGCCATATTCTGGCTGACGGTTGCGGACTTCGTCGGGCTGATCGCCGCGACGGAGATGATCAGCCCCGACTTCCTAGCGGGCATCCCCTGGCTCGTTTTTGGACGCCTGCGCCCCATACACACTAATGGCGTGCTTTTCCTCTGGCTCTCGATGGCGCAGCTAGGGGCCTTCTTCTACATCGTGCCCAGGCTTTGCGGCAGGAAGCTGTGGAGCGAGACCATCGGCAACATCACCTGCATCCTGTGGAACGTTATGGGTATCCTGGGGGTCCTGACGCTGGCGATGGGCCTCACCCAGGCCCGCGAATACGCAGAGCTTATCTGGCCCCTCGACGTGATGGTGATGATTGGCCTCCTCCTCGCGGGGTACAACATCTACAGGACCATCATGGCCCGCAAGGAGAAGAAGCTATTCGTCTCCCTGTGGTACATCATGGGCACGATGGTCTGGATGCCGATGCTCTACTTCGCGGGCAACGTCATGTGGCAGCCTGTCCTATTCCCAGGCGAGCACACGAACTTCGCGGGCTTCCCCTCCGGCAGCCTCACCGGAATAAATGACGTAACGTGGCAGTGGTTTTACGGTCACAACGTGCTCGGCTACTGGTTCACCACGTCAGGCGTCGCCATTGTCTATTACATGATCCCTGTGATCATACGCTCGCCTATATACAGCCATCTCCTCGGCCTTATCGGCTTCTGGTCAATTGCCTTCTTTTATGGGCTGGTGGGTCAGCACCATATACTCCAGTCGCCAACCCCCAACTGGCTCAAGACGCTCGCGGTGGTGGGTTCGCTCGGCCTCTTCATTCCCGTCTTTACCTTCCTCACTAATATCTGGATGACGATGCGGGGGAACTGGGGGAAGATATACGAGAGCTTGCCGCTGAAGTTTATTATCGTCGGCACGATATTCTACTTCGTGACCTGCATACAAGGCCCCTTGCAGGCGATCCAGGGCTTCAACCGCCTGATCCACTTCACCAACTGGATAGTAGGCCATGCCCACCTCGCCCTGCTTGGAACGTTCTCTTTCTGGGCGATGGGAGCTATCTACTACATCATCCCGGTCACGCTCAAGAAGCGTATCTACAGCCCCGGTCTCGCCGAGGCACAGTTCTGGATGGTCACTGTTGGATTCCTACTGATGATGCTTTCCCTCCAGATCGGCGGGCTGTTGCAGGGGGCCGCGTGGCTGAACGGCGACTCCGTTCAGAAGGTGCTGCCCTCCATAAAGCCCTACCTGGTAATCCGCGCAGTCGCAGGCGCGCTCATAGTGATTTCAGGCATCATGCAAGCGTGGAACATCTACAAGACCGTCACTTCCAGCGATAAAATGGGGGGTGCTGGCCCGACCCAGGCTGAAGCACCTGAATTGACGAAGGACGAAGGACGAAGGACGAAATAAAGCGTAGAAATATATAGTTCCAGTTGACACAATGAGGGACAAGAAAATGGCGAATGAATAAAAGCATTCGTCCTTCGTCTTTCGTCCTTCGTCTAATCAAGCGAGGTAACGATGCACCAACAGGACGGAGCAGTATTCAGGATGGATGGGAAGACCATCTTTCTTGGCGCGCTAACGGTCTTCTCTTCGATAATGTTTGTGGTCATTGCGCTCCCCTTCTTGACCTTCAACCCCCCGCGCTCGGCAGATGCCAGGCCGTTGACCGCGCAGGAAGAGCGTGGCCGCGTGCTCTACGCCTCCAACGGCTGTAACTATTGCCACAGCCAGTATTTGCGCCCGCAGGATTGGACAGGCGTGGGATCGTTCCGTACGGTAGGTCGCGTCGCCCAGGCAGGCGATTACTTTTACCAGGAGACCTTGCTGTTGGGCACGGAGCGCACTGGCCCCGACCTTTCGCAGGAGGGCGGGGTCCACACCGATGAGTGGCACGAGGCGCACTTCTATAACCCAAGATGGACCTATCCAAAATCTATAATGCCCCAGTTCAGCTTTTACTACGACACAAGCGCCAGTGGCGCTATTTCGAAGAAGGGTGAGATCGAGGACTTGATAGCTTATGTGCAGAGCCTGGGAGGGCAGGCGGGCGTCGAGCGTGCCGCGAGGCAGAAGGCTCTGAAGGCTCGAACTCTTGGAAGAGCGCGCCAAGGGGAATGAAGCTGTCATCCACGAATGGTTCCAGTCAACGTGGCGCAATGTTCGCAACCCTATGCCACCCTCCATTCGCTCCTTGTCGCACGGCAAGCAGGTCTTCACAACCAACTGCATCGGTTGTCATGGCCTGACAGGCGATGGCAAGGGTCCCGCGACATACTTCATCAGCAACCCCGCTCCACGCAACTTCACCGACGCGAGCGTACAGCTCTACTTCAGCGATGGCGAGCTTTATGACGCTATTCTCTTCGGTGTAGATGGCACCGCGATGCCCTCCTGGGGCGATACTCTTACGGTAAATGACATCTGGGATACGGTGAACTTCATACGCACGATACCTAACGGCGGCCTGGCGCGTGACGACCTCGACCCAAGCATGATGATAAGCCCGCCGGACGTGCGCCCAATTGACGCCACGCCTTTGCCTCCAGCTAACATACCTGGCAACATACCCGTAGTGACGCCCGAAGGCGGCCAGGGCGAGACCTCTGACGCTACGCCCGCGGTAGGGCCAACCAATGCGACAGCCGTACCCACTGCCCGCAGCGAGACCGGCCCCGGCTCCGGTGCGCCACCTCAACCCGGCGCATCGCCCGCAACCGGCCTGCCCACGGCACTACCGTGAGTAGGCAGCACGCAGAAAGCAGTAGGCAGTAAAGACAGTTGAGATGAAAAGAAACTTTAGACAGGCCCGAATATTGCTCTCACTTGGGGTGTTGATGCTGGCGCTCGCTCCCGGAACGGCGCTCGCGCATGACAACCTGGGGGGTGACGGCTTGGCGATGTCAAACTTGATGTTCATTGGCGCTATGATGGTAATCGTCATGGGAATAATTGCGGGCATATGGGCTTGGCAGGCGGGGCAATTCAACAACATAGAGGAATCAAAGTACCGGATGCTTGAGATTGCCGACGACTACGATGCGGTGATGGCGGAGGTGGCACGGACCGAGGCCAATGCTCCGGTTCCAGATACGACACCGGGCAAGGTCGGCCCAGCGGATGGCCCAGCACGTGCTTGACATAACGCGAGAGTGATTTCGGAGGGAAAAGATGCCAAATCAAGACCTCGGCGACCTGGTAAAACCCTGGTCGTGGAACTTTCTTCTGGAGCTAACGGTATGGTTTATAGTCGCGCTGATCACCGTGCTGGTGTGGTTCTGGACGCGGAGCGGCAAGGACCGCAAGAACCTGCCCGACGTAGTTGGCCGGAACATCGAGGACTTTGCCGGGGTCACGCAGGAGGGGAACGGCCCGATACCTGTCTTCCTCTTCGTCTTCTATGTCATAGTTATCGCATTCATGATCGGCTACCCTGCCGTTACGCTGATTTTTGGTTATAAATACTAGGGGCTGAGGAGAGAACGCGATGGAGCATGAAGCTAGACTGACCCAGGACAGCCTACAGGTGGCCCATGACAACCGGGAACATTCCGTTCACGAACCCCTCTATGGACTCGCGCCTGAGCCGGGGGGAGGGGGTCCTGAGAGTGTTGGAGACCCTTCGCAGCCCTCGGTTGAAGCGCCTGAAGAGCAGCCTGCCGAGCCGGGCGACAACCGTACCAATCTCACGTGGGGCATCGTATTGGGCGGGGTGTTGCTGCTCTTCGTGCTCACTACGATACTTATCCTCGGTATCGGCAGCACCTACGGAAGCTCTCCGGTAACCAGTTACCCATTGAAATAGAGAGGCAAAGTATTCATGGCCTTCGTTCGCACGCTAACATTCGTAGTCCCTCCTGAGCGCACCCAGGAGCTGGAGCCGGGGCATAACCTCTACCTGGCGGCGGTGCATGGCATAAAGATGGCGGCCCAGAACGTACAGGGTTACCATCGCGGCGGTGTGTGGATGCAGCGCAGGCCCGATGGCTCGGTCAAGGTGCTGGCATACTCTCAGTGGTACGACCTGGATAACATAGAGGCTTACGCCAACATACCGATGGTGCGCGACTTCGAGAAGGACGTTAGCACCTACCTAAGCACGCCCGTAGTCGAAATCTACGAGGTAATGGGCTAGGCCGGGCGGCTCGCAATGTTCGGCTTCGTACAATGGGATAGCCCACTTGCTCTCCTGGGCGAGTTCCTTTTCGCGCTGGTGATATTCATCGGCATACTGTTTGTCGTCCGAAGGGTGGAGCGCGGGCGACCGCCATCTTCGTCCAAACCTGGCGAGCCATCAGACGATGTATAGCTATTTGTGCCCATATAATGATTGCCCGCTCTAGACTGCACTAAATGACTACAACCCAAGCTAAAATGCCTTTGCCTCTCAAGCTGGGCTACATATTTATCGGGATATTGACCTTCGCGGTCCTCTCACTGGCGATTATCCAGCCTATCCTCTTCTCGATGGTTGAGAACGTCCCCGGCTCCGCAAGCATTACGTCCGATTCCAGGGGCTGGCCTACCGATGATAAGCGGGGCGCGTTCCTGATGCTAAACGAGCCACACGATCCCAGCTATCCGGGCAACCTGCTCGCGCTTCTCGCAACAACCGAGCCAGGCGTGATTGACGAACAGGCGGGCGCGCACCTCCTTCCAGCGGACATTAAGGCCATCTTGATACAGTCTTCGGCCCTGAATGAAAACACCGATTACCGCGTGTACCGTATAGGAGTGGTTGAGACCCAGCAGATGGCATACGAGCGGCAGCCTGGCGGCAAAGTTATGCTTATCAAGAACTCGGCAGGTAAGTGGGAGCCAGGCGCATATATGGTAGCATGTTCCATCCGACGGGATGTTCGGTGGGCGCACATATTATCAGTTTTATGTAGACAGCAACTAGGTCCTGTCTGCAAAGTCCGGTAGGTGGGCGTAACGCTGCCGTCTCGGCGGCACAGATCGGCAAATAGAAAAGAGGCTCTAAATATGGCGACAATCAGCGCGGCGGCTCAGCCGCGGATAGCAGGCGGCGTGCAACCGCAGGTCGTGCCTGAAGATGCAGATAGGATAGAGGGTGAAGAGGACCATGGCCTTTCGCGGTTCTTTTTCGCGGCCTGTGCGGCACTGATATTGAGCGCGATGCAGGGCGTCGTGCAGCGTCTGCCCGGCATCTCTGAATGGCTGCTCGGTGGGGACTACGGCGGCCACATGGTCACCAACCTGGCTCACACGCACATCACAATCGTTGGCGCGGGCACTATCAGCCTTACGGCGCTCATTTACTACGCTGCTCCTAAGGGTCACCGGCAGTCCGCTCTACAGCAAGTCGCTGACCAACCTGTCGTTCTGGGCAACGCTAATAGGCGTGTTCGGCTTCTACCTGGCGATGCTGGCGATAGGCATGTACGAGGCGGCTATGGTACACGCGGGTGGCGCTACGAGGACGCCCGTGACTGGATGGGCGCGTGGCACAAGGCTCCCGATGGCGATTACCGCCGCCATCATGGGCATCGGCTACTGGACCTTCGTCACCAACGTTTACATGACCGTAGGGCGAGTGCGCAGGATTGCGAAAGGTCGCGCCCGAAAGGGCCGCCACGACGAGGAGTTCCTGCTCGCCAAGTTCTTCGCTGGTAGGCAGCGACCGGCCTTCTCTTCGGCACCGTCCAGGGCGTGTACCAGGTATTGCCCTGGTCGCTCGACTGGCTGCACGCCACCGGCGAGGCGGGCCACTTGATAGACCCGATGGCGCACGCACACATGAACCTGGTCGGAGGCGTGAGCGTGGCGCTCATGGGCCTGCTCTATTTCTTCCTTGCCCCGCATGACGGGCCGCCCAATATTCAGCATGAAACTGGCGCAGATTCAGCTTCTGGTGTATCGTCATCGGCGTGTTCGCCTTCTACTTCAGCGCGGTCGGTCTGGGCTGGATAGAAGGGAACATGGTGCTCGAAGAGGGCATGACCGATGTTGAAGCACGGGAGGCGGTGGGGCTATGGCATCCCCTGCTGCTGGCGACGCTCCGCGAGCACTATGGGCGTGGGTTTCTGGTCGTTCATCGCCAATATACTTCTTACCGTGCGCAGGCAAACCCGCTGAAGACGCCCCGCCGGACCGCAAGCTCTCTTTACTCATAGGATTTAGCACGATTGCCCTTCTGGTTGGAACGGTACAGGGAGTAATACAGATACTCGACCCGGTGGAAGAATGGCTCGTGGAGGCTAGAGGCTCCGGCTACCTGATAACGCCCCTCGCTCATGCGCAGCTAAATATGGTCGGGTTCGTGATGGTCAGCCTACTTTCCATGGCTGTGTTCCTCCTCCCCCGCATTCTGGGGCGGACCCTCTTGGACCCGGTAGCCGGAAGGCGCGCGTTGACGGTTCTGGCTGTGGGGATTTCAGCCACGTACCTGGTCTTCCTCGGAGTTGGTCTCGTAGAGAGCCTGGCAATCCATGCCGGGGTCGATCCGCAGGAAGCGCGCTCGATCATTGGTGGGCCGTGGGGCCGCTACGTGCTCTTTGTGGTAGCGCAGGCGCTAGTCGGGCTGGGCTACATTCTCTTGTTCCGACACGTCTCTCGCGTTATCGGTTGGGACACGGTACGTGCTTATTTCCGCACCTTCGGAGGGCGCATGAGGGAAGCAGGTCACCAGGCGGTACGCGTGCACCCACGTGCCTTGCCCGTCAGCTGGGCCGACGCGCAACGTAAGGCTATCACTACTTCTGTAGTGGAGTCGGCTGGTGGCTGGCTAGGCTTCATGGGACTAGGTTGGTTCATGAGCGGGCGGCCCTTCATTGGCATCATGGCGCTGGGTAGCTGGGGTGGCTGCTTCTGGACTTTCGCCTACGTAGTCATCGCGTCGGGAGGGATGGGGTTGCTCACCGCGCTCCTGGTGCCCTACTTCATCCTGGGTCTGCTGAGCGGTATAGGCTGCTACCGCAGCTACCTCCAGGACGCGCGCTGCACCTGGCTCGTCAGGCTCAAGCGTAGGCCGCCGCGCCCAGCCCGGCAGATAATAAATTAACAATATAACCAGTTAATAGAATGTAGGGGCGACCCTTGTGGTCGCTCTGCTCACTACATCTCGGCTATCAGGGCGACCACAAGGGTCGCCCCTACAGAACTCCTTACATGTTCATTATCTGTGGGCGCTCGGTTATGTGTTATGTGGCTAGCCTCCGAAGGGAGGCTTTGTAATAGTAGCCCGCAGATTTATCTGCCGGGCGTGGTTTCCCACAAAAATACCTGATAACTGCCATTCGCCTAGTGACGTATTGGCTACGTAACCAATCTGCTATCTCATTTTTATATCTGTTTATGACATCTGAACCTCCAAACGTCCTAAACATCACCCAGCCTACACTAATAGTTTTGTGTGGCGTGTCAGGGTGTGGCAAGTCGAGCTTCGCCTTTGATACCTTCCTCCCGACGCAGGTCGTCTCGTCCGATACGTGCAGGGCGATCCTCTCTGATGACCCTGCTAACCAGTCCGTGTCAGGAAGGGCCTTCGAGTCTGTTCCACTGGATAATAGGGCAGCGCCTGCGCCGTGGGCGCACAACTGTCGCTGATAGCACAGCCCTTGCACAGCGCGCTCGAATGGAGCTACTAACTATCGCACGAGAGAATAAGAGGCGTGCCATTCTCCTGGTCTTCGAGGTTAGCTTGAGCGAGTGCATACGGCGTGACGCGCTTAGAGAGCAGCCGGTAGGGCGGATAGTCATATATGCACAAGGCGCGAAGCTCCGCCAGGCGATGCACGACATACAAACCGAAGAATGGGATGAGGTAATCTTCATGAAAGGTAACGCGAGCAAGGAGAATATACAGGTGCGCCTGGGGCCATTCGACCTGCGCTACGAGCGTGGGCCTTTCGACATAATCGGGGATGTGCATGGCTGCACCGATGAGCTACTCGAGTTGCTGTCCGCCTTAGGATATACACTGGATGATTCCTGGGACATATCGCACCCAAATAACCGCAAGCTCGTTTTCCTCGGTGACCTGGGGGACCGGGGGCCGCACAATGTCGAAGCCTTCACACTCGTCATGCGTTGGGTACGTTCCGGCGAAGCGTTCTACACACCTGGTAACCATTGCAACAAGCTGATGCGCTACCTGAAGGGCCGCAACGTCACGCAGTCACATGGCCTGGACCTTACCATCGCTGAGGTGGAGGCGAGAGAAAAGCAAGAGCCTGGCTTCAAGGCGCAGCTACATGACTTCATTTCAGAAGCGCCAACTTACCTCTGGCTCGATGGCGGGAAGCTGGTGGTAGCGCACGGTGGTATCAAGCGTGGCATGATAGGCAGGGATGATCGCTCGGTGCAGACGATGTGCCTGTATGGCGATATCACGGGCAAGAGCAACCCCGATGGGACTCCTGTGCGGCTTGACTGGGCAGCGAACTACCATGGCGAGGCGGCTGTAGTTTACGGGCATACCCCCACGCCCACCCCAGAGTGGCGCAACAACACCATCAACATAGACCAGGGGTGCGTATTCGGCGGTCACCTTACAGCCCTTCGGTGGCCTGAGCGTGAAATAGTCCATGTCAACGCGCGGGCGACCTACGATCCAACCAAGGATATTGACCCTGGGCCGTGAGTAATATGCGACAACCGGAAACGAGTTCAGAGATAGAGGGCCGACACCTGAGTGAGGCCTGGAATTGGTAGCTTACCCATAATATAGTACTTATTAGGGGTGAGTTATCCACAATTCTACGGAATTTGCGACCAATTTTCGCTGTAACTATTGACTCGCCGCGTGTACGTGTGTATAATCACGCCAACACGCACGAATGCTCCCATGGCGTGGGGGCATGAGCGCCTGGATGAAGGACCGACCAGCTATATATGGAGGTGTTAAAAATGCCACAGGCTTACTGCGTCAAGGATCGCAAGATGGTTGAGATAAAGGACCCGAAACAAATAACCTTGAAGAATGGCCGGAAAGCAACTCAGGGCACTTGCCCGGATTGCGGCACGAAGGTCACGCGCATCGGCGGGGGTTGATAAGATTAAAGTAGCGGTTCTTATTCCCTGGTGGGGCGGTTATGTGCCGCCCCAGCGCACAATTTGACCTGACTGGTTCTCCCTGATCCATTCTTTCTGAAGAAGCCCAGTGAGGGCTTTTGCATACCGCCGCCATTAAGCTCATGAGTGAAGAAAACGAGTTCATAGGTGAGATCCTCTCCGGCATAGGCGAGGCGGACGTCATAACCATCTTTTTCCCACTATTGAGGCGCGCCCTAGTCGTGGATACGCGACATGACCTGGAGTTGGGGCCGATGGTGCTGGTAGACAGGCAGACGCGCTCTATGGAGGAGCGCATAGCTGGCATCGAGAAGATGCGCCCGCATTTCGGGCGTGTGCGAGCTATCCTCGGTATACCCTGGGTCCGCTCTGTCAAGCGCCTGCAAGAGGATGGTATAGCGGAGTGTCTATTCCGCCGTCTCCTCGCCGCCAATATGTCCTCATACGAGGCCCAGGCCATATTAGATAAGGCAATTGACAAGCTCTGGCGCTACGAGCAGATGGCTTTCACCCGCATGATCCAGGGCACCGGCTTTGCCACGCTCTGGACGGCGAAGAGCTAACTTTATCTTCACAAATCGAGGGCGAAAAGAAAATGGCGGGACGCTCAACGTCCCGCCATTTTCTTTTCGCTAACCTTTAAGGCTCGAAAGTGTCATCGTAAACTTCGTACTTGAAGGTGGTTCCGGGGGCCGGGTAGGGATTGCCGGTGCCGTATAGAACCCATATCTTGTCGGCAGCGCCACTCCAGTACATCTCACCTCGGTCGAAGCGCTGGTAGGCGCCCGGCGCGGCCCCTTCTGGTGCTAGCGCCCAACCGAGACGCTCTCGTACCTGGGCACCTGTCCCCTCTCTCCACACCTTCCCCAGGCTCCGCACCGGCTCATACCGTCCGGGCGGGGGTGTCAAGTTGCCACTTACAGGGTCGCCTGCCACCCAGGTATCGCTGAACTGCCGGAAGCTCCCATCATCGAAGAAGACATAGATGATGCGCTCGCGGGTGTAGATCGTGCGGGTAATCTCAAGCATCGTTCCATGTTCGAAAGGCTGGTAGAGCGAATTGACCGCCGCCTCCTTATCGAACGGAGGATAAGCGAGCGGGCAGCCAACGCCACGCTGAACGCCTCGATGCTCAGCCCATACCTTCCCGAAGCCCCGTATCGGCACTCGCTGGCACGACACGGGTTGCCCCTCATAGCGCCAGGAGTAATACTGGAGGCCGACGTTGCCCATCTCCACGCGCCACGCAGGGTCATTCGTTGGGGAGTAGGTAAGTATACGCCTCTGGAACGCCTGGAAGAGCACCGGCCTCGGGCGGCCACCCACCTCTATAGATGTCCAGTACGGCTCGGTGATGGGGAAACCGAATGCAGACACCCAGTTGGTAATCGTGCCGTTTACGTATGTGCCATTTTCGTACACCAGGCCCTGCGAGTTGAGATAGTTCCAGAAGACGTCGGGGATATTGTGCCCGGTTTCAACGACATAGCTTGCTGCCTTGATCACTTCAGACCTGGGGACCTGTATCGATGCGGCGGCAGCTACGTAGCCCGTGCTGTTCATATAGAACGGGGGCATGATGCTGCCCATCGGCAAGCGGTCGGCCCGGTTATCTCCCGGCGTCAGCCCCACCGAGGCGACGTGCTGGAGCGCGGCATAACTGGGTGCGTCCGAGCCGCTATCGCCCGCTATGCGCTTATCGCTTGCTCCCACCGGCTCGAACTGGTTGACCCCCGTCTGAATGCGCCCGTTGATCATTTCTACGACCAGCAAACCGTTGGTGACGTAGAAGGGGTCGTTGACGTTCCCACTTGGGTTGTTTATCTCCATGCGCGCTTTGTCGAAGTACTGCACCAGGTGCATACCTCCTGGCCCTTCCTTGAACGGTTCCTGGAGCGAGCGCCCCGGCACCGGTCCCCACACCCACGTACGAGCGACCCTCCCTAGAGCGACGGGCTGGTCCGTCCGCTGCCATACCTGCTTGAATGCAGGATCGGCGAAGCCTTCCGGTATCTGCGCATGAGCGCTCATACCAAGGCCGAGCGCGCCGCTTAGTATCGCTGCTGCTACGAGTGCCGCCGGCGTCAGCGTGCGCCAGGACTCTTTCTTTGGACGTTGTGTAACCATTTCTCCTAGCCTCCTCATTTCCTTCTTTGATTGAATTCATTCATGTAGGGATAGCGCAATCCTCTCTATAGATTGTAACGCGGAGGCTGGTAACAGGTTGCGTAACAGTTGCTTTACTCACCAAAATGAGCACCGTAGGTGCTCATTTTGGTGAGTAAAGCTTGAGGTTAGATCACTAGCGCCAACAGGCCGTCTACGTCGAAGTCGCGCATGATACGAAGCTCTTCGGGAGTAGGTTCGGGCGTAATAGGCACTTCGCCTTCGGGCACGATGAGATCAAAGCCGGTATTTTCTACGACCCTGTCGAGCGAGACGCCTGGGTGCGTGCTCACCAGTCGCATCAGGCCCTCTGGCGAGAAATCCATCACGGCAAGTGGCGTGACGACCAGCGCAGGCTGCGCGCCTACGCCTCCCCAGCTCTCCCCAGGCTCGGCCCAGCCTGCAACGCTTACGAAGTCTACACGCGGCACAAAGACGCGTGGCGTATGCGAAGTGGTGTAGAGAATTGCGCGCCCGGAGCGAGCCGCCCAGGGTATAGCTGCGGACCCAGGTCCCCGGAACGAGGGACGCTCCTGTTTGCCAGCTAATGCCAGGTTGCAGTTCCCACGCCTGTCAACCTGGATTCCCCCTATGAAGAATACATCTGTGCGCCCGCCCAGTTGCAACATCAACACTTCGTGGAACGGTAAGACTGCCTCCGCTACCAGGTTCGCATAGTCGCCCGATGAGGGCACAAGAGGCTCTACAAGCGTATTCACTGCACCGCTTGCCCCTGCAAGAATTGTCAGGTTAGGGGCGTGGGTGAGTTGCGCGAGGCGCGCAGCCGCCAGCGGTATCATGCTGTTCGCTCCCATCACCACGACCTCGCCATCGCGCAGCCCTCGGTGATAGCGCCGCCACCATCACGTGACCGACAGCAACGTTCCCGGCGTCATTGGCTCCCGGGTACTTGAAAAAGACTACCGGATCGGAGCCTGCCCGCAGGACGGGCTTATAGTCATCACTCATTTATCGTGCTCCAATCCTGGTTCTGCACCCGGCGCATGTACTCTTCCTGGCTGTCCGGTTCAAACACGTACTGTCGAAGGTATTGCTTGAATCCTTCCTCACTGGCGGTAGCTTGTAGATACAGACGTAGGTGAACGTCGTCATAGTTGTAATACCTGTGTGACGAAGTGGGGTGGCAGCCGAAATTGACCGGGATGACCGCCGAGGTGCGAAAAGCCGGTACGCCCGTTTGCAGAGGGTACTTGAGCACCTGGTTGTTATCTACCAACCCCTCGACCTGCATCAGCACGCTGTCGGAGGCGAGAGCAATAAGGCGGTCAGTAAAGTGGCTACCTTTGAAGATGCCGTTGCCGAATTCGTCCGCTTGCTGGCAGTGGATGAGTGCAATTGATGGCCTGATAGCTGGGACGGCCAGGTATATCTCGTCCGTGAAAGGGTCTGTTACCCACCTGTAGAATTGAGGGGCAGCTTCGGGTAGGCTCGTCCTCTCGATTGCCCTGGGAAGGGGAGCGAATGGCAGCCCCCACGCACCCGCTTGCAGCCCCAACACCAGGCTGCCAGAGTTGACTTCCTCAATTGTCAAGGATTTGGTGCCGCTTTCAGCGAGCCTGCGGAATATGGGTGCAAGGCCCAGGTGCTCATAACCTATGTACCCTACGAGTACCCGTTCTACAACCCCTGCACCCATCAACAACTCCGCAGCGATTGATGAGGAGGGTCCTGCATACAGTATCTCGAACCGCTTGCCCTGGCGGATGCATTCGCGCACAAGCGCCATAGGGACGTTGTGCATGTGCATCCCGCCCACCCAAAGCGACTCGCTATGGTCGGGCACGAGTCGTTCAATAGCCTCATGCACCTCTGCGACTTTGGAGTGGCGGATGATAGTGCTGTCGGGTGGAGGCATCAACTCACTTTGGATGTAGAGACTGGTGCGTCCACTTCAACTTCAACAAAGTGGGCGGCAACGGATGTGGGGGCCGCCAGGTGATTGCCATTCGCGTTCGGCGTTTCTATATACAACTCCAACGACTCTCGGAAGCTCTGCAACGCCTCTTCTACGGTCTGCCCCAGACCGACGCAGCCAGGTACATCAGGGGCATAGGCTCCATAGTTGCCCTTCTGCTTTTTCCACGACGACAAGATAGCGATATTTCAAGGTGCTAATTCCTTCTTGTTCAGTTACTTAATCCCTGCCTGCTTGCGGATACTATGCAATGTCCCCACAGGCACATCGTCGCCAGGATTGCCCGGGATAACGACGTTGCCAGGCTTGTTTGGGTGTTGAAAGATGCGGTGGCTGCCGCGTACTCTGACCAGTACCCAGCCATCAGCCTCTACTTCTTTGATAATGTCGCGTACTTTCGTAGCCAGGGCACACATGCTCCCGGTTGATTCGTGACGTAAGCAGAGTGGCGCTTATCACTCACACTCATTTTACACCAACATTGCCAGAAAGAAACAAGCATGGAGAGATTGCCCAACCTCTCCATGCTTGTTTATTCCTATGAATGGGTACTTACTCGCTGGCGGCCCCAACAGGTTCCGCTTCGACCGGGGTCGCCGCCTGGGAAGGGCCTTTCGCGGTGATAATCAGGTTGCTGTTCTGGAAGTCAACTCGTATAGAAGAGTGGTCCTTTATCTGCCCTCCCACCATCTCAAGCGCCAGCGGGTCGAGAAGGCGGCGCTGGATCACACGCTTGAGCGGCCTCGCGCCGTATACCGGGTCGAAGCCCTCCTCGGCCAGGAAGTCGAGGGCCGCCGGAGTCACTTCAAGGTTTATGTGCCTCTCGGCGAGTTTTTGCCTCACCTTGGAGAGTTGCAAATCAGCTATCTCGCGTAGCTGCTCCCGCTTGAGCTGCTGGAAGATAACCACTTCATCTATGCGGTTCAGGAACTCAGGGCGGAAGTGATTACGAAGCGCTTCATTCACGCGACGGCGCATCACTTCCTCGTCGGCAAGACCCAGGTCCATGATGTGCTGGGAGCCGATATTGGAAGTCATTATGATGAGCGTATTCTTGAAGTCAACCGTGCGCCCCTGGGCGTCGGTGAGCCTGCCGTCGTCCAGTATCTGCAACAGAACGTTGAAGACCTCCGGATGAGCCTTCTCGATCTCATCGAACAGGACCACCGAGTAGGGCCTGCGTCGCACAGGCTCAGAAAGCTGCCCCCCCTCTTCGTAGCCTATATAGCCGGGAGGCGCACCGATCAGGCGCGATACCGCGAACTTCTCCATGTACTCCGACATGTCTATGCGGATCATCGCGCCTTCGTCATCGAAGAGGTACTCTGCCAGGGCACGCGCAAGCTCGGTCTTGCCTACGCCGGTCGGGCCGAGGAAGAGGAACGAGCCTAGAGGACGGTTGGGGTCCTGCAAGCCCGCTCGCGCACGGCGGACGGCATTGGAAACGGCGGCTATGGCTTCATCCTGCCCGATGACACGCAGGTGGAGTCGCTCCTCCATGCGAAGCAGCTTGGCAAGCTCTCCCTCGAGAAGGCGCTCAACCTGGATGCCGGTCCACCTGCTGACCACAGCAGCAATATCGTCGCTATCTACTTCCTCTTTCAGGAGGCGTGACCCTCGTGGCGCGGAAGTATCGGCTTCAAGCTCCTTCAGCTTGGCCTCAAGCTCACGGATAGTGCCGTACTGCAACTGAGATGCGCGGGCGAAGTCGGAGCTACGCTGGGCGCGTTCAAGCTCCGCATTTGCCTCTTCCAGGCGCTCTTTCACGTCGCGCACGACATTGAGAGCGTCCCGTTCCGATTGCCAGCGGGAGCGTAACTCAGAGCGTTTCTCTTCGAGATTGGCAAGCTCCTGGTTTACTTTACTCAGACGCTCCTTGCTCGCTTCGTCCTTCTCTTTACGCAGGGCTTCGCGCTCTATTTGCAATTGCATTATGCGTCGCTCCACCTCGTCGAGGGCCACAGGCATGCTCTCAGCCTCCATCCTCAGTCGGGCGGCTGCCTCATCTATGAGGTCTATAGCCTTGTCGGGGAGGAAGCGGTCGGTGATGTATCTATGGGAAAGCATGGCGGCTGCCACCAGCGCGCCATCGGTGATGCGAACACCATGATGCACCTCGTATCGCTCCCGCAGCCCGCGCAGGATCGAGATAGTCTCTTCAACGGTCGGCTCGCCCACGAATATCGGCTGGAAGCGGCGCTCCAATGCTGGGTCCTTCTCGATGTGCTTGCGGTATTCGTCTAGCGTAGTAGCCCCGATTGCGTGCAACTCGCCGCGCGCGAGCATAGGCTTGAGCATGTTTGAGGCATCCATAGCGCCCTCGGCTGCCCCCGCGCCAACGACGGTGTGAAGCTCGTCTATGAAGACTATGATCTCACCTTCCGAATCGACGATCTCCTTGAGGACTGCCTTCAGGCGCTCCTCGAACTCGCCACGGTACTTGGCCCCTGCCAGCATCGCGCCGAGGTCAAGGGCCATCAGCTTGCGGTCCTTGAGACCTTCCGGCACGTCGCCGCGCACGATCCGCATGGCAAGTCCCTCTGCTATCGCGGTCTTGCCCACTCCAGGCTCCCCTATCAGGACTGGATTATTCTTGGTGCGGCGAAGTAGCACCTGTATGATGCGCCTGATCTCTTCGTCACGGCCAATCACGGGGTCTATCTTGTTTTTGGCTGCCAGCTCGGTGAGGTCGCGGGCGTACTTCTCTAGCGCCGCGTACTTTTGTTCAGGGTTCTGGTCGGTGACACGCTGGTTGCCGCGTATCTGCGCGAGCACACCCAGTATCTTTTCGCGGGTAACCCCTGCATCCCGCAACAGCTTGCCCGCCGCGCTCTTCTCAGAATCATCGGCCAGAGCCAGTAGCATGTGCTCGGTGCTGACGTACTCATCTTTCATATTGGAGGCTATCTTCTCGGCTCGGTTCGCTGTACTGCTGAGTGTGCTGGATAGGTAGACCTGCCCGCCTGCCCCGTATACCTTCGGAGTCTTCTCAATCTCGGCGCGCAACGCTTGCGCCATCTGGCCGACGTTTACGCCGATGCGCGAAAGTATCTGCGGTACGACCCCCTCATCCTGCTCGATAAGTGCTAGTAGAAGGTGGATAGCATCGAATTGGTTATGAGTAGCCTCCTCGGCAATTTGCCGGGCCGCCAGGACAGCTTGTTGTGCTTTCTCTGTATATTTTTGTAGGTTCATATTCTGTTGTCCCCCTGTATGTTATTGAGGTTTGGAAAGGGCGCACAATGATGCGCATCTCTCCAAAAGCAGCTCCTATATTATACCATACTTGAGTGCCTTCATGTCAATGTTCCTATCAAACACGCTTCTCATTATTACTTCTATAAAACGATTTAGACCTGCTTGGCGGAGAAGGAGAAGTTACATATCAAGAGCCTGTCGTTGCAGGGCGATAAGCTCCCGTATGCCCTTCCCCGCCAGCCCCAGTAGCGTATCCAGCTCATCTCTGCTGAAAGGCTTGCGCTCGGCGGTCGCCTGCACTTCCACCAGCCACCCTGCCTCGGTCATCACGACGTTGCAATCTGCGTCGGCCTGGCTGTCCTCAGAGTAGTCGAGGTCGAGCATGGGCACGCCCCCCACGATGCCGACGCTGACAGCCTGCGAGGAACTGCTTCATCACGCCTTCCCCGTTCCGCTTCAGGATACCCTGGGAGCCGAGCTTGCGTAGCGCCAGTCCGAGGGCAACTATAGCTCCTGTGATTGACGCGGTACGCGTGCCGCCATCAGCTTCTATTACGTCGCAATCTACCGTTATTGTGCGCTCACCTAACGCCTTGAGGTCCACTATCGCCCTCAGGGAGCGCCCAATGAGGCGCTGTATCTCCTGGGTGCGGCCCTGGGGCTTGCTGCCAGCAGCTTCTCTCTGAGAGCGCGTAGGGGTAGAGGAGGGAAGCATTGAGTATTCAGCAGTAACCCAACCCTTGCCCGCACCCAGCAGGAATGGAGGCACGCGCTCTTCTACGCTCGCGGCGCAGATGACCCGTGTATTGCCGCACTCTATGAGAGCAGAGCCTGCGGGAAACTTCTGGAAATTAGGGGTGATACGGACGGTGCGTAAAGCGTCTGTGCTGCGTCCACCGGACCGAAGGCGATTATTCATCGTTAGATATCTCCTCTTTTGATTATCTTTCTTTTCCGACCTTCAAGGTCGGAAAAGAAAGATAATGCAAGAAAACCTTTTTCCTCTTTTCTTCTCATTCTGGAAGGGTGAAAATGAGAAGAAAGACTCTTAGCGATCCTCCCTGCCGCTCATCTGGGTGGCGAGCAACACAGCTACGAGGGCCAGCGCGAGCGATAGCACAAAGATCGGGGTGAACCCCAGCAGGTCTACCAGCACTCCTCCAAGCACCGGCACGAATATCACTATGCCCAGCACCGTATTGAGGAAGCCGATATAGGTGGGCCGCTCGGCGGCGGGGGCGATTGTCAGGAGCATATTATTGTTCACGATGCGCGAGCCTCCCAGCGCCAGCCCTGACAGTATGAACACAAGGGTGAAAGCCGCGAAGAGGATAGTATGGTCGGCGACGCCTATGAGGAGCGAGATAACCAGTGCCGTCAGAGGCACAACCACTACTGACATCACCGTCCCCATGAGCAGAATACGGTTGCTGGCGCGGTCCGCGAGTGGACTCCACAGGAAGTTCGAGAGGAGTGCGGCTATAGACAAGGCTCCCAGGTATACACCTACGAGACCCGGCGGCGCACCCAGCCGCGTAGTTGCGTACACGACGTAGAATGGGTCAGCAACGGTAGCGAGCGCCATCAAGATACGTACCAGCATGAAGGCCCTGTAGTCTCTATCGGATCGCACCGCGCCAATCCCGCGTTTCACCAAATCGCGCACCGAGTGTGGGGCCTGCGTCGTAACTACTTCCGGCTCGTGTATGGACGCCCACGCCCACACGCCGACTGCGGAGCATACCGCCGTAAAACCGAAGAGGAAGGCGAAGTTGTAGGGGAACCTCAACCCGAAGAGACTTTCCGAGAGGATGGCCCCAATCGGCGCGGACGCCGCGAGTGCGAGCATTCCACCCCAGAAATTGCGCAAGCCAAAGAAAGTGCCTCTACGCCTGGGAGCGATAACCTTCCCTACGATCTCCAGCCAGGGAATGCCCGACACACCCGCCGAGAACGCATAAGTGCAGTAGAAGATGAAGAAAGTCACCAGCAGCCATACTGGCGACTCCGCGAAGAGCAAGGTAGTCACGCCGAGCATCGCCATGCACAGCGTGCGGATGATACCAACGCGGCGATACCAATACATGACCCTGGAAAGTCCCTGGACGCGGCTGGCAACCAGCAATTGAGGCAGGAACCATCCCCCCGCGAGAATGGCGGGCAATAGGCCAACTACGACATTAGGAGCGCCTAGGCGGTTCACGTACCATGCAAGCACTAATGAGGGCGCAATCAGCGCCTCAACGAGGGTGAACATCACTCCGTTGAGTACGCCCAGCCTGAAGTTGCGCCGCGCATGGAGAGCGGCCTCTGGAACCAGACCGTCAACGGTTGCGCTACTCGACCTCCCAATCCGGTCGCTGATGAAGGGAAGATGGGGCAAGCCTGGCTTTCGGTTGCCCTCTGCACGTTTGGGTCTTAGCTTCGTTTGTCCTGTATCGCGTGGAGCGCCATTCCTCCGGAACAGCTTGTGCTTCGCGTGAATAGTTTCACCCGTAGCCGTGCTGACTCCGTGACCATCTCCGGTTACAAGTTCTCGACCTTCGTCCTTCGTCCTTCGTCCTTCGTCAGCCACCCCCGTCAGTCCCCTGCTTTGACTGGCTGCATCTCGCCCCAGTTCGCGCCGTACTTCAAGTCTACTTTCAGCGGCACCGATATCTCTATCGCGCTCTCCATCATCTCGCACATAAGGTCGCCTACCTCTTCTAGCTCAGAGCGTGGCACCTCAAGCAGAAGCTCGTCATGCACCTGGAGGAGCATCTTGCTCTTCAGGCCCCGCTCTCGCAGAAGCGCGTAGAGGTGATTCATCGCAATCTTGATGATATCGGCTGCCGTACCCTGAACGGGCGCGTTGATCGCCTGGCGCTCGCCCGCTGCACGCACGCCCCGGTTGCTGGAGCGAAGCTCAGGCATGTAGCGGCGGCGCTTGAACATCGTGCTGACGTAGCCAAGCTGCTGCCCCTCGCGTAGCACGCTGTCCATGTAGCCGCGCACGGCGGGGTAGCGAGACCAGTAGAGGTCAATAAACTGCGCCGCTTCCTTCTGTGAAAGTTCCGAAGTCTCGCGCCAGCCCGTAGCTCCCCATCCCGTACAGCACGCCGAAGTTGATCGTCTTGGCGAGTCGCCTCGCGTCGGGCGACACCTGCTCGATAGGCACGCCCAGCACCTCGGCTGCCGTCGCGGTATGGATGTCTAACCCCTGCTCGAAAGCTGAGACAAGGCGCTCATCTTCGGCCAGGTGCGCCAGCAGTCTCAGCTCGATCTGCGAGTAGTCGGCGGCGAGCAGAACGCTCTCCTCATTGAACAGCCTGTGCTTGCTCGTGTTGTCCGCGATGAACGCTTTGCGCACGTCCCGCCCTATCTCGGTGCGTATGGGGATGTTTTGCAGGTTCGGGTTGCTCGATGAGAGCCTGCCTGTGGCGGCGACCGTCTGATTGAAGCTGGTGTGCACCCGGCCCGTATCGCGGCGCACCAGGAGTGGAAGCGCGTCCAAGTAAGTGTTCTTCAGCTTGATAAGCTGGCGGTACTCAATCAGCAGATCAACGATAGGGTGGAGGCCGCGTAGCTGGTCCAGCACCTCTCGGTCGGTAGAATAGCCCTTCTGCGTCCTCTTGCGGCCCGGCAGTTGCATCTCCTCAAAGAGCACCTTGCCCAATTGCTGTGTGGAGTTGATGTTGAATGGGTGCTTGGCCTCTTCGAATATCTTCTCCTGTAGCTCGCCTATCTTACTGTGCAGCTTGGTCGATAGCTGCTGGAGCCAGGGCACGTCTATCGCCACGCCCGTTATCTCCATGTCCGCCAGCACTCTCACCAATGGCATCTCGATTTCGTAAAGAAGGGAAGCAAGCTCCGCGCGCTCAAGCTCCGGGGTGAAGAGGTTCCGCAATTGCTCCGTCATCGCCACGTCGGCTGCGGCATAATGGGCTGCGGTCTCGACGGCCACGTAGTCCATAGTGGTCTGGGTGCGGCCCTTCCCTATCAACTCGGAGATGGGGACCATCTGCACGCCCAGCTTGGTGAAGGCCAGGTCCTTGAGGCTGATACCTGTCTCCCCCAGGAGGTAGGCAGCGATCATCGTGTCCATGCCCAGCCCCTCTACGGGCAATCCTGCGCGGGCCAGCACCTTGATGTCGTACTTGAGGTTGTGCCCATCCTTCACAATGGAGGGGTCGGCCAGTATTGGCCCCATTACAGCGCGCACTTCTTCGAGAGCCAATTGTGACCCTGGTTCCAACGGCTCGCCCTCCGTCTGAGGCGTAGCGTGCCCCACGGGGATGTAATATGCCTCGTCTACCACCATGCCCGAAGCTGGAAGGGCGATGGCGATACCGACGGGCTGCGCGTCCATGTCGTCCTGAGACGTCGCTTCCATGTCTAGAGTGAAGCGACCTTCTCTCCTTAGCGTCTCCGCCAGCGATTTGAGGCCAGCAGAGTCCCGCACAACTACGACATTCTGAGGCACACCCGCAAGAGCGCGTGTATCGGCTTGCTGAAGCGCGGAAACGGGCGAGCGGCGCGTATCGGAGGGTGCAACAGGTGCAACGGGTGCAACCGTCGGCTGGGCAGTAGCCTGATCATCGAAGAAGCTGGCTTGTCTGGGTCCATCCGGTGCGGGCGGCTCAGCCTCGGGGGTTACTTCGTCAGGTGCTGCCTCCTCTAACGTAGAGGCCGATGTGTCTGGCAGCGTAGCTACCCCCAGCGCGGCTGCTGCCTGGTGCGCCTTGTTGACCAGGCTGCGGAACTCAAGCTCCTGTAGGAGGCGCATTACGCGGTCTGTGTCGAAGCTCCCCATATGGCTCGCGGCTTTATCCAGGTTGATGGGCGCGTCGGTCAATATCGTCGCGAGTTGTTTGCTATGGCGGGCCTGGTCTGCGTGCTCGCGCAACGACTCCTGCACCTTTGGCTTCAACTCCTCGATATGCTCAATTATTCCTTCAAGGCTGCCGTACTGCACCAGGAGGGCGCTGGCCGTCTTCTCCCCGATGCCTGGCACGTTGGGGATATTGTCGGTCTTGTCCCCTACCAGCGCCTTGTAGTCCGGCACCAGCTCCGGCCCAAAGCCGTAACGCTCGTGGACGGCTTCCAGGTCGTAGATGCGAGCGTCGGAGAAGCGCTGCTTGTATCCGCCGGGCGCGATCATGCGGACGTGCTCGGTGATTAGCTGGTGCTGGTCGGTGTCGGCGGTCAGGATGTAGGTATCCAGGTCCTCACCTTCCGCCTGCTTTGCAAGCGTGCCTATAAGGTCGTCCGCTTCGTACCCTTCTTGTTCCACGATAGGGATGCCCATCGCTTCTATGATCTGCCGGATGCGGCCAAACTGCTCTCGAAGGTCATCCGGCATCGGCCCACGCTGGGCCTTATACTCGGCGAAGTCTTCGTGCCGGAAGGTGCGTCCCTTGTCAAATGCCACCACGACGTACTGGGGCGCGTGGTTACGTAGCGTATCTAGGAGCATCTGGGTGAAACCGAGAATCGCGTTGGTAGCCTCGCCCCGGGACGTGCGAAGGTCGGGAGGCAGCGCGTGGTATGCCCTGTATGCCAGCGCGTGCCCATCCACCAGCACCAGCTTCGGGCGCTGGCTGCCAGGCTGCTCCATCTCTGCCACGTCCACGTCTATAGAACTCGTTACCCCATCTGCTCCTGACTTATTCAAAGTAGTATCTCCCAACTTTTCTTGTCTGCAACCTGACCAAAACTTTACGAAACTTATCAACAACCAAAGTAGTTACTTCATACAAAGTGGCTTGATTTGCCGCACCTTAAATTATACTGGAATACGTAATCTTGCCACAATTTGCGTAAGACTCTCACAATAACTTTCCATAACTATTGGGATGTGTTAGAATCATAGTTGTTTTGCCGGTAGCGGGCAATTCGTCGATACGGATTGGTGTGCGGAGGCTGACCGCGATATTTCCGATTTGCGACCTATCTTAGAGGTCCTCGCATTGCCAAATTTTGGAGGGTTATTTGAAGCGTTATGACAGCAGCAAGCGCAGAACAACGCGTCTACTGCTCGTAGCTTTATTTTCGGCACTGGTAGTGGTGTTGGTGATCGTAAGTCGCACCGTCTGGCCTTTTGCGTCGAATAACACTACGACGGGGGCTGGAGGGCAGGCTACCGCCACTCCCGTCATGCGGCCAATCACGGGCCAGATATTGGATGCGGGCACTGGTAAGCCTGTCGCGGGCGCTGAGATCATCGCTTCGGGCATTATGACGGCAACTGCCGCCGATGGCCTCTTCTACTTCGAGGACGTGCCGAGCGGCTCCAAGATTAGCGTCATTGCTGAAGGCTACGAGGGTACGGAAATCGAAGCCGGGGAGTCACAAATGCTCCCGCCTATCAAGCTCAAAGCTGACCTGTTGACAGGGCACGTGACGGATGCCACGACAGGCAAGCCTCTCGCCCGTGTATTGGTCAAGCTCACCTTGCCGACGCCTGAGCCGGTGACGCCAACCGTAACGCCTGGCGTCGAGCCAACAGCAGCAATCACCTCTACTGATGCCTCGCGCATGAATGGCCTCTCCGCGCCCGTCTTCGCTACGCGTGCGCCCACGGCTGCGGAAGAACCGGCCCCCACCTCAGAACCCGCTCCAACCTCGACAGCCTTGCCTACAGCTACCCCCAGGCCCTCCCCGCCCGTAGGTGACGGCTTCGTCGCTGTATACACCGACGACAATGGCGATTACGTCATAAAAAACGCGCCCCCAGGCTCGACTCTCACTTTCAAGATGCCTGGCTACAAGCTGACCAAAATGCCAATGGACGGTCCGAAGAAGGATGTCGCCCTTGAGCAATTCCGCGTCGAAGCATTCTATATGACCGCGAATGTGGCGTCAGTGAACGATTTGTACGATGAGCTGGTCGAGTTTGCTGTAGGTAGCCGCTTCAATGCGGTGGTGCTGAACGTGCAGACTGACGCTTCTGCGTGGGTGTTCGACACCAAAAACCCCGATGCGCTGGAGGCTGGTAATGTAGACCTTATCTTGCCCAACATAGCCGACGTTGTGAAGGATCTCAAGTCGAAAGGAATTTACACTATCGCTCGCATCGCAACGTTCCAGCAGAAGACGATGGCCCTGGCGCGGCCTGACTGGGCGGTAAAGAGTAGCGTAACGGGTAAGCCCTGGCGTGGCGGGTCAGAGGGCCAGCAGGCATGGCTTGATGCTAGCAACCCCAAGGCTCAGGACCACCTGGTAGCCATGACAAAAGAAGTACTTGACCTCGGCTTCGATGAGATACAGTATGATTACGTTCGATTCCCCTCCGACCCCTGGAAGGAGGAGCCTGGGAAGACCGTCTTCTCTACTATGCCTCTAACCGATACGGGTAAAGTGAAAGCTTTGCAGCAGTTCCTGACGAAGGCCAAGGCGGTCATCGAGCCAACAGATGCGTTTATGTCCATTGACGTATTCGGGTACGTGCTGTGGCCCGACCAGGACGGCGCTCCTATCCTCGGCCTCATCGGCCAGGTGATGCCCGACCTGATTGACTACGCCGACTATATCTGCCCGATGATCTACCCCTCTCACTTCAGCCCAGGCGAGCAAGGGTGCTCCGTTCCGGCCAAGTGCGCTTACAAGCTGATAAAGAAATCGGGTGAGTTCGCCGCTCCTCTCTTCGATGGAGCTGTGTCCAAATATCGCCCGTGGCTCCAGGACTTCGATTGGGGTCCCACGGACTATACCAGTGCGGGCACCACGAAGGTGCAGGAGCAAATAGACGCCTGCGATGAGACGGGCTGCTGGGGCTGGCAAATGTGGGACCCGGCGAACGTATATGAGCCTCGCGCGGTTTTCAAGAAAAGGAAGTGAACGGGTTAACTCGTAACTCTTAGTGGACAGTCAATGGCTGTCGGCTGGCTGCGTGGTATTATCCGTTTATCATGTCACGTCGCTCACGCTCACACAACCGTTACTCTAGCCCCTACGGGCGGCAGAAATCACGGTTCATACCTTCCCCACTCCCATACCTGCTGGTGGCGCTCCTCGCGGGCGCGAGTCTCGCCTACTTCCATTTCTTCGTCTTCAAGAGCCTGACAGGGAGCGTCACGAACGCGTATACGGGCGCGGCGATGCCCGGCGTGCGCGTTCTCCTCCATTCGGGCACGTCGGAGGTCCTCACCACAACCATCAACTCATCTATAGGCATGTCAGCTACGACCGGACCGGCAGGTACGTTCCTTTTCCAGAAGCTACCCACCAAACCCGTTCTCACCGTGAGCATGGAAGGGTATGCCCCCCAGCGTGTTGACGCCGAAGGGAAGCAGAGCGTTGACATCAAGCTGGTGCCTAACGTGCTGCGAGGCACCGTATCAGGGTCGGATGGCAAGCCGGTAGAGGGCGCGACCATATGGGCAGGCGGGGTGATTACACGCACTGGAGAAGATGGGGGCTACGCGCTGAAAGACCTCCCCTCTGACCGAAATCTCGTGGTGAAGGCTTCGGGCTATCTTTCAACCACCGTGCAGTTCGGACAGGTCATTACCCAGGATGTCGAGCTGAAGCCTGTCTTTCCCAGGGCTATCTACTTGAGCGCCAACTCAATCGCATCTCCAGGGAAACTAGCGGGCTTGCTCGATTTGATAGACCGCACCGAGCTTAATGCCGTGGTGATAGACGTCAAAGCGGACAACAGCGGTACGGTGCTCTATGACAGCAAGCTCCCCATTGTGGAGCAGCTTGATACTTCCGACCCTATTATCTCCGACCTCGACGCTTTTCTCAGGCGGCTTAAGGATCGCAATATTTACGTTATTGCGCGTCTTGCGGTCTTCTGGGACCAGGAGGTAACCTCTGCCAAGCCGGAATGGGCGCTGAAGAGCAAGCAATCTCCGGGACAGCCCTGGCTCGACGGCTACGGCAAGCGCTGGGCTAACCCTCACAACCCGCAGGTCTGGGAGTACAACCTCGCCATAGCTAAGGAGGTCGCCACGCGGGGCGTCAACGAGGTGCAGTTCGACATAGCGTACTTCCCCGCCAGCGGCGTCCTGACCGACATAGACTATGGGCCGGAGGGCGCGGGTAAGAAGCGGGTTGATGCTATTGCGGGCTTCCTCGAAGCCGCTCAGAAGGAGCTATCTCCGCTGGGGACCTATATATCGGTGGACGCGCTGGGTCTCACTCCCTTCGTGCAGGACGACATGGGCGTCGGGCAGCAATTCGATGAGCTACTGGCCCGCGCCGATTATGTCTCTCCCTTCGTTTACCCCTCGGACTTCGCGGACCAATTCCTCGACTACGAAAAGCCCGCCGAACACCCGGCTGACGTAGTTGCCCAGTCGCTCATGCAGGCGGTCAGGCGAGCGGGCGGCGCGCCAAAGATACGCCCCTGGCTTCAGGACTTTTCACGCGAAGTCCAGTACGACGCCGTCAAAGTCCGCGCCGAGATAGAACTCCGCCGAGCAGAACGGCGCGTCGGGCTGGATGCTATGGAACTTCGGTAATGTGTACACAGAGGGAGCATTGAAATCACCCTAATGTACCGATGAATATTGTAGTATTGTTGTATCTCTCTTAATAAAGTCATGCCTTGACCAGCGTATCGTGACAGTTAAGTTCCATACTGGGATCGCTAGTACTTCGCTGCTCTTCTCTGCCTTGCGATATTACTGAGAACACATATGCTTATATGAGCATTTCGGCCATATTGGCCATGGTGATATAATATACCTACGTGTTTTCATTCTGTCACCCTTCAAAGGAGTGGGAATATATGGTGCCCAAAGTTGCGACACTCGCAGATTTCGTCAAGCGCTGGCAAGACAGCAAGCTCAAAGAGAGGAGTGGATCCCAACCGCACTTCATCGAACTTTGTCGAGTGCTGAACGTGGATGCACCCACAGATGTTGATATGGAGGGATCCTTTTACTGTTTTGAGAAGGGTGCGGGCAAATCTCAAGGAGGTGATGGCTGGGCAGATGTCTGGCTAAAGGACCATTTTGGTTGGGAATACAAAGGTAAACATAAGGATTTGAAAGCGGCTTATCAGCAGCTACAGCAGTATCGTGAGGATTTACTCAACCCCCCTTTGCTTGTAGTGAGCGACATGGACCGCTTCGAGATACATACTCAGTTTGAGAACATGGCTAAAAGAGTTTATGCGTTCAACTTAGATGCGCTCCTCAGCGACTCGTATATTCCGGGTGTCAAGCTAACTGCATACAATGTGCTCAAGGCGGTATTTGAAGACCCTGAATTGCTACGCCCAGGTCGTACAGTTGAAGAGGTAACCCGACAAGCGGCCAAGGATTTCTCAGAGTTGGCTAGGCGTATGCGCCTGTGGAAATACGACCCGCTTCTCAGCGCTCACTACCTGATGCGTGTACTATTTGCAATGTTTTCGGAGGACATTGGACTCTTACCTAACGCTGTTTTTACGACGTTAGTCGCTAATACCCGGGAAAATCCAGCCGCCTATAACGCCGGTGTGCGAGATCTATTTGCGAAAATGGCTAAAGGTGGGTTCTACGGGCCGGTGCCCATACCATATATTAATGGCGGGTTGTTTGATGCTCGCGAAATAGACCTGGATTTGACCAGCGACGAGATAGAGATCCTCCATAAGCTCTGCAAACTCAATTGGGCTTCTATTGAGCCCCTAATTGTTGGTACTCTCTTCGAGAGAGGACTCGACCCGGGTAACAGAACCAAATTAGGAGCTCATTTTACAAGCAGTGCGGACATACTTTCGATCATTGAACCAGTAGTTCTGGCACCTCTGCGCAGAGAGTGGGCAAATGTTCGCGAGCTTGCAGAGACCAATATCGCTTTACGAGATCGTGCCACAGATGATAAGAGCAGGAACGCACTTCACGCTGAGCTGAAAAAAACCTTAGTAGATTTTAATGAGCATCTGAGCCAAGTTAGGATATTGGACCCGGCATGCGGATCCGGTAACTTTCTCTACGTCACTCTCAAGAAACTGCTTGATCTCGAAAAAGAAGTCGCGGTCTTTGCCTCTATGTCTGGCGTCACCGGAGTTGGTGTTAAGATCGATCCGACTCAGCTTTTTGGCATAGAGGTTAATCCATATGCCTTTGAACTGGCCAACATTGTTGTGTGGATTGGGTATCTACAGTGGCTCCGGGACAATGGATACAATCACCCATTTCAACCCGTACTCAAACATTTGGAGAATATCCAGAATGCTGATGCCCTCATGGATCTTGATAAGGAGGGAAACATCACTGAGGCTCCATGGCCTGATGTTGATTTTATCATTGGCAACCCTCCATTTCTGGGCGATAAATTAATGAAGCGGGCTTAGGCGTTCAGTATGTTGATAATTTACGGACCCTTTACAAAGGACGAGTACCAGGAGGGGCAGACCTCGTTTGTTATTGGTTTGAGCGGGCGCGGGCTATTGTAGAGGAGCACCCACATATGAGGGCAGGTCTACTGGCAACGCAGGCAATACGAGGTGGTGCTAACCGCCAGGTGCTAGACCGCATCAAAGACTCAGGCGATATATTCTGGGCCCAGTCGGATCGCAAATGGTTGTTGGCAGGTGCTACTGTGCATGTGTCGAAGATCGGCTTCAACTCGGGACGTGAAACTACACGGGTGCTTGATGACCAAGTCGTGGCTGTCATCAATTCCAATTTGACCAGTGCTATTGATCTCACCAAGGCAAAGGAACTACCAGAAAACGATAAACGAGCTTACATCGGTACGCAAAAGGGTGGTCCATTCGACATTTCAGGTGCTGCGGCTCGAAGGTTGATAGCACTCCCGGCCAATGTAAACGGCAAGTCTAACTCTGACGTGGTGCGTCCATGGATTAATGGCGATGGAATTACAGGCCGACCAGCTGACATGTGGATCATCGATTTCGGTATCTGAGATGAGTGAGAAAGAGGCACTCAGTATGAGGCTCCCTTTGAACATGTCTATAAGCACGTATACCCGGTACGTAAGGACTTAGTCCGGTCAAACCACGCAAAGTACTGGTGGAGGCACGCTGAGAGTCGTCCAGGCATGCGTAAGGCTCTTAAAGGAAAAACTCGTTACATAGCGACACCTCGCGTGGCTAAACACCGCATGTTTGTGTGGGTACCCGTCGAGACATTGGCTGATAGCGCAGTTGTAGTAATCGCCTGTGACGATGACTACACTTTTGGAGTCGTGCATTCGAGGGTTCATGAACTGTGGGCGCGTGGCAAGGGTACTCAACTGCGGGAAAAAGAGAGTGGATTCCGCTATTCGCAAACTATGACGTTTGGAACGTTTCCGTTCCCTTGGGCCCCTGGAACGCAGCCATCCGCAGATACCGAGAGTTCAGGCAATAGAGGCGGCTGCCTGCGAACTGAATAGGCAGCGAAATGCCTGGCTAAATCCGGTAGGTGCGAACTCAGCAGAGTTGGCAGAGCGTACCTTGACGAACCTGTATAATGAGCCCGTGCCACAATGGCTGCTAAACTTGCACCGCGCCCTCGACAACGCAGTTATGGCAGCGTACGAATGGCCAGTAGATCTCAGCGACGAAGAGATCTTGTCCCGTCTCCTTGCACTCAACCTTGAGCGCGCTGGAGGAGAGTAATATGGATACATTGCTGGGCCTTCGTAGCCATCTATGCTTATATGAAGCGCCTCATCAGCTTTAAAAGCCAAGTCAATACGTTGAATGCACCCAGGGTGGAACTTTATTATCATGTTACATTTAAGCAATATAGGTCTCAAGGTGTATTGACGACCTTCAATATATATGTATAATGTGATAGAAGCAAGGCGTTGGAGACAACGCCTCTCTCTCGAGAAACTATATCGAACACCATCAATATAAGGAGGCTCACATGGGCATAAACATTCAACTTTACGAGAACCCTTCAGCATTACGCGAGCAGGTGCGAGAGCGCTACAGCCAATCTGCCTTGCGCGTATCATCCGGCGGCTGTTGCGGTAGCGACTCAGGCTCAGGTTGTTGCGGGAGCGACGGAGATAGCATCACCGGCAATCTCTACTCGGCGCAAGATGCCGACCTGGTCCCGCAAGACGCGCTGTCAGCGTCGCTAGGCTGCGGCAACCCCACACTGCTCGCCAAGCTGAACCCCGGCGACACCGTACTCGATCTGGGTAGTGGCGGCGGCATCGACGTGCTGCTTTCGGCAAAGCGCGTCGGACCTGAAGGCTTCGTCTACGGCCTCGACATGACCGATGAGATGCTGGCCCTTGCAGAAAAGAACCGCGCTGAGGCAGGAGTCGAAAATGTACGTTTCCTCAAAGGGTACATCGAGGAAGTACCCCTGCCCGACAACACTGTGGACGTGGTTATCTCCAACTGCGTGATAAACCTGGCCGCCGACAAGGGACGCGTATTGCGTGAAGCGTTCCGCGTGCTCAAGCCGGGTGGCCGTTTCGCGGTATCTGATATTGTGGTACAGGGTGAAGCACCAGAAGCTATATTGCGCAGCATGGAGGCATGGACAGGTTGCATCGCGGGCGCGCTCCCGGAGACAGAGTACCGCCATCTCCTGGCCGAAGCAGGCTTCAATGGCATCGATATCCAGGTCACAAGGCGCTACTCCGCTGACACTCTGCTGAGCGAATCAGGCTGCTGCTCCCCCGTCAACCTATCGGGTCCAGAGTTAGCCCAGGCAGATGGCCTATTTGTGAGCGCATTCGTCAGAGCGACCAAGCCTGAAGTCCTGTAGACGGTAATTGGTACGCCGCAGATGATGGTCAGATACCACTTTTCCCTGGCTGCTGTCTACTAACGTAAGAGCCTGTTTACGAAGGACGCCAAGTGGCTGGAAACGTGGCATTACGAAGCACATTTATACTTGTCATTCCGAATATAGTGAGGAATCTAGAAATCTATCCACCCAGTAAAGCGTAGAGATTCCTCACTATGTTCGGAATGACACTCTTTAGGCATTAGTTGTTAAACACTCTCTAAGCTTCCAGAGTTACAGAAGCGGTCAGATCAACGATAAGGGCAGTGGCCGAGGCTACAAACTTAACTTGCACCTTAAGAGAAGGTTATGCAAGTTGAAGTTTAAGCCACCGCCAAAAGCCCCATCCTCCTTACAACCTCACTTCTTATCTTAAGGGGTCGTTATAAGAAGTGAGGTTTACTGTTTACACCGCAAGCGATTGTTGACGCTCCAGCAAGTGGATGCTATACTTTGCCTCTTCTCTGAAGGAGGTGTGCAGTGAGCAAGCCGCCCGCTCCGGGCCAGCCGGGAACTATCACCTGCTCTAACTGCGGTAATGTGAGTGCTGCCGGTCTACCCTTTTGCGCCCACTGTGGCCGCCCTCTCCCTCCCGGCCCCTCACCTTATGGGCAGGCTCAGGAACAGTTTCCTCCCTCGCCCACATATGCGCCGCCCCTTCAGCAGCAATATCCATCTCAGTTTACCTCTATCGCCGTATCTGCCTCTGTTGCAAAGTCAAGCGGGAACTCTGCGACCCGCCTCATCGTGCGCTCCATAATAGGCATCGTCGTGGTGGCTCTCATCGGTGTCGGAGTGCTTCTGGCCTTCGTCTTCGGGGCCATACGGCCTATCATGAGCACGGGCGACGCCTTCATGTCCTCCCTGCGCGATGGCGAATACGCAAAAGCCTTCAACCTTCGACGCCAGAGCTACAAAAAGAGCTTGTTGACGCTCAGGGCCTGGCAGAGAACCTAAGTCCAAAGCAGCCTGCTAGCTGGGAATCGCGCAACTTCAGAATCCGCAGATTACCAGGCAAGCGCGAACTACGTCGTCACTTTCAAGAACGGTGAGCATGGCGGCGCTATTCTATCGTTCGAAAAGATCGGTAACGACTGGAAGATTTCTCACTTCTCCCTGAACTGACCTCGCCTTACAGGATTACCACCAACTTGACGCTACCTAGCGCGGGAATTCTGCCCAGAACGCATTACAAAGCCTTTTAACAGCACCATCGTCTATCGTCTATCATCTATCGTCTATCGTCCGTCGTCCACTTCTTGACAAAGAATCGGGGCCACACCTATACTTACAGGTATGCCCGAACAGAGACTTATACGAAACTTCTGCATCATCGCGCACATCGATCACGGCAAATCTACGCTCGCCGATAGGCTGCTTGAATATACCGGGACTGTCGCAAAGCGCGACATGGTTGAGCAATTGCTCGACTCGATGGAGCTTGAGCGAGAGAAGGGCATAACCATCAAGGCGCGCGCCGTCCGCATGAGCTACACGGCAGACGACGGCGAGACCTACGAGCTAAACTTGATAGACACCCCCGGCCACGTTGACTTCACCTATGAAGTCAGCCGCTCGCTCGCGGCCTGTGAGGGGGTGCTGCTCGTCGTCGACTCGACCCAGGGTATAGAGGCTCAGACCCTCGCCAACACCTACCTCGCTCTTGAGCACGACCTGGCAATCGTGCCCGTCGTCAACAAGATAGACCTCCCAGCCGCCCAACCTGAGATGGTAGCCGAGGAGATACAGAACGTCATCGGCCTCCCAATTGAAGAGGTTATCTTCGCGTCGGCCAAAGAAGGCACGGGTGTCAAGGAAATCCTGGAAGCAGTCGTCAAGCGTATCAATCCGCCGTCCGGTAATCCTGATGGCTCTTTGCGCGCTCTCGTCTTCGATAGCCACTATGACTCCTACAAGGGCGTGATTGCCTATGTGCGTGTAGTCGATGGGCAACTGTTGAGCGGCGATTCTCTGCTCGTGATGTCCACCGCGATTACGACCGAGGCGCTGGAGATTGGCGTCTTCGCCCCTGTAATGACCCCTACAAAGCGGCTTGAGACGGGCGAGGTCGGCTATGTAGCCACCGGCCTCAAGGTAGTGCGTGACTGCCAGGTTGGCGACACCATCACCCTGTCGAAGCGCCCGACCGATAAGCCACTGCCTGGATATAAGCCCGTCAAGCCGATGGTCTTCGCCGGGCTTTTTCCGGTCGATAGCGAGGACTATGAAGACCTGCGGCAAGCTCTTGAGCGCCTCCACCTGAATGAC
This sequence comes from uncultured Chloroflexia bacterium, assembly GCA_963811305.1. GTDB lineage: Bacteria > Chloroflexota > Chloroflexia > QHBQ01 > JADMIH01 > JADMIH01. Next base: position 415,463 of record CAWEQU010000006.1, read on the forward strand.
GGTTCGCTTGTGTACGAGCCGGAGAGTAGCGCCGCCCTCGGCTTCGGCTTCAGGTGCGGCTTCCTGGGCCTGCTCCACATGGAGATCATCCGCGAGCGGCTTGAGCGCGAGTACAACCTGACCCTGCTCGCTACCGCGCCTAACGTCGAGTATCAGGTCATGCGGACCGACGGCACGGTCGTGATCGTAGACAACCCGGAAGATATGCCTGAGCCTGGCAGAATCGCCCATATTGAAGAGCCATGGATGGAGATCAGCATCGTAACGCCCACGCGCTATATCGGCCCCATCATGGAGCTTGTCACGTCGCGCCGGGGGATGTACAAGAAGATGGACTACCTGGACGAGGAGCGCGTGGTGCTCAATTACGAAGTGCCCCTGGGTGAGCTTATAGTTGACTTCTACGACCAGCTGAAGTCGCGCACCCAGGGCTACGCGTCGCTCGACTACCACCTGGCCGAGTACCGAGAAGCGGAGCTTGTCAAGCTCGACATCCTGGTGAATGGCCACCCTGTGGACGCGCTAAGCATCATCACCCACCGCGACAAGGCGCAATACCAGGGGAGGCAGCTTGTGGACCGTCTCCGCAGGCGCATCCCTCGCCAGCTGTTCGACATCCCCATCCAGGCAGCCGTCGGGAGCAAGATAATCTCCCGCGAGACCATCTCCGCCATGCGCAAGAACGTCCTCGCCAAGTGCTACGGCGGCGACATCACCCGCAAGAAGAAGCTCCTGGAAAAGCAAAAAGAGGGCAAAGCCCGCATGAAAATGGTGGGCAACGTAGAGATACCCCAGGAAGCGTTCATGGCCGTATTATCTCTCGAAGAGTTTGGCAAGAGTTGATCTGTTAATAGTCGAAACCCAGTAACCAGCCAGTAATGCCGCCATCGTCTATCGTCTATCGTCTATCGTCCCTAACTACCAATGACAAACCCCTACACCATCCTGAAAGTTCCCAACGACGCGGATATCGAGGATATCGAAGCCGCGTATGAGAGGCTATTCGACAGGTATGAGCCGAAAGCGCAAGCAGGCGATACCCAGGCTATAGCGCTGCTTGAGCGTCTGAACGAGGCATACGATAAGCTGACTGACCCGCAACGTCGTGATGCCCTAGATGCAGAGCTAGATGGCGAAGGGAATACCCAAACCGCTCCCACCCGACCGAAATCTAAAACCCAGTCCAGGCCGCACGTTCCGGGACGCTCTTCCCAACCGGCATCGTATGGCCGCACGAAGTCAACGAGCCAATCACTTCGGTCCAGGCCGCAAGCAACCAACAGAAGCAAGGGCATCCAAGAAGCACGGCCCATACCTGTGACGCCGTTCATCTTGCTGGGGTTCCTGGGCTTCGCGCTTGCCGCCGCTATAACCTATTTTGTTGTGTCGAAGAAAGATTTCAGGCGTGCAGGTCGAAAACAGAGGTTCGGTCGTTGCGACCGTCAACGACCAGCCTATATACCAGCAGGATTTCCTTGAGCGCGTCGAACTGGATAAGAACGCAGTTCTGAATGATCCTCTCGTTGGGGCGTATATTCAGACCCTGTCCCCCTTCAGCCAGACGCAGGCGTTGGAAACCTTCAGGTCCAACTCGCTCGACCGCCTCATCAATTTTGAAGTGCTGATGCAACAAGCGCGCAAAGAAGGATTATACCCAGAATTGCCGCAACAGCAAGCCACCCTCGTTGAAGAAGCGAAGATGAACGAAGTGAGAGGGGAGAGCTTCGAGGACTTCCTGAAGAATCGTAACCTCACGGCAGGGCAGTATAGCCGACGCATCATCCGCAACGTGGTCTACACCGTGATGGCGGACGCGCACATGCCCAAGACTGGCACGCCCGACGAACGCCGCAGCGCCTTCTTCCAGTGGGTATGCCAGACCCGCAAAAGCTACGAGGTAAAGATCAACATCACGTTCGCGGTGGACAATGAGCCATGCACGAGCGACCTGCCGCCAGAGCTACCCCTCCCCGGCATAGATGATGTTCCGCCTGAGCCTATAGGCACCGCTGTGGTCCCGCAGACCCCGCAAGGCCCGCCTGCACCTCCTCACTAGACACCCCCCACTGCAGAGGGGAGTCTGAAATATGAGTCATCCCGAATTTTGAACAAGGGTCATTAGAATAGACGGAACCGCCAAGACGCCAAGAGCACCAAGAGACCGCCAAGATAAAAGAGGGATTATAGGGCAGTGAGAGGCACTATTTCCTCTAATATCTTGGCGCTCTTGGCAATCTTGGCGTCTTGGCGGTTCCGTCTATTCTAATGACCCTTGTTCAAAATTCGGGATGACTCATGTTTAAAGATAAAGGTCGTTCACTTTTCAAGCTTGAGTAAGAGTTGAGCGTTGCCGCCTAGTATGGCAGCTTCTTCCTCGGCAGACAGGCCACAGGCCCGTACCCTCTCCAGGAACTTTGCCTGCGAGAGGAGGGGGTAATCGGTTCCCCACAGAATCCTGTCCGCCCCCACCATGCGTGCCGCTACGGGGAAGATGTCGTGGCGGTAAAGGAAGGAAGACGCCGCCGAGTCGTAGTAGACATTTCGTAGCGCATCGCGCACCTCGGGCATCAGCTCGTAGAAGGGTAGGCCGCCTCCCCAGTGGGCCATAACTATCTTCAGATCGGGGAAGTTCTGAGCCAGCTTGACGAGCTTCCACGGGTGTTGCTTCCCCTTGCCGTCATACTCGTGACCTATTGGCTCGCTGCTATGGACGAGGAGGGGGCGATCACGCGCCTGGAGGATTTCAGCCGAGGCTTGTAGCACCCACCTGTCCTCGATGTCGAACTTCTGCCCGTCCGGCCCAAGCTCCCCCATCCCCATCATGCCCGCGTCGAGGCATCGCTCCAGCTCTTGAGCGTCACGTGCGTCGAGTGGCTGAATGCAGGCGAAGCCAATTAGCTGATTGGGGAACTTGCGAATTGCATCTAATAAGTAGTCGTTGTGTGCTTTGCATACCGCGCCATCTTTCCAGGGGAAGCCCATGACTACAGTGCGGTCCACCCCTGCGGACTGCATCGAGGCGACCACATCTTCGGCGGAGGCGAGGCGGCGTTTGGGGTCGCCATATAGCGTGGCGAACCAGGGGTCGCGCTCTATGAATTCATCGCGTTGAGCGCGCATCTCGTCGGAGAAGATATGCGCGTGGAAGTCAATTATCACGCGGAGAGTCTAGAGGGAAAGAGTGGTATTGTCAACACGTGGCGCTGGCTACCTGCCAGGTGGGACACTCTGCTGTGCGGGCTGTACAAGCTTGGTGTTCTCTGGGGCGAGCATCACTGAATGCGCCAGCGAGGGGTCGGGGCGTATGGTTTGCAAATAGCCGGCGAACATGATAACCGCACCCACCGCCATCGCTATATAAAGATAATCATGGTTGTGCAGGCCGGTAAGACCTGTGACTGTGCCTCCCAGGGCGACGACGATGGTGCCGAGCGCCAGCAGGAAGACGCCGATCATGCGCGCCTTCATAATACGCTTGCGCCAGAAGATTACACCCGACCAGATCGCGCCACCCGCCACGAGTATGGTGCCAAGCGTATTGCAGATAGCGGCCAGCCATCGTGGCGCATTTGAGATGGCGGCTACTGCCTTCCACCCTGCCTCGTTTGCCAGCTGGGCGCTGTCCACAGGCACCGTAAAGAGGACGTAGGTGCTCACTACGGTCAGAATGATCATGGCCGCGAACCCGATATTAGCGACGTGACGTGAGAAGAGCAGATAGAGCGTCCCCACACCCAGGAAGCCGACGTTCAGTATAGCCCCTGTGAGGTAGTAGACGCGGGCCAGGGTTGGCGTCCACCCATTACCTACGTCGGCGAAGACCTGGCAGCCTGCTCCAAGCGCGAAGAGGAGAAACGCGATCCCCCACATTAGCTCGTGGGGTCGCCTGCGTGTCGCCAGGTAGCGGTTCAGCAGGACGATAGCGAAAGCGCCGGCTATCACCGTGGCCGAGAGGGGCAATATCGTGAGGACTGGGATCACTGGCATAAGAGGCTCCACGTGTGGCTTTCAAGCAGGGCGGTTCGCAAACGGCCCCTCCGGTCTTACAGCCAAATCACTAAAAGAGTCGTGGTTCGATGTCCATAGTTTACAAGAGCAAGGCCATTGCGACAAGGCGCGAGAGATTAATAGTGCCTATAAAGTACATCTCGCGTCGCCGTGTTGCCTCAAAACTAAAGCTGACTAAAGGGCAATCGTTGCCTCAAAACTCGATCTGACTGAAAGGGTCCAGAGTTTATCCAATTCAGTGAGCAACTGATGCCTCAAGGATAGAGGTCCTGCAGTTGTGGCTCGTAGGTGCTTATGGAAGTTGGCTTGCGCCTCTGATAATAGCACACCTGCCGTAAGTGCTCGCTTGTATGGAGTGGTTGGAGTGTCGTAGTGCTTCTTGACCCTTGAGCCTTCCCGCTCCTTACTTGTCAGCTTCATCACGGGTAAATAGGCATTTACATGCAAGCGCACTAACTCGTACACGCGGTTTAGCTGAGCCAAGGCTGCCGGTGTGGTGTAGCGGTCATAGCCCACCAACTGCCTCACTACACTGCCGTTCTTCTGCTCCACGTGTGCTTGGTCGTTCTTGCGGTAAGGACGACATCTGGTGAAGGTGATGCGCTCCCCTTGGCAGTAGCGGATCAGGTGGTCGTTGATGAACTCTGAGCCATTGTCAGAGTCTATGCCCAACAACGGGAAAGGCAAGCGTGCTCTTACCAGTTGCAGAGCCACAAAGACAGCAGCCTGCCCCTTGTTAGCCACAGCTACACACTCCGTCCAGCCGGTTGCCGCGTCTACACAGTTGAGCGTGCAAAGGTAAGTGCCTGCCGTGCTCTCTCCACAGTGAGCTACCAAGTCTATCTCTAGGAAGCCGGGCTGCTGCTCATCCCATGGTGTATAGGTGCGGATTGGCACCTGAGAACGCAACAGTGTGCCAGGTTTGGTGGTGCATACCCCTTTGGGCTTGTGCCGAGCACGAGCACGAGCCAGCTTCCGGTCTATGGTAGCCGCACTCATCGCTAGCAGAGTTGCTCTTTCAGAGGCAAACAAACAGAGGGCACCTTCTGCTTGGAGAGCCTCAACAAGTTCAGGCATCACCCCCACCAAGCGTTTGCCGCATATCCACCCTGTGGCCTCAGCTGCTACATACAGAGCCTGCACGACAGCACCCGAGTAGACAGTTGGGCGTCCACCAGCATGGCGGCGATTGCCGGTGCTCGGATCAACTCTTCCTGTGGGAGCACTGGGACCATGCAGCAGCACCCGCTTGGCATAGTTGCGGTTGTAGCCTGTTACTTCTACGAACTCCTCGAGCAGTCGCCCTTTCTCTTTGCGGTTCGCCCTCAGGTACCTGGGGTGCAGTGCCTTCGCCAGGTCTTGTTTGCTCTCTTTTTTCACCCTCATAGCTCCTCCTTCTTTAGTCAGCTGAGTTATGAGGCAACGTATATTCCTTCGGTCAGGTTAGTTTTGACGCAATGCGGTCGCTTGACAGGCTAAGACTGAACCACGTATAATTAATGGGTGTTCTGCGCCTAGCAGGACGCTTTGCCCAGGTGGCGGAATTAGGCAGACGCGCTAGGTTGAGGGCCTAGTCCCCGTCAAAGGGGGTAAGGGTTCAAATCCCTTCCTGGGCACCTATGGTCAGATTGTTCTACATGGACGCACGAAATGAAGGCTTACCGAGCCTCCATTTCTATTTTTCTCACCGTTTTTCACAGTGATTGGCCTACCCCCATGTTTGCATCCGACAGCAATGAGAGAAATACTGTCGATTGCTGGCATCTAAAATTCGGGCAAAGCTGTGCTTGGTCCTATTTGTGTCGCGTGATAAAGGTCACTGTTCCCACAGACAGCGACACAGTTCTCCCATTTGCGAGACTCCGAGTTGAGATTGCGCCTTTAATTGCTCTCCGTATCGCCTGACGATACTGTTTCTGGTCTTGCGATTACCGCTATCAACTCGGACCTGGCCTTCTGCTTGGCTTCACCCTCTAACAACTCACAGATGCTGTTAGCTAACAGGAAGCGTTGCGTCTGGTCTAATCGCTGATGGAAGTAAGCTAATTGCGTTGTGGTCTTCCCATAGAGGACAAAGTTGATACCCGATATTACTTCCACGAGCGCACCGCCTATAACGCTAACTGTTGCCACTTCCTGAATGCTTGTGGTCAGCAGGAAAACAATCGCCGTAATGAAGAAAAGAAGGCCGACTATAGCTGCACCTAACGCCCAACGGAAACTCATGGTCGCCTGGCGTAGCACTGCATCATAATAGCTGGTAAGGAGGGTGATCTGAGATGCGGCAATTTTTTGAATATCACCTGGTGCGGCGCTAGTTAGTGTTACGATAGCGTCACGAACATTATCAGTTCCTACTACGTAAGCGGTATTCCCAAACCTCATAGATTCTCTAACTTCGTCTATCGGGTTGGTCGCTGTCTTGGCTGCGTTAGTATCCATGATTGCTCACTCCTCATATAATGTTCTAAAAGTTCCAGTGTCTCCTACAGGCCTACTGACTGCTATTCTGATCATGCGTCTTGACTATATCAACCTTGTGGGAGTAATCAAACTCAGAGTAGTCGGTGAAAGGCAGTTAGATAGAACGTCCATGTAGTATATATGACTTTCAGGCCTTCTGTTGCTTTCATGAGACCTCGGATGAGCTATTCTATGTCAAGTATATAGTATACTGTATCACGCAATACTGCAATACGTGTGTACGGTATTGGTATACATAAAGTCCGGGTCGGTATTTACGAGGACAGACTGGAGGGAAAAGTGGTTGCATCAACTGGAACAGATAAAGAGGATGGAGAGGACACCAGTTACGACGCTACAATTCTTAAGATTATGCTTGAGGAAGACAAGAAGCTCAGCGCTGGCTTCTGGCAGTTAGTAGCTATGGGCGAATTTAGATTGAAGTTCCTCATGACACTCAATGCAGGAGTTGCAGCAGCCATAGGTCTAACCATTCAGCATCTGGGGCCCACTATTCTCGCGAACACGATTAGTGGCTTTCTCTATGTTGGTCTACTGATATTTGGCTTAGCAACATTTCGCAGGACTCTTGAAAGAAGTCTTGGTATACGAATTTGCGCCGAAGAACTTAAGCAGACCCGGCATTTTATTCGTGAGCACTATCCAGAAACTGCATATTGGCTTCTGTCACCAGACGAACAGTTAGCTAATCTGTTTGCTCACACGCGATTCAGTGTCGGCCCTCATGGTTCAAAGTCTACTTCGACACTCCAGGAATAGTCGCACTAATTAACAGTATCCTCTTTGGTTTGGGGGTAGTGCTATTTCTTGAATTATTCTCCCTTTCATCATCAATAAAATCACTTCTCGTCATCTCGGTTTCAGTACCTCTGGCGCTCTTATCCCTCTTTCTACAGAGTTCCTACTACACGCGGAGGATAAAGAAACAAGGGATAAGTATTAGCAAAGCGAGAAACGCTAGGAAGGGACGAACCTCCTTATGACACATATAGGGGTCAATTGTCAGAAGATAAAACCGAGACAGACCCTGCAAGGTATGCTTCCGTTTTATCACGAACTTTCCGAAGGTAGTCGGTCCTGACTTGATATAAGTAACCCTACTAGTGTATAATTAGGCGTCGGGTCACGGCGTCTCAGAAGTCGATACAATACTACTGTAATCCATTCCTGGGCACCATATATATAGGGGCGATTAGCTCAGTCGGTCAGAGCGTCCGGCTTACATCCGGGAGGTCGGGGGTTCGAGCCCCTCATCGCCCACCCCCGCCGAGGTAGCTCAGTTGGTAGAGCATGCGACTGAAAATCGTAGGGTCCGCAGTTCAAATCTGCGCCTCGGCACATCAGCCAAAGAAGACGCGACCAGCTATTCTGTTGGCCGCATCTCCCTTATTTGTCGGTCCTCGACTGCGTATAGCTCTTAACACTGGCTTAACGTCTAATTTGATATAGTAGCCTTGCACTCTTACCCCAGTTGTAGTAGTTGCACCAATTCACATTAGTTTTGGCTCCTCCGAGGTGCAATCGTATCGTGGAGGGTGAAAGTCATGCCAGAAGATTCTGCTCTAGATCATGACCATGCCCGTAATTTTAGCCCCTCATATGATGGTCGGCGTGACCAGCGTGCCTATTATACACAGCAGCAAGATGCTGAGTTTGGAGTCGCCAACCATTCCACTGAGCACCTCGACTCTGAGGCTCTTTCCTCTTTGCTCCCCTTGCTGAAGAAGCACAGTCTACACACTTCACATAACCAGGCAACGCGTATCGCGGGGTATCTCCATGCTCAACAAGTTTTCGGTAATCGAGCCGTGCTGAGATACGTGCAGCGGCAGGCTGCAACAGAGGCTCCAGACCTCCATATCAAGGGCGGTCTGGATGAGAAGACAAAAGCGCTCGTGCTCGAAATGCTGAAGAATGACAAGAATGGCAACAAAAGGCAAGTTGCAATCAATACCATCGTTGATGCCTTGATTAAGTCTGGGGACATTGATAAAAAACTGCTTGGCTCACAAAAAAGCAAAATAGGCTATGATCCAAAGCTCAAGCGCACGGCACAGTCTGGTGCGCGAACCAGGGATAAGAAAGTGCTTCCTGCCGACCTGAAGTTTGGCCCGAAGGCTTTTAAGGGAGAGAATTCTAAAGGTGAGCCTTTTAAGGATGAGTCTCCTGAAGCTCAACTTTCCTGGCTTTACAGTACTACCCTACATGAATATCAACATGTGCTCCAGTCCCAAAAGACCGCGGAAGGTCGTAGCAGAGGGTCTGACAAAAGCAGTGCAATCCATGGAATAGGCTGGAGTGCTCACCTTCGCCATCAGCAGGAAGCTGAGGCCTATGCAAGCGAGATAATCAACTCCAAGAAAACAGGTGTCTTCGACAATCCAGAGCAGATGGAGGAAATATGGACACGTTTCGATAAGTCCTGGAAGGGGCGCTACGCTAAGAATGAAGGGCTAAAAGCCGAATATGAAGAAGCCAAACTGATCTACGAGCAGGCAAAGAAGGCCCAGGAGGAGAAAATCCAGCAGAAATAGAAGGTTCTTTGGAAGATGGACCGCTACACGCCCGCCACTACTTTGTCGAAACTCGCATAAGGGCCACTCTGGGATTACCGCGTGGCCCTTATATTTGTACGTTGGTGCTGATACCGAATCTTACTTCCAGCCCGCGATGATGGGCGCAAAGTAATTCATTACCCGAGCGTTGTTTGCTGAGAGGGGACTTGGCAGGGCTATGCCTGTCGGTACGCAATCGGGGGACTCTGAAGGCGGGTTCCAGCACACGTCGGGGTTGGAGTAACCCTGGTATAGAGGCTGGAAGGTCCGGTAAGACATTACATCGCCGAACCACCCGCTCGGATCGATGTACCCATACGAGTCCTCCCACCAGCCTCTGAAGCCCTCCCCTCGATCATGCCCGGAGCCTGCGTTGTGCCCCCATTCATGAGCCGGGGCATCTCCGGTTGCCAGGCGTGTCCAGTCAACGGCGCTACCCCAGCCGGGCATAGTGGCTACGCCGCCACCGTTGTAGCCCGAACCGGCAAGCTGAGCCAGGTCGCCCCCGTACTGGGTGCGCCAGTCGCAGATTTCGTCCATCACGCCATCCTCACAAGTCCAGAAGAGCGAGGCATCCGTATAGAGATTCTTTTCCTCATAGTTGACCCCACCTAGAGCCTGGATAACCAGCTTTGCGGCTATCTTGCTGTTGTCGAGGGCCTTGTTAGTCCAGGCGACGGCCATATACCACTTGATGCTGATGGCGCTGAACCCTCCTGCATCTGTTATCGCCTGCGAAGTGCTTACCGCCAGCACACCAATGGTGCTCGACATGGGCGCATCGCCCTCTGCGGAGGAGCGTGCGCGGCTGGGCGACCCCAGATGCTTTTCCGTGCTGCTCATGCCCTCAGGCGAGGAAGCAGAAATATGCTGGTCAGGGGGATATAAGCTCCGGTCAATCTCGTAGAGAGCATGAATATCGCTCCTGCCGTCGCCTGCGTAGTCTACAATATAGACACGCGAGGTGTCGGGCAAAGAGATATTCGCTATGAGGAGGCCGGCACTCGTAATTACCATGACCTGGCTGCCCGGCACGTCCACCAGGCGTCCCGTCCAGACAAAGCCGTCACCCGCAGCCGGGCCTACGGCTTTACGGAGATTCTCTTTGCTGTCGAGGACCACCGTGTGGCGAGTATTGTCGAAGAGTTGAATTGTAAAGCTATTTCCTCTCAGTGCGGCCTGGTTGATTGTGACAAAGCGATGGCGTAATACGGCACTCGAATTCATGCGCTTGCCCTGTATTGGAGAGTTGATCAGGAGCGCGGGGAGTGTGGCCGAGTTATAGCTTGCCGAAGCTCGCATTGAAGGCCCGGCACCGAGGGTGAGAAGACCTGCGGTGAAAAGCGCCACGAGAAAGGCGATACCCTGTCTTACAAGCTTTGATTTAATCATTACTCTGCTCCTTATGACGACCTGGAAACACCTATAAGCGGAAACAAATTTACTCAGCCTGCGATAGCTCCCGGCTACAGGAATGCATGGCGTGCTCCTTAATCAGCATGCAATAATTTTCCGGCCAGTTTAGCAAGCCAATGGCATGATAGCACTAACCAGATTAAGATTTTGTTAAGATTGTACTTGACTTTACGAACTTGACGAAAAAGTAGCCCGGCTTGTTTGCCCACCTCAAATATGCTATCTTCTTGTTATCTGTATAAAGATAAAGAGATCGTCTGTAGGGTATTGTTGAGCCAGATAAGCAACTCTGCCCCGGCCATTTCTCTTCCAGACCTACGAACTAAAATATGAGCCACCCATAAATTCGGGGTGACTTTATGTTTGTAATTTATCTTTTTGAAGTGCCGTATCGAGGAGCAACTCGCGCTGACACTCACCAGCCCAGGCTTATTAGCGCCCTGCGTCTCGACTTCGGTCCTTATCAGGGACCGGCAGGTCCGCAAGTTCCTGGCGGATGATCCACCGGAAGAAGAAGGTGAAGACCGCCACAAGCAACACGGCGATAACACTCACGATGGCAATAATCTGAAGGCCGGAATTGCCTCCCGGCTCGAACAAAAGCGTAATCAGCCACACTATTATCGCATCCGCCGCGAATGCTATGGTATAAAGGAGAATCGCCCAGCCGTTGAACAGCATGGGGTAATACTCCCGGTTCAGCCACCAGCGGAGCGCAACTATTTCACCAACCACAATTGCCAGCAGAGCGAGCCAGGCCAACATCTAACCTAACCTTCATCTAAAATCGAATACTTATTCTGTTCTTTGTCCAGATGAGCGGGGTAGAGGCCATATCTGGTATAGAATCAGCACTGTTATCATAACACAAATGCGAAGGGAATCGACATGGAAACTATGGAGCGATCACACACGGCGACGTACAGAAAAGTGAGTTGCGGGCAGTTGAGACTATCCGACGCCGGTAGCAGCGTTCGGCTGAGCGGTTGGGTCCACCGCCGCCGCGACCAGGGCGCACTAATCTTTATTGACCTCCGCGACCGCGACGGGCTTACCCAGGTTGTGTTCAACCGCGAGACCGACCCAGGCGCACACTCTATCGCGGAGGAAGTGCGCTCGGAGTACGTCCTCCAGGTGGAGGGGACGGTTCACGAGCGTGGCGATGAGCGCGCCAACCCGAACCTGGAAACGGGTGAAGTGGAGGTCATGGCCTCCAACGTGACGATTTTGAACCGCGCCAGGCCCCTTCCATTCGAAATCGCTGGGAGCAGCGAGCCGGACGAGACCCTTCGCCTGAAGTATCGTTATCTCGACCTGCGCCGCCCCAGGATGCAGCGCAACATCATCTTGCGCCATCGCATGGTCAAGTTCATACGGGACTACCTCGACGCCCGCGATTTCATCGAGATAGAGACCCCAATCCTCATCAAGAGCACGCCCGAAGGAGCGCGAGACTACCTCGTGCCGAGCCGCGTCCACCCGGGAGAGTTTTATGCCCTCCCACAGTCGCCGCAGCAGCTCAAGCAGATACTCATGGTCGCGGGCATGGGGCGCTACTTCCAGATAGCCAGGTGCTTCCGTGACGAAGACCTGCGCGCAGACCGCCAGCCTGAGTTTACCCAGCTCGACGTTGAAATGAGCTTCGTGGAGCGTGAGGATGTCCTGCAACTGATCGAGGGGATGGTCGTGGAGATGGTGCCCGCGCTGACGGATAAACGCCTGATGACGGTGCCTTTCCCTCGCCTCACATACGCCGACTTTATGGCCCGCTACGGGAATGACAAGCCGGACATTCGCTTCGGCATGGAGATCACCGACCTATCGGATGCGGTCAAAGAGAGCGGATTCGGCGTGTTCTCTTCTGCGCTCGAAGGGGGTGGCATTGTCGCCGGGATACGCGTGCCGGGAGCATCAGGCTACACCCGCCGTGAGCTTGATGAGCTTACCGAAGTTGCAAAACACCACGGTGCCAGGGGCCTCGTATGGGTAGCCATCGAAGGTAGGTCGTCGGAGGGTGGAGAGGGTGGGTCGCAGTGGCAGGTGCGCTCTCCCGCCGCCAAATTCCTCTCCGGCACAGAGGTTGATGCTATCGTCTCTACGGCGGGAGCGGGGGAAGGTGACCTCTTGCTTATCGTGGCCGACCAGACCGATTCTGCTCGGACCGTTCTTGGCCGTCTGCGTACCGACATGGGGAAGCGTCTGGACCTTATGGACGACTCCGTGCTGGCGTTCGTCTGGGTGATAGACCCCCCTCTGCTAGAGTGGAGCGTGGAGGAAGGGCGCTGGGACGCCGTTCACCACCCGTTCACGGCTCTAATGCCCGAAGATAAGCATCTCCTCGATAGCGAACCCGGCAGAGTACGTGCAGCCGCTTACGACGTGGTGTGCAACGGCATCGAGATATGCACCGGCTCGATCCGCATACACGACCGCGACCAGCAGGCCCAGGTGTTCACACTTATGGGTTACACAGATGATGAGATCCAGGCGCGATTTGGGCATCTGCTCCAGGCGTTCGAGTTCGGCGCGCCTCCGCACGGCGGTATCGCCCCAGGCATAGACCGCCTTGTGATGATGCTTGCCGGGGAGAGCAGCCTGCGCGAGGTAATAGCCTTCCCCAAGACCGCCCAGGCCCGCGACCTCATGATGGACGCGCCTTCTCCCGTGCCCGACGCGGCGATGCGCGATCTGCACATAAGGGTGATAGACGAGGAGAAATAGCCCCCAAACCTAACCTCACATGTTAAGGAAGTCTTATGTGAGGTTAGGTTTGGGGAAGGGTGGCCCTTTTCACACTGGCTGAATTTGCTCTGGAAATAGACTTCTCTTAATGTTTCCAGTTCAGTTTGTGGCCCCTTCCACTACTTTCCCCCCTATTCTGAACGCTTATAAGTGTGCGAAGCCTCGGCACGCTCCGTGCTATGTTCACAGTGGGCGCTTTCCCGCTGAGAGCGTGTATAAGAACGAACTACAAGGAGTGTCATTCCGAACGAAGTGAGGAATCTCCGTGCTTGCCAGTGGATAGAGTTTTAGATTCTTCGCTTCGCTCAGAATGACAGGGAGAGATGTGCTTCGTCTTGCGAGACTTCTGGCTTCTCATCATTGTTCGTAAACCCGCTCTTATAGAATGGTAAGACACCGAGGAGGTCTCATAGTGAACAACAAGCAGGTAGATGTAGGCACGTTGCTCGGCTCGATTTCCGAGATGCTCCAGCAGAACCAGGGTAAGCTCAACGAGGTGGACAGCGGCCCTAGCGGTGGCACGCATGGCGACCGGATCGCGCAGGCATTCCGCACAGCCGCAGACGCCGCCAGGGAATCGGGCACGGATGATGCAGGCGAACAGCTTTCGCTCGCGGCGCAGGCGATGCGCGAGAACGGCCAGGGGCGAGCCGTCGGGTACTATGCCGATGGGCTACAGGAGGCGGCTTCGCAGTTCGGGGGTAAGAGCAGTATCTCTACCTCAGACCTCGCTCCCTTCCTGCAATCCTTCCTGGGCGGGGTGCGCCAGAACAACCCGGCCCAACCCGGCCAGGGCACGATGATCGATGCGCTGCTGCCCGCAGTCACGTCGCTGATGGGTGCGAACAAACGTGGGGCGGACCCCAGCCAATCCGCGATGGACGCTCTCGGTTCCGCCATCAACGGCGCGAGAAGCACTGTAGGCATTCGCGGCAATCACGTTGACGCGGGAGCAGCATCGGCTACGGGCGTGCTGGGCGGTATCTTCAAGGCGCTGCTTCCGGGTATCCTTGGCGCCGTCATGGGAGGACTTACTTCCAGGGGAAGGCAGTCGCAACCCCAAAATGAGCCGCAGGGCGGAGGTGGCATCGGAGACCTAATCGGCCAGCTTACCGGCGGTGGAGGTGGAGGCAGTCAGTCCGGCCAGGGAGGTGGCGGTGGCCTGGGTGATCTCATCGGCCAGATAACGGGTGGCGGAAGCAGCCAGTCCGGGCAAGGCGGAGGCGGCCTCGGTGATCTGATAGGGAACGTCATGGGAGGTGGCGGTGATCGTGATCAAGGCCAGCAGACCCAGCAGGAAGACCAGGGCAAGCCTGGATGGTGGCCGTTCTAGATTATTCTCTAAACAAACATGAAACATCCCGAATTTTCACGAGAGTGAGAAGAGGAGGGAAGGAGAAGGTGGACGGAAATCAAGCCACAGACGGCTGATAGCTGACCTAAGACGATAAAGAGGAACTGAGGCATCTCGGTTCCTCTTTCCTGTTCTGTGACACCACCATCTCAGGAGCCATTGCCTTAGTCGCTCTTGGGATGGGTCCAGCAGCGACAAGAGGAAAGCATACACAAGGGTAGCCATCAACAAGAGCTTCAGGCGATTCTCCCACCGCCACAGACGAGGACTTTCCATCGCCAATTCGCTCTTGCCATAACGAAAACTCATCTCAATCTGCCAGCGCCTCGCATATGCGAAGACCACACGCCAAGCATCCTGTGGAGTGAGCACAGGCTCTGAAGTGAGCAAGTACCACGGCTCTCTACCCTTGCCAGGTCTGGAAACGACCAACCACATGGGTGATGGGTACTCAGGGTGGCGTACAGGAACTGCTATCACTCCTGTGCGGCAGTAGCACTGATGGCGTGCGTCCCACACTTGGCGCTGCTGCCAACTGCGTCTACCATGCGTGACCTGCCAAGCCTTCTTCTGTACCCCATCCCTGTCTATGAGGTGGTAGCCACCAGGCCAACGCATAACGAAGCGGGTCAAATGGGAGAAAAGCATCTGTAGCCAAGGTCCACCTGCGAATGCACGGTCAAAAATGTGTATCAGCGCCTCGCCCCACTCCTGGGCACACTCACCCAACAATCGTTCTTGATTGGCACGTTTGTCCGAGGCATGCTCACCGCGAGTAGTCCACCATTGCATACGAGCTACCACAGCGGGTCCACTCCTGGTACTCCTCCCAACCAATAACACATTCAACCACTGCATACCAGGCACAAAGATAGGACGCCCTGGCGGGTTGAAGTAGCCTGGCTTGATGCGTCCTAAGCGGTGGGCACGGGAGGAGCATACAGCACACAGTCCTTCTAAATGTATGCTCTCCGGCTTCTCCAACACACTCTCGTCCCACAAGGCAAGGACTTCTTCCTGTTGCTCTTGTAGGTGAGCTACCCTTTGTTGCGCCCCCTTCCATAAGAACTGCTCAATGATGGGGTATTGCCACTTGCGACACCGTAGCAGGTTGCTCAACCTCTTGGTGCCAGCAGGTGCCTGGTCCGCACTCAGTAGGTAAGCTCCCAACTCTGATAGGAGCAGGCCATGTGCTCGGTTACGGAACTGAATAATGACCCCCAGAGTTGCCAGGAAAGTGCGAACCAATCGCTTGTCTATGAGGGCGTCTAGTTGTACGAGTAGGGGTGCGACGAAGTGGGCTAACTGCTCGCCTAGTTGCCGTGATACAAGGGGTGAAGCTTGCTTGCCTGTAGTGAATATGCTATCTTCTTGTTGCGTACGCATAAGAGACCTCCTTAGGTGTGTGTTGATCCGGACAATCAACTTTACCCAAGAGGTCTCTTTTCTTCAATTCTCAAGCATCAAGCATCAAGCATCAAGCATCAAGCATCAAGCATCAAGCATCAAGCATCAAGCATCAAGCATCAAGCATCAAGCATCAAGCATCAAGCATCAAGCATCAAGCATCAAGCATCAAGCATCAAGCATCAAACATGATAAACATGAGACATCCCAAAATTCGGGATGTCTCATGTTTTTTATTGTTTTTGAAAGTCCTACCCCATGTGTGGGGAGGAATTGGGGGTGGGGCGGTGGAACCGCTGTAAGCATGAGTTAGGCACAATATCTGAATTTGGGATGACTCATGTTTGTTTAGATGTTGGGTCTAATCCGGGGAAGTAGCTGTGGCGAAGATGACAGGGGTGGCCGTCTTGACGCCATCGCGCTTGAAGAAGTGCTTCACGTCGCTCAAGTGAGTCTCCTTGAACTCGTCGCGCTTCTCTACTTCCATCGAATCTGAGTATCAGGTCGCCCCACGTGCTGCCGCGCCCGTGGCTCCACCAGTCGTCCAGGGCGGTGAAATGCACGGGAATTTGCTCCTCGCGCACCTTGATGTCGGTGAACCCGGCCTCCTTGAGCAGCTTCTCCAGGCCATCTTTGGTGCGGGTGAGTGTCGCAATCTCAGGGTAGGCAGGCGCGTCAATTTGTAGATCGTCTGCTGCCTTACGTATGCTCTCCATATACGGCTTGCTCAGAGGTGAGAAGGCCGTTTCAGGGTCGGCGGTGGATATGCCAAGTGTGCCACCTGGCTTGAGCACGCGGCGCATCTCTTGTAGAGCGCCCAGGATATCAGGGAAGTAGAAGAGGGCCAGACCGCAAGTTACCACGTCGAACACGTCATCCTCGAACTCAAGATGCATGGCGTCCATCTTCTTGAACTCGACGTTCTTGACCTTGCGCGCACGCGCCTTTCGCTCGGCGAATTCCAGCATACCCTCGGCAAGGTCTATACCGTACACCTTACCGTCATGGCCGACGCGGCCCGACAGCGCCAGCGCGCCATTCCCTGTGCCTGTCGCCAAATCGAGGCAGATATCGCCAGCCTTGGGTTCTACTATGTCGGCCAGCCTGCGGTCCGATTTTTCCGACAGGCCGTGGCCGAACTCGTCGAAGCCCTGCGCCTCGCGATTGTACGTCTCGACCACGAGCCTGTCGAATAGCTCCTCACGTGAGAGGGGTCTAGGCTTTTCGCCGGGCGAGCTGGTAACCTTTGTGGTAGAAGTAGGGAGCGCCGCAGTTGTGCCCTGGGCAGCGGCGGTCGCCTCGCGCTCTACGCCTGTAGCGTCACCACGCTCGCGGATGTAGTTGAGCAGACCGCCCGTGATGATAATATTCACTTGCCGGGAGGTCAAGTTGTGGCGCATCTGGTAGGTGGTGCCCTTCGTCTTGTTCCGTACCGCTAACACCTCTACTCCGTCGAGGAGTTGCTGCTTCGCATTATCTATACAAAGCTCGTCCTTTTCGCTGATTTCTGCGTAGTCGAGCGGGTCTACGAATATCAGGGGAAGGATGCCGAAGTTGATCAGGTTGTCGCGGTGGATGCGGGCGAAGCTCTTTACGAGCACGCCCCTGACCCCCAGGAACATCGGCGCGAGGGCTGCGTGCTCCCGGCTCGAACCCTGGCCGTAGTTGCTTCCACCTACGACGAGGCCGCCGCCAGCGGCGGTTGCTCTAGTCGCAAAACTGGGGTCGACCTTCTCGAAGACATATTCCGAGATGGCCGGGATGTTCGAGCGTAACGGCAGCACCTTCGCGCCCGCGGGCATGATGTGGTCGGTGGTGATGTTATCTCCCACTTTGAGCAGCACCGTGCCCTCAAGGTCGTCGGCCATCGGCTTGTTGATGGGGAGGGGGCGGATGTTGGGACCCCTTATGACTTCCACCTTGTCAGGGTCGGTCGCGGGAGGCATTATCATGTTGTCTTCGATGAGGAACTTCTCGGGCACGTCAACTGTGAGTGGAGCGCCCAGGTCACGCGGGTCTGTTATGACGCCCATGAGAGCGGTAGCAGCGCACGTCTCAGGCGAGGCAAGGAAGACCTGCGCGTTCGGGGTGCCCGACCTCCCCTCGAAGTTGCGGTTGAAGGAACGGATAGATACCGCGCCCGAAGAGGGTGCCTGGCCCATTCCTATACACGGGCCGCAAGCCAACTCCAGTATGCGCGCCCCGAACTCTATGAGGTCTCCCAGAGCGCCTGAGCGGGCTATCATCGTGTACACCTGCCGCGATCCTGGCGTTACGCCAAAGGAGAGGTCGGGGTGGACCGTCTTTCCCTTGAGAACGGAAGCCACAGTCTGAAGGTCTACAAAGGAGGAGTTGGTGCAGGAACCTACCAGCACCTGTGACACGGGAGTGCCCGCGACTTCGCGCACAGGTACTACGTTGTCTGGGCTGTGCGGCTTGGATATCATCGGCTCAAGCTCTTCAAGGAATATCTCTATTACGCCTTCATACTCAGCATCGGGGTCGGGGCCAAGCTCCACCCACTGGTCTTCACAATTCTGCGCCTTCATATACTCCCGCGTGCGAGAGTCGGAAGGAAAAATAGATGTGGTCGCGCCAAGCTCGGCGCCCATGTTGGTAATCGTGCCACGCTCCGGTACTGAAAGGTCCGCCACGCCAGGGCCGCCATATTCGATCATCTTACCGACGCCGCCCTTGACGGTGAGCCGTCTCAGCACCTCGAAAATGATGTCCTTTGCCGCGATCCAGGGCTGCCGCCGCCCTACCAGACGCACAAGCCACACTTCAGGCATCGCCATGTAGAATGGCCCCCCGCCCATCGCAACCGCCACATCGAGGCCGCCCGCGCCAATTGAAATCATTCCCAGGCCACCGCACGTTGGCGTGTGCGAGTCGGACCCGAGGAGGGTCTTGCCGGGCACTGCGAAGCGCTCAAGATGTACCTGGTGGCAGATACCGTTGCCGGGGCGTGAGAAGTAGATGCCGTACTTGGCCGCGATGGACTGCAAGAAGCGGTGGTCGTCCGCGTTCTCGAAGCCCGTTTGCAGCATGTTGTGGTCAACGTAGCTCACAGACACGTCGGTCCGGACGCGGGGTATACCCATCGCCTCGAACTGAAGGTATGACATTGTTCCTGTAGCGTCTTGTGTAAGGGTCTGGTCTATCCTGATAGCCACCTCTTTGCCCGGCTTCATCTCCCCCGTGACAAGATGGCTCCCAATAATCTTCTGTACTAAGTTCTGCGGCATTAACGTCCTCCACTCAAATGTCGGTCCTCACTCGACCGCGACGGCCCCGTATTTCCTTGCAACTTCTTTAGCTTACTCTTGAGTTGCGCAATAATTCTTATCCACCTATAAGTATATCATAAGGCCCGATGTTTAGACCACGCAGGCGTCAGGGAAAGCATGTAGGGGCGTGCCGCCGGCACGCCCCTACGAGTTTGAGAATGTTCAGATACATGTGAGCCGTTCATATTTATGAACGGCTCACATGTATATATCAGGTCCTGATTGTTCGTAATTCTGTTTACTGGCTTATCGCCACAGGAGGTGCCTTCTCGGTGTAGAGTGGGGCCTTGACCGTTGTGGTCTGTGAGCGAACGACCTCGATAAGCTCACCATATTCCTTGTAGCCATCTGCCGTAACGCTTACCTTGTATATGCCAGGGGCCAGGGTTACCACGTAGCTGTTCCTGCTCGTTACAATTCCCTTACCGACAACGTCGCCGTTGCGGTCCCAGATGACCACTTGCGCGTAGCTCGTGTCTTTGACGGTAGCGGGGAATATAGCGTAAACGGTTACATTGCCTTTGGATGCCACAGGGCGGACGCTAGACGCCGAAGCGGAGGGAGCAGATGAGGCTGCGAACCCTGCCAGGGCGAGCATGATGCCCATAACTCCGAGTGTCCTGATTACTTTGCTGATGTTTGATATGAGGTTCATTGTTGTTTGTGTATCCCTTCTATATTCTTTGTGATTTGAGTTTATTCTGTTTCAGATGCTTGACTTATCTCTGTCTCTATGTCTATATCTTATCCAATACAGCCTTAAAGGGACCTGAAAGACGGTAAGTTGACCATAAAGCGACCTTAAGATTTGGGCAGGATAACGGGAACAAGGCAGTTCAGTAGTAGGGAAAGGGGAATTAACTGCCAGAACTTTCTGGTGATATTGCAACCTTTTGGACCCCCTACTCGTTTAGACAGTTAGCCGCGACAGCCACTTTCAATGTCGCAGGTTCTCCGAACCGTATCGAGAATATGAGGAGGAACCTTATGAGAGTACAGAGGTTAGCTGCTGTTCGCAGGACTGCCGTTCGGAAACGATTGCTGTTGCATCGATCCAGGTCTGGTGGATTTATGGCTACATCGCTTGATGCCACGATACCGCTCAGGGAGCCTGGGTATGCGAGTGTCGAAGAGGAACATACCGGGCAAGATACCTCAACCGTGAGGTCTGCGGCCCGTGTATTTCTCGCGGCGCTCGCGCTTGGCTGGAGCGCCGACTTCCTTTTCTATGGTAAGAGCCTGGGTGTGTCGGTGCCGATATACGTGGCGCTCCTGCTGGCGGCGCTCTTCACTCTGACAAAGATGTCGGGCGTTCGGGTGGTGCTATCCAACCTATGGCTCGTCGTGCCCATCGTCTTCTTCGCGGTGATGGTCTTCGTCCGGGCAAACGCAATGCTGACCTTCCTGAACGTCGTCGCGCTCCTCATTTTGCTCTCCCTATTGGTCTTCTTTCTCGCCAGGGGGCGCATGGAGCAGTTGGGCCTGCTGGGCTATCCAGTTGTCGCCGCAGGGGTGGCTTTGCGCTCACTTGCCGAAGCCGCGCCCAGCCTCCAGACTGTGGGTAGCATCACTAGACGACGCAGGCCGCGTGTCGGAGTTGCGATACCTGTATTGCGTGGTATCGTCGTGGCGCTTCCCGTGCTTATCATCTTCGGCGCGTTACTTGCCTCCGCCGACCAGGTCTTCAGGCAGCTGATGGCCGACGTCCTTCAGCTCAAATCGCTCAATGACCTGCCGGAGATGATGGCGCATCTGTTGGTCATACTGGCGGTGGCGTGGGTCGTGGCAGGCGGACTGCTTATCGCTGTCAGCCGCGGGAAGACGCGCCCTGCTCCTACCCAGGCTGACAGTCTACCTGGGACCCTGGCCGACCGTCCTCTATTTGGCTTCATCGAGGGTGCGACTATCCTCGCCCTCGTCAACCTGCTCTTCGCGGTATTCGCCTGGATACAGTTCGCAAATATCTTCTTCGGGCAGCCCACCGACATGCCCTTTGAGGAGTATCGAAACTACGTCAGGCGTGGCTTTGGCGAAGTGCTGGTTGTGTGCGTGCTTACAATCGGCTTGATACTGGGGGTGCGCCTCTTCGCCCGCATCGAAAGCCCACGCCAGGGGGTGATACTTCAATTGCTAAGCACGTTCATGGTCGTGCTCGTGTTCGTGATGCTGGTCTCCGCGTACTGGCGCATGGACGCGTGGGAGGATGTGCAGTTCTACATTAACACTCAGGTGCGTATCTATGTTCGCACCTTTATCGTGTGGCTCGGCATCATTTTCGGCTGGCTGACCTTTACAATGTGGTTCCGGCGGGACCGCTTTGCTATAGGGGCGTTCGTTGCAGCCCTCGGCTTCCTGGTCAGCATCAATCTTGCAAACCCCGATGCCGATGTGGCCGCCTACAACCTCAAGCGCAACGACGAGCTATCCATAAGGTACTTATATCTCCTCTCCGATGACGCGGTGCCGGTACTGGTCGCGGGCCTAGAACAAACTAGCGATGCGGCGATACGTACGACTTTGCAGAACGACCTGTGGCGTCGCCTTAACAAGCTCGATGATGATCCCAACCGCCATAACTGGCAGTCGTTCCATCTTGCGCGCTCCCAGGCTTACGAAACGCTTAGCGAGCTACAGCGGGCGGGCAAATTAACAATGAGTCCTTAAGATTTCGTTGCGCATCTATGAAAGTGAAAAAAAATGTGCTATACTCGATTTACCTATGAAGCCTGGCAGCCTTGAGGAAGCATTTCTTGAGCGGCACCCCACATTACTTGTGGGAGTTCCAATCGATTTAGGGGAGATTTATTTGGAAACAATACCCGCCTCCGCGAACGGCAGCGTAGCCGCGCATGAGGATACCGAGCTGGTAAGGCGCATCCAACGTGGCGATATGGCCGCCTTCGAGCTGCTATTCCTGAAGTACCAGGGTCCTATTTTCAGAACGGCGCTCGCCGTCACAAGAGATGCCGGCTCTGCTGAGGAAGTCTTGCAGGACTGTTTCTACAAGACCTACCTCAATATCATGAATATAACGGGCGAAGGGTCACTATCCCCCTGGCTGCACCGGGTCGCGGTGAACCTCAGCTGCAACGCCATCAAGAAGAGGCGGGTGCGCTTTGAGGCGATAGATGACGTGGCAGAGAGCATCGTAGCAGCCGACCCGCACCAATCGCCGGAAACGGTCGTGGAGCAGGCGGAATTACGCGTGAAGATGCGGGATGCCATCAACGCGCTCCCCCTCAAGCATCGTGTCGTGGTCGCTCTCCACTATTTGCAGGACTTTTCTTTGCCTGAGATTGGCTACATACTTGACCTGCCGGTCGGCACCGTAAAGTCGCGTTTGCACCACGCCCGTAAGACCCTACGCGACCGGCTGGGCACGCAGGAAGCATCGCCATTGGAGGCCATTTATGGTCCGGCATATTAAGGCACTCGCGGCAGCGTCAGGCGCTCTCCTGGATGGTTTCATCCTGGGCCTGTCGAGCACGCCCCAGCCCCCGGAGAACGATGGCGATCAGCCTATTGACGTACTGGTGCGGAATGCTTTCCAGAATGACACACCCGCCGGGGCTAACGTGTCGCGTGTTTGGGCTGCGCTTAGCAACCGGGTCCTTGGACCCTTCGGCACGCTCGCGTTGGAAGGCCCTGCCTTCGCCTGTTCCGAGGGGGCAGGGCAGCACTCCTCCGTGCAGGCACGCGATGGGTTGGCACCCTCTGTTGATTACTCCTCCCCACTACCCGCCTCCGACGAGGTACACTCTACGGTTACGTACCGAGGCTCAGACTGCCACCAGATGAACCTTCGCTAGCTCTTTCCTGTAATTAGGTTAATGGGCGAGGCGTTTTAGAATTGCGGGCGCGAAGCGTCCGTGATTTTTTGTGTGAGGAGTAAGAGTCTCCAGCCTATAGGCCAATAGACTGGGTCGAGAATGGCCCCAGGACTTTCAGGATGACTTTCGGCCCGCGAAAATTGTTATAATGGGCTAATTGAACGACACTGCTGAGTACAAGATAGAAATATGAAACCGATAAGATGAGGTACTGATGACCGTTACGGTAAATGATGAAGCTAACCCCGGCAACCCAATGACCAGCCAGATACGGCAGCCAGTTGAAGATGACGTACAGGTAATTGACGTTCGAGGTATCGCCGCACGGCTCGCGGAGAACGTCGAGCGCGTCATAGTGGGCAAGCACTTGGAGGTGCAGCAGACTCTGATGGCGCTGCTGTGCCAGGGCCACGTGCTCGTAGAGGATGTGCCGGGCGTCGGCAAGACGATGCTGGCGAAGGCTATAGCGCGCTCGATTGGCTGCACGTTCAAGCGCATCCAGTTCACGCCCGGACCTGCTCCCAAGCGACGTTACGGGCGTCTCCATTTACAACCAGAAAGATAGCGAGTTCGAGTACAGGCCTGGGCCTATCATGGCGCAGATAGTGCTCGCGGACGAGGTAAACCGGGCGACGCCCAAGACGCAATCGGCCCTGCTGGAAGCGATGGAGGAGAGGCAGGTGACGGTGGATGGTGTGACATATCCCTTGCCGCGCCCCTTTATCGTACTTGCGACCCAGAACCCTATAGAATACGAGGGGACTTTCCCCCTGCCCGAAGCGCAGCTTGACCGCTTCCTGATGCGCGTATCGCTGGGTTACCCGAATCGCAACGAGGAAATTGAAATCTTGAGCCGCCAGCAGACGACGCACCCCCTCGGCTTCCTTGAGCAGGTGATAGATGTGTCGGAGCTGGTAGCCGCACAGCAGGCTATACGGAGCGTGCACGTAGACCGCCTCATCAAGGAGTATATTGTGATACTCGTGGAGGCTACCCGCCGCCATGAAGACGTATACCTTGGAGCAAGCCCACGAGGGTCGCTCGCCCTCCAGATAGCCTCGCAGGCGCGGGCAGCTATCTTCGGGCGCGACTACGTAATCCCCGATGACGTGAAGGCGCTGGCGGAGACGACACTGGCCCACCGCCTTATCCTAAGTCCCTCGGCCCGCGTGCGTAACGCCGACTCTCGTGGCGTAATAGCGGACATAGTTCGTTCGACCTCTGTGCCTGGCACCATACCGACTGCCCAGAGGCGGTGATATGGGTAACGCCAACGCCTACAGGCTACTTTTCTTTACGCTCCTTATCTATGTAGTCGCCCTCACGATTGGGTCGTCGCTACTCTTCTACCTTGCCTATGTTTTCGCCGGGGTATTGGGGGCCGCATTCTTGTGGTCCCATCTCAACAGGCGGCGCTTGACCATAAGAAGGCAGGTGAGGCCCCAGCAATCGCAGGTCGGACAGACGGTCGAGGAGACGATAGAGATAACTAATGACTTGCTGGTGAGGAAGCTATGGCTTGAGGTCCGAGACCATTCGACCTTGCAGGGCCACCATTTCGGTTCTGTTGTGTCGCTGCCTGGCAGGTCTGCCAAGAAGTGGCGCATCAGGACGAGGTGCACCCACCGGGGTCTGTACCGCATCGGCCCAACCGCCGTAACTACGGGCGACCCCTTCGGGCTTTTCCAGTCATTTCGCCTCTACAGGGATGAGACCGAGTTGATTGTCTACCCTGCCACGGTGCCCCTCGCTTCTTTCGGTATTACGTCGAGCGAGCTGCCGGGTGGGAGCAAGACCGCTCGCCGCGCCCAGCACTCCACGCCAAGCGCCGCAGGCATCAGGGAATACTACCCGGGCGACCCGATGAACCGCATACATTGGCCTGCTACGGCGCGCACTCAGCAGCTGATGGTGAAAGAGTTTGAGCTTGACCCCACTGCCGACGTATGGATTGTGCTCGACCTGGAGAGTAAGGTACACGTAACAGATCATGCTATGATGCGCTCTATCTATTTGGGAGTAGAGTTGCGTCCATCTCGAAACAACGTCACTAAATTTGCTGACGGAAGGCCTTACCAGCCGGGCCAGCCGCAGAAGAACGACCCGATATATATCGAGCCTTCCACCGAAGAATATGGTGTGACTATCGCGGCGTCCCTTGCTTCTTACTTCATCTCGCAGGGGCGCTCCGTCGGTTTCACAGCGTGGGGCCAGCATCGCGTGGTCCTCCCGGCGGACCGAGGAGGCCGCCAGCTTGTGAAGACGTTACGCGCGCTGGCTGTGCTTCGTGCCGAGGGCCGTACCTCCCTCGATGAGGTGGTGACCGCCGAAAGCCGTCTATTCTCCAGGCAGGATACGGTGGTAGTGATTACGCCGTCCCTCGATGAGAAGTGGGTATCGGCGCTGGAAATGCAGACGTACAAGGGCATCCAGGCGCTCGGCGTGATAATCGAGCCAGGCACGTTCGGTGGCCACGGCAATCCCCTCGTGCTGGTCAGCGCCCTCTCGACCATCAACGTCCCATCGTACCTCGTCAAGCGCGACGACTCGATAGACATAGCACTCGGCCAGCAATTCGGAAGGGCAGGGGTGCGGAATCTGCGATAGACGACGGACGACAGAAAGTAAGTTCACCGCAGAGACGCAGAGGGCGCAGAGATTATTTATGGAAGTGTATTCTCCATCGTCTATCGTCTATCGTCTATCGTCTATCGTCCGTCGTCCGCATGGAACCGCAGGTAACCTTCGGGCGTTAATAGTGGTAGAGGGGATGCGTTATCCGGTATAATCTAAGTACGGCAAGGTATCATCTCTACTATTCTCTTTCTTTCCCTTCTATAAAACTCTATGCCTAAATTTCTCAAGTTGCAAGAGGGCTGGCTCACGGTTGGGCTGCTCGCCCTCGTTCTCTTCAGCGTTACCTTCTCCGTGCAGCAGGCCAAATGGGCGGAGGGTCTCAGCATCCTCACTACCATCACGTTCGTGGGGTTGCTGACCGGACTCGTGCTATCCAAGATACAGGGCGTGCCCAGGATTCTGCTCGACCTGGTGGGCTTGCTGATAGGCTTCCTCACGGTGATGCTCTCCGTTGCCAGCATCATCCGCGACCCCCGCCTTTCCACGCTCCAGGAGCGCGTGCGCGACCTGATGGAGCGAACCGTCACCTGGATCAACGTCGCGGTACGCCAGGACATGAGCGATGACCTGGTGGTGTTTATCCTCTCCCTTGCGGTCGTTTGCTGGGTGCTCGCATACAGCAGCGCCTACTTCATCTTCCGGGCGCGCCAGCTGTGGTGGGCGCTCGTCCCGAACGGCGTGGCCCTCCTCATCAACCTGTCATACTCTGCTGTCAACCTACAGGCGTACATGATCGTATTCATGATCAGCTCCTTGCTCCTGATGATACGCTTCAATCTCCTGTTGAAAGAGGAGCGATGGCAGCGCGAGGGCATAACGTATTCGCCTCGCCTTTCGTCAACGTTCTTGTGGACCGGCAGCCTCGTCGCCGGGGCGCTTGCCCTTGCTATGTGGTACGTTCCCGCATCGTCGGTGAATAGCACGCTAAATGGCATCTGGGAGAGATTCAACCAGCCCTGGCTCGACTTCCAGGCGAATATGAGCCGTCTCTGGTCCCAGGTCCCCGGCAACCAGGCGATAGGGGGCTATTCTGCCTTCAACAAATCGTTCACGATGGGGGGCGCGCTCAACCTCTCCGACGCCACCGCGCTCATCGTCCAATCGACCGAGCGAAGGTATTGGCGCGCTACCACTTACGACCAATATACGGGCATGGGTTGGAAGAACACTTCCGCCGATACCTTTCATGTGCCGAACTTAAGCTCGTGGCTTGCCCTCGACGCGAACCAGGAGCTTATCTCGAAAGACGCCGCCAGGCGAGAGGTCTCTTACACGGTCCAGGTGGTCAACCCTAAAGGAGACATCATTTTCGCCTCGTTGAGGCCGCAGCGTCTCAGCGAGATGAGCAGACTCGACGTTTCGTGGCACAGGATCAACGAAGAGTACAATATCGACGACCTGTACGACCCGAGCAATGCAGAACTGCTGAGCAGCGTGCCACTTGAGCTACGAGCACTGATCGGTCTCCTGCACCAGGGGCAGGACGAGCTTCGTGCCAGGAGGCGCGTGTCTTCGTTTGGTGAGAATACCCGGCGACTATTGTACGCAACAAACGCGGGCCAGGATATTACAAGCCAGACCGAGGAACTGAGCAGGCGTGGGGTGAACGTATTCATAAACGTGGCCCCGATAATATCCGACATCCCAACGGAGGAGCAGTACGAGATCACTCTGCGCGTGTCGGGCGAGTTTCCGGTCTACGATGACATTTCCTCTATTCACGCGGTTGAGCCCCTGGCGCGCAATGCGCGGTATACGGTAGCCTCCCTTTTCTCCGACGCGACAGACGAGGAGCTTCAGGCCGCACCCTTTGGCTTGCTGGCGTATGATCAGTGGTTGGTGGACCGCTATTTACCCTTGCCTGCGACGTTGAGCCAGCGCGTCCGCGACCTGGCGTACGAAATAGTTGGGGACGCTGGGGCCACTAACCCCTATGACCAGGCTAAGGCCATCGAGGCATACCTGCGCGAGAACTACATCTACAACACGCAGATTCCCCAGCCTGGGGCGGGCGTCGACCGCGCCGAGTGGTTCCTCTTCGAGGGGAAAGAGGGATACTGTGAATATTACTCGACCGCGATGGTGGTAATGTTGCGAAGTCTTGGAGTACCCTCGCGCATGGCGACAGGCTACGCGCCGGGAGACTATGACAGCGCCACGAAGACGTTCAACGTGAAAGAGTCAGCCGCGCACGCCTGGCCGGAGGTCTACTTTCCAGGTTATGGTTGGATAGAGTTTGAGCCGACACCTTCTCAGACAGTTATCTCTCGCGACCCGACAACCGGCATAGAAGGTAATCTGCCGACACCCCTACCGACAGGCGCAGTGCCATCACCGACTATCAGATCCGAACGACGTGAACGACCCCGAAGTTGCGACGCCTACGCCCGCACCGGCGGGGGCTGGAAGCACGGGCACCAGCGGCGGCGCGAGTGGTTGGACAGCACCTCTGGTGCTCAGTATGGCAGCGGTGCTCGGCGCGTTGGTATTCTTCGTCTTTTACCAGCGCAGGCGCGCACCGGCAACTGCCAGTTCCTATTACAGTAGGATGCTGTCATGGGCGAGGTGGCTGCGTATCCGGCCCGTGTCTCACCAGACGCCTTACGAGTTCACCGAATCGCTTGCCCGCGAAGTGCCTGGCACGTCGTTGCTGGCCCGGCGTATCACACGCGCCTATGTAAGGGAGCGTTACTCCCGGCCCGCTGACGACGTGGCCGAGAGATCAAGCGCCGATTCGGCGTGGCGCTCCCTCAAGCCGAGGCTGCTGAGGTACGTGCCTGTGCGGCAGTTGCGGTTGTCACGACGTAGACGAAGCCGCCCGGAATGAAACGTGCCAGGGTAACAAGCCTCATTGTCTGCACTGCGAACTAAGCGAATTTATAGGTTGTCCGCGCCCGGCGGCAAGCACAGGCCATCCCCTCACAGAGCGGATGCGCCTTATGCCTTTCCCGTGATTGTGGAAAGCACGGCTTCTCCAGCGCCTGGCTCTGGTAATGGACTCGCCCCAGCGACACGCCCGTTGCGCTTCGCCGCCGATATTGAAGCTGTGGGTGTCGCCAGGATCACTACCCCTCTCACGCGGGATGGCGCACGAGTCAAGAGCGGAAAGCCCTGGACCGCATGGCGGGCTGTCAGGTGGCTGGGCCTGGCGGCACTGGTCGCGGTGGCAGGCTATGGAGTGTGGGTATGGGCCGCCTTCGAGAATTTCCGAAGGGAGATTTACACTCCTCTCATCGCTTCCCCCACTCCTGACCCAGCATGGTCATTAGGCACTGCAACCGCTTTGAGTTACGCAGGCGTCACCGCGACCCCCACCACAGACCCTTACGCCAACCTCCCGGCGGGGCGCATCAACATACTCGTTTTGGGTAGCGACAAGCGGCCTGACCATCTTGGCTTATCGCCGCGTAGCGATACGCTAATCCTCGTGAACCTCGACACGCAAACGCGGGTGGTGCGGATGCTCACCATACCGCGTGACCTTGCTGTGGAGATACCGGGCTACAGGGGTCTACAAAAGATCAATGCCGCTTACTTTCTCGGTGAGCAGGAGCGTGGCCCTGGGGGAGGGCAGTCGCTCGCCGTTGAGACGGTCAGCGAGCTATTGGACGTGCCGATTGATTACTACGTGATGATAAATTTCCAGGGATCCTTACGCTGGTTGACACGTTGGGCGGCGTAGACGTAGAAGTGCCCGCAGAACTGGACGACTGGCACTATCCCAGCGAAAACCCGAACGATCCCTTCGCTGAGATTCATGTACATTTTGATGAAGGCTGGCAGCATATGGACGGGATCGAGGCATTGCGATATGCGCGCACGCGACATGCCGACAACGATTTCATGCGGAGCAAGCGCCAGCTGCAAATAATCATGGCTATGAAGGAAAAGGCCACGTCACTTGACATAATCACAAAGATACCAGGTGTTCTCGACCAGCTCGCGGGGATGATAGAGACCAATATCCCTTCCGACCAGCAACTCTCATTTGTCCAGGCCGGATACGACCTCGATCCGTCGCATATCCTGACAACGACCATAGGCGCGGACCTAATCACGCCCATACGGTTGCCCGACCGCTCTGAGGGGCTGAGCCTCAATTGGAGGAAGGCCAAGCCGGTTATCGACCAGTTCTTCGGGAGGGGGCCGACTGCCACACCTACCAAGCCCCCAGCCCGCCGGACGCCTACGCCGTCTCGCCGAAACGTTCCTACGATAACCCCAACCCCACGTGTTACGGCAAAGACCACGGCGACTCCACGCATTACTCTTACGGTAACGCGCCCCCAGGCTACAGTAACACCTCGGATTCGCTAGCGCGTACACAATCCGTAGGGGCGGTTTGTGAACCGCCCTGGTGGGTACAATGCTTGCTCGACCCAGGGCGGTTCACGAACCGCCCCTACAGAGGGCTTTGAAACGTGGACGGCTCGCGGACTTCAGGAGTTAAGCTGATATTCATCTTCCGCTTCTTGACGGTGCCTGGGGGCGATGGTAATATCAATGGGATGGGGTGAGTAATAAGAATGGCCCACCGCGCTTCTCCGGCGACAAAACAGACGGCTTCTATACCTGTCCGCAGCGCGCTGCCGAGGGCAGAGGCTCGCAAGCGCCCCCAGCGCGACCTTGTCGAGGCCATATGGACCCTCTTCTGCTCTATTCGCTTCGCTATAGCGCTGAACGTATCGCTCGCGCTTGCCGCTATGCTGGGGACCATTATCCCCCAGATGCAGCCGGGTATCCAGAACTTCGAGGAGGAGCTTAAACGTTTTCTCGCGGACGCCACGGGGCGGTACGGCGACTTTTCGAACGTCCTCTACTGGGCGGGCTTCTATGACCTCTATAACTCCCTCTGGTTTCGGCTGTTGGTGGCTCTCACCGTCTTTGGTATCGTCATCTGCACGCTGAACCGCTGGCAGCCGATTATGCGCCTTATCAGGAACCCGCAGGTGCGCGTCACCGACTCGTTCATGGCGGGGATGTCGGAGAAAGCGCAGTTCAGGTCGGTGCCCCTGGCGCAGGAAGATGCGAATCGCATCGTAACGGCGGCGCTACGCAAGAGTCGCTACAGAGTGCTGTCGGAACCGTTGGCAAGTGGGAGTGGGCTGCACATATACGCCGACCGCGACAGGTGGTCGAAGCTGGTGACGTTCGTCAGCCACGCCGCGCTCGTGCTGCTGATACTGACGGCTGCGGGCGTGGCGAACATGGGCTGGCGCGAGCAGTCGGTCTTCTTCTACCCCGGAAAGCCGGTGAACGTGGGGCACGACACCGACTTTTCGGTACGCAACGACGGCTTCAGCATCGATTACTACGAAGATGGCAAGGCCGTCAAGGAGTACAAGCATGACCTGGCGGTTATCGAGGATGGCAGGGTCGTGCTGACGAAGACGATTATCGTAAACGACCCCCTCAATTACAAAGGGATAAATTTCTTCCTCGTCAGCTACCAGCCCGTTGTATATGCACACGCGACGGGACCTTCGGGAGAAAGTGTCGCCTTCAAAGAGATGGGCGCGACCGGACCAATTACGGCCACGACTACCGATGGGGCCGTACTGGTGGCGTTCAACGACGGAGTTGAGGATAACCTGGCTGTCGACTTCCTACAGTTCTCAGTTCCGGACCACATCCTCACGTTGAAGATGAAGTATTACCAGGATGTAGCCAGGTCGGAGGCAGAGAATCCACCGGTATATGTCCAGGCCTACGTAGATATGAACTTCGACACACCAATCTTCGATGCCTTCCTGCCACGCACCGGCGCGCTCAAGCTGCCTGGGTATGAGCAGTATTCGCTCAGCTTCGATAGGGATACCGCTACGGTGCTTGAGATTGCGAAAGACCCCGGACTGGGGTTCGTGGCCTTCTTTTTCATGGTGATGGCGGGCGGGTTCACCCTGTCGCTCTACACCACCTTCACCCGATGCTGGGTCAAGATAACGCCGAACGGCGAGGACCCAAAGAGTGTGAACATATCGGTAGCTGGCCTGGCTGAGAAGAACAAGGTGAGTTTCGAGCGGGATTTCGAGCGCCTTGCCGGGCGGATTCGTGACAACCTGGCTTCTGGCACGTCGGTTAAAGAGGCAATATGATCTATCCTTATCAACTGCGGGCGCTAGAGTTCAGAGGGCCGCTACAAAGTCGCAATCTGGCTGTACGTCTTTACGCGTCATTCCGAGCGATGCGAGGAATCTAAAGCTCTATCCATACAGCCAAGCTCGGAGATTCCTCACTTCGTTCGGAATGACAGGGAAATGGGTGCTTCATTTGCCGACATCACTTTGCAACAGCCCCGTGGGGAGTCGTGAAGCAATAAGAGGAATATTTGGAGGGGAACGCCATGGGATTTGATTCGCACGTTTTGGGGTTCAACGAGCCGACCATGACGAAAGTGGCATATATCTGCTATATGCTGGCATTCCTCATGTACGCGGGCTACCTGATGACCATGAACGCACGCGCCCTGCGGGTTCGCACGGCAAGTGGTGGGGTGGTGCTGGCAGGCGCGGGTGCGGGCGGCACGGTTGAGGTCGGCGCGCAGGGCGAGGAGCGTCCGAGACTTCTCCTACTCTCCCGTGCTGGGTAGGATTGCATCCGGCTTTGTCGTGCTGGCGTGGCTCTCGCTAACCAGCGCTCTTGCCATGCGGTGGGTCAGCGCGGGGCATCCGCCCTGGGTTACGCTGTACGAGGTGCTGACCACTCTCACCTGGGGCACGACTACCATTTATCTTGTGCTATTTGAGGGCGTGCTGAAGACGCGGGCAGCCGGGGCCTTTTCGGTCCTGCTTATATTCTCCTTGCAGAGTTATGCCGTATGGGTAATACCCGCAGACCTCAAGGAGTCGATCCCGCTCGTGCCTGCGCTACGCTCGTACTGGCTACTGATACACGTTTCTATGGCAATCATAGCGTACAGCGCCTTTGCGACCGCGGCGGGGGCGGGGCTGACATTCATGGCGAAGCACCACCTGAAGGGGCGCATCTGCAAGGCGCTCCCTTCGGAGGCGGCGATTGAGGAGTTCATGTTCCGCGCTGTAGCCGTAGGTTTTCCATTCCAGACGCTTCTGCTCATCACGGGCGCGATATGGGCGCAAGAGGCGTGGACCAAGGCGTGGAGCTGGGACCCGAAAGAGACCTGGGCGCTGGTGACGTGGCTCATGTACGCGGCGTACCTGCACGTACGAGTGCAACGCGGGGTGCGTGGGATCACGATGGCGTGGCTGTCGTTGATTGGCTTCTCCGTCGTGCTGTTCACCCTGGCGGGCGTGAATTACCTGGTGAAGTGGTTCGGCCTGGAATCGATGCACAGCTACAACGTAGACAACAGCAATGGCAACCCCGGCGTGGATGTAACGGGCATCCTGATGATTGGTATCTCCGTCGCGCTTATGGTGCTGGCAGTCATAAGCTGGCTGCGCGTGAGGACCCCTGCTGCCAGGACGCAGGGGGAAGACTAAGGTGTGTCTTCTTTTCCCATTGGAGAGTGATATTTAGAGGGATAAAAATAAAGGTTCTGCTTAGCAGAACCTTTATTTTTATCCCTTTTTGAGTTAGTGGTTTCAGGTTTGGGGCGATGGAATCGCTTTTGGCTATGCGGCAGACCTGCTACTGTGAAACTTCGACTTGCGTCTGATTTCCCTGAGCGCCCTGCTGTTGCGGTAGGTCGTAATGACGATGTTATCGTTCGATATTATCATCACCACACCCTCCAGTCTCGCCAGGCGCGGCTCGGCATCTCTGTACTTCTCCACTTCTCGCCTGCGCATGAAGTAGAACCGGACACCTGTTCGGTGCTCGAGGACACCGTACCGGCGAACGAGCTCAACGTCCTGCGCGCACAAGTTGCTTTGCGCACTTCGCTGCTTCGCGTGCCTGCTAAACCTCGCTTCAGCCTCTGCGAACATTGCTCCACCCCCTGGTTGCGATTGAAAGGAGACCCCTCAATCCAGACCCCCGCCAACTCGGAGCAACGGGATAGGGTGAAGATACTCTCTTCGCAAAGCCCTGTCAATTTGTGGAAAACGGGTGGAAACATGCTGCTCTTCCTGAGAGGAGCGGACACACCTTCGCTTATGCAATCAGGGTCTAATCATTCTCCCGTAGGGGCAGGCACGGGGACCTGCCCCTACCTACATATTTTGCCGAGAATGATTATGCTCTATGATGCAAGCGCCGTAGCTTGATGTAGGTTTGAGCCACATGCAGAGCCATCGCAACGGAGAGGGCAATACCCAGGAGGCCGTCGCGGTATCCTTTGTAGTCGACAAGTCGGCGCTTCAGCTCACGTAGCGGCTGGCCCATAATGCTCTTCAGGCTGGCGCGGCGTCCCGACGCGTAGAGCGCCTGCGCTTCCAGGTCGGAGTAAGCGCGCTGCTTCGCTATGAACTGCCCCCAGGTGTCATAGTTGTAATGGACCAGCTTCGATTTCAGCGTTCCGGTTTCCCCATCTACGGTTGGTAACTCGTGCACCCGGCGCGATTCGTCGTAGCGGCAGCGGGCGCGCTCGAGGAGGCGTACCTGATAGTCAGGCGACCACCCGGTGTGACGCACCTCGTGGCCGAAGAGGATGTTTCGGCGGGGCACGCGGTATGCGGCGCAATCTCCCTTTTCGATTGCTCGGGCGATCTCCTGGGCAAGCTGCGGAGTGCATCGCTCGTCTGCATCAATGAAGAAGACCCATCTTGAGCTTGCCAGGTCGAGGGCGCGGTTGCGTTGCGCGGCGAAGTTATCGAAATCGGCTATTACAACCCGGTCCGCAACTTCACGGGCGATCTTCAGGGTCGCATCGTCGCCCGCGCTGTCGAACAGCACCAGCGTCGCCGCACCCGTGAGGTCTACCAGGGTCTTGAGGCTTGCGAAGCAGGCGCGTAGGTGCTCCGTTTCGTTCCAGGCGAGCGCGATTATGGTCAGATCTGCCGGAATCATCGGGTGAACACCAGGCTGATCACCTTACTCGCTCTCACCAATGCTCGTTTCGCCTCAGCCCCTCCCATGAGGCCCAACATACGTTTGAAAAGCACGCTTATTATGTCTCTCAATTGGGAGAGCATGAGCAGGAGGGAGAGTGCAAGCCGCGCAGTCAATGGATAGTGTTTACGGTACAAGTAGAGGCGCGAGCGCCATAGGTGCACGAACATTTTATCGGGTACTTGCTTTGTGCTTTGACCACCGAGGTGGACCACTTCAGCCTGGGGCACTTGCCAGCACTCCCACCCCGCTTTGAGATAACGCAGGGCGAGGTCTATCTCTTCCGAATAGATGAAGAGTGCGGGGTCAAATCCTCCTACCTCTTCGTATGCTTGCCTGCTGATTAGCATACACGCTCCAAGTGGGTGGTCTATCCTGAAGGGCACGTCGCGCTCTCCCTCTCCAGGGTAGCGCCCGTTGAGCCTTGAACTATACAATCTCTGCCTGAGCCTGCCTGGAACGAAGCGCGGCATGGGGAAGAGGTCAATGGCAGCCATCGGTAGAGTAGGGAATCTGAACGCAGAGGCTTGCACCGAACCGTCCACGTTCAACAACCTCGGAGCGACAATTCCGGTACGTGGACACAATCTTTGGAAGGTGACAAGTTGCTCTATGCTGCCGGGGAGAGGCTCGGTATCGGGGTTCAGGACCAGCAAGTGTTCTCCCTTCGCCATCTCCAGGCCGATATTGTTGGCTCTACCATAACCAAGGTTGTGCTCGCATCTAACAACCTGCACGTTCGGGAAGGACACCGCTGCACCGGCGCTTCCGTCGCTAGAGGCATTATCAATTACTATGATCTCTGTAGTGAGGCCGCCCGTAGCGTGACCTTCCACTAAGATAGATAAGCATCGCTCCAGCAATGGTCTCACATTCCAACTTACAATTATAACGCTGACATCGGGCGTATGCGGGCGCTCGCCTTGATGCGTGCTATCGCTTATGTTAGACTGGATCACAGCTAAAGTTTAGCACGGCGTCCGGCGCACTTCAAAACGCGCATGTGACGCGCTACTCCCATCCCTGACCCGAAGGGCCATCCCCACACATGAATGTTTTTACAAACGAGGAATATTATGCCGCGCAGGTGCGCCGCTCGCGCTTGCTGAGGACGGGCGGTATCTTCTCCATCATCATATCGTTCACGCTCTCTTTGCTGGTGAACCTCAATCCTTACCTGGTATGCGCGGCTTACCCATTCCTGCTTGCCGGACTGCCAATGTGGACGATAGGGCGCTCGCTACAGCGCAGGCTGACGACAATTCCCCGGCCCGACAAGCTACTCAATGAGGAGTTGAAGGGTCTAAGCAACAAATACAGTCTCCATCACTACCCGACGATTGACGGCAGGCAGGTGAAGCATCTCCTGGTGATGCCCGCGGGATTGCTGGTTATTGAAACCCGCGAAAGTCCCGGCCCTATCGGTTGCACGTCGGGACAGAACGGGGATATGTGGCGGGCGAAGTCCGGCCTCCTCGACCGCCTATCAGGTACAAACCCGGCCATAGGCAACCCGACCGCCGACCTCGCTGCCTCGATTAAAGCTGCCTCAAGCTCGTTGGTCGAAATAGGTAAGGAGTCCGTTCCTGTCATGGGCATGGTCGTCTTTACCCGCAACCCTGAGATCGGGGCTGAGGGCTGTACGTATGCCGCGCTGCCTCTTAACGAGGTAAAGGATACCGTGCGCGACCTGCAATTTGAGCTTGGTGGAGAAAAGAGCGAGACAGGTAAGGTAGATACCATCCTCACCACCGATGATCGCCGCAAGCTGAATGCACTTCTGCAACCACCGAAGCCGCCCGTTACGCCCGCACCTGCTCCCCGGCGGACCGCGGACGATAGACGATAGACGATAGACGATGGACGACAATTGTGGCTGGAGTGCCACGTTGCTGCCGATTTGTGATTGTGCCTCCTGACCACCGATGAATGCTCTTACACCATTCTCTCAAGAGACTGCTTGGCCTGTGATCGGGCATGAGCGCGCCATCCAGATGCTCCGGCGCTCAATTGCCAATGGCAGGCTGTCACACGCTTATCTATTCACAGGGCCTCAAGGAACGGGCAAGCGCACGCTCGCTATAGCCTTTGCGATGGCGTTGAACTGTCAAAGTGGCGATCCATCGAGCGACCAGCCACCTGACGTGCCTTGTGGACTTTGCTCTGCCTGCCAGCGCATCCTGCATGGCGCGCACCCCGACGTTGTTGAGGTCAGCCTTGAGACACAGGCGCAGGCGCTTGCTCAGACGGCAGGTAAAGGGAAAGTTGCGACCCCAAAAGAACTCAAGATTGACACAATCCGCGAGATGCAAGCGACAGTTGGATTGCGGCCTCACTCTGGCCGCTGGAAAGTGTATATAGTGGGAGACGCCGACCGGCTCAACGAAGAGGCGGCCAATTGTATGCTGAAGACGCTCGAAGAGCCTCCTCAGCATACCATCCTGGTGCTGCTCGCTTCCGATGAAGCTGCGGTGCTTCCTACTATATCGTCGCGCTGTATCCAGGTGCCGTTGAGAGCATTGGGAAAGGCTACCGTCAAAGAGAGCCTTCTGAAACTGTGGGGCCTGGATGACCCTGATAGGGCGGACCTGCTTGCGGCTCTGTCAGGCGGGCGTCTTGGGTATGCCGTCAACCTCCTACAAGACTCAAGCGCGTTGGAGGACAGGCGCTCCTACTTGCAGGAATTAGCTCTACTGGGGAAGGCTACGGTGG
Organism: uncultured Chloroflexia bacterium; assembly: GCA_963811305.1. Lineage (GTDB taxonomy): Bacteria > Chloroflexota > Chloroflexia > QHBQ01 > JADMIH01 > JADMIH01. The sequence continues at coordinate 452,868 of CAWEQU010000006.1, forward strand.
CTGACCGCATGGAGGCAGCAGCCCGGTACGCCAAGCAGTTCACGGATGCCCGTCCGGCGCTGTATGCGATGCTCGATACGTGGGAGTCTTGGTGGAGGGACGTGCTCATTGTGAGTGCGCAGGCGAGCGAGCTTGCAGCTAACGTCGACCAGATGCAAGCCTTGACAGCCTCCGCCGCTCGAAATTCGCCACAGCGTGCAGCGGAGGCGCTTGAGCTAATATCTCAGACGCGCCAACAGCTACAGGAGAACGTGAACCCGCGCCTCGCCCTGGAGTCGCTCGCGCTTGGGATGCCTTAGTCACCATCCCCGCCCGGCACATAAATGTGCGGGCTACACATACAAAGCCCGCCTACGCGGGCTGGCGGTAAAGGTTAGCCTCCGAAGGGAGGCTTTGTTTATGTAGCCCGCACATTTATGTGCCGGGCGCGGCTTGTAGCCCAGGCTAGCTGAACGAAAGAAGTATTACCCCTTCTTGAGCTTGTTCAGGAACCTCTCGATCCGGTTCAGCGCTTCTTCGATGTTTGAGAGGGAGGTCGCGTAGGATGCGCGGACGTGGCCCGCGCCGGACTTGCCGAATGCTGTTCCCGGCACGACGGCTACCCTCTCCTCCGTGAGGAGCCTCTCGCAGAACTCCTCATCGCTCAGGCCCGTCTCTTTGATAGAGGGGAAGGCGTAGAACGCGCCGCGAGGCTCGAAACAGGATAGACCCAGCCTGTTGAAGCCGTCCACAATCGTGCGCCTGCGCCTGTCGTACTCCTGGCGCATCGCTTCCACATATGGCTCACCTGTCTTGAGGGCTTCGATGGCTGCTTCCTGCCCCGCGGTGGGCGCTGACATGATGATGTACTGGTGGACTTTACGCATCGCGGCCAGCAGCGCGGGAGGGGCGGCTGCATACCCTATCCTCCACCCGGTCATCGCATATGACTTGGAGAAGCCGCCGAGGAGGATCGTGCGCTCTCGCATGTCGGGGAGTGATGCAAAGCAGGTATGCTCGATCCCGTACACGAGCCGGTCATAGATTTCATCCGCCACCACGAGAAGGTCGTGCTTTTCCGCCCATTCGGCTATCTCCACGAGCCTGGAGCGCTCCAGGACGGCACCCGTCGGGTTGTTCGGGTATCCTAGCAGCACGGCTTTGGTGCGAGGGGTACGGGCCTTCTCAAGCTCATCTACCGTCACCTGGAAGTCCTGGTCAACAAAGGTGGGCACAGAGACGGCCTTACCCCCGGCGAAGACCACTGTCGGCTGGTAGGCTACAAAGCAAGGCTCAGGGACTATCACCTCGTCTCCAGGTTCAAGCGTAGCAAGCAGCGCGAGCAGTAATGCTTCACTCACACCTACCGTGACCAGCAACTCCGTTTCGGGGTCATAACGCAGGTTGTACAGGTCGTGTAGCTGGCCTGAGAGGCGCTCCCGAAGCTCAAGGATGCCTGAGTTGGAGGTGTAGCCCGTATGTCCTTCCTCAAGCGATTTGACGCCCGCCTCGACAATCGGCTTGGGCGAGACGAAGTCCGGCTCTCCTATGCCGAGCGAAATCACATCCTTCATCGTGGCTACGATGTCAAAGAATCTGCGTATGCCGGAGGGCGGCACGTCGTTGATGCGCCCCGCTACAAACTCCTCACCCGTCCCTTGACGGTCAAGCGGCTTAGTAACGTCAACTGCCATGGGTGGTTTCTCCTTTGAAACGTGACGATGGACGATAGACGATAGACGATAATGCGTGAAACGTAATGCGTGATTTCTAACTTCTAATCCTATCTATAAAACCTCTGCGCACTCTGCGTCTCTGCGGTGAATTCATGAAAAATTCTTAGCGTTCTTTGCTATCTTGGTATCTTGGCGTTTAGATAACTCTGGACTTATAGGACGGCTTTGAGCGGGATGCGCCATTCTCCGCTCATTTTCTTGCCGGAGATTTTGCCCTGGCCGAGGAGTTGCGAATTTCCTTCGGCTTGTAGCCGAGGAGGCGTGCCGTCTGGGATACGGACAGCATCGGCTTGTAGAGGTCCAGCACTTCGTTCTCAGGCAGGGGCGCAAGGACGGTATCGAGTACCGTGTAGCGTTCAGATGCCTTATCTATCGCTATGGGGTCGCGCACGGAGAGCGCCTCGTATCGCTCTCTGTTGAGCAGCGCCCTGATGTCGCCTACTCTCATGTGGTTTGCATTGATCGCCAACCTTGTCTACTCCCAATCCGTTGCCCCCAGGTCGAGGGCGCACTTGAAATCCATACCAATTATATCATGCCGTCGCAGTGCGGGACAATTTCATGTTATAAATTGGTCGGAGGTGTCTATATATGGGAACATCTGAGGAGCAGATAGGGCAGTTTCGCTATCCTAAAGGGCTGTTGCATCTTGAGTACACGCTGTCGAATGGGCAGATGTTTCGCTGGCGACAGGCTTCTGATGGCTGGTGGGATGCCGTGTCCGGCGCAAGATTACTCAGGATCAGGCAAGTAGAGGGGGGCGCTGAGCAGGAGGACGCGTTTGAGTTCCAGACCTTCCCAGGCCCTACCGATTTTGATTTCGTCCGGCGCTTCTTGAGGCTCGACGTTGAGCTTGAAGCACTGTATTCGTCCTGGCTGGCAGCCGACCCTTACCTGGGGGAGTTGGCTTCGAGATTTCGTGGTCTTCGCATCGTGTTGCAAGAGCCGGAAGAATGCCTCCTCTCATTCATCTGCTCTACCGCGAACTTCATACCGAATATCATGCGCTCTATCGCAGTAATCGCGCGGACCTGGGGGGAGCCAATTACATCGCCGGACGGAAAGGTGCTAACTCACGCCTTCCCCAGAGCCGCAGTGCTGGCAGGGTTAGACCCTACTGAGCTTATTGAGAAGAGCGGCCTTGAATGGCGTGGTGCCAACCTTGTGAAGGTGGCTCGGCAGGTGGCCGCGAAGCCAGCAGGTTGGTTAGATGAGGTCGGCAGGCTCGACTATGCTTCGGCGCGGGGAGAGCTTATGCGCCTGGAGGGAGTTGGCCCCAAGATCGCAGACTGCGTGTGCCTCTTCGCTATGGCGAAGGACCAGGCGGTGCCGGTAGATACGCATGTCTGGCAGCTTACGCGAGACCGCTATCTCCCCACTCTGAAAGGCAAGAGCCTCACGCCCGCTGGGTATGCCCAGGTGCTGAACTTCTACCATTCCCACTTTGAGAAGGCAGGCTGGGCGCAGCAGTACCTCTTTTACGATCACCTGCTGGAGAGCAGAGCGAAACGTGGCAGGCGAACTTAGCTCATTTGGTGTTCCACTAAGCGCCCATATCTACGATGTTATCTGTAGGGGCGGTTCGTGAACCGCCCTGGTTGGGCACAGCGCCTGCTCGCCTCAGGGCGGTTCACGAACCGCCCCTACTGACCTGTAATATTTTCGATATGTATTTGTCCTCTCCCTGCTGGGGAGGTCTCTAACTCTCGCTGTGTCAGCCTCATTCCCGTGCGACCTATGCGGGCGTTGATGTAGGCTTTGGCGAGCTTGCCGAGCTTTCGGACCCCTCTCCCTCGGTCGTGCGATAGCTTGTGTGCGGCTACCTCGTTCACCATCCACCTGGTGGCGAAGCCGTAGAAGCGCTTTGAGCGCCGCCCGGCTACCGTAAGGTCGCGGTCCGTGCGCTCTTGCCAGGGGATGGCCTCTATGACCCTGCTTTCGACCTCATTGTAATATGGAGTGCCTTTGATTGGATAGGCTACCGTGGTGAGAAAGACGTCGGGGTTCGACTTCTTCAGGTGGTCCACCGTAGCTTCGAGGTCGCTGATCTCTTCTCCCTCGTAGCCGAGCATGATGAACATCCCGGTCTCGATTCCGGCGTCTCGCAGCATGTGCACTTTCTCCTGCACATCCTCTACCTTCGTGCGGCGGTTCATCCCGTCGAGCACTCGCTGGCTACCACTTTCCGAGCCTATCCATAGCCTGGAGCACTTCATCCGGGCGAGCGCGGCGATCACTTCAGGGTCGAGCCTGTCGGCGCGGGAGATGCACTCGAAGGGGCGTGCCAGGCCGCGCGCTACGACCATCTCGGCGAACTTGAGGAACCAGCTCCGGTGGATGGTCAGCACGTCATCGGCGTACCAGAGCTGGTCGGGGTTGTATCTCTCGACTATCTCTTCTAGCTCGGCGATTACGTTTTCGGGCGAGCGGCGGCGGTGCGTGTTGCCATAGACCGAGTGGCTGCACCACTTGCATGTGTAAGGGCAGCCACGCGCCGTGATGAGCGATACGGAGCTTCGCCCATGATAGGTGCGCCACGTGTCGAGGTACTTGCCCAGGTCTATCGCGCTACGGTCAGGGAAGGGAAGCTCGTCAAGGCTCTTCAACTGCGGGCGGACTGGGTTTCGCACGGTCTTGCCCTCTTCGTCGCGGAAGATGATGCCCGCGATGCCATGCAAACGCTTGCTTCCGTCCTTCTGTAGAGCGGGTATCAACTCCTCTAGCGTCTGCTCGCCCTCGCCTGATTGCGACCACATCCGCGCCCGCGTCCAGGAAGTTCTCGGCGTAATAAGGAGGCTCCGGCCCTCCCAACACCACTTGCGCCCCCACCGACTTGCACCACTTTATCATCGGGAGGACGTTCAGCTTGGTCATCAGGTTGGTGTAGATGCCGACGATGCCTGGCCTGGCCTGTTCGATGTAGCGTTGTGTCTCCTCCTTGCTTGAGAAGGTCGTATCGTGAACGTGCACGCTGAAGCCGCGCGATTTGAGGTAGGCGGAGATGTAAAGCACGCCCAGGGGAGGGTAGGGCTTCATGACCTTCTGCTCGTGAGGGTCTTCTGAAATGAAATATCCGTGTGTGAGGAGGATGTCCATAATCAGGAGAGCTTCGGGGCGGGGTGCAGCCGCTCCATCAGCTTTTGCTCGACGGGGAAATGGTAGAAGTCCCTCTGTAGACGCCATCTCGCCAACGTCCGGAGGGGGCGGGCAAGGGGGTGAGCATGCCTGCCGTAAGCGTATTTCTGGTAGAACTTGAAGCGCTCGACGCGTCGCGTACTTCGACTTGCTCACCCAGGGACCGGCTGAGCCTACGTAGTCGAAATCGGCCCACTCCTCCAACGTGCAGGGGAACGGGTAGCGGTCAGCGGCCACGCGGTCGGCAAGCTCGTTTCCGGGGTATGGCTTGTAGAAGAAGATGGCCGCTTCGAAATCATCGCTCATAGAGCGCAGCCGCTTGGCGATTTGCAGGGTCGCCTCGAAGCTGTCGTCCGGCTCGTCAGGGAAGCCGACGATGAAGTTCCAGATGGCCCCGATGTCGATGGCGCACTAACTTTTCGGCGGTCGTGAAGACCTGGGCTATCGTGATATCCTTCTTGATGCGCTTGAGCATCTCGTCCGTGCCCGCCTCGACGCCCACCATCACCCTGCGCAGGCCGGCCCGGCGGCAGAGATCGAGCGTTTCGTCCGGGAGCCGGTGGCCCTGGTCGGCGCGCATCGTTCCGGTCCACGCGAAACTGAGGCCCCTTTCGAGGAAGGCGCGGCATATCTCCTCGACCCGCTCTCGCCTGGTGAAGAAAGTCTCATCCTGGAAGGCTACTTCATCGAACCTGTAGCGCTGCCAGAGTGCGGAAAGCTCGGACGCCATGCGCTCGGCGCTTAGGCCATACCAGGCGCGGTTATATACAAATGGGTCGGCGCAGAAAGCGCACCTGAAGCGGCAGCCTATGGACGAGATATAGTCGAACTGCCTCTTCCCTTTCAGCTTGAAGTACTCCTCGACGGGCACGAGGTCGTAGTTGTGGGCGGGGAGTTGGTTCACGTCTTTTGTAGGGCGCGGGCGGATTCTGCGCGAACAGACCCACTCGCGTCACGCCACGTCGCTCCTAGCACGCCTTCCAGGTCCCGCCCCTCGACGTAGCTCTCGACGATCTCGGCGAAGGTCTCTTCGCCCTGCGCGCTTACGGCGACATCCACGCTCGGCTCGTCCAGGCACTCGCGTGGGAAGAGGGAAGGGTGCCACCCTCCCCATACCACAGGCAGGTCGGGACGCAGCTTCTTCGCGGCGCGACTTACCTTCATGGCGTCATGTATCGGGTCGCCCGTCAGCACACCCATGCCCAGGCAGAGCGCGTCCTTGCATTCAGCAAGCACGGCGGCCACGGGGTCTTTCTCCAGGCGAGCGTCGATTATCTTGACCTCGTACAGTTCGGGGTCGAGCGCAGAACCGACCGCTATCAGGCCGAGAGGCATCGTCCAGAATACAGCGGCAGGATTGTATAGGACTATCTTGTGGCGAGCAGGCATGGGGGTCAATCGTTCTGCGCGGTAGGGGTGGCGGCGGCTTCCGGGGTCATTATCTGGGGCAAGGCAATCATTTTGCCTCTCGACGTGTGCGCCATTTGCGCCAGCTTTCGGCGGGCCGAGGGGAGCGTAACCAGGTTGCGTGCCATGCTCGCAACATCCTTCAGCCTGGGTCGTCTCTCTCCAATACCCATGGCACGCCCTCGCAGCTTGCGCCAGGTCTTGCGCGCCCTGAACTCCTTGTGCAAGACTGTATGGAGATAGCGGTAGAATTCGGTGGAGTAGGTGCCCCTGTACATCATCGCAAGGTCGGCACTGTCGAGCCAGTTCTGCTTCACGCCCAACTGCGCCCGCACGTTCTCATAGAACTTGGTGCCGGGGAGGGGATAAGAGACGGACATCCCTATGTCGTCAGGCTCGCACTCGCGCACCATCTTGAGCGTTAGCTGTATGTCATCCCATTCCTCGCCGGGGTAACCGAACTGGAGGAAGAAGCCTATATTGATGCCAGCAGTGTGGAGGTTGCGGGCGGCATCGTAAATCTGCTCTACCTTCGTGCCTTTGTCCATCGCGTCGAGTATCTTCTGCGACCCCGATTCCGCCCCCACCCAGACGATCTCGCAACCCGCCCTCCGCAATGCTTCAGGCACGCCCGGCTTGATGAGGTCCACTCGCAGCAGACACTTGAAGGGGATGCGTGCGTCCAGGCGCTCCACCTCGCCAGCGAATCGCTCTATCCAGCCTGGCTTCAGGCCGAAGATGTCGTCGGCGAACCAAATATGGTCCGGGGAATAATGCTCCTTTAGCCAGCGGAGTTCTTGAGCGACATTTTCAGGCGAGCGCACGTTGTATCGCTGGCCGTAGATGGGCTTGGCGCACCAGTTGCAGTGGTAGGGGCAGCCCCGCGTCGTGACCATATTCATCGAATAATAGCCGTGCCGCTCCTGCCAGATGCGCTTGTATCTGTCTATATCCACCAGGTCCCAGGCGGGGAAGGGGAAGGTGTCAAGCTCACGCACATTGGCGCGGTGTGTCGGGTGTGGCGCATCAGGCCAGGCCACGCCAGCCAATTCGATATGTGGCGTATCCGACCTTCCGCTCAATACGTCCAGCGTTTCGCCCAGGCCAATCTCGCCTTCGCCTATAATGATGGCGTCGGCCCCTTGCTCAAAATAGCTTGCTTTGTGGTCGGTGGCGTCGGAGCCTGAGATGATAACTTTGCAGCCCCGTTCTTTGGCGGCCTGCGACATTGTGAAGGCGGCCTGACGCATCCGCGTAAGGCACATCTTGGAGAGATAGTTGAAGCCGTCCTCGTAAATCACGGCAAAGTCGGGGCGATGGGTATCGAGCGCCTCCTCCCACTCGCTCTCAGACTCGGCGAGCATGGCGTCGAAGAGGCGCACGTCGTAACCGCGCTCGCGCAGGTAAGAAGCCGCATAGAGGGTGCCGAGGGGCGGGTAGGGCTTCATCCCTTCCCACAGCTTGGGGTCAAAGCGAAGGTAATAGGATTGTCCGAGGAGGACTGTGGTCATGTTGGGTCCCATTGGGCGGTGGCGCAGCCAGGTGACGTGGGAGGCTTCACGATACACATCTTGCCAGTACGCGAAGCGTTACAGATGCTTGAAATTGATTGTAGCCGAGTGTGTTAAGGAAGTCAACTCACATACCGAAGGTAAATGGTAAGAGTTGGGGTAATGGAAAGGGTGTAGTGGCCCAGACCTAACCTCACCTCCCATAAGTATCCCTTAAAGATGGGAGGTGAGGTTATGAGAAGAACTGTGCTTTCGAGAGTGGATGAAACTTCAACTTGCATAGCCTTCTCTTAAGGTGCAAGTTAAGTTTGCGGTCCCGTCTACTATCAGAGACCACAGGTGCTGGCTGGAGCAGCATCTCTAACCTGTCATTCTGAACGCAGTGAAGAATCCAGGATTTTTGCCACTGTAGACGCTCAGAGATTTCTAGATTTTTCGGTTCGCTCAGAATGACATGCTAATTGGTGCTTCTCTTTTTAGACACCCTCTCGGAATGACAGGTAAAGCGTTACAGTCGAATTACGACTTTGCATCAATCCTGCATTGGAGAAGTCTTGAGTTCGGTTTTCAGGGTTGATGACACAGCTGTAAGTTGTACCTGGTTCAAGATTTGGAGCAACGCGTTCGTTTGCGTGGTCAGGTCGTATTTTTGCTCGATCACGGCGCGGGCATTTCGACCCCAGTGCGACCTCACGTCTGGAGGTAGGGTGATCACCTTGCTCATCGCCTGGGCGAAAGCGGCTTGGTCACGGTGTTCGATGCGTATACCCGTTGGCGAAGCGTCTCCAACTCTGGGTAAGTCTGCCAGGGACCCAACGGGCGGAGCAATCCAGGGTAAGCCACAGGCCATTGCTTCAAGCGCCGCCATGCACTGAGCTTCGTGCCAGGAACCGATGACGAAGCAATCGGCTTTTCCATACACGTCTGGCAACCTATCATGGGGAATCTCGCCAGCGAAGTCCACATATCCCTCAAGCCCCAAATCTGTGCTAAGTGAGCGCAATTGCTGCTCAAGTGGGCCAGACCCGATGATGCGGAGGCGAACTTGATGATTGCCGCTGCGCCTGAAATGCGCAAAGCTATGTAGCAGGAGGTCGTGTCCCTTCACGGGGATGAGTGAGCCTACGCTTACGAAGGTGAAGGGTCGGGACTCGGTGGATTGACGTTCTTGTGGAGTGAACATCTCGGTATAGACACCAAGCGGCCACCCTCTCATGCGCTCCAGACGTGGGAGGCCGCTCTTGATTAATGCCCAGCTGATTGCTGATGACGGCAAAGTGATAACATCGGCGTTTCGCAACGAGCGCCTCACGAGTGTACCTGCAAGACTCATCGGCTTGGTGCCGTACCGAATCTCAGGTAACCAGACTAATTCTCCCCCTGCGAGGTGTACCAGGGATGGTATGCCCAGCCTCTTTGCGGCTCTAGTCGCTAGCCAGCCAGATTCGCTTGCCCATAAGCCGATAATCGCGTCGAATGGCTGCTTACTGTGTAGCGATTTGATCTTTCGCATGGTATCGCGCCACAGGTTGAGCAAACTTACACCGAAGAGCCGCTGCCCTCGAAACGCCCCTCCACCCAAAGCGTGCACCCACACCCTCCCTACACGATATGAGCCTCGTACATGGGGGTATCGGAGCGCGAATACATGGACAGATACGGACTTGGAAAGCTCCCGCGCAAGGTTAGTGAAGGCTGGAATACACCAGTCTTCCTCGTTAGCCTGGAAGCCAGGGATGACGATTGCCAGCCGCATTTGGGTGCGAAGGAATTAGGAATCAGGAATTAGAAATTTGCATCTGATTTCTGATTCCTGAATTCCTGATTCCCACTAAAGCCCCGCCTGCTCCGGTCGGGTATAGGAGATGTACTTGAAGAAGGCTCGCAGCTCGTGCGGGCGGTCATAGACCTTCATGCGATAGCGCCAGCTGCCGAGCGTTTGAAGCACCTTGCGATGCCAGGGGCGTATCTTGAGGTCAGATACGGTGGGATAGCGGGCGTTCAGCACCGTCTCGAAGTTGTTCAGCTTCTTGAGGTGGCTATCCTTTACCCAGGGGGTGTGCGGGTTCCTGCGTCTCGAAAAGCTCTCCCATTCGGGGCTGATCCAGCCGTCGAGCGTGTCAGGGTAGCGGAAGCCGAGGCGCTCGGCCTCCTCGAACATATGGCCTCCCGGCGTTGGCGTGTAGAGATAAAGGATAATCTCGCTCGCAGGGTTGATCTCCTTTATCTTGTAAATGAACTCGATGTTCTCATCGATATCGGCTTCCGGGTTGGGCGGGTTGCCCAGGACGAAGGAGAATTCGGGGATGATGCCATAGCGGCGCGACTTTTCGGTCATTGCGAGGGTGGTTTCCGGGGTCAGAGGCCCTTTGTTCATGTGCTTGAGTGTGGTCGCTGAGGCGTTCTCGGCACCCATGAAAATCATCTTGCACCCGGAGTCGCGCATCAGCTCCCAGGTGCGGTCATCGTAGCGCATGATGGTGTCAATCGTGCCCTCGCCCCACCATCCTATGCCCAAACCCATAATCCCTTCAGCGAAGGCGGCAACGCGCTTCTCTGCGGTGAAGAAGTTGCTGTCGTGGAACTCGATGCCGTTCACCCCATAGGTGTGGTGCAGGTGTCGCACCGTCTCAATTGTGCGCTCCACCGACTCCGCCATCCAGCGCCCCGCGTAGTTCTTGGTCACCGAGCAGAAGGAGCAGGTAAAGGGACACCCAATACTCGAATGGTAGGAGGTCGTGCGGTTGCCCAGCACGGTGTTCTTGAGGTAGCGGGGCACCTCTATCTTGTCGTAAGGAAGCGTAGGGAAGGCGTCTGGGTGCGCGAGCTTCCGCGCCCTGTTGTGCTTGATGGACCCCGCCTCGCGGTAGGAGAGGCCATGAATATCCGTCAGGGAGCCGCCGTTCTCAAGGGTATCGATAAGCTCAAGGATGGTCTCTTCACCCTGCGAGCGGACCACATAATCGATAGCGCCATCGGCGAGCACCACATCTGAGTGGGAAGATGGGAAGTAGCCGCCCCAGACGGTTGTCACGCCCGGAAACTTCGCCCTCACTGCACGAGTATGGGGGACTGCCCGCATAAGCTGAGGCCCCGGCATGACGGTGACCAGTAGATACTTGATGGAAGGATCGTGCTCCAGGATTCCCAGGATCGTCTGTTCCGCGTCGGCGTCGATGTTGCCGTCCACAATCTGCCAGGGGTACTTCCCCTCGAAGACGGCAGCGAGTGAGAGCACAGAGATAGGCAGGCGGAACTTGAACTCGGTAGCGCGTGGATTGTAGAGGAGTATCATGGGTGTCGGTTCCGGTAGTCGAGGGTTAGGTGTCAGGCGTGTCGCAAGGGTCGAATCATTATAGCATATACGATGCCTCGTTACTTTTGCTCTATACGATGCAGGTCGCCCTAACCCCCTCCTGAACCAAACTTCTATTTCTTTTTCTGTCAATTTCCTTCCCTTGAAGGGAAGGAAATTGACAGAAAAAGAAGAATTCCTTCTCCCTCTTGGGCTTGATAAGCATCTTCAGGGCTTAGCTTGATACGCTGAGGCACGGCGCGCCATGCCCCTACACAGCACGCGCATATGTGGATATGCGCGCATCGGTCATGCGCGGCCTGATAAAATCAAATCCCCTTCCACGCGGTGAAGGGGCGTATCCGCCCGCCCCGCTCTTGCGCTGGCGTTCAACCGGAAGGTCATATTTGTCCCAGGAAGAGGCAGCTTCTGATGCACATGGAGAAAAGCCCGCAACACGTACCGGGGGCTTGAGTGCGTGGTTTACCAGGCAGTGGCATCGTCTCCACCTGGGCGCGCTACTGGCGCACGTGGGGCTTTCGGCGGTATTCACCTGGCCGCTGGCGCTCAACTTTCTGCCTGGCTCTACCAACCTCGTGCCCGGCACGCTTATCGTGGACCGCGACCAGAATCTATGGAACCTCTGGTGGGTGGGGCAAGCCGTTGGCAGCGCGCACAACCCATTCGTTACAGATTACATCTGGTATCCAACACCCGTGAGCCTCTATTACCACACGCTCAACCTCTTCAATGGGCTGCTTGCGCTCCCATTCCTGGGGCTGTTCTCTCTTACGACCATATACAACCTTATCGTGCTCTTCTCATTCGTGATGGCGGGGTACGGGGCGTTTCTGCTTGTACATTACATCTGCGGCAACAGATGGGCGGCGCTTGTAGGAAGTGTGGTCTTCGCTTATTCGGCGTACCATATTGCGACCATGCGCGGGCTGTTGCAGCTTATCTCGCTGGAATGGATGCCATTCTTCGTGCTGTTTCTGTTGATGGCGGTCTATGCGCCCCCCTGGCGCTCAAGGCGCGATGTCCTGATTTGGGTTCTGAGGCGTGCGCTGCCAGCCGCGTTCTTCCTCTTCCTTATCGTGCTCGTGGACTGGTACTATACTCTCTATGCGCTGATGCTCGTGGGTCTATTGGGCGTATATATAGCTATACGGCACTTATGGGGCCGCACCACTGCGGGGTTAGAGTATCCGGCAGAGAGATCATTGCGGCGGGGGATAGCCGAGCCGTGGGCGCGCATCGGTGCTTGCGTTGCTATTTTCCTCGTGCTCGCAAGCCCTATCCTGGTGCCTACTCTCAGGGAGCTACGCACTTCAACTTATATACTTCCTGCTTCGAACGCCGCCCTCAGCAATTCGGCGGACCTGCTCGCTTTCTTTCAGCCGCCGCGAGACCATAAGCTGTGGGGCAGGCTATTTACGAACCGGCAGGAGTGGCCTTTCGGCAGCAATCGTTACGAGGTCTACTTCACCTATACGGCGCTGCTACTTGGTGGCACCGCGCTCTTCGCTACCCGCCGTTTGCGGCCCCATCTCTATGAAGAACCTGACACGCCCGCCGGAGAGCCACAAGGGAACTTGCCGGGCAAGTGGTTCTGGGCGGCGTGCGTAACAATTTTCTTCCTGTTGGCCCTCGGCCCTGTGCTACAGGTAAATGGGCAGCAAGTGGGGTGGCTGCCGATGCCGTACCGCCTGCTCGAGCAGTTACCCGTGTTCAATATCAGCCGCAGCCCTGACCGCTTCGATATGCCTCTCACGCTCTGTCTGGGTGTCCTGGCGGGTTATGGTACGAATGTTATCGGAGGGCGTTTGCGCTCTTCACGCCTTACCTCTAAAGGGAGCCTCGTAGCGCTGAGTGCCGTCGCGCTTATAGGCGTGGAGCTTGCGCCCATGCCTTACGTACAGCAAGCCGCGGTAATACCGCGCTGGTATTACGAGCTGGGCAAAGTGGCTGGAGACTTCTCTATCCTGGACCTGCCGCCTCAGGACGACTACTGGCACGGCGCGTTCCGCATGTACAACCAGACGGCGCACCACAAGCGCATCTTCGGTGGCTACATATCACGCGAGTACCCGCACCCCTTCCTGACCAGTACCCCAGGCTACCAGGAGCTTACCTATGTAGATGGCGAGGGTGACATGTTCAATGCAGGCGCGCCTGAGTGGTACTCGGCTTTCGCGCTGTACGATACGCGCTACATTGTCTTGCAGAAGATCCGCCTCCCCGAACGGAGTGAGGAGCCTGTGGACGTATCGCCGTCGCGCGAAGCGCTAGAGATGGTGCTGGGTGGCGCACATCCTATCTACGAGGACGAGCAACTCGAGGCGTACAGGGTGCCTGTGCCCTTCTGAGCGAGTGCCATTCCTCAGCGTGGGGGATGGTTGGGAGCCGCGTGAGATCGGACCGAACGGCACTTTCCGGTGGATGAGGGAGGAAGCGACCTTGCGGATAGATTCGCCCCGCGAGATGGACGCCTTTCTGCGCTTCCGGGCAACTGCGCTTGGTCCGGCAAGGACCCTCCAAATCCAGCATGGAGACCATAAAGTGTTTGAGGGGGAAGTGGGTCCGCTGATTGCATACACAATAGGCCCGTTGGGCTTGCCGGAAGGGGCCAGCACTATCACCTTGAGAAGCCCAACGGGCACGACCAGCCCAATCGCCCTCGGCATGGGCAACGACCCTCGCCAGCTCAGCTTCGCTCTCCTGGATGCGAAGCTGGACGCCGACCAATAACCGTAGAAATAGGGGACCGCCATGGAACACACCTATAACGATGGGAAGAGTAAGCAGCTACCGGGTCGCCCGCGCAGGGCCAGGTCGTGGTCGGGGGAGAACGTGGGAGATGAAGCAGCGCCATACGTTGCGCCTTCAGTTATGGGTGGCGCACGCTCGATGCCCGTCAGCGGCGCTCAAGATTCCAGGTCGTCTGCTGGAAAGCGGTACGTTGGACGGTCTAAATCCGCCCCTCGAGTCAAGCCGGAACAATCAAGTCTGCCCGCCGGTAGGGTAGTGCCGATGCGGCCTCGCACAGGGGCGAAGAGCGATAGCGCCGGGCGCGTGGAGATTGCTCCCAGGACCAGAGTCGTGCCCTGGTCATTGCGTCTCGCCGCCGCAGTCTCGTTGGTAGTTGTGCTTGCGCTTGGACTGAGGCTTCCTATGCTTGTCACGCCGCCCATAGACGCACCCCTGGGCGTGGAAGCGACCCATGCGGGCACTGTAGCCATGCTCTCCGGCCAGGTGCAAGGCGCTCTTGACACGGTACGTGTGATCCCCCTTGCTCCCGCGTGGCAGGGGTACGCGCCGATAAATCCTACTGCCGGACTTCCCCTCTATACGTGGCTCACCGCAGGCGTAACTCAAGTCGTGGGCGGCAACCCCCTGGCGGGCAGGCTGGTGTCAGTCCTGTTCAGCGTGCTGGCAGGGGTCGCGCTCTTCTCCCTGGTGCGCAGGGCGGCGGGCGCGCGGGCGGGTCTGTATGCGATGCTGGCCTATGCCCTATCACCCCTCAGCGCCGTGATGGGGAGCGAGTACGCGCCTTTCTCTATGGTGCTGGCTGCTCAGGCGCTGGCTATGCTCGCCCTCGTCCGGTGGAGCAACTCCGTGTCTGCCCAGAGGCCGGGAGGCTCAGTGACCCTGTTCACCCTGTCGGTGACTCTAGGGGCTGTAGCCGCCCTCCTCAGCCCGGGTAGCGCGTTTTTACTCGTGCCTGCCGCCTATCTGATTATTTCGGACAGCTTCATGCCATCCGCCAGCGGGAGACTGTCTCGGCCAGGCCGGGCGGTCGCGAGCTGGCGGGAGGCGTGGGCGATTTCGCCTAACAAGGGCCGCGCCATCGGGTACGGCACTGCTGCGCTAGGGGCCGCTATCTTCTGGTGGCTCTTCTCATCGGCGTCAGGGAACCAGGTGCCTCTCGCGGTGGGGGATGGGGGCGGGGGGGTAGGTACGGTGGTAGCCGGGCTCTTCAGTGGGTCTACCTACGTGCAAATTACGGGCGCGCTGGCGGGCAAGGTCTTAACCGTGATGGGGATCGTCTTGCTTGGCGCGGGGCTTTTGCAGGGGGCGCGGCGGCCTGGGCAGTGGCTGTTCCACGTGTGGCTGCTCGGCGGGGCCGTGGCCGTCTTGCTGGATGCGAGCAGGCTTCCCCGCCACGATGACGTACTCTTGCCCATGCTCCTCCCGGCGTTCGCACTCATTGGCATCGGCGCTGCGTGGGCAGGGTCGCTCCCGGCGCGGGTATGGCTTGCCCTCAACGAGAGCAGGCGCGAATCGGACAGCAATTACGCGGTCTCGCCCCACACCGCCTGGCTGCTTGACCTCCCGGAGGAGCGCAGTGACGTGGACCCCTCGCCACGACCCCAGGCCCAGGTTGCTCTGAGCAAGAGCGTCGCCCAGCGCGCACGCTACGCCGGGGCGCGTATGCGCCGGGCAGGTCTGACCGGCGTTGGGCACCTGGCGGTGCTGGCCGGGCTTGGCGTGATAGGGCTGTCCGGTTTTCAGATGGTGAGCGCACAGGTACAGCCTAAAGAGGCTGTTGTGACGGTCCAGGTGATTGGAGAGGAGATCGCCCGCGTCACCCCTCCCGATGCTCGCCTGGTGATTGCAGGGCCTTCAGCGCCGGAGATATTCTATACTTCAAAGCGAACGGGATGGGCGTTACGGGAGGAGGAGTTCAACATCTCTACTTTGCAGAGCATGATTCGTAACGGCGCTGGCTACCTGGTAAGCGCTGACCAGGAGTGGCTTGGCCGCCACTCGGATTACGTGGGCGTGCTGACAAACTATACGGTAAAGTCCCTTACCCGCGACTTCATTATGTTCGACCTGAGCGCGAAGCCCGCCGCGAATGACAGGCTCTACTTCCTGGAGACGGGGCACACGCTTGGCGGCGAGTTCAGGGCTTTCTGGGACCGCATGGGCGGCGTGCAGAAGCTCGGTTACCCCATCTCGGAGGAGGTGAGCGAGCCTAACCCTGTTGACGGGCAGGTCCGCAAGATTCAGTACTTCGAGCGCGCCGTGCTCGAATCGCACCCTGAATTCGTGGGCACGCCAAATGCTGTTATGCTGGCAGACGTGGGACGCTGGGTCACGAGAGGCCGCGCCTTTTCGAACGTGGCCCCATTCCAAAACAAGCCTGATCGTGTATACTTCCCGCAGAGCGGCCATTCGCTCAAAGAAGCATTTCTACAGTACTGGCAGCGCGAAGGGGGGGTGGCTCTCTTCGGCTATCCTATCTCGGAGGAGCTACCGGAGATCAGCCAGGCGGACGGCAAGGTGTATACCGTGCAATACTTCGAGCGAGCACGTTTGGAGTGGCACCCCACCGAATTGGGCACCCCGCGTGCGGTGCAACTTGGACTGATAGGCAAGCAGGCGATGGAGATGCGCAGGTAGCTAAGCCATCGTATTTCAAACCCAGGAGCCTCATAAATATTGAAAGTCGTAGCCGAAAAGGATTTGCACAAGCATCTTGCCGTACCAGACGCAGCCTGCCCGCAACGGCCACCACGCCATTGACGCGCGCACGGCGGTCCTGGCGGCCCTCGCCTACGCTGACCTGTTCGACTACCCTCTAACCATGGGAGAGCTTTGTCGGTTCCAGGTTGGCACCGATTATAGCTATGAGGAGATTGCCGGAGCGATTGACGAGTTGCTGGGCGAGGATGGACCTATCTCCACAAATGGAGAGTTTTACTGCTTGCAGGGACGTGAGGAGACGTTCAATATTCGCCTTCAAAGAGAGAGCGCCTCAGCGCCTGTATGGCGCAGAGCGCATCGTTGGTCTAGGCGGCTCGCACGGACGCCCTTCGTGCGCATGATCGCCGTAACGGGCGCGCTCTCGATGAACAATCTCTCAGGCAGGCCGGACATTGACCTCCTGGTCGTCACCGAGCCTGGCAGGGTATGGGTGTGTCGGCGGTTGCTGGTACTTCAGGTTCGGCTGGCGCGCCTCTTCAGAGATGACCTGTGCCCAAATTACATCCTCTCTACAGGCAACCTTGAGCTTGACCAGCGCGATTTATTCACGGCTCACGAGCTTGCGCAGATGGTTCCGCTCAAGGGGGGAGCTATACATCGCCGTATGTTGGAGCAGAACTCATGGGCCAGGCAATTCCTCCCTGGGGCATTTGGGCCTGCACAGAATGGGCCGCACCCGATTATCTCCGGGTCGCCTTCGCGCTTGCTGGAGAGGATACTTGGACTGCGCATTTTCGATAGGTGGGAGAGGTGGGAGCTTCGCAGGCTGAGAGCTAAGCTCGCGCCTATCATCGGTGAGGCGGCAGAGGTAGTCTGCTCGCCGGAGCAATGCAAGGGGCATACTGGGCTTCACCGCGCCTCGGTCCTGACACGCTATGGCCAGCGCCTCCGCGAGTTAGGCATACATAAGCCTTTAGCCGCGCTGCTTGAAGCGGATGCGTAATACGAATTCTCCAGCACTAAGAAGGCACTTCAAAACCAGAAGTGTAATATGTAGGGGCGGTTCGTGAACCGCCCTGGCGGGCACAACGACTTATTGATCCAGGGCGGTTCACGAACCGCCCCTACTCGAGGCTCTCTGAAATGCCTTCTAAGGATTCACAGTTCGTCTTCCAAACCATGGATGATACTCCACCAACCGATATGGAGGGCGACGCGCCCGCTTTTGAGCGCCGGCTCGCTGATTCCGGTATGCGGCCTCCTGCCTTCATTAAGCTAGTGGCTGCGGAGGTCGTGTCGAAGGCCAGGGCAACCGACGAGCCGTTGCATCACGAGGCGCGGTGGCGGTTGGCGAAGTTCTGGTACGGTCCCGACCCGTCGGTCCACTATGAATTGGCGCTGCACGAGAATACCTCTCAACTTGAGATCGGCCTGCACGCCGAGGCATCAGCCGAACGGAATCGCGCCCTTTATGGCGCTTTGGACAAGTGCCTGCTCGATATTCAGAAGGAATTGGGCACGTCTATGTGGCTCGAAGAGTGGGACCGGGGCTGGGTGCGACTGTATGAGACTTACCCCCTCTGGCCGCTCGATACGCCGCGCGTCTCTGAGGTCGCGGAGCGCATATGGGAGGTTATGGCGGTCCTCCAACCCCTATATGACACCATTTGCGACACGCTGGGACTGGAGCTTGTCCCTGCTCCCAGGTCCGCACGGCGCAGGTAGCTAGTAGGGGCGTGCCGACGGCACGCCCCTACATCTTTCCTCACAATCCTCTTTATTCTAGTCTGAGAAGCTTTCCACGATGTGTGGAAAGCTATCTTGTTGGGCGAGACACGCTGCTATACTGCATGAGTGGCGCTGCCCGCACTGGGAGAGCCGCTAGACTTAGCCTTCTGGAGTCCCGATGTCCTTTCGCTCGTTCAAGCTTGCCCATTTAGGTCCCTTAGTCAGATATCGCACGATACGCCAGGCTATTACTAGCTTTATGGCGGTTGCGCTGATAGTCCTCTCGTTTGCCCCCTTTGCCGCGTATGCGACGCCTCCCAGCCAGATCATAGAGGAGCCTGAGATTGGAGCGAGGGCGGCTATTGTGGTGGAATACCCGTCGGGGCGCATACTCTACGCGAAGGCAGAGCATAAGCAATTGGCTCCGGCCAGCACGACCAAGATACTCACGGCGATACTGGCTCTCGAGTATGGTAAATTGGACGATCTTATAGCAGTCATGCCAGACGACCTTGTGGGCGAGTTGAGTATGGGCCTCCAGAATGGTGAGAAGCAGACCATGCACGACCTTCTATATGGGCTTATGCTTCCATCCGGGAACGACGCTGCCATGACCATAGCCCGCACCCTCGGATCAAGGGTCGTTGTGGGGGAGATCGCCCTGAAGCCGCCCGTCGCGCGCTTCGCAGAGATGATGAACGTGCGCGTGGGTCAGTTGGGCCTCACCGACAGCCACTTCGTCAACCCCAGCGGCCTGGATGCGGATGGGCATTATTCAAGCGCGTATGACCTGGCGAGCCTGTCATGGTATGCCCTCCACATCCCGGAGTTCAACGAGATAGTCAATCAAGTTTCATACGAGGCTCCCGGCCACCCGCTGCTGAACACAAACGAGCTTCTTACCCGCTATGAGGGTGCCGACGGCATCAAGACCGGGCTTACCGACAATGCAGGACTTTGCCTGGTTGGGTCGGCAACACGGGATGGACATCGCCTCATATCGGTTGTGTTGAACGCCCCGCAGTGGTACGTGGATACAGCCGCTATCCTGGACTATAGCTACGCACGACTGGCCGCCGACCCTGTGGGGTTGGGCGCTGAACAGCTATCGGTAAGCAAGCGAGGCGCGGTATCGTGGCTTCTGGGCAAGGCCGGGGATGGTGTCGCACCTCCAATGCCTCTCCTCTCGCCGGGCGCGCAGGGTGGTGGTTCGCCTGATATGCCCATTCAAGCAAAGCCGGGCGCGGTTGGTGCGCTGAATGGCAATAACCCTCCTAACTCCGGCGGGGGTTCTCCCTCGGCTATCGGCGCTGCGGGACGCGCTGACGGGACATTCCTCTGGGTATTGGTGATTTTCGGGGTGGGTGGACTCTTCTTGCTGTATAAGCTGGGCGTGACGCTGGGGCGGGTGCGCCCGGTGCATCTTCTAGCGCATCTCTTGCCTGCGCGCCTTAGACCCGCCAGCACAACCCCCGCATACTCATATCCAGGACCACGCCATCCTAGAGACATTACAGGCTCTCACCGCTCGCGCCGTAGAGAACCCAACCTCCTCCTTTCGTCTCACGAGGAGCGAGAGATGCACGTCGAGCGCGCTATAGACCTGGCATCGCAGGAGCGCGAAGGGTCGAGCATGGCCGAGTTCCTCATGGCGTTGCGCTACGGCGACCTCGACGTGGCCGATCTTACCTCTGAATACCAGCTACCCCCTGCCGCGTTCCTGGCGTTGGCCCGCGCTCAGCTTGCCCTCTCACGGCACGAGGACGCCCGCCGCACGCTCATACACGGCGTTACCGTCCTTCCCCACCACAGGCCCCTCCGCATGGCCCTACACCAGTACACGCGCTAGATCCACCTCAAACAATCTTTCCCACCAAAATGAGCGCCCACGGGCGCTCATTTTGGTGGGAATTTTATCCAGAATCTATTGACTAATCAGAACATTGGTGCTATAATGGAACAAAGGTTCTTTTTGAGAGGTGGGTGATGAGCTTCAGCTTTGTGAAACGGTTGGATAGGATTGGCCTGACCCGTATCAGCGTGACCGGAGGTAGGGGCGTGTTCCAGGTGCGCATCGGATCAGGCGACTCGCTCGATGCGGCTTGTGTGCGCATGGAGCGGGATGGCTTGCGGTGCGATTGTGGCCGGCGCTCGTGCAGGCACATTGAGAGTCTCGCGGCGTGTGGCTTCCTGGACGATGCCACCTGGGCGAGCGATAGGGCGGAGGCCGCATAGCGAAAGAGGACCGGAGTGGCAGCGGAAATTTGACAACAAGCTAAGTTGCGAAAGGACTGTGTAGAGATGGAACCGACAGAGAGAACGACTAAGATTTCACCAGAGATTTACGTTTACGCCACCAACAAGAACTTCCTCAACGTGTATGATGCGTTGAGGATAGAGAAGCTGAAGATCGAGATTGCGGGTTACGACCCCGCGACCAAGCACCAGACCGGGCACGCGAGCGCATGGCTCGACAAGGATGAGGCCCGCCTCGTGTCTCACCTGGTCTGCCACAGGCTCTTCGCCTCGGTAACGGGGGGAACGTGGGAGAAGTTCGGCGGCAGCCAGCGCGAGGACGGCTCTATAGAGAGCCGCACCCTCTCAATCTCATGGGACGAGGGTGACGGTGGCCGCTTCGCCAAGTTCCCGTACAGGATTACTATCGCTAACGGCCCTGGCAGGCGCACGCAGACGGGTGGAGTATCCCCCGCAGGCGAGCCGACGTCACGCCTTTCGATGAGGATGCCCTGAGCTGGACATGATAAAGCTGATGCTACGGGTGCATGACTATATCTGCGCCTACGAGACCGCGCACCACCACAGGCTCGTCGCCGACAAGCTGCGCGACCTCCGCACCAAGATGGAGGAGAGGTCAAATGGGCACGCCGGGCAGCCCTCCGATGGCGGTGACGGCACTAGCAGGCGCGCACCTGATTGGAGAGAGCCTGAGCGCGAGGTCGCGGCGAAAGCCGGTGAGCGCCGAGCGCCCCTGACGGCTATCCGCGGCGGCAACTCCAACACCGTAAACAACACTATTGACAGCAGATTCGCAGAACGCCCCCGCGTGGCGCGTGCTGGGTAAGGAAGACGAACGATAGATTTTACCGCAGAGACGCAGAGGTTTTTGGGGATTCACGCATCACGCATCACGTTTCACCCATTCGTCTTTCGTCCAAGATAACTCTCGCAGATTATAAGCTTTGATAAGGAGATAAAGAGATGGCGAGGACTTTGAACAAAGTGCAGCTTATTGGACGCCTCGGTGCAGACCCGGAGGCACATTCTACATCCAACGGCGTCCAGCTTACTACCTTCTCACTGGCTACTAACCGCCAGTGGGCCGGGCAGGATGGCACCCTCAATACTGAGACCGACTGGCACCGCATCGTCGCATGGGGCACGCTGGGCGAGACGTGCGCCGCGCACCTTCGCAAGGGTCGGCTCGTCTACATCGAAGGACGGTTGAGCACCCGCGCCTGGGAGTCTGAAGGTCAGAAGTACCAGCGTACCGAGGTGGTCGCCTCCGACATGCTGATGCTCGAACTCCAAGCCTGACGAGGCTGATTTGGAGCCTCAGCGCACAGCTTCAGCTTCTTCATCGAAGCCTGTCTCGGGGAAGGGACGTAATGAGCGCAGGCCTGTTGCGGTCGAAGAAGAGGAAGACCTCCTGGCGCTACCTTTCTAGCCCCATATTGCCCTCTTGAGCACAGTCACGTAGGGGCACGGAGCGTAGCGACGCACGCCGTGCCCCTACTCAGCGCGCATGTCTTATGTGAAATCTATCATCAGGCTTGCCCCTGAACCAAGCAAGCCTGATAATGTATTCGATACTTCCGTTACGAAGATGCTCTCAATGCGATCACGCACAACAGGAAATGAAGCTTTCGCGCCAGACGGCCAGGCTGAACTCGCTGGACGGCGTTGTGCAGCGCATTACCTACAGCAACGAAGAGAGTGGGTACGTAATCGCCCGCTTCAAGCTCCCCAAGCAGAAGCAGCTTGCGACCATAGCAGGCAACCTCCCCGGCATCACTGTGGGAGAGGGTCTGCGCCTTGAGGGTCGCTGGATCACCCACCCACAGTATGGGCGGCAGTTCTCCGTCTCTAAATACCAGACCGCCGCGCCCGGCAGCGTGCCCGCCCTCAAGCGTTACCTCGGCTCAGGACTGCTCAAAGGGGTCGGTCCGGTCATGGCCGAGCACATAGTAAACACCTTCGGCCTCGACACGCTCGACATCCTCGATGCGCACCCGGAGCGGCTGGCGGAAGTGCCGGGGCTAGGATCGCGCAAGGCGCAGCAGATAGCCGAGACGTGGCGCGACCGGCGCGCCCTCCAGAACCTCATGCACTTCTTGCAGGGGGAGGGTCTGCCCGTGGCGCTCGCCGTCCGCATCTTGCGCAAATACGGCACGGGAGCGGAAGCGATAGTTCGCCAGCAGCCCTACCGTCTTTCCGCCGAAGTATACGGGGTGGAGTTCCAGGTCGCGGATGCTATTGCTGCTCGCGCCGGTGTGGCGCACGATGCCCTACAGCGCGTGGGCGCAGGGGTAGCCCATACCTTGAGAGAGGCAACCAGCGCAGGCCATATTTATCTCCCAACCGAGAAGGTGATAACCGCCGCATCCCGCCTCCTTGACCTGAGTCCAGGCGCGTTACGCGCTACCCTCCCCGCGCTAACAGAGGGGGGCTTTATCGAGATGCCTGAGGCGACGGAAGCTATTAGCTCGAACCCGCCCATTTACCTGCCGGAGCTTCTCGCCGCGGAGCGCTCGGTGGCGTCGTCTATAAATGCGCTTCAGCGAGCAGGAATGGACCGCCTGTCGGTGGCGGCCCGGATAGATTGGGAGCGCGCATGGGCCTTTCTCGATAAACATGAAACGGTGCTCATGACCGAGGCGCAACGAGATGCCATCAGGACCTCACTCACCGAGCGCGTTGCCGTGCTAACAGGCGGCCCAGGCACGGGCAAGACCACGACCTTGCGCGGCATCGTCCGCCTCGCGCAGAAGCAAGGAGCTTCGGTTGTATTAGCCGCTCCAACTGGTCGAGCCGCAAAGCGTCTGACGGAAGCCACAGGAGTCGCGGCTACCACTATCCACCGCCTGTTAGACCTCCGGCCAAATGGCGGCTATGAGGTAAAGACACCCCTTGAGGCTGATCTGGTGATCGTGGACGAGGCTTCGATGATGGACCTCTTGCTGGCTGACGCGCTATTTCGTGCCGTGCCGCGAGGCTCCCACCTTCTCCTCGTTGGAGATGCTGACCAGCTGCCCCCGGTCGGCCCAGGCGCGGTCTTCCGCGACATCATTGCGAGCGGGGTGGTGCCCGTGGTGTCGCTTGAGACTATCTTCCGCCAGGCAGAAGGGAGCGCCATCGTCTCGAACGCCCATCGCATCAACCACGGCCAGGTCCCTCTCATCGGGAAAGAGATTACCGACTTCTTCTTCTTCACCCAGCGCGAGCCACAGGCGTGCGCCGACCTGATTGTGGACCTTGCCACGTCCCGCGTGCCGAATTGCTTTGGTCTGGACCCGATAAATGACATCCAGGTGCTCGCACCCATCTACGGCGGCGTGTGCGGTATTGACGCGCTCAACACGCGGCTACAGGCTACTCTCAACCCGCCCGACCCTGCGAAGGACGAGCGCCGCTTCGGCAGCCGCATCTTCCGCACAGGCGATAAGGTGATGCAGGTCGTCAACGACTACGACAAGCAGGTGTCGAATGGCGAGCTAGGGCGCATCGTGCGCATCGACCCCGAAGAGCAAGAAGTGTCCGTCAGCTTCGACACGGACGTTGCGGCCACCTACACCTTTCAGGACCTTGACGAGCTTACCCACGCATATGCCATCTCGGTCCACAAGGCGCAGGGGAGTGAGTACCCGGTGGTGATAATGCCGGTCATCGGGCAGCACGCCCGTATGCTTGAGCGCAACCTGCTTTATACGAGCGTCAGCCGCGCCCGTAGCCTGGTAGTGCTCGCTGGTGCGCCCGAAGCCCTCAAGCACGCCGTTACCACTTCCACCTCCAACAGCCGTTACACCAACCTGGTTGAGCAGCTACGCCGCGATTTGGCTTAGAAGCTCTTTGGGAATATTTGGTTTGTGGCTGTCATTCTTCGCCCCATTCAGAGGGTGTGCAAGAACTGTCACTCTTAGCCTGTCATTCTGAGCGGAGCGAAGAATTAAAACTCTATCCACACGTCCAAGCTCGGAGATTCCTCACTACGTTCGGAATGACACGGAAAAGGGTGCTTCGTTATCCATACTCCCCGTTGTTTCAACCCTGTTCTTAGAGCTTCTGCTCACCCGATACGACATCTTTAGGAAATTTTCCGTAAAATACCTAGCAGATGGATGATCAAGAACATCCCGCCCTTGATAGCTCTCGTCGGCCAGACCGCGACGGGCAAGAGCGCCCTTGCCATCAAGCTGTGCCAGGCCATTGGCGGAGAAATAGTCACGGCGGACTCGCGCCAGGTCTACCGTTACATGGATATCGGCACCGACAAGCCGACCGTCGAAGAGCGCGGCGGCGTGCCCCACCACATGATAGACCTCGTGGACCCTGACGAGCCATACACCCTGGCGCTCTACCAGTCAGGCGCATACCAGGTCATCGAGGACATTATCTCCAGGGGCAAGATGCCCGTACTGGCCGGAGGGACCCCGCTTTACCTCAACGCCGTGCTGGAGGGGTGGACCATCCCCAGGGTCGAGCCGGACCTCTCCTTACGCGAAGAGCTTGAGCGTGAGGCAGAGCAGGTAGGCTCAGCGACGTTACATGACCGTCTGCGCTCCCTCGACCCGGAGGCAGCGGCGAAAATCCTACCATCGAATACCCGCCGCATCGTCCGCGCTCTTGAGGTGATAGCCATTACAGGCCAACCGATTAGTGGACAGCAGAACAAAGAGCCTCCCTCTTATCGCACCCTCATAATAGGTTTGAGCGCGCCACGAGAGCAAATATACGCCCGCATAGATACGCGAGTTGAGCGTGAGGTAAAAGATGGGCTTGTAGAGGAAGTGGCCGCCCTGCACGAGCGTGGGTACTCGTTCGATCTCCGTTCGATGAGCGGCCTGGGTTACCGCCAGATAGGGAAATACCTGCAAGGCCAGGCTACTCTGCCCGAAGCGATACAACGCATCAAGTGGGATACGCATGCCTTCGCCCGCCACCAGGGGAACTGGTTCCGCCGCATGGAGACCGCCCATTGGATCGACGTGTCAAATACCGACCCGTACCCCGAAGCTTTAGCTCTGGTCCGGCACTTTCTGGACGAGTTGGTAGCCGGTAACTAGCAACAAAGGTAGAAGGAAGGACAAAGGCTGATTATGAAATCATTGACATGGCAGCAAGTTAACGCCTGGCGCTTGTCCCAGCATTGCCTGTCACCGCGTTTGAAACGCCAGGATTACGTCCAGGCCGTGGAGCGCACCGGGGGTATCCAGGCCCAAGTGATGTCCGCAGCCGAGTTGGCTCTGTGGGCGCGCGTGGATAGACTTACTCCGGGGGATGTGCAAGCCGCGCTCTGGCAGGACCGCACGCTTGTCAAGACCTGGGCGATGCGTGGCACACTCCACCTGCTCTCTGCCGACGATTTGCCTTTGTACGTGGCAGCGCGTAGCGCGCACGATGATCGTAACTGGCTAAAGTATTTCACCTATTACGGCATAACAGAGCCGCGGTACGAGGCGTTCATGGCTGCCGTCCCACAGGTCCTCGGCAGCGAACCGATGACGCGCGAACAGCTAGCAACCTCGGTAGCCAGGCATATCGGTGCTCCCGAATTGGGCAAACTATTACTCTCCTCAAGCTGGGGTTCGCTCTGGAAGCCATCGGCATTCCGTGGCGACCTCTGTTTCGGGCCAAATCAGGGTCGAAACGTCACGTCACCTTCGTCAATCCCCGCCAGTGGATTGGCATGACTGCGAACCAGAACCGGCAGCCAATCGAGCCACACCTGGCGCTGCAAGAGATAGCCCGCCGCTATCTTCGAGCTTACGGGCCAACTACGCCAAATGACTTCGCCCGCTGGTGGGACGGTGGGGCCAGGCTCGTCCCCGCCCGAAAGCTCTTTCAGTCGATAGAGGATGAGCTAGAAGAGGTCGATGTAGAGGGCCGACCTGGGTTAGCCTTGCGTACAACTCTTGAACAAATGCAGAGGCTCGAAACAACGGGAACTGTACGATTGCTACCGTTGTTCGATGCGTACACGTTGGGACTTGAGCGCGACCTTGAACAATTACTACCAAAGGCATACAAGAGCCAGGTCTTTCGCCCACAGGGTTGGATCTCTGCTGTCGTACTGGTCGATGGGCGTATGAAAGGGGTCTGGGGATATAAAATCGGACGCTCGCAAACAATCGTCAAGGTTCAGATGTTCTCATCACCGTTGACTTCGATCAAGGAAGGTATTGAAGCCGAAGCAGAGCGGTTGACTGCCTTCTTGAATACCAGGGTCGTGCTGGAATTTTCTTGATCTTACAAATCATCTAGTTGTAGTTTGCAGGCACACCCTGACTACCATCTACCAATTACCGGTCCTGCAAGCGTTCAAACCAGGGGTAAGAGAGGCAGAGAAGGCCACAAGCTAATCTACACATCTTAAGAGAAGTCTATTCGTAGATTAGATTCACCGAGCACCACACGCACCTTCCTCCTTAGAACCTAACCTCACATCTTAAGGAAACCCTATTTGAGGTTAGGTTTGCGCCACCTGGTCTTTCGCCTCTACTTCCATAACTCTCTCCCCGCGTAGAGAGACCCAAAGTGCACGGCACATCTTAAGAGAAGTCTATGTGCCGTGCACTTTTTACAAAGATATGCACTTGTGTATAATAATAGTTCCGGCAGAAACTACCTCTGACACAAAAGGAGACCGAACCAGCATGAGATTCGCAGGTCGCGTTGACAGGTTGCCCCCATACGTATTTGCAGGGATGGCGAAGAAGCTTGCCGACCTGCGTGCCGCAGGTGTCGAGGTTATCAACTTCACGATGGGCGACCCGGATGTACCGACGCCTGGCTATCTTGTGGACGAGTTGGGCGAGGCGGCTTGTAGACCTGAAAACATGCGCTATCCTGATTACTTCGGAAAGCCAAAGCTGCGCCGCGCCATCGCCGACTGGTACATGGAGAGGTTTGGAGTGAGCCTGGAGCCGGACAGCGAAGTCCTCCCCCTCATCGGCTCGAAGGAAGGGATAGCCAACGTCGCGCTCGCCTTCGTCGATCCTGGTGAAGCGGCCCTGGTGCCCGATCCCTCCTATCCGGTCTACAAGTACGGCACGATGATGGCCGACGGCGTGGCTTTGCCCGTTCCTATGAGTGAAGAGAACGGATGGCTGCCCCAGCTGGATGCCCTTGATATCTCATTTGCGAAAGACATAAACGTGCTTTGGCTCAACTACCCTAACAACCCTACAGGTGCGGTGGCCGACCTCGACTTCTTCGAGCGTGTGGTGCACTGGGCCAAGCGTCACGACCTCATCATCGCGCACGACAACCCATACAGCGAAATCGTCTACGACGGGTATCGCGCTCCCTCGATCCTCCAGGTTCCGGGCGCGATGGACGTCGCGGTGGAGTTCAACTCCCTGAGTAAGACCTACTCGATGGCGGGTAACCGTATCGGGATGGCGGTGGGCAACCCCGAAATCATAGGGGTGCTGGGGCGAATCAAGAGCAACATCGATTCGGGTATCTACGGCGCGGTGCAGGATGCCGCCACGCTCGCACTCACCGGCGACCAGAGATGGATACCTGCCCGCAACGAAATCTATTGCCGTCGCCGCAACCTCCTCTGCGACACGCTCGACCGCATAGGCATAAAGGCGGTGCGCCCAAAGGCTGGGCTGTACATCTGGGCGAGCGTGCCGAAGGGCTTCACGTCCAAAGCCTTCGCGGACCGTCTGCTTGACGCCACGGGTATCGCCGTGACCGCAGGCTCCAGCTACGGTGAGGCGGGCGAGGGCTATTTCCGAATGTCTCTCACCGTCCCCGACGCGCAAGTTGAAGCGGCGATTGAGCGCCTCTCGCGCTTCAACATCGCGGCGCAAGAGCCTTCGCTGGTACGCTAGTATCTAATCGTAACAAGTCATCAGAGAAACACAGATTCCCCAGGAGGAAGAAAATCACAAGCACACTGTTTGAAACGAAGAAGGTGGTCGAAAAAGCCCTGCTCGTAGGCATAGAGTTCGGGGCGACAGGTTATGAGCACTGAGGACTCCCTGGCGGAGCTTGAGCAGCTTGCAGCCACCGCTGGCGTAGAAGTGGTAGGCAAGGTCTCTCAAAAGGTAGACCGCCCGAACCCCGCTACCCTGGTGGGCAAAGGAAAAGTAGTCGAGATACGCGAGCAGCGCGAGCAGACGGGCGCGGACCTCTTCCTCTTCGATGAAGAGCTTACCCCCACCCAGCAGCGGAACCTCGAAGAGCAGCTTGGGGCCAAAATCCTCGACCGCACAGGGCTTATCCTCGACATCTTCGCTCGCCACGCCCAGACCCGCGAGGGCCGCTTGCAGGTCGAGCTTGCCCAGCTTGAGTATCGCCTCCCGCGCCTCACGCGAATGTGGACCCACCTCTCTCGCCAGGCTGCGGGTGGCGTCGGCCTGCGTGGTCCCGGCGAGACGCAGCTTGAGGTTGACCGCCGCCGCTCAGGGGAGCGTATATCCAAGTTGAAGGACCAACTCAAGGAGGTCCACGCGCACAGGGAGCTTTACCGCCAGAAGCGCCGCCGAGAGGGCGTCCCTATCCTCGCTCTCGTTGGCTACACGAACGCCGGTAAATCTACCCTGCTCAATGCCCTCTCCAACTCGCAGGTGCGTGCCGAGAACGTGCTATTCGCGACGCTTGACCCCACCACACGCCAGATTATCCTGCCCGAAGGACAGGAAGTGCTCTTGACTGACACGGTGGGGTTCATCCAGCGTCTCCCTACTCAGCTTGTGGCGGCATTCCGGGCCACACTTGAGGAAGTGCAGGATGCCGACCTCCTTGTGCACGTCGTAGATATCACCCACCCGAACGCCGAAGAGCAATCCCAGACCGTTGACAAGGTGCTCGCCGACCTGGGGGTGGGCGATAAGCCTCGCGTCGTCGCCCTGAACAAGCTGGACCGCCTTTTCCCAGGTGGTCCCCAGGGAGATGGTTCAACTAACGGCTCATCCGTCCCTGACGTAGAGCGCATCAGCGCGCAGGTCGCCGCCGACATGCAGCTAGGCCCCAACTACGTGCCCGTGTCCGCGCGTAAGGGTTGGGGACTGGATACTCTGCTTACCAGGGTACAGGAAGTGCTGGCAGCAGGTCT
Organism: uncultured Chloroflexia bacterium; assembly: GCA_963811305.1. Lineage (GTDB taxonomy): Bacteria > Chloroflexota > Chloroflexia > QHBQ01 > JADMIH01 > JADMIH01. Next base: position 482,397 of record CAWEQU010000006.1, read on the forward strand.
TACACCTATAAAGGTGCTTATCCCGTATTCATTCCAGCGAGCTTGTCTCGCTCTTCCACGAGAAGGGTGTCATCAGCCGTGAGGAGCACACGGGCGGCGGCACGGTCATCGAAGGCCGCATCCCCAGCCGCTTCGCCCAGACCTTTAAGGACTTTCGTCACTCCATAAGCACTAACAAGTATAAAAAGGACAAAAATAAAGGTTCGGCGCAGCCGAACCTTTATTTTTGTGCTTTTTAATACTTACCTATTTCAAGGGGTTGAAGTTGCTATTGCCGTCGGAACGAGGGGCGTGGTGGAGTTCGCCGCGCCCGGCCCGGTTGCTGCTATGGTTGGGGGCGCGACTATAGACACGGTCCCCGTGACTACAGGCGACGGTTCCACGCTTGGAGATACAACCGGGGTTGCGTTAGAGGGTGGACCGACGGGTCCCGCGGGCGAAGGCTCAGCCGTAGCTGTGGAGGTAGGAGTTGGCGGGAGCGGTCGGGAAAGGCGTGGGCGTGGGTGCTTGCTTTGGCGGTGTAGCGAGCCAGTTCTGTATCGTCCCGATTGGAGTGGTGGCCGACAGGTACACATCAGGCGAGTCTGGCTGCTTGATATAAAAACCTGTTCCATCGAAGTTCCCCGAACCTACCATGAAAGTGTGCGTAAGGGGCGTCGTGCTGCTGAACGTGACCGTCACGGTCATGCCCGGCTTGTCGAGGCCGTACTGGGCAAGGTCGGTCGTGCCGGTCGCCACCTTCGTCGCCTCCAAGCGCTGGAGCGTGCTTGCCACGTTGTCCACCTGGAACGTCTCTGCGGGGTATTGCTCCGGCGCTGTGAGCATCCAGACGGTAGTCGAAATGTCTTTGCGGAGGCTGACTTTCGCCGTGCCGCTCATCACGTCTATGCCCTGCACCTGGCTCGTCTCCTGCCATAAGAAGCTCGGAACAGGAGTAGGGGTGAGGCCTGGCGTGGTCCCCTTGTTCTGATTGGTGAGAAAGATGGCCACTGATCCCAGCACCAGGAGCAGCGCCACCAATATGATCGTTGGACGGACAGTGCTTGGAGTCTCCGATAAAGCCAAACCAGCGCCACAAGGAGAGCTACCTCTATGAGCGTTGTTATAAGTCGTTCCGATGTTATAAATTGTTCCATTGGTTACTTGCGCCTCCACCAGACCGCACCGCCCAGCAGCAGCACGAATAGCGGCAGCCCAAACACCGCAGTGATTAGCTGCACGTTCTTCTGCCCGGCATCCAGGGTCAAAACCCTCGGCGCTGTGGGATCTTTCTGGCGTATCGAGATCAGCTCGTTCGCCCCCGCCAGCCACGACACGGCGTTGCTGAAGAGGTCGCCGTTCTGTAGCACGTAGACGGGTGAGCTTTGAGACAGGAAGAAGTTGGCCGCGAAGTCGGCATCCCCGAACACCACCAGCCGCGTCTTTATCGTCTGCGTATCGGTTATCACCGTGGAGTCGTCGGGTCCAACGCTCACCGCTATGGGCACCGGGCCTGCTATCTCATCCGTGCCGGGATCATACTGGGCGTTCCATTGCCCGTCCGGCCCCGCGATTTCGAGCCAGCTGTCGGGAGCGTTGCTCGTCTGGAGGATCGTCGTAGCCACCGTAGAGGTGATAGTAGAGGTGGGAGGTGGGGGTAAGACGGCTATCGCCTGGTAAAAGAGGGTGGGTAGCGGGCCGCCGTTCGCTCCACGCGCTATATCCGAGGTAATATCAGAGTCTGCTGGGTAGGAGTCGATCCCGAAGACGGTCGGGTCTTGTGGCGCGAAGGCCGTCATCTTGGCGAAATCGGCCACTATGCCGTCCCTCGCGGTCACTCCATACTTGGAGGTAATCTGGTTGATCAACTCGACCACTTTCCCGTGTGCGTCCGGCTGTTGGGCGTTGCGGTTCGTATCGAGTGCGATAAGGGCGTGCCCACCCGCGTCCAGGTACTGCTGGATGCTCTGTATCTCCCTGGAGTTGAGGGGGGTCTGCGGGTCCGCGATTACCAGCACCGAAACGTCGGTGATAGAGAGCGTTGGAGAGGTTGTCAGGCTCCACTGCACGGTCGCATAATTGTCTCGCTTCAGCGACGCGTTGACCTCCGAGTAGCCCCGCTCGTCAACGCCATTGAGGTCGCGCTCCCCGTGTCCGGTCAGAAACGCCACCTTCTTCGTGCCAGTCTGGGATAGGCGTATGATCGCGCTGGTGAACTCCCGCTCGCTGACGCTATTTGCAAGCTCGCGCTTCGTGCCGTCGGTGAATACCACTGTGCCATCGGTTGTGACGCCAAACTGGCTAGCACGCAGAGGCTGAGTGTTGGGGTTGTTGATCTCGTAGCGGAAGCGCGAGGTATAAGCCCCGTACTCCTTCAGCAGGTCAAGCGCCGGTTGGGGGTCCTGCCTGTAAAAGAAGCCAATCGCGGTAATCGTGCGGTCGCTGTTATTGAGGTCGCTGAGCAGCTTGGTCGTCTGCTGGGAGAGGGAGAAGTCCTTCCCGGCGGTCCAGTCACCGCGGGCCAGGGCAATATTGTCCACGATAATGTTTATAACCACGCCTATCGCTATCGCCACCAGTGAAGCAATCAGCGCGTTGGCGGTCAGCCTTGTGCTGCGCTTGCCCATCGACTTCCCGACCGATTCGGGGCTGAATAGCAGATAGATCGCGAAAAAGATAATCGCCGCGATAGCGAGTATCTTTAACGTGAGGTCAATATTCGAGAAGCTCATCGGCGGGTTCAGCACGGCCACCCAGTAGAAGATTGAGAGGAGCGCGAACCCTAGCGCCGCGAAGCCTGCTACTAGAGCGACCAGGCCACGTGTGCTGTTCTTCATGCTCTGTACCTCCTTGCTTCAACGACCTGTACGGTGAGGAAGAGCGCCACCCCGGTAAAGGTGAGGTAATAGATAACCGATTTCCATTCAATGACGCCCCGTGGGAAGTCGTAGAACCTGTCGCTTATCGACAATTTGGTGAGGAGGTCGGCGACGCCGGGTCCGAAATTCTGGCTGACCACTCCCATGATGAAGAAGATGAGCAGTATCACGAAGGCTATCACGGAGGATACCATCTGGTTATTGGTGAGGGCCGATGCGAACAGCCCGACCGCCATGAACGCCATCCCCATGAGTATCAACCCGACGTACCCCGCCCAGATCGGCCCCCAGTCCGGGTCGCCTCTGAAGAAGACCATCAGGATGGGGTAGAAGAGGGTCAGCGCGCTCATGCTGAGGAATAGTCCGAGCGCTCCCAGGAACTTGCCTAGCACGACCGCCCAGTCTTGCACCGGGGAGGTGAGGAGCAGTTCCAGGGTACCCGCGCGTTGCTCCTCAGCCAGGAGGCGCATGGTGAGCGCGGGCGCTATCAGCAGCAGCAAGATGGGGAGTACGTTGAATACCGGCACCATAGTCAGTTGGTTGCCGTTAGGCACGGCCTGCCAGTAGAAGACGCCGAGCGCTGCCAGCCAGAAGGCGACGATAACGTAGGCGACGGGCGTTACAAAGTAAGTGCGTAGCTCTTTGCCCGCGATAGTAATGACGTTTCTCATTTACGCACCCTCCTCTTCGTCACGACGCGGGTGCGCGCAGGGGTGGCTACGACTTCTTCCTCTTCTTCGTCCAACATATCTTCCCCATTCGACATCTCTTCCTCAAGCATTGCAGATTCAGCCTCGTCCTCTAGCTCGTCCTCCTGCGCCTGGGAGATGACGCGGATAAATATCTCCTCAAGCGAGGGTTTGACGGTCTTTAGCTCAAACAGGCCGTATCCGGCGCTCACGACGGTCTCCGCTAATTGGGCGCGCACGTCTTCACCGGGCATGGCTTCGACCTCGTAGCTATTCACATCTGGCGATCTGCTTACGACATGGCCGTTCGAGCCGGAGGCATCCGCGGCTGGGACCATCTGCTCTACCTTCAGAACACCTGGCACGGCGCGCAGGTCTGCAAGCACATTCTGCGGTTCGCCTGCCACTTCGAGTTGGACAGTACCTTCACCGGCACCTTCCGTCAGGTGGAAGGGTGTATCGAGCGCCACGAGCCTGCCCCGGTTGATAATAATCACGCGGTTGCAGACCATGCTCACTTCGGGGAGGAGGTGGGTGCTGAGGATGATGGTGTGATCGCGGCCCAGCTCCTTGATCAGGTTGCGGGCGTCGGTGATTTGCACCGGGTCGAGGCCCACCGTAGGCTCGTCAAGTATCAGCACGTCAGGGTTGTGCAATAATGCCTGCGCGAGACCCACGCGCTGACGGTAGCCGCGAGAGAGCGAGCCGATTAGCTTCTCCGACACGTCCCCCAGGTTGATGCGGTCCATGATCTCGATGATGCGAGAGCGCCGCTCGCGCGTGTTGTGCATCCCGCTGATGCGCCCCTTGAAGTCGAGATATTCCCACGGCGTAAGCTCTGCGTACAGCGGTACGGTCTCAGGGAGATAGCCCAGGTGCTTACGCGCTTCGAGCGACTTCTGCGTAACGTCGAAGCCTGCGACGCGCACGGTCCCGGAGGTAGGCGGTATATAGCTGGTGATGATGCGCATTGTGGTTGTTTTGCCGGCGCCGTTCGGCCCCAGAAAACCGAGGATTTCCCCAGGCTCTACGCTGAACGTAACGTCGCGCAAGGCGGGGAAAGCGCCGTAGTATTTCGTCAGGTTGTCCACCTCTATCATATTGGAGAGATGCCCTCACTTTCGGATTGCGGAGTCCGCTCTGCGGATGATCGCATTTTGCGTTCTCTATCCTCTATATTGTTGCACAGGGAGATTGGGGTCTGGCGCGAGGCGCAAGTGGCGCATTCCAGGGTTCGCCCCTGGTCGTCATTAAGGGCGATAACGGCCCATTGTATCGAATTTTGGCCTATTTTGTCAAGGCGACCCCTCATCTTGACATAGTAGGCCCCGCTAGGCCTGATTATAGACGCGAAGCATTAGGCGTCATCTAACGGTAGGACTCTGACTCTGTATCAGTTAAGTTGAGGTTCGAATCCTTGTGCCTCAGCCAGGAATAAAGGCACGAAAATGGCTCGAGCCCTACTTGATCGGGCCTTTTGTTTGGTCTGTGTAGCCAATAATGTAGCCAATCGCTTCAGTGTTTGAGGTCTATTTGAGGTCTATCTGTATCGCGGTTTAACTCTTAGCGAATAAGGCTTTGTGTTCGGCTATGGCTCTAACAGGGATGCAATCGAGGCGATGATTTGGCCTCCAGCAGCTATTGCTGCTAACAGGAACGTTAGAAGACTAAGCAGTGCTGTCGGCCATTCGTTGGACTTAGCGATCTGCTTGTGTACGTTTGCTAGCGTCGCCACTACCTCAATGTAATCCTTCGACTTATCAGCTTGGAATTCTGCGAATGCATGTTTAATCTCCAGATTAGTAGTATTTAAGTGATGGAGTTTAATCTCCTGCTTCAGCACATGAATTTGATAAATCCCCCAAGTAAAGGACAGCACCGGCATTACAGCCAAAACTGTAAGCCAAGGCAACGCCCAAATTGAACCGCTATATGGTCCAAACTGGACAGCCGCAAGCAGTCCTAGGTATTCAATAAGTACTGCCAATGTAATCATATATATATATCGACTGAGTGTCCCCACTGCCCGCTCCGCGAAATCAAGATAAGGAAGAACTTAATGGCAATCTTACTACTCGGTAATAGAGAATGAGAATGCCTGCTAGCAAATATGCTCCATGTCCAGCCAAGAAGAATATGACTTGCATGATAACTAGACCCAACAGATTTATCGTGACAGATTGATAGGGAATTCGATCAGTTAACAGTGTGATACTGCCAAGTAGATCTACAGCAAGCACAACAGGCCAAACTAAGCGCGAGCCAGCACCAAATATTCGATAACCCTGCACGGTAATCCAATCGTCAAGATCTGTTGCCTTGGTTGTCAATATCGGTGTAAGAAGCTCTGGTAACCCTTGGTAGATTTCGGCGGCACGCAAACATAAGATTGGAATCCCTGCTACCATGAAATAGGTAAAGAACAATTCTGTCCATAAATAATGCGGTTCTCCGGTGAGCCCGAGTATTGCTTCAATCCCTAAAAAGGCGCAAGTACCCACCAGCAACCAAGATACGAAGTAGTTACGCTTGAGTGTAAGCGGCCAGTAGAATGTCATTTCCCTAAGCGTTCTTTTGGTTGTTGGCTTGTTCATTGCGTTGCTCTTTGGTCGTGGCTTGGGAATGCGCTACTTATGGTACTTACGAGCCTGATGCAAACAAAGCATCCAGACGATCCGCCCCAGGCTGGGAAGGATGTATAGGTTGCATATCTGGCAATAGCTGGCGTATATCTTGGGACTTGGGTCTTACTGTCGGCCACGCATGTATGCCTTCTGAGCGCTACTGTGGGAGCAGTAGCGCTTCTTGCGAGTGCCTGTGAATGGGCTTTGTGTCGCATATCTCACAATTGCCGCTCACTATGCACCTCTGTGCAGCCAACCGACGCGCTAACTTGTTCAGTTCGTTGTTTATCTTCTCTGCCATTCTATTACCCCATCTGCCCGACAGCACCAGTGCTCATCATTTCGTTCCCCTTGCACTTGGTGGGTAATGATTATAGCGCAATAACCAGTAATTGTCAGAACCGCATTAGGCATTCGGCAGGATCAATTTGCGCCCGAGTAAAAGCTCATATGCTATACTATCAAAACTATTACTATCCAACTGAGGGCATTTATCTTTGTGTGGTTGCGGAATGTGATCGCATTAGGGTGTGTACACCATGATAGAGAAATAGTAATAATGTGGATCAGAAGAGGTGGAACTCTCATGGAGTCTAGGGGCGTTTTCGGAGCACGTAGCGTCTTACGTAGGGTCAACAGCGAGGCATCCGGTCTCTTGGGTGGCGGGCGCGCTATCCTCATGCAGTTGGCCCATCCTCTTGTGGCCGCTGGTGTCGCTGACCATAGCAATTTTAGTGAAATATCCAATTGTGCGGTTACACCGGACGCTGGACCTAATGATGGCAGTTGTACTTGGCAACCTTCAAGAAGCGCAAGAAGCATTACGCAGATTTAGAACAGTACATACCCTCATTAGAGGTCAGTTGCAGAAAAGTAGCGGCTGCTTCGCTAAAGGTACAAATTATGCCGCCGATGACCCCGTACTGAAGCTTTGGGTTCTTGCGACGTTGGTAGATACTAGCGTTATCACCTATGAGCGGTTCAATCGCACCCTGACTTCGAGAGAGAAATGCCTATTCTATAAAGATGCTCGGCTGCTTGGCGAACTCATGGGCATTCCTATAGAAATGCTACCAAAACGCATCGAGGACTTCAATTACTTTGTAAAGGCCACGCTTGAAGGCCAGACTCTCGCTGTTACAGACATCACACATCGCTTGGCCCGCCAGGTACTCAGGCCGAATGTCAGTGGCGTTCTGAGGGCATTCATGCCTTTGATCCGCTTCACCACCACGGGATTGTTACCTGAGCGTCTGCGCGAAGCATATGGATTTGAATGGAGTCCGGCACAACAAGCAACACTCGATGGAATGAGCTGGGTGATTCGGCTGGTTCGACCCATTTTGCCTTCCTCAATCTGCCTCATGCCACAGGCTGGAGGTGGGGAACTAGTTCGCTTGGTGATACAGACCACAAGGCTTGGACGCAATCAGCGACTTCATAGGCATAAGCAGAATTGAGCCTGAGATAAGATCAGACTAACGGTTTGCATCTATAAGGCTTCATTGGGGTCCATTCGGATTACTATGTGGCCTCATGAACATACACATTGTCTGGGATCCAGCTATGACAAGTAGATTAACCAGAAGCACTTTTGAAAGGCTCATAATCTTTCCTCATGTTATCCCCTATTGGCTCTATTGGTCAGTTATTGGAGTGATTTTCTTCGGAGCTGAGGTGTTGTTTCTCACGATATTGGGGGAAAGCGGCTATTTTTGGACCCAATTTTTAGGTTCCGCAGGAATTGCGTTCTTACCAATAGCTAATATTTGGCTTGCGCACTCATTCAGAGGAATACTCATTGAACTATCAAGCTTGGTTTGGAACGATAGCAATACATTCTATCGCTGGTTAGCCAGCGAAGAGAAACGCATTTTCACGTTATCCACCTGGTCCTCAAGACTTGTGACGGGGCTAATAGTTGTTCTAGGCGTGCTTACAGTTCTTGCGCTCGACCCTCCTCTTAAAGTCTACGGTGCTAAATCTAGTTGCGCTGGCCTTATTCTCTATCGTACTTCTGTTTAGTGGTCAGACACTTTACGTTTCAATTGCGCTGCTTTCATCTCTAAGAAAAATCAGGAACAGGGGTATGAGCCTCCCATTTTTCATGCTGCCACACACTTCTATTCTGAGACTACAGAGCCTGTTTTCCTCCGCTGCACTTATGGTCTCGGCTTTTTACGCAGCGCTGGTCATAGCCGAGTGGCAAGGGCCATATGGATTGGTTCCATTGACGTTGATCTGGCTCGTTGGCCTTGCCTTCTATCCAGTTACCTTGTTCTTATGGTCATTCTTTGAGCTTCATTATCTACTGCGCGAAATCAAGCTAAGGCAGATTAAGGCGATCAATGCTGAAGTTGTAGCAGCCCTAAATAAAGTTCTAAGGGAACACAAGAACGAAGACGCAGACTATCTGGACAAAGCTATGGGTATACAGGGGCGAATCCGAGATATGCATGAGTGGCCGATTGAAGGCGAAGTAATCGCGGCCTTTCTCCTTACGTTGGTGCCTGCGGTTACGCAGATTATTATTTCGGTTTTCTAAATGAATTCGATTGTGGACAGGCGGATGTAAATCGACTATAGCTCCTAGCCTTAATGCATCCATTGGAACAGTTGGTTCCCGCGCGCCCGTACGGAAGAATAATGAGACCCTGCGTCAGGACGAAAGACATAACGTGCTGTTCGTCTATCGTCTATCGTCCTTCGTCATCCTCTGTGTATTGCCTTGCCCAAAGGAGCGCCATTCCTGTAAAATGATATTTGGCTGTGCTAATAAGGAGAAAATGAGATTTGTCATTCCTGGGTAACATAATCAAAGCTATACTCGGACTTGCGATGGTGGCTGCCGTGGTCGTCGCTGGAGTATTCATCTTCACGAGGGCAACCAGCATCTTTGGGAACAACGAGAAGAAGCACGACCCTGTTGTGTTTGTTGTCAGGCCGGGCGACAGCATCACTACGATAGGTGAAAACCTGAAGAAGGTTGGCGTGCTGGACAAATCGGGGTTGATAGACCCCATTGACCAGTTGAAGCTGGAGTTGAAGGGCCGCGGGGTCGAGCAGAAAATACAGGCCGGGCGCTTTGCCCTGGTGACCAACATGGATATCGGGGAGTTGGTCACGAAATTGACCGGACCCACCACGGCTGTTGGCCTTACCTTCCAGGTAAAAGAAGATAAGCGCGTGGAAGAGATAGCAGAGCAGTTGGGCACGGAGGGTATCGTCAGCCCCACCGTATTCATCGATCTCACCAAGAACCCTGAAAAAGCCGCGTTCTTCCAGGATGATTTCCTGGCCGCTTCGGGCCGTCCCGGAGACCAGGGGCTGGAAGGCTATCTCTTCCCTGACACCTATCAAATTGAATACAACGATGGCGACAACTCCGAAGTAGTTGTCAGGACTATGCTCGATAATCTGGAGAAGAAGTTCACCCCGGAGATGCGCCAGGCGGCGGCTGACCAGGGGAGGTCCATCCACCAGATACTGACTATCGCCTCCATCGTCCAGCGTGAGGGGCAGGTGGCGGAGGAGCTGCCAATTATCGCCTCGGTCTTCTGGAACCGGCTGGCCCAGGATATGCGCCTCGACGCTGACCCTACCACGCAGTATGCTCTCGGCAAGCCTGAAGCCTGGTGGCCCCGCCTTGAGACCCTGGATATCGATGACCTTAGCACTGTTGACAGCGCCTACAACACATATCTCGTGCATGGGATGCCTCCAGGGCCTATCTGCAATCCTGGAGAAGCCGCCATCAGAGCCGCTATCTACCCACAGGCCGATAGCGATTTCCTCTACTTCGTCGCCAAGGGTGATGGCTCCGGCCAACACGCCTTTGCTGTGACGCTAGAGGAGCACAATCGCAACGTAATCGAGTACACCAACAAGCAGCCTTAGAAGGCAGAGAGCAGAAAGCAGAAAGCAGAAAGCAGTAGGCGGAAGGCAGGAGATGGTTACATCGATGTAGATGTAATGGATCAAGCAGACGGCGCTTCAAGCGACCCGAAATCCCAAATTGGGTAAATCCAAAATCCAAAATCCAAAATCCAAAATCCAAAATAGCAATAAGCCCTACCTTTGACGGCAGGGCTTATTGCGTTAGGAGGGAGGAAGGAGACTTACTCGCCTCTGTTGTGGGGTGCTACTTCCGTATTGCTCTACTGGTCCTTGGGGCGGGCGGTCAGCGTTATGGTGACTTCACTCTCGGTGGTCGCGTCCGGCGCGAGGATAGTCATCGGCACGCTGTCGCCCACCTTGTGCTTCATCAGCACCTCCAGTAGCGACGTGCTCGATGTCAGCTCAACCCCGTCGAACTTGACGATTATGGTCTTTGGCTTGATGCCCGCCTTGTCTGCCGGGCCGTCCGCCACCACTTCGCTTACCAGGATGCCCTGCTCGCGTGGAAGCTCATAGTAGGCCGCTATCTGCGGAGTGATGGGCTGGTACGAAATCCCTATGAAGGGCCGCTCCACCGCTCCCTTGGAGACCAACTGGTCAACTATAGCACGGGCCGTGTTGCTTGGTATCGCAAAGCCAAGCCCTTCCGCTACGTCACCACCTAGACCCGCTCCGCGCACCACCGCGACGTTTATGCCAACTACTCGCCCTTCGAGGTCAATCAGCGGGCCGCCTGAGTTACCATGATTGATAGCTGCATCCGTCTGGATAAGGTTGCGCAAGGCAGTCGAGCCTGCGTCCTCGATGTCGCGGTGTAGCGCGCTGACCACGCCCGCCGTCACAGTATTTCTGAAATCCCCCAGCGCCGACCCGATAGCCACTACCGGCTGCCCAGGCTCAAGCTGGTCACTGTCCGCGAACTGCGCTACGGTCGCGATCTGGGTATCTACCTTGATTACGGCCAGGTCGGAGAAGGGGTCCGTGCCGACCAGTGTGGCTGGCACTTTCTTCCCATCGGAGAAAATGACTTCCAGCGATTTCTGGTTCTCGACCACGTGGTTGTTGGTGACGATGTAGCCATGTGGGTCAACTACTACCCCCGAACCACTGGCGGTTGGAGAGTCTAAAGGCCCTGTGCGCGTGTTGCCGCTAGCAAGCTGGTTGATTACCGTCACAACCGCAGGTCCGGTCACCCGTACCGCAGCCCTGGCGTCTATTACTCCGTTTTGTGCCTGTTGGCTCTGGAGTACCGGATTTACCGGCTCATTTCCCGCCACCAGCCTGTTCTGCTGTTGAGTGATCGCGCCCGCCTGGAGAGTGGTAGGCAGCCCCGCGCTGTGCGACCACCCGGCGAGCGCCAACCCGCTAAGCGCGAGCAGCATCACTACAAGCAGCATAGAGATTGTTGTTTGAAAAATCCGTCCCATTTTACTCTTCCCTTGCGCCTTTCTAGGAATACCTGGCAAACCCGACTAACAACCCTTTTCGTCCGTCGTCTATCGTCCGTCGTCTATCGTCCATAAGTCAGGCCTCTCCGGCTTGCGCCCTGCGTACTCCGGTCCGGCGACAATCAGCGCATTGCTACTGAGCGTTCACGCGACCCTGCCCGCTTTGGAGAGGCCCGTTTGTATTCTGATCTACGGAAGCGCACCTTTGACGACCGCGGCTAGGTCCCAATCCCTGATTAACTCATTTTGCCAGTGCCCTTACTGGCTTGATGCGCTCCCGTGATATTTCAATTATGGGGCACGAACCTTAAAGCAACTTTAAGACTTGATTAGAGTCTGATTAGAAGTATCCCCTCTAGCCCCGGTTGATGTTGACGCTACCACCGCCACCCGTGACGGTCGTGCTTGTGCCGGGCACCGCTGGCACGTCAATCGTGAGCGTTTCGGCGTCTCCATCGGACGAATTGACATTCACATTGACGCTCTGCGGAACGGGTGTGACCGGTACGGTCTCGGTCGTGGTGGTAACGGTGGTCTGCTCTACACTGGTTGCGGGCACTGGCTGCACGCCACTTGTGGTGGTCGTGCTGGTCGTTGTTACTTTCTCTTCCATCGCTTCGGTTTCCTTTCACGTGGTTTCGGGCGCGCCTGATTGCGCGCCCCAACCTGATTGGTGCAAGTTATATGCCAGTGTTCATGCGGACGATGGAGGACAGAGAGTAAATTCACCGCAGAGACGCAGAGTGCGCAGAGATTATTTTATGGAAGTCTATACTCCATCGTCTATCGTCTATCGTCCGTCGTCGGTTCAGAACACCCTGGCCCCTATCTCGACTTCACGTTCTGGGGCGAGAAGCACTACCGTGCCTTCGCGCTTCACGCCCGTGCCTGGCACTCCCAGCACGAGCACCTGCGAAGGGAATCCCGCAATCTTCCTCGGAGGGAAGTTCACGACGGCGATTACGAGGCGGCCAACAAGCTCATCGGGCTTGTAGAAGGTGGTCAGTTGAGCGCTCGATCTCTTGATGCCGAGTGCGCCAAAGTCAATCGTGAGCTTATAGGATGGCTTGCGCGCTTCGGGGAAGGGGTCACAGGTCAGGATGCGGCCTACTCTCATATCGACCCGGTCGAACACGTCAATAGTGATCTCCTCGCCTGCCAGGTCGAGCGCGTCTTCCATTTACGATTGCTCCTTCGGTAGATTGTAGTTAACGCCCGTTCGGCTTGTCAGACGTATCGAGGGGCACTGAGCTATGCGTCTCGCTACGTAGCGCGGGCGCGGTGTATTCATTCTTGAAAACAGTAGCAGCGGGCTTTAGAGAGCCGTCACGCTTGAAAAGGCCGAAGTACGACTCGTAATCTTCCCTGTAGGTCGCGCCGGGGAGGTAGTCCCACAGCGTCCACTGGACCACACCCGCGATGTCGGCGCGCTTGCTTGCGTCGAGCATCGATTTGTACAGGAAAGTCTGGGTCGGCTCGTCATAGCGTGCGTTCTTCGGCATAGGGTCGCGTCCAGGAGAGGTGGGCCAACCCATCTCTTCCAGCAGGATGGGCTGGCTCGTATGTACTTCGATTTCCTCGATCTGAGCGGTGATAGCCCCGGCGCTGTAGCAATGGAACGCGATGAAGTCCACGAAGCTCTGGATGGTCGTCCCATCCGAGGCGGGCTGCCACAGGCTCTTGTAATCTCCCACGCCCACCGTTATGGGGTGGCGGCTATCGAGGCCGCGCACGTGCAGGGCCATTCTCTTGAGCCAGGCTATTACCTCGTCCTCTCTTCCCTCTCGCCAGGCAGGATAGAAGTCAGGCTCGTTCCGCAGGTCCCACGCCAGCACGCGGTCGTCATTTGCGAAGGCTCTAACGATGCCGTCAAGGTAGGCATAATTGGTCGCTTCGTCGCTCGTGCCGACGGCAGGCTGCTTATCGTACCACTCGAAAAGGACGAATATCACCTTCATGTCATATTCGGACGCTATCTGCAACACCTGGGTCATCTGGCTGATAATCCAGGGGCTTATCTTCTCCATAGTGCGGAAGTTGCCCCATACAACGTCCCTGGTCTCGAATGTGTCGTAGGGGATGCCGATGCGGACCGTATTCACTCCCAATTCCCGCGCCTTTTGCAGCTCGGTGCGCGCCTTCGGGCCGTTCCAGCTTGCCCAGGTCTTTGCGAAGGGTGCGTCACTCAGCCAATAATTGGTCCCCTTCAGCTTGACGGGCGAGCCTCGATAGGTGAAGCTGTCCCCTTCGACGCCAACGAACGATTTTGATACAGGCTGCAAGGGCGGAAGTTGCTCCAGCGGACTGGACTTGCTTCCCTCGTGCCCATATCGCCACTCGTAATAATGCTGCCCGACGTTGCCCATCTGTACCCGCCACCCCTCAGCCAGCATGGGAAGGTAGGTAAGGGTGCGTCTTTGGAATAGCTGCACCAACCCGACGTGGCGCTTACCAGCTACCGAGATCTCGGCCCAATAAGCCTCTGTGATAGGGTAGCCCATGACGTACACCCAGTCGAACAGGCGCTCTTCGATGAAGCTGCCGTCTGCGGTTTGTACTTGACCCGCCATATTGAGGTAGCTCCAAAAAACGTCGGGGATATTGTGGGAGGTCTCCGCGATATATCTCGCGTTCCTGACCTTGCCGTCCGCAATGACGCTACCGGCATTCGGGTAGTCGAGCGTCTGCGTGACCACGCGCCCCGTCTGGTCGCCAGCGCGTGTCGTTTTCTTCTGAAAATCGCTATATCGTGGGTTGCCAGGCTTGCCTGGGTCGCCAGCTACGACCTGCGTGGCCGGGCAGATTCGAGCGATTCTTTCTCGCCTGTCTGGATTCGCCCTGTCACCATCTCGGTTACGAGCAACCCTGTAGTCACACGCCATTGCAAATCGCCATCCACCGTATTTTCATTTAGCTCCATGCGCGCTTTGTCGAAGTACTGCACGGTGCGCACGCCATCCTGCGCCTGCGCGAATAGCTCCCGCACGATGATACCTGGGGTGGGTCCCCACAACCACGAGCGCGCCACATCTCCGCTCGATACCGGCCCATCCGCTCGCGTCCAGTTCTCTTCGAACTCAGGGTAGGCAAAGTGCTGCTCTGAAGCTGCGTAACTCACGCCTCCTTGCCGACTGGGTGTGTTGCCTTGTGGCATCACAGAAATAGATAAGACGAGGGCTGCCAGGAGCACACCGGCAAGTCTGGACCACCTTTTTCCTAAGCGCATGGAGCGTATGCCTTTCTTTACACGTAACGGTCAAGAGACCCAAGCAATAGCTTCAAGATAGTATAACAGCATTTTGGCGCGTGCGCCGCTGATTTGTTAGAATAAGTTAGCACAAGCTTTCGATTTCGGGTGGCACGAACCCAACACAATGTCTTCTCCATTCACACCTCATGTCCATGATAGAGCGCCCGGCTTCGCTGAGCGGCTACAGGCCCTGCCGCACTCGCCGGGGGTCTATATCATGCACAACAAGGCCAACGATATAATCTACGTCGGCAAGGCTATCTCTCTCAAGAACCGCGTCAGGACCTATTTTGGCTCCCTGAAAGGCCAGGCTCCAAAAGTGTGGCGCATGGTCGAGCAGGTGTACGACTTCGAGTATATCCTCACCGACACCGAGCTTGAAGCCCTCATCCTCGAAAACCAGCTTATCAAGAAGCACCGCCCTCGCTACAATATCCGCCTCAAGGACGACAAGACATATCCCTTCATAAAGGTCACTCTCCAGGAGGAGTGGCCCCGTGTCGTGCCGACGCGCCGCGTGCTGGACGATGGAGCCAAATATTTCGGCCCCTACGCTGGCATGGGCACGATCTATGAGAAGATAGAATTGCTCGATAAGCTTTTCCCATTCAGAACGTGTGACAAAGAAATCACTGGCAAAGACGCGCGCCCATGTATGCAATATTTCCTCCATAGATGCCTGGGACCATGCGCCTCTCTCACCGACAAGGACGCCTATGATGCCACCATCAAGGGGGTGATTACCTTCCTGGACGGCAAGCAGGATACGGTGGTCAATCTGTTGCGCAATCAGATGGAAGAGGCCGCTGAGGAGCTGCAATTCGAGCGTGCCGCCGTTTTTCGAGACCGGATGCGCGCCCTTGAGCGGGTGATGGAGCAGCAGAAGGTCTTCAGCACAGCCAATACCGACCAGGACGTAATCGCCTTCGCCAAGAACGAGGGCGAAGCGTGCGTGCAGGTCTTCTTCATCAGGGAGGGTAAGCTCCTTGGCCGCGAGCATTTCATGCTGGAAGGGGCCGTCAACTCCACCCCCGGCGACATCCTGGAAGGTTTCATGGGCCAGTTCTATGACGATGCCGCATATATCCCCCAGAACATACTGTTGCAGGACGAGGTCAGTGACGCAGAGGTCATACAGTCGTGGCTGCGCGAGAAGCGAGGGAACAAGGTTAGCATCACCGTGCCACGTCGTGGAGAAAAGCGCGACCTGGTGGAGATGGCCGCTCGCAACGCCGCTGAAAGCCTGGAGCAATATCGCCTCCGCTGGCTGAGCGACGAGCAGAAGTCCACAGCCGCCCTCACCGAGCTACAAGAGGTGCTGCATCTCCGCGTCTGGCCCAGGAGGATCGAGTGCTACGACGTGGCGCACTTGCAGGGCACGGATGTGGCAGGCGCGATGGTGGTTTTCGAGCAAGGCACTCCGAAGAAGAAAGAGTATCGCCGCTTCGGTATCAAGAACGCGTCGAACGACGACTTTGCTTCCATGTCCGAGATGCTCGGCAGGCGCTTCCGCCGCCAATCCGCCGAGAAAGCGGCCAGGCAACGCTCCCAATCGCTTGCCATCGCTCGTGCGGGAGACCGGGACGAGCCTGCCCCTTCAACCGGGTACGAAGCCCTCAGCAGGTTCGCGGAGGAGGATGCGGAAGGCGCTCACGAAGCCCGCATGGGGGACTCGGTGGGCGTCCTCGCGGCGAAGGCGCACGCTAGCGAGGACGACCCAACGTCGAGCCAGACTGAAGAGGGTGGCTGGGCAGTCCTCCCCGACCTGATAGTGATTGATGGCGGGAAGGGGCAGTTGAACGCGGTAGTAAGGGTGTTGCACGAGGCAGGCCTGCGAGACGTGCCGGTAATCTCCCTCGCCAAGCAGCGCGAAGAGATATTCCTTCCAGGGCAGTCGGAGCCAATGCTGCTCCCTGAGAGGTCGGAGGCTCGCCGCCTCCTTCAAAGGGTGCGCGACGAGGCCCATCGCTTCTCCAATACGTACAACCGCAAGCTCGGCATCAAGCGCGCCACGAGAGGCAAATTGGACGAGGTCCCCTTGATTGGACCCGTTCGCAAGAAGGCGCTGATGCGGCATTTTGGCTCTCTCAAGGCGATAAGAGCAGCGAGCACCGAAGAGCTTTTGGCGGTTCAGGGCATGGACCGGGCCGCCGCCCTCAGCATCAAGGAGAACCTGTAATTGGAGCCAGCAGTAGCGTCCGGCGGACCGCCTAGTTTGACGCGTGAAGAGTGGAGCGCATTTGAGGAAGCGCTACGCCACCGACGCGACCTCGTCTACGACTATCTCAATACGTGGCCTGGGACCGACGCGTTCCGTCCCACCGAGATACACGACGCGCTTTTCAGCTATATTACCCGCCGGGGTAAGGCATTGCGGCCTCTGCTATTGCTCCTTAGCTGTGCAGCGGTCGGTGGAGACGAGTGGCAGGCCGTGCCCGCCGCCGCCTCCGTTGAGGTATTCCAGACGTGGACCCTCGTTCACGATGACATCATAGACCGCGACCACACCCGCCGGGGTAAGCCGACGGTCCACGCCCAATACGAGGAGCGGGCGCGACGTGACCTCGGTATGGACAACAAGGCGGCGGCTCACTACGGCACGACCGTCGGCATCCTGGCGGGCGACCTCCAGCAAAGCTGGTCTTACGCTCTCTTATCAGACCTCGCGGAGCGCGGGGTGCAGCACTCGATTGTGCTGGAGCTGGTGCGCCGCATGGCTACCTCCCTGACGCCTCAACTGCTGGAAGGGGAGATGCTCGACGTGCAATTCTCCATCCCTGGCGCTCCCTCCCCAGGTGAAGAGGCCATACTGGATATGCTGAGCAAGAAGACCGCTGCTCTCTTAGAGTATGCAGCCTGGTGCGGTGCAAAAATTGGCCTGGGTGGTGGCGCAGATGAACATGGCTATGCAGACGCGCTCGGCAAGTTCGCGCGGCTGTGTGGGGTCGCTTTCCAGCTTCATGATGATATTCTCGGCCTGACGGCGGACGAAGCTCTCCTCGGTAAGCCGGTCGGCTCCGACCTGCGCGAAGGCAAGCTGACATACGTGGTGTCGTGCGCCCTGGCAAAGGGCAATGAGCTTCAGCGCTCGATAATCAGTGGCATTCCTCGGCTCGCAAAGCACTTCCCAAGGCTCTATCGAGAGTGCGATTGAAGTAATACATGAAACGGGTGCAATCCATGACACCCAGCTTTTGGCTAACTCGTACATAGATCAAGGGCTTCAGCAGTTAGAGAAGCTCCCCGCCACCCCACAGCGCGAGTTGTTGCGTGCCTGGGCCATGTATCTGCTCGCGCGCAAGCACTGAGACACGATGCTCATCCTGCCAACATCTCCACAAGCATGGGAGCAGGCCCTGGCGTGCGTCAAGAGGGGTGAACTGGTAATTTTCCCGACAGACACCGTGTACGGCGTAGGGTGCGACCCCTTCAACGTTCAGGCGATCAATACTATCTACGAGGCCAAGGGGCGTGAGCGACAGAAGGCGATCCCTCTTCTCCTTTCCGGGGCGGACCAACTGGGCGCGGTTTCATTAGAGCTTCCCGAAGCTGCGGGCCTGCTGGCATCTCGCTTCTGGCCGGGTGCGCTTACCCTGGTCGTGCCTCAAAGCGCGCGTCTGCCTGCTGAGCTTGGCAGAGGCGACACCATAGCGGTACGCGTGCCGGACCATGCAGAGCTTAGAGACTTCATCGCTGCCTGTGGCGGACTTATTGCCGCTACGAGTGCTAATCAATCCGGGCAACAGGATGCGGTAAACGCCCAGCAAGCCGCCGACTACCTGGGTGAGCACGTAGCGATAATCCTAGATGGAGGCGAAACACCCGGCAATGTGCCCTCCACTGTGGTAGACTGTACCTCGAACCCACCACGTGTCTTGCGAACAGGCGCACTAGACCCAGCGCTACTGCGGCAAGCGGTAGGCAACATATCCCTCTCCGAATAATCCAATGATGCACCGTACTGAACGCATATTCATATTGACGGCTTTGCTCTTCGTCGGGCTGGGGCTGACGCTGGCCGTCAGCCGGGGAGTCGTGTTGCAGGACGAAGGGCAGGCCACCGCTTTGCTGTGGGGTATGACGGGCACTCTGGTGCTGCTCGCCTCGACCGGCAGCAGGTGGTTAGGTAGAGGGGTCGCGTCCAAAGCTGCGACGCTACTACCTGACGTGCGCCTCCCTTATATCGGGCTGCCGCTCGATATGATAGTGCCGGGCACGCTGGCGGCAGGCTTCGTCATTTTCCTGCAATTCTTCAGCAACGGTATCGCCCAGGCGCTCATTATCATCCTCGGCGGCCTATCGTTCGCTACCGTCTACTGGGCGCAGGCGCATGGGCGCGATACGGACGACAGGTATTTCGGACTCGCCCAATCCCTCCTGAACGTCATATCGCACCTGACGGCCTTCCTCTTCTTCAGCGTCATGTACGGCCTGAAGGCCCGCGCACTCTTCTCAGCCCCGGTGGTGGGCGTCGTGGGCGCTCTCCTTATCTTTGAGATGCTATCGCGTGACGCGGCCTGGCACCGCGCGCTCGACCTACCTGTGGAGGGACGCCGGACGACGCTCGTGCTGCTGTCGGTGGCTTCGGGCGTGGTATTGGCGGAAGTGATGTGGGGCCTGAACTACTGGGCAGCGCTCACAACGCTGGTGGGCGGCGCGTTCCTCCTGGTAGTCTTCTACGTGATGGCAGGGCTGCTGTCACACTACGTGGATAGGAGTTTGACGAGAAGTGTCGTCGTGGAGCTTGCCGGGGTCGGCACCGTCGGCGTGTTGGTCGTCTTCCTATCCGCATTCTTGACCACTCAGGGGTGAGGGTATGGTGAGCGACGACATGAGAGCGAAGGATCGTAGGGAAGAAGGCGCGGAATATGAAGCCGTGCTTATACTTGAAGACCTTGAGAGCCTTCTCGAAGACCTCGAAGACTCCGGCGATAGTGCGCAACTCCCTGTTGACCTGCGGACTCGCATGGACGACCTGGGCATATCGAGTGCTACAGAGTTGCGGAAGCGAATATTGGAGCTACACGCGCAACTGGACGCGGAAGATGCCTAGCAGCTATTTCAAGACAGCCGAACATCCCCGTAGGGGCACGGCGCGCCGTGCCCCTACCTCCCCTCAAGCCACTCTTGTTGACTTCTAATACTCTATAACCTTCTCTACGATGAATCTGCCGCCCTCAATTCGATACCCCACGAGGCGCGACGACGCGCTATCGCCATTCTCGTCAAAGCTGATCACTCCTGAAGCGCCCTCATATTCGCGTGTCGCCAGCACGCGTCGCGTCAATTCAGCGCGGTCTATTCCAGGGGCTACTTTGATCGCTTCGAGCACCAGGCTTGTGAGGTCGTAAGCGCGGGCGGCGGCTTGCGTTGGGGATACACTATATGCTTCCTGGAAGTGTCGTGCGAACGCCTGCCATGCTGACCGACTTGTATCTGCTTCCCCACCATTGTAGATTATGCGCCACCGGCTTGCGTTATCCCCCACAGCGTCGAGGAACTGGTCGCTCATAGCGGTATCTGACAGGAAAGCGGTTAATGAGAGTTGCGAATCGTCAAGGAGGCGCGCAAAGTTGGTCGCGCTCCCTGTGCTACTTGGTGCGAAGAATAGTACATCAGTACTGGATGCTCTTAGCTTTTCCACGAGGGCGGCTTGATCGGTCTTCGTAGTAACGGCCTCTCCTACCACGTCTATCCTCACTTTTTTAGCCTCTGAGTAGAAATGTGCGGCAAGTCCGATACTGTAACTGCTGCCATCGTTCAGCACGAAGGCTCGCTTCATCCCACTTGAGTATGCCCAGCGTGCGGCGGCTTCTCCCTGGCGCGAGTTGGGGAGGGCCAGCCTGGCGAAGTTGCGCTCGCCCGTAGGGAAATACTTCCCCGGTTCCTCTGGTTCCCAGCCGTCAAGGGTCAGGCCGGGCCAGGTCGCGGTTGGGCCGAGGGTCAGCAGGTGTGCCCGGTTGGTAATCGGCAGAGCCGCGCCTGTCGCACCTGACGTATAAGGGCCGATATAGGCGATAGCCTCCGGGTCATTAGCTGCCTGGGTCGCGTTCGCACTCTCTATGCGTGGCGACCACTCTCCATTTTCATCAGAGCCACCATCCAGGGCTATGTGCTCCACGGGTCTGTCTGAGACTACTCCACCTCTATCACCTATCGCAAGGTCTATCGCCTGGAGCATTAATCTGCTCTCGTAGGCGGCTGCCCCCTTCGTGGGGAAAGAGGAGTAAATGTGGAGGACGGATGGGGAGGGAGTTGGCTCGGGCGCAATGGTTTCAGTGCAGCCTGACACGAGCAGAGTGAGTGCGAGAAGTATAAGCCAGCGTTTAGTGTGCGTTTCAAAACCCTCTGTAGGGGCGGTTCGTGAACCGCCCTCGGTCAAGGCCGTCTTGTCACCACTAGGGCGGTTCACGAACCGCCCCTACGTGTTGCATCGCAGGTTTTGTGCTGCGCTCTTAGCAGCGTGCTTTGCAGACAGGACCTAGTCTTCTCCCAGGTATGCCTTGCGAACCTGCTCACTCTTGAGGAGGTTGGTCCCGGTATCTTCCAGCACGATCTGCCCGGTCTCGATGACGTAACCTCTGTGGGCGACTTCGAGTGCGAGGAGCGCGTTCTGCTCCACCAGCAGGATCGTCGAGCCGCTGCTGTTCAGGTCCCTGATGATACCGAAGATCGTCTCGACCAACAGAGGTGACAGCCCCATCGACGGCTCATCCAGAAGGAGCACTCGCGGCTTGGACATGAGGGCGCGGCCTATAGCGAGCATCTGCTGCTCGCCCCCCGACAGCGTGCCGCCCTGCTGGGCAATACGCTCTTTGAGCCTGGGGAAGATGGTCAGCACGCGCTCCATATCCTTGGGGATGTTCGCCCTGTCCTTGCGCGCGTACGCGCCCATTTCCAGGTTCTCTCGGACGCTCATGCGGCTGAATATGCGCCGCCCTTCCGGCGAGTGAGCGACCCCCATCTCCACCAGCTTGTCAGGGGGGAGCGTGTCTATGCGCTTCCCCTCCAGCCTCACCTGTCCGCGCCTGGGTCTCAGCACCGCCGAGATTGTTCGAAGCGTCGTCGTCTTGCCCGCGCCGTTGCTCCCGATAAGCGTGACAATCTCTCCCTCGTCTACGTGCAGAGAGACGCCCTTCAGGGCTTTGATATTGCCGTAATAGGTCTCTATATTGTCAACTTCGAGCAGCGCCATTCAGATTTCCCTTTTCTAACAAAATATCCGTAGCGCCAGCATCTTGCTGGCATCCGCATTTGCCGGCGAGACGCCGGCGTTACATTTTTCTACTATTGCGTTGTAGCCGCGCGGCCCAGGTAAGCTTCGATTACGCGCGGGTTGGCGCGCACTTCAGCGGGGCTCCCCTCGGCTATCTTCGTGCCGTAGTCGAGCACCGTGATGCGCTCTGACAGGTCCATGACCACCTTCATGTCATGCTCGATCAGGAGGATAGTCAGGCCGAGCCTGTCGCGGATGCTTCTTATGAAGTCTATCAGGTCCTGCGTCTCGTTCGGGTTCATGCCCGCCGTAGGCTCGTCCAGCAGAAGCAGCTTGGGGTCGCTGCCGAGAGCACGGGCAATTTCGAGTCGCCTCTGGTCGCCATAGGGCAGGTTCTTGGCAAGCTCATCCAGTTCGCCGTCAGATCAACTATTTTCAGCAGGTGCAAAGCCTTTTCTCTCGCGGAAAGCTCTTCCTTAACCATAGTCTGCAAGCGCAATACGCTCGCCAATACCCCTGACTTCATGCGGCAATGCTGCCCTACGAGCACGTTTTCTAACGCGGTCATATTTGCAAATAATCGTATATTCTGGAAGGTGCGAGCGATACCCAGCTCCATCACCTCCCAGGGCGACCTCTTGGTGATGTCGTGGCCGTTGAACAGAAGGCGACCGCTGGTTGGCTTGTAGAGGCCCGTAATGGTATTGAAGAAGGTGGTCTTGCCCGCCCCGTTTGGACCGATCAGGCTCACGATTGAGCCAAGTGGGATATTGAAGTCAACGCTATTTACGGCGACCAGGCCCCCGAAGCGCATCGTCACCCCCTCCGCTAAGAGAAGGTCCTTCCCCTTCGTATCCGCCATTACAGCAGGAGCGAGAGCGGCCGACCCGTTGGAGCCGTTGGCAGGAACAGAGGACATCTACTAATTCCCTCCTCGCACGTCAGGTTCGGCCTGACCTGCGCTGCGTGTATCATACAATTCCTGCTGCTCGGCACGCCGGATGCTGTCGCTTTCGGGGTGCAGCTCGGCCTTTCGGCGCGCGCTCGGAAGCAGACCCTCTGGCCTGAATAACATGAATAGCACCAGGATGATGCCGTAGATAAAGAAGGTATAGTCGGTCAGCTTGAAACTGCCCGCATTCAAGTCCGCGAGAAACTCGATATTCAGAGCCACGCCGAGGTCGTGCAGCCAGTTCGGAAGCTGGATCAACACAACAGTCTGCAAGGGGTAAATAACCACCGCTCCCAGGATAACACCCCACATGTTGCCCATGCCGCCCAGGATAACCATAACCAGGATAAGCACCGATTGGCTGAAGTTGAACTGCTGCGGCGAAGCGAAACCGAGGTGAGAGCCGTAGAATGTGCCAGCGAAACCCGCCACCGCCGCGCCCATGCCGAATGCCAGCAGCTTGGTGGTCGTCGTGTTGATGCCCATCGTGGCGGCGGCAAGCTCATCTTCGCGGATAGCCATCCAGGCTCGCCCCAGGCGCGAGTCGCGCAGGCGGTTGATTACGAAAATCAGAGCGACGCAGAGTATCAATACGAGATAGTAAAAAGTTATGTGGTCGTTGCCTCCACGGCCACCAATTATGAATTCGCCTATCGCGGGCTTATCCACGCCTGCGATGCCGTCGGTGCCGTTCGTTAGCGGCGTCATATTGAGAATAGCTATAGGCACTATCTCGCCAAAGCCCAGCGTCACGATAGCCAGGTAATCGCCCCTGAGCCGGAGCGTAGGCGCGCCGAAAATGACCCCGAAGAATGCCGTTATCCCCGCCGAGAGAAATAACATCGCCCAGAAGGGAATGTGAATATCAAAGAATGAGGAGGCCAATATGGCGTAGCTATAAGTACCAATTGCGAAGAAAGCCGCATATCCGAGGTCGAGAAGCCCGGCGTACCCAACCACGATATTCAGACCCAGCGCCATCAGCACAAAAGCGCCAGTGTCGGCAGCCGCGTTCAGGATAGCCTGGTTATACAGCTGGGGGAGGGGCAGCCTGACTATGCCCGCCTCCGCGAGTAATTGAGGCACCGGTATGAGTAGCAAGACCAGGCCGATGATCCCTGCCGTGATCATTGATCGTTTACTCGCGGGCTTGGCCTGCGGGAAGATACTTTTGGCGGGTGTGTTTGCTCCGGTCGTAGCCTGCACAATACGCCTACACTTTCTCCGGCACTTGCTGGCCCAGGAGGCCCGATGGCCGGAACACCAATATCAATATAAGCACGGCAAAGACAATCGCGTTTGTCCAGTTCGAGAAGCCGGAAATTGTAACGGAATCGCTGGCGGACTCGATTATCCCTATAAGGTATCCCCCCAGCACCGCCCCAGGTATATTCCCGATGCCTCCAAGCACAGCCGCCGTGAACGCCTTCAGGCCAACGATATTGCCCAGCGTGAACTGCGTCCCCTGTATGAACATCCCGTACAGTACGGCCCCGGCACCCGCCAGCGCCGCCCCGATGAAGAAAGTAAGGGAGATCGTCCGGTTGACGTTGATGCCCATCAGCTGCGACGTCGTCTGGTCCTGTGCGGTGGCTCGCATCGCTTTGCCGAGCTTGGTGCGCGCAACGAAGAGGGTCAGGAGCACCGTAAAGCCTACACTTACCAGGAGCACTACGATAGCCTGGCTGCGGATAATAAGAAACTTGTCGCCCATAGAAATGCGGAATATCTGGTCCTGCATGATGCGGGGGAAGGAGAGGGATGCCGGACCTTTCCATACCTGCCCGATATTTTGGAGAATATATGACACGCCGATAGCCGATATCAGCGGCGCTAACCTCGGCGCGTTGCGCAACGGCCTGTAGGCCGCCCTCTCAATCAACATGCCCAGTACGCCCATCGAGACCATTGTTACGAGGAACGTAAGCATGAGGACCATGACGACCCCCGCCGGGTCCTGGAGGATGGGGTTCTGGTCGTTGATGCCGAAGACCGTCACAAAGCTCATCGCTGTGAACGTGCCCAGCATGAACACTTCCCCGTGCGCGAAGTTGATCAGCTCTATGATGCCGTACACCATCGTATAGCCGAGGGCTATCAGCGCGTATACGGAGCCACGCGAGATGCCGTTGATCAACTGTTGCAACAACACTATAGGTTCTGGCATAGCACTCCTTTATCCTCCGGTGTCCAGGGCCAAAATGCGTTGCCGGGTTTGGTGCGTATCAGGGCGGTTCACGAACCGCCCTGATACGCCGGGAATCACCCTTTCAATATCAAAGTATCTCTTCCAACCCAGAGGTAAAGAAGAGATACTTTGATATTGAGCTAATATCTCAAGGGCGCCGAAGCGGAGTTGGTCAACGAAGACCCACTTGCCACCCTTCACTTCGTAGAAGCTGATCACCTTGTTGTCGGTGTCGCCGTTCGCGTCGAAGGAGGTCGTGCCTAGCACGCCCTTGAAGCCTGTCGTCTGGCGCAGGGCAGCACACACGGCGGCCTTGTCTTTCTTGGCTCCTCGCTTGATAGCATCGAGCATGATGGAGGCTGTCTCGTAGCCAGGTCCGCTGTACGCGCCGAGTGTGGCGTCAGGATAGGCAGCCTTGTAGTCCGCGATGAACTGCTTGGCTTCCTCGAGCGTCTCAACGTTCACAGCAGCGACTGTAGCGTAGCTACCATCGCCATCTGCACCCGA
This sequence comes from uncultured Chloroflexia bacterium, assembly GCA_963811305.1. Lineage (GTDB taxonomy): Bacteria > Chloroflexota > Chloroflexia > QHBQ01 > JADMIH01 > JADMIH01. The sequence goes on from CAWEQU010000006.1 coordinate 508,026, forward strand.
CACCTTGAGGTACTCGTCGTCCTTGATACCATCGCCGCCCATGAGCGGGATGTCAAGTCCGGCTGACTTCATCTGCTTGCGGGCAAGCGGGATATTATTGGAGGACGTTCCGCCGTAGAAGATGATATCGGCTCCAGTGGCTGCGATCTTGGTCATGATGGAGCTGTAGTCGGTTGTGCCCTTCGGTACGCCATCATGTCCGAGCACGGTGCCGCTCTTTTCCTTCCAGCGCTTCTCGAAGTTGTCGGCAATGCCCTTGCCGTATGCTTCGGTGTCGTCCAGGATATAGACCTTGCTCTTGCCTAGCTTGGTAAGTGCAAAGTCCGCAGCCGCAGGACCCTGGATATCGTCAGTTGTCACCACGCGGAAGTAGGTGACGTTACCCGTTGGGCGTAGGGTGGCGGTCTCACCAAACTCGGGCTTGGTGAGTGTCTCATTCGTATTGGCCGGGCTGATCTGACACAGGCCGGCGTTGTTCAGCTTAGGCATCATAGCCTTCGCGTTTGCGCTGTTGAATGGGCCGAGCACGCCAATCACGTCAGGGTCGGCGATGAAGGAGTCGGCGTTCTTGGCGCTCTGTGCGGGGTCGTGAGCCTGTCCGCCCGGAGGCACGTCGTCGAGGAAGTACATCTCCACCTTGTATGTCTTCCCATCAAGTTGGACCCCACCTTTATCGTTTATCTGTTTGATAGCGAATACCCATACCGTTGCGGGTAGGGATACCGTCAGAGGCGTCGCCACCCGATACGGGCAGGTCAACTCCTATCTTTACCGTTCCGCCCGCGGGGCCGGCTGTCATGCCAGCGCCGGGGGTGGGGCTTGTAGTGGTAGTGTCACCGAAGCGAAGCTGGTCAACGAAGACCCACTTGCCACCCTTCACTTCGTAGAAGCTGATGACTTTGTTGTCGGTGTCGCCGTTCGCGTCGAAGGAGGTTGTGCCTAGCACACCCTGGTAGTTCTTGGTTTCACGTAAGGCTGTACACACGGCAGCCTTGTCTTTCTTGCCCCCGCGCTTGATAGCGTCGAGCATGATGGAGGCTGTCTCGTAGCCAGGTCCGCTGTACGCACCGAGCGTGGCGTCAGGATAGGCAGCCTTGTAGTCCGCGATGAACTGCTTGGCTTCGTCCAGGGTTTCGACATTGACTGCTGCTACGGTTGCATAGCTACCGTCGCCATCCGCACCGGACACCTTGAGGTACTCATCATCCTTGATACCATCGCCGCCCATGAGCGGGATGTCGAGGCCAGCAGACTTCATCTGCTTGCGGGCCAGAGGAATGTTGTTAGACGAGGTGCCACCGTAGAAGATAATGTCAGCACCTGTGGCGGCGATCTTGGTCATGATGGAGCTGTAGTCGGTTGTGCCTTTCGGTACTCCGTCATGTCCGAGGACTGTCCCGCCCTTTTCCTTCCAGCGCTTCTCGAAGTTGTCGGCAATGCCCTTGCCGTATGCTTCGGTGTCGTCCAGGACGTACACTTTGCTCTTGTTGAGCTTGGTGAGAGCGAAGTCGGCTGCCGCGGGACCCTGGATATCGTCAGTGGTCACAACGCGGAAGTAAGTCACATTGCCAGTTGGGCGCAGGTCGCCAGTCTCGCCAAATTCAGGCTTGGTCAGAGCTTCTGCGGTGTTGGCAGGACTGATCTGGCACAGGCCAGCGTTGTTCAGCTTGGGCATCATAGCCTTGGCATTCGCGCTGTTGAATGGGCCGAGCACGCCAATCACGTCAGGATCAGCGATGAAGGAGTCGGCGTTCTTGGCGCTCTGAGCGGGGTCGTGAGCCTGTCCGCCGGGGGGTACGTCATCGAGGAAGAACATCTCGACCTGGTACGTCTTACCATCCAGGGTCACGCCACCCTTGTCATTGATCTGCTTGATGGCTAGTTCCATACCGTTGCGGGTAGGGATACCGTCAGAGGCGTCGCCACCCGATACGGGCAGGTCTACGCCTATCTTGACTACGCCACCCGATGTTGTAATACCGGGGCTGGGAGTCGCGTCAGACGGCCCTGCCGTGGGGCTGCCCGCGGTCATGGCCGTTGGAGCCGACGTAGCTGGGACCGGGGTGCTCGCCGCAGGCCCTCCGCATGACGCCAACACCATGCTGGATGCCGCGAGCACCGACAGAATTGAGAACCGGAATTTATTGAGTTTCATCTTTTGGACTTTCCTCCAATCATCGATTAGGGTATTTTTGCTCGGTACAATATCCATTCCGACTTGTGAGCAAGCTCGATCAAGGTTCAGGGGAACGGATAGCTATATTGGCTGCAATGGCGTGCTGCGGCTAAGAATGCAACAGCGCGGTGGGTCGCCCGAACCCTGGGCCATGATAGCAGTAATGCCCGGGCTATTGAGGAAACTGGGGCCGATCACCTCCCTCCTGATGGGTATATCAAAAGGCTATTCTGAGAGTCAGATGTGCCTTGCCCGTCACTCGCACTGCTGTTCCCGACTATCACAATGCCCGCCGGACAAGGGAATGTTTCAGCGTAGGCGCATTATAGATGAATATTTCCGCCAGTGTCAAGACTTTTTACCAGCCGCCTGCCAGCAATTTCACGATTTCGTTGCCACGCGTATCAACAACGTACGCGTTACCCTCAGCGTCTACCGTGATACCCGTAGGCAGATTGAGAGTAGTTGTCTCTCTGCCCGCTCTTCTGGCCGATTACCTGCCCATTTGGACCTACCTTAAGCACCTTCTTGCCTGTCGGCGCGCTCACATACAGGTTTCCATCCTTGTCGAGTGCGAGGAATGGCTCCAGGTACTCTCCAGGCTCCCACCCTGCGGACACGGGCCACTGCGCGACCACCTTCCCTGCGGCGTCGAATTTCTGGATGCGCTTGTTGTTGGTGTCTGCCACATAAACGTTGCCCTGACCATCTACAGCAATACCAATCGGCTCATTTAACTCACCAGGCTGGTTGAATGGATAGGCGGGCGAGACCTTGCCTGGGGACATGCCGCTATCTATCTTGCGCTTGAACACCCCGTTGGGGTCGAATATCGACACTCGCTTGTTGCCTGTGTCGGTAACGTACACATCCCCAGCGGGGCCAATCGCTATGCCGCGTGGCCCATAGAACTTGCTATCCTTGTCAGGATCGGTCGCGGTGCCGGCGTCCCCCAGGTCGATGAACGACCCCCACTTTGTAAGGAATTTGCCTGTGGAGTTGAACTTCTGGACGCGATGGTTCCAGGTATCCGCCACGTAAATATTCCCCGACGCGTCAACCGCTATTCCCCCTGGCCCCGTGCCAATCGCTTCATCCCGCAGAGAGTTCCGAACTGCCCGTCCCTGTCTCCCTTTCCTCCGCCAAATATAGAGAGCCACTCGCCGTTCTGGTCGAACTTCTGTATCCGCAAATTCCCCGTGTCTACCACATAGAAGTTGCCCGACGCGTCACGCGCTATACCGCGAGGCAAATTGAACTGCCCTCGGTTGATCCCCGCCGGCCCCAGCGTGAACATACTGAGGGGAGGAACGTTGAGGTCTATCTGCGGCACAGGGGTAGCGGTAGGTATCGGCGCGATGCTCGTGCCCGGCTCGCCCTGCGCAACGCCATATATCACCGTCGAGCCGGAATGGTACACCTCGGTCAGCGCCTGTTTGAATAACGCTTCGGCCTGCGGGGTCACACGCTCGCCTGCATCGTGCGATGCCGCGTACCCTTCACCGCGCTCGACCGCGCCGACGAAGACGTAGTCCACGCTGTACTGTTGCAAGGTCTGCAACAACCCTTGCGCGGTGTTGGCAGGCGCTCCGGCTGTATAGATAGCTGTGACGGCGTTTCGTCTCCTGCCCAGCTCCTCGTCCTTTATCTTCTGCTGACCTCCCCGCCACTGAGCCTCATGCCCATCCCACGAAATCAGAGTTGGTATACCGGTATAGGATGAGACCCGCCCGGCGTGGCCTGGGTTATTGTATTCAGTCCTGCAACACTCAAGGACCACGTCTTTCCCGGTGGCGTTCTGGTTGAGCCACTTGATGCCGTCGAGATCGCCAGGCGCGCTGAAGGTCAGGTGAGCGATACCGTCTAACCCATGAAGAGTTGGCGGGTTCCCCATCCTATAAGCGTTCGCGTATGGCACGTAAAGCGTGCCTGCCAGTACGAGGAGTGCGAATGCTCCCACCCAGGCTGCCGTCGCTACACGAGCGGGCATTGGTGCGCTCTCAATTACAGTTTGCGATCTCCGGCTGGTAGTTACTTCCACGCGCTTGAACACCGCCGATAGCACGCGCCACACTCCATAAGAGGCTGCAATCGCCCAGAGGACCCAGATTTGATAGTAGAACTTGAAGATCGTATTCTGGCGGGCATCGAAGATGTCACGCAGATAGACCACCTCGATGGCTAAACCTATGAGCGCAGTCAAACCTACTATTATCAGCACAACGTTGCGCTCCACAATCTCAGGCTCCCTCCAGGCGAGATAGAGAGATATTACTGCCATCGGGAGCAATAGCGCGAGTAATGGGAACCTCAGGAGAAAAGCGGCCACCAGGGTTATTACGAATAGCCCCCCCAGCACACCCGCTTCGGTCGAGACAGGACCCTCTTCGGCCCGCCGCCGGAAGTACCGTCCGGTCTCATACGCCAGCCACCCCAGGATAGCCACGAGGAATATGCCGAAGATGACCAGGAAGCCGACGATCCCCTTGTCCCACGTATTCACCGCCAAGAGGCCACCAAGCTTTTGGAGCACCCACCCTAGAACGGGTATATTCGCCAGGTTCTCAGGTATCTGGACCGGCAGGCTTCCCACCAGCGATTTGAAGGTCAGGTGGAAGGGGAGGAATATTGCCAGCGACAACACCACGATCAGCGCGGCCTGGACCAGCCAGGGCCGGAACCATCGCCAGCCTCGTGGTTGGTCGCTCTTCCTTTGGGCCGTGAGATACGGCAGCGCCAGCGTCCCCAGAGCAAGCAGCAGGAAAGTAGGGTAATCCCAGGTATTTGTTACATAGAGCGAGCCAATGACAAGCGCCACTATGAAAAGCATCACCCACGCTCGCAAGCCACGCGGCCAGCCATCGGACCATGCGCTCCCCCGCAGGACCCTCCTCCTGGCAAGCGCGAGGATAAAGTAGCCCGCGAGCATCCAGAGCGGGAGGGCCATTACGTGCGGGTGCATGTCAGCGAGTGCGAACGAAAAGGCCGGGAACTCATTGATCGGGTCCACATCCTCGCGTACCTTGCGCGGGGGCTGGCCTTCATACTTGTAATCGGTAATTACCCGCGAAGGGTCCCAATAGGTAGAAAAGTCCGCCTTCTGGCACAAGACGCAAAATCGCCACCCATTCCCCTCCATTACGTTCGGGGTCTTGACGGCGAACGCAGTCGCCAGGTGCCCCATCCCGACCGCCATCAGCGCAGCAAGCACGCCGAAGATGTACGGTGATAGGAACCACCTCCCCCGTCCCTCATTGTCAAGCATGACCGAAGGCGAGTCATATGCCATGCTCCGCCCTCGGTGAGTACCCGTGGCTATTCCGTGGGCAGGAGCATTCTCGCTCGTGCCATCCCCATCTCCAACACCTTTGCCCCTGGACTTGGAAGGTGGCCGGTCGGCTATGGCGACGCTCACCGCCTCCATCACCGTCTCCGATTCTGTAATGCTGGTCTTATGCACGCGGCGCGTCGGTACGCTCGATGAGGTCGTCTGGGCAGCGGCGGCACTCTTCTTTGTGGGGGCAGGGGATTGCGGAGGCATCTTCGCGCGCCTTTCAGCGCCGTTGGCACGGCCCGATCTGGCTTCTAACCGCGTAGCGGCTTCGGCCCGCCTGCGTATCGTCACCGCCGTCAGGTTGTAGGCGATGCCGAACGCTCCTACCGCCGTCAATGAGAAGAGCGTGGCAATAGAGAGGTTATAGCCTATCTGCGTCGGCACGCCCGACAGTAGGCTGAGAGAGGCCATCAGGAAGTAGCCGAAATAGTAATAGTTGATCGAGTAGCCCGCGAGCCACATGTCGTTCGGCGGGAATGTCTCGCTCTTGGCGATGGAGTTCATGAAGCCGAAGTCCATGAACTTCTCGGTCCCGATTATGTCCGGGGAATAAGCTCGAAGGAGCGCCCACGCGATGTACGCGACCGTGAAGAGCACCTCGGCTGCAATCACGTACCTGACAAAGCCCCTGTCGCGGAAAAGGCCCTGGACCTCCCGCAGCAGAGAGCGCCCCTTCCTCATAAGGAGCCATGTAGAGAAGCCCGCGACGATAAGCAGGCTGAGCACCAGGAGTAGTCGGCCAAATGGCATCAGGTGGGCCATTGCAATTGTATAGGCCAGCCAGCCGACCAGTAGCAGGCCCAACACTTTGGTTATGGCATATCCCCTGTCAGGTAGCGACCGCAGCACCAGGGCGCCTATCGGGAAGGCGACAATCCCCAGCACCTCCAGAGTCAGCCACCAGACGAAAGCTTCACCCACTAATTACACTCCGTTGTTTATTATCACGCATAGTCCAAAGTCCAATGCCTAAAGTCTATCGTCCGTCGCCCGATACCACAAGCTACCGAAGCTCTTCCAGCTTGCGGCGGGCGCTTTTCACCCAATCGTCTTCAGGGTTTCGGGCCTTGTCGATAAGGCTCTGGTAGGCATTCCTTGCGTCATCTCGCTTGCCCATGCGCTCATAGGTCTCACCCAGGTGGAACCAACCCTCGGTCCACCCCTGGTCTATGCGCACGACCGCCTCGAACGCTTCCTTGGCCTTGTCAAATTGCCTTCTATCGAGGTAAGCGATACCCAGCTTGTTATGCGCTGCCGGGTCATTAGGCGCAACCTCAACCGCGCTTGCCCATGCTGCAAGGGCCTCATTCAGCTTGCCTGCGGCCTGCAATTCATCGCCCCACATATGGCGCAACGCCACGTCGGGCGGGTTCTGCTTGCTCAGCGCTTCAAGCTCTTTGGCCGCGTACTCGTGGAAACCATGAGTTCGATACCAGTTCGTCAGCTTCATGCGCTTCTCCGCGTCGAGAGGGTTAGCACGCGAGTTGTCCAGCAGCGCCTTGAGCTCAGGATCATCGGTTGGAGGGGTAGGAGCGGGCGTAGGCACGGCAGTAGGTATGGGAGTCAGCGAGACGCCGGGTATACCCGAACCCTCTACGGGCGAGCCTGTAATAGTATCCACTTCTCGGATGACTTCATAGATCGTCGTACCTGGCACCTCCTGGTCGTCAGGCGTGCGGAACACCTCTCTCAAGATACCAACCTTCGGGTCGGCCATCTGCTTGAATTTCGCAACGCCCTGGGGGGCATAACCTACCTCAAGCTGCCCCAGGTAGATGTAGTCTATATCGTACTTGCTCATCAAAATCAGGGCGCGTTGCACGTCGGCAGTCCTGAAGAACTCGTCCATATCCCCACTACGTGGGCCGACCTGCCAATCGTATCGCTGCTCTCCCTGGTGTTGTGAGCCGACGACCATTGGGAACCCTGTGTTCGACGCGGCGCGCATCCCGAACTCTCGATAATATCCTATCGGCCTTTCAGCAATTACATGGTTGCCTCGAATGTTCTGGTTGATCCACCGTATTGCCTCGTAATCATACTTCAACTGCATCGGGAAAGGGGCCGCCTGCGCGTTATTGAGGATCGCAGTAGTCATATATTTCTGCCCGTTCAGTGTTCCAATTGGAGGTTGTGCATCGAACCTATCGGCCAGGCGGACAGGCGTGCCAAAGAGCGTATAGACAAACGAGGCAAGCAGAAGCAGCACGAAAACGCCCGACCAGGCCAGCTTGCCCAGCGTCCATCTCGGCCCTACGTCTTCCGTACTCTCCTCTTCCAATATCGTCTGCTGTTCTGCTATTACCGGCGCGCTTGTGGGTACGGCCTCGGTGACCGCAGGCTCCAATGATTCCTCCGTGAGAGGCTCCGTCACCGCCCACACCAGCCAGTTGTCGGTCGTGGTAATATTACGAGCTGGCGGCATGTACACTGGCGGAGTGTCTTCGCCTTCAGTTGGAACGGTAGGCAACTCCATAGCTTCGGCTGGAAGTGCAGCTACAGGGGCTTCAGCGGGTGGCGTTTCAGCGGCGGCCCGGCGTCTTGCGTGCTCCTTGAGGCCAAACAATATGTAATAGATAGCCGCAGCTCCACCGAGCGCGAAGAGCACCCAGACCTGAATATAGAACTTGAATACCGTGTTCATTCGATAGACGTCGCTGAAGTGGAGGTGGTCAGCCAGGTATATTACCTCTACCCCCAGCGCGACTGCCAAAGCGCCTACCAGGAGCAAACTGGTAAAATAGCTACCTGCTGAGCGCCTGCCAACAAGCGTTGCCGCGAGTATACCCCCAAGCATCATGATCAACAATCCCAACAGGTACTGCTTAGTAGCAATCTGCAAGATCACCAGCGCGCCTGTTAGCACCAGCATCAGCAACCCCGCCCAGGCCGGTATCGCTCCTTCCACCGGCACGCGCGTGGGCACTGTCTCCTGCGCGCTTACCTCGTTGTGAGCCTCAACCATCCAGTTTGTGCCTGCTCGCGGCTCACTATCCTCAACGACTTCCACGCTCAGATTGCCGTTCGTGCTGTGTGACATCCAGCGACCGGCCTCTTCCGCCTTCCCAATATCCGGACTCACGTCTCTTCCATCTGTGCCGTCCACGATAAGCTGGGCTTCGGTAGGTTCTATGTCGCGGTGCGGGCCAGCAGGCGCATCGATAGGGGTCGGTTCCGGTGTAGTCTCACCCACATCCGTGCGGAACGCATAACTTGCAGGTATCGGGTGCTGGCCTCCACTGGAAGAATTGGCGGCAGCCAGGGTCAGTGGGCGCGGCCTGGGGAAGAATCCGCGTCCAGCCTGGGGCTGTGCATCCCCAATGCGCCGGAATGCCTGCTGAGTCGCGGGTGACGCGCTTCGAGCAGGGGGTCTGTTCCATATCAGGTCGCGTAGCCCCACTAATGCTTGCCCCCATGGGAACTCCACAAGCCTGTAAACCAGGTACGAGCCTGCGATGAAGAGGAAAATAAGCCACATGACCAGGAACTCGCCCAACGTCGTGCGGCGCATGATAACGCCGCCTGTTGGCAGCAACGCACCGTCTACATTGAACAATATCTGTGTGTAAAAGGCCTTGAAGCTAAGGAAGAATGGTATATACGCCAGTAACGCCACCCCCGCCAATACGCCCAGAGAAAGGAGGCTCGTTACGGCCCGCGTCCATGCGTCGGCCCTGTCATCCTCGCGTTCAGCCTCGCGCGCTGTTGGCGATTGCCCCCCATAAAGCTGAAGGTCTGCACCGGCATCTGCAAGCGCCACATCCGCTCGGCGAGCACAAAATAGCGCAACCAGCACGCTACCGAAAGCCACCCCCAGGTAAGTCGGGAAGTCCCATGAGTTAATAACAATCAGACCTCCCAACGTGAGTGCCATCACCGCGAAGCGCAACGCCCCCGACCATCCCTCGCCCCACAGCCATGCGAGCGCATTCCTCACGCGAACTGCCAGACGCTTGAGCCAGTTCGCATCAACACGCGGAATATGAGCAAGCACGCTACGCCGTATTCCCCGCGCAAAAGCGAGATTCAGCCCCAGCCCGGCAGCGAATATCGTGAAGGGCATGTTGATCAGATGAGGGTGCAGGTCCGCGAATAGGAAGCTCCAGAAGGGGAACTCGTTGATCGTCCCCGGGATGATGCGGCTAGGGTCCCAGAAGTTGTAGCCCGCATATGGCCGGACCATCGAATCGAGCGTGAAGCCCGCGTTCCGCGCCCAATTCGACATCCCATTGCGCGTCGCCTCCGGGGAGTTCACCATTATGTACTGCCAAAGCCCGTTTATGTTCCCTATAACGAGCATCAGCACGCCCGCCAGCACGCCGAACGCCATACCTGCGCGCGATACCTCGTGCTGGCTCCCTCTTCGCCTCTGGCTCCACGCCACAATGTTGTAGACAAGTGATGCGCCCGCCGTAAAAGTCAACGCGTAGAATAGAGGGATTGTCAGGTTTACCGCAATCGCCGGGTCCACCCCCACCAGCTTGATGAGTGATGCCAGGATCACGTAGCCGTGATAGTAATAGTTGATGTACCCGCCAGAGAAGAAGGGGTCCAGGGGCGGCATCCAGGGGCTTCTGAGGACCGAGTTAAGGAAGCCGATCTCCATCGGCTTCTCACCGCCGTTGATGGGGTGCCACAGGTCGGGGTTGAGGATGCGTATGACGAGGAACGCCGCGAAAGCTGTGAAGAATAGCACCTCGTAAAAGATGACGAGTGACCGCTTGCGGACGAAGAACTCTCTGATTTCCTTCCCAGCGCCAAGCCGCCAGCAGAGCGCCGCCAGCGCACCCATGATACCAACCATCAAAAGCACCGACCACACAGTGAACGGTATCAGCCGCGTACTTGCCGCTATCCAGCTTCCCCAGGACACCAGCAGGAGTCCCAGGAGCTTGGCGAAAGCGTACCCACGGTCGGGCAGATTCCGGCACACAGAAAAGACAATCGGCAGCGCTATGAAGCCAAGTAGCTGCGCCGCGAGAAGCCACAGCAGCACCGCTATCCACTGCGTATCTTCCTGCGCCAGCGGGTTCCACGCGAAATCGCCCACGTCAGGCAGGGAAGATACAGGCTGGCTGTACGTGAGTGGCTTATCGTCACTGGCCTTGCCGTGCCGCACAGTCTGGAAATCGGCTACGGGCCTGTTGAGCGCAGGCTGGAAGAGGGTCCGCAACTGGTCGTCGGTAAGGTTGCTCGTCTTCTGGAAAATATCGACGCGCGGGTGGTCGTAGACCGTGAAGCTCTCGTCGGCAGACTGGTCATCGAACCGGATGCCGAATATCTCCGGCGTGACGAGCGCGGTATGCACGCGCTGGAAGCCCAGCTTGCCCGCATATAGCAGATCATAAAATAGGATGTGCACGGGATATCTCCAGGGCATCCTGGCTATGGACCCGTACAATCGGTTACTGGCGATGAATATGTAGTCTACCTTCGCAAGCTGTTCCTTGAAATAGTCGAACTTCACGTCGGGCGGCTGGTCGCCGTAGATGTCAAGCTCTACGTTCTGGCAGCCGGGGCAATCGTTGCCGTCATTGGGCAGCCCCCTGTCCCACGCTTCGGACGTTCTTACGATGCCCGGCGGTACATTGACCCTGATCCAGTCTGACGCTGCCAGCCGGGAATGCTTCTGGCTGTATATGTTCGAAAAGGCCATCGCCCACAAGAATGCAGCCAACACCGAGGCTGCTCCAACCAATGCGAAAACGTTACGCTGTAACCTGGGCAGGATGAGCGCTCGCCTGGACGCTCCAGCACGTGCACTCTTTCTCGCCGTCCCCACGCGCCGTTGCACCCATACGTGTCCCCGCACTACCAATGCCGCGCCGAGTATGCAGAATACCGGTACGAGCGGAAGCATATAGCGCATCCACTTGGCTTCCAGCGTCAGTAAGCTGGCGAAATAGGGAAGCGCGCCCGCCATCAACAATATCTCGGCTGGCCTGCGCCGAATCGCTTGCCACAGCCCAACCACGAACCCGGCGATGGTTAGGAAACCCGGTATGGGGCTAAGCCCCCAGAACACCATGTTCTGCAAATGGTAAAGGATAGGCACCGTGCCTACGTACTGGCGCGTATATACGATGTCATCCTGCCCGCTCTGGATGCGCGACTCCTTGACGATGCGCGTCCACCAGGGGTTGGAGTTGAGCACCTTTTGCAATCCATCTTTTTGTGAAAAAAGTGAATAGCTGAACTGCCATAACACATACGGTTCGGCCAGGGAGAATGCGAGCAGCGATGCGACAAACGCAACAGGCAGATAGATGAGGTTACGCCCCAGGTGCCCCCAGAACGACCTGGCGCGCTCTGCGGCGGATGCAGGCTTCAGACCTATAGGAGTGCCAAACTCCGCTCCAAGCTTTCGTGTCTGCCTTCGATAAAGCGCGCGCAGCATCACCGCTGCCACCACGACCAGCGCGAACGGCACGACAGATACCTTGGTCGCAACCGCAAAACCGATGCACGCCCCCGCAGCCGCAGCCGCCAACCACGATGGCCGCTGCATCAATACTACGCTGAAGTAGAGCGCGGCTATCATAAAAGTCGTCAGGAAGCTATCTACCGTCGTGAAGTGCGCCAGCTGGATATGGGTCGCGGAGAAGGCTACCAGGGCGGCAGCGATCAGTCCCGCGCTGCTTGAGTAGAGCCGCCGCGCTATCAGGAAGACGAGCAGCACCGTTATCAGGTCGAATATGGACGACAGGTGGCGGCCCATAATCGTCAGGCCCCAGCCATCGTTTACATAAAAGCCCTTCTTCGCGTCATCCGGCGCTATCAGCGAGTCGACGAGCCAGCCCGCCGCCTTGGTCAAATAAATCGGGAGCGCGCCGTATGGGTATTCGCAGCCATTTTCGACGCAGGAAGTGTCCGTGCTGAGCGCGCGGAGGTTCATCGGACTGGACAGAGGATCGAACAGGTTCTCCCCAGGCCCAGGCCAGTGGACGCGCGCTAAACGCCCGGAGACCGTTATCTCATCTGGGTGTTGGAAGGTGCCCTTGTCGAACTCGCGCCCATTGAATCGGAAGAATGCCCCAAGAGCGAGTATCGCTACCAGGAGCACAAGAGTGCGGTATCTCTGCCATAACGAGACCCGCTGAGGGGAGTAAGCCTCCCTGGGATGGACGGCTCGCGTGTCGTTCACCGGGTCAATCTGCAATCTCTGGCTCCTGCAACGTGGCGAACCAAGTAGGAATGTCTATCATTGCCATACATTCAGCCGGGTAAAAGGACCTGCCGCGAAAACACTCCGTTGATTCTAACACAGTGAATTGCCGCAAGCAAGCGGGCTATCCTGGACGACGGACGACGGACGACGGACGATAGATTTCACCGCAGAGACGCAGAGACGCAGAGATTTAATGGGGATTTGCGCATCACGCATCACGCATCATGCACCAGACCGTCGTCTGTCGTCTGTCGTCCGTCGTCCGTCATCGGCCATTGACATCTCGTGTCGGGTGAGACCATAATTCCATACATATGATCCGATTCTGCGTGATATGTGGCTCTTTTCTGGCGGAGGTGCATCTTCCTACCGAAGACAGGGCGCGCCTCGTCTGTGAGAAATGCGGGTATGTGCACTACGTCAACCCGCATGTCGTTGGCGCGTGTCTTCCTATTGAGGATGGCGCGGTGTGGCTGCTGCGGCGGGGCATCGAGCCTCGTTACGGCTACTGGACCTACCCGGCAGGCTACCAGGAGGTTGACGAGAGCACCGAGGGCGCGGCGATACGCGAGACCCTAGAAGAGCTTGGCTGTCTCGTAGAGCTTGAACGCCTCCTGGGGGTATATTCCCGCCCTGAAGCGCCCGTAGTTATCGTCTACCTGGCCCACCTTGCGCTAGATAGCCCCAGGCCGTCCACCAGCAAAGAGGCCATCGAAGTACGCCCCTTCCACCCACAGGACATCCCATGGGACGCACTGGCATTCCCAAGCACCCATCAAGCGCTACGCGATTGGGTTGAGCAGCTAGCTTGCTAGCTGCTCAATTCAGGAACTCTCAGTCACACCGCTGGCGGCGCGCTTTGGCCGTTAGCCGACCCTGGAGATGGGTATTCAAGCTCTTCTAATGGCGGGAGGCGACCCGGCGCGGGTTGGAAGTTCATCTCGGTATGCGGCATCGGGTAGTCAAGCTCTGGAACGTCGCCAGCGCCCCCGCTTGTGCCGCCCGCGTGTGCCAGGGTCATCTGCGCCATCTCCTCCGCGACCGCTGGCGGCATCTCACCCCCCTGCATGAACTTTTCGCGCTCCTCAGGGGTCATATTCTGCATGATTGGGTGCACCTGCCAGGGATTCCCCGCTTTCTCTGATGCGGGGATCGTGGTCGCCTTGTTTATCTCGTTCGTCAGGTCACTCCACGCGCTCCGGGCAGGCTCGGTGGCTCGCCTTATCTCAGCCACGCCCCTACCCAGCGACCGCGCCACCTCAGGCAGCTTGTCCGGCCCCAACACAATCAGCGCGACCAGCGCGATAATCATTATCTCCCCAAGCCCAATGCCAAAAATCTCCATCTCGCTTCATTATAGCGCACCTCACGTGGCAATTCAAAGTCAGTATCGGACGATAGACGATAGACGATAGACGATGGAAACGTGATGCGTGATGATAGAGTGTAAACATCCATAAAATAATCTCTGCGACCTCTGCGTCTCTGCGGTGAATTTACTTTCATCGTCTATCGTCTATCGTCTAAATGAACTAAATGAACTGGCGATACGTTTAAACAGTAGTTATAATGTATGTAACGGCCCCGCCGGGCCGCGCTGAGGAGAGCCGCTGGATGATCTGGATTTGTGATGTCAACGTTGACGCCTGCTAGTCGTATTCCATATTCAAATAGCAGCCGGAAAAAGGGGAAGCTTGCCGGATTTCAACGGCGTCTTCCGGGCGGCTGCGAGGCGGGTTCGCGCTGAGCGGACTCTCTCATTCGCCGCAGCCTCGCTCCCACTCCCAATCCTGTTAGCTACGGCCTGGGTCGTCTTCGTGCGTTTCACTCTCTTGGACCTGCCCCAGTGGCCCGCGCTTGTGCCCTTTGCTGTATGGTCGCTCGCGCTCATCATTGTCCTGGCTCGCACACGCGTCACGACAGGCCAGGCTGCGCGCTACCTGGACCGCGCCCTCGGCCTTGACGAGCGGCTGGCTACCTACGTCGAGCTAATCTCCCGCCCTCACGGTTCGTCGCGTTCATCTGTCCGGTCCTCCTACATTCAGAACCTGGGAGCCAACACGCTCAAGATGGTGAAAACCAGTATTAAGCGTCTACCCGGCGTTGCGATACGCGCTGGACGCACGCGGACGCTTGCCATGCCCTTATCGGCGTTGGTCCTCGCCCTTGCCATCTTCGCACCTACCCCGCTCGATACGGTACGCGCCGAGCGATACAGGCTGGCCCAGAGCGTTGCCGCCCAGGTCCAGCGTATAGCAGACCTCCGCGCTGATTTCATATCTCGCCCTCAGGTGCAGGATAACCTCCGGGCCGCGCTGCTCGCTGAGCTTGACCGACTGGAAGCCACTTTGAAGACGCCCGGTATGGACCGAGCCTCCCTCCTCGCCGCGCTGGCCGATGCCCAGGAGCGTCTGCGCGAGCTTTCGCCCGACCTCGCCTCCGACTTCGACGCGCTCATACGCGCCGCGCAGGCTGATACAGGAGGCTGCCGCCCAGACCTCCCCCTGGTCGAAGGCAACCTCGAAAGCACGCACCGACCTGGGGTTGCCGCCGACGCCTCAGACTACCTTTCCGACTTCGTGGTATTATCTGACGAGCAGGGGGAAGTCTTCGTTGTCCAATTCTCCATCTTCGCGCAGGCCGCAGCCGCGCAGAGGTTTGAAAGCGCCTCCGGCGTGGCTGCCCAGCGTGATGCGGCGCTCGCAAAGCTCCTCCAGGACACGGGCACGGCCTTCCGCGAAAAGCGCCTGGAAGGTGCGTCCCGGCTCCTCAAGCTGGTGGCCCAACAGTTCCGCAAGATCGAGGGTAAGCAACAGGCAGCAGAGGCCGTCGAGCGCGCCCTTAGCTCCCTCGATGACGGCAAGCAAAGCATAGCCCAGGCCGCTGAGAATAAACCGAAGAAAGCGCAGGTAGGCTTCCGGCGTGGAGTACCGGGAAACGATGGCGCGCAGACTGGTGGAGGCCAGCAGCCTTCCACGGGCGGAACGCCAACGGGCGACAGCACTGGTCAAAACGGTCCTGACGGTCCACCCCAGCCAGGCGGCCCCTCTAGCCCGCGTATCGGGCAGAACATGCCTGCTCTTGGCGGTTCCCAACCTGGTAGCGGCCCGGGCAACCAGCCTGACAATCCTGGCGACTCCAGCGGCCAGAATGGGGATGGGCAGAGCGGCGGGTCGCCTAAGTCCGGCGAGGTGGGTGACCAGCCAGGCTCGCAGGGTGGCAACTCCCAGCCGGGGGAATTGGACGGCAAATTGTCAGGCCCGATCAGCGGACCTGGAGGCAATGTCACGGGTGGGATAACTAAAGTTGAGAACCCAGAGGGCGTGGGTGTGTCCGGGGGAGATAAGCCCGGCTCGCAAACGCCCGGTGGCGGCTCGGATACGGTCTCAGTACCTGTCCAGGGCGTGACGGGAGGCGAGCACTCCGGCGGGCAGGGTCCCGAACCGACCCCGGGTGGCCCAACCCAGGGTTCGGAAGATAGTGGCGCGGTGGGCGTGGGCGACCCTGGCGATGCCTCCGGTGCCACAGGTGGTGGCTCGCTGGCGACGATACGCACCCCATACACGGAGGTCATCGGGCAATACGTCAAACGTGCCGCCGAAGCCCTGGAGCGCGCTTACATCCCCCAGGACGCCAAAGAGTACGTCCGTGATTACTTCACTCAGCTTGGCAAATAGCCCCAGGACCGGCTAAGCCAGAACAAATTTATTGCATTGAATCTCTCTTCCCAACAACGCTAGGAGACAACTGTGACCCTTACCGAGAACGGGATAAGCACGGAGGATCAACAGGCCGCCCCGGCAGAGGTGGCCTCACCCGAAAATGAAAAGAGCATGACCCCGGAGCAGTTCCGCGAGCTTGCCGTGCGCATGGAAACGGAGGTCGGCAAGGTGATCGTGGGGCAGCGCACCCTCATCCACCAGGTGCTCGTATGCCTGCTGGCCGGGGGCAACGCCCTGCTAGAGGGCGTGCCGGGCCTGGGCAAGACGCTGCTCGTGCGCACGCTATCGAACGTGCTCGATTGTGAATTCAGCCGCGTCCAATTTACGCCCGATCTCATGCCTGCTGACATCATCGGCACCAACATATTGCTTGAGGACGAGCATGGGGGCCGCCGCTTCCAGTTCCAGTCGGGGCCGCTATTTACCAGCCTCCTCCTCGCCGACGAGATCAACCGCGCCACGCCAAAGACCCAATCTGCCCTCCTCGAAGCGATGCAGGAGGGCACCGTCTCCGTTGCGAGGAAAATCTACCAGCTCCCTGAGCCTTTCTTCGTTCTAGCTACGCAGAACCCCCTCGAAATGGAGGGCACCTATCCTCTCCCCGAAGCGCAGCTGGACCGCTTTTTCTTCAAGCTCAACGTCGAGTTCCCGACCGCAGCCGAGCTGGTGGCGATTTCCGACCGCACGACCTCCGGCCGAGACCCCGTAGCCCACAAGGTCGCGGACGCCTCGGATATAATTGCGATGCAGGCCCTCGCCCGTGAGACCCCAATCGCCACACACGTTACTGCCTACGCCGTTCGCATACTGCGGGCAACCCACCCTGATAACCCGGAGGCCGCCAGCATGGTGAAGCGCTACGTGCGCTACGGCGGCTCTCCCAGGGCGCTCCAGGCGATGATCCTCTCCGGCAAGATAAGCGCGCTGCTCGACGGCCGCTTCAACGTCGCCTTCCGCGACATACGCGCCGCCGCGATGCCCGCCCTGCGCCACCGTATTATCCTCAACTTTGACGGAGAAGCCGAAGGCATATCCCCCGACGCCATCATCCAATCCGTCATCGACGAGACTCCCGAAGAAGAAACGCGCTAGCTCCCACTCCAACCGTCGCCAATACACCGGAGCAGCCTGCGCCATCCATCATCACGCATCACGCATCACGTTTCACGTTTATGGAAATTCTCCAACCGCTGGCACTACTCTCTCTCCTGCTGCTTGGCCCGGTGATCGCGTTATACCTGCTCCGGTTCAGGCGGCCTACCGCGCCCGTCGCGTCGCTACGCCTGTGGGACATCCTCACTCGCGACCGCGAGGCGAACACTCTCTGGCAGCGCCTACAGGTCTCTGTCCTCCTGGTCCTGCAACTCCTGGCGCTGCTCGTGCTCATACTTGCCCTCGCCCGGCCCTGGGTCCCTTCAACACGCGTCTCGGCTCGGAACATCGTCCTGGTCGTTGACGTTTCCGCCAGCATGGGTGCGAGTGACGCCGAGGACGTTGGGAGCAAGACCCGATTGGAGGCTGCGCGGGAACAGGCCCAGCAGATCGTGGACGATATGCCCCAGGAGAGCGCCGCGACCCTCATAGCCGCCGATACTCACGCCAGCATTATCGTCCCCTCCACTGATGATAAGGCCCGCCTGCGGTCCGCTATCTCAAACTTGAAGCCAAACGCGGCGAATACGGACCTCTCCGAGGCCCTGCGCATGGCGAGCGCCGCCACCGCCGGGAAGGGGAGCAGCCTCGTCTGGGTCTTATCTGACGGCGCTTTCCCACCACTCTCTCAGATAGATGCGGGCGAGGCCGAATATCGCTTCTTCCCGGTTGGCAGGTCACAGCCTAACCAGGGCATAACCGCTATGTCGCTCAGGCAGGACGATAGCGGGTTGGGTCTCTTTGTCCAGGTCGCTAATTCCGCTTCCGTTACCGTCACTCGTCGCCTCGACATCGCCGTGGACGAAGCGCCCTGGAACGCCCGCACGGTTGACGTAGGCCCAGGCGCGACCCAGGAGGTAATAGTCCCTGACGTGCCGCTTGGTGCGAGGGTGCTGGAAGCCAGCCTGGCGGGCCACGACGTGCTAACTCTCGACGACCGCGCGTGGGCCGTCAACCGAGCCAGCGTCCCCGCCAATGTCCTCCTGGTGACCTCCGGCAGCCGCTTCCTCGAAGCCGCCCTCTCTCTACTCCCCACTGTTACTCTCTATAAAGTCGCCCCGGAAACGTACACCCCTTCGGCGGGCATCAATGGAGGGCCTTTCGATCTCACGGTCTTCGATTCGGTGGCCCCCTCATCCACCCTGACCACGACGCTACCTGCCGGGAACCTTCTCTTCGTAGGGCTATCGACATCCAACCAGCTCTTCAACGTTTCAGGCGTATTCACCGACCCTATACCCCTCGTCTCCCAATCTTTCGACCCCTCCTTACCGTCACAGGAGAGCGCCTATAACCCACGCGAGCCGCTGATGCGCTTCGTAGATGCTGCCGCGCTCAAGGTTGCGAAGGCCAGGACAGTAGCGGTCCCCCCCTGGGGCAGGCAGGTCCTGGGGAGCGACAAAGGTCCTCTCATCATCGCAGGGGAGACTGCGGGGCGTAAGGTCGCGGCCCTCACATTCGATCTCAAGGACTCCGACCTTCCATTACAAACCGCTTTCCCCCTTCTCATGCGCAACCTCGTCTCTTACCTTCTTCCTGACCCGGCGGCGGGCTTACCCTCCTCTATAGCGCCCTTGACTACGATTGGTCTTGAGGCAGTCTCTCCGGTGGTGGATAGAGTGCTGGTCGAAGACCCGGATGGTCGCGAACACAGCTATACGCTCACACCGGAGCAGCCCCGTGCAGCCTTCGCCAATACCGGCCTCGCAGGGGTTTATTATGTGACCCAATACGCGGGAGAGACCATCGCCGCCCAGGAAGCGTTCGCGGTGAACCTCTTCTCGCGGGACGAATCCTCGACCCCCACCAACGCGTCTCCGCGGCTGCCCCAGGGTGCTCAACCAGCGCCGGGAACAAGCAGCGAGCAGACCACCCGCGATGAATTCTGGCCCCTGGTGGCGCTGGCAGGCATAGCTCTACTCTTATTGGAATGGCTGTACGCCCAGCGCATCGCCGTGCGACGTGCCATCACGGAGATGCGCGCCCGTCGTGCCCTTCGCAATGCAGAGAACGAGAGGACCTAGCGGATGCCCTTCAGCTTCAACGAGCCACGCGCCCTTATCCTCCTCCTTACCATCCCACCCGTCATCTTCCTGGGGGTGTTGAGCGCGCGTGCCCGCCCGCGAGACCGGGGCAGGGTGAGCGCGAGCACCGTCGTGCGCTCACTTATCTTGCTACTCCTTACCCTCGCGCTCGCCGGGATGCAATGGGTCTCACAGGGTGGGCCTCTCAATGTAGTCTTCCTCGTGGACGAATCGGCCAGTATGAGCCAGCAGAGCCGGGACGCAGCCACGCAATACGTTCAGAAGGCTATCGCCTCGATGGGGCCTGACGACAGGGCAGGTGTGGTCCTCTTCGGGGAGCTTGCCATAGTTGATCGCGCCCTCACTGCCGACAGCGATTGGAAGCCTTTCGGCAAGCACCCTGCCCAGGTCGCCACCAATATAAGTGACGCGATACAGGCAGGCATGGCTCTCTTCCCGGAAGGCGGCTCGCGCAGGTTGATCCTCCTGAGCGACGGCGCTGAGACCATCGGAAACGCAAGCGACATGGTAGGTCGTGTCGGCTCGACGGGCGTGCAGCTTTCGGTTGTGCCTATGGGCCAGGAGTCTCCAGAACGAAGTGGCAATTGACCGAGTAGCAAGCACCGGCACCGTGCCCGACGGCCAGCAGCACGAGGTACGCGTCCTCTTGAAGAGCACCTCCGACCGGGCAGCCACTATCACCCTGGCCGACAACGGCCAACCCGTAGGGAGTCAGGACGCGCAGCTCAAGCCCGGCTCGAATATAGTGACCTTCAGCGTCAAGGCGCAGGGGGAGGGCTTCCATACCTTCACCGCTCAGGTCGCATCCGTAGACGATTATTACGCCGAGAACAACCAGGCGTCGTCATTCACCGTCGTCCGGAGCGCCCCGTCAGTGCTTATAGTCGCAGAGAGTGACGCCGACGCCTTACCTCTCAAGAGCGCGCTCGAAGCCAATTCCGTGCGCGCCACAATAGTCTCGCCCCCTGGCATGCCGCGCAACCTCGATAGCTTGCGCCAGTATGACGCGATAGTTCTGGCGAGCGCGTCCGCTGAAAGACTTGGCACGGAAGGCCAGGATGTCCTCCAACGTTTCGTGCGCGACCTGGGGCATGGGCTTGTGATGCTGGGTGGCGAATTGAGCTACGGCGCGGGTGGCTACCTCAACTCGACCTTAGAGCAGGTCCTTCCCGTCAGGATGGACGTGCGGACCTCGGAGGAACGCGCCTCCCTCGCCATGACCTTCCTCGTCGATAAGTCGGGGAGCATGGGGCGCTGCCACTGTGGGGGCCAGCAGCAGTTCGACCCCTCCATGCGTAGCGAGTTCGGGGTCAGCAAGATAGAAATCGCAAAGCAGGCCATCTCCAAGGCGATAGCCCTTATGAACCCCACCGACCAGGTAGGAGTCCTCGGCTTCGACTCTTCACCCCACTGGCTCTCGACATTACAGCCGCTTGGGGAGAGCGGGGCAACGCGCCTCAAGCAAAGCCTCCAGCCCGTCGTCGCAGCAGGTGAGACTAATCTCTCCGGCGGCCTCCAGGCAGCGGTCGAGTCGCTTGCTTCCAGTACGGCGCAACTGAAGCACATTATCCTTATAGGGGACGGCTGGACGCAGCAAGCAGACTTTTCGGCAGTTCTCGCGCAGATGGACGCTCTTGGCATCACCATGTCCACCGTCGGCGCGGGAGAGGGGCCGGGGGAGGTGATGAAAAACCTTGCCGACAAGGCTCACGGCCAGTATTATCGCGCCGAGGACGTGACCCATCTTCCTGATATTGTCCTCAAGGAGACGGTGCGACTCATCGGGGCCTATTTTGTGGAAGCGCCTATGCAGCCCCTCGTCCTGAAGGACCACCCAATCCTCTCCGGCCTCAACCCGGGAGCCATACCTCGGCTGCTTGGCTACAACGCTACCACCCCCAAATCGAATGCGGATATAGTGCTGGCATCTCCCACCGGCGACCCGATTCTTGCGACGTGGCAATATGGCCTGGGGCGCTCCGTCGCCTGGACCTCCGACGCGAAGGGGCGCTGGGCTACCGACCTGGTAACCTGGCCGCAATTCTCCCAGTTCGCGGGCCAGATGGTAAGCTGGACTTTCCCGCAGGAGACCACCCCCGGCCTGGAGACCACCTTTTCCCTCTCCACAGGCTCGTCTCCCGGAGCGCAGGACGTCTCCATACGTGTCGAGTTCGCATGACACTGGAGGCGCGCCTCGCAATTTCCTCGACACGAGCGTGACAATTTCCGATACTAAGGGCGTGCGCGACAAGCTGACCCTCACCCAGTTCTCTCCTGGCGTCTATGGCGCGACCACGAGCGGCCTCACCGAAGGGGTCTACTCGGTGCGCGTCGAGCAGGTTGACAAAGAGGCCCGCTCATTAGTCGCTAGCCAATCAACGGGCCTCGTAGTGCCTTACCCCGGAGAGTTCCGCCTGTCCGACGATGGGGGGCAGGCGGCAAAAGCATTGCTCACGGACCTGGCGCAGCTCGGTGGCGGTAAAGAGCTTGACATAACACAACCATCAGCAGCCTTCACCCACGACATCACCGCTCAACCCCAGCGCACCCTGCTATGGTCGTGGCTCCTCCTGCGCCGCCATCCTCCTCTTCCCCATAGACATAGCCATCCGTCGCCTCAGCTTCACCTGGTCAGACCTCCGCCAGGCCATTCGCCCAGCCCGCCCCCAGGCCTGAGATTTCTGGACGATAGACGATAGACGATAGACGATAGAACAATTAATCCATACAGGAATGGTTAATCAGTCTAGAGGAATGACCAAATGCCTCCAAGCAGTCATAATCCATCGTCCATCGTCCATCATCCATCGTCTATCGTCCGTCGTCTGACATAATATGGACCTGAACTGCGACATGGGAGAGGGCTACGGCCCGTGGCGTATGGGGCGTGACGATGAGATCATGCCCTTCATCACGTCGGCGAATGTGGCCTGTGGCGCTCACGCGGGCGACCCGAACGTGATGTCCGCGACGGTCCGCCTTGCCCGTGAGCATGGCGTTGCGGTAGGCGCGCACCCCGGCTACCCCGACCTGAACGGGTTCGGCAGGCGCAACATGCATCTAGACCCCGCAGAGGTCGAGCGTTGGGTCCTCTACCAAATCGGTGCGCTCTATGCTATCGCCCGCTCCGAAGGAGTTGACCTATCCCACGTCAAGCCTCACGGGGCGCTCTATAACGCTGCCACACAGCAACGCCCTCTTGCTGATGCTATAGCTCGCGCCGTCCGAGCGTTCTCCCGTGACTTCCCACTTTACTGCCCCCCAAACTCCGAAATGGACCACGCCGCCACTGATCTAGGCGTGAAAGTCATCAAAGAAGGCTTTGCCGACAGGGCTTATGAGCCAAATGGCTCACTTACTGACCGATCTATACCAGACTCAGTACACGCGTCTCCTGGGCGTGCCGCGGGACAGGCTCTCCAATTCACGCAGGGCTGGGTCCAGTGCCGGGATGGTTCTCGTCTGACGATTGAAGTCAATTCGATCTGCGTGCACAGCGACACGCCTGGAGCACCTGATATCGTTCGTGCCGTGCGAGCAGCACTCGAAGCGAAGGGCATCCCTATCCGTTCCCCAGGCAGCCATGCCGCCTAGCAGCCGCTACCCATCCCTGCACGATATAGGTGAAGGCGCACTCATAGTCGCTTTCGGCAACCGCGTCAGTGACGCCCTCCGCCTCCGCGTCTTCAATCTCTACAACGCCTTACGCGAAGCTGATATACCCGATGTGCTCGACATCGTTCCCGCCTACGCCAGCGTCCTCGTCAGGTTCAATCCTCTCACGACCGAAGTTGAGGCGTTGCGGGCGGCCATCTCACCCCTTCTTGATCGTAAGTACAGACTAAGCTCGGCAGCACCCAGGCACCATATAGTGCCCATTCGCTACGGTGGAGAGGATGGCCCCGACCTGGCGGAACTCGCGGCGCAACATGGCCTCACCGAGTCTGAAGTTATACGCCTGCATTCTGGTAGGCTTTACACAGTCTACTTCCTCGGCTTTCTGCCCGGCTTCGCATACATGGGGCGGGTAGGAAGGCGGATCTCTATGCCCCGCCTATCAACACCTCGCGTGCGGGTGCCCGCAGGTTCTATTGGCATCGCGGGCGCGCAGACCGCCATCTACCCCTTCAATAGCCCCGGCGGGTGGCGCATCATCGGGCGTACGGCTATTCGCGTATGGGACCCGTATGCCCAACAGCCCGCGCTCTTCGCGCCTGGAAATAGGGTAAGTTTCGTTCCCAGTACTAACATGAGCGAGCCAGAGGACCCCGTACCTCCCAGGTTCGAGGCGTCAAACCCCACCTTCAGGGTACTTGAACCTGGCGCGCTCACCACAATCCAAGACCTGGGCAGACCCGGTTATGGGCACTTAGGTCTATCGAATGGCGGTGTCAGTGACATAGAGTCAGCATTACGAGCCAACGCTCTGGTCGGCAACCGACCTGATGCTGCCCTTCTTGAGCTTACATGGAGCGGTCCTACCCTAGAAGCGATGCAGCCAACCACAATCGCGCTCGAAGGGACCGATTTTGGCTGCCGCGTGGATGGAACTCTGGCCCCGCCGGGAGTGAGTTGGTTTGTGCGGGCCGGAGCAACTATCAAATTTGTTCAGATGTCGCCATCGGGCGGAGGCGCGCGTGCTTATATCGCCGTGTCGGGCGGTTTTGAAGCTCCTACAGTCCTAGGTTCGCGCTCAACATTTCTCCCTGCTCGCTTCGGCGGCTTAGAGGGCCGAGCGTTACGGGCAGGTGACATCCTGGGGGTCGCCGTTCCACCCAACGCCCCAGCGCACATAGCGGGTCGCTACTGGATTTCTCGCCCCGACCTCGCGCTTCACGGTTCGACCACACTGCGCTTCACCCGCTATAGAGGCGTAGCGAGCGCCCCAGCCCTCATGGTCCGCCAATTCGTAGGGCAGGAGTGGCGAGTCACCCCTCAAAGCGACCGCATCGGCATCCGCCTTGAGCCTGATGGAGGGTCGGGACTTGTAGCAAAAACGCGAGAGGCCGCATCGCTTGGAGTTGTTCGAGGTGCGATCCAGGTCCCGCCCGGTGGCAACCCCGTCATCTTGAGCGCCGACCACCAGACCACAGGCGGCTACCCGTTACTCGGCGTGGTCGCACAGGCCGACTGGCCCGCACTGGCCCAGCTTCAGCCCGGTGACAGGCTCCGCTTTGTGGAGCTTAGCCGCGAGGAAGCTGTAGCTGCGCTCTCCGCCAGCAGAAGCGCGCTCATAGCCGGCCTGCGCAAACTGAAATTAGGTGCCCGCGAGAGCGATTACGCCTTGGTGTAGCTCCCCATACTCAATCTGTGAGAGCGCTGCCCTGCGCTGAACTCCAGGTATCGTCTGCCAGCCACCTGTGCGCCCAGGTCCATCGGCTTCGAGTCGACCCCTCTGTTCAGCAGCGCGCCTCCGACCATTGTCGTCATAGCCGCAGTCGCTACAGTCGAGTTTGCGGCGTTCTGTTGATTTTCAATCCACGGGTAATAGTTCATTTACCCCTCCTGCATCTAAAAGCACTTTTCAATGTCATTCGTAGGGGCACGGCGCGCCGTGCCCTACCTCTACACGGCTTAATATCTGCCTAAAGTGTTGCGCGCTCATGGTACTGCCCGAATACCGACCTCAGCGCCTCGCTTATCTCCCCCAGCGTACATTCGCGCTC
This sequence comes from uncultured Chloroflexia bacterium, assembly GCA_963811305.1. GTDB lineage: Bacteria > Chloroflexota > Chloroflexia > QHBQ01 > JADMIH01 > JADMIH01. The sequence goes on from CAWEQU010000006.1 coordinate 533,289, forward strand.
GACGCACTCTATCATAAAAGGCATAAGGTTCGTATCTGTGCCCGCTGCGACTTGTAGACGCTGGAGAGCTGCCGCCGCCTCTTCTCCATTTCTCTCTTCTTTCAGCTTGCTCAGGCGTGCCTCCTGGTTAGCTTGCAAAGCCGGGTCCACGCGCAGTATATCCGCCCTCGGCAACTCGTCCATCTCGAAGCGGTTCACCCCCACTATCACCCTCTCCCCGGAGTCTACCTCCTGCTGCCACTTGAAGGCGGCATCCTGTATCTCCCCCTGTTGGAAGCCCGCGTCGAGCGCCGCCAGCGTTCCTCCGATCTCTTCGATCCGCTTCAGATAGGCCAGCGCCTCTTCCTCGAGACGGTTCGTCAATGATTCAATGAAATATGAGCCAGCCAGAGGGTCTATCGTCGAGGTCACTCCACTCTCGTATGCGATAATCTGCTGTGTCCGCAATGCTATCCGGGCGGAATGCTCCGTCGGAAGAGCCAGCGCCTCGTCGAGAGAGTTCGTATGAAGCGACTGCGTCCCTCCCAGCACCCCCGAAAGCGCCTGGAGTGCCACGCGCACGACGTTATTCTCCGGCTGTTGTGCGGTAAGGGACGACCCTGCGGTTTGTGTGTGGAACCGCAGCATCATCGACTGCGGGTTCTGCGCGTCGTAGCGCGAGCGCACGATTCGCGCCCACAGCCTCCGCGCCGCCCTGAACTTCGCAATCTCCTCGAAGAAATCGCTATGAGCGTTGAAGAAGAAAGCTAAACGCGAAGCGAAAGCATCCACTCCGACCCCGCGCCTCAACACCTCATCCACATACGCAATCGCGTTCGCGAGCGTAAAGGCCAGCTCCTGGACGGCCGTTGAGCCTGCTTCCCGTATGTGGTAGCCGCTGATAGAAATCGGGTTCCACCTGGGCATAGCCTCCGCACAGTAAGTAATCACATCCCCACACAGCCTCAAAGACGGCACCACAGGGTAGATATACGTCCCCCGCGCCATGTACTCCTTGAGAATGTCATTCTGGACGGTCCCGCTCAGCTGCTCGTCGCTGAACCCACGCTTCCGGGCAACGGCTACATACAGCGCGAGCAATATCGGCGCGGTCGAGTTGATAGTCATTGAGGTGCTGACCGTATCGAGCGGCAGCCCATCCAGCAACATCTCCATGTCCCGGATGGAGCTTATAGCCACCCCCACCTTCCCGACTTCACCCATCGCTAGGGGGTGGTCAGCGTCCAAGCCCATCTGCGTCGGCAGGTCGAATGCCACGGAAAGCCCCGTCTGCCCCTGTGAGAGGAGGTACTTGAACCTAATGTTGGTCTCTTCAGCGGAGCCATACCCTGCATACTGGCGCATCGTCCAGAGCCGCCCTCGGTACATAGTCGGCTGCACCCCGCGTGTGAACGGGAAGAGGCCAGGGTATCCCAGGTCGCGCTCGTAATCTAGCCCTTCCAATTCTTTTGGAGTATAGAGCCGCTCTACCGGCAGTCCGGAGGCTGTGGTGAACTCCTGGGCGCGCTCAGGCGTAGGCGTGCGCTCAAGCTCCTTCTTGACGATTGTGCCATCCCTTTCTTCGCGCCCGCTGGATAACTGGCCTCCGCTATCTATCGTTATGAGTGGCTGCCCACCTTCCACAACTGTCTTCGCCTGGACGTGCACTTCAGTCACGCGCCCCGGCTTGATGGACATTATCTCATTCTCCATCTTCATAGCCTCAAGCACCAAAAGCCTGCTACCCTGGCTCACTTCATCCCCTATAGCGACCAACACCGATTTCACAAGGCCGGGCATTGGTGCCTTTACCGTATAAGGACCTGCTATCAAAGCTTGCTTGGGCGCTATCTTTTTCAGGTTCCACTCGCGTTCCGTCAGCACCCGTAAGTCGACCTTCTGCCCGGAGATTAGCACTTCCAGGTCTGTATTCGTCTTCGTGACGCTCATCTGGTAGCTCTTCCCATCGATGATGAGCGAATAAAGTCCTTCTCCAGTTTCAAGATTTGCGTGAACGGCCGCCAGGTCTACGTGGATAGGCGCGACTTTCCCCAGGTCGAGTAGATGCATCTCCGTCATCTCGGCCCCCTGAGCGATCTCGAACCCCAGTTCTTTACCATCCAAATCAACGTAGTACTTGCTCACCTTACCTCACCTTCTCGCCAACTGCCTCGTCACCCCGCAACCCAACCACCATCACGCATCACGCATCACGTTCCATCGTCCGTCGTCCATCGTCCATCGTCCATCGTCTATCGTCCCTTCCCTCATCTCAACGCCGCCTTTCGCCCTTCGCGTCGCCAGTCGCTTTCCTGGGGTGTCCCATTCGTCCCCTGTCCGTACGCTGTGGCAGAGCTGCCAGTCTGACGCCTGCGATCGATGACGAGCGCGGCCGCCATGCTCGCTATCTGTTCAGCCTCTTCGCGCCCTTTCTCCTTGAAGGTAGTCCCCCCCAGGAAGTCCTCCACAAAGTTGGTGTCCAGGTTCCCCCTCTGGAAATCGAGCGAGTCCATGACGCGTATATGGAACGGGATAACCGTGTGGATGCCTACCAGCCGGTACTCCTCGAGGGCGCGCCTCATGCGGAGTATAGCGTGCGCCCTCGTCGGTGCCCACACGATCAGCTTCGCCAGCATAGGGTCATAATAAATCGGCACGCGCCCGCCCCTGTAGATGCTGCTGTCAACCCGCACCCCCGGCCCGCTCGGCTCGGCCATGGTCGCTATCTCCCCAAGCGAGGGCGCGAAATTATTGAACGGGTCCTCCGCTGTAATCCGGCACTCTATAGCATGCCCGCGCATCTTCACATCACTCTGCTTGATCGAAAGCTTCCGCCCTGCCGCGACCCGAATCTGCTCGATCACCAGGTCAATCCCCGTCACCATCTCGGTTACAGGATGCTCCACTTGCAGGCGTGCATTCACCTCCAGGAAGTAGAAATTCTTGTCACGGTCCAGCAGGAACTCCACCGTACCCGCCGAATAGTACCCACTGGCTTTCGCGGCGGCCACCGCCACTTCCCCCATCCTCGCCCTCAGCTTGTCATCTACCACCACAGACGGCGACTCCTCGATCAGCTTCTGGTGCCTCCGCTGGATAGAGCACTCCCGCTCTCCCAGGTGGATGACGTTGCCGTGCTGGTCGCCTATCAACTGTATCTCTATGTGCCGCACCTTGTCGAGATACTTTTCGAGATAGACCACGCCCGACCCAAACGCGGACTGCGCCTCGCTTCGCGCCGTGCGCAACGCGGCTTCCAATTCCTCCCTGGCGCGGACGACACGCATCCCCTTCCCGCCACCGCCAGTTGAGGCCTTTACCAGCACGGGGTAGCCTATCTCCTCTGCGGCCCTGATAGCTTCCTCAGGCTGGTTCATCTCCACATCGGTCCCCGGCACGACTGGCACCCCTGCGGCCTGCGTGACTTTGCGCGCTGCCAGCTTGTCCCCAAGCAGCCTCATCGCCTCAGGTGGAGGTCCAATCCATGTTAGTCCTGCCGCCTGCACCGCGTCAGCGAAGCCCGCGTTCTCGGCTAGGAAGCCATAGCCTGGGTGTATCGCATCCGCTCCCGCTCTCTTAGCCGTCTCGATTATCTTGTCCATCCGCAGGTATGACTCGGCTGAAGGCGGCGGCCCAATACAATACGCCTCGGAGGCGGCGCGCACATGCAGAGCCGTGCGGTCAGCCTCCGAGTAGACGGCGACAGACTCGATCCCTATCTCCGCGCACGCACGCACCACCCTGAGCGCGATCTCGCCCCGGTTCGCTATTAGAACTTTCCTGATTGCTGGCATAGTCAATCTAACCAAATCTATGTAGGGGCGGTTCGTGAACCGCCCTGATGAGGACAACGCCTCTTCGACCGAGGGCGGTTCACGAACCGCCCCTACAGCTTACATCGTGGGTTTTGAACTTGATCCAGTTAGGCATGGCTACGTGCTGTCGTCACCTCGCGCTTATCTCCCAAAAAAGCCTGTAAATACTTGCTTGGCGGAGCCTTCCCCAGCACGCCCAGGATAAAGAGCGAGGCTTCACGCACCTTCTGCATGTCTACTCCGGTGTCGATCCCCATCCCGTCGAGCATATATAGCAGGTCCTCTGTCGCAAGGTTGCCTGCGGCTCCTGGCGCATATGGGCAGCCTCCCAGCCCAGCTGATGACGTGTCTATCGTACTGATGCCCAACTCAAGTGAAGTCAGAACATTGGCAAGAGCCGTACCACGCGTATCGTGAAAATGGACAGCCACCCTCTCCACCTCCACTTCCTTCAGCACCTCCGTCAAAACCTCCACCGTATCGCGTGGGGTAGCCACACCAATAGTATCTCCCAGCGACACCTCCCCAACCCCGATGCCGTCGAGCATCGCAACCACCTCGCGCACTCGATGCGGAGGCACATATCCCTCGTACGGGCAACCAAAAGCCGTGCTCACATATCCACGCACCTCAATCCCCTCGGCGCGCGCCAACCTCACAACCAGGCTCGAAGTTCTCAATCAACTCGCGGATCGTGCTGTTGATGTTCGCTCTGGTAAAACTCTCCGATGCCGCCGTGAAGACCGCCACATCCGTCACACCCGCTTCCAATGCGCGCTGCATACCTCTCTCGTTAGGCACGAGCACTGGATAGCGCGTGCCTCTACGCCGTGTGATCCCCGCCATAACCTCCCCAGCATCCCCAAGCTGCGGCACGGCCCTCGGATTGACAAAAGACGTCGCCTCGATGAACAGGAACCCCGCCTCCGAGAGCATATTGATATACGCAATCTTCGCCTCCGTAGGCACGCTCAAGCTCTCGTTTTGCAACCCATCGCGCGGCCCCACTTCATACACCGTCACCCGCTCAGGAAATAACGAGTTCCCCACAATCCTGCCGCCACCCCCACTCACATCAACACCATATCCCTCTAAAACCCCCACGCATCACACATCACGTTTCACGTTATCGTCCGTCGTCCCGTCTTCTTCCGCCTCGTCCTCCTTTTCCCGTTTCTCAAGCTCCACAAGTATATTCCCGACAGCCACCTGTTCACCTACAGTATAGCGCACCTTCTCGACCTTGCCATCGTGAGGCGCCTTCACTGTAAACTCCATCTTCATGGCCTCGACAATCACCAGGGGCTGCCCGTCCTTCACCTCGTCACCAGCCCCAACCATCACCTTCAACACCTTACCAGGCATCGGGCTTTCCAGGTTGTCCTCGTCCTTGAGATGGACGGCAATTGATAGGGTCTCCGTTGAGAGCGCGGGAGCTTGCTCAATCCAGTAGCGCCGCCCGCCAACCTCTACGCGCCCTATACCGTTTTCGGGATCATAACTCGTTGTAATACTCCGCTGTCCCCCGCCACTTCCAAGCTCTATCTGTATCGTCTCGGTTCCTGCTGCCTCTCCATCCTTGCTCTTTTTGTGCGGGCCGTTAGCTATTACCATGTCATCATACAGCACCGCTTCGCCGTCCAATACACGCGCCCACCAATGTCCGCTCTGTCCACCTATCACAGATAACCGGACATCGTAGCTGCGGCCATTTACGAGCAGCGCTACTGGCATATCTTCTCGTGCCTGACGCCAGGAATTCCCGTCCCAAATCGACCCCTTGGAATAGCTGTCCCTATTAGCCAATAGCGTGAACGCCCCGGCCAGAATAGCCTCGCATGGGCTGGCGGCGTGCGCCCCAGGTTCATATTCCTCTTCTATGAACCTGGTAGAGAAGTCCCCTTCCGAGAAATCGGGGTGGGCCACTAACCATCGCAGGAAGTCAAGATTGGTCCTTACCCCAGACACCTCCGTGTAACCAAGCGCCTCCTGCATCACTCGAATACTCTCACCCCGTGTCTCACCGGAGGTAATAATCTTGGCGATCATCGGGTCGTAGAACGGGCTTACAGCATCTCCCTGCTCGACCCCTGTATCTACCCGCACGTTCTTCAAGCCGCCCGGTAACCGCAGCCTGCGTAACGTCCCAATTGACGGTAGAAACCCTTTCTCCGGGTCCTCGGCATACAAGCGGACTTCCAGCGCGTGTCCGGCGTACCGGACCTCTTCTTGCTCCAACTCTAACGGCTCTCCGGCTGCTATCCGTATCTGCATCTGCACGATATCGAGTCCAAGCGCTTCCTCCGTCACCGGGTGCTCGACTTGCAACCTGGTATTCATCTCCAGGAAGTGATACTCCCCGTCCTGGTAAATGAACTCCATCGTACCCGCGTTCTCATACCCGGCTGCTCTCGCCAGCTTGAGCGCGGCCCCAGTCATCCCTGCTCGCGTCTCCTCCGAAATAGCAGTAGAGGGGCTTTCCTCTGCCACCTTCTGGTGGCGGCGCTGGATAGAGCACTCGCGCTCACCCAGATGTATTACCTTGCCATGCTTATCGCCAATAATCTGCACCTCGATATGCCTCGGCCTCGACAGATACTTCTCCAGCATCACGCTGTCATCGCCAAACGCTGCCAATGCCTCGCGCTTCGCCCCATCCAGAGCGTCTTCAAAATCCAGGGAGGCCTCCACGACCCGCATCCCTTTCCCCCCGCCACCTGCCGACGCCTTTATCAACACCGGGTAGCCTATGCTCTCGGCCTCATCCTTCAACCTCTCCAACGTCTGGTCGTCCCCAAAATAGCCGGGCACGATAGGCACGCCATTCGCCACAGCCAGCCGTTTCGAACTCTATCTTGGAACCCATAAGCGCGATAGCCTGCGGCGACGGCCCAATCCACGCCATCCCTGCATCTATGACCGCCTGCGCGAACCCACCGTTCTCCGCCAGGAAGCCGTACCCTGGGTGAACGGCCTCGCATCCCGCCTTACGCGCCACGTCGAGCAGCCTGTCAATTCTCAGGTAGCTCTCCGCAGCAGGGGAGGGGCCAATATGATATGCCTCGTCGCAGACTCGTGCGTGTAGCGCGGTCCGGTCCGCGTCAGAGTAGACCCCCACCGACCCGATACCCAGCGCCGCACACGCGCGCGCAATCCTGACCGCTATCTCACCCCTATTGGCGATCAGTATCTTCGAGAATGGCCTCACTCCACCCACCCCGGCTTGCGGCGCTCCAGGAACGCTCTCAAACCCTCTTGCCCCTCTGCACTGGTCCGCAGCGCCGATATGGTATTCACGGTGGCCGTCATCGCGTCTGAAGGCGAGAGCGCGGGCACCTGCGCGATAAGCCCTTTAGCCCGCATTATGGCTCGCGGGGAGCTATTCAATATCTCCTTCACTACCCGCTCCACTTCCGCGTCCAAATCCTCCCCCTCCACCATGAAATGCGCCAGCCCTATCTGCACAGCCCGCTCCGTCGTGAACCTCTCCCCCGTGAGGAAAAGCGCCCTCGCATGGCCCCGCCCAATCTTCGCCAGCACGTACGGCGATATGACCGCGGGCGCGATTCCAAGCTTCACCTCAGAGAAGGCCCACGAAGTCCCTCTTGCAGCAATCACCACATCGCACACCGCCGCCAATCCCGCCCCGCCGCCAAGCGCCGCTCCATGCACCCTCCCTATAACCGGCACCGGGCAGCTATTGATCATATCAAGCATCTCCGCCATCCGTCGAGCGTCGGCCCTGTTCTCCTCTTCGCTGTACGCCAGGCTCTCGCGCATCCAGTTCACATCAGCCCCCGCGCTGAAGCTCTTACCCGCACCCGCTAATACCACTGCCCGCACGTCCCCCGGCCAGCACCTGCCCCTCTATCTCCTCGAACGCGCTCCTCAGCTCCGCTATCAGCTGCGCGTTGAAGGCGTTGTGCACGTCCGGCCTGTTCAGCGTGACCCTGCACACCCGGCCTTCATGTATTTTGGTCAGCAAATCGTATGTGTTCATCTCAAACCATCACGTCCTGAACACACCAAAGTGCGTCTGTGGCACAGGCGCATTCAGCGCGGCGGCTATCCCAAGCCCCAGCACCATGCGCGTGTCAACGGGGTCAATAATCCCGTCATCCCAGAGACGTGCCGTCGAATAATAAGGATTCCCTTCGTGCTCGTACTTTTCGAGCGTGGGGCGCTTGAACTCCTCGCGCTCCGGCGTGCTCATATCCTTGCTGGCAGCGCGCAGGTTGTCCAGCCTCACCGTGAGGAGCACGTTTGCCGCCTGCTCGCCCCCCATCACCGAGATGCGCGCGTTCGGCCACATCCATAGCTGCCTCGGCCCGTAAGCCCTCCCGCACATCGCGTAGTTCCCGGCGCCGAACGAGCCGCCCATAATGACCGTAAACTTCGGCACCTGCGCGTTCGCCACCGCCATCACCATCTTCGCTCCATCTTTGGCGATGCCCCGCGCCTCATACTCACGGCCAACCATGAAGCCCGTGATATTCTGCAAGAATACGAGCGGCACCCGCCTCTGTGCGCACAGTTCGATGAAATGCGTCCCCTTCAGCGCGCTCTCCGAAAAGAGTATGCCGTTATTGGCGACAATACCCACCGGGAAGCCATGTATGTGCGCGAAGCCGCACACCAGCGTGCTCCCGTAAAGCGCCTTGAACTCGTGGAACCGCGACCCGTCCACCATGCGTGCTATAACCTCCCGCACGTCGTAGGGATGTCTGCTATCCCGCTCCACGATGCCGTAAATCTCCTCCGGATCGTATAGAGGCTCTCCAGATGGCTGGACCTCCCAGGGATACTCCTTCTTCCTGAATAGGTTGGCAGCGATATCCCGCGTAATCGCCAGCGCGTGCATGTCATCCATCGCGTAATGGTCCGTAACGCCGCTGATGCGACTATGCACATCCGCCCCGCCCAGCTCCTCCGGGCTTACTTCCTCCCCTGTAGCTGCCTTGACGAGTGGCGGGCCTCCCAGGAAAATCGTGCCATTCCCCTTGACTATTACCGTCTCGTCCGACATAGCGGGCACGTATGCCCCACCCGCCGTGCAAGAACCCATCACCACCGCCACTTGCGGTATATTCTTCGCTGACATCATCGCCTGATTGTAGAAGATGCGCCCAAAATGCTCCCGGTCCGGGAACACTTCCGCCTGCAATGGGAGAAACGCGCCGCCTGAGTCCACCAGGTAGATGCAGGGCAGGTGGTTCTCCTCGGCGATCTCCTGTGCCCGCAGATGCTTCTTGACCGTGATAGGGTAATAAGTCCCCCCCTTCACAGTCGCATCATTTGCCACGATAACGCACTCCTGCCCCGAAACCACCCCTATCCCCGTAACCAGCCCCGCCGCGGGCGCATCGCCATTATACATATCCCATGCAGCTAGGGCTGAGAACTCCATGAAGGCCGTACCTGGATCAAGGAGCGTCTCGACCCGCTCCCTCGCCAGCATCTTCCCACGACCTTTGTGTCGCTTTATAGCCTCCGGCCCGCCCCCCAGCTTCACCTGCGCCAATCGCTCGCGCAGCTGCCCGACCAGGGCCAGCATCTGCTCCCTGTTCTCTCTATAAGCTTCCGAGCCGCCGTCAATCTGGGACTTGATGATTGCCATAATAGTGAAAAATTACGCTTGTCATGGGGACTGATAAATCGCGCCTCGCCAGCCCTACCCGGCGAGAGCACATCGCATTATACAGAACGCCCATACCAGCCGCAAGCACGTTCGGAGAACATTGTACCTGAGCGAATTACCTGCTATAATCAACTCCTCATATACTACGTTCCGGCACAGTTACTTGACCCTTACAGCAAGGAGGTTTAGCAATGGCAGTTAGGTACGAGATTCATCCTGCTATTGGCGTGCCCAGGCTGGGCAACAGCCCCGATAGTTTCTACCTGGCCCCGGAGATGACTGGTGGCCTGCCGCTGGAGTGTGACGCTGCCGGGAATGTAGTCAACGGAGATGGTGAAGCCCCGCACTTTGTCAAGAGATTCAAGGACGAGCAGGGCCGTATACGCCGGCAAGCCGCACGCTTCAAGATATTTACCTTCGATGACTCACTCCCCGGCGACCAGGGACGGGAGGTTACTCTCGCTGACGAGGAGGTGACAGGCATTGAATGGACGGTGCACCTGGCAAATAAGAAGCCGGTCTGGTACCAGGGAGCAGAGCTGGACGGCGATCCGATGCTGGGAGAGTGGTACAACGATGGGAGAAGCAATACCAATAGCTACCAGGACTGCGATGTTCCGTTCCGCAACGCCGGCGTTACCGCTAAGACCGAACGGCAGCGCAAGCTAATTATAGACCCCGGACCCCGTAGCGTAAGCCAGCCGGGCCAGCACTTCTCTTTCTCCCGCGCTACTATACCTGCCGATTACCCGCACGGCTCGTTCCCGCCTTCCGATCTCGGACCTTACCCAATCGACTCGTTGGGCGACGTCATGATGGACTCCGACGGTCGATTGCTTGTGCTGGGGGCTTATGGCAACACCGCAGGCACACAGATAATCGCCACCTTTACAGGGGCAGACGGCTGGTACGACGACATATCCGACGGCCCTGTGACCTGCAAGCTGACCATGAAGGGCGGCGACGTACAGGAACTGCGCGCCTGGTGCCTGGTCGGCTCCCCCAAGTGGGCGCCCGAGCTGGTCAACCTCGTCAACCTGGACGACCTGATGTACGACGTGGGCGTGCGCTACCAGGGACTGGTGCCCGACCTGTACGACCCTGAGAAGTGGCCTGCCTCCAATGGCTGGAACCCCGATTATATGGCTAACTTCGAGCGCGATATCCAGCCGATCATCGAGCGACCCGCTGACTACATCTGGGTAGCCAACGTCCCCTCGATGATGGCCTTCGCCGCGCCAAAGTTTGACGTGCGAGACGCCTCGGAGGGGAACCGCGGGAACCGTGAAAACTACCTGAGCTACTGGCGCGACCCGGGCAAGAACGAGCTAAGCGAGCAGCACCAGGTGCTCATGGCCCCGCAGGGTATACCTCTGATGCCGCTAAATGCCGGTAGCAATCCGGTGACCAACAGCAACATCGACAAGATGATGAGCCTTACGATCACCCAATACATGTTGCTCAATCAGTGGGCCGCCGGAAAGTTCACCACCGGCGAGCCTTATGGCCCGCCCCCAGGCGTGCACCCACTCGACCTGGCGAGCATGGGTAATTGCAACGGCCACCCTATGTCGCCCGGCATCGAGACTAGCTGGAATACCCGCAACCCCACCATTTACGAGGTGCCCTACAGGATCAAGCACCGCTACGGGGAGGCACATTACCGGACATACGGGTTGAGCACCCGCTACGACGAGTGTATGCCCACAGCACGCGGAGAGTTCGAGGGTTGCGAGCCTGGCGACCTCACCAAACGGATGTCCTCGCCTTGGCAGTCCGACTTCTACCAGTGCTCCATCGAGTACGTGAGCTTCAAAGACCCGAACGTCAACCAGAACGACATGACACAAATCCCGCCGCCTCCCACTTACTATGTCTATTGGTGGCCGCCGCAGTCGCCCATGTACGTGATTAGCGGTGCCATGACACCCGAAGAACAGCGCGCCGCCGGGGTAGTGGGCGGCTACCAGGTCTATTACGCCCGCGGTGCGAACAACATCAACCTGCTGATCACCGCCTGGAAGTACATGGGCTTCGTCGTCAATCAGAACATCGCCCAGGACGGCAGGCAGTATCCCTACTTCATTGAGGTGGAGCGCAATCACGACCGCTTTGCGGTCGCCAGCGTTGCCGTCAGCCAGCCAATTGACCAGCTTGCCGCTTCGGGCAGCTATTTCACGGAGGACAACTACTTTATCCCGGTCTGGTACCTGAAAGACGAGGAGCAAGAGGGGGCCGCCCGCCGCCTCCGGACTCCCTCGAGACATAGCTTCTGAACGTGCAGGCTCGTAGACGATAGACGATTAGACCCGTGCGTGAATAACTTATCTGCTGGACGAAAGACGAAGGACGAAGGACGAAAGAAACTATCCTTTCCTCGACCAGACTTATTACTTATCCATGCACGAACCTAATGGAGGGTGCATCCATCGTCTATCGTCTATCGTCTATCGTCTATCGTCTTTCGTCCATCGTCCATCGTCCATCGTCCATCGTCCATCGTCTACGAGCCTATAAGAAGAGGTATGCTGCTAGATGGCCCACCCGGCGCATGAAGTAGATGTGCGCCGTCGTCGGAGGAGGTCCGGCGGGCGCGGCGGCCGCACTGACGCTCAACACCTACAGTTCCCTGTCTGTTGCCCTCATCGAGCGCAGCGATTATCGGCGGTGGCGCGCTGGTGAATTTCTTTCACCTGGGGTAGCTCCCCTATTGCAATACCTCGGTGCCTGGGATGCCTTCTTGAGAGAGGAGCATCAACCGGCGTACGGCACCTCTGCTGCCTGGGGAAGCGAGGAGCTCGGTGGCGCGCGACTTCATGTACACCACGCAAGGGCAGGGCTGGCACCTGGATCGACGGCTATTCGACGCTTCCCTGGCTAACCTGGCAGCCGAACGGGGCGCGCACACCTACCCACAGACGGCAGTCCAGGGTATAGTCCGGGACGCAGGGGGGCAGTGGTCTCTATCACTACGCGCACTACGCGATGGCCGGACCGGCGCTGAGGTTGCGGTGCGGGCGCGCTTTGTGATAGATGCCAGCGGCTCAACGGCGATCGTGGCCCGGCGCTTAGGGGCGCGCAGGCTGGTGGGCGACCGCTTGACGGGGCTTGCAGGCGTTTTCCAGTTGCCCACCGGCGCATCCCCAGGGGAGGCATTCACGACGGTCGAAGCCACTCGCGACGGTTGGTGGTACTCGACTGGGCTACCCGGCAACCAGGTAGTCGCCGCGTTCATGACCGACCCGCAGATAATCAGGGCGCAAAGGCTGCACGAGCCGTCCGCCTGGCTCGGATTGGGACGGACGACCCTACATCTGCGCGAGTGGCTGGATGGGGCCGCACTCATCTCAGGGCCGCACGTGCGTCCGGCCTACTCGCAGTTGCTCGACAGCCCGTGCGGAGAGGGGTGGATAGCCGCGGGCGAGGCCGCGGTGGGTTTCGATCCCCTCTCCTCTATGGGCATAGGGTACGCGCTATTATCGGGCATAGAAGCCGCGAGGGCGGTAGCGGCAGCGTTGGGCGGCCAGGAGGCGGCGCTCACCGCATATGCCGCCTCCATCGCGCAACACTACGATAGCTACCGCCTGCGGCAGAGAGCGTATTACCGACTGGAGCAACGCTGGCCCGATGCCCCGTTCTGGGCGCGCCGCCATGCAGGGCCAGGCTTGTGAGCATCATTGGAACGAAAATGTACGCTAATAGTACATCAGCTAAATAATAGGCAGTTAATGATACTCATAGGCCATTCTTCACTGCTTCGTAACGCCATTCATTAGCCTTCAACTCCCAAAATGCCCTCCAAAGGACCAATTTTGGACCAATTTGCGAAAAAGCCCCAAAATCCTGTCCCGTTTTGCCCCCGAAATGGGATTAAGTTTAATAGAAGTGCATTTCCGACCTCGCCAGTCGCAGTCGAGGTCCAACCCCAAGGGTCCCGCTGGTGTCCCTGTCGTCGAGGGATTTACGAATTACACTCTCCCTTGACACCCCCGAAAAGGAGGTCTCAGCCTAGAATATAGAGTACAGAGTAGCGAGTGCCACCTCGCAATCACTCCGCACTCCGCACTCCACATTCGAAACAACAGGCACAGCGCAAGTCAATCCATACCTGGTAGGAGCGCCATGCCCATAGCTCACCGTCTGGGGTGCTGCGGTAAAGATGAACAAATAGAATAATCATCAGGGAGCGCCACGGCACGAGCCAGCCCGCGTAGGCGGGCTTCGTAGGAGTAGCCCGCGGATTCATCCGCCGGGCGGCCCCACACCTGATGCTTATCTTATCACCACTCACCGCACCACCGCACCCCAGGCACAGAGGTAAATCACCAGGAACCAGTTGCGGCACAGGGGCACCCCCGACCCGTCTTATCCTTACCTGCTTCACCAACGAAAAAGCCGGGTTCATAAGACCGTGCCTGACTTAGCAACAGCGATGCTGCTAAGTCAGGCTACAGCTAGCTTACATTCGTTCCCCGCTACATAGGAACAATGGGCAATTGAACACCCCATCCCCATCGCGTAGAATGAGTTTGAAACCTCCACGCGCCTGGCTCGTCATAACTTCAAGCCGATGAGCCACTATTCAAGAGGTAAATACCATATGCGGAATCTAAATCTCAGCCCCAATGGGAAACCGATAATGAACGCTCGACGTTCTCTAGCCTTCCTCGTGCTCTCCCTTCTAACTATCTGTATAGCCAACTCGTCGCCCCGCGAGGCGATAGCCGACACCGAGCCACGCGCGCTCACAAAGAGCTTCGAGACCGCAGCACGCCACTGGGACGTTCCCCTTCCTATACTCATGGCAATAGGGTACGTCGAATCCCACTGGGAGCAGCGCGACGGCGAGCCATCTCTCGATAATGGCTACGGAATCATGCACCTGACGGACGGCCCCGATGGGACCTTGCAGCGCGCAAGCGCCCTTACAGGTCTACCCTCCGACGCCATCAAACAGCAAGCCGAGGCCAACATCGAAGCCGGGGCCTCCATAGTGAGCGACATATCCCATAAGCTATCTCAAACTAAAACAGACAATAAAAACCTCTCAAACTGGTACGAGGCGGTAGCCGCCTATTCCGGTGCCACCGACCCCACCGTGCGCGACGGCTACGCCCAGGAGGTCTTCCGTCTGGTCAGAGAGGGGCAATCCGCAGTGATTCCCAGCGGTGAGAAGGTCGAGCTTCCTCCCCAGGGAATAGAGGGAATAGGGGAGCTACCCGCGCCACTCGCCGCTCGCCCGGACAGTGACGACTATCCGCCCGCCCTGTGGGTCCCCGCCCACTCCAATAACTACACCGTTGGGCGTCCCTATGGCCCCCTCAACTTCATAGTCATCCACGACACCGAAGGCTCCTATTATTCGGCCATATCATGGTTCCAGAACCCCAACTCCGGCGTCAGCGCGCATTACGTAATCCGCTCCTCCGACGGCCAGATCACCCAGATGGTGCGCGAAGCCAACACCGGCTACCACGCGGGCAACTGGGACTATAACGTGCGCTCCCTCGGCATCGAACACGAGGGCTTTATGAGCCAGCAGGGTTGGTACACCGAGGCGATGTACCAGGCCTCCTCCGCCCTCACACGCAACATGGCCGACCGCTACGGCATCAAGAAGGACCGCGCCCACATCGTCGCTCACTCTGAGATTCCCGGCGCGACCCACCAGGACCCCGGCCCCTACTGGAACTGGACTTACTATATGGGCCTGGTTCGCCGCGACTCCGTGCGCGCAGCCCTAGTGGACAACACCGACCCTGGCTTCGTCGCCGTACCTTCGCAGATAGACCCCCAGCACTTCTGGTGGACCCACAACGGCGGCTACAGCGGCTCCAACACCTATTC
Source organism: uncultured Chloroflexia bacterium (assembly GCA_963811305.1). Taxonomy (GTDB): domain Bacteria; phylum Chloroflexota; class Chloroflexia; order QHBQ01; family JADMIH01; genus JADMIH01. The sequence goes on from CAWEQU010000006.1 coordinate 548,568, forward strand.
CACCCTCTCCGTGACCGATCCGCAGTACAGCGTCAACTCCGGCACGTGGACCGCGCAGATCGAGGATGCCGGATACTATGACCTTTACGCCTTCGTCCCCTGGGTAGATAACAACACCACCGACACCAGCAGCGCCCGCTACAAGGTCTACGCGGCAGATGGTATCAAAACCTCCTTAGTGAGCCAGAAATCGATCACCGACGTAGGAAACGGCAGCTGGGCGCACGTCGGCAAGTATTACTTCAACGGCGACGGCGCTGACGCCACGGTTTTCCTGAACGACTACACAGGCGAATCGGGCCGCAACGTCTGGTTCGACGCCGTCATGTGGATACCCACCACAGGCGGATCACCCCCGCCCATCCCAACTGCCACTCGCACTCCTACACGCACCCCCACACCCCGGCCAACCAACACGGTGAGGCCGACCAATACGGTTCGTCCGACCAACACACCCGTGCCAACGAATACACCTATTCCCGAAGATACCGCCACTCCTGAGCCAACGTGGACCCCGGCCCCTGCAACATGCGCTTCACCGACCTCCCCGACACGCACTGGTCTTACTCCTACGTTGCCTACCTCTACTGCCGCTCTATAATCGGGGGTTACACAGACGGCACTTTCCATCCCAATGATGACAGCACGCGCGGGCAATTCGCCAAGATGCTCGTGCTCGGCATGGGTTGGAACTTGTACAATCCTATCTACCCCAGCTTCAACGACGTCGCCCCCGACAGCACCTATTACCAGTACATCGAGACCGCTCACCTGCGAGGCGTCCTGGGAGGCTACACGGACGGCACCTTCCGCCCCAACAACCCCATAACGAGGGCGCAGGCCGCCAAGATGCTGGTAAGCGCACGTGGCTGGGGCGAGAGCTTCCCACCCTTCCCCACCTTCGATGATGTGCCAAGCGACCACTGGTCATACGGTTTCGTGGAAGCCGCCGCGAGCCGAGCCGTCATTGGCGGCTACACGGATGGCACATTCCGCCCCAACAACCCCCTCACCCGCGCCCAGCTCTCAAAGATACTCGCCCTCACCCTGCAAATCCCACCAGCTCGCTCCGAAGCCACACCAGTCTCCCGATCCCCTCGTTAAAAATCAGGAAAATATGAGACATCCAGAATTTTGAACAAGCGTCATTAGAATAGACGGAACCGCCAAGACGCCAAGAACGCCAAGCTAATTGAGGAAATAGTGCTTCTCACTGCCCTATAATCCCTCTTTTATCTTGGCGGGTCCTTGGCGTTCTTGGCGTCTTGGCGGTTCCGTACTCTAATGGGAAGGGGCTGGGGGTGGGGATTTGGCCTGCATCACCGTTCTCAGTTATAATGTTGCCGTTTGAAGAGATAAATTGCATAGGGAGGGAACGATGGTCAACGGCCATGACGGTAACGGCGCAAGTGAACAACCTGATGGTGCAGAAAGCAACCTGTTCGACGTAACGATAGTGGGAGCCGGTCCCACGGGCCTCTTCGGAGCCTTCTACGCTGGTATGCGCAACATGTCAGTCAAGATAATAGATGCGCTCCCCGAAGCGGGAGGCCAGCTTGCCGCTTTATACCCGGAGAAATACATCTATGACGCTCCCGGCTTCCCTAAGGTCATCGCCAAAGACCTGGTGAAGATGCTGGTCGAGCAGGCAGGCCAGTGGCAGCCTGATATGTGCCTGGGCGAGCGCGTCCTCACCCTCACTCAAACAGAAGATGGGAATTGGTCCCTCACTACCGACAAGGCCACCCATCTAACCCGTACTGTCGTCATCTGCGCGGGCGTAGGCGCTTTCGCGCCCAATAAGCTAAACGCACCTGGCGTAAACGAGCTAGAAGGCGTAGGCGTTCATTACTTCGTCAAGGAAAAAGCGGCGTTCGCCGACAAGAACCTCCTCATCGTCGGTGGCGGCGACTCGGCGGTAGACTGGGCGCTCAACCTCCAGGGTGTAGCGCGCTCCATTACCCTGATCCACCGCCGTGACGAGTTCCGCGCCCACGAAAGCACCGTCACGGAGCTTCGGAACTCCCAGGCCCGCATCCTCACTCCCTACGAGGTCAAGGAAGTCTCTGGCAATGGCAAGATCGAGCGTGTGACCATCTTCGAGAACAAGACCAAAGAGGAAGAGACCCTGGAGGTAGATGCGATCCTCGTGAACATCGGCTTCAAAGCCGACATCGGCCCCATACGCGAATGGGGTCTCACCCTGGCAGGCCGCGCCATCGCTGTCAACAACCGCATGGAGACGAATCTACCCGGCGTGTACGCGGCAGGGGACATAGCAGCCGAAGAGGTCAAGATGAACCTCATCGCCACAGGCTACGGCCAGGCAGCGATGGCCGTAAACGTCGCCAAGCACCACATCGACCCCAAAGCCAGCATCTTCCCCGGCCACAGCAGCGAGAAGATGTAAGTCAGACGACAGACGACAGACGACAGATGATAGGCTATTAGGCATGTACTTCCATAAAATAATCTCTGCGAACTCTGCGTCTCTGCGGTGAATTTACTTTCCGTCGTCCGGCCAGAAGCTCCACTGCGCAGGAATAAAGAACAGCCCGTACCGCTCCGTCAGGCCCGGCGTTGGCTGCACGACGAAACTGTATGCTTGGTGCTGGTGATCATATATATCTGTTGTCTCAGGACCCGTGACAGCCACAGTAACGCTATATCGCCCCGTCAGTAATGGCAACTCTTCGACCCGGTAGTCTACATGCCCCGTTCCCTCTATCGCCGGGATTTCCAGCCCTGAAAAGAGAGTATTCGGGCCGTTGATATGCGTCCCGTTCTCCGTATACAGGGCAAGCCCGAACACGGGCTTCTCCAGCCGCTTCTTAGCTTCGTACTTTATCCGTATTGTAAAGGGCTGCCCGGTATGGAATAGGCTGGCTGCCAAGCCCGAAGCGTCTACAAACTCCACTCCCGTGATCTGAACGTCCCGTTGCTGCACCTCCACGGCCTCTGTCGGCTGTAAAGAGGTGGCGTGGGGCCGAGTGTCACCTGTGCTTCCGGTGCGCACGCGCTCGGCGTGCTTCGCATTCTCATACGTCAAATAGCGGTCAATAACCTCGCCTGCGGGTCCGTCAGCGATTATCTTCCCATGATCGAGCCAGATTACCCTTCGGCAGAGCGACCTCACCGCCTCCAGCGCGTGCGACACGAACACTATAGTAACCCCTCGCCTTCGCAACGTCGAGATATAGTCGAGGCATTTTCGCTGGAACGCCTCGTCTCCCACCGCCAGCACTTCGTCGGTGAGCAATATGTCGGGATCTACGTGTACAGCCACTGAAAAGCCCAGGCGCATCACCATACCCGATGAGTAGTGCTTGATAGGTGTATCTATGAACTCGCCTATCTCCGAGAAGTCTACAATTTCGTCGTAGCGCTCGGCCATGTCCTTCCGGGATATTCCGAGTAAGGAGCCGTTCAGGAAGATGTTCTCCCGTCCCGACAGCTCCGGGTGGAACCCCGTGCCCAATTCTAGAAGCGCGGATACCTTACCCTTTACCGATACGCTTCCAGATGTAGGCTCCAGGATGCGTGAGATCAGCTTCAGGGTAGTGGATTTACCCGACCCGTTCTCTCCAATAATCCCCACGACCTCGCCCGCATATACACCGAAGCTGGCGTCCCTAAGCGCCCAGAATGCCTCCCTGGCTGGCCGGGGGAGGGCGACGCCTCGCTTGGAGGGCGTTCGCAGACCGAACAGGCTAACCACTATGTCCTGGAACGATCTGGCTCGCTCATGATGGAGCGTGAAGCGCTTTGAGACGTTGCTGAACTTGATTACTTTCGTTCGTTTAGGTGGTTGTGGTGCCTCACCTCTGGGTCTGGCAAAGGTCTGCGCCGAAATATCGTGCTCAGCCTCTACAGAGCCATTAGCATTATCACCCTCGTATGAGGGGGGAGACTGTGGCTTATCTGCTGTGCGCGCCACTCGACTATATCTCCTCACCGAACTTCTTACTAAGGCGCGTGAAGAAGAAATAACCAAACGCAAATATCAATGTAGACGTTACCAGGGTACGCAACATAAAAATAGGGTCAGGGCCTAACGTGGAGCCGTAATAGAATATCGTGCGATAGCTGGATACGATGGAAGCCATAGGGTTCAGATAATACATCCAGTTTGCGTACCCACGCACTACATCTTCTGCATCATAGATGATAGGGGTGAGGAAAAACCAGGCACTCAACCCCACCTCTACGAGCACGCTTGTATCTCGGAAGAAGACATTGAGCGCTGAGAGGAAGAAGCCCAATCCCGTGAGGAAGAGCGCTTGTATCAAGATCAGTAGGGGCAGCCAGAGCATATGGATGGTGAAATCGGGCTTGAGGAAAACCATAAGCAGGAGCAACGCCGGTATGGAAAGCACGAAGTTCACCAGGTTAGACAACACCACCGACAGAGGCAGCATCTCACGCGGGAAATATACCTTCTTAATAAGGTAGCCGCTGTTGACGATGCTCCCTAGCGTGCCCGCCACCGATGCCGCGCACCAGTTCCAGGGGAGGAGCGCGCATAGGAAGAATATGGGGAAGGCTGGCCTTGACTTGTCGGTGAGCAACTGCGTGAAGACGAACGTGAAGACCAGCATCAAGAGGAGAGGGTTGAGCAAAGACCAGAAGAAGCCTAGAAAAGAGTGCTTATACCGGACCTTCAAGTCGCGTACAACAAGGTTGTACAGCAGGTCACGATAGTTGATTGTCTGGCGTGCTCGCGCTAACATTCTGTGACTTTGGAGCTATAAGGCGGGAATACCGAACTTCAAAAGGAAGCTGAAAATATAACGCCTTAAGAATTGGCTGGTTCTGCGGTGATTATAAGATTGCCTAACAACGTGTGTCAAGTTTACGTAAAGATACATATCCCTTTAGCTTCACCATATTAAGAAACCTAAACAAATAAAAGCGGCACGGGCTTGCTCATTGTTTTCTCATGAAACATGAGTCATCCCGAATTTCAGATTTACGCCTAACAAGCGTAGAATCCTAAGTTCAAAAACAATAAAAAAGAAGAAAATGGGCGGCGCAGCCGCCCATTTTCTTCTTTTTTATTGTTTTTGAACGTCCTGCCCCATGTGTGGGGAGGAATTGGGGGTGGGGCGGTGGAACCGCTGTAAGCATGAGTCAGGCACGAATATAAAATTCGGGATGTCTCATGTTTCATGAGAAAACAATGTATTATGATATCTAAGGGGTAATTGCTAGATCGAGATTGGTAGCGCGTGCCAGGAGGTTCGTCCCGCCATTCGTGACCTGCATATTGGGGGAGGGAAGCGTTGCGAAGCTCACACGGGTGTTCCCGTTCGTCCCTGGCAGCACTCGAAACCGGAGAGTAGCCACCACGAAGCGACCTTGCGGCGTATCACCCTGGAGGACGCCTGCCGAGTACCCTACCAGGCCTCCCTTGGAGTCTATCCAGTTGCCCATGACAGCGGGCAGAGCCACGCCAGGCTCGCTACCTGTCGCGTCCTGCCCCGTAGCATCTACGGGCTTCAGCCTCTTGGGGTCATAGCTAATCACATAGGATGCACCATCTACTTGCTGAGTACCGGTATTCGCAACCACCTGCACCTCTATCACCTGGCCTCGCGCTACTTTCGGCTGAGAAGTCACCAGCTCAAGCGAGAGGTTATGGTTGAGCCGCTCCGGCTGCGTCCAGGGGAGGAGCATATCTGACAGCCTAGGCGACTGCTCTTCACTCATAATTCTAAACTCTTGATCAGCGGAAATATCCCCGCACCTGTCGAACCCGGAGCGTAACAGGCTGACATCGCTCATAGTCACAACGCCGTCGCCATTCAGGTCAGCAGCCGGGTTGAAGCCTGGAGTTGACGTACTCGCGCCAAGCATAGACTGCACGATACTGAAATCGTCCACCGTCACGCAGTTATCCCCGTCCAGGTCTCCCGCTATTTGCGCCTTCATATCGAGATCGACTACCGAATTGTTGCCCAGGGCGATATTGGCGCGGGCCGATTGCAGGCTCTTAGTCCCCTTCACGTGGACGTTGAACCTTCCCGCAGGCAGATCGCCAAAGTAGGCTACGCCGTTGCGGTCAGTCTGGCCCGTAAAGGAATAGAGGACTCGTGCGCTCTGTGGCTCGGACAGGTAAAGCGTCACAGGCTGCACCCAGCCTGCCGACGAAGGCTGGCGGCCAAGCCAGGTCACCCGAAGGCGTAGCGCCGCCATTCCACCCCCTACTTTGCCAATGCGGGGTATAACCGGTTTAGCTGTCGGTGTGGCTGCCGACCTGGGGGCAAACACCAGGTCAAGATTTGCGCTCTTGGTGGCGTCCAGGTTGTAATATTGCACTCTGACCGTATGCGTCCCCACCGCGAGGTCGGCGTTATAACGGTCGCTCCCCCCTGCGGTCCAGTTCCACCCATTGATAGCCAACATACCGTCTATCCACAGGCGAGCACCACTATTGGCGGTCAGAGCAAAATCATACAACTCGCCGGTCGACTTTATCTCCTTCGTCATCTGCAATGACCATGCGCCGCGCCCAACACCCATGCTTTGAGGCACTCTCAGGTCGGCAGGCCACTGGAAGCTGGGAGTGAGCGCATTCATCACGAGCGCAGGCGCGCCACTCAAATCTCGTTCGGGAGCTACTCCAGGATAAGTCGGCTGGTAGCCGACAAAGTACTCGGCCTTCCAATCGGTAAACCTGGTAGGCGAGGGTATAAAGGAGACGTTCTGCCCATTCCAGCTCAGCGTGCCTCCGGTGAAGCCTTGACTTGGCAGCCCGCCTGCCGCTGAATTGCCAATATACGGGTCCGAAGTAGGAGCACCTACCCACTCAGGGCCGGAAGGCGTGTGATCGCTATAAGCACGTGCTATATCCCCCGACAGCATGAAAGCGCGTTGAGCGGCCTGGGGGCTGCTATTCAGTATATCGAACATCAGCCATACGTCGCCGCTCCCCTGAGGTCCACTGAATGGCTGCGCGACCACGTTAAACTCGCTCACGTATTGCATCCACCAGCGTACCGGGCCTGTAGGCCGCCCCAGCACTGCCTCGCCGCCGTTGCGCCTGTACGCTTCCTCGAAGACCTCAGCCTGGTTCGACCCCTGGCCTACGACATATGAAACGGGAGGGAGAGGAGTCGGAGAGCGGGTCGGAGACACAATTTGGGTTGGTTGAGACGTAGGTGGTAAGCCATTATAACCACCGCCTGGCGGTGCAGGAGAGACAACTGAGCCGTAATAATAGAACCCAACTATCCAGCCCCAGGGCTTACCCTGATCGGCATAATACGCGCTGCCCCACTGTGTCATATACGGCCCAGACCAGGGGCAGTCGCCCGAAGGGTCGCCGTCATAAGCCCCTGCACAGTACTGTGCCTGGAATACCGCCCCGTTCTTCAGCATGGAGTAGTTGAAGGTCGCATCTACCGCCGCGTCGGTGCTCGCATAGCTAATATTGGGGTCGTATACCTGGTCCTCGACGTTGTCCTTCAGGTCGGCCCCAAGCGCCACCTGCTTGCCGCCCCGGGCTACCCAATACCAGGCATAACTCTTGACGGCCATCGCCCCTGCTTTCAGCGCTTCAGGCGACCATGAGGGTATCCACTCGTTCGGCAGAGTGTGTTTCAGATAGTCACGGAAGGGGACCACCTCGACAACTTCCGACGCTGTCCGGTAAATCCGTATAGTAGATGGAGGCGCTGCATTCACAGACGCGAGAGACGCTGCCACCATATCACCATGAACCCCGCCAAGCGCGGCAGCACGATGGCTCGTTGAGGCTAAATTAGTGAGCTTACCACTGCCGACTTGCAGACGTGGATAGACACGTAACGTATCGTCTACATAGTACATGGCATCGGCAAGCGACCATTCTGCGTACCCGTCTACGCTTACTGATAGACTGACCTTATGGTCAAGCGAAGCACTCGCGCCACGTACTTGCTCTCTATCAAACCTGAAGTACCCCTTCGAGTCCGCAACAGCGTAAGTTTGCCCATCGAGCGTCACATCTGCGCCGCCAACCGCCTGGCCTGACATTGCGCTACGCACCCACCCTTCGATTGCGGGAACTGCCATTACAGGGTCTGCAAGATCGGGCCTGCGCTCCAGCGTTGTAGAGACAATCGGAGCGCTTCGGTTTGTTGAAGGTGCCTGCACTGGCAGTAGCAGCGCGACGACACCGACCAGGATAGCGAGGGTAAGGATATAACGTACTGATGCCTGGGGCCGTAGGTTACGGAAGGGGTGCATTAGCTCTCCTGCATAGGTGTTTTGTGCCTGCACGAAGCCGCGTAAAAGGCAGCGCGCAATGGCTCTCAGTGAATCATGTTAACATAAGATTCTGCCGTGAACAATAGGCAAATTGTACCTCTCTCTGCTATACTTTCGCATGACCTACGCACCAGCCCGTACCGAAGATGGCCTGACAGAGCGTCATAATGTGACCGCCCAGGCGTTCAGCCTCTCAGCACCCTACTATGATGCGGACCAGGCCCGCAACCGCGTGGCGCGCTGGAGTCGAGCGCGCAGCCTCCAGGTATTGGATAGAGCGTTCGCGCCAGGCGACCACCTCCTTGAGCTTGGCTGCGGCACTGGTGAAGAGGCTATTCATCTAGCTCGACGCGCCGTCTATGTTGTGGCAACCGATGCCGCCTCTGAGATGCTGAATATGCTGAATGCGAAGCTCGCACACAATAACAGAGTTATAAGTGAGCGAATCACTCCTATACTGCTATCGGCGGGCAAGATTGGAACCCTCGTGGAGCGGTTCGGGAGGTACAGCTTCGACGGCGCTTACTCCAGCTTTGGCCCCCTCAACTGCGAGCCAGACCTCGCGCCAATCGCAGATGCGCTGACAGACCTCGTTAAGCCCGGAGGACGCATCGTGCTCTCCCTGATAAATTGCTACTGCCCCTGGGAGATAGCCTGGTATCTTGCTAAGGGGCGGCCCAAAGAGGCGTTCCGGCGCTGGTCCGGGAGGGCTGAGGCTACGGTGCGAGGCGAATGGCAGCACACTCGTATCTCAGTCTATTATTGGTCCAACCGCCAAGTTGAGAAGTCTCTTCCGGCCCAATTTCCGTGTTGCCCGGCGCATGGCGCTACCCTGGCTCCTGCCCCCACAATACCTGGACGGCCTGCTCAAGGGGAGACCCAGGCTCTTCAAGCTGCTGGCTAGCATTGACCGAAGGCTTGCCTCAACGTGGCCTTTCAATTCGCTGGGCGACCACACACTCTTCGAGTTTGTGCGCCGTCCAATGTCGTGATAGGCATTTGATGCTACCGTGATAGGTCTTGCGAGACACGTCCCCTCCAATAGCCTTCTCTGGCGGGGGGCAACCCTGTTCCTATCGAACGGTATCGGTCAAGCCCTGGCCTTCCTCGGTTCCGTAGCGGTTGCGCGTCTGCTCGGCGTGGAGAGCTTCGGGCATTACGCCGGGATCATGGCGCTGGTCTTCGTCCTCGGCCTGCTCGTAGAAGCAGGGCTTGAGGCCACACTTACCAGGGAGGCCGCGGGCGAGCCTCACAGGACCAGACAGCTACTCTACAGTTCCTTGATGATCAAGCTCTGGTTAGGGGGCGCGGTAACGCTTCTCCTGCTTATGCCCCCTGTCGCCTCCTTCCTTGCGCCAGACCCGTCTGTGCAGGTCGCGGTGCAGTTGGCGGGGCCGCTGATAACTCTAACCGCGTTCAATGCCTCTTTCGGCGCCATCTTCCGGGCATGGGGGCGCATGAACTATGTCCTCATGATCAATGTGCTCGGCCTGGGACTTCAGCTTGCGGGCACAATAGTGATATTGCTCGTTCTCCCCGACCTGACGGCGCTCTTCGCGTGGCTCATAGCCATACAGGTTATCGAGTTGATAATGGGAATAGCCTTCTTCCAGCGCGGAAACCATGCGGAGGTGGAAGCAGAACCGATTCGGGCTGACAGGCGGAAAGACCTCACATCTACAGACCCTTCAAACTCCTACGCTCCTTTACTGAAGCGTTCGTGGCCTTTCGCCCTTGCAGGCGTACTTAGCGCACTGACTCTCAGGATCGACCTCTTCCTTATCGAGGCGCTACGTGGCTCCGCGCAGGTTGGCATCTTCTCCGCGGGCACGAGACTGAGCGAGCTGTTGGCGCTCGCCCCCAATTCCTTCTTTGGAGCGCTCTTCCCAGAAATGTCGGCCCTGCACAAGGCTTCAAGCTCCGACGAGGCAACGCGCATCTACGGGCTGACCCTTCGGCGCATGACCCTGACGGGTATCTTGCTGGCCCTATTGGGTCTACTCCTCGCGGACCTGCTCGTATGGATATGCTTCGGTCCAGCGTATGGGGACGCTGCCACCCCGCTACGGGTCCTGGCCCTCACACTTGTACCTCTATTAGCAAACCGCACCACCACTGTCCGCCTGTACTCCTCCCATCAGGAGCACAAAGCAAACCTGACAGCCGCCCTGAGTCTCACCCTGCGTCTAATGGGAGGTATGCTCCTCATCCCGCAGTTGGGCGCTACCGGCGCTGCCTGGGCGGGCCTGGTAGCCGAATGCGCCGTCACTGCTACTTACTGGCTCACGGGCGCGATGGACGGAGGGGGCCTCCGCCGGGCGGTACGCGGGCCTCTCCGTCTCCTCCTGGGACTACGCTATCGCGGCTTCAAGCCTGGTGCCCAACCGGACCATACCGTTACAGTCGCAGGTCTCCATCTCAAGGTATATGCGACTGTTTTCGACCCCAGCCTGCATTTCACTTCGGCTTACCTCGCGGAATATCTACGAGAGGGCGGTGTTGTGCCTCCTGGAGCTAGGGTGCTGGACCTCGGCACGGGCAGCGGTATTGCTGCCATCGCAGCGGCCCAGGCAGGCGCGGGTCGAGTTGTCGCCACCGATGTAAATCCCGCCGCTATACAATGCGTTACCGATAACGCGTCACATCATGGGCTAAGCGCGGTTATCTTAGCCCGCCAGGGTGATATGTTCGATCCGGTCCGCGGCGAGCAATTCGACCTGATTATAAGTAACCCGCCCTATCTCAGAGGCATACCTGCCAACATCGCCGAACAAGCCTATAAAGGCGGGGAGCACCTTGAATGGTTCGACCGCTTCGCTTCAGAGGCAGCCCAGCATCTACAGCCCGGCGGCAGAGTGCTTTTGGTGCTGGGCGACGTTGCCGACCTGGAAACGATCCTGGGCTGTTTTACCCATTCGGGGTGGCAGGTCCGCCTGGCGGCACGGCGTGACCTCCTCGTCGAGTCGCTACTTATTTACGAACTAAGCCCAAAGAGTAAGCAGTGATGACTTTGCGATCTGCCTGGTCGGGTCCACGCCGGAGTATGCGCCTAGCGCTCCTCCCCCTGGGATTATTGTTGGTCGCGGCCTCTGGCCTATTCATCTTTCTCCTCTCTGCATTCCCCTTCGATGGCCTATACGGGCAGGATAGCTATGCTTACTATTACCAGGCCCGCGAGCTTTGGGACGGACTCTGGGGTACGCCCCCACCGGACTGGCCCTTCGTCTCGGAGGGGCTATATCACTGGCCGGTAGGTTACCACCTCCACATCATGGCCGGCTTCCTGTTGACCGGAGAGAGTCCCCACCGGGGGCAGGCTTATCACCCTTATTATGGCTGCGCTTGTGCCCGTCCTTGTAGCCGTCCTCGCACAGTCTATCTGGCGGAAGGCTACACAGTTCCAGGCCGTCACGGCAGGCGTCATAGCGGGGATAGTGGTGCTCCTCACAGGCGTTTACTCTCGCGCCAGCCTGACGCTGATGGCTGATGTGCCGTCTATCTTTTGGACGACGCTCGGTATCTGCTGCTTGCTTCGTGCATGGCCTACGGACGAGTCGAGTAGAGAGGTGGATCACCGAAGAGTAGGCTGGGCTATCGGATGCGGCGTGGCCCTCGGCATCGCTATATTGGTAAGGTACATTTCGGCCTTACTCGTCGCTCCTGCGATACTCTATATTATCTTCTGGTATTGGAAGAGAAGGGCGACTAAGGGAATCATAAACCGCAGGCGATTTATGACTCCCGCCATAGCTCTCCTCTCGGCCCTCTGCGCTCTGGTACCACAGGCTATCTATACGCTAAGTCAGAACGTGAGGCCTATTGATACAAGCGGAGCAATTATATGGCAGCTAAGCAACTTCTTCAGGACTATACTTTCCGGCCCCGACGGGACTGCTACTTTCGTGCACCCAATGGCAGGTTTCTATTTTGCCGACCCTCTCTTTGAGGTCTCCGCGGGCTTCTTATCTCCCTTCTATTTGCCCCTGCTCTGCCTGGGCATCGTCACCCTGGTAAAAGCGCGCAGTTGGGGGCCGCTCCTTTTGCTTGCAGTGTGGTGGTTGATCCCTGCCACCTTCTTTAGCGGCGGTCTCTATCAGGCCCATCGCTTTATCATTATGTACTTGCCACCGCTCTCCGTCCTTATAGGCATTGGAGCGGGAACCGCGCTCGGAAGCGTTGCTCATGCTGCGCGTAACCCCAGGCGGCCTCATAGTTTGAATCCTGGCCCTTTTCAGCGTGGCTCTTCTAGCTTCACTGGCCGCCGGGTCCGTTCAGAGTTGGCGCTCCACCTACCGGCAGGCCTCCGAGCTTACTTCCATCAAAGGGGGAGAGTTGAATATCGTAGAGGCAGCACAGCAGGCGCTTATAGGTGAGCATATCCCAGGGCTACTGAAACCCAAAGCAGTGGTCTTCGGCATAAGCGCGGCCCTTTACCACTATACGGGTTGGCAAATCCTCGATATCTACAACCACGGCCAGAAGGAAATAGAGACCTTTCTCGCGGGTGATGCACCGCGACTGGCGGTTATCCCGGAAATCAGCATGGCGACCCAATGGGCCGGAACGCCTTCAGGCGAGCGATGGCAGTGGCTGCGCTCGCATTACAACCTGATTGAGCGAGGGAGCGCGGGTGATTACAAGATATACCTGGTGGAAGCAAGATAATAATAGTAAGTTGAACTCACCCACGATAATGACCGTTATCGTGGGTACTGTGTAAATCTCATTATCCATGCAGAACATGGGCTAGAATAGTAATATGGTCAAATCATCTACCAACATAAGGACCAACGTATCCATAGGTGATGTGATTAGCCCGCAAGCCCTAACAGCTACCGAACCCGACATTGCAGACCAATCTATGACCGCGCTGGTACAGCTTGCGTCAGCGGCGCTCGAGGACAGCCGGGCTGCTGAGGCGGTAGGAATAGTCCTCGCGGGCGTGCTATCGGAGCACAGCCGCCGGGCCTACCTCGGAGATATTCGCCACTTCCTCTCCTATCTGGCCGAGCGCGGCATTGCCCTGGCTCAGGTCAGCAAATCCGCGCTGGTAGGATACCGGGCATTTCTCGCACGTGGCTATGCGCCTTCAACCGTCAACCGCAGGCTCACCGTCGCTCGCAGGCTCATAACCGAAGCATGGGAGCTTGGCATCCTGACCTCCCAGCGCAACCCCGCGGACGGTCGAGCCGTTGCCGGCCTCAAGGACGCCGGAGACCGGGGCAAGCCCGCCCTCACTCTCCAGCAAGCTCGCGCCCTCTTGTTAGCAACAAGGCAACGAGGCGACCTGCCATCTTTGCGGGACGCCGCTATACTACATTTATTAATTGGTACTGGCTTGCGGCGCTCCGAGCTTGCAGCCTCCAGGCTTGCAGACCTCCAGGTGCAAGGAGGACATAATGTGCTGGTGGTCCTGGGGAAGGGGAACAAGCGGCGAGTGGTCAAGCTGACGCACCCGGTAGTCACCGATATTCACGCATGGCTGGTTGCCGCCGCCAGGGGCCGCTTGGCGGCTGATGGGCACTTCGTGTCTGGCGACCCTGCGCTTCCTATATTCTCGCCCATAAAGCGTGTCGGGCGGGGGAAAGAGGCTCGATGGGAGGTAACGACAAATGCGCTGTCGGCATGGGGTGTCTGGGACGTAGTGACGCGTCGCATAGTCGAGGCCGGACTGGAGGTGGATACCTCCCCACATGGACTACGGGCAACCTTCATTACCCTCGCCCTTGAAGCGGGCGCGACGATCTCACGAGTGCAGGACGCCGCAGGCCACAAAGACCCCCGCACCACCGACCGCTATCGCCGCCGCAAAGCGAGCCTCGACGACAATGCTGCCGATTACGTCAGGCTCATCGGAGAGTGAGGTCCCATAGAATGGTAGAAGTCATACATTGGCAAGACGCAAGTAGACCTACTGAGGCCACGATCCGAAAGCTCCTGTCCAGCGAGGGACTTCAAGCCTATGCCTGGTCGAACGGTCCGCATGACGTATATAGCGTGCATGACCATTCCTACCATAAAGTAATTTACGTCGTAGAAGGCTCTATCACCTTCATACTTCCCGGCCTGGACCAGCAACTCCTCCTTCAAGCCGGTGACCGCATGGAATTGCCTCCCGGCGTGCGGCACGGCGCGGAAGTCGGACCGGAAGGGGTCGTTTGCCTTGAGGCGCACAGGTAGGCTCAGCGCTAACCTATAAGGCATTCTTCCTTATAGGTATCTGATGTCGACTAGCCCTGGCTTACACCTACAGCTTACCTTCTCTCTCCTTCTGGCGTATGTCTGCATCTATAGTCGCGGGATCACCCTCGGCCTGACTTGGTTTCTGAACGGGTTGAGGATCGCCACCCTCTCCAGTATTCATCGTCTTGCTGGAGCTGCTGTCCTTGTCAGGTGCATCTTTCGGGCCGCTGCTCGATTGTGAGTTGCGTGCATCTTCGCTTGCTGCCATATCTGCGACCTCCTTTCCTAATACTGTGACAGCAATTACCACGCCACTATGCCGATTAATCGTGTCCAGCCGATAACGCAAGCGCACGAGAGCGAAGCCAATTACGAACAGAATGACGATAGCCGTCCCGGCGCTCACGAGGATAGCAGGCCAAAACCAGGTCGGCCAGTACCTGAGCTCGGAGGATATTCCGTTATCAAGCAGGACTGGGATTGCGGCGCAACCAAATGAAAATGCGGCCAATCGCCACCCATATTATCCCTCCAACCGCGAGTATCGCAGCCGCGATACCTATATACCATTTGAGAGGTGATGCGACCCCTAGATAATGACCTAGCGGCGCGAAGCGATCTGGAAAGATAAAAATCATAGTCAGTATGCTGATATTCTCTGTCCAGTCCAAAAGGAGGCCAAGGAGAGGCACGACAGCCAACCACTTAGCGCCATTGCCCCTGCCCAAAAAGGTATGGGAAGTCAGCACGATACCCATCGCCGCAGCTACCGCGAAAACTACCGGGTACACCACAATGTCGAACACCTCCGACCAGGCATAGATCGCGCGCCCCTCGTCAGTGCACGATTTTATCATCTCATAAGCATCTTCCTCTGTATAGAATACCAGTCTGCTGTCCAGGCTCTCCCGCACTGTGCATTGCCCATCAACGGCCGGTCCGACCCAAAAATACAAGCCTGCTGTCAATAGGATATAAACCAGGAACAACCCAATTACGGTGGAGAGTCTCGGCGTTCGGTTCACGAACCGCCCGAGCGGACGTATAAGGCTAGGCAGGCGGATAGCTTGCTTCTCCATAGCTACCTCCTTCGGAGCTTGCCACAAGGCACGCCACGCAAAGGATGCCCAAGACCATCTGCTAAAGAAGACCACTAGGGAGAGAGCCATGAGCACCCAGCTCCAGCCTGTCCACCGAAAAAGAAAGCCCCCGAGCATGGCTAACCCCAGGGAGATTAAAGGTAGAAGCGATGATACAAGTAGGAACCAAGCGGCTGCACTCTTGACTTCGGATGATGCGTCCTCGTCTCGTCTCTCCTCCTTAGTGCCCGGCCTTTGGAACGCGGAAAAGAGCGACTTGAACCAAATGAAGGTTCCTTCCCTTTTCACTTCCATGTTCCGCTCGAACATTGCTTCTTCTTCCTTCTTGGTCCACCAGTTCCAGAGGCGTCGCACCACCCATTGATGCCAGAGGTATACGCCTAGCAAGACGATACCCGCCCCAATGATAGTGTTCCAGAACTGGTCCTCCAATTCCCGCTCCCTCAGGCCTTGAGGCAGGAAATCAACAACAAACTTCCTGAATGGTTCACCTATCGTGCCCAGGAGTGGGCCCATACTGAACCACAGCAGTGGAACGCTCCATAGCGAGATAAGACCTGCTCCGAAGTAGCTATTGACACGGCTCCTGTGTCTCCGCTTAGCCTCCTCTAGTGTTCTCTTGCTTTGATCGTCGGGTGCAAGATCCTCGAAACCGGCATGAGCGAAGAGCCGACGGTTGACGTCTGCCAGGAACTCTCCTTTGTTTTGCCAATAAGAACCATGATCATCCTTTAGCGAATGCAGATTATATACAATCTCGCTTATTGTCTCTTTTTCCGACATGGGTGTTATAGGGCCGTCCGGCACTATATCTGCAACCGCGATATAGTCCTTCCAAATAAGGTTCTCAGGTTTTTCGGGCTGGAAGTCGGGGAAATCGTACGCCCGATGCCCAAAGATCAAGAGAAGTGCCTGTATGCCGAAGCCTATTCCCGCGATCAGGGCTAGGAGGCCATTATCAAGATCGAGGAAGTCTTGCGTCATCAATAGGACAAGCAGAACTACGATCACTAGCGCCCATAAACTCGTGCAATTTGACTGGCGGCGAAAAGGAAGCCCTGGATCCGCCATACCTGTCGAATCGTCTCTTCCTTGCTGTGTCCAGAGCCATACGTAATCAAGAGGGGCGACCTGTCGCTGTCCTGGCGATACTTCTCCGATTGTGGTCCTGTAAGCGCCCGGTGGGAGATGATGGTGCCACCTGAGTGTGCTATTACCGCCACTCGCTGGCATGCGCCTCTATTGGGTTGCTTGTTGAGTAGCCAGTCAATGTCGCGCTTCACCTGGCTGACCATCGAACTGTATCTCACAGGGCTCGCGGCTACCAGATAGGCATCCCCCAGCCAACCCGACAAATAGAGTTGGACCCGCACCACAAAGTTTCGCAATGGCGGGATAAAAGCCAGCAGGTAAAGTGCGAATAAAAAGACCTGTGCAATGGAACCGGCAAGAAGAAGCAGAAGGAAGCCAATTGGGAAAACCAGGAGCGAGAAGAACTGCACTACCCCACGTTGCATCAACTCGACAACACGCAGGATTCCACGCCCTTGAGACTTAAATAGCATCCAGCCTTTCCTTTAACGTATCGAATATCCTCCCTAGCAATCTTAAGCCCTGTCCTCTCCAGTAATAACGGGGCAATACCCAGGCCGAGTGCAAGCATCTCTGGGAAGGAAGGGGGCGCAAACTCTTCAGCCCAGTACAACTCAGCGACGACCCAGTTGAGGTCTTGCTGAGAAGGCTTAGCGCCTCTTCTAAACCACAGCCGCATAGATGGTGGCTCATCCCGCTCGCTTGGCAGAGGACGTACAAGGCGGGTGCCGGTGAGATAGACGCTAGGCTCCTCACTCTTTTCCTTCCTCGGCCAGTTAGGGGCCTCAGTACACCACGACTTCAGCCACTCGATGAAAGGGTCGCCTGCCCAATAAAGCGTCTCCCCTCGCTTCTGATATCCGATGCCATGTACGAGCAGCACCCCCAATGCTGGAGGTGTAGAATCGCCAGCACCGGCATCCCCAACGTCAAATTGGTCACTATCAGGCCTATTTGTCATGGCCCTCTCCTATAGCACTATGAGATTGTAAGCCGACTTAACTTCGTATGCTTGCTTTGCCCGGTAACTCAAAAAATGAACAAGCCGCTACCGCTATGATTAAAGTGTGCTGCCTCTTTTCACCCTAGCTCGATATGAACTACTACATCGCAGATAGCCGGATTGGACCAATTATAGCACTAGAAAATATAGGATGCAATAGACATCCGCTACTTAATGTTGCTTGCTTACCTGGAACGCCGTGGACCTCGAATTGCGCTCCTAGTAATTACTGACTCGGTCAATCATGCCGCGCTCCTTCGCCTGGTGCTCTACCCAGCTATAAAAGAGATAGGAGATGGTAGCCGATACCCCAGCCGCGATGCTCACGATTAGCAGCAGGCTGCCAGTTGTCGAAAGAGGCGAGTGCAGGGCTGATCGGCTGCTCCACGCCAGGGAATCCAGGGCGCTCCCCTGTGAGAATGCCCCCGGTAAGGGCACGTCGCATACCTTCCAGCCAGTACGTCACAGGATTGCCTAGGCTGATGTTCCGCAAAGCGTCCGGCAGCCCGTCCACAGGAAAGTATGCGCCACTGAAGAGGAGCAGGCTGCCTGCCGTGATCTCGCCAATGAATTCGCCATGGCGGGCGACTACCAGCGCCACCCCCGCGAGCACGAGGCCGAGCGATAGGAGTATAACCAGCCCCAACATAAAGTAGGTCAGGAGCCAGCCCCAATCCACCCTCGATATGTCCAGCTTCAGCCCCAGGAAGAGCAGTCCCGTCGCCAGGAGTATGAAGGTAGTCAATAGGCCAATTGCGACCTTCGACACTGCCCTTCCCAGCAGGTACGCTAACTTCCGCGCAGGCGAAGTGTAGATGTATTTCAACATCCTGTAATGCTCGCGGTCGTCAAGTATCACCCACGCCATACCCGCCATGGATTGGATTACGAGCACGAAGAATGCGTTACTGATATATAGGTAGCTAAAGAACCCTTCGCGCTGACCCCCCGCGATAACCTGGTACATGACCAGGATAATCAGCGCCGAAGCCACCGGCCTCAGAACCGCAAAGATGAAGAAGACTATAGGGTCGGCCCAGTTCCCCTCCACCTGCCAGCCCAGCCACGAAGCAATCCTGAAGGTGCGCAGGTTCTCCCGCCATGCGCTCTCCCGGCGCACCGCAGGTGGAGCAGCGCCCACAGTAGCATCTATCAACTCAACCTCCTTCTATGCACGACGACAGCATGTGATGCGCGATGCGTAATTCCCATAAATCTCTGCGACCTCTGCGTCTCTGCGGTGAATATCGTCCATCGTCCCGCATTACTGCCATCTGAGGCTCAACCTCGCCTCAACTCTTGCGAGCCATTCCATGCGCTTGAGCATGAAGTAAGCTGCGAGTATGAATAACGCGCCCATACCTGCGAGTATTAGCATCTCCACCCCCGCAGGGAGCACTCCCTCAATCTGCCCTGGAAACAAGAGCTGTCTCATGGCGTCGAGGCCGAAGCTCATAGGCACGATAGCCGATACGAAGGTCAGCGCCCCTGGCAGGGTGGTAAAGAGCTTGCTGAGCGGGAAGTTCATACCGCTCAGGAAGAAGACAGGCTCCGTCAGTGCGAGCGACACCTGCCATGCCTCCCGGCCCCACATGAGGAAGATCGAACTGAGTAGCATTCCCAGGCCATACAGCGCTACCATAGCCACGAAGAAGACCAGGAGTGCCGCTCCCCACTGACTCGCATCGAAATTGACGCCGAATAACCACGTTCCGATCACCGCTATCGCCCCGGCCCGCATGGAGCTCATGTAGAGGCCGCCCACACCCATCCCCAGCATGATAGCCATGAGAGAAACGGGCGACATGATATACAGTTCCAGGAAGCCACCCTGCTTGTCCCAATACAACTGCGAGGCCATCATCCATAGCACATTCAGCCAATAGGTAGCCATCGCGCCACCCAGTATGACGAAGCCCACGTACTGCTCCGGCGCGCCCAGTGCGCGATAGAGGAAGACGAAAGCAGACGTGTTGATGAGAGGCACGATGATCTCAAAGAAGACCCAGCTTGGCTCGCGTCCCGCCCCCAGGATACGCGGGTAGCCACGAGCGAACGCCGCTCTCAGGAATAGCTCTAACCCAGTGCTCTTTCTCACTTGATGCACCCCCTTGCTACCTTGCTCTTCCAATCTACCCTTCTACCCTTCCGAGGCGGTCAGGCTACGCCCTACCAGCTTGATGAATACGTCCTCAAGGCTCGGCTCGTTCTTTTGCAGGCTTATGATGCGAGCATCTTCACTCGTCAGGCCGCTCACGACGGAGCCTATCGCAAACTCCTCTTCGAGAATGAACCTGAGCTTGTGCGCGCTTCCACCCTCAGTTGCCTCGGCGGTGACTCGCACCACTCCAGCTGCCTGACCTAACGCACCTACTATCCGCTCATTTATACCGGAAGCTACGATCTCGAAGACGGGCTGTCTCTGGAGGAGGCGCTTGAGGTTGGAGGGCGTATCGCAGGCCAGAACTTTACCGTGGTCTATGATGGCTATACGGTCGCAAAGCTCGTCCGCCTCTGCCATGTAGTGCGTCGTGAGGAGCAACGTGCGGTCAGGGTTCAGACGCAGCCAGTCTCTCGTGAAGTCTCGTACGATGCGCGCTGCATGAACGTCAAGCCCCAGGGTCGGCTCGTCCAGGAACATCACCTTTGGATCGGTGACGAATCCCCGGCAGAAGTTCATACGCTGCCGCTCACCTGTGCTGAGCGTGCTGACCCTGGCGTTCGCTTTATTTTCAAGCTCTACGATGCGCAGCATTTCGTCTATGCGCTTGTGAGCGTCCTTCCAGGTCGCGCCGTAGAACTGGCTGAACATCCAGAGGTTCTCGCGCACCGTCAAAATGCCGAAGCCGCTCGTCTCGCCCCCGCTTACCATGTTGATGACCTGCCGGACGTCCTGCGCCTGCTTCACAACATCGAACCCGGCAGCGTAAGCAGTGCCGCTCGAAGGCGCAAGCAAAGTGGTAAGTATCTTGATAAGGGTCGTCTTGCCCGCTCCGTTAGGTCCGAGCAAGCCAAACAGCTCCCCCTGGTACACCTCCAGATTCACGCTGTCGAGCGCCACCAAGGTCTTCTGAGGCTCGCCCTTATTGCGCTTGTCTTTCTTATCGCCTTTGACCTTATAAATGCGCCCCAGTTCAACGGTCTTAATCGCCGCCGGGCGGTCATCATGGTTTGAAGGACTGCCGTTGCTCGCTGGCGCTATCCACTGGGTGCTGTCAATGGCTACGTTGGATATAGCCTCTCCTCTGGGCTGCACGTCTGTTCTCTCCTCTTCAAGTTGTAGACTCACGATATACCACCTTTCGCTCGATTGAACTTGCACTCAAAAGCACCGAAGCACTCTAAACCTCTAGACCTATCGCCTGTCGGCCACAAACCCGCACAAATTCCAAGCATTACGATACGACCTGCATCGTTTAGGGTTGCGAGTGGGGATGCCACTAGCTTAGCACTTAATCCGGAATCGTTAATCGGCCTATAAGCCCATATGTTCTAGGTCTTTGGTCTGAGACAGATTTCAAAGTCGTGGCCGCGCTTTTGCTTTAGGATCTTTTATTTTCGTTTGGATAGCTTATGGGATATGTAGCATCTCTGTATATTGTACTTTCGCCCCTCTCAATGTATATTATAGATTTAGAGTGGGCGCTGTGGAATTTCAAAGGCGGAGGTCGAGATTCATGCTTATCCTGTACCTGGGCGCGGTTACGCTTCTGGCATACCTGATTGGAGCGATACCCATAGGCGTCGTTATCGCCCGTATCAATAAGGTTGACATCCACAGCGCAGGCAGCGGCAAGATGGGCACGACCAACGTACTGCGTAGCGTAGGGAGGCGCGCCGCTCTCTTGGTCCTAATGGGTGACGTGCTCAAGGGCGTGATCGCAGTTCTCATTGCGCGACTGATAGCTCCCTGGGCAGATATACCAGGAGGCCGTATCGAGATTGGAGGCTTCTCTATCTCCACTATCACGCTTTTCAGCCTCTTCGCGGCTGTTGCATCTGTAGTGGGACATGTATGGTCTGTTTATATGCGCATGTTCCGAGGTAGATGGTACGGTGGACGTGGGGTCGCCACCAGCATGGGGGCTGTATTCGTAATCAATCCCATCGTTATCCTGGCTGCTATCGCTGTAGGTTTGCCGACGATACTGTTATCTCGATATGTTTCCCTGGCTCAATTGTAGGGGCCGCCACAGCGGGTATCATGCTAATAGTCTTCGTTGCCCTGGGGCAGATGGAAGGACTATCCCTACTCTACCTTGTGCTCCCACTATTCATCATCGCGGCGCATCGGGATAATATTTCGCGCCTATTGAACGGCACGGAACGCAAGCTCGGACAGCGAGCGAAAGTATAAGCCGTATCGTCCTTCGTCCATTCATGAGGTGCCAATGCAGTACGGTTTCGTCATTCCAGGGGGCGACGTTCAGAGCATCATAGAGATGGCTGCCAACGCAGAGGAGTCGAGGTTGGGATGGCGTATTCATCCCAGATTGCATCTACATCCCCGGCACCGAAAACAGCCCGATTTCTCTGGGATTCGACCCGTGGGTAGTGCTTGCCGCCATCGCTATGAAGACCAGCAGGATTTGGATGGGGACGATGCTCACGCCCCTATCTCGACGCCGCCCCTGGAAAGTAGCCCGCGAGACGGCGACCTTAGACCATCTCTCTAATGGCAGGCTAGTCCTTCCAGTCGGTCTGGGCGCTCTCGATGATGCGGGCTTCGGGCGAGTCGGAGAGGCTACGGACCGCAAGGTGCGCGCCGAGTTGCTAGACGAGAGCTTAGACATAATCACGGGCTTGTGGAGCGGTAAGCCCTTCAGTTACGTAGGGAAGCACTATAAGGTCGAGGAGATGACATTCTTACCCGCTCCCGTGCAGCAACCCCGCATCCCCATCTGGGTCGTCGGCGCATGGCCCCACATGAAATCAATGCGGCGCGTCCTCCGATATGATGGCCTACTCCCGGCCAAAATGGACCCGGACGGCTCGTTCGCCCAGGTGACCCCCGACGACATCAGGGTGGTGAGGGAATTCGTTGAGCGGGAACGCCCCTCTACCACACCATTTGACATTATCTGGGAAGGCGAAACGCCAGGGGATAATCCTGGCAAGGCAGCCGCAATAGTGCGACCTTATGCCGAAGCGGGCGCAACCTGGTGGCTGAGACTCGATGTGGACCTCTACAGATGGGCTAACCAGCGTGCGCACGCGCATCAAACAAGGTCCGCCGCGTATAGACTGACGCAGCCAGAAGCGCTAAGAGTTCCACAAGATGAAGCACATCACTCTTGTCATTCCGAACGGAGTGAGGAATCTCCAAGCTTGCCAGGTGGATGAGCTCTAGATTCCTCACTCCGTTCGGAATGACACTCGTTGTACATTTGCTCCTAACCACGCGGTAAGGCTTCCGTGAAGTTAGCCTCGATGAATTGCTTCACACCCTCCGCGCCTCGCAAGCGCAACCAAATAGGACCTTCCACGACCTCAAAAACAAGCTCAAAGGTGAAGAATGGACAACACTTCCGCTCGCCAATAATGAATCCCAGCAGCCTCTTAGCCCACACTTCATCACCCGGAAAACGGAAAGCATAGCCATCTTCCAGTTCCCGAATTTCCGCGCAGCCGCTGAAGATCTGCTCGTCTAACTCGTCCGCCCGCTCCCCTTTCTCACGATCCGACAAATTGCAGGCAATAGGCAGCGAGGCGGTCCCTATCGAACTGATGTCGTTCAACGCTATACCTCCAAAGTTCATAGCGGCCATGCGGAGAGCGGAATCGCCAGGACTACCACGATAAGGCTCGCACCAAAGAATAGAGCCGCTACCGTACCCCGCTGCTTATCTCCCTCAGCCCGATCAGCACGCACCCGCCCTACGTGGGCCAGTCCAACGGCAGCGATCATCAGCAGAGGGTGAAACCATGTGAGGAAGGTATCGCTGATGCTCCACCGCTGCTCCACCACCCACAACACCAGGCCTATGAGGAGTTGTATATCCATCGCTATTGTGAAGAAAAGCGAGAAGCGGTCACTCACTTCGTCCCAGGGGCGAGAGCCAATCGCGGCCAGCACTGACAGCACCACCGCGCCGATTGCCGTTAGCAGGACGACCCAACGGAAGATGCTGTGGAAATCAATCAGGAACGCTTGCATACTCCCTCTAGCGCCTCGGAGAAGATGCCGCGCAGGAGCGCCACCTTGTAGCCATTGTGAGAAAGTGGCTGCGCGCTCGCTACCAAAATGTCCCCCAGGGCCTCGCTATTTACACCGGAGAGTGTCTGACCCTCCAACGCTTCCTCGACCTGCCGAACGCGCATAGGTATAGGTGACACGCCACTCAGGGCGACTCTCGCCCTCGCTATGGTATCACCCTTGATCTCCAACGCAATAGCTACGCCCGCCAACGCGAACGCCCACGACGCCCGCGGCATCGCTTTGACGTAGGTGGAACGCGTTTCGGGCGACGCAGCAGGTAACACTACTGCCATAATCACAGCATCAGTTGGTAAGCGCACGAAGCTACGGCGAGACTGTTCGGGGAGGGCGTAAAGCTTCTCAACATCCATCTCTTCTTCACCACCCGAAGTGATGAAGCGGACTCTCGCGTCCAGGGCCAGAAGCGCGGCAGCGGGATCAGAGGGGTGTGCGCTCACACATGGGCTTGCGGCAGTAGAGAATATCGAGTGAAGCTCGTTCTCACCCTGTCGGGCGTAGCACGTGTCCCCGCCTTTCAGCCAGCAATCGAAGGGGCCGCGATAATACCAGCATCGGGTCTGCTGTAGCAGGTTGCCCCCGATAGTGCCCATGTTCCGCAATTGCGGCGTGGCGGCAAGACGGCACGCCTCCGCAAGCGCGGTATACTCACGTCGCACCGTTACATCTTCTGCAATCATGCTCAGGGGCGTGAGCGCACCTATTACGATAGAGCCGTCCCTTCTCTCAATGCCCGTGCCATCCGCCCAACCGGAAATGTCCACCATCAGGTCAGGTGAAACAATATCGTCCTTAGCGAGGGGCACAAGGTCCGTGCCACCCGCTAACAACCGCGCTCCTCGCGTATCTTCGCCCGCCAACAGCTTGACCGCTTCCTCCGGGGAAGTGGCGCGGATATAGCCGAAGTTACGCATCAGTCGCCCCCTGCTGCTCGGCCAGGGCTTCAAGCAGCCTGCGCCTGGTGATGGGCAGAGCCGCCACGCGCACGCCTGTGGCGTTGTAAATAGCGTTCGCTATGGCCGCCGCGGTCGGTATGATAGGTGGCTCGCCCGCGCCCTTCGCACCGACGTGGTTAGCGGCGATGTCCGGTATGTCCAGGCCGCTTGCAAGCATCTGAGGAATGTCGGCTGCCGTCGGAACCTTATAGTCCTGGAGGTTCGCGTTCAGCACCACGCCTGAAGCCTGGTCTACCACTCGCTCCTCTGTGAGCGCGAAGCCCATGCCCTGGAGTATGCCCCCCTGAACTGGCTGGCAAGCCCCTTCGGGTTTATCACGCGCCCAACGTCGTGCACAGCCGCCACGCGTAGCACGCGCACCTCCCCCGTCTGCACGTTTACCTCTACCTCCGCGATTTGCGCCCCCCACGTCCTCAAAGGCTGGGTCGGGTTGGGGCCGCGAAATCCCTTGCCCGTAATCATGTAGTCCCCAACCTCTTCCAGGATATCCTCGATGGCGCGGCGACTTTCCTCCCTCCCTTCTATCGTTATCGCTCCGTCACGCACTACCAGCCGCTTCGCCGGGACTTCCATGAAGAATGACGCCACTTCCAATAACTGCTCTCTCGCGTCCTGTGCCGCCATGCGCACCGCAGGCCCTACTGACGGCACGGTTATGCTGCCCCAACTTGCAGGTGCATACGGACCTTTCTGCGTATCCCCCAGACGGAACTTGATCTTGTCCATCGACACGCCAAGCTCTTCAGCGACGATCTGGCTCAACGCAGTGCGCGTACCCGTGCCAATATCCTGCGTGCCGCACAAGACCTCCACCGTGCCATCGTTATTGATACGGACATATGCGTTAGCCGGTGGCCCACCGCCTCCGCCCCAGGTCTGGCTGGCGACTCCGATACCGCGCTGCCACAGCCCGCGCGTGGGGAGCGAACCCTTCTTGGGTAAAGAGGCCTTCGTGTCTAGCTCCATAGCCTCCATAGCTTTGTCGTAGCAGGCCAGGAGGTTCTTTGCGGTGTAGCCCTGGCCTGTTACCTGGTCCTTGTCCACATGGTTCTTGCGGCGAAAGGCCACGCCGTCCATACCCAGCTTATCGCATAGCTCATCTATAGCCGACTCCAGGGCAAAGGTCCCTTCCACGAAGCCGGGAGCGCGAAACGCCGCGTGAGTGCCCAGGTTTGTGCGAGCACCGATGACGTGGGTGCGCACGTTCGAGCACTTGTATAGCTCTTTCGCCGGACCCCCTACAGAGCCTGCCCACCCGCCGTAAACGCCCATATCATAAATAGTCTCTAGATCAATCGCCACCAGCGTGCCGTCCCGCTTAGCTCCCAGTTTCAGCCTCTGAACTGTCGCGCCTCGATTGCCCGCCAGCAGGTTCTCCTCCCGACGATCAAGCATAAGCTTCACCGGGCGGCCAGATTGTTTCGACAGGAGCGCTGCTATCACAGGGCTTTTAAGCGTACCTCCCTTGCTACCGAATCCACCCCCCATGTACTCGCATATCACGCGCACTTTGCTCCGGGGCATCTTTAACGAATCGGCCACACGACTTCGTACCCCAAAGATGTACTGGGTGGACTCCCATATCGTCAGCTCGTCCCCTTCCCACATCGCCACGGAGCCATGCGTCTCAAGAGAGTTATGCAGCGCGGTAGGTGTGCGATAAGTCCGTTCCACAACTACGTCCGCCGACTTGAGAGCCTTAGCCACGTCGCCCCTGGAGTACAACTCCCCTTCGCCGCCCTCGTCGTTCTTGAGCACATTCCCCTTAGGGTGAATCTGGGGCGCGCCTGGCCTCACCGCCGCCTCCGGGTCTACAACGAAAGGCAACGGCTCGTACTCAACCTTTATAAGCCTCAGTGCATCACGCGCGGTGTCCAGGTCGTCGGCAGCCACAGCCGCGACCTCTTCGCCGATAAAGCGCACTTCGTCATCAAATAAGGCGCTCGCGTTGCTATACCATGCAATCTGTGGGGCATTCTCCCGGCTCAAAACTGCGCGCACCCCCGGAAGCCGGGCAGCCTCCGACGTATCTACCGACAGCACGCGAGCATGAGGGTAAGGGGATCGTAGCACGGCAGCATAGAGGAGACCTGCCGGGTGAATATCATAGGTGTATCGCGCCGCGCCCGTAACCCTCTCGCGCCCGTCAACGCGGTTGACCGGCTTGCCAACTACGTCGAACTCGCGCCCCGGCTTCCAGGCGGCAGGCTCGTCCCGCTCAACGACTACCGTCTCTTCGTGAACGGTCCCCTCGACTTCTACCTTAGTCTTGACAACGCGAACCATAGTTCCTCTTTCTCAGCGTCAAATAGCACCAGACGCGCGCTTGACCGCCTCAACTATGCCATCGTAAGCGCCACACCGGC
This sequence comes from uncultured Chloroflexia bacterium, assembly GCA_963811305.1. Taxonomy (GTDB): domain Bacteria; phylum Chloroflexota; class Chloroflexia; order QHBQ01; family JADMIH01; genus JADMIH01. Next base: position 575,735 of record CAWEQU010000006.1, read on the forward strand.
ACAGGTTGCCGGACATGTAAGACCGTATCTCCTCTTCGGTCGGGGCGGGGTTCTGCGCCAGGAGCGCGGTCGCGGAGATTACCTGGCCGGGGGTGCAGAAACCGCATTGCAGTCCATCACACTCGATGAACGCTTTTTGCAAGGAGCTTAACTCGCCGTCAGTGGAGGCTATCCCTTCAATGGTGGTTATCTCTGCCCCCTCGCAAGCCGCAGCCAGCGTCAGGCAGGAAAGCACGGGTGAGCCGTCCCGCAGTACGGTGCAGGCTCCACAGTGCCCCATATCGCACACCTTCTTGGTGCCCGTCAGATGAAGCTCGTCGCGGAGCAGGTCGAGGAGAGTCCTGCGCGAAGGTACTCGTGCGCCGTAACTCTTGCCGTTGACGGTTATAGTGAGGTCATGGACTGTAGAGCGGTCCATCCTATCGCTCTACCCGCACCACGAAGTCGGTCGTCACCACCTGGTCCCGCGAGCGCACTTCGAGCCACAGCTTATAAAGCCCCTCGTGCGGGAACGTGTGCGTGAATATCAGGTCGGGACCGTATCCGACGCCAGGGCGAACATCTTGCTCACCAAACCCACTCTGGGGCGTCTGCTGCACGGGCAGAAGTGTAGGAAAAGGTATGGACGTTACAGTAGATAACGCTGCCTTCAGTGGCGGCACAAGCGTGGGCACCGGCAGCATAGTGCCGCTTCCAGACGGTATCTCCCTCGGTATCGGTTGCGAGGAGGACCCCTCTCCCTGGGTAGTGCCCTGCGCGGGTGTGGCGCTCGGCAATAGCACGCGGCTCTCGGATGCTCCCATCAAATGCGCGAAGTTTTCCGCCTTGTCGTCTACCAGCCACACGTGGCCGGGCGCTCCATACACGGGCCACAGGTTGGTAACAGCCCGGTCCTGTTCGGTAATGTGGAATAGAAGCTGGCTCGCTTCACCGGCCTTGATGGGCGCACTACCTTTCACCCAGGAGACGGTCAGACCGTTAGTGACCTTCGAGATGCTCAAGTCCCTGTCGGCGCGGCTGGTGAGGGTGCGTTCCTCTACAAGCTGCGCCTCCTGGCTTGCCTCGCCTGACACTATTGTAGACTTGAACGTCTGCACTTCCGCACCGGCGGGTTTGTACATAGTATACGTATAGAAGGTCCCGCCGCTGGGGAAATAGGCAGCTACCGATACCAGGTCGCGGACCACGTTTTGAGCCGCATCATGCCTGAAGAACTGCAAGTCTTTACGAATTATTACGTTATGGATAAGCGCCTCGGCCACAGGCTCGAATGCGTTTACAACCTTGCCCGTCTTGCTATCCGTAACCTTGAACGTAAGCGAGCCTAACTGGGGTGGATTGAGCGTGGGCGGGTCCATGGCTATATCAACCGAGTAGTTATCTGACCCCCCATTCGACGTCACGCTCGTTGCACCCGTGCATCCGCCCACCGCCAGCGCGACGACCATCACCAACAAGAGCAAGAATGAGGCGCGTTGCCCCTTGCCTATCGCACTCGACACTTGAATTTCCTCCCATGCGTGGAATCACCTGCCGGATTATATCATACTGTTATAAACCATTATGTGACGAGGAGTCAGGAGTCAGGAATCAGGAGTCAGAAGTTATTACGCACTGATTTCTGATTCCTGACTTCCTGACTCCTCGTCATACATCACGGGACCAACAATTCGCCCTGCACCAGCTTCGGCTCGTAGTGCTGCATGGTGATGCAGTTGGTTGGGCAGATTTGGGCGCACAGGCCGCAGCGGATGCACAGGTACTCGTCCATAATCATCGCAGCGCCGTGCTTCCAGCTCTTGGCCTCCGTTCAGCCGTGGCTCGTCGGGAGTGCCGTTTACGCTCTCGACAAGGTCCAGGTCGGCCATGTGCAGCACGTTGGTCGGGCAGACCTCGATACAGGCGTTGCAGAGGATGCAGTTGTCGCCGTCGAGGAAGATATTCAGCTGGCACTGCAAGCAGCGCTTCGCCTCCTGGAACGCCTCCTCCTGGCTGGAAGCCCAGCTCCACTTCGGTGTCCAGGTTGTATCGCTGCTTCGAGTGGCAGCATCGGCATGTGCTGGCGCGGCACGCCGTCGTAGTCGTCGCCATCCACGAGCCGGCGCTGCATCGTGTCGGCGGTCCAGATCGAGATCGGCTGCCAGGACATCCGGACCGTGGCGTTCGGGGCCGTCTCCTCACGCACGGTCTCCACTTCGGCCCAATCGCTCCAGCTCGCGTGTCACATCGAGATGGTAGTCCGAGACGTGGTCGAGGTAAGGCACCAGGGCGAAGTCGGCCTGCAACGTCACCTTATCATCCTTCGTATCGAGACCCCGCAGGTACTGGTCCATCGCCATGGCTGCCTTCTGGCCGTCGCCGACGCACGCGATAAGGGTCCGCGCGCCCTCCACGTAGTCGCCCGCCGCGAACAGGCCCGGCGTTGCGTCATAAACGTCATCGATGTCCACCTCCGGCCTGCCGCGCCTTGTCAACTTCATGCCTAGTGTCTGCGGGACCCACTCGGTCTCCGAGTTCTGTCCGGTGGCGGCGATCACCGTATCCACGTCCAGGATGAACTCGGAGCCGGGGATGGGCACAGGGCTTCGCCGCCCGCTGGCGTCCGGCTCGCCCAGCCGGTTCCGCATGCATTTCAGGCCCACCACCTCGCCCGTTCTCATGCAACACTTCTGTCTGCGAGACCAGGAAGCGGAAGTCCACGCCTTCGATCTCGGCCTCGCGTGCCTCCTCCTCATATACGAGCATCTCGTTGCGCGAGCGCCGGTAGATTACGTAGACCTTTTCCGCCCCCATGCGCAGCGACGAGCGCGAGCAGTCCATCGCGGTGAAGCCGCCGCCGATGACGGCCACGCGCTTGCCGACTTCAGCGGGCTGGTGCAGGTTGATGCGCTCCATGAACCACAGGCCGGGGTAAAGACCCTCGATCTGCTCGTAGTCCTCGCCCGGCACTGTCCATCTCCTGGGGGTCCTGGGTGCCGCCGGCGAGCAGCACCGCGTCGTGCTTCTGCATCAGGTCGTCAAGAGGGATGGCGTTCGGGTTGGCCTTCTCTCAGCGCCGGGGTACGTGCTGAAGCCGATGGGCGTGTTCAGCTTGATCTCGACGCCCAACGCCTGGCCAGGTACTCGTCAATTTCCTGCTTGCACAGGTCGCGCGGCAAGCGCCACTCGGGGATTCCGACGGTGAGCATGCCGCCCGCCACGGGCATCGCCTCGTAGATGGTCACGCCATAGCCCAGCTTCGCCAGGTCGCGCGCCGCCGCAATACCCGTCGGGCCGGAGCCGACCACACCGACGGTCTTCTCGCTGGTGCGCGGCGGGCCTCGGAGGCGGTGTCCAACCTCCCCGGTAGTCCGCGGCCACTCGCTTCAGCCAGCAGATCGCGATCGGCTCGTCCAGGCGGCCTCGGCGGCAGGCAGGCTCGCACGGCCGAGCGCAAACTCGCCCCAGGATGCCGGGGATAACGTTGTCTTCCAGGTTGATCTGGTAGGAAGTTTCGTAGTCCTCGGCGGCGATATGGGCGATATAGCGCGCTACATCGGTATAGGCGGGGCAGGCGTACTGGCACGAGATATTCGCCAGGAACCACTCATTGTCGCCGGTGTTGAGATTGTAAGGCGTGGCGGTTCGCTCGGCATGGCCAACGCTGCTCTCCGACCGCACCAGGCCAAGTAGCCTCATCCGCTCATCTGCCATCATTCTCTCCTTTTCTAACTACTAACCGCATCATCAAGGAGCGCAAGCTCCAGTAACCATCTCTCATCTTTTATCGTCGTAGGTGTTCCATGCCCCGGGTATACACGGGTTGCATCGGGCAGCTTACAAAGCCTTCGCAGGCTCTTATTCAACGCGTCCTGGTTCCCTCCTGGGACATCGGTCATGCCCACACCTTGCCGAAGGAGCGTATCGCCAGAGAAGAGAACGCCACGCGCCTCTTCGTACAGGCAGACGCTACCGGGGGTATGTCCGGGCGTGTGCATTACCTCGAACCTCAACGAGCCTATCTCCAGCACCTCCCGGTCGTGCAATATTCGGTTGGGTATGCTCGGAGCAATATTGAAGCCCTCTTCGTTAAACATAGTTAGATGCGGGTTTGCCATCCTGACCGCGTCCCATGAGTGTGCGCAAAGCTGTGCGCCTGTCGCTGTAACGAGTGCAACATTGTCGGCGATATGGTCCCAGTGGCCGTGTGTGTTGATAACCATAGCAATCTTCACGCCTTCGCTATCGGCAATCTCGAGGAAACGCTTCGCCACACCGGGAGGGGCATCTATTACGGCACCTACCCCACCCCTAGCGTCAAATGCGAGGTATCCCGCTGCCTGGCCCGGCCCCCACACCAGCCCCTTGATAATCATCGCCTAGCGCCTGTACTCACGCCCCGCAGCACGCACAGCGGCGCGCATCTCGACAAGGCGGAACGGCCCCGACCCTGCGAGCAGGCGAACCACGGGCTGCTCTAAAAGGCTGAGGTCGGTGAGGGTGGGTAACTGACAGCCAAGGGGAAGGGTCAAGAAAAGGGATGCTTCAGTGCTGGCAGCGCATATCACGCTGTATGAGCCGCTGGGATCAAACGAGGCCACTTCTCCTTGCCGGACGACTATGGCCTTGTGGTCCTGGGTAATTCTGACCTCTCCACGCAACACGGCACATAAAGCCGATCCACTTATAGGCCCTGGGGGTGCCTGACCGAACGCCCCGCTACCGACAGGAAGAGATAAGAGAGTTGCAGTGCCGTCCGCTCTATCTTCTCTGATACGAACCCATCCTGGACCTTTCAACGACTCCAGGGAAAATATCTGCAATACGGTGGAATTTGAAAGTTGAGGACCCTGCCTCTCTCGGTCCAGACTTCCCGAACTCAGCACCCCTACGCCTTGCGTGTCGTCAAAGAAAGCACCCGCAGGAAGTCCAAGTGCGGCAGTCAACTTGCGCAGGCTCGCCAGCGATGGGTTCGACCTGCCACTCTCCACCTGGCTGATGAAGCCCCTGGAAAGGCTGGTCACACGCGCCAGGTCGGCAAGGCTCAGGTTGCGCTCGCGGCGGGCGGCGCGTAGCCGCTCTCCAATCGTCATGTGCCCCTCCTGTTTAGTGCAGCAAAACCTGTTTAGCTACACTGTATCACGCGCACATGGACTTGTCAATGAAGTTAATGAATTATTTATGATGCCTTTGGTCCCGCAACTTCAAACAAGATCAACTGACAGCTACATCGTCTGTCGTCGGTCGTCCGTCATCCGTCGTCTATCGCTCCGACAGCACCAGCACTTTAGCGAGCTGAGCGCGCGTCGCGTAAGCGTCAGGGTAGAAGCAACCATCGCCATAGCCGGTAAATACGCCTCGCTCTATAGCAGTCTGAACATATATCGAAGCCCAGTGCGTTCTCGGCACGTCGCACAACACCGAACCCGTACCTTGCGGAGTGGGCCATCTACTGGACAGCACCAGTATTTTGGCGACCTGAGCGCGTGTTACATAATCGTCCGAGCGGAAGGTCTTATCCGCGTAGCCGGAGATAATACCTCTCGCCGCTGCGGTTTCGATGTAGCGGAAAAACGTATGACCCCGGCTGATATCGCTGAACGTAGGTTTCAAGGGCCTCAGCAATGGCCATCCTTGAGACAGCACGACCATTTTGACAAGCTGGCCTCGTGTCGTGGGGTTTTGAGGTCGGAAAGTATTATCTGAGTAGCCTGACACGACCCCTTTGCAGGCAAGCTCTGAAATATAGTCGTTCGCCCAGAAGTTTGGAGGCACATCCGAAAAGCCGATATTGCAACTCACACGAGTCGCTGTTGCCGAAGGCATCGCGGGAAGTATAAGAGTTGGCGTCGCTTCAGGTCCGCCAGGGGGCGGTGGCAGGCCATACTGAATCGATAGCGCGAGCAATTGCTGGCCGATTGATTGCACATCCTCGATGCGCGGCGATAGCGACCGCATATCTACCCCAAGGATCCACGCATCCGCTTGCCAGTGCAGCCTGCGCTCAATAATCAGGCCTGTACTATCCATCATGGTCGCCCAGTAAGCGGGGTAGGAATGGAATCTGTCGAGAGTGATAGTGTAGCCCGCCAGTCGAGCATCTTCCTGTTCAGCAATAAAGGCAGCTTCCGCCGCAGCCCGGAACGCGAAGGGGCGTATCATCGCCTTCAGCCACTCCGTTCCGGTGATCACACGCTGCACGATAAGCCTGCCGGTGCTGTCACGCGTAACGGTAGGCGGCCAGTTTAGAATTTCAGCCAGGTCTGTAAGCGCTGCCTGCTCCCATCCGGCTTCCTCAGATACCAACGGTGTGGGGGATAACATTACGGGCAAAGGAGTTATGCTCTCAGGTATCACTTCGTCTTCAAAAGCAAATGCCCCACTCGACTGAGATAAAAGCCACCCACCAAGTATAAGCGTAACGAGAATGGCGTAGAGGCAAAAATGAGTCCCTCTTGCCCCTGCCCTCATGCGCGTCTTGAGCCTTATTATTATCCCTTTGAGGAGCTTTCATACAGCTATACCCTGCTTTCGCCCACGGGACAGCGCCAGTAAGCTATGCCGCATATGATTCAGGGCAGCCAGCCCCACCAACCGACCAACCTCTGAAGGCGTCGTGCGCCAGGAGTAAGATGCACGCTGCGGGCCGCGACCATCGTCTTCATGCAAAAATACGATTTCCGTCGAGAACCGAACCGAGCTACCATCACTGCTTATTGGCTCCATATCAACCTGGACCACCAGGGCGATATCCGCGCCGAGCCGCTCTATGATGGCACTCATAATATCGTTGAGGGTAACCTCACCAGAGCCGAGCGGTTGGTCTGCCACACTCTTGCCCGCTGCCTCAATGTCGCGCCCGCCAAATACTCCCAGGCAGGATGGGTGCGCGCCGAGCGAAGGACCTACAGCCCCAATCGCCCCCACGCCAATTTCAAGCACCACGAAGGTCAGGCTTGCGGCGTCGAGCAATTCCGCCACGACCCCCTGCGGCGTCTCGCCATCGATCCCATAGATGGCGTCACCGAGGCGGGCGCGTACCTGGCTCTCCAGGGGCGCGATCAGACGCTCTGCTTCTGATCTATCCTGTGCTTTCGCGGTGAAGTCGCAGGTGGATACCGTCGCTCTTGGCATAAGGCGCGAGGGTCGGGTTCGACCCGTGCATCAGGTCTTTCACCACCTCTTCGACGCGCGCAACTCGCCAAGACCCATAATTTTCAACGTGCGTGAGACGATCACCGAAGAAGAGGCGCTTGCCAGCTTAGGCTCTACCTCCCGCTCCCACATTCGCTTCATCTCGAACGGCACGCCGGGCATAGAGATTATCACGCGCTCACTTGCGCCATTCGCGCCCGCGCGGCTGACCCACCAGCCAGGCGCGGTGCCGACCGGGTTCGAAATAGCCGATGCGGAAGGGACCAGGGTAGCTTGCTTCATGTTGCTCTCAGGCATGTGCCAGCCGCGCCGTGCAAAGAGTGAAACCAGGTGACGCTCAAGCTCCGGGTCAACCGCCATCTCTTCGCCAAGCAATTGGGCAATCGCCTCTCGCGTGAGGTCGTCCTGGGTAGGGCCGAGGCCGCCCGTGGTCACGATCAGGTCGCTTCGCTCCCATGCCCGCTGAAGCACCCCGACTATACGCTCCACGTTGTCGCCAACCTGGGAAACGTAATAGCAATCAACTCCGAGCGCGGCCAGCCTCTGCGCTAGGTATGACGCGTTCGTGTCGGTGATGGTGCCCAGCAGCAGCTCTGTGCCGATGGAGACAATTTCGGCTCGCATAATTCACCTGCCCATGCCGGAGCCAATCAGGACGATAGGATGCATTATAGCACAACTCAGGCCCCTGCGTTTTTGTTGCGGAGGGCAATGCCCGACGCTTCCTCATACACCTGGGCTACAACTGAGTAGTCGAGTCGCCCCGCGCCTTTAGCCTTCGCCAACCTGTATAGCTGCTGCGCGAGCGCCCCTCCGAAAGCAGGCGAGCCTAATTCGTTCGCCCATTCTAAAGCAGCACGCAAGTCCTTCATCAGAAGGTCGAGCGCAAAACCTCCCTCCAATTCCCCCGCGAAAAGGGTCTTTGGTAGCCAGTTCTGCATCAGATAGTTGGACCCGCTAGAGGTGCTTATCATCTCCGTAAGAGTCTCAAGTGGCACGCCAGCTTTAACGCCGAGTGTGAGCGCCTCGGCATTAGCCATCATGATAATCGAGATCATAAGCTGGTTCACGAGCTTGACCGCCTGCCCCGCGCCCGGCCCTCCTACATGCGCAACGTGCTTCCCCACCGTCCTGAGTATAGGTTGCGCACGCTCAAAGTCATCAGCATCCCCACCCACCATTATGGTCAGGGTCCCATCGGCGGCACGCACCGGCCCGCCACTGACGGGCGCATCCAGCGCCTCAATGCCCTGCTCTCCCAGGCGTGCATGAAATTCCTTTGAGGCCGAAGGCGTAATCGTGCTCATATCGATGAAGAGCATCCCGTCACGGCGCTGCGTGCCCAACCCGCCATCGTCAAAGAGCACCGAGAGCACCTGTGGCACGTCAGGCAGGGCTGTAATCACCACCGAGCACGCCTCACCCAGCTCACTGACGCTAGAGGCCGCGTGCGCGCCCATCCTGACCAATTCTTCTACGGGCTGCTGGTTCCTATGGCCCAACACCCAAAGGTCGAACCCCGTACTCAGAAGCCTTTTCCCATAGGGCAGCCCCATCGCTCCAAGACCTATCAGACCCACCTTATCCGCCATTACTTCCCTCCTGAGACCTGCATTTCAAAACCCTCTGTAGGGTCTCTGTAGGGGCGGTTCGTGAACCGCCCTGGTGGGGACAACACCTGCTCAACTCAGGGCGGTTCACGAACCGCCCCTACGTGTTACAGAAATGTAATCTACGGTACAGGAGTCGGTAGGATGATGCCCGGTATGGGTGTGGCTGTAGCTACTTCCACCGGCGTTGGCGGAGGTTCAGGCGTGCTAGTAGGGGGTACAGGAACAGGCGTAGGAGTCGGTGCGATTTCAGTTGGCGGAACATTCGTAGCAGTCGGCGGGACTGGAACGGTTGGTGACGGTACTCGTGTGTTTGTGGGCGTGCGTGATGGTCCCGTTGTGCGCGTAGGCCTGGGCGTAACCGTTGGTGGAGCTACCAGCGGGGTACTCGTCGGATATGGCGTAGCCGTCGCAAACGGCGTGACGGTCGGCACGCGCGTGAATGTTGCCGTTGGCGTGCGCGCAACCGTCGGCGTGCGTGTTGGTGTGCGGGTAGGTCGTGGCGTGCGCGTCCTAGTGGGTGCCCTGGTAGGCACCGGAGGCTTGGTAGGAGGCACAATGGTCACTACGCGGGTAGTTCCGGGGCTGGTAGTCTCAAGCACGACTATAATCGCACCTGCCGTCCCGACAGTTGTAGGCGTGGGTAGGCTGTCAACCGGCGTGTCAGGTGGCGCGAAATCACACGCCACCAGGGCGAAGAGCGCGCCGAGGACCGCCGACGTCGCGAAGGCCAGAACGTAGCGCGCCCTCACACCATCGCCAAACAAAAGTCGAAGCCGGAACATAGTATCAATGATAACATAATAGCAGGAACCGGGTAGACATTCCACAGGATAAGAAATCCATTGTAAGAAAGCTATACTCCCAGTCGTTCTTACTCTCAGGCGACAATGTGACCAAACTCACATGTCCCTACTCCTTCCTCAATCCAGGTCCCACTGTGCCGCGGGGCCTGGATTGTTTTTTGCGCGTCGTGATAAGATATGGGGTTGATTATTCTGTGCAGGGAGACCCCATGCTGCAACTGGCGTTCGGGACACATAGACGCATCACGTATATAGCCGCAGCTGTGCTGACTACCATCTGGCTCGCCATATATGCATCGACCGCTTCCCCTTCGGTCAATTTCATAGATAGCGGCGAGCTTATCACCGCGCTCCACGAGCCGGGTGTTGCCCACCCTCCCGGCTATCCTCTCTACACGCTTATGGGATATGTAGTGTCACATCTCCTGTGGGGGGAGGTCGCGTGGCGCGTCAATATATTCTCTGCCTTCTGGGGTGCTCTGACGGTCGGCACACTCTTCTTGTTGATCATCGCTCTAATCAACTATCTCAAATCTCGGGCACGCCCATCTGTCCGCAAAGAGGTCCCCAGGGGACGTCGCGCAAAGCACATAGCAGCCATACCCGACGAGAAAACCAGCCAGCAGCGCCTCTTCCTCGGACAACCGGCAACAGCATGGCTCCCTATAGCGACCGGAGCAGCCGTAGCATCGCTCCTGGGTGCTTCTTCCACCTTCTGGAGCAGGACAGCCCAGGCGAAGATGTACTCACTACACTACTTCTTCGTCGCGCTCTTATTCCTTCTTGCCCTACTCGCTCGCTGGGCCTACGAGCAAAAGGACCAGAAGGGTATGAGGCGCGCGCTTATCGCCCTCTCCACCGTGCTAGGTCTCTCCCTCTCGAACCACCTCATGACCACGCTCCTGGTGCCCGGTCTATTGATGATTCTGCTCCTGGGAACCGACTTTGTAACGCGTCTGAAGACGATGCTGCGCTCCTGGTACTGCGCCATTCCGGCGGTTGCACTACCCGTGCTTCTTTACCTCTACTTGCCGCTTCGTGCCTCACAACACCCGCTCATGAACTGGGGTTCGGCAAACTCGTGGGGGGACTTCTGGCGGCACGTTACCGTCTGGCAATACCGTCCATACGTGGTGGAAGATCCACAGGAAAGATTGGAGCTAATCGGCCGCTTATGGGGCTTCATCACGGGGCAATGGGCCTGGCTAACATCTACGGTGCTTGGCCTCTCTATTGTAGCCGGAATATTGCTCGCACGGACACATTGGCCCCTATTCGTAGCCACCCTCACAACAGCGGCCACGACCCTTATCTTCGCCACAATCTACGGCATTTCCGAGATCGAGCCGTATCTCGTGCCGTTCTATATGATGCTCCTCCTCTGGCTGGGGACGGCTCCCATTACCGTGCGTCGCGTGGTCGAGCCTGAGAAGACATCTGCCAGGCGCACAGGACAGCATGTGACCGCGCGGGTCGTGGCAGGGGTAGCGGGCGTGCTTGCTCTTCTAGGGTTGCTGAGTTCCTTCTTGCAGTATCCTCTTCAAGATCACAGCGACGATTACCTTGCCGGGCAGTTCGCGGAAAACGTCTTCGGCGAACTACCACAGAATAGCGTCATAATCACCGATTACTGGGACTTCTACGCGCCGACTATCTACCTGCAAAACATCCTCACAATACGCCCCGACCTAGCTATAGTGGATATGTCGCTTCTAAAGTACCCCTTTTATCTCGGATACCTGGAAAAGAATAGCCCCGCCCTGGTAGAGAAATCACGCGATCTCCTACCGACATTTCAGTCCGAGCAGAGGAGGTGGTTAGACTGGCCAGACCCAGCAACATTCCCTTCCGCAGTGCTACAGGAGAGTTACTTCAACCTGCTGACATCGTTCGTGGAGCGTAGCTTCGATTCGCGCCCGGCCTATGTGCTTTTCAATGCATGCAGGCCCGGCCAATATTGCGAGAGCGCCCAGGTAGCGCCCAACTTCGAGCGCCAGAGGGTCGGGCTGACGTCACGCCTCGTGCGAAAGCCTGTCCCAAGCTCCATTGAGCTACCAAAGGAGCCTGAATACAAGCTGGCCGGGATTACGACCGGGAGCCGCGTGCCCTTGGACGATTTCGCCCGGCTCAATAGCTGCCGCTACGTCGAGGCATACGCCATTCTCACCCAGCAATATGGCGTTGCGAACAAGCCCGACCAGGCGCAACGCATGGCGGCAATGGCTACAACAGTGAGGCAGGCGATACCCGGCCAGTGCCGCTGACGAGAGCTACTGCAAGAGGAAAAGCTTACGTCGCCTGAAGAAGATGAAGAGCGCGACCAGACCACATACAGCCGCCCCGAACGCCACTGCGGCAGGGGCGCCAAAATGGTCTGCAATCAGCCCCGATTGAAGGTTCCCGAACGGGGCCATCCCTATGAAGAGGAAGGCGAACACGCCACTCACGCGCCCTCTCAATTCATCCGGTACGGTCGTCTGTATGACCGTATTCGTCGTGGCATTGACCGAGATCATCGTCCAGCCCACACCCGCGAGCATAGCAAGTGACAGCAGATAGTTCTGTGAAAGCGCGAACACTCCAAGAAACAGAGGCAGTCCAATCGAGCCGATAATAATGAGGCGCCCACGCTTGACGGAAGTGCGACCGCTTTGCCAGGTGAGGCTCAATGCCCCTACCAGCGACCCCACGCCCGATACGGCCATGAGCGTGCCGTATCCCTCTTTACCGACGTGTAGCACGTTATCAGCGAAGATCGGCATCAAGGTCGCATACGGGAAGGCAAATATGCTGGACGTGACCACCAGGATCATCAGCGTAGAGATGGTCTCGTGGTGGCGGACGTAGCGCAGCCCCTCGATGATACGGTTGAATGAATTTTCACTCTTCTTCACCCGCACGAATCTCGGCATGGTCATACGCAACAGACCCACTAGCACCGCTATATAACTGAGGCCGTTGAGCAGGAAAGCCAGCCCAGGACCTTGCCACGCGAGCACCACAGCACCCACCGCAGGACCTGCCACGCGTGCGCCATTGAATATGGCCGAGTTGAGAGCGACCGCGTTCAGGAGGTCGTCTTTGCCCACCAGTTCAACCGTGAACGCCTGGCGAGCCGGTGCGTCGAAGGCGAATAGCACTCCCATAAAGACCGAAATCGCCATGACGTGCCACACCTCGATCACGCCCGAAAGGGTCAGCGCGGCGAGTGCAAACGTGGCAAGCATCGATAAGATTTGAGTCCAGAGGACGAGCACCCGCTTAGACACGCGGTCTGCCACCTCCCCCGCCCACAGCGAAAGCAGAAGCACAGGCACCGCATTGGCGAAGCCGACCATGCCCAGCCAGAAGGGTGAATGAGTCAGCTCAAGCACCAGCCAGCCGCGAGCAACAATCTGCATCCACGTGCCGACCAGCGACACCATGTAACCCGTCCAGAAGAGGCGGAAGTTCCGGTGTCTGAGCGCCCGCAACGACGAAGGCAATCTAACCTTCATCCCAAGAAGCGATATATCAGGCGTAATGTCCGCTACTGGGGCGTCGACCGTCTCGGTGGGCGAAGGTCCCGGCTCACGACCTCCCGCGCTCCCCTCGTCAACAACCACACGCCCACCTGCATATAGAACCGTGTCCGCCGCAGCCAATTTGCGGTCCTCTGTAATAAGACTCGTCATAAAATGGTAAAAAACCTCTAAGCTAATTGTGTAAATATCTTATGTTAGAATTATATCTAACCTGAGCCATTAAGTCAAAAACTCTCTGGGATTGGGAGATGTAGGGGCGTGATTTATCGCACCCTCGTATAAGACGAGGCTGCGGATCGGGTTGGTTCGCTACCTAACTTTAGGGCGCGATAAATCACGCCCCTACATCTCATTTCTGAAACTTGCCACCTGTTATTGCACTATCTCCAGCACGGACGGAGGCGGTTGTACTTGTTCCTGGGTAAGTGAGAAAGCACCCTCAATGGCAGGCGCAACAGCTTCTGCTGCCTCTCGGCTGGCAGCGTGGATCGTCGCTAGGGACTCGCCACGCTCCACCTTATCACCTATCTTGTGATGCAACACAAAGCCAACCGAATGGTCTATGGGAGCATTCTTCATCGCCCGCCCCGCGCCAATCTCCACCGAAGCACGCCCGACAGCCTCAGCATCAATTGAGCCAATATAGCCACCGCCCGACGCCATTACTTCATGCTGTACGGGTGCATCTTGCAGCAGGTCGAGATCATCGATGAAAGCGCTATCTCCACCTTGAGCCTCCACGAACTCGCGGAACTTACTAAGACCCTTACCGGAATCGAGCACCCCCTTGAGCACATCCGCTCCTTCGTCAACCGAGCTTACTTTTCCGGCCATGTGCAACAGGTGAGACCCGAGCGTAAGCGCTACTTCTACGAGGTCCTCTGGACCCTCCCCACGTAGGGTCTGGACTGCTTCCTTTATCTCCAGCGCGTTCCCAACGGCCCAACCGAGCGGCTGATCCATCCCCGACAGCACGGCACGAGCCTGCAATCCAACGTCTCTGCCAATGTCGCGCATCGCCTCAGCCAACTCGCGGGCTTGCTCAAGGGTCTTCATGAACGCGCCCTTCCCGACCTTTACGTCGAGGACCACACCATTCGCCCCTGCCGCGATCTTCTTTGACATAATGCTGCTGGCGATCAAGGCTAGGCTCTCAACAGTGGCAGTCACATCCCTCAACTTATATAAGATGCCGTCGGCGGGCGCGAGGTCACTCGTCTGCGCCGCCACCACGATACCCACGTTGCGGACAATCTCAACGAATTCCGCAGCCGAAAGCTCCGTCCGGAAGCCCGGAATCAACTCCAGCTTGTCAATCGTGCCTCCAGAGAAGCCAAGTCCCCGTCCCGACATCTTGCCCACCGGAACGCCCGCCGCAGCCACGAGAGGTGCGACCACAAGGGTAGTCTTATCCCCCACCCCACCCGTCGAATGCTTATCTGCTACGAACGGGCCGACTGATGAAAGATCGAGACGCTTACCCGACGCCACCATAGCGCGGGTGAGGTCTGCGGTCTCGCGCGGCGTCATCCCTCGGATGCAGACCGCCATGAGCCACGCGCCAATCTGGTCGTCCGTCACCTGCTTGGACATGATGCCCGAAATGAACCAGCCTATCTCTTCAGCCGAAAGCTCGCGGCTATCGCGCTTGGCAGCAATGATGTCGGCGGCCCTCACCTGCTCATCTCCTTCTTCTGCTTCGGTCGGTCGCGGGTGGGGCTGCACCCAAGCAGATTGCACACTTCGATAGGCTCTCCCCCATGCATGTAGTGGCGGGGCACGCGCTCGGAGAGGCCACACAAGATTTCATAAGAGATAGTGCCTGTGAGGCGAGCCACATCGTCGGCGGTTATCTCCTCATCACCCTGGCGGCCGATAATAACTACTTCGTCCCCCTCGCTCGCACCGGGTACGCCCGTAACATCTATATTCGACTGGTCCATGCTTATACGCCCCACCACGGAACACCGCTGTCCCCGAACCAACACCTCACCCCGGTTCGACAAGGCGCGTCGAAAACCGTCCGCGTACCCCATCGGTATCAGCCCAATCCGCGACGGCTTATCCGCAACCCACGTCCGCCCGTACCCTACGCTATCGCCAACTTCCGCATCGTGAACGCGTGCCAGCCGCGTGCGCACTGTGACGGCACGCCGCAACGTCACCTTCTCCGCCAGGTGAGGCGCGGGGAGGTGGCCGCTCAATGCTATCCCCGTGCGGACCATATCGAACCGCAACTCCGGAAGCATGAGCGCCGCCGCCGTGTTTGCCGCATGAACGATCTCGAAGGTGATATTATTCTCGGCGGCTACCCTGCGAACTTCTGCGAAGCGCGCCAGTTGCTCGCGTGCGAAGGCCAGGTCAACACCATCAGGGTCCGCGAAGTGCGTCATCAGCCCTTCGAGCCACAGGTGGCGGCAGCGCAGGACGCCCTGCGCCAGAGGCAGGAACTCGTGAGGGAGGCATCCGAACCGGCCCAGGCCCGTATCCACTTTGATATGCACAGGCAGCCCATCATCTGGCAGACCGGCTCGCTCTGCGGCAGCCTCCAGGGCGAGAGCAGTCCGCAGGCGATGTAGGACAATCGTCAGCCCGTTCCGCACTACCGCCTCGGCCTCATCCGGCGAGACGTAGCTCATAATAAGAAGTGGGCCAGAATATCCTGCTCGGCGTAGCTCTATCCCCTCATCCACGCAAGCTACCGCCAGCATAGAGGCCCCGCCTTCGAGCGCGGCTGAGGCTATCCAGGGCGCGCCCAAGCCGTAGCCATCGGCCTTCACCACCGCCATCACGCGGCAGCGCGGACCAATAGCAGCCCGGAAAGCGCGCACGTTTGCCGCGACGGCGGAGAGGTCGATCTCCGCCTGTACAGGTCTACCCCACAAACCTTCGTCTTTAGACATCATATTCGCGTCTATTCGTCCGTATTCCTTCGTCCTTCGTCGTCTATTTGGTAGCGCCAGAGTCTCGTACCCTTTTCTGAGCGCGAGCAAGTAGCACTGGCAGGTCTCCTGCAAGTCCGCCCGCGGGGCCGTAATCTTCGCGGAGCATCTCGCCCGCCAGCGCATGGAGGTACACCCCGGCGCAGGCCGCCTCGACCCCTACCATCCCCTGCGCGATCAGGCCCGCAATCGCCCCGGCCAGCACGTCGCCCGTGCCCGCCGTAGCCAGTGCTGGGTTAGAGAAGGGGCTAGTATATACCTTCCCTCCAGGTTCCGCTATCACGGTGGCAGCCCCTTTCAGTACCACCACGCAGTTCCAGCGCGCGGCTGCTTCCCTCGCTACCCCTACGCGATCAGCCTGTACCTCGTCCACCGTGCTGCCCGTGAGCCGCGCCATCTCGCCCGGGTGCGGGGTCAGCACCGAACCCTGCGGTATAGATTTGTCCCACTCTTCCCACTCCGAAATGATGTTCAATGCATCCCCATCCAGCACCAGTGGCGGCAGCTTCTTGTGCCCATCATCTGAGCGACTCACATCCTCCTCTGGATGGCGGGCCGAAAACCCTATAGGGCGCGCCGAAGGGCGAGCATGCGCGTCGGCCTGCGCTAAGAGATTACGAAGGAAAGTTGCAGTCTCCTTCTCCTTGCCAATGCCACACCCAACCAGCAGCGCGGCGTAACCTTCCAGGCTGCTACGGACCTTCTCCGCTGCGTGAGAGGCAATAACCCCCATGTCAGAGGGAAGGGGAAGGAATGTACATTCCGTCAGCTTGGCTCCAAGCATAGGCAGGAGGTCGCCCGGCGTTGCGAGCGTAGCCAGGCCGGCACCCACCCGCATCGCCCCTTGCGTGGCGAGCGCGGCAGCGCCTATATAATTCACAGACCCGGCGACCACCATCACCTTCCCGAACGTACCCTTGTTTCCGTCTTCAGGCCGAGACGGCAATGACTGGCGTACCCCTTCCTCGGTCAGCAATTCGCCTGATGCCATTTTTTGCGTGTTATCACTCAATCCTATATCTCCTAAACCGTAATCACGCCTTTTGAGGCTCGGATATGGCAATTACCATAGCGCACGCCAGGTCCTTACTGTGGGTGAGGCTGATCGCCCAGGTGTTGAGTCTCAGTCGCGCGGCGCGTTCCTTTGCCTTATCGTGCAGGAAAACCAGGGGCTTGCCGCGCCCGTCGGGCAATATCTCTATCTCTTTCCACCCAATACCCACGATGCCGGTGCCCAACGCCTTCATGGCAGCTTCCTTACCCGCAAATCGGGCCGCCAACTCCGGGTATCTCCCCCGGCAAATCACCAGCTCGCGCTCCGTCCACACCCTTGTAAGGAACCTCTCACCATAGCGCTGGGCGACTGCACGTATGCGGCTTACCTCTACGAGGTCAACACCGCATTGCACAGGACCGTCCATCGCGTCGCCAACCGACAAGCCCGACATCATCGGCCATGCTGGCAGCCCTGCGAGCGCGCTTGGGCTTGCGAATTCGACTGGCTTGTCTGGCGCATCAGGCACCGTTGCGCCCATCTCTTGGTGGCCGTCCGACCCCCACATACGTGAAGCCGAGATCACTCAACTCTCTCGGATCATATACGTTGCGTCCGTCAACCAGCACACACTTGCGCATCAGGCCATGCACCCTTTCCATGTCGAGTTGCTTGAATTCGTTCCACGCAGTAACCAGCAGCAGTGCATCTGCGCCTTTGGCAACTTCGTAAGCGTCGCGGCAGTATTGCACGGCCTCCGGAAGTTCCTTACGGGCGGCTTCCATAGCAATCGGATCGTACGCCGCCACCTCTGCCCCCCTCTCGATGAGGGCCTCTATAATATCTATAGCAGGACTTTCTCGCATGTCATCGGTGTCTGGCTTGAAGGAGAGCCCCAACACGCCGATGCGCTTGCCCGACACGTCACCGCCGAGCAGCTTTATCACCTTGGAGACGAACCGCCGCCGCGCCTCCAGGTTTATCTCCAGCACAGCGTGCAATAGCTGAGGGCGGGCATTCCCATTCTCCGCCATGTGAGCCAGCGCCTTCACATCCTTTGGGAAGCAGCTCCCCCGAAGCCAACTCCGGCGTTGAGAAATTGTGCGTTGATACGCTTGTCATAGCCCATACCCTGCACGACTTCCTTGACATCGGCCCCTAGCTCCTCGCAGATGAAAGCTATTTCGTTGGCGAAGGATATATAGGTCGCCAGGATGGCATTGGAGGCATATTTTATCATCTCTGCAGTGCGTAGGTCGGTAATCATGACCGGAGTATCGAGGGCCTCGTAAAGCTCCTTTACACTCTCAGCGGCTGCTTTATCTTCGCAGCCAAGTATTATCCGGTCGGGGTGGAGAAAATCGAAAATTGCCTGTCCCTCTCGCAGGAATTCCGGATTTGAGACCACTGCAAACTCGAAGTCCGCCTGGCTGACCGATCTTACCCATTCGCTCACCTGGTCCCCCGACCCAATCGGCACTGTACTTTTGTTGATGATGCGAAGCGGTTCGGCGGCCCGGCCCGGCGCCAATTGCCCTATGCTTTTCGCCGCAGACGCCACATAGCGCATGTCCGCGGAGCCATTAGGCGATTCCGGCGTGCCCACCGCTATGAAAACAAATTCGGCCCTTGTAAGTGCATCTTCGTAGCTTGTCGTAAACTCAAGGCGGCCTGCCTTCAGGTTGCGTTGTAGCATCTCTTCAAGCCCAGGCTCATATATGGGTGATCGGCCCTGCTTCAGCCTCTCGACCTTCCCCTCGTCAATATCCATGCAGACAACGTGGTTCCCCAGGTCAGCGAAGCACGTACCCGTCACCAGACCGACATACCCCGTACCTATAACCGCAATTTTACCGTTCAATACATTCCCTCCCTCTCCCTCACAAACTCACCCACACCAAGAGTACCACCCAAACACAATATCACGCATCACGTTTCACCATTCATCGTCCATCGTCCATCGTCCCGCCTCACCTCGCCATCATAGACAGTTCCGTTACCCAGCTCTGAAACTGCCTGCCATAGCCATAGACCTCAATGGCGTTGATGACGGCCATGTCGCTCCCCACTCCTGCTTGAGATGACTTCAAGACAAAGTGGTGCTGGCCCCAGGTGCCCTGTAACACCTTCGTGCTGTTCGCCAGGGCTAACTCCTGACCAAAGTAGTAAAACGAGTGTTTCCATTCATGCTGCTTCTGCTCAGAGTCGCTGTATAGCACCTTTATCGTCAGCGGGAAAAGGTTGCCCTGCGGACCCCCTGCCTCCAACGATTGCAGCACCACTTTTACCGAAGCGTCAAGCTCGATTTCGCTCAGGAACTCTACGGGCTGATTCATCTCCTGGCGTATGCCCACCACCGCATACTTATCGCCACTCCCCTCCCTCTGGAGCCTGGCAGCATTGACTATATCCGTCGTTCCAATCTTCTCGCTCACTATATCAGCAAGCCCCGGCTCCGTTACAGGCTCCGCCGCCTGAGTACGAACCGGCAGCCACCCTGCGATGCCCAGGCCACCGTTCTCCGCAAGCTCAGCCCCGCTCGTAGGTCCTTCGGTAAAGGTGCCGTTCCTGATCAATTCCTCTTGTATGCGGTTTGGGCCTTCGATGGTGCCATCCGCGGACACGCGCGCCATTGTGCCGGGCGTGAGATGCACCTGCCTCCCATGTGAGAGGAGCTTCGCCGAGCCATAATCCACAAAGGCACTGGTGAGATGTCCCTGCTCGGAGCCTTCCACGCGAAGCCTAACTTTCGATTTCACATCCGGCTCTATGACCCCGGTCTCGGTAGCTACCAGGTATTTGGCCGAGGAGTAGGCACCCAGGTCTGCGGTGACGACCACTACGGTGCCGGAGGCTACATAGATTGAGGCCTCTTTCAAATTCTGGAAGAGCTTACCTGTACGCAGCCTCTCGATGCGAATACGGGTATCAAAATAGGTCTGTATCGTGCTGCCGTCGAAAAGCTGCATGAATGCTCCACCACTCGAACCTGTCTCTACCTCGTCTCCTTCGTTGATATTAGTCTTTTCTGTCACCAACTCCGGTGCGACGATATGGTCTCGCTGGACCACAACCTGGGAGCCTGTGCGTACTTCGAGCTTGGCAGAGTGGGCAGTCGTAATATTGCCCAACGTGCCGGCAAGCCAGTACGTAATCGTGCCGCACGAGAGAAGGAAGACTAAAGTGGTCAGAGTGAGGACCGCCCACACCGACCGGGCACGCTTCCACAAGCGCACCGTTGTTGCATCCGCCACAGCTTGAGCGCCCATCAGGCTCTTACCTCGAAGTTGCCTGACAACCCTTCAGGCTCCCGGTGTAGCCACTCGTACTCCACATTATCAACCCTGGCCGCTATAGGTCCCCGACGCAGCTGCTCAAGCAGTACATCCAACCTACTGCGCTCACCATACGCGATCACTTCGACGTTGCCGTCCGCGCTGTTCCGCACGTGCCCTCGCAGGCCCAGACGCCGGGCTGCCTCATACACGAAGACCCGAAATCCTACGTTTTGCACGCGCCCTCGCACCTTTGCGACCAGGGTCGAAAGACGTGGCGCATTACCGTTAGCATCTTCCATGATAGCGTTATTTTACCGTGATGCGGGGAAGGTAAGCAAGTTAGTGATACCCGAACACTTCTCTAAAATGCCTCGAGAAGGTATTTTTTACATCGGCCATAGCAGGCTGGAGCGCGAGCAACCTGGACATGGAGGTCACGCCTCTATCAGCAATTCCGCAGGGAACGATCTTGGTGAAGTATGATAAATCAGTCGTGATGTTAAGCGCGATCCCGTGACTGGTGACGCCACGCCCGTCTACCTTCACCCCAATGGCTGCAATTTTCTCTTCGCTCCCCGCCCCACACGTCCACACACCGCTATAACCTTGCGTGCGATGTGAGCTAATCCCGAAATCAGCTAATGAGCGAATTAGCACTTCCTCCAAAGCGCGAACATAAGCGCGATAATCTCGCCCTATCTTATTGGCGAAGAGGTTTATGATGGGGTACGCGACTAGCTGCCCCGGCCCGTGATACGTCACGTCGCCGCCTCGGTCCACATCCAGGACGATAGCCCCGATACTAGCAAGCTCTTCCTCTGTAGCCAGGATATGATCTCTGCCCCCACTTCTCCCGCATGTGTATGTGTGAGGATGTTCCAATAGCAGGAGGGTATCAGCTACCTGCCCTGCTATGACGGAGGCCGCCAGGTTCCTTTGTAGCTGCCAGCACTCCTCATATGGCACAAGCCCGAGGTCGCGTACGGCCAGGGGACGCTGGCTGGTCCCCGTGCCCAACGCGCTTATCATCCCCAAATCAATTGCCATTATTCACCAATCGAGTAGAAATCAAGAGAGCGAAGTGGACACGAGGGTTGTAGCAGCGGTCTGGTGTCCACCTGTCATAGACTGATGGCCGTTATCGCTTGCCTGCTTGACCTGCTCGTGCGCGTGGTAAGAGGAACGTACCAAGGGACCGCTCTCGACGTGCTTGAAGCCCATCTCAAGTGCAATCTCCTTCAGCGCCTTGAACTCGTCGGGAGTGTAATACTTGAGCACGGGCAGGTGGCGGAAGGAAGGGCGAAGGTATTGTCCAATGGTAACTATGTCCACCTCGTGCTCGCGTAAGTCGTGAAGCACCTGCACGACCTCGTCCCACTCTTCGCCCAGCCCCACCATCAGGCCCGACTTGGTGTAAATATCGCCACCTGTGGGGTCCATATCCCTTGCGCGCTTCAGCAATTCGAGAGAACGCTCGTACTTCGCTTGGGGGCGCACGATGTAGTAGAGGCGGGGCACAGACTCAATATTGTGGTTGAGGATGTTGGGGCGGGCATCCATTACCAGTTGCAAGGCCCACCACACGCCTCTGAAGTCCGGGATCAGCACCTCGACCCCACACTCAGGCGTGTACTGCCTGCTCAACCGTATCGTCTCGGCAAATATCTCCGCGCCGCCATCAGGTAGCTCATCCCTGTTCACAGACGTGATTACGACGTGCTGGAGCTTCAACGTCTCAATGGCGCGGGCCACGCGCTCAGGCTCCTCCCTGTCTAGCTTACCAGGCCGCCCGGTCTTGATAGCGCAGAAGCCGCATGAGCGGGTGCAGGTGTCTCCCAATATAAGGAACGTCGCGGTGCGGTGCTCCCAGCATTCCGAGATGTTAGGGCAGTGCGCTTCCTCGCACACCGTATGCAGGCCCAGGCCGCGCATCAGCGTCTTCAGGTCGCGGTAATTCTCTCCCTGCTGCCATTTTACGGTCAGCCAGGGCGGCTTGCGGTCCACGGGAACGGGTACGTTGCTGACAGGTCGCGCAGGTCCACCGGGGCGGCTATAGGGTCTCAATTCAAGCGGCGCATATGATACCTGGTCACTTATTGTATCTGACATTGTTATCTGTCCCTTCTGAATTAGGCGGGTTTATATACCGCGTCCATTATAACATAAGCTATTTGACGAGCATGGAATAAGTTATGCCACTAAAAACTGACAGAGGATGTCAGGAACAGGGATGTATAATTCTTGAATTAGTGCGAGTTAGTAAGGAGGTACGAAATGAGCCTGAATGCACAGACAATTGGGACGGATGGGGTCGAGCGCACCCGTCCGCTTTTGCCCGCTGAGTATGGTATGCCCGCGAGTGAGGATGGACTGGTGTCGTGGGATTGGGTCGTAGAACGGCTCGAAAAGGCTAAGAACTTCTGGGTAGGAACTACGCGCCCGGACGGTCGCCCGCACGCGGTGCCCGTTTGGGGCATATGGGTGGAGGACAGCCTGTACTTCAACGGCCACCCGGAGACCCAATGGAAGCGAAATCTCGCCCAGAACCCGGCTGTATCGGTCCACCTGGAGAGCGGCGACGAAGTAGTGATACTCGAAGGCGTGGTTGAGCACATACCACATGTTGACCAGAAACGTGCGAAGCAGATTAGAGCGGCCTCCGTCAAGAAATATGGTTACGGGTCATCGGTAGAGGAGTTGGTAACCGGAGGCACCCATGCAATGCGCCCTCAAGTCGTCTACGCATGGAGTGAGTTCCCAAAGACCCTCACTCGCTGGCGCTTCCAAAGGGTAGAAAAACATGAGTCATCCCGAATTTAATATTCGTGCCTGCCTCATGCCCACAACTGTCTCACCTTTAACCTCTCCCCACGTCTGGGGGACTTTTCAAAAATAATAAAAGGGGTGAAAATTGGCGGCTGCGCCGCCAATTTTCACCCCTTTTATTATTTTTGAACTGGGGATTCTACGCTTGTCAAGCGTAAATATTAAATTCGGGATGACTCATGTTTGCCTCTCATGATTCCTATTATTCAAGCGCCACCTCGACCTCCGCCTCAATCACGACCGGGTTATCCCAAGAGAGGGCGGCCACGCCCACTGCAGTGCGCGCATGCTGGCCCGCGTCTTGGCCGTATAGATCGAGAATCAGGTCAGAAAAGGCATTCATCACATGGGCAGGCCGATTAAAGCTGGGCGCCGCATTGACCATGCCACACACGCGCAGCCAGGCTGTCACCCGGTCTAGGTCGCCCAGGGCGCGGTGGAGGCTGCCCAGCAGCGCGAGACCGGCACGCCTCGCCGCCTCCTGGGCGGCCTCCAAAGATACTTCCGCACCGACCTTGCCAAACGGCCCGGCCAGGGTGCCATCCTGGTTCAGCGGTGGGTGCGCCGCAACATAAGCCCGATCTTTATGCACCCGTACCCAAACATAAGGCACGGTCAGGCCATCGGGGGGCCGTGTTGGCGCAGGTAAGGCGAGGCCGAGGGCAAGCAGCCGAGCTTCAACATGCATGAGTATCTTTGCCTGGGCCTTCCTGGCGACTGCTAGCTCTAGGCTCCAAAGTTCATATCAAATTCTAGAGGCCGGCGTTGTCGGCGCTGAAGCTCTCCAGGCTCGCCTTTACAATTCGTAAGAAGCGCGCTCCTACTCCACCATCGAGGATGCGATGGTCCAGCGCGATCGTGGAGAACATCATGTGCCGGATGGCTATCGCGTCATCGATCACCACGGGCCGCTTGACTATCGCTTCCATAGTCACGAGGCACGCCTGGGGTTGGTTGATGATAGAGTGGGTCATGACCACACCCAGCGAGCCTGTGTTGTTGATGGTGATGGTCCCGCCCTGGATGTCGGGAAGCGTGAGCTTGTTGGCACGAGCGCGGTTGGCAAGCTCGTATACCTGGCGAGCTATCCCCGTTACGCTGAGGTTGTCGGCGTTGTGCATCACTGGCACAATCAGCCCCTCACCAATGTCAATCGGTATGCCCACGTTTATGTCACGCTTGAGGATTACGCCCTGCTCGTCACTCCAGATGGCGTTCACCATCGGGACCTGCTTGATAGCATCTATCACCGCCTTGATGAAGAAGGGCAGGTACGTTATGTCAACTCCTTCACGCTGCTTGAAGGCGTCCTTGATGCCGTCACGATAGCGCACGACGTTGGTCATGTCTATCTCTACCGTCGTCCACGCATGGGGCGAAGTATGCACGCTCCTCACCATGTGCTCGGCGATTGCCCGGCGCATAGGAGTCAGTCCCATGGGGGTATCTCCACCAGCGGTAGATGGGAGCGGCGCGGGCACTGGAGCCTGCATGGTGGGCATCGCAGGGGCAGGTTGAGGTGTAGGTTGAGTAGGAGCGGGAGCGGGCGTAGCTGGTGCAGGCTGCGCGCCACGCTGGGCAACGTACTGCAAGATATCTTCTTTGGTGACACGCCCACCTAGCCCCGTTCCAGTGACCTGGCCCAGGTTAACGCCGTGCTCCTCGGCAAGGCGACGCACAGCAGGGGTTGAGCGCCTACGGAGTATCTCTTCCTCGCTCTCAGAGCCACCTGCCGGGGCTGTTGAAGTGGCGACCGACCCGATATACATCTCAGGCGCGGCCTGCGGCATACTGGCAGCTACACTCTGCGTCATGTCTGCGGGCATCTGCGCCTGGGGAGTGTACTGTGGGGCTGCTGGCACAGGCGTTGCAGCTTGCGCACCGTCCGTCGGAGCGGCAGCTTGCGGGGCCGGAGCCTGCTCGGCTGGAGGAGGTGCCTGCTCGGCTGCGGGTTGAGTTGTCGGCGCTTCGGGCGCGGCGCTCTCCGTACCCCCCTCGTCAATCGTGAGTATCTCCGTACCCACCGGCACCGTCGCGCCCTCTTCTACCTTCAGTTCCTTTATCACACCTGCTACGGGCGAAGGAATCTCGGCATTCACCTTGTCGGTGATAACCTCGGCTATCAACTCGTACTTCTCTATCTTGTCGCCTGCCTGCTTGAGCCACTTCCCTATCGTGCCTTCCGTGACGCTCTCGCCCAACTGCGGCATCGTTACTGGCGTAATTGCCATGTGTACTGCTCCTTATATTTGTTGCTAGGAGTCAGGAATCAGGAGTCAGGACTTAGGCGTTGCGATTTCGCCCTGATAGCCAATTACTAATCCCCAATTACTAATTCCTAATTCCTGATTCCTCACTCCTAACCTAATACGCCGCCAACTCCTTCACGGCCTTCT
Organism: uncultured Chloroflexia bacterium; assembly: GCA_963811305.1. GTDB lineage: Bacteria > Chloroflexota > Chloroflexia > QHBQ01 > JADMIH01 > JADMIH01. The sequence goes on from CAWEQU010000006.1 coordinate 601,245, forward strand.
TTATCTTCTCAGGGTTAGGCATGAAGTATTCTTCCTGGTGGTGGTTGTAGGGCATCGCAGGGATGTCCGGGCCGGTCACGCGCATAATGGGGCCGTCCAGGTAGGCGAAAGCCTCTTCAGCGATGGACGCGCTGATCTCAGCGCCCCACCCACCGCTCTTGTTATCCTCATATACCACGAGCGCCTTGCCCGTCTTCTTGACCGAATTGATGATAGTCTCGCGGTCGAGCGGGCTGATGGTCCGCACGTCCACTACCTCGACGCTAATGCCCTCGCTCGCTACCTCTTCGGCTACCTTGAGACTCTGGTACAGCATCATGCCGTAGGCGATAATGGTTATATCGCTCCCCTCGCGGGCGATGGCGGCCTTGCCGAGGGGCACGGTGTAGTCCTCCTCCGGCACCTCTCCCTTGATGAGGCGGTACGCGCCCTTGTGCTCAAGGAAGATAACAGGGTCGGGGTCGCGTATCGCTGCCTTAAGGAGGCCCTTAGCGTCGTAGGGATTCGAGGGAATGACGACCACAAGCCCTGGTATATGACCATACAGTGCCTCGACGCTCTGGGAGTGGTACAGCGCGCCGTGGATACCGCCGCCATAGGGCATACGTATCACCAGCGGGCAGCTAAAATCGTTATTCGAGCGGAAGCGTATCTTCGCCGCCTCGTTCATTATCTGGTCCATCGCGGGGTGGCTGAAATCCGCGAACTGCATCTCAGCGACGGGCCGCATCCCATTCATCGCGGCCCCAATCGCGGTGCCAGCAATCATCGACTCGGCGAGGGGCGTGTCAAGCACCCGGTCAGCGCCGAACTGCTTGAAGAAGCCATCGGTAACGCCGAACACGCCGCCGCGAGGCCCTACGTCTTCGCCCAGGACGAAGACGCGCTCATCGCGCTCCATCTCTTCACGGAGGCCATCGCGTATGGCCTCGATCATCGTCTTTACCGCCATGCTGCTCGATCCTCCTGTGTAGCATAAACATACAGGGGCGCATCTTTGGCGTCCGGCTCAGGGGCATGTTCAGCGTAATCGGTCGCGTCGTTGACCTCGCCGTCTATGCGCGCCTTGATCTCACCAAGCTCTTCCTCGGTCGCAATCTTCTGGTCGAGGAGATACTGGCGGTACTTGGGCAGTGGCTCCTTCGCCCGCCACAGGTCCACTTCCTCCCGCCCTCGATAGGTGCGGTCGTTGTCGTCGGAGGAGTGAGCGGTGAGTCGGTAAGTCTTCGCTTCAATGAGAGTCGGGCCTTCGCCATCGCGGGCGCGCCTTGCAGCCTCAAGCGTGGCTTCGTACATCGCCAGCACGTCGGTGCCGTCCACCTCTACGCCTGGAAATCCGTATCCTGCCCCGCGAGCCGCCACGCTCTCCCCGGCCACCTGCTGGGGCACGGGAACCGAAATCGCGTACTGGTTATTCTGGCAGAGGAAAATCACAGGCAGCTTATGGATGCCCGCCATGTTCAGCGACTCGTGCCAGTCACCCTTGCTGGTAGCACCCTCGCCATGTGACACCACCGTCACTTCGCCCGTCTTGCGCATCTTCGCGGCGAGTGCCACCCCAACCGCGTGGCACATCTGGGTCGCTACAGGGGAAGAGCCTGTCACAATCTTGAGCTTCCGGTAGCCATAATGGCCGGGCATTTGCCGCCCGCCACTGTTTGGCTCTTCCTTGCGGGCGAAATGCTGGAGCATCGCCTCGCGGGGAGTATATCCGAGCGCCAGCACCATTGCGAGGTCACGGTAATAGGGGAGGAACCAGTCTTTGCCGCGCTCCAATGCGAACGCGACACCAACCTGGATGGCTTCGTGCCCCTGACAGGAGATGACGAACGGTGCTTTGCCCTGTCTGTTGAGGAGCCACATCCGCTCGTCGAGGGAGCGCGCCAAGAGCATATAGTAATACATATCGAGCAACTGCTCTTTGCTCAACCCAAGCTCTTCATGCTTGGGCACGCTTGCCGCCGCTCGCGCTTTGCGAGCAGTTGGCGCCGCCTTCTCTTTGGCGGTCGTTGCCATATAAGCACCTCCACACCTGACAAACCAATGTGCGACACGCCGCACGACAGGGTATTCCAAAAGACGCTCCATATTATCACAAGGCCCATGCCTTGTCAAAGCCCGCAGGCAGCGGTTACTGTCCCACAAGCGGTGGGTGAGTTTTAATTCCCCACCAGAGGGGCAAAACTGGGCACAAACATGGGCAAGTTGCCCCACTGGAGGGTCAAATTTGGCCCAAAATCGGAGCAGTTGCCCCACCCTTATGTCAACCCACCCCCTGTGGGACGGTAACAGGCAGCGTAAGCGTTCAGCATTGGGGTGGAGGATCGCTGTAGGGGCGACCCTGGTGGTCGCCCTGTTCCGTGAGATGCGACCTTGCCCCATCAGGGCGACCACCAGGGTCGCCCCTACGGACCCCTTGTACTCCTAATTCACCCGGCAGCAGCGAAAAGTCCGTAGGGGCGGTTCGTGGATCGCCCTGTTTAAAACGGGCGCTGTTAAGGCTTATGCTTTTACAAAAAGCGGACCGCACATAGACATCTCTTAAGTGAGCGGTCTGGTTTTGGTCCCCCTATGCGGCGAGAGACTGGGAGTTAGAGCCATGTGGTCCAACCCAACCCCACATAAGTATCCCTTAACATGTGGGGTTGGGTTCTAATGAGGATGGCGCTTATAACGCTGGTTGAATCTGCTCTGCAAATAGACTTCTCTTAACGTTTGCAGTTCAGTTTTGCCTCTTTCTTTTCCTTCCTCAAGCCAATCCCTGTATGTGATTGTTCAGATTGGAAGCCTTTACCGAAGAATGCGACTACGGTTGAAAGGCGCGAATCTTATCTTGACACCTTAAGTAGGTCTATGTGAAGACAAGATTCAGTTCGTTAAACCTTTGTTATTCATACGGATACAGGGAGGCAGGTTATGACCCATTTGCGTTATAATCTTCCGATATGCCCCGCACCAACCACCCCACTTATGAGCAGCTTCTACATCTAAGGCTCAAGAGACCCATCGACCCGCGTGCAAGACGCGTAGCGTTAGGAAGCAAGGTGCTTGGGGTCCAAAAGCGCTTCTACGTTGCCCTCCCACCCGGCTACTCTAGCACAGCCAACCGCGATAGGCGCTACCCGGTCCTCTACCTCTTTCGCGGGCACGAGCATGAGTGGATACACAGGTACCAGGACAAGTCAAGGCACGGGACGACGGCTGTAGACGTATACCGAGACCTGTTGGCGAAGGGCGAGGTCGGTCCGATGATACTCGTCTTCCCCGGCATCAGCAGCAATGACAACCGCGTGCCGGGCCTCCTCGTGAACTTCCGCGCCCCATACCTCGCTAAGAACGCCACAGGCATCGGCACGGGCTGCTTCGAGGATTATTTCCTCACGGAGCTAATACCCTACGTTGACAGCCATTACCGCACGGTAAATGGGAGAGGCGGCCGAGCCGTAGAGGGCTTCTCCCTCGGCGGCTTCCAATCGATCAAGATAGCCGCACAGCGGCCCGACATCTTTTGCTCGGCAGGCTCCTTTGATGGCACCTTTCTGTATGCCATAGAGCGCGGAGCAGCAGTGAGGCCGACGGACAGGGTGGTCCGAAACCCGATGTTCGCCGCACCCTTTGGCTTCCCCAGGGACCTCGACTTCGTGGCGGCCAACAACCCTTCCAACCTCATGTGGCGTAGCGACCGCCCCGCGCTCGCGGACGTGCAGTGGCTCATCAGGAGCGGCCCTGAGAGCGCCGAGCCGTGGCAATCCAACTATTACCGCGCTCAGCACCTGCTTGGAATAATGCGAGCGCGCAAGCTCCATAATGGCATCCACTCAGTCTTCAGCGGAGCACGTCACAACTGGCGCTGGGCAGACCTCCACCTGGAGGATACCTTGCCCCTCCACTACAAAGCCTTTTCTTGACAGGGCGATTTTGATACCGTATAATTATTCGTGCCCTATTCCAGGGGGCGCTGCTCAATGTTCCGCGGTAGCTCAGTTGGTAGAGCGTCCGACTGTTAATCGGATTGTCCCAGGTTCGAGTCCTGGCCGCGGAGCCAATATCGAAAATCCCCGCAGGTCGCAAGCACGATCTCCGGGGATTTTCGTTTTGTGTTCCATCTGGCGTATAATTAACTGGTAGAGCAGTCTAGCAAGGAAAGATGAACGGTGGATAGACAAACCGCGATAGAAAATCTTCTTGACCTTTATGAAGATCCCACACACCGTGGGCCGCTTGAAGATGCCAATATAAGCGTGAACGGCGGCAACCCCGGCTGCGGGGATATAGTTACCCTTCACCTGAAAATAAACCCGGAGGGGCGCGTCGAAGAGATCAGGTTCGAGGGTGAGGGTTGCACCATCAGCCAGGCTGCTGCCGAGCTTGTGGCCGAGCGCATGGAAGGCTCCAGTTTAGAGGAAATCGAACAGCTACAGCACGACGTTATAGTTGATGAGCTAGGGCGCGAGGTGGTCATGAGCCGTCCTCGTTGCGCTACCCTCGCCCTCGGTACTCTGAAGCAGGCAGTGGAAGAGTACAAGAAATCGCACACCGCTATATAACGTCGTAGGGGCGGTTCGTGAACCGCCCTGGTGGGGACAACACCTGCGCAACCCAGGGCGGTTCACGAACCGCCCCTACAGAACGTATTAGGAAAGCAGTTCTGCTACCTCAGCTCTCCTGTCGCCCCGGAGGACGAGAATAGAGCCGGTGGGGGCAACCAGCAAAGTGTAAGGCTCGTTGCGCCAGGTAACTAACACAGGGCCGGGCGGCGCGCCTTCAAAGGTCGTCCCATCCTTCGATACCTTGTACTCCCTTTGCAGCCTGAGGGCAAATCCGTGCCACGACTCGCGGAAGATTTCGGCAATATCATCGTAGGCACGCTCGAAGCGCGCTCCATACGTCTGTAACTCCCTGGACCGCAGGCTTACCGCCGCCTGGTAGAATTTACCAGCGCGCTCCTGTAGCGCATCCACCTCCTGCAAGATACTTTCCCAGGGCGTTCCAGGCTCGACCCACAGCGTGCCTATGTGCCCCTGCACGCGGTCGTCTGCGCCAAAGCGGTAGCGGGGATAAACCACCACTTCTATCCGCGAGTTGACCTCAAATCCGATGAAGAGGAGCGCATCGCCATATGCAGCCGCTACCCCCTCAAGCTCCTTCGTCAGCACAGTGGGTACGGCGGAATCGCCACGCTGTGGCGAGCGCCCACCAGGCCGGTATCGCCTCGCCGCCGGGCTTCGCCGTATTATGTCTTCAGACAAGTCAACTTCCTCGCAATAAAGTAACACCACCAGGACGCCACGTTTATGATACAAGAGGAAACCGTTAGGAACAAGTAACTTATAGAAAAAGGACGAAAATAAAGGTTCGGCTGCGCCGAACCTTTATTTTCGTCCTTTTCAAGCTTCCCTCTCCATAGTGGAGAAGTGGTCAATAGGCTGCGAATAAGGTATAAATTGGGCGTACATAAATAAGCAACTGATCAGCATCGGGGAATATCTTAGAGGAATGCACTCCTGGAGACATAGAGAATGAGCATGAAAAGGCCGCGCCATAACATGGGGCGCGCAGACTGGATCGGAGCAGAAGCGATTGGCCTGCCGGGGGAGCGGACCTTCCGCCTGCTTGTATCCGCCGGTGAGACCTCGGCACAACTCTGGCTCGAAAAGGAGCAGTTGCAGGCGCTCGTGGATGCCATCGCCAGGATGCTCGCCGAGATAGATATGGAACGTGGCGAGGCGATGCGCCCTACGAGGGATATTGTGCCGAACCTCAAGCCGGCTGACTTCCCGGCCTCCCCCACAATCGAGATGCACGTTGGGGCGCTCGGAATGCGCTACGATGCCCAGCGCGATATAGTCGCCCTGGAAGCGTTCGACCGTGACGCCCCTGAAGATGAAATGCCAATGCTCCGTTGCCTCGCGGCCAGGGAGCAGATTGAGAAGCTTCAGCAAAACGGCGCGGAGGTGTTAGCAGGAGGAAGGCCGCGCTGCCCACTCTGTGGCACGCCCCTCTCAACGACCGGGATGCCGCACTTCTGCCCGCCCACCAATGGCCATCAGAAGCTGACCGCGGACGAATAAGTTCAAAGTTCAAGGTTCAAAGTTCAAGTCGGATGTTCAATACCTACATGACTTTGAACCTTGAACTTTGAACTTTGAACTTTGAACTGACTTTCGGCTTACTCGACTTCCCCAAGCTCCCCAGTCATCAGGTCTTTGATGCCAAAGAAGGCGTTGACGAAGGAGTTCATACCCTCTAGCTTGCGCTGGTTCCAATCGGCTATACTGACGGTTATCAGGGGGCGGCCTTTTACCGACACGAACAGGGTGCGCTTGATCCAGAAGAAATAGCGGGCCAGGAGGAATATTCCCCATAGGGCAAGGAGCGTGGCGATTACCGGCAGCAGAATGCCCATGTCTGCCAGGAGTGGGAAGGTGGCCTTCCACTGTTGGGCGGTCAGCATCCCGTAGAATCCCCCACCGCCGAGGGCGAGGAGCAAGAAGCCGAAGATGGGCACCCATGCTGAAGCACGCTCCGTAAATGTGCCCACCGCGTCTATGTCCCGGACGAATGCCGAGCGAACCACGCTGGGTGCAAGCAAGATCACCCGCTTCGTGGTCAGATACAGCGCCCCTAACTGAAATACCACGCTCTCGCCGGGCAGCAATTCGAGTGCGCCACGTGGAACGAGAGGTCCGGTGTTGCCAGGGCGGTAGCTTACTGAAGTGAGAGGGCCGGAGGCGCGGGTGCGCTGGGGCTGTGGAGCCGCAGACGCAGGCTCGCCCGGAGAATAAGGGGTCGTAAGCTCTGGCGATGTACCGTTCGCCCGTTGGGGAGTTGAGCGCACCTGCGGAGGCGGCTCGAAGGGCTGTACGTCTTCAGGAAACGCGGAAGGAGCTTCTTCACCAGATACAACAGAGGTGCGCGGCGTAATCACCAGCCCACATCGTGGGCAGGATCGCGCTTCCGGCGGGAGAGAACCCTTGCAACGCGGGCAAACAACCTGTGTAGCCAATGGCTATGACCCCTTTTAGTGGGCACGTGTGACCTGGTTCCAACGAAAGTATAGCACAGGCATTATGCAGTCGCAATTAAGTGGACAACCCCTCGCCGCCCTCCTCCGCCGTGAAATAGAGGCTAATGGACCCATGACCGTCGCGCAGTTCATGGCCTGGGCGCTCTACCACCCTGAGCACGGCTACTACATGACCGGGCCTAACATCGGCCCGCGCGGCGACTTCACCACCAGCCCGGAGGCTTCACCAGCCTTCGGCAAGCTCCTTGCCACCCACGTCGCAGAAGTTGACGCGCTGTTAGGGCATCCGCCCGCGTTTGACATAGTGGAATGCGGGCCGGGGCGCGGTACGCTAGCCTACCAGTTGTTGGACGCGCAGGAGGCTCAATATCCAGTCTCTCTATGGACGCTCCACATATTGGCTGGTCGAAATCAGCCCCGCTCTTACAAAACTACAGAAAGAGCTTCTCGTGCTCCAACATGGCGCTAAATGCCAGATGGGTCACAGACCTGGAGTTCGATTCCCCACCCCATCCAGGGAGCGCTCATCGCAAACGAGTTCATTGACGCGTTCCCCGTGCATGTTATAGAGAACCGCGAGGGCACACTGATGGAGCAATACGTCGAAAAGAGTGGCGAAGATGGATTTGCCATTTGCCTGGACAAGCCATCAACCCCTGCGCTCCTAGAATTCCTACAGAGCTACAAGATAGAATTGCAGCCGGGCGAACAGATAGAGGTGAATCTTGCCATGACCGAATGGCTAGATTCTCTGGGCAGGAAGCTGGAAAAAGGTGTCGCCGCCATTTTCGACTACGGTGACACCTCGCCAGGACGCTATTCAGGGGCGCGCAGGCAAGGCACTCTGCTTGGCTACTTCGGCGGCGCGGTCACGAGCGACATAACAGCTAATCCTGGCGAGCAAGACCTGACTGCGCTGGTGGACTTCACAGCCCTGAAGGATGGGCCGAAGCCGCCGGACTTACGCAGCTTAGCCTGACGCGCCAGGCTCACTTCCTGCTCGGTTTGGGGCTGGGCGAGCCTGCTGTGAAGGACGTCGAAATTGGACGTACACACGATGTCAATGCGATACTTGAGTACAGGCGTGGAATACAGGCGCTCGTGTCGATGGAGGGGCTGGGCAGGTTTCACGTCGCGCTTCTTTCTAAGGGAATTGATCCAGGGCGCGCACGTGCCAATCTGTCTAGTCTTCGCTACACTGATATCTGATCTTTAAAGGGCTGGCTACGACTTTAGAGCATCCTTAGGAACAATGATGAACGCGCCAAGAGTTTCGCATGATGAAGCACATCTATCAGTGTCATTCCGAACGAAGTGAGGAATCTCCGAGCTTGCCAGGTGGATAGATTTCTAAATCTCCACACTCCGTTCGGAATGACAGGGAAACGGTTGCTTCGTTATGGCAGGCTCTTTAGCCTTCATCATTGTTGTTAAAGAGCCTCTCAGATTGTAAAACTCAGATATAACGAAGGAGAAAAATGATGCTAATGGACCCACGCATCGAGCGCATGGCGAAAGTGCTTGTCGGCTACTCACTGGGCGTGCAGCCAGGCTGGAAGGTGAGTATTTTCAGTGGCACGGCGGCCATCCCGCTAGTCCAGGCCGTGTACCGGGAAGTGCTGAAGGCTGGTGCGCACCCAAACGTGCTCCTCGATCCACCCGGCATCCGAGACATGCTCCTCACTCTTGGCAGCGACGAGCAGTTGCTTCATGGGGACCCCTACAGGCTGGCGATGGTGCGCGAGTCCGACGCGGTCCTGCGCATCATGAGCGATGAGAACACGCGCGCCTCCAACAACATTCCCCCTGAGAGACAGACACTCCTTCAGAAGGGCCTATCTCCGATGGGCGCAACTTACATGCAGCGTATCACCGAGGGCCGACCCCACAGCCTGACCTTATTCCCCACCCACGCCTACGCGCAGGACGCAGAGATGAGCCTGTCTGAGTTTGAGGACTTCGTCTTCCACGCGTGCCTCCTCGACACGGATGAAGACCCGGTCGAACGATGGCTTCACCTTTCGCGGGAGCAGCAGCGCATCGTGGACTGGCTCGCGGGCAAGAAGAACGTCCACATCGAGGCCCCAGGAACCGACCTGAAGCTCTCGATAGAAGGCCGCAGCTTCGTCAATTCCGACGGCAAGCGCAATTTTCCGAGCGGTGAGGTGTTCACGTCGCCAGTCGAGAGCACGGTCGAAGGGCATATTAGCTACACGTACCCGGCCTCGTACCAGGGGCGTACCGTGCAGGGGGTGAAACTGACCTTTAATGGGGGCGTTGTCACCGACTTCAGCGCGGAGAGCGGTGAAGAATTCCTTGCGTCGATGCTAGACATGGATGAAGGCGCGCGCAAAATGGGGGAATTCGCCATCGGCACGAACACCGGCGTCACCCGCATCACGCGCAACACCCTCTTCGACGAAAAGATAGCCGGAACTATCCACTGCGCTCTGGGCGAAGCCTACCCGAACGCTGGCGGCACGAACCACTCTGCCATCCACTGGGACATGGTGACGGACATGAGCCAGGGCCGCATCACAGTTGACGGCGAGATCTTGTATGAGAATGGCAGGTTCGCCATTTGAGTTGGGTAGAAATTAGCTCATTTTGGTGATGTATTACCGGAGTTGTACTACCGGAGTTATTGTGCTACAATTCCAAGTACTGAGTTGTACTACATGGAAGAATATGGCGGACAGCCTTTACAAAGCGATATCAAAGTGGCCGTGCGGGCGGCGGACCTGTCCAAGCCTGAAGTTGTGTGTATGCCTTTCTTCGAGGAGGAGAGCTAACGAGCATCTGCTAAATAATACCCCGTTTGCATGACAAGACCAACATCTGTAGCGAAGTCATTGGCGAGCACACTACATGTAGTTAGACAACAAAGGCACCAAGCATGGATAAAGCGTCTGCACAGCCGAGCGCACATGTCCCCGCTACACCCTTGACAGTCATCATGCAGGCAATCGCCGCCGGGCTGGACGTGCCACGCATCTACAACATAGTCGCCCAGCAGGCCGAGCATGTACTGGCGCATGATGCCCTGGCCGTGCTGCTGCGTCCAGACGCGAGAGATGCAGACGATGCCCGTAAGCTCGCCGTTGCCTTCTGCGATCCCCCGGTCGTGGAGACGGGCCAAGCATGGCCGTTCAGCGACTTCTCATTCGGCCCGGCCCTGCTCGCCAATCACCCAGCGATTGTCACAGACTTCGCGGCCACCGCGGGCGAGTATGCTGGCGACCAGCTCCTCTTGGAGCATATTGGACGCGCGGGGGTGATAGTGCCCATTGCGGCGGCCCCGCACGTCCTGGGCGGGCTTGTTCTCATCAGCGATGCGCCAGGCCTCCATGGACCTGAAGACGTGCTTCTGATGGAGCCTATAGCCAATCTGCTAGCTGTGGCGCTTGAACATCGACGCCTGGATGAGCAGGCCCGCACCCTGGCAGTCGTGGAAGAGCGCAATCGCCTGGCGCGAGAAATCCACGACACACTGGCTCAGTCGCTCGCGGGCATAATCATCAATCTCGAATCGCTCAAGCCCTATAAAGCTAGGCGCAGCCGGGGCCTGGCTGATGTTCTGGCCGAAACTGAGACACTGGCGCGTGGCGCGTTGGAAGAAGCCCGGCGCTCCGTACTGGGTCTCCACCCAACGCCCTTGCAACATCAATCATTACGTGACGCCCTGACCCTGGAGCTGTTGGGACTTGCGAAACGGGCTGCTCTGACAACCCAGTTTTATATACATGGCATCGAACGTCCCTTGAGGCCTGACCTGGCAACAGCCCTCTTCCGCATAACCCAGGAGGCCTTTCAGAATATCTACAAACATGCTGCCGCACGCCACGTCATACTTGGGCTGGCGTTCGAGGAGGAAGCCGTCGTCCTCACGGTCGAAGACGATGGGGTCGGCTTTGCGCCCGACGCCCCAGGCACTGCCACACCGAAAGATGGGGGCGGCTTCGGCCTCCTTAGCATGGCTGCGCGGGCGCGTATCCTGGGTGGGGAGCTACTTGTCACCAGCCACCCTGGACATGGCGCGGCTGTACGCGCCACCATACCCTACGTCCGCTCAGGTATCGCCATGGCCGCTGTTATGCTGCCGGATCCGCTTACCCCATCTGAGGCGCTACACGAGCATTCCCCTGATCTTTCGCCGAACGCTCACCTCATCCGCGTCCTGGTCGTGGACGATCAGGCCATAGTGAGGCAAGGCATCCGACACATCCTGGAGGAGCAGCCGGACATGGAGGTTGTGGGGGAGGCAGAAGATGGTCTGGAGGCAGTTGAGCAAGTGGGCAGGCTGCACCCTGACGTCGTCCTCCTGGACCTGCAACTACCTGGTCTGTCGGGCATCGAAGCAATACCCCGGTTGCGGGCCGCGCACCCTGCTGTTGAAGTCATTATATTGAGCGTATTCGACCAGGATGAGGAGGTCTTTGCCAGCTTCAAGGCAGGGGCGCGGGGCTACTTGCTAAAGGATGCGACGCCTGCGACGGTTATAGCCGCTGTGCGTGCTGCCCGCCGCGGAGAGTCGTCGCTCGCTCCTGCGATTACGACCAGGGTGATGGACCGCTTTGCGGTGCTGGCCCAGCGGGAGGTCGATCCTGACGCGCTGACCGAGCGTGAGTTGGAGATCCTGGCAAGCATGGCAAAGGGCCGGTCATACAAGGGGATCGCCGAGGATCTGAGCATCACGACCTCTACAGTCCAGTACCACGTCACGCATATCCAGCAGAAGCTCGGCGTGCGGAGCCGCGGTGAAGCGGTGGCCGCGGCCGGGCAACGGGGGCTGCTCCCGAAGGTGAAATAATGCCCTTTCCACCGCACCGAATTGTCTGCGAAGACCTTGCTCAACCGAGCAGGGTCTTTTGTATTCACGTACTATACATTTTCGTGTTTTCTGACTAGAGAAATCATCGGGGCGCAGAGGTCGCAGAGAGGGGATAATCTATGCGGAGCCATAATATAGGAGTACGCTACTATAGATTTACGGTCCCCTAGGAGGGACATCATGAACAAGTTTATTCGCTTCGCCATACTGGCAGTCCTGCTCTTTGTGCTACTGGGCGGGATCGTCCGCGCAGCATCCCCAGTCTTCCTGGTCCAGAGGACATATGAACTGGGCGCGTCGCCCGCTTCGATCATCCGCGTAACTACCCACCTTGACAATCTCGACGCGGCTGGAGGGATTTGCGGGAACGTGACAATCGCGCTACTGCCAGGCCCCGACACGGTTACGAGCCTGCGCGAGGCTATCTGCGCCTCCAACAACAACTCCGGCGCCGATATGATCGAGTTCCGCATTCCCGGCAGCGGGGCACGTACGATCAGCCTACAAAGTGAGTTGCCGACCATCACCGATCAGGTGACGATTGACGGCTACAGCCAGTCCGACGCTACCTGCAACACCTGGCCCACCGGCAACAACGCGGTGATACGGATCAAACTGAACGGTTTCTCCACGCCCGAGGGGACCTATGGACTGACAATTGCTGCCAGCAATACTGTTGTGCGCGGGCTGTGGATTTACAACTTCTGTAATGACCTCTGCTCGGGCGGCGGGATCGCCGTGACTGCAGGCAGCGGCAACCGGATCGAGGGCAACTTCATCGGCTGGGATGGAACCAGCACTTATAGTGGGGCCAATGGGACAGAAGTGCGCATTGACACATCTGGAAATAGCATCGGCGGCGGCACGCCTTGCACCCGCAATCTCCTTCCAGGCTCGACGGGAGGCGTTCTCCCCGAGAGCGCCGCCATAATCTGGCTCAATGGCGCCAGCGCGACGGACAATCTTGTGCAGGGCAACTACATCAGTACCAACGTCCAAGGCACCGGGCCGGTGGGCTCCGGACTGGGGTGCTCGTCACTGGGTCGAACAACCTGATCGGGGGATCGAGTCCTGGCGAAGGCAACCTCATTACCTCTGACGATGAGTACTACGCCGCAATCTGGTTCCAGGGTGCTGGCGCGACGGATAATCGCGTCGAGGGCAACTATATCGGCACCGATCGCACTGGCACCTACCAGATTAGTGGCGGCCTGGGCGTGATTGTGGAAGGAGCCAACAACATAATCGGCGGCATCCGCCCGCCCGGCGCACTCTGCACCGGCCCATGTAACCTTATTTCTGGAAACGGCCCTTCAGGACCTAAGGGACCCGGTATCTGGCTCAAGGGCGCCAGCGCGACTGGCAATCTTGTGCAGGGCAATTTCATCGGCACGGACGCCACCGGTTGGTTCTCCATCCCGAACGGAAAAGCTGGCGTGCTTGTGGAAGGAGCCTACAACACCATTGGCGGCCCCCGCCTGGCGGAATATCCTGCACCGGCGCGTGTAACCTCATCTCCGGCAACAGCGCCTCCAGCGGCATCGCCGCCGAGGCCGTCGGAATCTCGCTCGACGGTGCGGGTGCGACACACAACGTTGTGCGGGGCAATTACATCGGCACCAATATTGCCGGGACCGTAGCGATCCGCAACAAGGGTGGGGTGGTTGTCAACTCCGGCTCAAGCAACTTGATCGAGGGCAACCTCATCTCCGGCAATGGTAACACGTTTTCCGATTGGGGAGGCGTGTGGCTCCAAGGTGCCGGTGCGTCAGGCAACATAATACGAGGTAATTATATAGGCACAGACGCGACTGGCACTTTCGCTATCCAGAACGTCCCTAGTGGCGTCCACATGGAAGGAGGAGCCAATAATACTATCGGCGGCATCCGCCTGCCCGGCGCACTCTGCACCAGCCCGTGTAACCTTATTTCCGGCAACCGCATCGGAATTGATATGGTCAACATAGGCAACTACAACAGCGTATTGGGCAACTACATCGGCACCAACGCCGACGGCACCAACGCCATCGGCAACAACTCGTTTGGACAGATAGGTATACTTCTGGGCGACGGCACGACCAACGCCCTGATAGGCGGGCCGGCACCCGGCGCAGGCAACGTCATCTCGGGTAACCCCGTTGATGGGATCGAGCTAATCGGCAATCCACAACCAACAGACAACCAGATCCAAGGCAACTACATCGGCACCAACGCCGCTGGCACCGCCGCTATCGCCAACGGCGTTGGGGTGTTCGTCTCCGGCGAACACAACCAGATCGGGGGGCAGAATCGCGGCGAGGGCAACCTCATCTCTGGAAACTGGCTCCACGGGATCAACCTTCAGGGCGGGTTACGCAACCTCGTACTGGGCAACTACATTGGCACCAACGCCGACGGCACCGCCGCTATCGCCAACCTGGAGGACGGGGTGCTCATCGTCTCCTCCCACAATAATATGATCGGGGACACCCCACGCGGGGGCAACCTCATCTCTGGCAATGCGCAGTGGGGCGTCGTGATTCTCGGCGCCCCAGGCGAGGCGGACAACAACATCGTATTGGGCAACTCCATCGGCACCAAAGCTAACGGCAGCGCCGCCATCCCGAACGGCTGGGGCGGTGTGTACGTCCGCGCGCCCAATACCCGCGTTGGCGGCATTACGTACGACTTTGGCCTTTGTATCGGAGTGTGCAACCGAATCGCCTTCAACCTCGGCCTCGGCGTGGACGTGCGGGACGGCACCGGCAACGCCATCCGTGGCAACGCCATCTACGCCAACGGCGACTTGGGCATTGACCTGAACGAGGACGGTGTGACCCTCAATGACATCATGCCAGGCGACTGGGACACTGGCCCCAACAAGCTGCAAAACTTCCCCATCCTCAGCGCAGTCAGCAGCAATGTCGTCCAGGGCACGTTCAACAGCACTCCCAATGCGACCTTTACCCTGGAATTCTTCTACAACACCGTCTGCGACCCCAGCACCTACGGCGAGGGAGAAACCCCTGCTGGCTGGCTGACGATCACAACCGACAACAACGGCAACGTCTACACGGGTAACAACCTCGGCTTCACCTACCAAATGCCCATCGCTGTGCCCCACGACTCCTTCATCACCGTCACCGCCACTGACGCCGGCAACAACACCTCCGAGTTCTCGCCCTGCATCCTGGCCAGCGCCTGTTCGGTGTGTGACAGCGCCCTAGCGTCGTGGCAGGTCGTCGACCCGCTGCCCTATCCCCCTGTCTCATCCCCGGCTGTCGCCAGCGACGGCCTTTATGCCTATGCGGTTGGCGGCTTATCCAACCAGACCTTGGGGCCGACCGACCGCTTCGCCCGCTTCCTCCCGCCTTCTGGCCTCTGGGAGATCCTCCAGCCCGTGCCAGACGCCCACGGCGCGTCAGCCGCCGTCTACTCGCCCATCAACAACAAACTCTACGTCTTCGGTGGCATAGGCGCCAGCTTCAACGCCCTCGCTGCCACCCGCATCTACGACGGCGTCAGTTGGTCCACCGGCGCTGTTATGCCCGCGCCGCGCTTCAGCATGGGTGCTGGCTACTACGGCGGCCGCATATGTCTCGCTGGAGGCTCTGGCACCGTCGGGATCAGCGACGCTAAGGACACGTTCTGGTGCTACGACGTGATCAACGATCGTTGGGAGGTGCGCGCTTCGCTGCCCCAGCCCGTTACCGGGCCGGGTGCGGGGGTGATCAACGCTAAGTTCTATATCGTGGCGGGAGTAACACGAGCAGCAACAACCTGACTACTCTCTATGAGTACGACTTTAGCACCGACACCTGGAGAGAACGAGCCCCATTCTGCCCGGGCGTCAGCTCGCCAGGCAGCGCGGTCATCGACGGCAGGCTCTGGATCTTCGGCGGGGACACGCCGGCCTCGACCAACCTGCTCCAGGTCTACGACCCAGTCATCGACGCCTGGTCCAATCCCAACGCCGGCTTGAGCGTGGCCCGCTCCGGCATCGGTGGCACCAGCGTAGGTAACATCGTCATCGCCGTGGGTGGCGGTTACGGCCCGAATACACTCGATATAGTCGAGGTGAATATCGTCAGCGGGGGCGACATCTGCCTCCCCCCACACCAATGCGTGATCAGCTTCAGCGATGTGGACCCCAGCAACCCCTTCTACCCGTTCATCCACTGCCTGGCATGCAGAGACATCATCTCCGGCTACTCCGACGGCACATTTAAGCCAGGTAACGACATAACACGCTCGCAGATAGCCAAGATGGTGAGTAATGCAGCAGGCTTCAATGAAGATCCAGGACCACAGCTATACGAAGATGTAGACCCCTTACATACCTTTTATGCATGGATCAATAGGTTGTCCATGAGAGGGCATATGGGAGGCTATCAGTGTGGATTAGTGCCTGAAGAGCCATGTATCTCCCCTGACAACCGTCCATACTTCCGCCCATTCGCTAACGCCACCAGAGGACAGCTAACCAAGATAGTGGCAAACGCATCAGGAACAGGAGGAACACCCACAGGGTTATTCTATACAGATGTACCTGACAATAACCCATTCTATATATGGGTAATGCGTCTTACTACGCTAGGAGTGATGAGTGGATATCCATGTGGAGGGGAAGGTGAACCTTGTGACGATGCTAACCGCCCATACTTTAGACCGTTCGCCAACGTGACGAGAGGGCAGGCATCGAAGATCGTGTCTAACACCTTCTATCCTAACTGCTCTACCCCGCTCCGGCGCTAAGCCACGCCTCAGAGCGCTGCCGATGGCCCACGAAGACCCTGTTCAGCCAAGCAGGGTCTTTTCCTGCCTCTCTTCGCTGGCAGTATGGGCACATAATTGGCTTCTCTAGCTCGCATACCTTCATCTGGCCACTTGCTCCTAGTTTTTCACCACTCCCCGTTATAAAAAGGTTGCGGCGCACGCCCAGATGTGTTATAATTTTGGACTGTGCCCCGTAAATGGGGCCAATAAAGATTGATTTGCTAAATCGTGACAGAGGAGCAATAGTCTCGATGCCCAAGATGAAGACCCACAAGGGAGCGGCGCGTCGCTTCAGCATAACAGGCAGCGGCAAGATCATGCGCACGAAGCACATGAAGAGCCATTTCCGCCGCCGGAAGTCAGCCCGCGTCAAGCAGCTTTTCGGCAGGATGCTCCCCCTCGACCCGGCGATGGAGCCACGCGTGAGGCGTCTACTGCCCAACGGCGTGAAATAGGAGAATAGAGAGAAAATGCCACGAGTAAAGAGAGGTCTTACGCGCCACCGCAGGCACGTAAAGATACTGAAAGCAGCCTCCGGTTTCCGAGGCACGCGCAACAGGCTGGTCCGTTTTGCCAACCAGATAGTGATGAAGTCGCGGGCGTATGCCTACCGCGACCGCCGCACGCGGAAGCGTGACATGCGCCGCCTGTGGATTGTGCGCATCAACGCGGCTGCTCGCCTCGGTGGGCTTTCGTACAGCCGCTTCATATCGGGCCTCGCTTCCGCGGGCGTCAATCTTGACCGCAAGGTGCTGGCCGACCTGGCCTCGCGCGACGCCGCGACATTCGCCCACCTGGTAGCTATGGCTGGAGGTAAGAGCGTCGCACCAGAGCTGATACAGCGCGCCGCTGATGAGGCCATTGCCGATGCGGAAGAGATGGCTGAGACCCCTGCGCTACCAGCCGCGGGCGAGACTTCATAATCTTACTGCGACATATCTAGAACGCCAACGAAAGATAGAGGACGAAGGACTGATTTCACAGGAATGTCCCTCGTCCTCTATTCTTTATCTCCAAAGAAATGATTGACAGCCCCTCTAACCCGGTTGTGAAATCCATCAAAGCACTCTCAGACGCGAAGACGAGGCGTGCAAAGCAACAGTTCGTCATAGAGGGCGTAAGAGCGTTAGAAGATGGCCTGAGCGCGGGGTTCAAACCTGTAACGTGCCTGTTCAACGCCGAATTGCTTTCACGGACTGAGCGTGGCGCGGCTATATTACGTCGCTTGAATAGATTATCACTACTATCAACGTATGAAGCATCGGAGCGAGCTTTGCAAGGCGCTACGGAGACCATTCACCCGCAGGGAATCGTAGCCACCTTTCCGTTCCTGGATTGGGATAGACCCATCTCTACTAAGGCCGCACCCCTATTCCTCATCTGCGACGATGTACGCGACCCCGGCAACCTGGGGACGCTCCTCAGGACTGCTGAGGCAGCGGGCGTACATGCCGTGTGGACCACCCCAGGCACGGTAGATATTTACAACCCAAAGGTCGTTCGGGGAGCAATGGGCACGCATTTCAGGCTCCCAATCTTTCCAGAACGCAGCTGGGATACCATCGAGCGCGAACTTGATAAGTTGGGCATATCGAGTGATAGGCTATTCTGCTCAGAGACACAGGCGGACCTGTCTTACGATGCCGTAGACTGGAAGCTTCCCGGCGCCTTGATAGTATCGAACGAGGCGCATGGCCTTACCCCCCAGGCGCGGAAAGTTTGCGAGCAGGGCGCGTCAATTTGTATTCCGATGGCGGCAGGCACGGAGTCCTTGAATGCGGCGATTGCGGGCGCGGTCATATTGTTCGAGGCCTCCAGGCAAAGGCGTCAGGGGTCGAATGATGCCTGAGATGTGCATCTGGGTATTGGCTGGTAGCCCTGTGGGAATCGTAAAGGTGGCTGTGGAGCGGCTTCCGAAGCCTGACAGGATCATTGCCGCCAACGGAGGTTCCGCACTGGCAGCTCAGCTAGGGTTGGTGCCCGACCTTGTGATTGGCGACCTGGATAGCGCCGATCCCGCGTTGATAGGCGAATGGGAAGCGCAAGGAGTCGAGGCCAGGCGCTACGGCCACACAACCAAGAGCGAGACCGATACAGAGCTTGCGGTGATGGCGGCAGTGGAGTGGCTGCATGGGCGAGAGGGCACTATCTACCTACTCGGCGGTACTGGAGGCCGCCTCGACCATACACTGGCGAATGTGCTCCTCCTTACGCACCCACTGCTCGCAGAGGTAGATTTGCGGCTGGTAGAGGGGAGACAAGAAGTGTTCCTCGCAAAGCCCGGCAGGTGGAATCATATAGAAGGAGCACAGGGTGACCTCGTATCCCTCCTTCCTGTTGGCGAAGATGTAACAGGCATCACGCTTGAAGGCTTTGTCTATCCCCTGAATCAGGAAACGCTACATAGGGGTCGGGGTCGAGGGGTCAGTAATGAGATCGCAAACCCCAATGTTCGCATCTGGTTTGAGGAAAGCCAGCTTCTTGTAGTCCTGTCGCACCGGGCTGACTAAAAGCTGCGATGTAATCCGTAGGGGCGGTTCGTGAACCGCCCTGGGTCAAGGATGCGTTGTCCCCACCAGGGCGGTTCACGAACCGCCCCTACAGAGATTTCGAAATGTTGACAAGTACCAGTTCCTACGGGAGATACTCATTCGTGAACATGCCCGCGTAGTCGATATCTTCTGGTTTCACCACTTTCCCATCTGAAGTCTTCAGCAGGCCGGTGGAGGCGATGAACTTCGGGTAGTTAGTCCAGTATTCGAGCGTCTGCACTCCCCATTTCGTCTGACTCCCCTTGTAGAACGGGGCTAGATATGTCTGGCTCTCGCGTGGGAGTGTCGCGTCGGCGAAGGTTCCCTGGGGTGCAGCCTTGAATAGCAGATCGGCAGCGTCAGCCGGATCTGTGACGCCGTATTCGTACCCCTTCGCGGTAGCCGACATGAAGCGCCGGGCGACATCCCCGTGCTCGGCCAGGAAGCGTTCGTTGGCGATTATCACCGGCGTGTAATAATCAGGCACGCCGTAATCTTTCAGCAAGAAGGTGTTCAGTTCTACGTTGTCAAGCCTGGCCTGAACGCCGTCCCACCCCAGGAATATCCAAAGAAAGTCAACTTGCTTCGCCGCGAGCGCCTGGTAGCCGAAGAGGTTGGTGGTTATATTGCTGAACGCGCCGGTGGGAGCGCCATCCGTCTTGAGCACCGTGGTGATAACAGGTCCCTCATAAGGCGAGCCGAAGCCAGCGTATCGCTTCCCCTCCAGTTTCGAGGGGCGGTCCAGGCCGGACTCCTTGAGGGTTACGAGCGCCGACGTGTTGGTCTGCAACACCGCAGCTACCGACTTCACAGGCAGCTTATCGGCGCGGGCCTGCACGACCTCTTCCTCGAAGCTGATACCGAAATCCGCCTGCCCTGTAGCTACGAGCGTGCTGGGTGTGTTGGAGACTGAGTAAGGCAGCATCTCCAGGTCAATCCCTTGCTCGCCATACCACCCCTTCTCCATAGCTACATACAATCCCGTGTGGTTGGTGTTCGGGGTCCAGTCTAGCGCAAACCTAACCTTACCATTCTTAGCTGGCGACGGGTCTCCACACCCGGTAAGCGCCACCGCCAGCACTATCGAACACGAAACCATAACGATAAGTCTTTTCATTTCTGTTACCTCCAATTACTCTTATGCCTGAGTTTGAGCTTCCAGCTTTAGCCTACCGCCTGTCAGTTTCGCCCCCTCGATTGAAGTACCAGGGAATCGTCAGACGCTCAATCAAAGAGGTTATTAAGAAGAGCGTCATACTCAGGGCAGCGATAACTACAATTATTGCGAAAACGAGCGCCATCTGGTTCGTGTGCTGGGTGGTCTGCATGAAGATACCTAAGCCACGATTCGCCCCGACGTATTCACCCCACACTGCTCCGGTGACGCTATATGTTATGGCGATACGTATACCGGAGAATAAAGAAGGCAAAGCTCCTGGGAAGCGCACCTTCCGAAATATCGTCCACTTGCTCGCGCCGAACGTCCTGAAGAGGCGAATCATCTCCGGGTCCGCTGACCGAAAACCGTCTGCCCCGGCGACCACTATCGGGAAGAAGCAGACAAGCGCGACGATGAGCACCTTTGGCAGCAACTCAAAGCCGAACCAGAACACCAGCAACGGCGCTATCGCAAGTATAGGTATGGTCTGCGACACGACCAGAAGTGGATATATCGCGCTCCGCAATACCGGGCTGATGTCCACAATCACCGCGAACCCCAACCCGACGGCGAGGGCGAGGGCAAACCCTAAAGCTGTCTCTATCAGCGTCTGCCAGGTATGGAGAGTGAGTACCTCTGTATTCGTAACTAGAGCCGCGATGACGCTGGTTGGAGCGGGCAAGTACCTCTCACTACCGGGCAGGCCACTCAATACGAGGCGCACGTATCCCTCCCAAACCGCGACTATCGCAAAGAGCGCCAATGAGGGTGGCAGCAGGTTCCTGGACAGCGCACGCCCGCTAGCCATCAGCGTTCCTCACCCGCCGCGACAAGCCCACCCGTCGCGCGGAGCATCTCAAGCAACCGGTGGCGGTGGACGGCGAACCGTTCATCAGAAGCAGTATCGAGCGAGCGGGGGCGGGGAAGCTCGATCTCCTCCATGCCCACAATAGCACCGGGCCTGGGCGACAGCACGTAGAACTCGATCAGAGAGGAGCACGGCTTCGTCTACGTCATGTGTGACCAGGATAAAGGTCGTGTTCAGGCGTGCCGTGAACTCAAGAAGCCACTCTTGCATGGCCGCTCGCGTGAGCGCATCGAGCGCTCCAAATGGCTCGTCGAGCAACATCAAGCCACGCGCTACAAGCGCCGACCGCAGGAACGAGACGCGCTGCCGCATCCCTCCCGAAAGCTCATGCGGATAATTGCCCGCGAAGCCCTCCAATCCGAACTCAGCGAAGAGGGGGGTTGCGCGTGCCCGAGCTTCCTGCTGTGGGACACCCTGCACTTCCAGCCCAACTGTAGCGTTGTCCAGCGCCGTGCGCCAGGGTAAGAGCAAGTCGCGCTGGGGCATATATCCGACGTGGCCCAGGCGATGCACGACCGGCTCGCTATCACCTTCCCTGCCAAGATTGACGATACCAGCGTCAGGCGCGTCCAACCCGGCCAGGATACCGAGGAGCGTACTTTTACCCGACCCTGACGGGCCAAGTATGGTAACAAAGCGACTTGCGGGTACTTCCATGTCAATATCGCGCAACACTTCCAAGCGGCCCCCGTCGCGTGGGAAGGACTTCGAGACACCCGTTAGCTGTACGCTGATTGGAGTAGATGCGTCTTCCATAATCTTCATGTGAGCTTTTAGAAGGCAATATAAAAAGCGCCGAGGGTTGAATCCCGGCGCTCCGAAGCGGTTCCGCTGTTATACGCTTCCTGCGCTGGCATTACCCAGATCAGGTTCGACGGTTAGTAGCGGCGTCCTGGCTACCCTCTCAGCCTGAGTCCTCAGGCCCCCGTGCGATCTATTGTGCTGTTAGTGTACTCTTTATTTTAATCTACCAAGCCTCTTCCTGTCAAAGTTCACAATCCAATAGCATCACGCCCGCCGCCCAAACTCGCGCTCAAGCTGCGCACGCGAGAGGTGGAGCATCGTGGGCCGCCCGTGCGCGCAGTGGCGGGGATAATGGCAAAGCTCAAGCTGCGCGAGCATAGCGCGCATCTCGTCGAGCGACAGGCTCTGGCCGGCACGGATAGCGCTGTGGCAGGCGAGGGTAATCGCCATCTCTTCTCTCCACTTCTCAGGGCGAGTCCCTCCGACCACCGTATCGATGATCGACACGAGGTCGCTACCGACGTCTTGCCTCGATGCCGCGTAGATTGCGGGCACGGCACGAATCAATAAGGCATGCTCACCGAAAGGCTCAAGGTCAAAGCCAAGCTCGCTCAACAAGGGCAATATGGCTTCGACCTCGGCGCGTTGGGCGGCAGAGAACTCCAGCGGAAGAGGCTGAAGGAGGGGCTGGACGGGCAGTCCTCCTTGTTCAAGAGAGACGCCTAACTGCTCATACAGGATGCGCTCATGAGCCGCGTGCTGGTCAACGAGGAATAGCCCGTCAGGCCCCTCGGAGATAATGTAGGTATTCCCAAGCTGCCCCACTACCCTCATTGGAGGCAGACTGCGCGGAGGGGCAGGCGGGAGCGGTTCCGGGCTACTGTCCGTGGGGGCGTTTGCATCATTGGGGGACCACATATCGCTCTGGGCGGGCGCGACGGTGCCATCCTGCCATGATTGAGCAAATTCGGCGTCGATACCCTGAGTCCCCTCTGAATATGACCAACCCTCCGTGCCCCTAGACCCATAATCAGGAGCCGGAACGTGGGCTTGGAGCGCGGAGCGCACGGCGCGCTGCACCGCGCGGAAGACCGCGCGCTCGTCTCGGAACTTCACTTCAGCTTTAGCGGGGTGTACATTCACATCAAGCAGCGACGGCTCAACCTGGACGTTTATCACGCAGATGGGATAGCGGCCCACCATGAGGAGCGTGTGGTACGCCTCCTGGATGGCGTACTGGAGCATCCGGCTCCCCACAGCCCTCGTGTTGACGAAAAAGTGCATCGCCTGGCGGTTCGAGCGCGAATGCACGGGCGGCGAGACGTAGCCGTACACCTCTAGCCCGTCTGAGGCAAGCAGTTCATCCTCATCTTCCTCATGCTCTCCAGGGCTAAGTCCGACAGGCAGGAGAGCGCGCCCCACGTCGCTGCCGTACACGCACATGGCGGCGGCACGCAACTCCCCATCTCCAGGCGACTGGAATGTCACTCGCCCTTCGTTGACGAGCGTGAAGCGGATGCCGGGGTGCGCCAGGGCGTACTGCTGCACGAGCGCGCTGATATGGGCGGCTTCGGCGGGGGCGCTTTTCAGAAACTTCAGGCGGGCGGGGAGGTTGTAGAAGAGGTCATGCACCGCTACTGACGTGCCGGGCGGGATGCCGCACTGCCCCTCTGAAACGATGCGCCCTCCCTCAAGCGCCATCTCGTAACCTGCCTCTCGGTCGCGGGGGCGGCTGCGGAAGAGCACCCTGCCCACAGCGGCTATCGAGAAGAGCGCCTCGCCCCGGAAACCGAGCGTCTTGATGGCCCACAGGTCGTCCGCCGTTCGCAGCTTGCTGGTGGCGTGTCTCAAGAACGCGCGAGGCATCTCTTCGCGCGCCACCCCGCAACCGTCATCGCTCACCTTGATGAGGTCACGCCCGCCACCCGCTATTTCGACTCGCACGCGCGCTGCCCCTGCGTCAATGGCGTTGTCCACAAGCTCACGCACGACCGAAGCAGGGCGTTCGATGACCTCCCCCGCCGCGATCTTGGAGGCTACCTCGTTCGAGAGGATATGGATGGTGCCGGGGGACGGTTTTGTATTTGTTCTTAGCATATTGAGACCTGGCGTGAAACGTGATGCGTGATGCGTGATGTTTACGATTTACCTATTGAACTTTGGGCTAAGAGCGCAGTTCGAAACCAGTGGTGTAATTTGTAGGGGCGGTTCGTGAACCGCCCTGCGTCAAGCAGGTATTGTCAATGACAGGGCGGTTCACGAACCGCCCCTACAAATGATCAAATGAAGAGTGGGCAAAGCTGGAAAGCGGTAACGTCAACCAGACCCATGTCGGTCAACTTCAGTTCGGGGATCACAGGGAGGGCCAGGAAGGCCATCGCCATGTAGGGGTTGTCGAGGGGGCAGCCCAGACCGTGCGCTGCCTCTAACAGATTCTGCATAGCGTCGCTCACTTTCTCCCAGGGTTGGTCTGACATCAGCCCGGCGACAGGGAGGGGTAGCTGGCCCAGCACATCTTCGCCGCGCACCGCGCAGATGCCCCCACCCATTCCGACTACCGTTTGGGCTGCAAGGAGCATCTCGGCATCTGTCACCCCGATCACCACTAGATTGTGGGAGTCGTGGGCGATGCTCGATGCAACCGCGCCCGCATGGAGACCAAACCCTTTCACCAGCCCCAGCCCAACATTTCCCGTGCCTTTATGTCGCTCGATCACGGCCATCTTCAGGATGTCGCGTTGCGTGTCCGATACCACGTAGCCATCGTGCTGGGATACCTCTACAATCTCCGAGCGGGTGACTATCTGGTCGGGCAGCACGCCAATGGCGCGGGCGAACTTGCCTTCACACCGGATTACGAAGGAACTTAAGCGCAGGTTGGCAGCCCGCATCATGTTCTGAGGCGCGGTGACCGACACTTCCGACCTGCTCAAGACCTGACCGTTCTCAGCTACGAGCCTGCCCGAAGCGAACGTGCGAGAAATGCGCGGCTCACGCAGGTCCGCAAACGTCACCATGTCGGCCAGGTAGCCTGGGGCAATTGCTCCGAGGTCGTCAAGCCCGTAATGGCGGGCCGTGTTGATGGTCGCCATCTGGATAGCGGTAACGGGGTCGATACCTCCCGCGATTGCCCTGCGCACGCAGTGGTCTATATGCCCGTCACGCGCAAGGTCGTTGGGTTGCTTGTCGTCGGTGGCGAAGGAGCAGAAGCGAGAGGTACGCTCATTTACCACCGGCAGAAGCGCGTCGAGGTTCCGAGCGGTAGACCCCTCACGAATCAGGACGTGCATCCCTGCGCGCAGCTTCTCCAGCGCCTCGCTTGCCGAAACGCTCTCGTGGTCCGACGCGATACCTGCCGATGCATAAGCCTGTAGGTCTTGCCCGCTGAGTAGGGGCGAATGGCCGTCCACCCTGATGCCCGAATTGTGTCCCATAACCGCCTTTCGTACCATGTCGTCTAGCCCCGCCACAACACCTGGATAATTCATCATCTCCGCGATACCAAGCACCCTGAGTTCGCCCAGCAGGTCTGCAAGGTCCTCGGCGGAGAGACGTGCGCCGGAAGTTTCCATATCAGTCGCGGGCACGCAAGAGGAGAGCATTACGAAAACGCGGAGCGGCAGACCCTCGCTGGAGGCGAGCATGAACCTTATGCCGTCGATGCCGTGAACGTTGGCGATCTCATGTGGGTCGGTTACGACGCTCGTGGTCCCATGCGGCAGAACGGCGTTGGAGAACTCCGGCGGGACGACAAGGCTGCTCTCGATGTGCATGTGGCCGTCAATGAAGCCAGGGGCAAGGTACTCGCCTGCCAGGTCAATTTCTGCATCGCCACTGTAAGCCCCTGCGACGGTTGAAACGCCTGCTATTCGCCCTCTAAGGAGCGCGACCTCAGCCGGGTAGACCTCGCCGGAAAGCACGTTTACGAGCTTGCCGCCGCGCAGCACCGTGTCGGCAGGCGCATCCCCTCTCGCTACGGCGAGCAGCGCCTTTAGCTCTTCGGCATCCTGGACGAACGACCTTACCATCTCAAAACATGCTCACTCTTATCTCAGAGCAGATTATCAAGGAAGCTGCCATCTTTGAAGGGGCCTACCACTGCCAGGCGCATAGCTTCGGGGCTAAATAGGCGGCCCGCCAGCGTCTGCACGTCCTCTGAAGTGACCTCTTCGATGCGGTCCACGACCTCATCTATCGTCTCTATGCGGCCCAACATCAGACTCTTGCCAGCCTCCCCAGTGGGCAACGTAGCCGCTACGCTCCAGGCTGAGGAGGGTGTGCCCCTTGATGTACTCCTTGACTTTCCGAAGCTCAACTTCAGATACCCGCTCGTCGCGTATCCTGTAAAGCTCCTTGATTATAGACCGGGCAGCAGGTGCCACCTGCTCGTTGTCCACAGCAGCGTGCACCCCAAAGGCCCCAACATCAGCATAGGTCTTCAGGAAACTCCCCACTGAGTACGCAAGGCCAAGATTCTCCCGCAACTCGACGAAAAGGCGCGAAGACATGCCGCCACCAAGCAGCGCGTCCAATACGTCCTGCGCGTGGCGGTCAGGGTGCGTATATGGCAGGGCGGGCACGCAGAGTATCAAATTGCTCTGCTCGGTCCGTTTTCTGCGGACCTTCACGCGGGGGCCTTCCTCGACGCGAGGCGAGAAGACCCCTACACCTTCGGCCCTCCTATCCTGGATGTCACCCCAAAGTCGCTCGGCCTCGCGGACGGCAGTATCATGCGTAACGTTGCCCGCTACGCTAATCACTATGTTGGAGGGGGAGTAATGCTCTGTAATATGAGCAACAAGGTCGTCACGGGCAATCCGCTTTACCGACCGTGTAGAGCCTGCCACGTCCTGCCCCAATGGGTGCTTACCCCACATCATCTCGTCCGAAATGAGGTCCACTATCTCGCCGGGCGCGTCCTGGGTAGAGCTTATCTCTTCCAGGATAACTGCCCGCTCCTTTTCGACGTCGGCGGGGTCGAGGCGGGCAGCTAAGAGCATATCGGCCAGCACGTCGAGCGCCGTAGAAAAGTACTGGCTGGGCACGAGGGCGCGATAGTTGGTGTGCTCGTGATCGGTGGCCGCGTTCAGCGCACCTCCCACGCCCTCTATCGCCTCCGAAATCTGCACCGGGTTAGGGCGGCTCTCGGTCCCCTTGAAGACCATGTGCTCCACAAAGTGACTTATGCCGCTCACCCTGGACGCTTCATGGCGCGCGCCCACGCCAATGTAAAGCTGCACGGCGGCAGAGCGCGTATGCGGCATTTCGGCGCTCACCACCCTAAGCCCATTTGAGAGAGTGCTCTTGCTGTACAGGACAGCTTGCTCGCCAGGTGTAACCGCGATCATACGGCAACCGCCTCGCGTCTAGCGTCGCCCCTACCACTGTTCGCACGCGCTTCCAGGTAAGAGACGAGCATCTTGAGAGATGCGCGGACTGATGAAGCCCGATTGCCCTCGCGGTCCCCACCAAAGCGGAAGTGCTGCACCCCTTCAAAGTCATGGGCAGCGAGGGCAATGTAGGTGGTGCCGACCGGCTTGTTTTGGGTCGCTCCGCCAGGGCCTGCGATACCCGTGACGGACATGCCGATGTCTACCGCAAGTAAAGCACGAATCCTTTGAGCCATCGAGAGGGCGACTTGCGCGCTTACCGCGCCGTGCGCTTCTATAAGGTCAGGAGGCACGCCAAGTATTCCTGACTTGACTTTGTTGTCATAAGAGACGATGCCACCAAGAAAGTAAGCCGACGAGCCGGGGATGCCTGTCAGCGCCCCTGACAGCAGGCCACCCGTGCACGACTTTGCGGTTGCTACGGTCAAGCCAGTCTCAAATAGGAGGCGTGCCGCCTCAGATGCAAGGGAATTTGTCACATCCTGTGGGTTAGTTGAATTTAGCACCAGATGCCTTTCGATGGAGAATTCTATCAGAGATTATACCACTTTACGTAGCCACACGCGGTAAAGGGATTTTCAAAAATGACAAAACATGAGTCATCCCGAATTTAAGATTTACGCTTGACAAGCGTAGAATCCCAAGTTCAAAATAATAAAAAGGGTGAACATTGGCGGCTGCGCCGCCAATGTTCACCCTTTTTATTATTTTGAAAAGTCCCCCCGACGTGGGGAGAGGTTAAAGGTGAGACAGTTGTGGGCATGAGGCAGGCACGAATATTAAATTCGGGATGACTCATGTTTTGTCATTTTTCTGCGTCAGATTGGGTTATGTTCAGCCCGCGATAGGTGCGCTTGAGTGGGTAAGAGGGGTCTCGCTTCGGCTTTCCAGGTTGAGCATCTGGGCGAGTATTCGCTGCACTGCCATGACGTGGCTGCAAGTGCCATAGCCGGAATAGAAACTACAACTGCATTTCCAGTGGTTTTCGTTCAGACTGAGGTGGTACGTGCTGTGCTCGCCTCGGAAGTCCGCTTGTAGATTTGTGATGTTCACGCGCTCTGGCTCGTGCTCGTATCTCTGCGCTTTCTCTATCTTCCCTATCAGGCTTGAATTCATGTTGGCCGTCCTCCATTATCTGTGACTGCTTTTCCACCTCGCCGGGAGCCGCTCGGAAGGTCCGCCTCTCGACCAAAGCAATGACCCCTGAAAACACGAACACCGGCGCAAGCATAGGCTTGCAACCGGCGTTCAGCGCATCACGCGGGACAACAGCCTCAAACCGGCTGCCGTCCGCGAAGTAATTGTTTTCATAGGCGTGCCCTCCGATCCCGGAGATTTCGTTGCTTCATTATATCCACCACCCATTATGGAGTCAAGTTTTCCCCAGATTCGCAACTGTGGTATAATGGCGACGACTATAGAAAAGTTTGCGGCAAACAAAACAAAGGTGAATTCCAATATAATGTCTAAACAGAAGGTAAGATTCCTTCCGTTCTTTTTGATGGCAACCCTCGCCCTCGGACTCATGCCGGTGGGCACGAGCACCCCACTTATCAGCGTCACCAGCGCACAGACGGCGTCTCCCGTACCCATGCTATACGGTAGCGCGCCCGACGCGCCCGATAGCCAACTCCAATCGCTCGTTGAGGAAGTTGTGGGCGACCTGGGCGGCGACTGGGGGGTGGTGGTCAAGAAGCTCGATACAGGCCAATACGCCGTCTTTAATGGAGATGAGCAGCACGTATCCGCATCACTATATAAGATGTGGGTACTCTGCGAGCTTTTTCGCCAGGCACAGGCAGGTATTATTGACCTCGACGGGTACGAAGCGGTCACAGGCTCTGATGCCTGGTATGACGCCTCGCTTGGCGACTTGAACCTTCCTACTGGCACGGCCATCACCCTGCGCCGTGCGGCATACCTGATGATCACAGTTAGCGACAATACGGCGGCGGCTCTATTGGTGCGAGTGCTTGGGCCGGACAACATAAATCGCTTCATGCAGCAGAACGGCCTTGACCATTCGCTTCTCGACTGGAGCGGCATCGGGGATAACCTTACGACGCCGATTGACGTGTTGCGCGAGATGGAGCTGATTGCGACGTCGCACATGGTGGACGCCGAGGCGAGCCGCCAGATGGTGGAGATTATGCTCGACCAGCAGGTGAACAACCTGCTCGCGCCCGGCCTGCCGGAAGGCACGCCGTTCGCCCATAAGCATGGCAACCTCGGCGCATTACTGCACAATGCGGGCATCGTCTGGGGTCCTTCCGGCCCGTTCGTAATCGTGGCTATGTCAAGCAACCTCGATAGCTATGAGACCGCGTACACTAACATGCCTATCTTGATGAAGCGCGTGTATGATTACTTCAACAACCGCCCTTCCAGCCCCGCGCTTTATTTTCCAACGACCCGACAGAGCGTCGGGCATGACTTCCTGAAGTTCTGGAATGATTTCGGCGGTATGACGGCCTTCGGCTATCCAATCGGACCTGAGCAGATGCGTAATGGCGTACTGATGCAGCAGTTCGAGCGCGCACGCTTCGAGTGGCACCCTGAGATCACCGGGGCGGGGGGGCTTCAACCAAAAGTTACTCTTGGCCTGGTGGGGCAGGAGCGTATCGCGCAGCTTGGCCTGTCGTGGCCCCGCAGCTCCGCACCCGCTACGCCTACCCCCATTATAGAAGGACGCTATTTCACCGAGACGGGTCAGATGCTTGACGGCATTTTTTACAACTACTGGGCAAACCACGGCGGCGAGCGTATCTATGGATATCCTCTCTCCCCCGCGATTGAGATGGTGAACCCCTCAGACGGCAAGACCTACCTGACGCAGTGGTTCCAGCGCGCCCGCATGGAGCTGCACCCGGAGCTACCGCCCGGACAACGAGTCGTCCTCGGTGCGCTCGGCACGGAGCTTGCCACATCCAGGTAGCATCTTCGTCTATATATCAAAATGAGCGCTTGCGGCGCTCATTTTGATATAGAAAAAGTTCTTCTCCCATGGGTTTATTAGCAACCGAAACCACTCTCGTACGTTAATTAATGGCATGGCTTGTCGCGTGCTGTTGTAGAATAGCCAGGTAAAGAGACACCTAGACATGGAAACTCGGATTGGAGTATTAAAAGTTGAGCCGGTCACGTTCGAATTCTCACCGTCCACAAAGATTTGGGCTATTTAGCAAGTTCGGCTTTCTATTATTGCTTTTGTCCCCTCTTATGCTTACTCTCCCCGCGGGGACAGCGCAAGGGACGCAGGCAAGTAGCGGGTCTATATTCGAGAAGATAGCGAGCACGCCAAACGCGAACCAGGAATACGGGTTCGTGATGGCTCTGCTCGATAACAACGACGACGTGAAGGCGATGGGCTTCGGGTGGGTGCAGTACGGCGTTTACTGGAGCATAACCGAGCCGACGCGGAATAATTTCAACTGGGGAGACGTGGACAATATCATTCGCTATGCCCAGGCCGCAAACGTCAACGTGCTGATACGCGTGAGCCGCACGCCTACATGGGCGCGTGACCCCAATTGTGCTGGCGTGGATACGTGCCCGCCGAGCGACCCCGCCGATTTCGGCAGGTTTACTTACCAGTTAGCCAACCACGTGCGCACGAGCCAGTATCGCCCTCCCAGGGTCGCATACGAGATCTGGAATGAGCCGAATACGGACATCGAGTGGGGCAATCTCTGCCCGGACCCGATAAGGTATGCGGGGTTGCTCCAGGCCGCATATCCGCAGATAAAGGCCGCCGATTCGTCGGCAACCGTAGTCGCGGGAGCCGTGACAACCGTAGGCGAGCGAGAGATTCCAGGGTGCCACCTCGATGACATTGACTTCCTTGAGCAGATGTACGACGCAGGCGCTGCCCCATTCTTTGACGTATTGAGTGACCACCCATATGGCTTTGCCTCAGCACCCGAAGCGGATCCCGCGGTTGGCACTAACCTTGTGTTCAGGCGTGCCGAGCGCCACCGACAATTGATGGTAGACCGTGGAGATTCGGGGAAACAGATTTGGGCTACCGAGATGGGGTGGGCGCTAGACCCTGGCACGGTGGGCGCGCCATGCAACCCTCCCGATTGGCATTACATCCACACCCCTCAGCAACAGTCCGACTACTTGGTGCGAGCATTCCAGTGGGCGCGTTCATACTGGCCCTGGATGGGGACGATGTTCATCTTCAACTTCGACTTCAGTGAGGCTTCCTGGTATGACCAGTGCCACCCATTCAGATACTGGTTTGTCAAAGGCCGCACCGCGCAGAGCGCCCTCGCGTCTTTCGTCAACAATCCCCCGCCTACTTACACCCCGGTGGTTGACGGCGGGCCTGTCATTCACGACGTACGCTACAGCGCCCTGAACTTCACGCGCTCCGGGGGGACGCTGACAATCGAAGTTGACGCCTCGGACGACGATTCGACGCCTGTAGACACAGTAGAGGCATCCGTGCAGTTTCCAGGTGGGGGAGCGCAGCTCTTCACATTTACCCTGGTTGCCGGGACCAACAGGTCCGGGACCTGGCGCAGCCCTGCTATAACCATCGCGCCCAACAATGGCTCTGCCCCTGAAACGTACCAGGTAACGCCCTACGTAATCGAGAGCTTCCCAACCCGCCGGACCACCTTTGCGGCGACCCAGCCTATCAGCGTAGCCAATACGCGCTTCTGGGACGTGCCCACCGATTTCTGGGCATATGAATTCATTGACTACCTGGCGAGCCTGGCTCCGCCCCCTATAAGTGGCTACGCGGATGGCACGTTCAGGCCAAACAACAACACCACGCGGGCACAGCTTACGAAGATAGTGATACTGGGCTTCAACATACCGACCATCAACCCTGCGAATGGGCGATTTACGGATGTGCCAACCAATTCCGCTTTCTACACCTTTGTGGAGACCGCCGCGGAGCGAGGGCTTATTACGGGCTATCCGTGCGGCGGTCCAGGGGAGCCATGCGATGCCCAAAACCGACCATATTTCAGGCCCAACGCTAACGTCACGCGTGCGCAGATCGCCAAGATAGTGGTGATCGCCGCAGGGTGGAGTCTCAATGAACCGGGGACCGCTTCGTTCCAGGACGTGCCGGTAGGGAGCACCTTCTTCTCTTACGTAGAGACCGCTTACGCACACCAGATACTTGGCGGCTATCCCTGTGGAAATCCTGAAGAGCCGTGCGACGCGCAAAATCGCCCATACTTCCGCCCCGGCAATAACGCGACACGCGCTCAAATCAGCAAGCTCGTCACCCTCGCCATTACAGAGCCGACGCCTACGCCGACACCTACCTATACGGCGACCCCGACGCGCACACCGACCTCAACCAGAACTCCAACGGTGGTAAGCACGTCTACAGCCACCCCAGTCACCACCGCAACCGCAACTTCAGCTTTAGGCCCAACGCGACCATAACCATAGCCGAGACGATAGACGATAGACGATAGACGATGAAAGGCAGAAGGCAGTACTCACGCAGCACGCAGCACGCATCAAACCTATCGTCTATCGTCTATCGTCTATCGTCCGTCCCGCCTTGCCCTCCCCAGGCGCTTATGTTATCATGTGCTGCCCTGGCGCATGTGCTTCAATCTCCGCCGGGCGACGTGACCCCAACGGGGGTCGCTTCATATTGCCAACGGAGTCGCGCTATTCATGGATACGGACGAGCATATCCTGGAGGTAGAGGGGGTAGGCACACGGCCTGGTCCTCCCGCTACCCTTATCGTCGGGCAGTCCGGGGGGCCGACCGCAGCCATAAATTCCTCTCTCGCCGGGGTGTTGCGTGAGGCGAAGGCGCAAGGGATCAAGCGCGTTTATGGGATGCGCTTCGGAATCCGTGGCCTGCTCTCAGGCGACCTCCTCGACCTCAGCAGCCTCCCGGCAGAGGTGCTGCCAGCGCTGCAACAGACCCCCTCCGCCGCGCTCGGCGCGTGCCGCCACCATCTGACCGAAGCGGACGTGCCGCTGGCCCTTTCGACTCTCCAGGAGCATGGCGTCCAGTACATGGTCTATATTGGCGGGAACGACTTAGCAGACACCTCGCATCGTCTCGCTACCGCCGCGATGGATGCGGGCATGGACCTCCGCGTGATAGCCGTGCCCAAGACTATAGACAACGACCTGCCCGTGACAGATCACTGCCCAGGCTACGGTTCCGCCGCCCGGTACATGGCCGTTGCCGCCTTAGAGACTACCCTTGACACGCGGGCCATGCCCGACATATACCCCATCAAGCTTATCGAGACGATGGGCCGTAACGCAGGGTGGCTCACCGCCGCGACTGCCCTCGCAGGCACGACAGGGTGGGATACGCCCGACCTCATCTACCTCCCGGAATGCCCCAAAGACATAGAGGAACTGCTGGAAGAGATACATGAAGTGTATAGGACGAGGGGTCAGGTGGTGGTAGCACTCTCTGAGAACATAAAGTGCCGGGACGGGCGACCTGTATCGGTAGTGGGGATGGAGGCTCTTGGCACAGGGCCGTCGAATGTCACAGCGCCTAACTTCGTGGACTTTTTCGGGCACGCCTATTATCGAGGTATCGGCGCGGGGTGGGTGTTATGTCAACTTATCACGCGGAGGCTCGACCTGCGCGCTCGCATGGACCAGCCAGGCACGCTCCAGCGGATGTCGCAGGCCCACCAGAGCGAAGTTGACCTTATCGAGGCCGAGGAGTGCGGGCGAGCCGCGGTACGAGCGGCCCTGTCAGGCACGACCGACCAGATGGTGATACTTGAGCGCGCGGAAGGTCCGACCTATCGCTGCACCATCGGCATGGCCGAGCTTGAGCAAATCGCCAACATCGAGAAGCGGATGCCTCGCGCCTTCATCAGCGACTTGGAGAACTATGTCACGCAGGAGTTCATTGAGTACGCCCTTCCCTTGATAGGCGGGCCTTTACCGCAATACGTGGAACTGCAAACATGATAGTAGCGAGTTACGAGTTGCGAGTTGCGAGTTATTGCTAGGTAACTACCAGCCACTAACAACCCCGGAGGCATATTAGCGATGAACATTGGCAAAGTAGGTGTCGTAGGCGCGGGCACGATGGGTAATGGCATAGCGCAGGTGTTCGCAAGCTCCGGCTTTGACGTGGTGATGCGCGATGTTGGGCAGGCGCAGCTGGAAAGGGGTCTTGGCTCCATCCAGAAGAGCCTCGGGAAGTTCGTGGAGAAGGGGAAGCTCTCGCAGGAGGATAGCGAGGCCGCTTTGGGGCGCATTACGACCACGACGGACCTCAGCGATATGAAAGATTGCGACCTCATAGTAGAGGCGATCTTTGAGAACTTCGACGCGAAGGCTGCCGCCTTCCGCGAGCTGGATGCTCTCCTGGGGCCAGAGGCAATCCTCGCCTCCAATACCTCTTCCATAGACATCACGCGCCTCGCCGCAGTCACAGGTCGGCCTGATCGGTTCATCGGGATGCACTTCTTCAACCCTGTGCCTCTCATGTCGCTCGTGGAGATAATACGCGGGCTGGCTACCAGCGACGAGACGTACGGAGCGGTCCGCGACCTGGCAACGAAGCTGGACAAGACGCCTGTTGAAGTGAAGGATTACCCTGGCTTCGTATCGAACCGAGTTCTCATGCCGATGATAAATGAAGCGATTTTCACGCTCTTTGAGGGGGTAGCTTCTAAGGAAGACATAGATACGGTAATGAAGCTCGGTATGAATCACCCGATGGGACCGCTTACCCTGGCAGACTTCATCGGCCTCGACGTGTGCCTGGACATCCTGTATGTCCTGTACGATGGATTCAAAGACCCCAAGTACCGGCCCTGCCCGCTGCTGGTGAAGATGGTACAGGCGGGCAAGCTGGGGAGGAAGAGCGGAGAAGGGTTCTACAAATACTAGCGTGAGCATTCGATGGGATGTGTGGAAGCGGACAATCTGAGAACGTCTTTAAGAAGAGAGTGGAAACAAAAGTGCCTGTGGATGACGAAGCATCCTTCTCCCTGTCATTCCGAACGCAGTGAGGAATCTCCGAGCTTGCCAGGTGGATAGAGTTTTAGATTCTTCGCTTCGCTCAGAATGACAGGCTAAGGGTCACAGTTCTTGCACACACCCCTTCAGAATGACCAGCAGAGACGGATTGTTCTTAGACAGATTCTGAGGCTTTGGGCTAGTAGAGGGGAAGAGCGATGGAATTCGGCCTGACTGAAGAGCAGAAGATGATCCGCCAGACGGCGCGGGAGTTCGCGGACGAGCAGCTTGCGCCCCTGGCTGCGGAGTATGACCGCACCGAGGAGTTCACTGCGCCCCAGGCTAAGATGCTAGGGGAGGTCGGCTTCCTTGGCATGATGGTGCCGGAAGAGTATGGTGGAGCGGGCCTCGATACCGTATCTTACGTGCTGGCTATGGAGGAGGTGAGCCGGGGCTGCGCTTCCACATCGGTGACTATGACCGTGCAGAACTCGCTCGTCTGCTGGCCTATCGACTATTTCGGCAACGAGGAGCAAAAGCGGCGCTACCTCCCTCGACTCGCGTCCGGCGAGATGCTGGGCTGCTACGCCCTCAGCGAGCCGTCGGCGGGGTCCGATCCGGCTTCTATGGCGACTACCGCGACAGAGGATGGGGATCACTATATCCTGAACGGCTCTAAGATATTCATATCGAACGGCGGGGTCGCGCAGGTCGCCATCGTTTGGGCGCAGACCAGCCGTGAATTGAAGCACAAGGGTATCACCTGCTTTATCGTGGATGCAGACACGCCCGGCTTCGTAATAGGTGCAGAGGAGAAGAAGCTAGGTATAAGAGGCTCCAATACCGTTGAGCTACACTTCGAGAACTGTCGCGTGCCCAAAGCTCAGATACTCGGCAAGGTGGGCGAGGGCTTCAAGATTGCCATGCAGACGCTCGACGGCGGCCGCATCGGCATCGCGGCCCAGGCGATAGGAATCGGGCAGGCATGTGTGGACGCCGCGGTGAAATACGCTCACCAGCGCCACGCGTTCGGCAAGCCCCTCGCGGAAATCGAGGCGATACAGATAAAGATAGCCGACATGGCGATGGAGGTACAGGCCTCGCGGCTGCTTACGTTGCACGCGGCGTGGGTGAAAGACCAGGGAACACGCTATACGAAAGAGGCTGCGATGGCAAAACTGCACGCTTCCGAAGCGGCGACGAAGGCAGCGCACATGGCCGTCCAGATACACGGTGGCTACGGCTATCTGCGCGACTTCCCGGTTGAGCGCCTCTACCGCGACGCGCGCATCACGGAGATATACGAGGGCACCTCCGAGATCCAACGCCTGGTCATCAGCAGCATGACCCTCAAGGAAGGTCGCCCGGCTACCGGATAGAAATCATAGCAAAAAGAAGAACCGCCAGACGAAATGTGTCTGGCGGTTCTTCTTTGCGAGTGAGGTACTCTTAGCTGTTGCTCTTAGACTGATCACGCTTTGCCCTGAGCGCCTGCGCCCACCGGCGCTCATTTTGCGCTTCACGCTTTCGGTCGTTGATGATATCGTATGCTATGAGACCTGCTGTATAAGTATTGTAATTCACTTCTTTTTCCTCCTCTCCTTACTCCTTTATCACACTCATATTGTACTCTCCGAGGGTGCTTGGCGCATCGGGAAGGAGGGGTATCTTTGCGACTGCGCAAGCCCTACCCGCCACGTGCACATATACATCCTAAGTATCAGAACGCTCGTTCTGAAGGAGTAAGGCATGCTAAGTCCTCCAGGTGATATAGATACCGCTGGAGATGTAGGTTTGGAGACTTATCAGTTGTTTGTTATTTGAGGGAAGAGGAGGGTTCTTAGCGAGAGGAGGAGTTTGCGGAGGCCAGGCGTATCGCGTTGATTAGTTGACGGTAGGGGACGCCTTTTTCGAGGATAACATTCGCTCCCGCCGCCTGGGCTTCAGCGAGACCCACTTTGTCGTCATGTATGGAGAGGGCTACTACGGACGACGCAAGCTTTCGCTGGGTTATCTCTCGGAGGGCGTCGAGGTGATCGCAGCACCTCATGTCTAAATCGATGAGAAGGACGTCGGGGTGGAGCTTGCGAGAGGCTTTGATAGTCTCGCAATCGTCGGCGGCCTCTCCAACGACTCTGATACGAGGGTCAAGCTCAAGCATCGTCTTGAGGCTGGCGCGCAAGCAATCATGGTCGCCTGCTATGAGGACCCGAATAACGCCAGTGGTTGTTTGAGGTAAGTAATCGTACTGTGAGGAGGCGCGGGCGAGGCGGTGGCCGCCCGGGTAATCCATCGGAGCGACCATTTGTTGTGCCAACATCGTTGTTGAGCAACATCCTGCGAGATAGTTCATACCAATAAGCACCTTCTAGGCGCTACTCTGCACTTTTCCGACCAAGATATTTGCATAGCAAGCCAATTACAATATGGTGATTTAATTATACCCCAAGATAAAAGAATAGTCACGGGCTAATTGACGTAATGTAATCTCAGTCTACAGATGTAGGCGACGCGTGAAACGTGATGCGTGATGCGTGATTAATCCACGATTTTCTGCCGGAGAGCATACACCGCCGCCTGGGTACGGTCAGAGAGGTGCAGTTTCTGGAGGATGTTGCTGACATGGGTCTTGACGGTCTTCTCGCTTAGTACCAGGTCTTCGGAGATGTCCTTGTTACTCTTGCCATGCGCGATGAGGGTAAGAACCTCAAGCTCACGCTCGGTAAGGTCATGTTTCGGCGCGGTGGGCTGGGGGTTGGTAAACTCCTGCATGAGCTTACGCGCGATCTCCGGGTCAAGCTGGGCCTCGCCGCGGTAGACAGTGCGTATGGCCGCCACCAGGTCCTGGGGTAGCACGTCCTTCATGAGATAGCCCTGCGCGCCCGCCTTTATCGAGGCGAATACCTTCTCGTCCTCGCTGAAGCTGGTAAGAACTATCACCCGCGTGCTCGGGGAGAGCGCGGTGATTGCTCGTGTGGCCTCTACGCCGTCGGTGTTCGGCATGACGAGGTCCATCAAGACGACGTCGGGCAGCAGTTCACGAACCATAGAGATAGCCTGTTTGCCATCACTCGCCTCACCGACGACCTGGATATCGGGCTGTAGCTCAAGGTAGGTGCGGAGACCCTGACGCACTATGGCATGGTCGTCAACCAGCATCACGTTTATCTTGTCGTTAGCTCGCATTTGCGTGCTATCCATGCGTACCTCCCGTTTGGTCAAGACATCAATGTCCCTGTACGGGCACGGCGTGCGTCGCTACGCTCCGTGCCCCTACGAAATTACCTGTCACAGGGAACTTTTACCTTCACAATAGTGCCGACCCCGCCCGGTCCCGACGTGAACTCTATTGTGCCGCCCAGTTGCTCGACCCGCTCTCGCATTGAAGTGAGGCCGAGGGTATTAGGTTTGATTGCGCCCGGAGCTATGCCGGTGCCGTTGTCCTCGATGCTCATAGTAACCCAGTTCTCCTGGGTCGAGAGGGTAATCGTCACTTCGGTGGCGTTAGCGTGCTTGACGACGTTATTCAAAGCCTCCTGCGCTACCCGGAAGAGCGCCTTTTCGATTGGTAATGATAATCTGCGCTGCCCCGTGATATGAGTACGTATCTTTATACCATAACGCTCGCCAATCATCTTGGCGTGCTTGGTGAGCACGGTCGCCAGACCCTCGTTTTCGAGGTTGGCAGGGCGTAGCTCAAATATGAGGCTACGCATATCTTTCAGCGCGGCATTGGCGGTCTCATAAAGTATGGCTATCTGGGCACGCGCCCTGGCGGGGTCGGTGTCAAAGAAGTGGTTCGCGGCTTCAGCGTTCAGCACCATACTGAATAGGGACTGCGAAAGGGAGTCGTGCAGTTCGCGCGCCAGGCGATTCCTCTCAGCCAGTATGTCTTGCTCTCGGGCGCGGTCATAAAGGCGGGCGTTCTCTATGGCGATGGCGGCCTGGTTTGCGAATGCCATCACCGTCGCGCCATCCGATTCATCATAGAAGTTAGGCTCCTTCTTGTCCAGGGTAAGAGCGCCTATCACTTCGCCACGCGCCACCAGCGGCACACCAATCCAGGCGCGGGTGGGGTCGCCTGGGTCGGCTACGAAGCCTGGCTCATTTGCCACGTCGGACAGGATTATCGGCGCGCCATCATCGAGCATCCTGCGTGTCAGGACGTTCTCTCGTGGATCGAAAGAGAGGCCAAGCACCTCATCAGGGTGCATGAAGCCTCGCCCGGCGATGATACGCAGGCGGCCCTCGATGAGCATCTGGACGGAGGCCCTATCGTATTCAACGACTTCCTCCAGCTGCTCCAGTATGAGGGAGAGGAGCCTATCGAGGTCGAGCGTCGAGGTTAGGAGCGCACCTGAATGTACGAGCGCGGTAATCTCGCGCACCCGTCGCTCCAGAAGGGCGCGCTGCTTGTCCAGAAGTTCGACTTGCTCCTGTAATCGTGAGTTCAACGTCGTTGAATAGAGCTTGCTGAAGCGGATGACTAACCACCGCAGAGCCGCGTCGAGCGCGCTCAGCATCTTGACTGATGCCTCGTCGCCCAGGTCCCAACCTGATTCTCGCTCGATAATGGGGAGCGCGGCATCCTTTAGCAGAAGGTGGCCCTCTATGACCTCGGCGATATCGAATCCCTGGCCTACCTGTACTTCGCACATTTGCTCGGTGTACTCGGCAAGCCTCTCGTGGTCGCCGGAGCGGAACAGACTCGACCAACCCAAGAACGCAGTTACGCGCCGCACTTTGTAGCTCGGTAACTGGCCGCTCCCGGTAGTGTGTCCAATGGTGGTCAAGGTAGTGTGCGTCATCCATGCTGTACAGCAGCCGCACC
The DNA here is from genome assembly GCA_963811305.1 of uncultured Chloroflexia bacterium. GTDB lineage: Bacteria > Chloroflexota > Chloroflexia > QHBQ01 > JADMIH01 > JADMIH01. Next base: position 641,310 of record CAWEQU010000006.1, read on the forward strand.
CACGCCGCCACGATCTCCTCGCGGTAGCCCTCCATGAGGTCTGCAAGGGCAGGGCAGCGCACGCTAAACTCGAATGTAGA